>CAWILA010000004.1:0-349876 GCA_963836895.1 uncultured cyanobacterium | reverse complement strand
TTTTCAAGAATCTCTCCGCAGTAGCTATTGGTGAGTAGTTCTGAAGCGCCCACTTTCGACCCTCTTCTGAGATAGCCGTAAGTAGTTCAGGATCTTTATTTATTTTACGTATGGAATTCTGAATGTTGTCTAGGTCGATTCCAACGTAGTGCTTCCAGTTTTGTGGCATTGTTGGCAGGCTTAAACCATACTTCTCAAAGTCTACATGAAAGGTGACACAACCAGCAGCTAGAGATTCCCATAGTCGCCAGCTATCCCATTGAGCGATTCTGTTCGTCTTTATACCTGATCTATTCAGAATCTTTGAGATGTAGTAAATGCTTTTTGAATTTATATCAGTAAACTGCGGACCCAGAAACATTCCGCCAAAAGCAGCACAGGCTTGAGATGCTTTGAGCCTTTTGTAATAGCTTGGTATATGTCTTCTGCCCGTTTGTTTATACATAAGCCGACAAAGAGGATCTTCAGGTGCAATAGAGTTATCGTCTCTTGTCGCATCAATTGACACAAATTCTTCAATCTCATTCGTGAAAGTCTTTGCAATATATTTTCTTAGAGACTGACTTGAGCGGTTGACTCGGAAGTTTAGAAGGATGCTGCTGTTTCGTTCTGAGAATGGCTCAATGTCACCAATTTCATCAATAACTCTAGCGGACAAACCGAAAGCCCAGGGATGAACGTTGTTAGGATAGCTAAACTTTTTTATATAGTGAGTTTTTAGTATGAAGTCGAAGCTTTGAAATTCAGGTAGCCAGGAAGACGTTCTAAATCCATCTGAGCAATCTAAGTAGACGGTAGTGTATCGACGAGCAGGATGAAATAGATCTTTGGGTAACGAACGATTTTCTTCAAACCACTGTCGCTCCACAACGACTATGTCACAGTCATCAGGCGTCACGTCCGGGTTATTTTGTAATAGATAGCGATCACTATGAGGCGACATTTGCCAATAATCGTTACTAGCGTAGAATTCTATGCCTAGTTGCTTAAATCCATCAGCCAGATTGACTATCAAGTCTTGAAAGTAAGCACCTCCTCTTTTACCGTAGTGAGAGTGGGTTGTATGAAAAAATATCTTTTGATGAAATCTATTCAACATCGTTACCTTATACGTATAAGTCTTAAACTAACTATTTGCTTAGCTGATTCTATGTAAGACTAAATTTCTAGTTTTAATTTTTAGACAGCGTTGTAGTTTCTAGATAGTATCTAGCTTTGGTCCATGCTTTGATTTGTTGTACGTATAGGAAAAACAAAGTGTACAACATTCTATGCCCAAGCCCATTTAGATTTCTATTTCTAAAAACTTTTACAGTGTCTTTGACAGGTGGCTTGAAGTCAAAATAAAGCTCTTTCAGCAAAGCGAATGACGGCCTATGGTGTCTGTTCTCAATTCTGCAATGTCCCTTGGTGACTCTAGCCGTCTTTTTGCAGATGTCTTTTGCTGAATATCTTGCTGGATGCAAGACTAAGACGTCTTTGGCGTAGGCTTGCTTATGTCCTGCCGCAAAAACTCGCTGACCCCATTCCTTGTCGCCGCCAGACTTTAAACCAGCGCTGAATAACCCTACTCTATCGAATAATTCTCTATAGGCGAAAAGATTTGCTGTTGCCCCGTAATGGCCTGATTCCATATAATGCTGCTGATTGAGACAGTTAAGACTATCGTATAGTTCTGGTATGGTAGGCCGCTTTGGATCTTTAAAGAAGATACTAATTTGACCAGCGACATATTGGCATTCATTCGATAAGCTGCTGATACCCTTCTCTATCCAGTCGACGCTCGGAATACAGTCTGAATCTGTAAAACCAAGAATTGTTCCTTTAGCGACAGAGATACCCTTATTGCGAGCTGCATAAGAGCCCACCGTCAGTTCGGATTCATAGACTGCATTCTGAAATTGACTAATTAAACTTTTGAGATCGTCGTCAGAATTATTATCTACAACAATAATTTCATAACAACTTCGAGGATAAGTTTGATGATCTAACGCTTGCAGGCAGTGCTTCAACCGCTCAAAGTCGTTATAGACAGGTATGATCACTGAAACAAAGTAAGTAGTCATCTAATATAAAGGATTGTGAGAGATTTTTAGGGATACACTAGAGTGTGCTCTGTTTGAAGCTTCGTATAAAATCTTTTGTAGAATCTCTTATGTCAGATACAATATTGTGCGTCATTTCCTGCAAAGAAGAATGACGTGCAGAAGATAAAGAAAGTCTGATCCAGTCAAGATAACAATCATCCCTGTAGTAGTGGCTCGCGAAGTTGGTATATATTTCCGCGTAAATTCTTTGAAGCGTGATGTTGTCTAGCCTTCGCTTAGCTGAAGGATAATACTTCTTTGCAGCTCTTAAGCGATTCTGCACTCTACTTTCTATATTCTCAATAGTCATTGCCTGTTCGTTTCCATGTTTTCGTCTGACTACGGATGCTAGCTCTGTGAATAATGGACTATAACCAGCGAGGACTGCGCGAGTGTAGAGATCAGTATCTTCTCCAAGCCGCAAACTCTCATCGAAATAGCCTATTTCCTCCAACAGATGTCTAGGGAAGACAACAGCAGAAGGTGTAGAAATAAAACTACCTCCGGAAAGAAGATGATGCAAAGTTGAAGAATATTTTGTTTTCGGCTTCTGTGATTTTCGATATTTCCTATCGCTCAACATATTCCAAATGAAAATATCACTTACTCCGAAGTTCTCAGTGGTAGCATTTTCAGGCCTCTGAAGCAGTGAAATTTGGGACTGTAGGTAATTTGGTTGCCAAAGATCATCGGAATCCAAAAAAGCGACGAATCTACCTTTAGCAATTGAAATGCCTCTATTACGAGCAGCAGCAGGACCTATATTTTTAGAAAGCGCTATCAAATTAACATCCGAATAGCCTTCCTGGATTATCGTTGGCGTACCGTCTTGAGAGTTGTCATCTACGACAATAATTTCTATCAGCCCTCCATAGTCTTGGGCGTAAAGACTAGCAAGTGCCTCCTTCAGCATCGCAACGCGATTATAAGTGGGAATCACCACAGACACATCAGGGAGCAGCGTACTTGCGTTTGTGGTTGTATGTATTGTCATAGCTAGTGTGTTGCACTTACTGCATAAGGATTGAGTCTAGTACTAAAACCCTACAAAAAAAGATCGGTAGGCTATGGGAATTAGGCTTTTGGCAAAGCGCACTGTCTCTAAAAAGCCTCGGAGAGATACACAAACATAATCAACGATATGTGTGAATCGAATCAGGGAAAAATTCAGATATAATCTCGTTGCAGTGTTGCCAAATCTTTGACTTTACAAACTTGGAATCTATCTCCTTTAACGGGTCGATCTTGTCTGAATTTTGGTTGCTATGACGTAAATCAATACTATCTTCATCTATATTGAGAAACTTGGACAGCTGGACTATCGAATTATTTATCTCAGAAGTTTTAATGATAAGGCATCTATGACTAGGGAGCGCCAAGACACGTCTGTAGTGATCCGAGTACTGATGCAAGTACGTATCAAGTGAATACAGTCTCAACTCCTCGAGCAAAGCTTCCTCTGGAGCATATCCGGCGTGTTCCTTTAGCCAAAAGTACTCTCGATAAGGCTTCCATTTGGGAGGATCAAACCTATGGTGAAAGTTCAACCGCGATCTTATCCAGGAGTAAGGTTCTCTGATAGTAATACAAAACTTTGAATTCGGAAAAACTTCAGCAAGAACATGACTGATGTAACCTATCGGATGAGCAGACTCTAACTCAAGGTTCAAGCGACAATCTCGCTCTATTAATGTTCTTTTGAGTTCTGAATCATCGATTACTCCCTCTAACCAATCGATTACGAGCTGGTTGGTTCTTTCTGTTTCTGGTTCATGTGCTGATTTGTATTTTGATTGAAGCATAGCTGCTAGAGATGTCGATCCCGTTTTAGCAGCACCAATACAATAGGCTCTGAATTTTCTCGGTTTCAATTTTTGAATTTTACGCTCGAGCTTTCTTAGCATTATCTCTGTAGTCCTATACGAATTCTTCTATATTTCTGTTCAAAATTTTCCATAAGCTACATCTTTCCTGAAGTCTTGAATTTTATCTTCGAGTCGGTTAGTCACCTGTTCAATTTTTGAATCCTGACTTAGGAAGGGCGACGAAAGCTCCGCAATCTCTTTCATTCTCCTAGCGGCTCTCCTGATGATAAACCACTCTATTGCTTTGTACTTAAGCCCCTTTCTTTGAGCTATATCAAGTATTATTTGAGGTTGATATGTTAAGCCAACAGATTTGCACCAATCTTGCCACTTGAACTCAAATATACTATTGCTCGTCTTGATAGGAATCCAGGGGATACGGAGCGCATCTGCGACAATAGCCCCGTGCATTGCCTCTGTAATGATCAACTCTGCTTGGCAAAGAGAGTCTAGAACCTTTTTTCTTGACCAACGAGGGTCGATGTAACCGTACCCAAGCTGCTCGCACACTTTCTCCCATATCATCCCGTGCCTCACAGCTTGGTCAACATGAGGCATGTATGAGAACTTATAGATTTTCCTTTGATGAGGTTCAAAAAGTCTCCTAATTAAGACTGCACCGTCTGTAACAGCAAATTCGTCGCTCAAGCCAAGGGCCCTTGCCGATAGCGGACCTCTCAAACAATAAATTTTCCATTTATCGTCAACTACAGGTAAGTTCTTGAGTGGCGTTCTCCCGTAACCAACTCCCGACCCAAAAATCAAAATCTTGTCAGCATTTGGAGCTCGCTCATGGATTCGATCGTTGATGATCGTTCCAATACCGAAAAAGACTGATTTTTCATCTTCGTCAAATGCGCCTGGAACTAGCTCCTTCCAAAGCCAGTCGTTAAGATCATCCCCAAAGTTTCCTTCTTCTTTCCGGAAGTAGTAGAGTTTCATATGTAATCACTAGAATATTTTAGAAGCGGAATCTTATGAAATTGTTTCTACTTCAAACTGCATTTGATGGTAGTTCCACAATTTGCCGCGTTTTTTTAGTAGATTTTGGTAGTTACCCTGCTCAACAATTCGACCTTTCTCCATAACTATGACTTTATCTGCGTTCGAGATTGTTGATAGACGGTGGGCGATCGCAATCACCGTCCGTCCTTTCGACAACTTCTCCAATGATTCCTGAATTAGGTTCTCCGTCACTGAGTCTAAGGCGCTTGTAGCTTCATCTAAAATCAAAATTTCTGGGTTGCGTAATAGAGCGCGAGCGATCGCAATCCTTTGCCTTTGCCCACCCGACAAACGCACACCGCGATCACCCAGTACTGTTTCAAAGCCTAGCGGTAGATCCTGAATGAAGCCAAGCGCGTTAGCCATTCGTGTTGCCTCATATATATCATCATCACTAGCATTCTCAACACCGTAGATGATATTTTCTCTAACTGTAGTATTGAAGATGAAAGTATCTTGGCTCACAATCGCCATTCTCTGACGCAGCGAGTTGATTTTCAGCTCGCGTAAATCTATCCCATCAACTAAGATACGGCCCCGTGTCGGATCGTAAAACCTGGGCAGTAGATCTGCCAGAGTTGTCTTGCCTGCACCCGAAGATCCCACCAGAGCCGTCGTCTCCCCCCGCCTAATCGACAGCGTAATGTCGTGCAGCACAGGTTCACCCGGATTGTACGAAAAATCAACAGACTCAAAATCAATTGACCGCTGCAAGCTAGTAAACAGCTTCTGCCCATCCTCGAAGTAAGACTTATCGTCGCGACGTAATAGATCGCTAACAGCTCCTAGAGAACCTTGAGAAGAGATAAAAGAGACTCTAACATTGTTGAGCGACGACACTAATGGTGTTGTTCGAATCAGCACAAACAAAAACGTCAGTAGCTCAGCCGCCTTCAACCGCCCTGTAGAAATCAACAAGCTGTAAGACACCACCACCATACCTACTAGCAAGGCAGCTCCTAATGTCTCAACTATCGGCTGCACCATCGACGAAAGCTTAATCAGACCAAACTGGGCCTCATAAACCTCATGCGTAGCAGCATAGTATCGCTGACGTTCAAACGACTGAGTGCCGGAAGCGTGAACCGTACGAATTCCATTAATAAACGAAAGCGCACTAGAGGTAAACGCTTTGTTAGCTTTCGGTACCTCGAAGCTAGCTTCTCTAACCCTGCTGGTCAACGAAGTCAACCCTACAGACATCAGCCCGAACACCAGGATAGAAGTCAAAAAAAGCTGCCAAGACAGCAATAGCATCGATACCAGGTAGGCTAATAGCTTAGAGCCGTGAACTATGAAGGTAGAAAGTACATTAAATGCTTGCTGAACCTGATTTACCTCTCCTCTTACGGTGCTAATTAACGCACCGGGGTTGGCAGTAGAATAAAAGCTCAGGCTCAAACTCTCTAGCTGGTCAAAAATTCTCTGACGTAAGCGATCTACTAAACTTAGAGAAGCCTGCTTAGAATACACTCCACCTAAGTAGTCGAAACCAGCTTTCAAACATACACCCAACAACAGCAGTCCAGAGAGCCGATAAAGTCTCTGCGCAGCACTAGCCTCGGTTGCCAGGACCGCCGTGTCAAACCAGATGAACCCTGTTTGGAGGGGTGGTTCCTCAGGATTAGTCAGCCCTTGTAAGAACGATGCAATGAGGCCAACTGTAACTCCTTCAAGAGAAGCGGCTACAAGGGCAAATATAACTGCCAGCACTGCGATTCGACGAAAGTGCCTGAATTCTCGCAGAATTAGATAGTTCTCTCGCCAGAAGCCAGTCGTTTTGATTAGGGTCCGGACAATATTAGGTAGCTTCAACTTCATACTAATTCGGAGTCATAAAATGACAATCTTCTAAGATACTGGACACTGCTGAGCGCACTCACAAGCAGTTACTTGTAGAGGTCAGAACTACACACTAGAGCGAGCTATACACTTTACTTAGCTAGATTCTTCCCCTTCGTTCACTGTTGTCTCCTCTTTGAATTCTTCCAAGGATCCCTGAGTCGTATCCTTATCACTTGCTTGAGTGCTAGCCACAGAAACGGTGGAATAGTAGTAACATATCGCTTCCACAGTCGCTGAGGCTCTTGTAGCAACCGATATAGCCACTCTAGGCCAAGCTCTCTAATCCATACAGGTGCCCACTTCTGTTCTCCGGTATAAACTGAAAAAGCACCGCCCAACCCTATCATGACACCTTGAATCTGTTCGCGATGCTCGTGCATCCAGGTCTCTTGCTTCGGGCATCCTAGCGCTACAAAAACCAGTTTTGCGCCACTGCTATTAATCTCTTGGGTAATAGCCGTGTCCTCTTCAGCGCTCAGAGACCGAAAAGGTGGAGAATGCATTCCTGCTACCTTGAGAGCAGGATAATCTTCAGCTAGGCGCTGTCGAATTCTCGACAAGGTCTCAGGCCTAGAGCCATAGAAGAAAATGCTTATTCCGTTAGCCTGCGCTTGATCGCACAAAGACAGCATAAGCTCCATACCGGCTACGCGCTCTTGAGTCTGTTTGCCCAGCAACCTTGCCATCCAAACCAAAGGCATGCCGTCTGGAGTAAGGAGATCAGCGCCTCTGAGCACTTGAGCAAAATCGCTATGCCAGATGCCTTCCATCAGCATATGCACATTCGACACGCATACAACTCTACTCGCCTCAGCCTTTGTCCATTCAACAATAGTGCTTACCTGCGCTTCGAATGGAAGAGTCGATATAGGAAACCCAACAACATCTTGAGTATGTAAGTCTTTCCTGGTGGATATAGATCGAGAGATATCTAGTGACTGAAGAAACATAGTTGAAAGACTACCTGTTCTATTAAGAGGTTTTACTGGTAGAGAACCGATGCAATAATAGTGAAACCTGCTAAACACATAGAAGTGTTTTTAGCGAAAATGACAGTACAAAACGTACCGACTGTAGGAGCAGCAAAGTCGAGGGCGACCTTTTTACATCCTCTGCTTTTTACTCCGGAAATTTAGGAAAAACGGAAGTTTGGATATAAAGACGTGATGAGAGTAGTAGAGGAAGAACCAAAATATACTGAGCAGCGGCAGGAGAATCAGGAAGAATAAAGCTACTTACATTACTTCCTAGCGCATGTAAGGCTTCTTTAAACATACACCTACAGGCGCATAAGCGTCTTGTGCTGCGTCCCTTCAGCCAGTGGATCGACTACTGCAACTGTTCCTAATATTTCCACGAGTTACAAAAATTTGCAACTAAAATTGCCAATGCGTCCTTAACTTCATAGAGATTACACGTACGTGTTTCGCTAGCAAGTAGAAATAGTATTGTGAAGAGAATGTGAAATTTGGGAAGCGTTCTAGAAAGATAGCGGATGTATACCCGTTCAGATTGCAGACTATATATAGCTGCTTGGTCTACCCTTGCCGACTGTTGTGAATCACTCGTGATGAGATCCATGCTTCTTCCGCCTCGCCAATTCCTTACAGTGATCCAAGCTCGATTCGGTGTTGCTGTGTTCATCGCCCTTGCGCTAGCAGCTTTGTTGCGACCTCTAGCAAAGCAGTCGAGCCAGTTGGTATTGAGGATCGGCTCCCTGCTCTACCCGTTCCGCCAGTACCGGCTTTATCAGCACCGCCTTCATCAGTGTCGGCTCCTAACATAGGTGAGTCTGCCTACACTCTAGGCGCGGGAGATATCGTTCGCGTAGATATTTTTAGGGTGGCTCAGTATAGCGGGGAGAGTCAAGTATCGGTTGACGGCACACTCAATCTTCCTTTAATCGGTAGGGTTGATGTCGAAGGGATAACAGTAGAGGCGGCTTCTGCAAAGCTTTCTGAGCGCTACGCCGAGTATCTGAGACGTCCTTTAATAACGCTTAGTCTTTCCTCTCGACGACCGCTTCAAATTAGTATCGCAGGCGAGATCAATCGCCCAGGCTCTTACACCATCGACCAGGGTCTTAATCAGCAGGCTCGGCTCAGTCAGCTCATTGAGACTTCCGGTGGGATCACTCAATCGGCCAATCTTTCTGAGGTGCAGGTTCGCCGAGCACTGTCGAATAACGGATCGCAGGTGATCGTGGTGAATCTACTAGATTTGATTGCAAACGGCAACCTGACACAGGACATCACCTTAAGAGACGGTGATGAAGTGATTGTTCCGACGGCGTCTGTGCCGACACAAAATGCAGCTTTGTTAGCAGATTCTACCCTGACTGCCGCGAACAGTGAGCCGATAAATATTGCTATTGTTGGCCAGGTTTATCGACCGGGGCCTTACACTTTGCAAGGTGGTATCGCGCGAACCGGAAACGCTGGCACGCCTGGTACTACTGGCTCAACCAATAGCCCAACTACGGTGACTAGGGCAATTCAGGTGGCAGGCGGAATTAAGCCAGAGGCTGATGTTCGCCAGGTTCAGGTCGTTCGCCCCACGCGCACAGGGACGCCTCAAATCTTTGAAGTTGATCTTTGGTCTTTGCTCACAGACGGCGACTTGGCTCAAGACGCCGCTTTGCAAGAAGGGGACACTATTATTGTGCCTGTAGCGACAGCGCTCACACCGCGAGAGGTGAGCGAACTGGCCTCAGCAAGTTTCTCTCCTAATACTATTCGCGTTAATGTCGTCGGTGAGGTAAGGCAGCCGGGTACAGTAGAACTGCCACCGAATACGCCGCTCAGTCAGGCTATTTTGGCGGTTGGTGGCTTTGATCGCACTCGAGCAAGTCGAGGTTCTGCCGAACTCGTCCGTCTCAACGAAGATGGTACAGTAACTCGCTCTGAAATTTCGGTGGACTTTGCTCAGGGCATTGATGAGGAGAATAATCCCTTACTCAGGAATAACGATGTTGTCATTGTTGATCGAAATGCACTTGCTGGAGTCTCAGATACTTTGGGAACCATACTCAATCCATTGGGTAGAGCATTCTCTATCTTTCGCTTTTTCGATATTTTCGACTAGGCCTTCTGCCGTAGGTGCGTTGTGTTAATTCTGGCTTACCTCAGCTGTTCCTAATATTTAGGTGAATCAAAACACATTCTTAACAAGCTGCTGTTCAACTCTAACCCCAATGAGCAAGATGAAATCTGATAATGTTCTTCTACCAACATCACCTCAAATTAGTCTAGATGCTTCAGCAGAAGAGTTAGAAGGTGGCTTGAACTTTGGTCAGCTCTTGCGTACCCTGCAACGAAAATGGTGGGTGATCGTGGGGATTACTATTGCTTCAACCTCCGCTGCTGGATTTAGAGCGCTTACCGATACGCCTACTTACACCAGCAGTTTAGAGATTCTGGTACAGCCTCTAACCGTTGAGAACGAAGTTGTCTCTAATATTCCAGACACGCTAACGAGTGGCAATCCGGTTAATGCAAATCTCGATCAAGACTTGCTTAAGATCTTAAGCAGCCAGAAGGTTTTGATGCCTGTAGTAGAAAAGGTGGAAACCCGGTACGCCGAAGCTTGTGATGCACCCGTCAATGCTAGTGTTAACGATGAGGCTATCATCAACGAACTGTGCTATCGAAGAATTGCGCGAGCGCTAAAGCTCGACGCTCTAGGAAAAGACTCCGATATTCTTCAGATAAGGTACACAGATTCTGACCCTCAAAAAGTGATAACGGTACTTAGATCGGTAGCCGAGGTATATCTAGAATATAGTCTAAGCTCTCGGCAGGCAGAAATTGGTCGAGGTATTGATTTTGTAGAAAATAAGCTACCTGACTTGAGAGAAAAGGTAGATCTCTTTCAAGATCGGCTCGAAACGCTGCGTGCAGACAATAACCTGATTGATCCTGAGTCGCGAGGTACACAGCTGTCTTCACAGATGAACACTTTCTCGCAGTCTCAGCTTGAAATTAGCGTGGAGCTCAAGCAAGCGCGTGATCTTTATGATGACCTCACCGTACAGCAGCAGCAGCCAGGGGAGACAAATGCATCATCAGCGCTAGCTCAAAATCCTCGCTACCAGTCCTTACTAAATTCGCTGCTAGAAATAGACGCGCAAATTGCAGAAGCCTCGACGCTATACCTAGAATCTAGCCCGGATATGGAGCTGCTTAGAGAACAGCGGCAGAACGTCTTGGCGCTCTTGACTCAGCAAGGCCAGCAGTCTGAACAAGAATTGCTCAGCAGAATTCGTGAGCTCGAATCTCGCCAGCAGGCCGTTGATCAAACTATTCAGGGCTTAAATTCAGACGTTGACCAGCTCTCGAATATCTCCAGGCGCTATACAGATATTCAAAGAGAGCTAACGGTGGCCACAGAGAACTTAACGCAGTTTTTGGCTACGCGTGAGGCTTTGGAGATTGATAAAGCCCAGCAGGAGATTCCTTGGGAAGTGCTCACTCCGCCAACCGAGCCTCAGCCGCAGAGAGAGAGCCTACCCCAAACCCTTTTGCTAGGTGGAGTACTTGGGCTGTTGCTGGGCTCTGCATTAGCACTGCTATTGGATAAGTCTGGTGGCGTTATTTATAGCGATGCGGAGATTCGTCGTTTGACTCGGCTACCGGTGCTAGGCAGAATCCCCTATCAAGACTTTGCTGAAGTAGTCGGTGATGTCTACAGTGAGTCGGAAGTCCCAAGTATGTCTGAGTCGCTCCAGTCGGTAGGGGCGTCTATTAGAGCCGATAAGAACGGTAGTCGCAAACCGTCTGCACGTGACGCCTCTAGTAAAAAGAGCTCTCGTCGCTCTTATTCAAGCGATCCGTTTTCAGAGGCCTTCCGGCTGCTCTATACCAATATTCGCTCGGCTGGCTACCGAGAAGCGATTCGTTCTATTACGGTGAGTTCTACAATGCCGGGCGAAGGTAAGTCAACGGTTGCGCTGCATTTGGCGGAGGCCGCTGCTGCTATGGGCCAGCGAGTGCTGCTCGTCGATGCTGATTTGCGATCGCCTCAGCTACACAATTATCTAGAGCTTTCCAACGAAAGGGGACTCACCAATTTCTTCTCAGGTGAGTCTAACCCAGCGCTGATTCAAAAGTTTTTACCAGAGCCTAATCTATATTTTATTGCTGCTGGTACGGCTGATTTTGAACCGACTCGCCTGTTCTCTTCTCAAAACATGAAACTCTTCATGCAAAAAGTCCAGCTAGAATTCGACCTGATAATCTTCGATACCCCTCCTTTGGTCGGTCAATCCGATGCTTATTTGGTGGCCAATCATTCTGATGGCATGCTTCTGGTCACTCAGCCCGGCAGAATCAAGCAAAATTTACTGAATAGAGCGATGGAACAGCTGCAGGTTGCAGGCGTCAACACGGTAGGTATGGTGATTAGAGAAGGCAATTGACTGCCCCGCACTTCGTTAAACTGAGAGGCACCCCTCTATTATCCTCTCCATATGACAGCTCTCTCTACTTTGCAGACCGAAAGTGTCGCTAGTGATACTACTCTACAAACGCAGCGAACATTCTTTGCAACCGGGCAGACGAAGCCCTACGAGTACCGACTCGCTCAGCTCGAAAAGCTGAAAAGCGCAATTTTAGAACGTCAAGACGCTATTGTTCAGGCGGCTAAAGACGATCTGGGTCGACCTGAGTTTGAAGGCTACTTTGAGATAGGTGTGCGCGCTGAGCTGAGCTATGTGCTGAAGCGGCTGAAAAAGTGGATGAAGCCGCAAAAGGTGAATTTGCCGATTGCGCAGCTGCCAGGCTCTGCCTGGGTACAGCCGGAGCCTTTGGGCAGTGTGCTGATTATCGGCCCGTGGAACTATCCGTTTCAGCTGGTGATTTCGCCTTTGATTGGCGCGATCGCTGCCGGTAACTGCGCCATCGTCAAACCCTCTGAACTTGCTCCTGCTACTTCTAAAGTAGTTGCTGAACTCATAGAATCTACTTTCTCGCCTGAGTATGTCGCTGTGCAAGAAGGCGGTGTTGAAGCTTCGCGCTCACTGCTAGCGCAAAAGTTTGACCACATCTTTTTTACCGGTAGCACTCGCATTGGTCAAATTGTGATGGAAGCCGCCGCGAAGCATCTAACGCCAGTGACGCTGGAGCTAGGTGGAAAAAGTCCCTGCATCGTTGACTCAGATATTAAGCTTGAGGTGGCAGTTCGGCGAATTGTGTGGGGTAAGTTTTTGAACGCGGGGCAAACCTGCGTTGCGCCTGACTATGTGCTGGTGCACAGAGATATTAGGCCTGCTTTTGTAGACGCGCTAAAGACAACGATTGAAGAGACCTATGGCGAAGACCCTTCGCAGAGTCCTGATTTTTCTCGAATGGTGAGCGATCGCCAGTTTGAGCGGGTGGTGGGTTTGTTAGGTGATGAAGAGATTGTTGTCGGCGGGCAGAGCGACCGAGAGCGTAAGTTTATTGCGCCGACTGTGCTAGATAATGTGGCATGGGATGCGCCTATTATGGAGGAGGAGATCTTTGGGCCGGTGCTACCGGTATTGGAGTACGAGAAGGTAGAAGATGCGATCGCCTTTATCAACAGCAAACCCAAGCCTCTGGCACTCTACCTCTTTACGAACAGCAAGTCCCTCGAAAAGCAGGTGCTTTCATCTACGTCTTCGGGCGGCGTTTGTATCAATGACACTGTGCTGCATCTCGCAATTTGGGGAATGCCTTTTGGCGGTGTGGGGAATAGCGGTATAGGAGCCTATCATGGCAAAACCAGCTTCGATACGTTCTCCCACGCCAAGAGCGTTCTCAAGAAGCCTTTTTGGCTAGACCTCGACTGGCGCTATCCGCCCTACGCTAGTAAGCTTGAGTTTTTTAAGAAGATGATTAGCCTTTCTTAGCGCTGTGCAAATTCTTCATCCGCTGAATCTATTGGATTCAAAGACTGACGATGAGCAGAGAACGACAGCGGGCTGTAAGTATCTACTTACAGCCCGTCGTCGTTCTCTATCGGATTCTAGCTTAGCCGTAGCTGTCCACTAGCTAGTCACTTACTTATTCGGCTGAGGCGTCATGCGCAGGTAAGGCTTCACTTCTGTGATGCCCTTAGGAAACTGCTTTTTCGCATCTTCTGTGGAGATGGAAGGCACTACGACACAGTCGCCGCCGTCTTTCCAGTTGCCAGGGGTGGCTACCTTGTGGTAATCAGTGAGCTGCAAGGAGTCGATAACGCGCAAAATCTCGTCGAAGTTGCGGCCTGTGCTGGCAGGGTAGGTAATGGTGAGACGGATTTTTTTGTTGGGATCAATGACGAATACGGAGCGCACCGTCAACGTATTTCCTGCATCAGAGTTTGGCTGAAGCATGCCGTATAGCGTGGCTACCTTTTTGTCGTCGTCCGCCAGGATGGGGTAGTTGATGCTGGTGCTTTGCGTCTCATTAATGTCGTTGATCCAGCCCTTGTGAGACTCTACGCCATCTACGCTGAGCGCGATAGTTTTAGCGTTACGCTTTTTGAATTCTTCTTGTAGAGAGCCAACGAGACCTAGCTCTGTGGTGCAAACAGGTGTGTAGTCAGCAGGGTGAGAAAAAAGAACGACCCAGCTGTCCCCTGCCCACTCATGAAAATTAATATCACCCATTGAAGACTTTTGTGAAAAATCAGGGGCGATATCGCCGAGTTGAAGTGCCATATTTTGAATTACCTGTTCGAATTACTTAAAGATGGTATGTGCATCTGGTCAATAAATTTTGCCATAATCCCCGGTTTTCCGAGCGGAGTTTAGATGATTTTTAATAATTGTAGTGATTGTTACTAATATCAGAGCTGCTAAACGCTCTGTGTGAGGGGCCTATGAGCCTTTTCTAGGCGACTGAAAAAAGCTTTTAAGAACTGCTGGTAAGGCCGACAATTGTCCTTAGATGGTGTCTTTCGTTTGGGAGTGGCGAGCATAGCGCTATGATTTATGGATTAGTTCACTACTTGCACAACCGCGACCCATGGCAGATACCCCTAGTAAAGTTTTACTTGTCGACGACGAACCCGGCCTGCGTGAATCGGTTCAGGCCTATTTAGAGGACAGTAACTTTCAAGTGCGCGTGGCGGGCAATGCCAAAGAAGGCTGGGAGCTGTTGCAGCAGGAGTCGCCCAATGTCTTGATCTCAGACATTATGATGCCGCAAGTAGATGGCTACCAGTTCCTTAAGCAGGTGCGTGAGGATGCTCGCTTTCAGGCGCTGCCAGTGGTGTTTTTGACGGCGAGGGGGATGACGAGCGATCGCATTCAGGGCTACAACGCTGGCGCAGACGCCTACCTCTCCAAGCCCTTCGACCCAGAAGAACTCGTCGCCATTATCAATAGCCTCATCGAGCGCCGCGCCGCCCAGGCCCCCGAAGCCGGTACAACGCCTGACATCGCCGTCATGGCTCGTCAAATCGAAGAAATCAAAGCCTTGCTCACTCAGCGCGGCAGCATGATCAAGCAAAATAACAGCGGTATCAAGATTGACTTCACCCCTCGTGAACAAGATGTGCTCGATTTGGTGGCTGAGGGCCTCATGAACAAGGAAATCGCTAGCCGACTAGGGACCACGGTTCGCAACGTTGAGAAGTACGTCAGCCGCCTGTTCGGCAAAACTGGGACGAATAGCCGAACTGAGCTGGTGCGCTACGCGCTAGAAAATGGGTTGGTCACTACGTAGCGCTCACTTTTATAGTGCTTGTTGTTGAAGCACTTTCTCTTTCTCTATTTTTACTCAAGCCTATCGGTGTTCCTCCGTAGGCTTGTTCTTTTTTTGGGGTATATGCTTAGTATTTGTGTGAAGCTATGGTGCTGTTGCATCAACTTTCTGTGTGAGTATTTGTGCTCAAGGTCACACCTACGTGGGCCAGGATTTACATAATCGTAAAGATCAAATGAATGCGGTTGCCTCATAAATTGAACCCCATCTACATTGAGTATGTTGTTGTTGCACTTACCATAAACGCTTGAACCCGCTCTAGTTTGTCTGTAGCCGTTTGTACAGATCACCTATACATAGCTAAGACCCCCTGACAAGCGTGCTTATGCAGCAGTCATTCTAGATTTATCCTTATTCAAATCTTTTTTCAGAGAAGCAGTCCATATGAAAGTGGCCTTTATTAACCAGCCTTGGAATACAGTTACCTTTCCAGTAAATTCAAACTCCATTCCTATTTGGACCTACGAAACAGCCAAATGTCTTACTCAAAAGGCCTCTGCGCCTTACGCTAGTTGCAAAACCGTTATCTACGCTCGGCGCAACAAAAATCAAGCCGCTGTAGAGGTTCACGAGGGTATTGAGTGTCGTCGCGTTTCTGTTTTGGGAATGAAGCTAGTCGATAAGATGGCTGGCTGGGCAGAAAAGATGATGCCTGCCTTTGGCTACCTCAACTCCTGGCTGTTCGCTCTGCCTTATGCGCTGAGAGTAGCTTTAGACCTGCGTCGACAGCAGTGTGACATTGTTCACATCCACAACTTTTCTCAGTTTGTACCCATTATCAAAGCCTTCAACCCGCACACTAAGGTGGTGCTTCATATGCACTGTGAGTGGCTAAGTCAGTTTGACCGGGCTGTGATTGCCAAGCGATTGGCCCAAACTGACTTGGTGATTGGCTGTAGCGACTACATTACCAATAAAGTCAAAGCGCAGTTCCCTGAATTCGCCGACCGCTGTAAGCGCGTATTCAACGGCGTGGATACGGAGCAGTTCTATCCGGACCAGACGATGTCTAAAGCTGCGATCGCTCAGGAAGTTTTTCCAGAAGTCTCTACTCCAACAGCTGTTGACAGTGCTACTTCGCCCAATATTATGTTCGTTGGCAGGCTTTCTCCGGAGAAGGGACTGCATACGCTTATAGAAGCTTTTTCTAAACTTGTTGAGAAGTTCCCAGCGGCGAGGCTGCACGTTGTGGGCCCTCATCAGCCTGCTTCGGCTAAATACATTGCCGACTTGAGCAACGATCCGCTGGTTCAGCGTTTGGCTCAGTTCGACTCGCTTAACTACCTAGCTTACTTACAGCAACAGCTGACGCCAGCGCTCAAAGAAAGGGTCTCGTTTGTAGGTAACGTGCCTCATCAGCTCTTGCCTCGCTACTTTCAAGCCGCTGATATCTTAGTGAATCCCTCGGTCAGTGAATCTTTTGGGATGAGCCTAGTAGAGGCGATGGCGAGTGAAGTGGCGACGGTGGCTACCGCCGTTGGCGGAATGGTAGATATTGTTTTACCCGAAGAAACAGGTCTATTGGTACCCTGTGAAGATGCTAATGCGCTTGCCGATGCGATCGCTCGTCTACTGAGCGACAAAGCGCTGAGAGCTCGTATGGGTAAGGCCGCAAGGCCTAGAGCAGTAGCAGCGTTTTCTTGGGACGCGATCTCGTCGGACCTATACCGTTACTACGCTGAACTGCTTACTGCTCAAGAGACCCTTAGATCGACTGATCGCAATAGATCCTCGATGGCTTATCCTCGAAGAATAAAGCAATGGCCACTGAGAGGCGCTCGATAATGACATGGTTGCAGGCTCTGTACCGGAAGCGATTTGACCAGGTGATGTCGGCGCGATCGCTGACTGATCTCAGTCAGTCGGCTATTGTTTTCGCCCCTCATCCAGACGATGAAGCCCTTGGCTGTGGCGGCACCATCTTACGGAAAAAAGCAGCTGGTGCAACGGTCAAGCTGGTATTTGTGACCGACGGCAGTCGCTCCCATGCGGCGCTAATGCCCGAAGCTGAGCTGCGCAATATTCGGTATGACGAAGCCCTAGCTGCTGCCAAGCTGCTAGGGTTAGCGCCTGAGGAGGTCACCTTCCTAGACTTTGGCGATGGTCGCCTCGCGCAGAACTTAGCAGCTGCGACCGAAAAAATCAGAATATTTCTTCAGGCTAATCCCGCCCTTGAAGTATTTGTTCCTTATCATCGAGAGACCCCGCCTGATCATGCACTCACCTATCAAGCTGTAGTTGCCGCGCTAGATCAGCTATCTCTCACGCCCCAAATATATGCCTATCCAATTTGGCACTGGCGTCAGTGGCCTTGGGTTCCTCTTCGTAGAGGCGGTGGTAAGAAAGCATTTCTTCGCGAAATCATCGCGACCCTGCACAATGGACTAGGTACTGATATATTTAAAGACTTTCAGTACGCGGTAGATATTCAGCCTGTGCTAGTTCAAAAGAGAGCCGCACTGGCTCAACACGCGACCCAAATGAAAAAGCCCAGCGCGCTTCCTCAATGGCCCACTTTAGGAGATGTTGGCAACGGCGACTTCCTAGCCTGCTTCTTTCAAAACTACGAGATTTTTCATAGCCCAGCCAATCCATCAAATCTTCGATAGAGAAGGACTCTTTTATCCAGATTCCTCTATTTCTCTATATGCTCTGTTCTTGTTCGGTTTGAACAGAATCGTCTTGAACCTGCACTGCCTCAACAGATGACACCGTCACTGGGCCAAAATCGGCCTGACTCCTGTGCACCAAAACAGCGACGCTGTATTCTCCTTCAGGGACTAGCTTTCCGTCTGGATCGGTAACTTCTACCCAACTTTCGGGTTCTGCTTCGCCATCGGCAAACCACTTGATGCGTGCCCGGTAGCGGAGGTGTTTCCCCTCAGTATCGACCTCTGGAAAGCATTCGGTAATCAGCCGATATTTTTTACCAAATTCAAAATCGTAGTTGCGATAGGCCGACACCCATTGGGGTTCTCCCTCGCCCTCCTTGTAGGAAAGTTCTGCCCCAAATCCCTTGTAGAACGAATAGTACCAAGTCACCCCAAAGCTCCAGCCTCGTCGAGGCCGTGCCGTCGGCTCATCAGGATGGCCCCCCCACAAAGACAGAAGGCCAAATCCATAGAACCGGTCTTCGCTATGGCTGTGCACAATTAAATCTGTTTCAACCCGTCGCCCGCCAGGAAAAGCGCCTGTAACATTCAAAACGCGGTCGTAGTCTTCAAAGCCAGGCGTGGGTCGAACGCGCCAGCCGTCACCACTGTCAAAGGTCTCCCAGTAGCCATCTTGAACGTCTAGCTCGCTACTGTCGATATTCGCCCAGTCTACGGTGACCGGTAGCGTCGGGACAGCGGGCTCATAGTTAAAAGATACCGTAACAATTTCGGGTTCGCCTCGTTTCGGCGTGGCTTCTAGCTTAAGTTCGTTAGCGCCTGCTTTGAGTTCGTCAGCTGTCAGCTCAATAGTGAAAAGTGGTGAGGGCACCCTTGGTCCTCTTCGAGCAAACCCAATCCAGTCAGAGCCATTGATTTGATATCTAAGCTGCCTTAAATTTTCGGCATAGCGGCCGCTTATATTCGCACTCAACTTGTCTGCCCGACGGGAGAACTGTTTTGGCAGGTGCAGAATTTCGATAAGGGAATCGTTTTTTTGAGCGACACAGCCGTAGACAAGGACGCCGCTAGCAGCTAAGGCGCTAGTTTTAAGAAATGAGCGGCGGCTATAGGAAAAGGCTTTAGGGGTAGGTTGCATTCAGCATTCTCAAGTTCACAGCAAAAGCAGTCTAAATAGGTTGGCAAATTCTCCCATAGATTACAGCTGAGACGCTGCGATGCCATTAGCTTTTTATCGGCTCTTTACATGCAGGCTACCCATCGTCTCTTTTTATGTACACAGTGCTATCGGTTCAGTCCGTTCAAAATAAATCAAATGGGAAAGGTCCGTAGGTACCATTCACTTCGTCTAGCTCAGGCTCAGAGGTGTGGTAGGTCACGAGGACGCCGCGAGCATCGCCGCTATAGCCGTCTAAATACCAGGCATTTTTTAGGGTATTGAATTTGAGAAAAACAGCGCCGTCTCGGGGTGGAATGTTTATCTGAATAGGCTGACTGAGTGCTTGGATGTAGCTCTTGAGTGCCACTTCAGCTTCGGCTAATGTGCTGGCACAAATTCCCAAGGTTTGATACTCGCTTTGTTCATTGAGCCACAGTAGATGCTCACGAACCGTTTGCTTTTGCTTGTTTGAAAGTGCCGCTGGGGTGTGCACTAGGCTAATTTCAATAAGATATTTGCGGATAGCTTTCAGCTTGGCAACGGTCTCAGCAGCAGATGTTTCGGCAGACATAGATTTAGGACAAGGATCAAAAGGAATGGTTTGTCCAGCTTACGGTGTTTTGTGATCGCTGGTTTGCTAGCCGATGGTTCGCCTGTTGTTTCGGGCTCACTAAGAAGAGATGCTTTTTCCTTTATCTTCGCCGCTTCGCGATCGCTCCCTTATGACATACAGCCTGCGCGTTGCTGATATGCCCACCACCGAAAGACCTCGTGAAAGGCTGCTTGCGTACGGCGCTAAGCGACTGTCTGCCGCAGAGCTGGTGGCGATTTTGATTGGGAGTGGACAGGGGCCAGGGAAGCTGTCGGCAGTGGGGCTAGGGCATTTTATTTTGCAACATTTGGGTAATGAAAGGCTCGATGGCGATGGGCTAGCGGCGCTGAGAGATGTGAGTGCTGAGAGCCTGATTGACATCTTGGGAATGGGGCCAGCGAAGGCATCTTCTATATTGGCGGCAATAGAGCTAGGTAAGCGGGTTTTGCAAAGTCAGCCGCCTGCGATGACGGTGGTAGATGACCCTTCTGTGGCGGCTGCGTACTTAGGCCATGAGCTAATGTGGCAAGCTCAAGAGCGTTTCGCCGTGCTGCTGCTGGATATTAAGCATCGCATTATCGGCAGCAAAGTTATTAGCATTGGCACGGCGACTGAGACGCTGGCTCATCCTAGAGAGATTTTCCGAGAGGTAATTAAGCGGGGGGCGACTCGGCTGATCATCGCTCACAATCATCCTTCTGGCAGCTTGGACCCTAGTCAAGAAGATATCTCTCTGACCCGTCAGCTACTCAAAGGGGCTCATCTGTTGGGTATTCCGCTGTTGGACCATTTGATACTGGGAAATGGAGATTTTTCGAGTATTCGCCAGACGACGGATCTATGGAATGAGTCGATAGAGTAGCGGCGCAAGTATGCTACTGTAGTAGGCCTTAGGGCGATTAGCACAGTGGTAGCGCGCTTCCTTCACACGGAAGAGGTCACAGGTTCGAACCCCGTATCGCCCATCCTTTTTAGTCATTTCTCCTCAGTGTCTACTGGTCACTACACGGCTCGCCTGTCTCGGTGAGCTGACTGGCTCGTATTGTTGTGATGAGAATATCTGTTGTTTTATCAGCGTGTTGTAAGAAATGAAGCAGCTGTTAAAGTAATTGATTTTTGATATTAATCAGCAATTTGTGTAATATTTTGCCTCAGAGCCTCAGAATTAGGACGGGGGCTTCTGGTGTTGATTGGATACTCGCTAGCTCATCAAACTGAATCTACTCAGGTGATAAAAATAGTGAAAAAAGATCGGCTGTCAAAGAAAAATTACTTTCTCTGCGTTGAAAAGATACCATCTGCATCGCCGGCGTTTCCGGCTTATTTTGTAGGCAGCACAGCCCCTAACAATGTGGAAGACAATCGCATAGGCGATGTGGAAGATCCGCAGGGTGAGATCGATAGCATTGCGGCGTTTTTGAGTGAGAAGGACTACCCTGAGATACTGGTTGCAGTCCATGGCTACAATACGGCGCTGGGCTCTTTTGGTACGGTAGATGCGCCGGGCGACGGTACGAAGGGGTGGTATCAGGATATTCGAGATCATATTGAGCAGAGGTGCGATCGCAAAGCCGACGGTCTGGTATTGATTGGCTACCGATGGCCTTCCGAACAGGTAGACGGTCGCGGCAGCGATACGCTAAAGAACAAGATTAGCTATGCTTTTCAGTCACTACCCAAAGCGCTAAAAGTCTTGTTGTGTGCGGCTCTCGCCATGCTTGCGGCTATGATTCTGTGGGTGTTGATCGATGATACTTTCCCTTCTATCGGCTTTGAGGTCGTTAGTGTTGTCGTTTTTGTGCTGATGACTTTTCTAGCGTCTATTGTCTTTACGCTCTTTTTGCTAAGAGTGGTGGGATATTTTCGCGATTCGTATCGGGCGAGCAATTTTGGTGTTCCCGATCTGGTGGAACTCATTCGGCAGCTAGATAAGGCGGTAGAAGCGAGTCCTCGGTGGTCAAAAGGGCCACAGGCGCGGCGGATTAGGCTGTCGTTCATTGGTCACAGCATGGGAGGCTTTGTGGTGACTAATACGGTTCGGATTCTTTCGGATGTGTTTGATCCTAGTGCGGTTGGTAAGTTGGATGCGGGAGATAAGGCAAAGATACCTTCCTCGAATATCGGCCATGTTTTTTCGCTAGGGCGGCTAGTGCTGGTGTCTCCAGATATTCCGGCTGAGGCGATTATCTCGAGTCGGGCAAATTTCTTGAGCTCGGCGCTGCGACGGTTCGAAGAGACCTATCTGTTTAGTAATGAGGGAGATATGGCGCTAAAGCTGGCCTCTACGGCGGCGAACTATGCAAGCTTTCCGGCAAATACTTTAGAAGGGGGCTATCGACTAGGGAATGTAGTGGTGCGCTCTCCGCTAAAAGATTCTCAGAATGAAGGTAACCGTAAAGATAAACCTCGATATGGCATCGTGAATCTCGATGCTGATGCGGCCGAAGGTGAGCAGATGATAGATATGAAGCCGCGAGAGAATGGAAAGGGTGGTGTTGAGCCAACGACGACGGACTACAGGACGAAGACGGGAGAGGTGATCGGTGTGTCTTCTTTTCTTGAGTATCTGTATACGCTAGAAGATACGCCTTTGAGCTATCGGCAGCGAGATATTTTAGCGGTTGGGCAAAAGCCGATTGCTGAGCTGTTCACTGTTTTTGACTGTACCGACTATTACGAATTTTTGGCGGCTGAGGACGGTAAGAAGCTGAAGAAGGTGAGCTTGCTGAGCTATGGGTTGGGTAAGCGATCGCTCAGTTTTACAGACTGTGCTCGACTCGTTTTAGCAACGGTCACAGGTGAAATTGATACCCACGGTGGATATTTCTTCGCAGGCGATTCTGGCAAGAGCAGACCCAAAAAGCCAGAAGCCTACGCGACTAAGGAGCTGATCTATGGACTGGCCTGCTTGGGTTTTAGGCCTCTCCTGGCTTCTTTGGCCGATGAACGCAGAGATGCGGATCCGATTTCTGTCACTCAGCAGGAGCTTCAAACGCTTTCTAAACTGTGTGAGTCTCGGAATATTCAGGTGCTGCTCGCGGCTGAGCGGTACAACCGGGATGTGCTGGGAATTGTGAATGAGGGTGATCGCAACGGTTATTAAAAGCGCAGCTTTGCTTTATACCCAAAAAAACGTATCGTGAAATTCTCGAGCAGTATGGGCTATGCGAATGAAAAGCTCCTCCCGTAACCGACCCATTGCTATCGACCTGTTCTCTGGGGCCGGTGGCCTCGGCCTAGGGTTTGAACAAGCTGGATTTGACGTTCCGGCAGCAGTGGAGATTGACCCGGTCCATGCGGCGGTTCACCGTTTCAATTTTCCGCAGTGTGAGATGATTCCTCACTCGGTAAAGTCAATTTCAGCAGCTGAAATTCGAGCGGCGGCGGGGCTTTCTCTCCATCAGCCGATTGCAGCTGTAGTGGGCGGTGCTCCTTGTCAGGGCTTTTCGGTGATGGGAAAGCGTTCCTTGAGCGATTCACGTAATGGCCTAGTAAAGGACTTTATTCGCCTAGTGGCGGAGCTTCAGCCTGGCTACTTTGTGTTTGAGAATGTAAAGGGGCTCACGCAAGCCCGCCATCGCTTTTTTTTTGATGAAGTGATCGATGCGATGACGGCGATTGGCTACCGGTTGCTTGCACCCTGGCAGGTGCTAAATGCTCAGCACTACGGGGTGCCGCAAAATCGCGAGAGATTGTTTTTGATAGGGACACGTCTCGATTGCGAGATACCCGCTTATCCACCAGCAGTGGACCTGCATCCTACTTGTGTGGAGGCGTTGGAAGATTTACCGGATGCTGAAAAGTTTGAGGTGCTCTCTCAAGCGGGTGAGGTGCCAGTGAGGTTGGCGAAGCCACGCAGCGAGTACGCGAAGCTGATGCGCTGTACTGCGGATGCGGGGTGGCACTATGGCTACCGGCGACAGTGGAATCCAGATTTGCTGACGAACAGCGTTCGGACAAATCATTCGGTGCGATCGCGCGATCGCTTCGCCAGCACAAAACCTGGACACCGAGAACCCATCTCTCACTTCTTCCGCCTCCCACCCGATGGTGTTTGCAATACCTTACGAGCCGGTACCGATTCTGCAAGAGGATCTTTTACCAGCCCCAGGCCAATTCACTATCGCTATGCTCGCTGTGTGACGGTGAGAGAAATGGCGCGGCTGCACGGCTTTCCCGACTGGTTTCGGCTGCATGTTACCAAGTGGCACGGGGCAAGACAAATTGGTAATTCGGTACCGCCGCCGCTAGCAAGAGCGATCGCCGCTGAAATTATGACAGCGCTAGGTCATCGCCCAAGCGTACCAGCAGTTACGCTGCCTGCTAGCGACGAGCGACTGCTGACAATGACCGCAGCAGCAGCAGCTCGCTACTGGGGAATCAAAAGTCCTATTCGTCAGCGAGATAGGGTTGCAAAGGCTCGCCTGCAAGTGGGATAGCGTAACGGGCGCAAATCTTGTCTGCATTTATAGAACTCGATGGCGGATGGGAATTCTATCAACCAGTATTGATAGCACGCGAATAAAATGACCCATCCTGCCTCTGTTTTTCCGATTAGCGCCTTGGCTGTTTCCGCTATTCTGCTTTTGGGCGACTGTCGCGACACTTCAAGTCAGTCTGTTAGCGAAGCGGATCGGTTAGCTACAAAGGCGGTCGCGACACTGATCAACGAGGTTTCAAAAACCTCATAGTCATTGTTGCCCGCTATATCAAGAGTGAGCTATATGTAGATGCCATCATGAACCGTTCCCCATTAGGATTAAGGGGTTGACTGGCAATGTGACCAAAGCTATAGATGGATATCAAATCGGGATTTGTAGGGACTGTTGGCAATACGCCGCTTATTCGGCTCAATAGTTTTAGCGAGGAGACAGGCTGCGAAATACTGGGCAAAGCAGAGTTTTTGAATCCGGGCGGCTCTGTCAAAGATCGAGCGGCACTTTATATTATCGAGCAGGCTGAGAAGGAGGGACTACTAAAACCCGGTGGCACGGTAGTGGAAGGCACCGCTGGCAATACGGGAATTGGCCTGACTCATATTTGCAATGCTAAGGGCTATAAGTGCGTCATTATTATTCCTGAGACGCAGTCACAAGAGAAGATGGACGTGCTGCGTACGCTAGGAGCAGACGTGCGCCCCGTACCTGCTGTGCCTTACAGAGACGAAAACAACTATGTCAAGCTATCGGGTCGCATTGCCGATGAGCTAGACAACGCTATCTGGGCGAACCAGTTTGAGAATTTGTCGAACCGTCAGGCGCACTACGAAACGACCGGTCCAGAAATGTGGGCTCAAACAGATGGCAAGATAGACGGTTGGACGGCTGCTACAGGGACGGGGGGCACCTATGCTGGCGTAGCGATGTTCCTAAAAGAGAAGAATCCCGACGTGCGCTGCGTCTTGGCCGACCCGATGGGAAGCGGCCTTTATAGCTATGTAAAAACAGGTGAGATAAAGCCTGAAGGTAATTCTGTGACAGAAGGGATTGGCAACAGCCGCGTTACTGGGAATATGGAAGGTGCGCCGATTGACGATGCGATTCAGGTTGATGATCACGAAGCGCTGAAGGTGATTTATCAGCTGCTATACAAGGAGGGGCTCTTTATGGGCGGCTCGGTAGGGATTAATGTAGCAGCGGCTGTAGCGCTTGCTAAGCAAATGGGCCCTGGACATACAATTGCGACGATTTTGTGCGACGGTGGCTCCCGCTATCAGTCCAAGATCTTCAACCGTGAGTGGCTAGAGTCGAAAGGGCTATGGTCAGACGATTTTCTACCGGCGTAGAGCGTTTATCAACCAAAAACATATCCAAAGAAAGCAGGCACAGTTCCTTTTGTTCGCCTAGGATCTAGAGACTTCTTGTTTATGAATTTGTCTGCTCGACAGGCACGACTCATCTATGGCTTACGATTTTGATTTATTTGTAATTGGTGGTGGCTCTGGTGGTATTTCTACTGCCAGACGGGCGGCCTCGCACGGTGCTAAGGTCGCGCTTGCAGAAAACGATCGGCTAGGAGGTACCTGCGTCAATCGGGGCTGTGTGCCGAAAAAGCTGATGGTGTATGCTTCTCACTTCCCTAAGTACGTATCTGAGTCGCACGGCTACGGCTGGGATATAAAGCCAGGTATATTCTGTTGGGAGACGATGATTACCGCTGTTAATAACGAGGTAAAGCGGCTGAATGAAATCTATCAGCGCATGGTAGATAACGCTGAGGTCCAGCTCTATCGTCAGTATGCGCGGCTGCTAGATGCTCACACGGTAGAAGTGGGCGACGACAAGGTCACTGCTGAAAGAATTTTGATTGCGGTAGGTGGTGAGCCGGTAAAGCCGGACATTCCAGGGATAGAACATGCGATTACCTCTGACGGAATGTTTGAGCTGAAAAAGCAGCCGGAGCGAATGGTGATTTTGGGCGGCGGCTACATTGGCTGTGAGTTTGCCTGCATTATGAATGGACTGGGCACTGAGGTGACGGTTGTTATTCGTAAAGATCAGGTTTTGCATGGGTTTGACAAAGACCTGCGTAACGAGCTGCACGAGGCAATGCAGAAGCAGGGGATTCGCATTTTCAACAATGCTGAGATTGCCGGAATTGCTAAAACGGGTGATGGTGTGAAGGTAACGCTCAACGATGGTGAGCAGCAAGAAGTTGTAGCCGATGCAGTGAGCCTAGCGGCAACAGGTAGGCGACCGAACGTAGAGAACCTGGGGCTAGAGAACACAGCGGTAGAGACGAATAAAAAAGGTGCGATCGCAACCGACCAGTGGTGCCAAACCGCAGAGCCTAGCATTTACGCAATTGGTGACTGTACAGATAGAATCAATCTCACGCCAGTTGCGATTGATGAAGGGAGAGCGCTTGCGGACACAATCTACGGCGGGCAGTCTCGTCACACTAGCTACGACAACGTTCCTTCGGCAATTTTCACCACGCCAGAAGCGGCTACGGTCGGTCTGACTGAAGATGACGCTATCGAGAAGTACGGTGAGGATGATGTGCACATTTTTCGCTCTCGCTTTCGCCCGATGTACTACACGCTGCCAAATAAAGATCAGAAGACGCTGATGAAGCTAATTGTGCACAGCTCTACAGACAAGGTGCTAGGAGCGCATATGGTGGGCGATGGTGCGGCGGAGATTATGCAGGGGGTAGCGATCGCGCTTAAGATGGGTGCTACCAAAGCCGACTTTGACGCCACGGTTGGGATTCATCCCAGCGCGGCAGAAGAGTTCGTCACCATGAGATAAGGCGTGGGATAAAACGTGAGAGAGATCACAAGACCGGCAGTTTAGAGAACTCACAACTGAGGTATAGAGAACAGTCTCTATACGTTGTTAAATAGCCATAGAGAACAACAGCTACTGACGTGAGTGTTTGTTCTCTACAGCTGTTCTACATCCACAAATCTTCCTATCGTAATCGTTCACTTTATCTATATCTTTTTACGCAGGTATTGACTGATATCTACGTCTGTCGTCTCGTTTCACACATCAAAACTTTTTCTGCATTAAAAGCATGTAAACTTTGCATAAACTCTCTTAGAAATGTTCTCTGCGAACCTGCAACTCCCGTCGGGATCACTAGAATAGTTAGCGGGTGACAGAAATCGCACATCATGTAAATTACCTTCGCAAGCAATTGCGACAAACGTGAGAGATCATGATGCATCGAACGTATGCCAGTCAGCTGTATGCCAGTCAGCAAGGTGTGACACCTCCGTAGTCCATCTGTTCGAAGGCATTGCTACTGTAATGCAAGCAGCTTGTATATCAGTCGTATCAAATGAGCCTGCTGCATCTCTATCAATTCCTACAGCTTGCCTGGTGAATTTTGCTTTACACCGTCTTCAATTAAGTGCCGAGTGATCACCGGAGAAACAACGGTCCGTAAGACATCGTATTTTCTCTGATAGCTGGTTTTACACGTTGGGCACCTTGTTGTAGCAAACACAGACATATCCGTTACTACACACTATTGGGTTACTGAAAAACACTCTTTTTGTCATGGACAATTCTCTGCCGAAGATCAAAAATACGCCAGATGTCTTTAAGCCTTTACGCCGTTGGATAGAGGGCATTCCTGTCGAGAACGAAAAAACAGCCCACCGTATCGTTTCTATCATTCCTGCCGACTGTCCGTTTGAGCGAGATCTAAAGATCTTTGAGCGCACAATCGCTCATATCCCACCAATGTGTAAGCTCAATCCCTTTTACGATCAGCTGGTGATGCTGCGCTTTAAGGCGATGTGCTACCTCGTTGACGAGTGCGGTGTGGACGCCGCCGCTATTTCCTAGCTCGACCGCTTTAGTCTGGCATCTCTCCCTACCGTCTTTCCCTCCATCGCACTACATTCTAAGACCGGCACTGTTCCTCAGTAAGCCACACATACCGAGTAAACCTATTGAATAAAGCAGGGCCTACAGCTGATGTTGTGGGCCCTGCTTTATTGCTTAGAATTAACTGGGCAAAGTGTTGAAGCAGGTCAGCTTTGCTTATTGGGTAGTGTGCCGCACTGGGCCTGCTGGCGTAGCATGTGGTCGCATAGAACGAGAGCGACCATAGCTTCCACCATAGGTACGGCGCGAGGCAGTACGCAGGGATCGTGGCGGCCTTTGCCAGAGAGGGTGGTTTCTTGCCCGGCGCTGTCGACGGTGTTTTGCTCTTTGCGGATAGTCGCGGTGGGTTTGAAGGCGACACGAATGATGATGTTTTCGCCGTTGGAGATGCCGCCCTGGGTACCGCCAGCTCGGTTTGTTCGCGTGCGAAAGGTGCCGTCTTCACCGCGATACATTTCGTCGTTGTGCTGGCTGCCGGTGAGATAGGTGCCAGCAAAGCCCGATCCCATTTCAAAGCCTTTGGTGGCAGGTAGGGACATTGCGCCTTTGGCAAGGTCAGCGCTGAGCTTGTCGAATACGGGCGCGCCGAGGCCTTTGGGAACGTTTCTAGCGACACACTCGACGACCCCACCGATAGAGTCGCCGTCTTTACGCACCTGGTCGATACGTTCGATCATCTGCTCGGCGACGTCCTGGTTTGGACAGCGAACGATGTTGCTTTCTACAGCTTCTAGGGTGACGGTATCGGGATCGAGGGCGGCTTCGATGTCTTGAATGCGCTTGACGTAGCCGATAATTTCTACGCCCGCGACTTCTTTGAGGATTTTCTTGGCGATCGCACCTGCTGCCACTCGCCCAATCGTTTCTCTGGCCGAAGAGCGCCCTCCGCCTTGCCAGTTGCGAATGCCGTACTTGGCGTCGTAGGTAGCGTCTGCGTGAGATGGACGATATTTTTTCGCCATCTCATCGTAGTCTTGAGAGCGGGCGTCTTTGTTGCGCACCAGTATAGAAATTGGCGTTCCGGTAGTTTTGCCTTCAAAGACGCCTGAAATAATTTCGCAGGTGTCGGTTTCTTTTCTAGGCGTGGTGATACGGCTTTGCCCTGGACGGCGACGGTCCAGATCGACCTGAATTTCTTCAGCCGAGATTTCCAGCAGCGGTGGACAGCCATCAATGGTGACCCCAACGCCACCGCCGTGGGATTCGCCAAATGTAGTAATTCGAAAAAGGTGTCCGAAAGTGTTGCCCATGAGGTGCTGCTATATCCGCTCAATACGCTAAAAAGAATCTCGATGATCCTACCGCATTGAGCTGACCACTGAGCCAACTGCGCCTAGAGCAAGCGGAGTAAAGTCTCTGCTATCTGGACTATATAGCAGGTTTACTTAAGATAGCTTTAGCAGCGTGCGAGGGTTAATTGCTTTTTCGTCTTTATATATGCTGTAGTGCAGGTGCGGACCAGAAGAACGGCCTGTGCTGCCGATATAGCCAATGATTTGACCGCGCTTGACCGTATCACCCACCTTTACGTTCACTTCTGACATATGGGCATAAAGCGTTTCGTAGCCGTAGTCGTGATCGATAGTGACGGTGTTGCCGTAGCCGCCTTTGGGACCTGCGAGGGTGACGATGCCATCGCCTGTGGCAGCAATAATGTCGCCGTAGTCGCCTACAAAATCTATCCCTTCGTGGACTTCGTAGCCGCTACCGCCGAAGGGATTGCTGCGTATGCCAAATTCGGAAGACACCTCTACAATGCCAACGACGGGCTGCCCATCAGGATAGGCTGCTTCTTCGGCGAGGGTTTCTTCTAGGGCTGGCTTCACGTTGGTATCAAGCGTTTGGTTCAGCTTGGGTACCTGCTTTTGTACGTCTTTGAGCAAGCTGACTGGATCAGCTGTTTTGGAAGGGCCTCCTCTGGGTAGAAATGCGTTGGTGAGCAGGCCGTTAACCTTAACATTACTTTCTGTGATGCTGCTGGCTGCACTTTGGCCGCGCTGAATGCTGGAAGTAAGGTCGTTATCGTCTTTGCGTTTGGTCGCTTGAGGCGGCGTTTTAGAAACGCCTGCTCTCTCTTTTAAGGAGTCAATTTCCTCACCGAGCGAGTCTACTTCTGCTTTGACCTCAGAGGCGATCGCTTCTAGCTCGTTATTTTGTTGGCTAAGCCGAAGGTTGTTTTGAATTAGGGATAAGCACGCTGTCCCTAGCGAGACGGTGGGAACACCGAGAAAAAGGAGGGTAATAAAGAACCCACGAAGTGGGGTAATCGTGATCCCCGTAGACCGCCTGTCAGTAGAAATACTGGTACTGGTAGCGGGCTGGTTAAATGACTTCTGTCGCATGAATTGTTTTGGACGCTTGCTTACACAGCGATTTAAAGAAATCCGGTAAACTTATCCCTTCTTAACAATTACGAAATTATACGGGGATCGCTGTACCTATTACGAGGGTCTTCTAAATATTTGTACGGACTATCGTGAGCGCATAAGAAAAACTTAAGACGCTTGCATTTCGTCAGATGACTGCTTTTTCTCTATTTTCTGCGTTGAAAATGAAAAGTACGCGACGAAAGACAGTTGTTTCTACGATCTAAAATTCGTCACACTAGAGACGTTGATTGGTAATTTGGCGAGCGCGATGAAGTTGACTTGGTTTGATGCAAATTCCTGGCTCGTTGAAGCCGCTGGTATGCGAATTTTGGTAGATCCCTGGCTTGTTGGCGATCTGGTGTTTGGTGATGCGCCCTGGCTGGTACGCGGCTTTAGAACTCAGCCAATTGCACTACCAGCTGATATTGATCTGATTTTGCTTTCTCAAGGCTTGGCTGACCATGCCCATCCTGAAACGCTAAAGCAGTTGGATAAGTCTATTCCTGTAGTGGCTTCGCCAGACGGTGCAAAGGTAGCAGAGTCTCTGGGTTACCAGTCGGTGACCGCTTTAGCGCACGGTGAGACGACTGTCTTGGGCTCTGAGAGCGAAGGAATAAAAGTGCAGGCGTTTGTAGGTGCACCTGTAGGGGTGACCAAGAAAGAGAATGCCTATGTCCTTACCTTTTTGGCTGAGGGGGCAAGCCTTTACTATGAGCCCCACGGATATCCAGACGTTGAGCATCTTAAAACAGTGGGTTCGGTAGATGTGGTGATTACGCCGATGGCGGAGATTACGCTGCTGGGCGTTGCTCCGGTGGTAACAGGTAGAGCCGCCGCACCGCAGCTGGCGCAGCTGCTGAGGCCTCAGGTGATGCTGCCAACGGCGGAGGCGGGCCAGGTGCAGTACAGCGGCATTATTTCAGGTGCGTTGAAAGTGACAGGCGGTGCGGATAGTGTGCGATCGCAGCTCGCCAAACAGGGACTTAAGACTGAGGTAATTCAACCGACTTCTGGGGAGATAGTGACGCTAAATCTACAGACGGCAGCGGTTGTTTAGTCTCATCCCCTGAGCTGTTGAGTAGACGCTTCAACTCTGCAACGACTTGGTCTTGCTCTGTACGCAACGCGTCGAGGCGGTCGAGCAGTTGGGCGATTCTGGCTTTGTCGTCGGGTGCTGTCCTCGCTGAGGCGGTCGCTCGCTTCCATAGCCACTGGCTAAGGGTAAGCGGAAGAGTGAGTATTAGCTTTAGCCCTGTTTTGAGAATTCTCTTGACTAAGTCGGCAACGAGTTGAAGGAAGCCGATGCCGACAATTACGATGACGACTGCCCAGAGCGGATGGCTTATCGCAGCAGTAGTGATCGCTTGTAGCCGATTTATAAAAGTGCTGAGGCTATCTAGCGAGTCAGCTAAATCCACCTGAGGCATACTGACTTGCGGAATGTTAATGCGTGGGATATCTATCTGTGGCAGATCTACATGTGTCAGGTCTATCTGTGGCAAATCCATATGCGGCAGATCTATATGGGGTAAATCAGCGCCCGAAACGTCTATATGCGGTATGTTTATCTTCGGTAAAGCACTGGCAAGAACGGATATGTGTGGGTTGTGCGATGCGCTAGATAGGACCATGCTGACATTTTACGTGTCAGGCTAGGGAAGCGTGACTATTTTCATCAATATATTCAATATACAAGGAGAGGCTCCCAACGATGCGCACGGTTATATCTACTATTGTGACGGTTGTTTTAGCGATGTTTATGGTAATTGGCGGCCCGCTTCAGGCGATGGCTGCACCTACCCAAAGTATGGCAGCGTTGCCAGGGTTGAGAGGAGCGTTCATGGGTGAGCGTCCTGATAACTTAGGTGTTGTAGACGGTCACCTCGCGAGCTGTCCGGCTTCTCCGAACTGTGTGGTGAGTCAGGGCGCGGATGAGGATCATGCGATCACGCCTATTACTTACGCGAGCGATCGCGATACTGCCCGCAGTCAGCTTGTCGACATCCTTGGCGTAGTTCCTCGTACCAGAATCGTCATGCAGAATGACGACTATATCCTGGCTGAGTCAGAGAGCCGCTTGATGGGCTTTGTTGACGATACTGAGTTTTATCTGCCTAAGGATGAGAATGTGATTCAGGTGCGGGCGGCGGCGCGGATGGGTGAGTCTGACTTAGGTGTAAATCGGCGACGGGTGGAGCAGATTCGGCTGGCGTTTGCTGATCTGGCGCGGCGGATGGGGGAGTGAGGGATAGGGGAAGAGAATGGGGGATGTAGAAGGTTTTCTTGCTCTTTCTCCTTTAGAGGTCTTCTAGCTGTCTTAGCCGTTGGGCTTCTGTGTAGGCGATGGTGGCGTCTGCTGTGCGGCCTTGCTTGTTTAAGACGGTGGCAAGGTTGTAGTAGAGATTGGCGTTGTTTGGAATTTGTGTGATCGCTTCTCGTAGTATTGCCTCTGCTGGTACGTACAGGCCTTGGTCGGATAGTACTGAGCCTAGATAGTAGTAGGCGTCTGCGTAGTCTGTGTTGATAACTAAGACGCGTCTGAAGATGACTTCGGCTTCGCTTAGCTGGTTTTGAGCGTGCAGTAAAATGCCGAGGTTGTAGTAGGCGTCTGTGTCGAATGGGTTGATTCTGGTGGCTTCGCGGTAGGCGGCTGTGGCCTGTGGTAGTCGCCCCTGCTGCTGCTGCCAGTAGCCTAAGTTGTAGTGGGCATCTGCGTTTTCGGGGTTGGCTTGAATGGCGTCCTGGTAGGCGGTGATCGCTTCTTCTATTCGGTTCTGTTTGGCGAGTGAGATGCCGAGGTTGTAGTAGCCGGTGGCGTCGTTTGGGGTGGATGCGATCGCTGAGTGGTAGGCTGCGTCGGCTTCATCTATGCGCCCAAGTGCTAGGGATGCATTACCTAAGTTGTTGTAAGCCACGCTGCTGTTCGGGTCTTGACTCAGCACAAGCTGCCAAATAGCGATCGCTTCACGGTGTTTGCCAGCAGTCTGAGCAGCTATGCCCCGTTCTATCAGGCTTTGAGCCTGCGGGTCTTGAAGCTGCGAGTCTGGTGTTTGCCCAGAGCGTGATATTTCCTGCGCCAGCGCTACGCTGGGCTGTAGGCCTAGTAGCGGTATGACAGAAGGAAGGGCTGAGCCTATCCATATCGAGAGGCTCAGCCCAGTAGCAGTGATAAAGCGCATAGTGTGAAAGTCAGGTAACTGCTTCCACTATATTCAGTGCAATCACTGGCTGACAGCACTCCAGCAATGTAGCTAATATCACTTCAAACGCTGTTTATACTTTCTTCACTAATCGTGCTATTACAGCCAAGATAGTTAGCTGTAATAGCTGTGGATTTACTTCTTCGTCGTCTTACTCCGACTTTTAGTCTTAGTAGCTTTTGCCTGTGCTTCGTCAACGACTGATTCAACCGCTTCTTTCACTTCTACATCCACTTCAACCGGTGGCTTCAACGGCTCATCTCCAGTTTCGATAGGAATCGCTTCTGGCTTGAGCTTGGCCATCACCTTCTCTTTCACGTCAGCGGCAAACTCAGGATCTTCCTTCATGCGGATGATGGTGTTGTCACGGCCTTGAGCCACGTTGTTGCCTTCGTAGCTATACCAGGCACCTTTACGCACTACGATGTCGTACTTTTCAGCGATGTCAAGCAGGCAGCCAAGGATGGAAATGCCTTCACCAAAGATGATGTCGAACTCAGCGATGCGGAAGGGGGGAGCGACTTTGTTTTTGGCAACTTTGACTTTGACGCGGATGCCGAACTGGTCATCGCCTTTCTTAAGCGTTTGAATGCGGCGAATATCTAGGCGGACGGAGGCGTAGAACTTGAGGGCGTTACCACCTGTGGTGGTTTCGGGGTTGCCGTAGGTGACGCCGATTTTGAGTCGCAGCTGGTTGAGGAAGATGACGGTGCACTGCGATTTGCCGATGTTGCCGGTAATTTTCCGCAGGGCCTGGCTCATGAGTCTGGCCTGAAGGCCCATGTGAGAGTCGCCCATCTCGCCTTCGATTTCGGCTCTGGGGGTAAGGGCCGCGACTGAGTCGATGACGATAAGATCTACTGCGGAGGAGCGTACGAGCTGGTCGCAAATCTCTAGGCCCATTTCGCCAGTGTCGGGCTGGGAGATGAGGAGATTTTCTACGTCTACGCCCAGGTTTTCGGCGTAGTAGGGGTCGAGGGCGTGCTCTGCGTCTACAAAGGCTGCAACGCCGCCCTGACGCTGAATTTCTGCGATCGCGTGCAAAGCTAGCGTTGTTTTACCTGAGCTTTCTGGTCCGTAGATTTCGATGACGCGCCCTTTGGGCAGGCCGCCGCCCAGGGCCATGTCGAGGGTGAGCGCTCCGGTGGGAATGGTTTCCACCGCCATACGGCTCGCTTCGCCCAACCGCATAATGGATCCTTTTCCAAAGTTGCGCTCAATTTGAGTGAGCACTGAATCAAGAGCTTTTTGCTTTTCAGAAGAGGCGTTAGCAGCCATAGGTATTCCCGGAGATATTTTGATGAAGTTCTTAGGTAAAATTCGCTATACTAATTTTAGTACACATGCACTAAATTGACATCTCTAAAATGTATCAAGTTTGTTTGAGCGATTTCTAGCGTGTTTCTAGCGTGGTGACTTTACTGATATTGAGGCTTTTTGCTGTGGTTTTTTCCACGCCGTAACTTGAGTGGACGACAAAGCCTACGCAAATGTGTCTAAGCGTAGCGCAATCTACACTCTTATCCAATAAAGTCGATCTGTAGATAAACCGCAGGTAAATTCGCTCGTAAAAGCAGGCTAATGGGGAAACTCTCCTGAGATATTGAAGAGAGCTGTCTTCATTTTGCGCATATTTTGCGTGGAGTGTGTAACGCGTTTTTTTAGACGCGCTTTGGTGCTTTAGCCCTTGTCTTTGTGGGTCCGTTATTTTTGGCCCCTCTCCATCCACTATGCAAAACTGTGAACTTGTCGATGTTTTAACTCAGCCCGATTGGGTCATTGCGATCGCTCGGGTGACGATTGAGGCGCGCTCTACCGATCCGGTTGCTGACGATGCGATTGCTAACGATGCGCTCACGATTAACTGCGCTGCTGCCGATCCTCTATTACAGGGCTACCGCTGCTGGGTCTTTACACCAGATTTTACGGTGCTAGACGATGGCGAGGTGCATCCTTCCCGTGAGGCCGCCGCAGAAAGCGCCCGCCGCCTGGTGATCGATTCGCGTGATTTTTAGACGTCAGGGCCTAAGTAATAGGAAGCAGAAGGGTAAACGCCGTCTGGTTTTGATGACTTTCGCTACCCTTATCTGCTTTTTGATGGCTGCTGTCTTGATGACTTTTATCGAGATACAGATCTCCTCGGTGGGCTCTGGCAATTTCTCTAGAAAGACTCAGACCCAAACCAAAGCCTTCTCGTTTGCGGTTACGTGAAGGATCGCCTCGGTAGAAGCGGTCGAAAAGGCGATCGCAGTCTTCTGCTGGAATTTTGACAGAGGCGTTAGCAACTGTAACTTTGATGGCGTTTTTCTCTGCTTTGCCGGTGATTGACAGCCACTGCTGACCTGAGCTTTCCGGCAGGTTGTATTTCATTGCGTTGTCGATAAGGTTTTGCAGGACCTGGGTGAGTAGGTCGCGATCGCCTTTCACGCTCAGACCTTTCTCCACATCCACTTGCACGGGCAGGTCCGGTGCTAGTAGCTCAATATCTTCTACTAGGACAGCTAAAATCTCTCCGATATCGACAAAATCTTTTCTCAGGCTGATTTGGCCTGCGTCCGCCAAAGAGAGCAGCAGGAGCTTGCGAACAATGTTGCTAAGCCGTGAGACTTCATCCATCAGGTTACTTAGACTTTGCTGTAGCTGTGAGCCGGGTTCGGCCTGCTGCATTACCAGCTCTAGCTCACCGCGTAAAATAGCTAGCGGCGTTTTTAGCTCGTGGGCCGCATCACCGCTAAAGCGAGAAGACTGCTTGAAGCTGCGCGACAGCCGGGTGAGCATCTCGTTGAATACTTCAATGAGTTCGACAAATTCCACGTCGGTGCTACCGACTGGCACCTGTTGATCGAGCCCGGTGGCGGTGACCTGCTTAATGACGCTAGTAAGCTTACGGACGGGTCTAAGGGCGCTACCTGAGAGCACCCATGCGCCAGCGGCAATCATAAGTAAGGTGCCGGGAATGACCACCAAAAAGATGCGACGAATGACGGCCATGTCTTGATCGATAGCTTGGAGACTGACAGCGATCGCGCCTTTGCCAGACTCAGTTGTGATCACACCGACAAGCCAGTTGCCAGCCTCCGTATTCGACGGAAACACGCGTTTAGGCTGACCAGGAGAACTGTTCGGATTCTCTGCGGCATCCTTTGCTGCTTTCAACAGCATTTCTTCGGCGGTGGCTTCTAGCAGGAGCCTAATATCTAAAGCGACGGTGCGTAGCTGCGCACCATCGACCGAGTAATGAATTGTTTTGCCCTGTTCGTCGGCAAAAAGAATGGCGATAGGCGTACCAATTTCGGTTTCTAGCTCACGCGGCAGATCGTCACGCGCAAAATTCCGCCACCAGTCGGTAGAGCGCGACGGTGTCATCTGTCGCAGCTGGCTATCTATCTTGGCTTCTAAGCTCTTCACCTGCGCCCTGTAAATGAGCCGCCAGGCTACGAGCCCAAATCCGACTAGAGCCCCACCTGCGAGCGCGACCGACAGCAGCGCAATTCGTAATCGAAAAGAAGCCAGCTTCAACTAAAGATTCTCCGCAAGCTGTGATGTTATTACTTTCTCTAGCTTATTTCTGCCTGCCGGAATCGATAGCCTACGCCGCGTACGCTTTCTATCCAGCGATTTTGGCCTTTGATGCCTATTTTCTTTCGCAGGCGCTGAATGCAGACATCGACGACGTTAGTGCTGGGGTTGAAGTCGTAGCCCCATACGTGTTCTAGCATTTGGGTGCGGGTAAAGACCCGGCCAGGCGATCGCATCAAATACTCTAGCAGGTTAAATTCTCTAGTCGTTAACTCTACTAGCTGCTGCTTATCTGCTTGTTCGCATACAACGGTACGCGTAATTCGATCCAGCTTGAAAGGCCCAACGACGACTAAGTTTTGACGTTCGCCGACGCTGCGACGGGCAACTGCGTTTATGCGAGCAACGAGTTCTTCTACAAAGAAGGGCTTGGCGATATAGTCGTCTGCGCCGAGGTTGAGTCCCTGTAGCCTGTCGTCTAGCTCGTTGCGTGCGGTGAGAAGGATGACGGGGGTGTTTCTCCCTGCCTGGCGTAAGTGTTTGAGGATAAAGAGACCGTCTTTACCTGGCATCATGATGTCTAGCAGGATGACGTCGTATTCATTTTCGAGCGCTTTTCCGTAGGCACTGTCGCCGTGGTCGCAGTAGTCAACAACATAGCCCTGCTCCTTGAGTCCTACCTGTACGAAGCTGGCGATTTTGGGCTCGTCCTCTACAAATAAAACGTGCACTGATTTCTCCTCACTTGTGAATCTTCGACCGATGCATGGAGTGACGTGTCGATCTTTATACTAATCGCCTGCTGTAGCCTTACTTCAAATACGGCGGCTATGCTTTTCTTCGTCATACTGGCGCTAACAGTCACTGACAGGGTCTCACTTACCTGGTGAGCAGATGTCGGCTGTTGGTAAGGAGGTAGGCGTAGTCTGAACCTTCTATGCCTTCACGAACTTCGTCGTAGTTTTCGATAATATCGGTTAGCTTTTGGTGAACCAACTTTAAGGGGCTGCCGACGGACTCAATTTCTGGAATTTCTAGAAAGTCTGACAGCTTTTGAGCGGTTTCCCGGTAGCTGTTTGGGTCCATCAGGTCTTCTTCGTAGATGAGGTCTAGTCGAGGGATGTCGTGCGTAATGGCGTCTGCTTCTATTCGCTGATAATCGAGATATTTGAGACAGGCGAGGAGTTCGCTGACGTCTACGGTGAGTTTGTTTGAACGGGGGGGCTCGCTGCCATCAAAGCGACAGGTGATGCTGTAGGCCCGCAGCGTGGCGATCGCATGCCTTAATACGTCTCTTCTGCTGAGATAAATAACGCGGCACCCACCGCGCCGCAGATCGTGCAAAAACTGGTTTGGATCTGCTAGGCGTTGCACCTGTCTAAGCTGCTCTACGGTGAGACTAAAGCCGTACACCTCACCTGCGCTCTGGCGGATGCGCCGGTACACGCTTAGCCGAGGAAAGCGCACTGCCTGGCTCAAGATATCTTTTTGAAAGGAGATGGCCTTGTGCGCTGCGAACCACTTTGCTAGGGTGATGCATCCGCTTTGGCCGATATCGAGGATAGCAAAGCTAGGCTTGTGTGGTCTTGTCCCTGTAAGGCTGCGAAAGGTTTCTAGCCAGCTACCGGCTACGCTGCTACTGGTTAGATTGTGCGCGGCTAAAGATTTGTCATCTGTCACAATTCTTCCGTAGTCTCCCGATGTCATAGGTAAAAATAATTACTTAATGTCCTTATATTTACTGAAGCCATAGGATGAATGGGAAGATGGCCACACGCTCTTTCAGTTAGAAAATATATTCTAGGAATCGATGTGAGGGCCTAGTAAAATTTTGCCAGGACCCTTTTAACGTACCCTTTGAAAAGTTGAAAAGTCCTTTACGCTCCACCTGTTTCGCACGATATGACTAATTTGCTTCGCACGTCGCTTTACGATGACTGCCTCCAGCAGGGGGCTCGTATGGTTCCTTTTTCTGGTTGGGAAATGCCTGTACAGTTTGAGGGCATTCGCCAAGAGCATCAGGCGGTGAGAACAGCAGCAGGTGCGTTCGATATCTCTCATATGGGTAAGTTTGTGCTGACGGGGTTGAACGTGATTGCTCAGCTACAGCTGCTGGTACCTTCTGACTTGTCGCGTTTGGTTGCTGGTAGAGCGCAGTACACGGTGTTGCTCAATGAGCAGGGCGGTATTATCGACGATCTAATTGTTTATCATCAGGGCGTTGATGAGGCGGGCACTGAGACGATTACCCTGATTGTGAACGCGGGGACGACGGGTAAGGATAGGGATTGGCTGCGATCGCACATAACAGACTCTATCGAGTTCCAAGACCGCTCACTCGACCAGGCACTGATTGCAGTGCAGGGGCCAACGGCAACTGAGCAGCTCCAGAAGCTTTGTCCCAGCGAAGATTTACACTCTGTTCCGCGCTACGGTCACTGTACAGGCGAAGTCTGTGGTCATCGCGCTTTCCTGGCCCGGACAGGATATACCGGCGAAGATGGTTTTGAAGTGATGGTGGCGGCTGATGCGGCGGCTGACGTGTGGCAGCAGCTGATGGACCTGGGTGTGACGCCTTGCGGCCTAGGTGCTCGAGATACGCTGAGGCTAGAGGCGGCGATGGCGCTGTATGGCCAAGATGTAAGCGATTCCGTGACGCCGATAGAAGCTGGGCTGAGTTGGCTAGTGCATTTAGATAAAGCGGAAGACTTTATCGGGCGAGCAGTTTTAGAACGGCAAAAGGCGGAGGGTCCGCCTCGCCGATTGGTAGGGCTGACCCTAGAAGGGCGAAATATTGCTCGTCATGACTACCTTATTTTGGAAGGGGGTGAGTCGGTTGGGCTGGTGACTAGCGGTACGCTTTCGCCGACTTTGGGGTATCCGGTGGCTTTGGGATACGTTCCGCCTGCCCTGGCAAAGGTAGGGCAGACCCTGGAGGTCGCGATTCGCAATAAGGTTTTTCCGGCAACCGTGGTGAAGCGCCCCTTCTATAAAGCGGCCAAGTAGCTTTACTATAAATTTTGGACTATCTCTGAGTACCATCCTTTATCAAGGCACTAAAAGACCTATGGCATTTGAATATCCTGACGAGCTGAAGTACTTAGATAGCCACGAGTACGCCCGCGTAGATGGCGATGACACTGTGACGGTCGGTATTACGTCTTTTGCAATCGATCAGATGGGCGATGTTGTGTTCTTGGAGCTGCCTGAAGTGGGTGACTCGGTAGAGCAAGGCGAGAATTTTGGCACGATTGAATCGGTGAAGGCGGTAGAAGATCTTAAAGCGCCAGTATCTGGGGAAGTGCTAGAGATTAATGAGGCGCTGGTAGAAACGCCAGAAGATATTAGTGTCGATGCCGCCTATAGCAGCGGCTGGTTTATTAAGGTGAAGGCGGCTGATTTGGCTGATTTGGGTGAGGCAATGTCTGCGGCGGACTACAAGCAGCAGGTTGAAGGCGAGTAGCGATTTTCTGTACGCATCCGCTTTGCTGATATCAAATACGTCCGAAATAGGCCGATGTTTTTGCTATAAAACACATCGGCCTATTTTGTTTGGAATAGCTAGGTTTTTGCTTGTAAGTCTGAGTGAGTGCCCATTTGAACGTTTTTGATAGAGCACCGTGCAAGCAATTGATAGGCCGATAGCTGCAACTTATCTTAATATTGAGCTAACACAATGTAATTTGCTGGTAACCGCACTTCCTATGTCCTACGAGCCGACAACTTCTGCTGCTGAGGCAACTTCTTTAGAAACGAACGCTTCGGGGGAGGCTTCTGCGGCGGTGGTGGATGCTCAGAGCGCTCCTCAATGGATGGATAAGCTGAAGCGCGATCGCTTCGCCGATCGGCATCTGGGCCTAGATGAGCAAGATATTGCCAGGATGCTGCAGGTGCTGGGCTTTGAGTCGATGGAGGCGTTGATTTCGGCGGCGGTGCCTGTGGGAATTCGACTAGGTGAGCCTTTGGCGGTAGATGAGGCGCTCAGTGAGAGGGCGGCGCTGGAGAAAATTGCTGCGATCGCCGCTCAAAATCAGGTCTACCGTAGCTATATTGGTTTGGGCTATCACAGCTGTGTAACGCCAGCGGTGATTCAGCGAAATATTCTAGAAAATCCTGGCTGGTACACGCAGTACACGCCCTATCAGCCGGAAATTTCTCAGGGCCGGTTGGAAGCGCTGCTGAACTATCAGACGATGGTGACAGATCTGACGGGTCTAGAGATTGCGAATGCCTCCTTACTAGATGAGGGGACGGCGGCGGCGGAGGCGATGAGTATGAGCTTTGGCGTCTGCAAGAATAAGGTGGCAAAGGCGGCAAAGCGGTATTGGGTGTCTGCGGGGTGTCATCCGCAAACGATTGAGGTGATTAAGACGCGATCGCAGCCCCTTGGCATTGAAGTTGTTGTCGGTGACCATCAGCAGGTTGACTTCAGCAGCGATGCGCCTTTTTTTGGCGTGCTGCTTCAGTACCCCGCTACCGATGGCACGATTTATGACTACACCGCGTTTGTAGAAGAAGCGCATGAGGCCGGTGCGATTGTTGCAGTCGCCGCTGATCTTATGAGCCTGACACTTTTAAAAGCGCCGGGCGAATTTGGCGCAGATATTGCGGTAGGCAACACGCAGAGGTTTGGCGTGCCTCTGGGTTACGGTGGGCCTCACGCCGCTTATTTTGCTACTAAGCAAGACTATGCGCGTAAGCTGCCCGGTCGCCTGGTAGGTGTTTCAAAAGATAGCAAAGGGGCTCCGGCGCTGCGCCTGGCCTTGCAGACGCGTGAGCAGCATATTCGTCGTGATTCGGCGACAAGCAACATTTGTACGGCGCAGGTGCTGTTGGCCATTATCGCCAGTACGTATGCGGTGTATCACGGTCCGGCAGGGCTCAAAGATATTGCAACGCGAATTCAGCAGCTGACGAGTGCGCTGGCAGATGGGCTGAAGAATTTAGGCTACGAGCTGGTGAGCGACCATGTGTTTGACACGCTGACGGTAGAGACCGACGAGCGTACAGGCGACATCATTGCTCGCGCTGCTGAACAACAAATCAATCTGCGCATTGATCCTGCTGAGCTAGATCAGCCTAGAACGCTGGGCATCTCTCTAGATGAGACGACCGATGTAGAACAGGTCGCTGAACTGCTGACTATCTTCGCAGGAGGCAAGCAAATCCCCGCGCTGTCGTCTTTACAGCCTCAGAACCTGCCAAGTGCCTTTGCTCGCACGTCAGACTATCTCACGCATCCAGTGTTCAACCAGTACCACAGTGAAACCGAGCTGTTGCGCTACCTCTACAGCCTGCAAAAGAAAGATCTCTCTCTGGCAGATGCCATGATTCCGCTGGGCTCTTGCACGATGAAGCTCAACGCCACTGCTGAGATGATTCCAATTACGTGGCCCGAGTTCGGCCAGATTCACCCATTCGCACCGCTTTCTCAAACGAAGGGCTATCAAACGCTCTTTACTCAGCTAGAAGATTGGCTCTCAAATATTACTGGATTTGCAGGCATTTCTTTGCAGCCGAATGCAGGCTCTCAGGGTGAATACACCGGCCTGCTGGTGATTCGTCAATACCATGCGGAACGCGGCGAAGCTCATCGCAATATCTGTTTGATTCCTCAGTCGGCGCACGGCACAAATCCTGCTAGTGCAGTGATGGCAGGAATGAAAGTAGTTGCTGTGAAGTGTGACGATGACGGCAATATTGATGTTGAAGATCTGACGGCCAAGGCTGAGAAGTACAAGGAGAATCTCTCTGCGCTAATGGTGACGTATCCTTCTACGCATGGCGTGTTTGAGGAGAGTATTAAAGCTGTTTGTGAGATTGTGCACAGCCATGGCGCTCAAGTGTATATGGATGGGGCGAATATGAATGCGCAGGTAGGTTTGTGCAGCCCTGGCGATATTGGCGCGGATGTGTGCCATTTGAACTTACACAAGACTTTCTGTATTCCTCATGGTGGCGGTGGTCCGGGCGTGGGGCCAATCGGCGTGGCGGCGCACCTGGTGCCTTTTTTACCGGGTCACTCTGTTATGGAAACAGGAGATGAGAAGGCGATTGGGGCGGTGTCGGCTGCGCCTTGGGGCAGTGCGAGCATTTTGCCGATCTCTTGGATGTACATTCAGATGATGGGTGCTGAGGGGCTGAAGCAGGCGAGCGAGCTGGCGATTTTGAGTGCGAACTATATTGCGAAGCGCTTGGAAGGGGCTTACGACATTTTGTATAAGGGTAGCGGTGGGCTGGTGGCGCACGAGTGCATTGTTGATTTGCGGGAGTTTAAGAAGACGGCGCAGGTGAATGTGGATGATATTGCGAAGCGCCTGATTGACTATGGGTTTCATCCGCCGACGATGTCTTGGCCGGTGGCCGGTACGATTATGGTGGAGCCGACTGAGAGTGAGTCTCTTAACGAGCTAGACCGATTCTGTGAGGCGATGATTGCGATTCGCGCTGAGGTAGAACAGATTGAGTCTGAAGCGATCGCACTAGAAGAGAGTCCGCTGCACTATGCGCCGCATACGACGGCGGATTTGGTAGATGAGTGGACGCGGGGCTATTCGCGAGAGCTGGGCGCGTTCCCGACTGAGTGGACGCGCGATCGCAAGTTTTGGCCGACGGTAAATCGAATCGATCAGGCCTATGGCGATCGCCATCTCATTTGCACCTGTCCTTCTATGGATGAGTTTGCGCAAGAGTAACGCGGTAGGCCAGGTAGAGACTAACAAAAGCCAACCTGCCAAGTGTGAATTTGAGAGAGTGCTATGGTCTTGTGGTAGCTACTAATGGGCGCTGCCCACTCTATCGGACCTATGATTCAACCTGCTCAGGACACCTGGCAAACTCCCCCTGAGCCGATCGCTTCGATGCTCGACGCTCCGCCTTTACCAGTGGTAGCCTTCTCACCCAAGGCCGATTGGATTGTTGAACTAGGACGCACTAAGCTGCCCGCCATTATAGAATTGGCTGAGCCAACGGCGGCTTTAGCTGGCCTGCAAATCAATCCTGAAACCTGGGAACCGGCCAAGGCAGGCTACTACCATTCGTTGAGCATTCGTCGCCGCGATGAGAAAGCTGCTCGGCCTGTAGCACTGCCAGACGATGCGCGTATCCGCAATTTGCAGTGGTCTTATTGCGGCGGGTATCTTTCTTTTACGCTGACGCACGTGGTGCCTGCGGCGAAGACGGGGCTAAGCCTTTGGGTGTTGGATTTGGAGAAGGAAGAGGTGCGATCGCTTACCGACCCCATTCTCAACGCCACTTCCGGCGGACCCATCCGCTGGCTACCCGACAACAGCTTCATCTGCAAAGTGAGAGTAGACGATGGCCCACCGCCAAGTGCACCAATACTGCCGATTGGGCCCATCATTGAAGAGAACTTGGGCCGAGTTGCTCCTGCTCGCACCTATACCAATTTGTTAGAAAATCCTCACGATGAGGTTCTGCTGGAATACTATCTCACGTCACAGCTGGTGCACATCACCTTAGATGGGAAACAAACCCCATTCACTCAGCCCGATATGTTTAGAGGCGTTTCTATTTCTCCTAATGGTGAATGGGTGAAAGTCTCTGTCAACCACAGACCTTTCTCCTACCAGGTGCCGCTATCTCGCTTCCCTAGACGCACAGAGATTCTCGACCGACAGGGCACATCTGTATACACCGTTTCTGAACTTCCCCTGGCTGAAGAGATTCCGATTGACTTTGACTCAGTGAGAGACGGTAGGCGGGCGAGTGGCTGGCGAGCGGACAAGCCTGCGACGGTATATTGGGTAGAAGCATTGGACGGTGGAGACGCTCGCAAAGAGAGCGAATATCGAGACGCAGTTTATACCTTGCCCGCTCCATTTACAGAGGAGCCGCAGCTATTTTGGAGATCTCAGGCGCGCTACAGCGGCCTGGTGTGGGGCAATGGTAAAACGGCCCTGGCTTATGAAGCGATGTACAACACTCGTGAGATGAAAATGTGGAAGCTGACGCCGGACGACAGTGAGGTAGCGCCCCAGCTGCTGGAAACGCGAAACTTTCAAGACGCCTACGCTCATCCTGGCGAGCCTGTTACCGGGCAAGGTGAGTTTGGCTGGCAGACGCTGTTGCTCTCAGAAGACGGTGAGATGTATTTGGCCGGTAGAGGCGCTTCTCCTGAGGGCGTTTATCCTTTTCTCGACAAATTCGATTTGAAGACGAAAGAGAAAGAAAGGCTGTGGCAGGCACCAAAAGAAGGGTTCTCTCGGGTGGCTAAAGTGCTAGACGCTGAGGCGAGCGCGCTACTGATTCGCAAGCAAAGTAAGACAGAACCAGGTAACTATTGGCTACGCAGTAAAGAACAGTCGGAAGATGTCGCGCTGACTCACTTTAGCGATCCGCTGCCCTGGTATCGCAATATTCGTAAGGAGATTGTGCGCTACAACCGTGCGGATGGTTTAGAACTTTCGGGGACGCTGTATCTGCCGCCCAACCACGATGTGGAGAAAGATGGACCGTTGCCGACTCTGCTCTGGGTGTACCCAGAAGAACACAAAAGCCGAGAGACGGCGAGCCAGGTGACTCGCGCTGAAAATACTTTCACTCGCCCTGCGCGCTCATCTGCGATGTTTTTGCTGACGCAGGGCTATGCGCTGCTGTCGGGTGCGAGTATGCCGATCATTGGAGAAGGAGAGGCTGAGCCGAACGATACGTATTTGGAACAGCTGATTGATAGTGCTGAAGCAGCGGTGGATTATTTGGTCGGGAGCGGTGTGAGCGATCGCACCCGCATTGCCATCGGTGGCCATTCCTACGGCGCTTTCACAACCGCTAACTTACTCGCCCATACCGATCTCTTCTGCGCGGGTATCGCCCGTAGCGGTGCCTACAATCGCAGCCTCACCCCCTTTGGCTTCCAGGGCGAACAGCGCAACTACTGGGATGCTACAGACACCTACAGCGGCATGTCTCCTTTTACTCACGCAGACAAAATCAACCATCCCTTGCTTCTCATCCACGGCGCAGCCGACGACAACTCCGGCACATATCCCATGCAGACTGAGCGACTATACGAAGCAATAAAAGGTCTTGGCGGCACTGTTCGCTACGTGAGCTTGCCTTACGAGGAGCACGGCTATCGCTCACAAGAAGCAGTAGGTCACGTGCTGTGGGAGATGACGCAGTGGCTGAACACTTACGTGAAGCGCGATTAAGAGCGTGAACATCAAAACGGAAGACTACCGGTAAGATAAAAGCTATAGGCACATAGGCTGTTCCCATGACTGTGACTCGTCAGTTTACTGGTAATACAAACTCACCGGTAGCGCGTAAAGAATCGCTGCCGACAATGTATGATTTGCCCAGTGAGTTTCCAGACGAACCCGGTTTGCCAGACGAATTCCATGATTTACAGCCGCAGCTCCTTAGCCGCACGCTACAGCTGAGAGACTATGCTGCTAGCAATCGATTTACAGGTACAGATCTAAACGTTTACTACGACCTAAATCACACAGGATGGCACAAACGTCCGGACTGGTTTTTGGCTGTGGACGTGCCGCGTGCATACGATGAAAGTCAGCAGCCTCGTATGAGCTATGTTGTGTGGCAAGAACAGCAGGTTCCGACTGTCGTCGTTGAGTTTTTGTCTTTGAATACAGAAAGACAAGATCTTGGCCGCTTCTATGGAGAGGCAGACAGAATTTTTGACGAAGAGATGATGCTCAAGAACCCAGCCAGCGTTCCAAAGCTACTCACCGACGAAGAGAGAGCCAGTAAACAAACGCCGCCCGATAAGTTCACTGTGTATGAACAGTATCTAAAAGTGCCTCATTATATTGTGTACAGTCGCTATACAAGCAGACTCAGATACTTCAAACACGATGGTCTACGTTATCAAGAACAGCCTGTTCAGAAAAATCAGGCACCTGCTATTTGGCTGCCTGATTTGAAAATTGGGCTAGGCGTTTGGGACGACTATTTTGAAGACTTACTTGGCCCTTGGCTAAGATGGTGCAATGAAGACGGCAATTGGTTTCTGACTGATATAGAGAAAGAGCGATTGGAAAAAGAAGCTGCTCAGAAAACTATGCAGGAAGCCCAAACGGCGGCGCAAGAAGCCCAGACGGAGGCGCAGCAAGCTCAGGAAAGGACAGGAAAACTGGCTCAAAAGCTTAGAGAGCTAGGTATTGACCCCGACAATATCTAACAGCTGAGTAGTTCGTGTTAACTTCGGCGATGCTCTGATCCAATTGCGGCAGAGATATTAGGTAAGTTGTGCGATCGCAACTTCTGAGCCAAGCCATGTAGGATCTCTTTGACCATAGTCGGACCTTCGTATACCCAGCCTGTGTAGGTTTGTAGAAGCGAGGCTCCGGCTGTGATTTTTGCCCAAGCGTCATCTGCGTTAAAAATTCCACCAACGCCAATGATAGGTAGAGCGCCCTGGGTTTGCTCGTAGATGAGGCGAATAACTTCTGTAGATCGCTGTGTAACAGGCGCTCCACTGAGTCCGCCAGCTTCGTCTTTGACAGCTTTTTTGGTTTCTGTAAGTGTCTGGGTGCGCAGACCTTCTCTACTAATAGTGGTGTTAGTGGCGATGATGCCTGCTAAGCTGCACTCCTGCGCGAGCTGGACGATGTCGTAAATATCTTCGGTGGCTAAATCTGGAGAGATTTTGACGAGGAGAGGTTTGTTGGCCGTGTTGGCAGTTTGGAGTGTTTCCAAAATGGGGGCGAGCTGTTCTTTTGCCTGGAGCGATCGCAGCCCCGGCGTATTCGGCGAAGACACATTCACCACAAAATAACTCCCCTGCTCTTTCAACAGCTCAAAGCTTTTTCGATAGTCTTCTGCCGCTTCTTCGAGCGACGTAATTTTAGACTTACCTAGGTTAATACCGATGGGGATAGGGTAGTTTCTATCGGGCCAGTGTGCGTCTAGCTTTTCTGCAAGGGCAGCGGCTCCGCCGTTGTTGAAGCCCATACGATTGAGCGCGGCTCTGTCGGAGACCAGACGAAACATTCGCGGCTTAGGATTTCCTGGCTGAGCGTAGTAGGTGACTGTGCCTAGCTCTGCAAAGCCAAATCCCATAAGCGGCCACGCTCTTGCAGCGGTTCCATCTTTGTCGAACCCGGCGGCGAGTCCGAGAGGATTTTCAAACGAAAGGCCCCACAGAGACTGTGAGAGGACGGAAGAGAGAGCGATCGCACGCATAGGTGAGCGGGCTTTGAACGCGCCTGCCATAGCGGACTGTGCGGCTAGCCGAGTGGGCTGGTGAAACATCGCGCCTTTGGTGGGTTCTGCGGCGAGCCATGCTAGCAGGTCAATGGTTTGCCGATGGGTGGTTTCTGGATCGGCTTTGAAGGCTTGAAACAAAAGTGGACGTAGCCCAAAACGATAAAGCTGTTGCAAAAGAAACCTCTAAAGAAAACACCTTGAAGACGCAGGTGTGTGTAAATTTACGGCAACAGCAAGCAATATAGCAAGTCAAACTCCTATCTAAAGATAGTTAAATTTCTGACCCATCAAAATGCGGTTGAGTCAGCCGAGTGTGAAGGGAACTATACGGGTATCAAGCATTTGTAAACGCTTCGCTTACCACCCGTATTTTTACGGAGTTGGTTTGTTAGCTGACTTCTCTACTGTCTTTTATATGGTTAAGCCCACTGTTCAATCTCCCGATCATCGTCGCGATAGACGAGCGGCCAGCGATTTGACTAAGCAAGAACTTAGTCAGGTGCTGCCTGCTATTTGGGAAGCTGAGACTTTAGATAAATCCATTCAGGAGGCGCTGAGTGCAATTCGCACTGAGTTTGGCTTTTCGCTGCTGTGGATGGGGCTCTACGATCGCTTTAGTCACAATCTCACGACCAGAGGGATTATTACCAATGGCCCTCGGCGATTTTCTCATACGTCCTTGGCCTTGCATCCTGGCGATTTGCTAGAGCAGGTGATTGTGCAGCTACAGCCCATGGTGATTGCTGACATTCGAGAAGAGTCGAGGGCAGGCGCGTGGGCTCGAATCGCAAAGAACTTTGAGCTGCAAGGCACGGTGATCCTGCCGATTCAACGCCAAAATATTTGCTTTGGCCTGATGGTTTTGGGCTCTCGTCGATGGGGAGTGCTGCCGGGTATTTTAGAGAATTCTACGCTGCTGGCGATTAGTAACGCGCTGGCAGAAGCTATCTACCAGCGCGCTTTAGAAGACCAGCGGCAGCAGACAAAACAACCCGCTAAACCCTTGCTGTCTTTACTGAACTCGCTAAGTGAGCTGTCGGGCATAGACGCCCGCTTACAGTCGGTTGCTGATGAAACTCAAAAGTTTGTGGGTGCAACCACGAGCGTGTACTGGCTGGAGTCTCGGGAGCGATATTTTTGGTGTCGTGTGGGGAAGCTCACTGGCAAACACAACAATACGCTGCCTGTGAGTGAAGTAGCAGGTCTATATAAGCTGCTGTGTAGCGGCGAAATGCTGGCACTCGGTGAGCTAGAGGGCTCGATAAAGGCAAGTGTTGCCAACCGCCTGATGCTGCATTTGAAGGCCCAGTCTGTGGTGGTTGCGCCTATTTTGTATCAGGATGAGCTTCAGGGATTTATCTCGGTTGAAGGGGGAGGACCGCGCATTTGGAGTGAGGCTGAGAAGACCTATGTACAGGGGGTGGCACAGCTGTTGGGCCTGGCAATGCCCGCAGCTGAGATGGATACGGCTTTGAGCCAGATGCGTTCGGATCACTTGCTGAGTGCGGGTATTACTCGCAGCATTCACAACGACCGTGACTGGATGCACGTACTGGGGCTTTGTGTAGAGCAGTTGGCGGCCCGGATTGGGACCGATCAGCTGCTGGTGCTGAGCGCTAATGAAGATAGGGGTGGGTTTGACTTGTGCTATCGCGCAGGGCAAGGTGTGGGGGCGCAAAATAGTGGTCAGGGATACCACTGGAATCCGTTGGATAGTGTGGATGAAAAGATGCTGCGGCGGGCTCATTCTCCGGTGAGTGTGGAAGCTTTTGAAGGCGATTTGAAGTTTGTGGCGTGGCAGTCGCCGCTGCGGGCAATGGGAGCGAAGTCGCTGCTGGTAAGCAATACGTCGCCGGGGCATGCGCCCGAAGGTGTTGTGGTGGTGATTGATAAGATTGAGCGGCGCTGGAGTCAGGCTGAGCGGGAGCTGCTGCAAACGCTGAGCAGCCAGATCGGACTGATTTTGCATCAGTGGTCTTTGCAGAGGCAGAGCGACCAGCAGGCTCAGCTCCATGAGACTTTTCAGTGGGGCATGCGCCGTCTACAGCGGCTCTCTAAGATTGAAGCGCTTGATCAAGCGGCAACACGCAACATCGCTCGGCTGCTGCATGTGCCGATTGCAGGAATTGTGTCTTGGGAGAATGGCGCGGCTGTAGCGCAGGTGAGTACGGTTTCGAGTGAAAGCAATAAGTTTCAGATGGAGAGCGATCGCGCTATTTCGGTAGAAGCGGATGCGCTGATCAACTGGGCGATCGCCACAGAAGGCCTTCTCACCGTAAAACTAGAAGATTTACCCAAGGAGACACCGTCTTGGATCACAGGTCCAGAAGGCTCGCAGCTGCTGGCGATGGCGCTGCGAACAGCCCCTGAGCATGAGCCAAATGCCATTGTCGTTTTGGCTGACAGTGCCCATCGTCAGTGGTCTGATGAGCAAACGACGCTGCTGGCAATCATTGTCAATCAGCTGGCTTGGTGTCGTCGGCACCTTAAGCTCACCGGTCAGATGCAGCAGCAGCAGCAGGCACTCACTCAGCTCAACTGGTACAAGCAGCACCAGATTGAAGATTTGAATCGGAGTGTGAAGTCCTGTTTGAAGCAGATAACGCCGCTCTTGAGCGGGCCAAATGCACGTCAGCAGATGTTGCTTCAAGATATGCACAGCCTAAGCGATCAGCTGGACCACGTGACTGAAAAGGAACGGTGGGCGATAGACATTGCCCAGGAGAATAGTACGCCTTTGATTAGCCTGCTGAAGCGGGCGACGGGGCGAGCGAACCCGTTGATTCAGGCAAAGCAGCTGTGGTCTAAGGTGCACTGCGAGAATAATCTGACGGTGACAGGCGACGTTGTAAAGATTGAGTTTGTGCTGTATGAGCTGGTGACAAAAGCCTGTGAGCGCTCTCCGGTGGGTGATCGCGTCGACATCTGGTGCCGTTGTATAGACGCTCACTGGCTAGAGATTTCGATTACGGATGAGGGCAGCGTTTCATCTCAGGTGCTAGAAGAATTAAGCGAGGGGCGCTCTTCAGATTTGCTCTCACCTTCTGCGCTACAGCAGCCGGAGAATAGTCATCTGTGGGTTTGTCAGTCTCTAATGCGGGATTTGGGCGGTGAATTTACGCTGAGCCTGATGGAGGATGGGCGGACGTTGAGTCGGGTGATGCTACCGTTGGATTGATTGGCGATCTTCTGGAGCTATGCCTGATCCGTACCGCTGGATATCGAAGTCTTTGGCGACCTTGCATCGGGCGAACTGGTACCGCCAGGTGCAGACGATTGAAGGTGGATGTGGGCCGGTGGTGACGGTAGCGGGCCAGGCCATGGTGAACTTGACGAGCAATGACTACTTAGGGTTGGCGGGCGATGAGCGAGTGGTTGAGCGGGCGATCGCGGCTACTCAAACCTACGGTACTGGCTCGACGGGATCTCGGCTGTTGAGTGGTCATCGGGCGTTGCATGGTGAGTTGGAAGGTGCGATCGCCCGGCTCAAAAAAACGGAAGATGCGATTGTGTTTAGCAGCGGCTACCTGGCGAATATTGGAACGATTGCTGCGTTGGTTAACAGCCGAGATTTGGTGCTGACCGATGAGTACAATCATTCGAGCTTGCAGAACGGAGCGAGCCTTAGCAGTGCGACGGTTGTTACCTATGGCCATTGCGATATGGCAGATCTAGCTGACAAACTGAAGGTGCATAGGGCGAGCTATCGTCGTTGCTTAATACTTAGCGACGGTGTGTTTGGGATGGACGGAGATGTGTGCCCGCTGTCTGAGATTTTGAATTTGGCTGAGCCGTTTGATGCCATGGTGATGGTTGATGAGGCGCATAGCGCTGGGGTATTGGGCCGTACAGGCGCGGGCTGTGTGGAGCATTTTGACTGTGGCCATCAGCCCGTGGTACAGATGGGGACGCTGAGCAAGGCGTTTGCGAGCTTGGGCGGCTATGTGGCCGGTAGTGCTGAGCTGGTTGATTTTCTGCGGAATCGGGCGGCGAGCTGGATTTATACGACGGGACTATCGCCTGCGGATACGGCGGCGGCGATAGGTGCGATCGCTGTCCTCAATCAAGAGCCTCAGCGCCTCACCCAGCTATCTCAAAACGCCCGCTATCTAGAACAGCAGATTGATCTGCTGCTTGCTGACATTCCTCCTGCCCAATGGCAGTACGTTAAGCGCTTACCTTCAGATTCAGCCATTGTGTGTTTGCAGGTAAAGGATGCTGCTACGGTCTTGCGACTGAGCGCGCAGCTGAAAAGTAAAGGGGTTTTAGTCTCTGCGGTGCGTCCGCCGACAGTGCCAGTGAGCCGTTTGCGGATGAGCGTTATGGCAACGCACACTAGGGCTCATCTTGATCAGTGTGCTGTTGCGCTGCGTCAGGCTTTGATAGAACCCTCCCTACAGGTGTAAGATTCTAACCGTAAAATCCCTTAAAATTGGACTCGGAAAACATCACGCTAAAATCTCGAACCTATCATGGCAGACATCAATTGCGCCGAAGCCTGTAAAGACGGCTGTGTACTGGGTGACCAGTGCCCTCATAAGGAGGAGCGGCAGAAAACCTCTGAATTCATCTCTAGCACCTCGCTAGACGACATGCTGGAAATGGCCGCAGAAGCGGTTCGTCGTAAGCAGCAGGAGCGGACTCAGGAAGGGCCCAAGTGGGTGTTTCCAGAAGATGGTATCAAGCCGTCTTGAGGAACACCGTCTTTCCAATAAATCTCCAGCCGCTCTTGCGGCACGCCGATACTAATACCGGCTTCGTCGAAGGTGCGCTTCAGCCGCTGCCTCAGTTCGCGGGCGACAGGCCACTGCTTTAGCGGCTGAGTTTTTAAGAACAGACGCAGCGTGATGCCGGTAGAGTCAATGGCATCTATACCAAGGAGATCGGGCGGCTCTAAGATGAACTTTTGCCACTCAGGGTCGTCGGCCATTCCGGCTGCTGTTGATTTGAAAAGGCCAAGGGCTTGTTCGATGTTGTTTTTGGGGCCGACGGTGATAGATAAGTCGACCTGGGACCAGTCTTTTGAAAGGTTCTGAACGATGCTAATTTGGCTGTTGGGAATGGTGATAAGATGGCCTTCGGTGTTGCGCAACTGGGTGATGCGTAGGTTGACGGTTTCCACGCTGCCGGTGACGTCTCCAATGGCGATGACATCGCCGATGCCAAACTGGTCCTCAAATAGAATGAGAAAGCCGTTGATGATGTCTTTGATCAGGCTTTGCGCAGCCAGAGAGATGCCGACGCCGATAATACCAGCACCGGCTAGTAGTGGGCCTACTTGAACGCCTGCGGCAGCGAGTATGGTGAGTATCATCACGCCGAAGATGACTGAGCCTACGACACCTTTCGCAACCTGTGAAAAGGTGAGGAATCTAAGGCTGAGCCTCTGGGATGCTTCGGGTGCCCATTGTGCACCTTCTTGTAGTGCTAGACAAATTTTATCGATTACGAGACTGATGAGCCGGATCGCCGTGTAGGCAACGCCTGCAATCAGCAAAGTTTCTGCGGGTACGCCTATCCAGTGCAGTAACAGTGTGGTGATCCAACGGCTGTAGGGAAATAGTGCGAGCACCCATAGGACGCTACCAATGCACAGTCCGACTTGTAGCACTAGCAGCAGACCGATGGCCATTTCGTTGAGCTTGCGTTGCTGGCGGTTGTCGAGGCGGGCTCTAATGAGGTCGAGTACGGAGTCTACGGTGTCTGCGATCGCAGTCGTCATCATAGGTGGACGTGTGCTCAAAGTTGTTTGGCCAAGCTCCGTGCTGGTGCTGATGAGGCCTACTTGCCTTTGCTGTAGCCGCTGTTGAGTGTACCGATTGCTGACGAACAGTAGGAGAACGCCAATGATAATGCCAACTGCTTTTTGGGCCTGCCCCTGTAGAAAATCGGGTCGACGTTCCGCTCTGTAGCGTTCTAGCGCAGCTTCTATTTTTCCCCTGAGAACGGTCGCATACTCGTTAGAGCTCACATAGCCGCTGAACTGGGCGTCGAGGGTTGTGACTGTTAAGAACTGCTGATCGTCGACAAAAACGACGGGTAGCTTAGTCGGCTCATCAACACTGACGGTAACGGTGCCCTTCGCTCTATGGGTGTCTGTACCGCTTTTATCCATTTGAGCGGTAGCGAATCGATTGAGGCGCTGCTGAATTTCTTTGGCTCTGAGTTCGGCAGGCTGCTCGCCTTCTACAGTAGGGGCGCTAAGGTAAAACACAGTTCTTCCATCTAGATAGATGGGGGCGATCGCGCTAGATGCTAACTCACTCAAGATGGGCGCTGGCAGTGCCCAGTCGCTTGGCAAAAGCCTATCTACTGAGGTTTGCGATCGCGATGGTCTGCTAGGCCCTACCAGCGCGTCTGCATCAGACTGCGCTAAAGCCGTAGACTGAAGACTGTGCGGCGCGGCAGTAATTGTGAAGGTGATAATGGCTAGCGCTGTCCATAGCCAGTGTTTCTGTGGCAGCTGTTTGATATGGACCTGCAAAAAGGTGTAAAACCTGCTGTTCTTATGCACGCTTGCTGCTGTTTTGGACGTGTTCAATATAATCTCTTAAGGGTCATTTGTGCGTATGAGCCTGTAGACATTTCTGCTTATATCTCTATGATTTTTGACCCTCTAAACCCATGACACAGTCCAACGACTTTGATGCTGCTCTTGACCGCAGTGCTGATGCGGCGCGGATGATTCGTTGCTGTGAGCTGGCGGCTCAAGCCGCTGGCCATACCGCGCCAAATCCATTAGTAGGCTCGGTGATTGTTCAAGCAGGTGAAGTGGTGGGTGAGGGCTTTCATCCCAAGGCGGGAGAGCCGCACGCCGAGATTTTTGCCCTGCGAGCAGCGGGCGATCGCGCTAAAGGTGCGACCCTATATGTCAATTTGGAGCCCTGTAATCATACGGGGCGAACGCCGCCCTGTAGTCAGGCTGTGATTCAAGCGGGGATTCGCCGGGTGGTGATTGGCATGCGCGATCCCAATTCGAAAGCGACGGGGGGTATTGAGGCCTTGCAGGCCGCTGGGATTGAAGTGAAGGTAGGTGTTGAAGAAGCGCGATGTCAACGACTGAATGAGGCGTTCGTGCATCGACTCAGGTATCGGCGACCGTTCGGCATTTTGAAATATGCAATGACGTTAGACGGCAAGATTGCCACGACAACGGGACACAGCGCTTGGATCAGCGGTCCGGCTTCTCGGCAGCGAGTGCATCAGCTGCGCAGCCAGTGCGACGCGGTAATTGTAGGGGGTAACACGGTGCGGCTAGACAACCCTCGACTGACGAGTCACGGTATGGGGAAGCGCAATCCGCTGCGGGTAGTGCTCAGCCGAGGATTGAACTTACCGACAGCTGCCAACCTCTGGGACGTATCGACCGCGCCGACGCTCGTATTTTGCCAGACCAATGCAGATGAAGCGGTAGCAGCGGCGCTGATTCAGCAGGGCGTAGAGATTGCGCGTATGGAGAGGCTGACGCCTGATGCGGTGATGGTGGCTCTGTATGAGCGTGGGCTAATGCAGGTGCTGTGGGAATGCGGTGGGACGCTGGCGGCTGAGGCGATCGCAGCTAATGCCGTACAAAAGGTGTGGGCATTCATTGCGCCCAAGATTATTGGTGGGCGGGGAGCCCCTTCCCCTATCGGCGATTTAGGCTTAGAGAAAATGACGGAGGCGAAGCCACTGACGAATGTAACGCTGACGCCTGTGTCCGATGACTTTTTGCTGCAAGGCTATTTCTCATCTACCTAGATTCTCAACAGAGTCTCAGCGGCACCTCCGTACTGACTGACCTACGCTGACTGAGAAAGCGTATTTTCTAACCGATATCTGCGAGCGATGTCGTCGAGCCGAGCGCGTAGCGTTTCGCGGCTTCGGAAGCCTTCTATGCGTTCAATCACCTCTCCTTGCTCCATATAAAGGAGGGTTGGCAGCGTTTTTAAGCGATAGAAGTTAGCGAGCTTTAGGTTTTGGTCAGCGTTGATGTCGAGTACGCGGATAGCACCGGGCCACTCTAGCTGAAAGCTATTTAGTACGGGCGTGATCAGTCTGCAAATGCCACACCACGGGGCTTGAAAATGGACAATAACTGGCGCTGAAGAGGATAGAACTTCCTGCGTGAAATTCTCATCAGTAACCGTAGTCATCATAGGAAGTGCTCTTTAAATATAGATTTTTATGGGTGGTTCTTCCCAGGTCTGGACAAAAACTTTTTGGGTAAAAAGCAGCGCTGCTTACAGCGCTATTATCTAGGGTAACTGGGGATCACACATTTATTTTATATGGTTTCTTGAAATTTTCCATATTTTCTATCCGGAAAGGAATTTTTGTTTGGCTACGGAACTGCCTACGGATAGATATTGATAGCACATCTTTGTTTCTTAGGATCGGCTTAATACGTATATTTGAATTTGAGTAGAGCATGAGTACAGCTTCATCCTGCGAGTGATGTATAGCGCCCATGCGATTGTTTGCTTGGCTACTTGGTAGGCTCAAATAAGTAGGCTCAAATAAGCAGCCAAGCTATGACAATTGCAACTACTGCGCCGATGGTTGTATTGATGATGTTGACCCAGTCGTGCGTTAGCCAGCTGAGCTGTCCTTCTAGCGTAGCTCCAATGAGGCTCTCAGCGGTTGTGGCGACAAAAGCAGCGACCATACAGATGCCAATACCGTAGGGAGTGATAAGCCCGCAGAGCCAGGCTACAGATGCTAGCGCGACGGAGCCGATGACCCCAGCTAGGGTGCCCTCTAAGCTAATGGCGCCTTCTGTGCCTCTAGGGACTGGCTTGAGTGTGGTGATTAAAAATGTTCGTTGGCCGTAGGCTTTGCCAATTTCGGTGGCTGTGGTGTCTGAGAGTTTGGTGCTGAAGGCAGCGACGAAGCCCAGGGCAAGCAGCGGCTGCCAGATGGCGATTGCGGTCGGCACAAGCGCGCTGATAACAATAATGCCGATGCCGCAAAGTGCGCCTGTGAGCGCTGAGCCCCACACGTTGCCAGGTCCACGGATGCCACCTCTGTCCTCGGCAATGCCGTAGGCTTCTTTGGTGTCCATGCCGACTTTTGTGACCGCTGATCCCGCAAAAAAATAGAACAGTGTGGTGGCGTAGGCTTGCCAGCCAAGGGCTGTCCAAACGATTACGCCCAGCAGCCAGGCGTTGGCGTACCCGGCTGGGGTTAAGAGCTTCTTAGGCAGGAGAAATGCGATCGCAATTAAAACAGTATTGATGGCGATGGCAATGAATATCGGCTGGTTGAAATCCATAGAAGCTGAGTGCGCTGTATCGCACTGGTAGAAATAATTTGATGAGATAGATATAAGGCAGGTTCTAACACTAGCAAAGGAGGCAACTCTGGTGAATTACCTCCTTCGCTGGGCTCTGTAGTTGTTTGTCAGCGGCTATGCTTCCGTAACTGCTGTTGCATAGTGCGCAGTTGCATAGTGCGCAGTTACATAGTGCGCTGTTGATGATAGGTCTTTTGAGCGCTATTTTATTTTGGTCACACTCTCCGACTGTGAGTAGCGACCGTTACGTCCTCGGTACCAGGTGCCATCGCGCGCACCTGCCGACAAAATATTGGAGATACGATTGCGCGCTTTGAGGTAGGCCGTTCGGGGCATGTCTTCTTTAAAGATAGAAGACATGATATCTGCGATGGTAAATACCTCTGAAGGGCTTGATCGCAATACGCTGCTGACTGATTCGGGCAGGGCCAGATCTCGATACTGAGACTGAACGTGCTTTTGCCAGGTGGCCGCTCTGCCGTCTTTTTTCTTTTGCCCTGCCGTTTGTTGCTTTGGCTTTCGCCCTGGTTTTGATTTTGTCGCAGTGCGTTTAGCTTTCTCTGTCTTCGAAGATGTTTCCTTGGATGACGTTTTATCTGCCGACTGGGCCGGTGCCTTTTTTGCCGTTGTTTTGGTAGAGGCCGGTGTCGCTGCCTGTGACGTAGGGCTGGCATCAGATGCTGTGCCACCTTCTTCAAACAGCTCTATAACGCTGCGCAGACTCTGGTGCTGCGCTTGAATATGTGCAAGTTGAGTTTCTAACTGTTCAACCTGTGTGGTCAAGTCAGACTCAACGGAGACGAGTTGAGAAAGTACAGGGTCGGTCATGTTTATGCGGTCCTCATTCAGAAAAATTCTTGTTTACAAGCGGTAAGAGTCTCTCACCTGTCGCTTTGTTTATATATAAGGCTCTCCCCACAAAGTGAGTGTAGCGCCTTGTGCGGTAGTTCATCACAGGCAAAAGATTCTTGTAACGAATGAGCAAGGAATGAGCCGGTACGGTAACGATGTTTCCGCTGACTTTTGCCTCAAAGATAGCCATTAGCGAAATACGATAGTTTTATTTTCGTGCAGCATGACGCGATTCTCTATGTGATATCGCAGCCCACGAGCTAGCACTGTTTTCTCAATGTCCTTGCCGTAGCGTGCAAGATCCCTTGGGGAGTCGGAATGATCGATGCGCAGAACGTCTTGATCGATGATGGGACCGCAGTCTAGATCTTCTGTTACATAGTGGCAGGTTGCGCCGATGAGCTTGACACCGCGATTGTATGCCTGGTGGTAGGGTTTGGCGCCAATGAAAGACGGTAGAAAAGAGTGGTGGATGTTGATGATTCTACCGGAATAGCGATCGCACATCTCCGGCGGCAGAATCTGCATGTAGCGGGCTAGCACCATGACATCTCCTTTGCAGTCCTCGAAGTGAGACATCATCTGTTCGGTTGCAGCTGCTTTTGTTGCAGGCGTCACAGGCACATAGAAGTAAGGAACGCCGTGCCACTCCACTAGCCCTTTGAAGATTTCGTGATTGGAGATGACGCAGGCAATTTCAATGTCTAGCTCGTTGCTACGCCAGCGTGAGAGTAAGTCGTAGAGGCAATGCCCTCCTTTTGAAACCAGGATAACAACCCGTTTCTTTTGGCTGGCATCGTGGATAGACCAGCTCATATCAAACTTATCGGCAATGGGTTCAAAGCGCTGACGCAGCTCTGTGATAGAAAAGGGAAGAGAGTCCGCTAAAATCTCCTGGCGCATGAAAAACTGCTGCCGCGTGCGATCAGAATAGTGATGCGCCTCACTAATCCAACCGCTGTTGGCCGCGACCATTGTGCTGACGGCTGCTACAACACCTACTTGATCGGGGCAAGACAAGGTCAGAATATAGCGCTGTGAAGAAGTCATAAAAGCCACTGGTCGAATTACTATTCAAATCACTATGCCTAATCTTCGGTCGTTTGTCCCTTTGTTATTTGTCCCTGCAATCATAGGTATATTGCGTGACGCATTTCTTGCGCAGTCACTGCCTGAACAGCTGTTGTCTCTGGCACTATTGCTCTTGTGCTTAGACCTAGCGCGCATGGCAAAGGTAGATTTAGACAATACTGCAACGGTGAGCGCTCAATTCTTAGAAGCTGAGCTACCAGAAGACGCCCGGCTTGAATCTTTTAGAAAGACTGTTCTTAGTACTATTGTTCTAGAACTGTTGGGCTTCTATGGCGTGTTGCTCTCTCTTCAGTGGGGCGGAATCGTCGTTATCTTTAGTCAGCTGTGGTTTAATCTGTTGGCAAAAGTTCATCTGTGTCCGCAGAAATCATCTTCTGTTACCCACCTGGGACTTCTTGGTCGTCTGCCTGTTTTGCTTGCGAACGCTGGCGGTCTGTCACTGCTCGCCTGCTGGTCTGTTTTAGAGATTCGCTTTTGGCTGGCGCTAAGTCTGCTGCTGCTAGTTGGGTTCTTTCTGATCGTCAAATACGCGGGCTCCGTTTTTTCTCGGACAGCTGAACAGAACGCTGCAAAACCTTTGGTGGATCGCTCGTCTGGCAGTGAATAGCGATGATGCAGATGCGATGGTTTGTTAGCGTATGTTCAAGCGCTAACTCAGCTAAAAGATTGCTTAAAACTCGAATAACAAAAGTGAGAATAGGCTGTAATTCTCTAAGTAAGTTGACTCTAATCCCTCCCAACTTCTAAAGAAAATGGAAAAAGCCTTGACTAAAAAGAAGAAAGTGTTTAAATAGTGTTATTCTCGAAAGGGATATTCCGTATAGAGTGTCTTAGATAGCTGCTCTTTAGCAACGTCTTATTTCAGCACCGTCCTATTTTTGATCTGGACTTGTCGAGAGGCATGTTGCTTCAAGTATTCTGCTTGAGCCTTGTGCACTACCGGTGAATGTTCTTATCAAAGGCTCTTTCTTTACGCCTCTTCTTTCTTCGATAGCTTCTTTTAGTAGCTGTTGCCGAGTGACTGTTGTCACATGAAGAACGCGAGGAAGAAGGCTCTGTGAATGTTCCGGCTGGCCTGCGTTCTTGTCCAAAGAATCCGCTAAGGAGAACGGCTGAACCTTTTGCTATTAGGCTGCTGGCACGATCTTTTACGCTATTTCTTACACTCGCATTTTAACTTACCTTACTCATCTTGAAAGGAGAGGACATCTTATGTCTACATCTGTCTTGCCGCAGCTTCTAGCGGTTGATTCTGAATTGTCTGAACAGACCGCTGCGTTGGAGGCTCAGCTGAACGAGCTACAGGAAAAGCGCAAAGGCATCCAAACTGTTATCTCTATGTTTGAATCGGGCGGTAATCCTGAGATCGGTAGTCCTGAGATAGCAGATATTGCCGCTGCTACTAGCTTGGCTGGTGCATCGAAGGCGACTGTAAAGAAAGCGACCAAAGCGACTAAGACGACCGCAAAGAAGGCAACTGCAACCAAAACGGCGACAAAGCGCAAGACCGCCAAGACAGCTGAAGCTAAAACGGCTGAAGCTGAGACGACCGACAAAGAAAAAACAGCTAAAGAAACGCCCGCTAAAGCTGCAACAAAACCAGCTGCCAAGCGCGGACGCCCTGCAAAGGTCAAGTCTACCGATGAGGAAACCACGACAAAAGAAAAGAAGACCAGCATGAAGCGGAGCGGTAGAACTGCAAACTGGCAGCGCTATGTTCAAGAGAACTACCGGAAGTCTCCTTTGCCTGATGTGATTGTGGGTGTGTTGCAGGCGCAGCCTACAAATGTTTTCAAGATTGCGGACGTGATGAATGCTGTTTTTAAAGAAGACATGCCCAAGAATCACTTCTTGAAAGCTCGCAATCGAATCTCTAATATCCTTTCTGCGGGTGCTCGCGACGGGGTTTGGTATCGCGGTCGCGGTGGTACTTACAGCATGTCTGAGAAGGCGATCAAGGCTAGCTAGTGCTAGGGCTACACCTCTTTAAAGTCTGCTTTTCATAACAGAAGGCGTCACCGTTAAGCTCCTACGGTGGCGCTTTTTGTTGGCTGTGATACGTGAGCGGAATCGCAGCCGGTGAGAGCAGCTTTTGGCTGAAGGAGAGGCTGATGCTGCCATCCTTGTGTGTCGTGTAGATCCACCGCTCGTCTGGGCAGGCTTCGGATGGAAGGGGGGCTATTGCTGTAGGCCATGCGCCTGTAGCTTCAAACTGAGCCTTGAGCTGTAGGACGTGGAGGGAAAGTTCTAGGGAGAGCGATCGCATACCTGCTGTTTGCCAGCGCTTGGTAACAACGGAGGGCTCAATCGCGCTGCTGTGGTTCCATCTCGCGGTTTCTATTTCAGCTAGACGCTCTTCTGCAACGACCTGCGGCGTGGTGCAAACGTCCAGCTCTGCAAGCTGCTGTAGAGCCTTGTGAGCTGTTTGTGTGCTGTTAAGAGAGACAAGCTTGAAGTACGACTGGGCTGAGAATCTGTTGGCAAACATCACCCGCAGTTTCTCGCCAAATCCAGCATCTGCTTTTGCTAATGACGTTGGAATCCAGGCATTTTGCCGGATGCGATACTGTAGCCAGGTCTCGAACGTGACGCCTTTCATGATGGGCTGAAGGCTTAGCTGCGATCGCATCCGGTCTTGCCATTGAGGCGGCACGTGGTCGAGATGGCGCAAAATGCTAGCGCGCTGTGCGGAGATAACCGCGACTAGCACCTGTGAAGATAGGTCTGATCTTTCGGCGATGGTTTTGTTGAGCTGCCAGGAGGCTTCTAGGGTGTCGAATACTTCTGTGGTTTGCCCCTTTTGCTGTGACTGCATAGCCGAGAGCAGCAGTAGCTTTTGCAGGCTGCGAATGTTGAAGAAGCCGGGTGGGGGATAGGTGGGATCGCTCATGCGATCGCTGTCCATTTCCCACTGAGGGGCCTCGCTGTTGATTAAATAGCGCTGTAAGGCATCAATAATGGGCTGATAGGCGGTGACGTAGTTTGCCAGATCGGATGGCAGCGCCTCGAGCGGACCAGAGATTTTGCTGGACTGGCTAAGAAGAAATTTGTTGAGCGAGTCTTCGATAGCTGCAAAATCTTTAGCTGCGCTGTTGCTAACAAGGATAGGCACCGCGTAGCTGGCGTTGGGCACTAAACCTAGCTGAGCGCCAATTCGGTCGACTTGCTCAGCCGCAGGGTTGCTGAGGTGAAGCGGTACCTGCGCGAAGAAAACCTCCGCCTGTAGGTTTGTTTGGACCTGCTGCTGACGAAGATAGGTATCTGTACCCAGTAAGATGAGCCAGGGAGAACACGAAATGCCGACGATAGCGCAGAACAGGATAGGCCGTGGTCGGCTAAGACGTTCTTGATGCTTTTGGGTGAATTTCAAAGGGCCATAGGGGATTTAGGCCGTGAGCCCCTGCAAAAGTGGCAGTGAAAACGGCAAAAGAGTGCCCCTAGCCTTCCCACGCTGGGAGTGCTAGAGGCACTTACTGCTTTATTTTCAGTACATCTGTCTAGGTTTGTTCTATAGGTTTTTTTTGGTGTTTTAGGTACGAGGTCTGGCTTTGTTTACTTTGAGCGTGCGGCCCATCCATTCAGCTCCGTCTAGAGCACTGATGGCAGCTTCTTCTTCGGCGTCGCCAGACATTTCTACAAAGGCAAATCCTCTGACTCGTCCTGTCTCGCGATCGGTCGGGACTTTGACAGCCTTTACCGTACCGTACTCTGCAAAGACCTGATTGATGTCATCTTGAGTGGCATCAAAAGACAGGTTTCCAACATAAATTGACATAAGACGTTTCTAGAGGTGTCTCTAGAGTATGGAGTACAAGGGGGTAAGGAATCTCGGAAAGGTAGCTATTATGCAACAGTATCACAGTGCCATACCCGCTGAGCGCGAGCGCTTTTGCGTACTTTAGATGTACCTGTTTGTTTGGCTTTTTGGCTGTAGCGACCACTACAATTGAAAGAAAGAGAGGATGTGGGGAGGGGATGGTCGGGAGGGAGAGATGGAGAGTAGGGGATTGGGGACGGGGAATAGGGGATGTTTTTGTTAGTGATTCTTATGATTTAGGGCGTTGTTGATTGCGGTTAGTCCTTTGATATCTCGGATCATTTTGTTGTGGCTAGAGATGTTGAGGCAGTGTACTTGGCCGAAGGGGAGCTGAGAATGCCAGGGCGGTAGAATGAGAAGGTCGAAGGGGGTCCAAAAGGAGAAGATTTGGATGGCTTTAAGGCGGTGAATGTCTTTGTTTAGGTCTGCTAAAAAGGGGCTATGAGGACGCATTTGTTTGATGCCCTGTCGGTAGCTGCCAAGAGCGAGTGCGGTGCCTTGATGCGGTGCTGAAATAGCGATGAATTTTTTGACCCGAGTGAGGCCGCCCAAGCGCTGAAGATAGTAGCGGCTGATAAGGCCGCCCATGCTAAAGCCAATGAGATGAAAGGCCTGCTGTGGGCCTAGCGATGCGTTGACAAAGTTGGCGACCTGCCGGGCGAGCGCTTCTATGGGAGCGTCACCGTTGTTGGGTGTCATGCTAAGAGCGTGTACGCGCCAGCCGTTGTGCGCTAGGTAGTTTTTTAGTGGGCTGAAAATGGCTGCTGTGTTCCAGATGCCGTGGACGAGGACGACAGGCAGCTTATCAGCTGGTGTGTTTGCTGACGTGTTTGTTACAGCGGGCTGATGGGGTAGGTGGGGTGTGGCCGACATGGACTTGCTTGAGATTTGTCTGAGTTAGCTTTCTTTTTTGTCTCGATCTTCCCAGCGGAATAGAAACACCATGAGGGCAACGATGCCCAGTTGCAGCGCCAGGTTTGGAAGGGAGGCGGCGATGTCTCGGCCAGCTAAAATTTTGGTGAAAAAGACAAATCCGCCAATTGCACCGGATGCGCCGATGGAGCCGTAGATGAATTTTCTAAAGCCTTTGTAGGGGGCTTGAGCCTCTGCCACTAGCCGGTCAAATCGTTCTTGTGTCATGCCCTGCGGGGGCTTTTTGGTTGTCCAGTCTTTTTTCTTGTTGCTTTGCTGGCTTTTTATCTGGCCTTTTCTTGGACTATTGCTTTGGCTCTTTTCGGCCTTTGCTTTCTCCTTTGCCATCGTTCTTTTAAAACCTGTTTCTATATGTGCGCAATCGGTCGGACTTCTTATTGTGACAGCTTGCGTGTAAGGGTGCTTTTTTGCAGGAATCATTTGACAGGACTCATTCTCTGCTGCTCTGGTACCTGAATGCTGATATTCTCTGCTACAATCTTCAACTGAAGTCGCCGATGTGGCTCAGGGGTAGAGCAAATCATTCGTAATGATTAGGTCGCCGGTTCGAATCCGGCCATCGGCTTTGTTTGTAGATGCTTTCTAGCTATTTCGGTAGCGAGGTCTATTCTTCCTGCTTGAATAAGCGCCGCGTCTCGAATACGACAGGAATCGCATAGGCCGCAGGGACGTTCTTTGCCCTGATAGCACGACCAGGTTTTCTCTATGGGAACGCCTAGGCTAAGGGCACGGCGGACGATGTCGATTTTGGTGTCGTGAATGAGGGGGGCGATGAGCTGGGGGGCTTGGCCTTCTATGCCCGCTTTGGAGGAGAGGGTAGCGAGGTGCTGGAAGGCGCATAGGTATTCGGGGCGGCAGTCAGGGTAGCCGGAGTAGTCTACGGCGTTGATGCCGAGGTAGATGGCGGTGGCCTGTTGGGCTTCGGCGAGGGAGAGGGCGATCGCAATAAATACTGTGTTGCGCCCAGGGACGTAGGTGGAGGGAATTTCCTTCGACTGTAGGTCTGCGCCGTTTGTAGGGATGGTTTGGGTTTGGTCGGTGAGTGAGGAGCCGCCCCATTGGGCCAGGTTGACGCTGATGATTTGGTGGCTGGAGATGTTGAGGGCTTTGACAATGGCGATCGCAGACTCGATTTCACGGTCGTGAGTTTGGCCGTAGTCAAAAGAGAGGGCAATGACCTGGTAGCCGTCTGCGATCGCCTGAGCCGCGCAGGTCGCAGAATCCAATCCGCCTGAGAGTAAGACAACGGCTTTTTTCTGGGCTTCTTTGTTCGCTTTGCCGCTGCTCATCGCTGTGCTACCTTACGCCTAAAAATTTGTGTGTTTGCAGTCCTAGTCGCCAGCTCGGATGGGAGAGGACGTAGTCTATGGCGAGCTGCTGACCCGCCCGGCTGTTCCACTCTGGCTGCAATAGTTTAACGGTTTTGTCGGAGACTTTCTGAGCTTGCGCGATCGCCCAGTCCAAATCGGCAGGCTCGCTAATAATGACTTTTAGCTCGTTGGCTTTAGAATACATCTCGTTTAGCGGCGGTTTGAATGGCTTGGGTGAGAGTGAAACCCAGTCGAAGCGACCGCTGAAAGGGTGAGATCCTGATGTTTCTATATGGACTCTAAGACCGGCCTGATGCAGCTCGGCGGTGAGCGTATCTAGGCTGTGCATAAGCGGTTCGCCGCCCGTAATAATGACCATGGTAGGGTGGTGGGCGATCGCTTCTGCTACCAAATCTTCTATTGCCCTATGCGGATGGCGATCGGCAGGCCACGAGTGTTTGGTATCGCACCAGGGGCAGCCAACGTCGCAGCCTGCTAACCGGATGAAGAAGGCGTTGCTCCCAGCCCAAAACCCCTCACCCTGAACAGAGTGAAAGGTTTCTACGATAGGCAGTGTGTCTTTAGTCATCTTCGCTTATAGGGTCTCATCGTCGGCTTCGTACTCTGCCCAGGAGTTTGGCGTTTCTGAGACGGCTACTTTTAGTCGGACGTTTTTGGGGAGCTTTTCAGCTGTTCTGTCGTAGATGTATTGGGCGATCATTTCGGCGGTTGTTTCGTACTCGTCTGGCATAACCTCGTTGAGGACGCAGTGGTCTAGGCCACCTTTTAGGGCGTCTTTTTTGGCCCACCGCAGGGTTCTGTAGTCGGCTACCATCGCCGGATGGGGGCAGTATTCTGACGCCTGTAGTTTGTTGGCTGTGGCTTCTATGCGTACCCGATAGCTGTGACCGTGCATACGCCCACAGGGACCGTCATAGTCGCGGATGAAGTGGGCCGCGTCGAATGTGAACTCTGTTGACAGTTTCCATTTAGGCATGAGGAGGCATGAGGAGGCATAAGGGCTGAATATCGGCACCGGGCGCTGCACCGAACTATAAAATAGGCACAGGCCAAATTGTAGTCTTTTTGTTTAAGCTTTTGTTTCTTTGTCGTGCGTAGGCTACCGGCGGGGCTCTAAATTAAAGGCGCAAGCATACTTCTTTGGGAAGTCGTTTTTATGGATTTAGGGCTAAAAGGCAGAGTGGCTGTGGTAACCGGTGGAGACTCGGGTATTGGCAAGGCCACGGCTGAGATACTGCTGAAAGAGGGCGCAAAGGTAGCGATTCTCAATCGGTCTTTTGATGAAATTGATGATCTAAAGGCGTTTGGCGACCCGTTTCCAGTAAAGGCGGATATTACTAGCCTAGAGCAGGTGGAAGCAGCAAGAGACAAGATTGTTGAACACTTCGGCCCAGCGGAAATTGTGGTGCATGCGGCAGGCATTACGGGCGCGGTCGGAGATTTTTTAGACGATATTGACGATGAAGGCTGGATGCATACGATCAATGTCAACCTGATGGGGACGGTGCGGATTTGCCGGACGTTTATCCCGGATATGCGTAAGGCGGGCTGGGGGCGTGTGGTGCTGCTCGGTTCGGAAGATGCGGTGCAGCCATACATTGAAGATATGCCGTACTGCGCCTGCAAAGCGGGGACGCTGAACCTGACCAAGAATTTGTCTAAGGCCTATGCAAAAGATGGGGTGCTGACGAATATGGTGTCGCCTGCGTTTGTGGAGACGGCGATGACGAATGCGATGATGCGATCGCGCTCTGAGGAACGCGGCGTCAGTATGGATGAGGCGGTGGAAAGCTTTCTGGCGGAGAATCGTCCTGGCATTGAAGTGGGCAGACGCGGTCGTGTGGAGGAAGTGGGCGCGGTAATTGCGTTCCTTTGCTCCAATCAGGCGAGCTACGTGGTGGGCTCAAACTGGCGTGTAGACGGCGGCTCTGTGTCGACTATTTCGACGTAGGGTCTGGCTGTTCAGCCTCAGCCGGGTCGTCCGAAGCGGCAACGCTGACGATATCCAACTCGACGGGAAGTTCCCCGTTTTTGAGCTGACGTTCTAGATCTTTGGCGGCTTCGGCGGTGAAGCTGCCGGAGATGATAGCTTCGCCACCGGGGATGCCGCTTTCGGCGTATTGGATGTCGACGGCGGGCGTGCTGAGAAGAACGTCGTCTAGGAAGATGCCAACCGCTCGGCCTGTGCCTGCGATCGCTTTTGTCAGTTCGGTAAATTCATCGGCACCTTGCGAGTCGAACCAGATGTGGATTTCCCATACATTGAAGCCAGTGAGCTGTACGGCCTGAGCATCTATCACCATATCGCTGGTGACGCCACTAGGTTCAAATAGGGCGAGGATAGCGGTTCTGGTTTCGTCGATTTGGGTTTGTAGGGCCGCTGCATCAGGCTGACTGCCGGTTTGGATAAAGGTGTTTTGGTCAACGAGGAGACGCTGTAACGTTTCGATGTTTTCGGCGAGCTTGTCTTCTGTCTCTGGCTTTTGGCTCTGTAGTGTGAGCTGATTAGGTTTCACTAGCTTTTCAGTGACAAATTCAGCATTCATATCTTGAGGAAGTCGGACAATGACCTGATCAGGTTCGGCAACGGTGATCTCTGCGGTGTCGATTTTGAGACTGATAAGACGATTTTCTAGCGCGGTTTGAGCTTCAGCAAGGAGGTCGGTGTCAGCTTCTTCAGTGCTTTTAGGGGCGTCTGCGACTTGCATTGTGACTTGCGTGTAGTCGCGTAGGCCGCTAGAGCAGGCAATGCTGAGGACGGAGACAGTCGCTACGCTCAGTAGATACCGGTTTAGCTGCTGAAGTGTCATCATGGTGGATTTTCTCTGTACCTATTCAGAACTTTGAGCCCTCTAAAGTAGGCTCAACTACATTATTTCACTAACGCGTACTTCTCGTTTGAACGGCGATTAGCCACCCCCTTCGGGGTCTGCATCTCTGTGTTTAGGCAATAGCGGCGAGGCCATGTCTACTGCTGTGGTGTAGAAGCGGTGAGTGGGATAGGCTAGAGAAATCCCGTCGTTTCTGGCGAACGCGCGTAGGATACCTTCCCATAGAACTTGCTCAGAGCCTCTTCGCCTGTGGGGTTCGCAGAGGTAGCGTAGGGTAAGTAAGATGCCGCTTTCGCGAACGGTGGTGTAGACCGTAGGGGTGAGCTTGGAGTAGGAAATCATGTACTTTTGACCCGCTTTGCGCAGATGCTCTTCGGCGGTGCCGCTGAGGTGTTCGGCGTGGGCGTTGACCTGCTTGAAGAGGATGGCTTTAGCTGCTTCCCAGTCGCTTTCGAAGGTGATAAGCACGGGGATTTCGTGCCAGATATATTTGAAGCCTTGGGAGTAGTTGGCAGTGGCGTCTTGAAAGATGCGTCCGTTTGGCAGGTGAATGATGCGTCCGGTGCTCTGGTCGGAGTCTACCCATTTGCCAATCTCCATGAGGGTGAATTGAAAAAGGGAGATGTCGATAACGTCGCCCGAGTGGTCGCCCATTTGAATGCGATCGCCCATGCGAAAAGGCTGCCGCCACAGGATAAACAGCCAGCCTACCAAGTTCACCAGCGGATCGCGCAGGACAACGGCTAGGCCTGCCGCGAACAAACCCAAGAATGTGGAGAGGCCGTCTACGTTTGGCAGCCACAGCGTGATGAGTACCAGCCCGTACAGGCCGTAGCAGATGTAGCCGAGCCACTTTCGCCAGGCATACCGCTGCCGCATGTTATTAACTTGCTGATTGATGAGCCGGGTGGCCCCTACGCGAAGGGCGCTCACTAAAACCAGTACGACGGCTGAGGTAACGAGGTTATTACGCAGTACTGGATCGGCGATGAAGCTGGGGACTCTGTTGCCTTCTACTTGAAGTAGGAACATAGAGAGGAGCATGTGGGCAGGGAGGTGATGATTCAAAAGAAGGCGTTGCAATCAGCTGGGATGCAAGTAGCGTGCGTTATTTACGCGAATTATGAAGAGAGTGCGCAACAAATTGTAGGTTTTGTGTAGTTTGCCTACGCGTATTTACGTAATCGTGTCATGTAAAGCACAATAAATTATGAAGAACACTGCTAAGACCGTTGCCCTACAGCGACGCTTTCCCAACCTTTGTAAAGTACTCTATTTTCCAGGCAATGAGTCTGAGCGATCGCCGCGTGCGCCGACCAGTCAGCTCAACTGGTTTTTGCGCACGGCAATGCTGCCCCGTGAGGGCGACGTCATTCCCTATGGTCAGTATTTATTCTCTGTGACGACGGTAATTTTAGAAGATTGCTGTAGTGCTGATACGGCGTTTAAAGTTGACAAGCTCGCCGGACGCCTCGCTGAGAAGGAAGAGTCGGCTAAGTATCAGGCGGTGATTTGGGTAGAGTTTTGGGGCGTTAAGTCGCTGGAATAGCCCACTTTTGCAGTGGCTGATTTGTGTCGACAGCTTAGTTATAGCCTGCTTATAGCAATGGCCTGGCGACATTTTTCTGCCATAGCCAAATGCCGCCAGCACAAAGGGCACTGGTCCACCATAGGGCGGCGGCTTCGGCCTTGCCTGCAAGGAGGTAGCTGGTGCCGAGAAGCAGAAGTGCGATCGCGCCTCCCCCAGAAACCACTAGCATCATTTTTACCGTACGCGAGGCAACCAGCACTTTTTGTGCCATGTCGTCGCCCGCACAGAGCTGCACAGAGTTTTGAATGGCGGATTGGAAGGCGGTGACTTTTTGAACGTCCGCCTGGTAGTAGGTGCCAAGCTCACTGTCGCGGAGGGTCGGGTCGGTATGGAGACCGAACTGTTTAGCGAGTGCGATCGCAGCCTTAATCTGCTTTTTCGTCGCTACAGGCTTGAATGCTTCAAACAGTGACTCGCGATAAACACCCGTCTGCGCCATATCCAAAATGCGCCCGGTTAGCTCATTCATGGAAAGCTGAGTCGTTATCGCCACCACCATTGCCTCACCTATCACAAAGGAAATACTGTCGAAATAGTACAACAGAACTATACTTCTGGCACGCTTTTTTCGGTAGTACGACCTTAACAGTATTGTGGAACAAATCTCTTGCCATGCTTCGCACAGGGATTTGAGTACGGTTACAACAAAAAAGAGGTACAGCTTATTCAGGCCGTACCTCTCTTTAGACTTATTAGTCAGCTAAGCAGCCAGTAAGGCAAAAGCTTAGGCGGTGGGCTACATCATACCCATACCGCCCATACCGCCCATGCCACCCATACCGCCCATGCCACCCATACCGCCCATGCCACCCATGTCTCCACCGGGCATAGCTGCTTCAGGTTCAGGCTTTTCAACCACGAGGACTTCGGTTGTAAGGACCATGCCAGCAACAGAAGCCGCGTCTTGCAGGGCAGAGCGGACGACCTTTGCAGGGTCGACAATGCCTGTGCTCATGAGGTCTTCGTACTTGCCAGTAAGGGCGTTGTAGCCAAAGTTGAAGTCCATTTCCTTCACTTTCTCTACGACGACGGAGCCTTCTACACCCGCGTTGTCAGCGATCTGACGAAGCGGTGCTTCGAGCGCACGCATGACGATGTCAACGGCAGTTTTCTCTTCATCAGCAAGAGAATTTTTGAGGCCTTCGAGCTTTTGAGCAAGGTGTAGTAGGGTTGCACCACCGCCAGGGACGATGCCTTCTTCTACTGCTGCTTTGGTCGCACTAAGCGCATCTTCGATACGAAGCTTGCGGTCTTTTAGCTCGGTTTCAGTCGCCGCGCCAACTTTGATGACGGCAACGCCACCGGCCAGCTTGGCTAAACGCTCAGCGAGCTTTTCTTTGTCGTAGTCGGAGTCAGTGAGTTCTAACTCTTTACGAATTTGACCTACGCGCTTGTCGATATCCGCTTTGTTACCACTCTCGGAGACAATCGTAGTGTTGTCTTTAGTGATGGTGACTTTAGCCGCAACGCCTAGCATGTCAAGGGTTGCACTCTCCAGGTTGAGGCCGACTTCTTCAGAGATGACCTGACCGCCTGTAAGCACTGCCATATCAGCCAAGAGGGCCTTACGACGCTCACCAAAGCCAGGCGACTTGATGGAGGCTACGTTTAGTACGCCGCGTGCCTTGTTGACGACTAAGGTCGCGAGGGCTTCGCCTTCAACGTCTTCAGCGATGATCAGCAAGGGCTGTCCGGAGCGAGTGACCTGCTCTAGTACCGGTACGAGATCTTGAATGGTGCTGATCTTTTTGTCGACGATGAGGATGCGAGCGTTCTCAAGCTCGACAATCATCCGCTCTTGGTCGGTGACAAAGTAGGGAGACATGTAGCCTCGGTCAATCTGCATTCCTTCGACGACGTCGAGCTCGGTGTCGAGAGATTTGGATTCCTCGACGGTGATAACGCCGTCTTTGGTGACTCTGTCCATGGCGCTAGCGATCATGTCGCCAACTGTGCTGTCGTTGCCAGATGAGACTGCTGCAACCTGAGCAATGTCGTCTCCGGTAACAGGTTTAGCGGCCTTTTCGATCTCGGCAACGAGAAATGCGACTGCTTTTTCGATGCCGCGACGTAGGCTGACAGGGTTTGCGCCAGCGGCTACGTTTTTGAGGCCTTCGCGGATGAGGGCTTGGGCCAGTACGGTTGCGGTCGTGGTGCCATCACCTGCTAGGTCGTTTGTTTTGGAGGCGACTTCCTGAATCAGGCGAGCGCCCGTGTTTTCGTAGGGGTCTTCTAGTTCAATCTCCTTGGCGATGGTGATGCCATCGTTGACGATTTGGGGTGCGCCAAATTTTTTCTCCAGCACCACGTTGCGGCCTTTGGGGCCCATGGTGATTTTGACTGCGTCTGCCAGGGCGTTGACGCCGCGCTCAAGCGCTTGGCGCGACTTTTCATCAAATAATACTAATTTCGCCATATGCCAGTTGTTACGAGTTTCTGCTTTCGGAGTCTACTGTACTTCAAAGATCTAGCACTCGTGTGCTGAGAGTGCTAATTCAGTTAAAAATGTATCGTTTGACGGGAAGTCGTGAAAGTCGCAATAACCGATCCTTTTTGGATGGGGGGTGGGAAATTAGGAATTGGGAATTGGGTGACTTTTGTATGGAAAAGCCCCCAGCAGTTTGGTGCTGGGGGCCTGGTGTCTGTCTAGTTTTTGGAGAATAATTAGGCTACCTTTGGGCGCTAGGGGGTTGCTGTTTGCTTGAGGACGCTCTTGTTGGGGTCTTCGTAAGAGCTAGAGCCTTGGCCCTGGCCTTCTACTGCGCCGCCGATGGCTTTCCATCCTGCAAGGCCGCCTTTGATGACGCTTACTTTTTTGAAGCCAGCTTCGTACATTTCATGTGCGGCGGGTGCGGCGCTGCCTTCGTCGTCGCCGTAGAGGTAGATGTCGCGATCAGGCGACATGTTGTTTTGCTCGTTGCCGACGAAGTCTTCCATACGCATGGGAATAGCTCCCATGATGCGCTCCGCGTTGAAGGCGGCGCGATCGCGTATATCAACAATAGTGAGTGCAGGCTCGCCCCAGTCAAGTCTTTTCTTGATGTCGCTAGGAGGCGTGACTGATTTGAACTCGGTGGGGACTGGGGTTACTTTGCCGATGGCGTTTTGAGCATCATCTACCGCGCCAAGAACTTCTTTCTCAGCAGACTTGGCGGTCTCTAGAGTAGATTGTGCTGCGTCTTTAGCAGCGTCGAAAGCCTTATCGGCTACTCCGTCTGACATAATTTTTGCCTTGAGTGGATGTGGATAGTGAGTGATTGCAAAAAGCGGTGACTACACAGGTGAGATATCTGCAGTGGCCGTGTCTGGATCAAAATCGTCTGCATTAGGAATGAGTTCCGTGCGATTTTCATCTCTAGCCTTTAAGTCTTCTGCGACGGAAAGTGGCGATTCTGGCTGAATGTCGAGCCCAGCGGCTGTGCCCATCTGGTCGATACCAACCTCGTCGTTTGTTTCGGCAGTAAGCTCGCCTGCATAGGCGCTTTTGTTGTCAAGAGCGACTTGCTTGGCCTGTGAGTCTGTATTTTCCATAAATAGTATTTGGAACTTTTTGTAGTCTTCTCTACCTAAGGTATGGATAAGAATGCCTTAGGTAATAATGCGACAGGCAAATTTCCCTTGATTGAATGTCTGCAATAGACAAGCATCGCGAGTGTTGCTGTTGCATTTGTTCACAATTTAAGGACTTTTAGGCTGTTTAGCCTCTATAGAAAGGAGGGATTAAGGCGGATAGAGACGGGAAATGTCTCTTTCTTTGTAGGGAGATAGGGTGAATTGGAAAGTGTCTATTTTTGAGGCTTTAGTTCAAGCTGGAAGGGTGCTATATACTGCTAGTGCCTATTAGCTAAGGATTAAGTATGCGGGGCTTGAAAGGTAAGAATGTGCTGGTGACGGGTGCGAGTAGTGGCATCGGTCAGGCGATCGCAATTCGCTTTGCAGAGGAAGGTGCCCATGTTGCGGTGAACTATTACAAGGGCGACGATGAGGCCGACGCTACGATAGCGATGATGCGAACCGCGAGCGCTAAAGCAGGAATAGAGCCCGGCGCGCTGAAAGATATGACAGTGCAGGCTGATGTCTCGAAGGAAGACAGTGTTGCCTCCATGTTTGAGCAGGTGATTGCTAAGTTTGGCGGCCTGGATATTTTAATCAACAATGCCGGGATGCAGATTCAAGGGGCTTCTCACGAGATTCCGCTCGATAGCTTCGACAAAATGATCGATATCAATATGAGAGGCGCGTTTTTGTGTGCGAGAAAGGCAATCAAGCACTTTCTTGAAAACGGTGGTGGCGTGATTGTCAATGATTCGAGTGTGCACGAGCTGATTCCTCGGCCTCAGTATGTGGGCTACACCATGAGTAAAGGCGGCATGCGAGCGATGACGCAGACGCTGGCATTGGAGTACGCGAGAGACAATATTAGAATTAATTCTTTCGCGCCGGGCGCGACGCTAACGCCGATTAATCCCTGGAAGGATGATCCGGTCCGCAAGGCGGATATTGAGAGCCATATTCCAATGGGAAGATCGGGAACGTCTCAGGAAATGGCTGCGATCGCAGCTTTCTTAGCGTCTGACGATGCGGCGTATATCACAGGGCAAACGCTGTTTGTTGACGGTGGGCTGACGCTGTTTCCTTCGTTTAGAACGCCCTGGACAGGCTGATAGGTGCTTTTTGCTGTCAACTGTCTCTCAAGGAAGTTGACAGCGGCCTGCCTGCTTTATCAGTATGAGTGGGGATTTCCTCTTGAAAGAGCTTGTAGGCGCTGATTTATGCTGAAATCGTGGATGGTTGTGGGCGGGGTTACTTTTGCGATCGCCATGCTCGCAAACATTATTCGCCCTTCGGATGTGAAGTGGTTTCGGCGCTTGCAAAGACCGAAGTGGCTCACGTTTGAAAAGCTGATTCCAGTAATTTGGACGGTGGTATTTATCTGCGGTGGGTGGTCTGCCTATATTACGTGGGAGCAGACGCAGTCCTGGGGCTGGATGGCGGCCTACATTCTGCTAGAGCTGGTGACGATTGCGTTTACGCCAGTGCTGTTTTGGTCGCGTAACTTGAAGGTGGGAAGTGTAATTGGCGGCTCTGGCTTTGTAATTGCGCTGCTGCTGGCTCTAAGCTTGCTGAAAGTGTCTGTGTGGGCGGCGCTGCTGCTGATTCCGTATTTGCTGTGGAGTCCGATTGGGACGTTTACAACTTATGAAATGGATAAGCTAAATTAGCTACCTTTAATGTTATTCAGTCTTCAAGACGATGGGATCCATCTCATAAGACTTCCACTGGCTATGGTGACGCTCTGCGATGAGCGGGCGTAGGGTGAACTGGGGCCTTTCTTCTTCGCCTGCGCCAATAAAAGTGACATCTACGCGGAGGCCTGAGTAGGGGCGACGTTTGTGGCTACCTTGACCAGTGCGACCAATAAAGAGATGAGATTCGGCGACGGGCTGGCCAAATTCTTCGAGGACGGGGCCTTCTTTGCGCTGCCGTCGCAGGCTGAAGCCGCTGCCGCCGCAGACGACCCAGGGAATGATGCGATCGCCGTGTCCGGTTTCTACTGTCTCGATGTATTCAAAACAGTGCGCATGTCCATTGAGCACCAGGTCGACGAGGGGGCGTGAGTATTCGCCGATGGTAAGCTGCACCTGGTCAAGGACTTCGCGCAGGCGAGCGCGCACGGCGAGGGTCTGGCCCTGGGCCCACTTGGTGGCTTCGCTAACGTAGGGCGGATGGTGGAAAAAGAGAACGCGGCCCTTTGCGGTGGGATCTTGCCAGGAGGCGATCAGGCGCTCTCTTAGCCAGATTAGCTGTTCAGTATCGACGGTGGCTTCTTGGGGTGAGATGTTGAGCTGCTTGTCGATGTCTTGCAGCTGTTCTTCTATCTGCTCCATCTTGCCGTAGATGCTGACGCTCCGGGAGTTCTGTTCGGGAACGTCTGTGTTGAGTGTGAGGTATTCGGTGGAGAGCGATCGCATTTTTTCTTCTAGCTGGTCGCGCTCTAGCTCTAGCTTTTCTCTCATGGCCCTGCCTTCTGGATCTTTCGAGAGGGGCTGGGGCGAGTTGAACGTGTTGCTGTCTAGTGCGAAGAAATCGACGCCGTTTTTACGAAACGTGTAGTAGCGATTGGGCAGCCGAGTGAATTCTCCAGGGACGTATTTTAGGCACTGCGTGTAGGTGGTTTCTGTCGCTGCATCTGCCTCTTTGGAAGCTTCCTTTTGATTGGCTGAGCCGTGCTTGGCCTGAGCGATGGGCACTGCTGCCGAGTAGTTTGTTTTGAGATGGCTGAGCAGCTGGCGATCGCTCAGCTGACAGGTATAGTCCAAGAAAGCCCTGGCGAACGCTTCGCCCTGGTGAGAGCCGTGCCAGCCAACGTCTAAATTGATGCGTCGTCGCAGCATACGCCTTAGGGGGCTAAAGGCTTTGCTCAAAATGCCCGCCACCAATGGCAGATCGTAATAGTCGTGGTTGCCAAGTACGGGGAAGAAGGGCAGCCTAAACGTCATTTTGTCGAAGCGGATTTTGTGAGGAGACTGGCCGCCGACCAAAAGCTCACGATAAGGATTGATGAAGTTATCGGGATACTGCTCGCTAGAGCCAACTAGATACACCACATCGCCCGTATGCAAAATAAACTCGCAATCGTCTGTATGCTTCAGCAGCAGCTCTATGATACGGCGCTGCGGCGGGTCTGTAATGTGACGGCTAGTACCGCTGTCACCAATGACCAAGAAGGAAAAGTCTACGGGTGTCGATGCGGGGCTTTCGCTGGGCGTGCCTGCTGAGCTGTTTTGGACGCTACTGTCACCAAAGACTAAACGGGTCTGGTCGATTTGCAGCTGTTTGAACGACGGATGCTGCCAGCGCACCCGCTCGTTCATTCGCGCAATTTTGGTTTTGATGGCCGGATCAACTACAAACCTCATTGGACTCTCATCAACACTAGTAAGTACTTACACACGGCTATAAATTAGCACGGCTTCTGCTTCCTCTGATGTTGCGATCGCGGTTTATTCCGCCAGGCATTTCGAGATGTGCTTTGAAATGCGTTTTGAAAAGGAAGCTATCTCACCGGAGCGGCTGTGAACTTTGCGTAGAGTTAAAGGAATCTACAGATGAATTTTGTGTAGAGCTCAGAGAATCTACGGAGAGTCGATGTACATTGAAAGAACGATAAAGAGAACGTTCTTTTTACCCCTAGCGCACTGATGTATCAGAGAAATCGAAACTTGTTCTCCTTTTTGGCGGTATTGATTACCGCTGGACTCATCACTGGGATTGGCGGCATCTTTATGGTCTTAGCCGATCAGCTTGGCGGTAGTTCTCGGCTGGTTGCTAGCGGTATTGACAGTGAGCCGCTTGCGCCTGCTTCTGAAACGCTAGGTACGCATGCTGCAACCGTGCTGAGCGTGAGCGCTTCAGACAGTGCGCCTTTACTCGCTAGCGGTAGCTACGACAATACCGCTCAGCTATGGAATCGAAACAGCAAGCAGGCGATTCCTCTAATCCACAGTGACCGTGTCAATGCGCTGGCATTCTCTGAAAAGAACGAGCTGCTGGTAACCGGCAGCAGCTCGGGCGATGTGGCCGTTTGGTTCACGCCTTCCGGTCAGCTTTCGGACTCTGAGGCAGCTGAGTCTGGGCCAATTACGGGTGTAGCGGTTGACACCAAAGGCAAAACGGTGGCTGCAAGCAGTGCTCAAGGCGGCCTTACGCTATGGACAATTACAGCTGGCAGCAATCTTCAGCGTTTGTCAACGCTGTCGGTAGCAGGAACACCTATCAACACAGTTGCCTTCCATCCTGTCGATGAGAATATTGTGCTGAGCGGAGACCAGAATGGCCTCATCCAAGTGTGGGACATCGCTCGGGAGAAAACTATCTTGACTTTGGATAGTGGAACCGATGAGGTGACGAGTATTGCGCTAAGCAATAACGGTCAGTACGTGGCGAGCGGCAGTGGCGATAACAAGCTGCGCGTATGGGATCTGAAGACGGGAGAACTGCTGCAAACTCTAGCTGGTCATGATTCTGTCGTTTCGGACGTTGCGTTTAGCCCTGATGAAATGCTGCTAGCGAGCAGCAGCTACGATGGGTTCTTGAAGGTGTGGGAGTGGAAAAGTGCGCTTCCACTCTGTACGCTGAGGGGCCATGCTGGTTTTGTGTATTCTGTTGCTTTTACAGACAGTGGCAATACGCTAGTAAGTGGTGGCTACGACGGTACTGTGAGAACGTGGGATTTGACGACGTCTAGAAATAAAGATTGCTTGCCGCTGTAGTTTAATGAGTCACTAGGCAGGATGCAGGCTGCGACGACTCATTCTTTAGACAGTCTCATCTCTGCCTTTTGTAGTGATTGTGCTTACAGCCGGTTGCTTCTCACGATAGAGGGCTACGCAGACGATATCTCTTACATTGAGGCATAAGAAAGCCGTTCTACCGCACAGCTTACGGATGTTCTATCTGTTTCTTTTAAGATCTGTCTTTATGGGATCTGTTTTGAAAGGATAGAACTATAAGCCTGGTCTTTTTGAGACTGTGTGCTTTGAGCACTTTTGAAAGCAAACTCATAAATAGTAAGCAGGAGATTTTCCATGGCTGACGAAAAAGCTGACGAAAAGAAAGGACAAGATTTAGACGTCGGAGGTAAGCAGACTACGGTCAACCCTGAGACCCGTAAGACTGGCCAAGGTTCTAATACAGACACTCGCGATGGCGCTGAGCCTGAAGCTCCTGGCAACGATGGCACCAAGCCAGGATCGCCCAATCAGGGAACGGAAGCTCGCTAATAGTGCGTTCTTGACTGCTAAAGATGAACCCCAGAAGACAGCTGTCTTCTGGGGTTCACTGTTGAACGGTTGCGCTTAAGTGAACGGTAGCATTTAGAACTGTTCTGTTTTTCTATGTACCATAGCGGCCATTTTGTTTGGCTAGTCTTTCTCAATTTTGGGAACGACGTCGGGGCGCTCTTTACCTTCCCAGCCAGCGGGCCGCTTTGAGTTGTACCAGGCGACTGAGCCAATGCCGACAGCAGCGGCAAAGCCAACGATGCCAACAATAGTTAAAAGTGTGGAGTAGGGCATGGTGCTGCCGACCACTTCTTGCAGGAATATATACATGTTTTCGCCGCCTTTACAGTACTAAAAAAGTCTATGTCTACAATACCAGCTGAGGTTTCTTACGTGAGCAAGACGAAAGGAGGACGGTGCTTTGCAAATAGATCCTGAAAAGGCGGCGATCGCAGCGGGCCTTCGCTATGTTCACGATGAGATGCCAGGTATACAGCGTCAGCGATGGGGGCCTGGGTTTAGCTATATTTTGCCCAATGGCGATCGCCTGCCTTCTTCTCCTGGAAGTGGATCGAACGAGGCGATACTACGCGAGCGAATAGAGTCGCTAGTGATTCCGCCGAACTGGGAGGATGTATGGATTAGCCTGGACCCTAGTGGGCATTTGCAGGCGACAGGACGCGATGGGAAGGGGCGAAAGCAGTATCGCTATCATCCTGATTGGCGTAAGTTTCGCAATCTGCAGAAGTTTGACAAGATGGTGCCGTTTGGCGAGTGTTTGCCGGAGCTGCGATCGCAAACTGCTGCTGATCTTAAACTGTCTAAGCTTTCTCGCCGTAAGGTCGCTGCCGCTGCTGTGCAGCTGCTAGATAGAACACTGATTCGGGTGGGCAATACTCAGTATGCGCAGCGCAACAAGTCTTACGGGCTGACGACTTTGCGCGATCGCCATGTTAATGTCGATAAAAAGCAGCTCAATTTTCACTTTGTCGGCAAGAGCGGTGTGGAGCACGACATTACTATCGAAGATCCTAAGCTGGCTAAAGTGGTGCGTCAGTGCCGTGATATTCCAGGCTATGAGCTGTTTCAGTATTACGACGAAGCGGGCCATCGGCAAACGCTCGATTCGGGCGACGTGAATGACTATCTAAAGCGGGTAACGGGTGAAGACTTTACGGCTAAAGACTTTCGCACCTGGGCCGGTACGGTAGTGGCAACAGATACGCTGGCGCAGCTAGGTGAATGGGCGGAGGAATCGGAAGCAAAAAGCAATGTGGTAGCAGCAATTAAGGCAGCGGCGACGCAGCTAGGCAACCGGCCTGCAACCTGCCGTAAGTATTACGTTCATCCGATGGTGCCAGAGAACTATCTAACGGGTGAACTGCTAGCGCAGATAGAGGAAGCTAGGCGACAGAAGCAGTCGAAGGACTTTCAGCGCTGGTTAGAAGAACAAGAACAGGGTGTTTTGGGCGTGCTGAAGCTAGCAACTTAGGTTTTGAGAGCTACGTTTATATACGGCGACAGCACTGAGTGAGGCTACTGGGCGATGTCTTGAGCCTAAAAGTACTTCATGGTTATTTCTATAACTGGGCTGTCTTCTGAAAATTCAAAGCTGGCTGTCTCGAAGCTAGGGGTGCCTGTGATGATCATCGGATCGTTGGAAAAGCCGATGCCTTCTTGAGGAATGCCCACGATATTAGTGTTTAATTCGCCGTCTTTGTTTTCGTCGTGCAGTATGCTCACAGAGTAGCTGCCGTAGGGTACGTCGAAGCTGACTGACATGGGTGTTTTAGTGATCTCAGCGCAGCTGTTACAAATAGACTTCGTATCGTCTTCAGGAAATCCAGCTTCGCTGTCAAATAAGGCAATGCAAATTTCACCCTTTTCATTTCGCAATTCGTTGATGACGAGCGTTAGGTTAGCCACTGAGTTTTCCTAGGATGGTAAAAGGATATCTATAGCTAGATATTACACCTGTAGACTAAAATCCATCTCTACGGTAGGAGGTAGATACTTTGGCGCACCGCACTCGATAGAATTACCGGGTGCGGTGCTAGCTCAGATGAGTCTAGGCGGGTATTAGGGCCGCTGGAGCAGTCGCCGGACGAGGCATTTTCTGTGTTGTGGGCTGAAGATGAGGCTCGCCAACCAAAATGACTGAGCCTGAGAGCCTTTGAACTAGGGGCGCTGTTCTTTCACCGATGGTGAGGCCACTGCTGCTACGGCGACGCTGAGATCTTAGAATAACCAGATCGTAGCGCCTCGATGCTTTTGCAATGGCTAGGACCACATTGTCTCTAGCCAACAGTTCGATCTCGATAGAACAGTTCGCGGGTGGCAGTCGGTTGAGCAATATTTCTAGCTGCTTTTTCACCCGCGCTCGTGACACTTCTGATGTGCGAGAGCTATGCACATGCAACAGGGTGATGCTGGCATTGTTTGCTGAGGCCAGCACCTGAGCAAACCGCAGCACGCGCAGCGTCATGACGGAAGGCGTTTCAATCGGTATCAGGATGGTCTTTACCTGAGAGAGTGGATCCTTCAATCGGGCAACGACGACCGGGCAGTGGGCGATGCGCATGACCTCATCTTGGATATTGCTGAACAAACGTCTGCTTAGCCCAGCGCGTTCTGCCAATCCCAGAATGATTAAATTGGCGCTTTCTTCGCGACCTACCCTGGCAATCGTTCTAGGAACGTCAGATCCGATTCTGACCTGAGGCTCCATAGCAGCCTCAAATTCCATTTGTTCGCTCATGGCCTGCACATTCTCTAAGAGCTGATGGCTACGGTCTAGCGCTTTGGTGAGCTGTGGTGAATCCATCTGTGGCTGGTCGAGGGCGATCGCGAGAGGAATCACTCGACCGCTAGCATATTGAGCAACCGCAGCCGCTAGCTCAATGAGCGATCGCTCATTGTTAGGGTTGTAGACAGGCACTACCACTGAAAAAGATTCTGGTATTTCTGTCGGTGGTGGTAGCCACGCTGCTGAATCGGTTTCGTCAAAGTCTTTTTGCAAGGCTAGCCGCTGGGCAGTGGCTGCTGTCACCAGCGGACCGACTACCGACGTCACTAGCATTAGCAAAATTACGCTGTTAAAGACTTCTGAGCTGATGATCTCGGCTTGAAAAGCAACCAGCGCTGCTGCCAGTGTCGCTGCTACCTGCGGGATAGAAAGTGACCACATCGTCCCAGCCTGCGTCCAGCTGTAGCCATATAGCTGCCTAGCTACAAGGACTGCTATGAGCTTAGTCGCGAGCAGCGTCCCAACAATGAGTAGGGGTAGGTTGATAGCCGCTAGAACGTCACTGAAGGCGTCGAGATCTAGTAAGAGGCCCATGTTGACGAAGAACATAGGGATGAACAGAACGCTGCCCATGAACTCTGTTTTTTCTTTAACTGGGCCGTCGCCGACGACGCTGTTAATGGCTAACCCGGCTAAGAACGCGCCGATAATGTCTTCTACACCGATAAGCCGAGCGACGACTGCCGAAAGAAAAACAGAGAGCAATACAAACAGCACGCGGTTACCTTCATCTCTTCCCATCTTTTTGAAGAAGAGAACGCCAAGCCTTTTTAGCCCGACGAGTACTGCGATCGCGTACACACTCAAAGACCCTAGCAGTATCAGCAGCTTAGTTATTGAGAAATCACCCTGATTGACACCTAAGCAGATAGCCAGCACCAGCAGAGAGCCAATGTCTGTAAAAATGGTGGCTCCAATGGTTACGGTCACTGCTTCGTCGTCTACTACACCCATCCGTTGAATAATCGGATAGGCAAGCAGGGTATGCGAGGCGAGCAGAGAGCCGATTAGAACAGCTGCCAACCAGCCAAGCCCGAAAAGATGTCCGATGGCGATGCCCCCTAGTAGGGGAAATCCAAAAGTCATTAGGCCGAAGGTCATGGCGCGATCGCGTGTCTTTTGGAACAGCACCAGGTCAATTTCAAGCCCGGCTACAAACATCAAATAGATTTTGCCGATATCTGAAAACAGCTTCATCGTGTCAGAATCAGCCTGTAACCAACCTAGTCCGCTGCCACCAAAAACAACCCCCGCCGCAATCAGCCCCACCAGTCCCGGCAGCTTAATACGCTCAAAAATAGGTGGCACTATCAGAACAATTGCCAGCAGTAGCACAAAGGTTGCTACAGGGGTATGCAGCGTTTCAGCAGCAGGCTCCATCAAAAACAAAAACATAGACAAAATACCCACACGTATGCTCTTAGAATGTAGAAGTCATCAATAAAAGAGAAAGCCAGGACAGAATGCCCTGACTCGTAGCCGCTATGAATTGTTAAAGGCCTTAGTTCAACGCGATTAAGCGGATGCTCAAACGCACTTGTTACTATATGGTCTGATTTTTCCTCAGTTCGTGAATCTACCTGAAGAAGGATGTCTATTGCTCAGCTTAAAACAAAAATAATCCGTTCCTAGAGTCTATCTTCGCGGCTGTGACGAGAAGCCTGAGCGACCCTTAAAATGAAAAATGGAAAACGTAGCAGTAATCTCACTTCGCCTTAGCTGTTCTATAGCTACTGTACTAAAAAAGCAACAGCTTTTATCGCTCGCTGGCATTAGCCGACTGGCGGTTTTACAATCTTCCCTGGGGATGACGCTTGGGGGGGCGTTCTCTTCTACATTACTTAAGGTCCAATTATCGTGAAACCCGACTGCTTTTCAAAAATTCAACTTTTAATTCCTTTCTTTAGCAAAGGCAACACCATGTACTCACGTTTATTTCTTTCGCTACAGACAGCTATCAAGCGATTGGTATTGTTCTCTATCGGGGCGGTGCTGTTTTTGGGATTGATGCAGCCTATGGCTCAGGCGGCTCCTTCAAGTGCAGATGTCCCAACGCTTTCTACTGAGAGCCTTGAGCAGAAGCGGGCTGAGCGTCGTGCTGCGCAGAGTGAGGCTTCTAAAGCTGCTAATAGTGAAGAGGAAGCTGACTCTATCGGTGAAGTGTTCGCTGATAAGCTCAACCTTGAGGAGATTGTCGAAGAAAATGTAATCGTCAATGACGACTTCGACGTCCTAGACGCAGATTCTCCTGTTAATCGGTAGGTTTTATTTGCTTACGACCTTTCTACCGGCTTTGCAGACAATGCGGGAACTGTCGGCGCAAGCTAGCCGGGCTAACTCGCTAAGACTTTGAAAGACTTAAAAGTGCCGCACCTGGTTGACTCCAGGTGCGGCACTTTTTGTAGATATAGTCTGAGTGGAGCTTTGATGTGAGAAGAAGGCTGTGCTCCTAAAGTAGCTCCCATCCGGCTGAGTGCCTTTCCTCATTGATAGGGGTCCCCTGAATAATTTCAGCTAGAATTTCCCAGGAGTCTACAAGCCTAGGGCCAGGGCGGTTGAAGTATTGGTTGCCGTCAGTGAGATAGACGCGGTTGTTTTTGACCGCAGTGAGCTGCTGCCAGATAGGATTTGTCTCCATTTCGCTGGTGGCTTGCCTGGTTTGCGCTATGTCGTAGCCGCAGGGAAGGACCACGATGATGTCGGGGTCGGCGACTTTAAGGTCTTCCCAAGTCATCCAGTCGGAGTGCCGACCGGCTTTGCCAAGACAGTCGTGACCACCGGCTAAGGCGACAAGTTCGGGTATCCAGTTGCCTGCGGCCATAAGAGGGTCGGTCCATTCTATGCAGGCGATTTTGGGCACCGGATCGCTGGATTCTATAGAATAAATGCGAGATTTTAGCTGGCTAATGGTGTCCATAGCGCTTGTGTCATCTGCTGGGGTGGATGTCTGCCGTAGGGTGTTGGCGACTCGCTCCATGTCGGTCCACAGGTCGGCTAGGCACTCTGGCTGCAAGGACACGATTTGAATCTGTGGCTGTTTTTCTTCGGGCGCGGCTGACTTTATCAGATCGGCGACGGCTTGCTCCACGTCGCTGAGGCTGACGGCGCAGACTTCGCACTGAGCCTGGGTGATGATGTGGGTAGGACGAAGCTCGGCGAGCAGCTCTGTTTTGACGCGGTAGACGCTGAGAGCTGAAGTAAGAAGGTCGGTAACGCGGTCGTGGATTTCGGCGCTGGTGCCGACAGGATCAAATTTGGGTTCGGTGCAGATGGGGAGATTGGTGATGTGTGAGGGGAAGTCGCATTCGTGCGATCGCCCAACCAAACACCGGCCATAGCCTAGCGTGGCGACAATTTCAGTAGCGCTAGGAATAAGAGAGATAATTCGCAGCTCAGCGGAGGCTTCTACATCAGTTGAGGGCATAACACTTCAAGAAAATTACTTGTCACACACAGTTACAGACATCTTACGGGCACACTTAGCTCACTTATCTCAATCTTTATCCTTTTTCAGTAGTCTGACCGATAACACGACGCTCACAAACTGTACGCCAGCCGTCTGCTATGCACTTGATCGCCTCGCCCCCGCAGTATCCTACATTAGGGATTGGTAATCGACAGTCTTTAGGCACCTATTCGCCGCTCAGCTCACTGCCGCTACATAGTTTTACGGTGACGATGGAGTCTTGCTTTCGTGAGGTGGTTGAGCGATTTACGCAGTACGCTGATTTGCCAGGTGTAATTGTGACGGACGGTGAGTTAGTGACAGTACTCTCTCGGCAGACCTGTTTAGACTGTCTGCTACAGGTGGCACAAGCGCCCCGTCTCTTAGAGAGTTCTATTCGAGTTGTTCTAGGCCAGAGGACTTATAAGCCGCTAACCCTTTCAGGCGATGTCACGATTTTAGTGGGGGCTCAGCAAGCGTTAAGGCGTCCCCATGAGCAGCAGTACGAACCCATTTTGGTATTCCACGAAGAGACCTATCAGCTATTGGATGCGCGATCGCTAAATGTAGCCCACTGGCAGCTTCGAGGCATCGAAACGCAGATTCGCTACGAGCGGCTGCAAATGCAGATACTGGAAAGTGAAAAGATGGCAGCGCTCGGTCGCCTGGTCGATGGTGTTGCTCACGAGATTTTAGACCCGGTGAGCTTCATTTGGGGAAACTTGAGCTATATCGCCGACTATGTTAAGCAGCAGCATGAGCTACTGATGGCTTATGAGACCGCTTTCCCCGATACGCCCCCAGAGATTGTAGAACTCAAAGAAGATATTGAAATAGACTATTTGCGCAGTGACTTACCAGCGGCAATTAAGAGTGCTAGAGGTGGAGCGCATCGGCTACGACAGCTAGCGACCAGTTTGCAAAACTTCTGCCATATTGATGCGGTGCACCCTAGACCAACGGACCTCAATACCTTAATTGACAGTACGCTGCGGCTGCTGAAGAGTCGCCTGACTACGCCGATCACGATTGAGCATAGCTATGGCAAGCTGCCGCCGGTCCCCTGCTTTTCGGGTCAGCTTTCTCAGGTGCTTATGAATATCTTTACTAACACGATTAGTTCTTTGCTTTCTCAGGTGCAGTTTCACGGTGAAGAGAGCAACGCGGCTATGGGGCCTGATGCTAGCAGGCCGTTGAAAATTACGGTGACGACTCGTGTGCGCGCTGATAGCCATCTGCTGACAGGTTCGCCGGAAGAGTCTCGTTGGGTTTCTGTGATTATTAGCGACAATGGGCCGGGCATTCCGCCAGAGACAAAGGCCCAGATTTTCGATTCTTTTTCAACGAAGAATCGATATCGCAAAGAGACGGGACTTGCGATGTGCTATCAAATTGTGACGGCTAAGCACGGCGGTAAGTTTTGGATGCGCTCTGTCCACGCCTCGGAGCATGACGAGACAGACACTGAGAAAATAACAGGCACTGAGTTTGAAATTTTGCTGCCATTGACGAAAAGTGAGTGACTACACGCAACCTGTTGAATCCTATTATCTGAACCCTATGACGCGTTCACAATAGCGTAAGCTCGAACGGGGAAAGTACCCAACCTTTTGACTTTCACAGGGACTGCGTTGAAGGTGAAGTCGTCCTGCGGAAGTGCGCCTAGACCGCACATGTGTTCAACAATAGGAATGTTGTTACCGAGCAAATCGTCTTGGATATCAATTGTGATAGAGGCCATGTGCTTTGCCTTTAAGGTCTACGGCTATTTTATCACTCAAAATATTGTTTGCTTGATCTTTTAGTTGTTCATCATACCAGGCATAAGAAAGTCGATGAGCTTGGAAATGGCCTGTTCGGTGTCTTCGGTGGAGTCGGTGGCGATGAGGGCGCTGGGTTTGCCTGCTTGTCCCAGCGTGCGGATGAGGCTGGAGACGACGAGGTCGAGTTTCCAGGTGAGCTGTGACCGGGTTTGGTCGGGGAGGGCCCTTTGCAAGGCATCTAAGTACTTTTCTGTGCTGGGTTTGAACTGTTCGTAGGCAATGCTTTGTACGGGTTCGGGCTCTGTACGGCAGCGACCAACAAACTGGGCTCGCATAGGATGGGTGATTCTGTTGTGGGTGGCACAACTCAAGGCGGGATCTAGGTATGCTCTTAGAATTTCTTCGACAGAGAAGGATTTGTTTCTGGCTTCTAGGTTGGATAGGGCGGAGAGTTGGCCAGAGACAATAGGGCCGGAGATGCGGGCAAGTACTGCTTTGAAAAGGTCTTCTTTGGAGCCGAAGTGGTAGTGAACGGCGGCGAGGTTAACGTTTGCTTTACTGACGATGCTGCGGAGGGTGGTGCCAGCGTAGCCGTTTTGGGCGATCGCATTTTCTGCTACATCTAAAATTTGCTCTTTGGTTTCTATAGAGGAGGCATGAGGCATATCTTACTTCGTCGGTCTTGCTATTTTTTAAGACGTACGTTTTAATAATGTCAGATGGTGCTTAATAAGCGCTTAATATTTATAGCAGACTCTCAATATGTAAGGAAGGTTATTTATTCACTATCCTTGCTCTACTTATTGGCGTGAAATCGTTTGTGTGTGGGAAACTTCTACTACTTCCGTATCTCTGTCTATACGTTTACAAGATCGTTTCATCGCGTTCACTAGCGCTTTTCACGAATAAGCTGGCTTTCAATTTCCAAAATTAAGTCGAACGTACGTCTTAATTTTACTTATCAGACATACTCATACGTAGAACTTTGTCTGTGCTCAACTCCTCTATCTTTTGCTTTCTACCCGATGTGTTAACAACATGAACTCTCAGTCTTCCGACGCTGTACGCTCCTCTTCATCGCTAGCTCGACGGGTTAGGCAGTTGCCGCCTCGTTGGCTTATTGGTTTTGGCCTGCTTGGTTTGCTGCTGATTGCTGTGCCTGTGCTGAGGTTACGTTCGGCAGCGTCTTCTGAGAGCGAAGCGGTTTCTACGGACAATGTTCTTCCGGTGGAGACGACTATTGCTGAACAGGTGAGTAGCTACGGTGTTGCTAGGGCTTATACGGGTGAGATTACGTCGCTACAGACGAGTGAACTGGGCTTTGAGCGGAGCGGGCAGCTAACGGGGTTGCTGGTGCCGGAAGGGTCGCAGGTGGGAGCGGGGGAGCCGTTGGCTCGGTTGGATGTGCGTAATTTGCAGGCGCAGCGATCGCAGATTGAGGCGGAGAGGGCGCGGGCGGTAGCGCAGCTGACGGAGCTAGAAGTGGGCGCGCGCAGCGAGGATTTGGCGGTGGCGCGGGCGGCTGTGCAAGATTTGGAACAACAGATTGGGCTTCAGCGGACTCAACTGGCCCGGCGAGAGATTTTGTATGAGAAAGGAGCGATTTCGCGGGAGGCGCTAGATGAGTTTAGCTTTGGGGAGGGTTCTCTAGATGCTCGGCTGAGTCAGGCGCGTAGCCAGCTGTTGGAGTTGGAGAATGGAACGCGTCCGGAGCAGCTGAGCGCTCAAGATGCGGTAGTGCAACAGTTGGATGCTCGACTGGCTGATCTGGATGTAACTATCTCCAAAAGTACGCTGTACGCGCCTTTTGGTGGGACGGTGGCGGAGCATAAGGTGGATCTTGGTACGGTAGTCGGGGCGGGGCAGTCTGTCATTCGCCTGGTAGAAGACGGTGTGCCGGAGGCGCGGATTGGGGTGCCATCTGACGATGTTCGGCGTTTGAATGTAGGTGATGAGCGGACAGTGACGCTTGGCGGTGAGCAGTATACCGGAACGATTACGTCTGTGCTGCCGGAGGTGGATTCGCAGACGCGGACGCAGACGGTGGTGCTGCAATTGGAGCAGAGGGCAGCAGCGCGGGTGAGCCCTGGGCAGACGGTGAGGTTGAATTTGACGGAGCAGATCTCAGCGGAAGGGATCTGGCTACCGGCTGAGGCTTTGACGCAGGGAGTGCGTGGGCTGTGGACGGCATATGTGGTGGTGCCGGATGAGGACGTGGATTCTGATGCGGAGACTTATGTGGTGGCGTCGCAGGCTGTCGAGGTGGTGCATCAGGAGGGTGATCGGGTGCTGGTGACGGGGACGTTGCAGGAGGGTGATCGGGTGGTGGCAAGTGGGTCGCATCGGCTGGTGCCGGGGCAGCGAGTGAGGCCAATGGGAGAATAACGATGGTTAAATACTTTTACAAAAATACTCGGCTGTTGATTCTGACGGTTGTTCTGTTGCTTTCCTGGGGACTGCTCTCTTTTCAGTCGCTGCCTCGTCAGGAAGATCCGGAGCTGGTTTCTCGAGTGGCGATTGTGCAAACGTTTTACCCGGGGGCGGATGCGGCGCGGGTGGAGTCGCTGGTGACTGAGGTGATTGAGTCGGCGCTGACGGAGCTAGAAGAGATTGCGATTCTCTCTTCGGATTCGCGGGTAGGGGCTTCGACAATTACGGTGGAGCTGTCGGAGACGGTTACGGACGCTCAGCCGGTGTGGGCGAAGGTTCAGAGTGAGCTGGACGATGCGACCGATCTGCTGCCGATAGGGACGAGTGAGCCGGATTTGGATGAGGCGGGAATTAAGGCTTATAGCTTTATTACAGCGCTGGTGTGGGATTTGCCCGGTGAGCCGAACTACGCAATTTTGGGGCGCTACGCAGAGGAACTAGCTCAGCGGCTGCGCAGTGTGAGTGGAACTGAGGAAGTTGAGCGGTTTGGCGATCCGAGTGAGGAGATACTTGTAGAGGTAGATGGGTCGGAGCTGGCAGCGCTGGGGCTTTCGGCGCAGGCTTTGGCGAGTCGGATTCAGGCGAGCGATGCGAAGATGACAGCAGGGCAGCTGCGCTCTGGGCAACAGAATTTGGCGATTGAGGTGCAGAGTGAGCTGGAGACGCTAGAGCAGATTCGGCAAATTCCGGTGCGCGCAGAGGGAGGACAGTTTGCTCGGCTGGGGGATATTGCGACGGTGAGCCGAGGGTTGCAGCAGCCGATGCGTGATTTGGCGGTGGTGAGCGATAGGAGTGCGATCGCGCTGGGCGTACTGATGGAGTCGAATTTACGCATTGACCAATGGTCTGTGAGTGTGCGAGAGGTGCTGAGTGATTTTGAGTCGCAGCTGCCGATGGGGGTTCGGCTCGATACGCTGTTTGACCAGAGCGGCTATGTGGAAGATCGCATGAGTACGCTGATCTCTAATCTGATTGTGGGGATGCTGCTGGTGATGGTGGTGACCATGGTGACGATGGGCTGGCGAGCGGCGCTGGTGGTGGGGGCGGCGCTGCCGATTACGTCGCTGTGTGTATTTGGCTGGATGAGTGTGCTGGGGGTGCCGATTCATCAGATGTCGGTGACGGGGCTGATTATTGCGCTGGGCTTGCTGATTGATAACGCGATTATCGCGGTAGATGAGATTCAGCTAGAGATGGCGCATGGTGATACGCCGCTGAATGCGGTGATTAAGACGGTGGACTATTTGAAGGTGCCGCTGCTGGCTTCTACGGTGACAACGATTATGGCGTTTGCGCCGATTTATCTGCTGCCGGGTGCGGCTGGGGAGTTTGTGGGGACGATTGCGCTGAATGTGATTATGGCGCTGATTTCTTCGCTGGCGCTTTCGCTGACGGTGATTGCGGCGTTGGCAGGGCGACTGCTGGGAGAAAGTGAGCAGAAGGCGGCGGCGCTGGCGCAGAAGACGGGCCCTGTTGCGAGCTTTCAACGGTTTTTGATACGTCCGGGAGCCTGGTGGGCTGAGGGGATTTCTTTGCCGAGGCTAGCGCGGCCCTATAAACGGAGTTTGCGGTGGACGATGGCGCGGCCTTTGCTGGCGATCGCACTTTCGTTTGTTGTTCCTCTTATTGGGTTTATCGTTGCCGGTACGTTAGAACAACAGTTTTTTCCGGCGGTTTCTCGCGACCAGGTGCGGCTAGAGATGGAGTTTGCGCCGCAAAGTGCGATCGCTCGTACCCGTGAGCAGATTGATGAAGCGCGCGAGCTTATTCTTAGCAATCCAAATGTGAAAGATGTGCATTGGTTTGTAGGAGAGAGTGCGCCTAAGTTTTATTACAACATTACGGGCGGGCGGCGCAATCAGGCTCAGTATGCGCAGGCGCTGGTGCAGCTAAATACGGACAAGGACTTAGCGGCGATTGTGCGATCGCTGCAAACCGAGCTTACGGCTCGCTTTCCGGCGGCGCGTGTGCTGGCGCAACAGCTCGAGCAGGGACCGCCTTTTGATGCGCCAGTCGAGCTACGCATTTACGGTCCAACTATAGAGGAGCTGAGACGTCTGGGCTTGGAGGCGCGTCAAATTCTCGCTTCGATTCCTGAGGTGACAGTGACGCGTGATGATTTGAGTGAGGCGCTGCCGAAGATTGGGCTGACGGTAGATGAGGAGCAGGCGCGGCAGAGCGGGCTGAGCAATGCTGCGATCGCTCAGCAGCTTGAAGCCTATTTAGAAGGCAGTGTTGGTGGCTCTGTGCTAGAAGGAACTGAAAACTTGCCGGTTCGCGTGCGACTGGCGAATCAAACCCGCGCAGATTTGAGTCAAATTGCTTCTTTGGATCTTCAGTCTGAGAATGGCGGGGCGCCTAGATCCGCAAGCGCTATTGGAGAATTTAGCTTACTTCCTGAACTTTCTAACATCTCTCGTCGCAATGAGGAGCGGGTCAACATTGTGCAGGCCTATCTCATGGCTGGGACGCTTCCTTCTGTGGTGCAGGCTGTTTTTGATGAGAAATTGAATGAAAGCTTTGAGCTGCCGCCTGGCTATCGTACGGAGTATGGCGGCGAGTCGGCTGAGCAGGGCGAAGCGGTGGGTAATCTGTTGTTGTTTGTGCCGCTGCTGGCCATTGTGATGGTGTCTGCGCTGGTGCTTTCGCTCGGGTCTTTTCGGCAGGCGATCATTATTGCTTTTGTGGGCTTTGGGTCGGTAGGCATGGCTTTGTTTTCGCTGAAAGTGGCCAATGCGATTTTTGGTTTTATGGCGATTATTGGCGCTTTGGGTCTAGTCGGAATTGCGATCAACGATTCGGTGATGGTGCTTTCTGGGCTGAATGAAAATGCGGAGGCGAAGGCGGGTGATCGTAAGGCAATTGCCTACGTGGTGAATAAGTCTACGCGCCATGTGGTGACGACGACGATGACGACGATTGCAGGATTTGTGCCGCTGCTCTTGAGTGGAGGGCCTTTCTGGCGACCGCTTGCGATTGCGATCGCAGGCGGCATTAGCGGTGCATCCTTCCTGGCGCTCTATTTCGTTCCGGCTGCCTATGCTTTAATCTACCAGCCTAAAAAGCAACCTGCTCACAGTGAGACTAATCACGCTGTACCAGCGCTTCCTTCATGAGTAATCGCAAATAGAAGAGGGTTCTGTCGATGTATTTTGAGGTAATTACTTAAATCGGTTACAACTAAAGCATCACAATCTTTTTTTGATGTATGTCTGATTTGAAATTCACTTCCGGGCTGAATCACGACACTTGGAACTTTGCTCAGCTCGTTGTTAAGTCCCGCTTTGCGGAGGCTATTAATGAAGGGATTGCGCGCTATCCTATCCACCGCGAGCTGCGATTTGCCGCGAGAATGGAGCTGCAAACGCTGTTCGACAATATTGCATTAGACACGGCATGGCGCGCGCAGCGGCTCAGCTCAAACTCGATGATTTTGGATGGGGAGCATGTGTTTGTCTCTGCTAGCGGCGGGCGAACGGGGAAGTATAGCTCTTGCTTTTTTAACGTTTGGGCAGCGAGCCTGGATCAGGCTGAAAAGGTAGAGACGGCTTTGCTGACGCATATCAATCCGGTGCGTATTACGGAGCCGATGTTCTCTATTAACTGGAATTTTTTGACGTCGAAGCGAGATTTGGCTAGCGCTGAGATTGAAGAGTTGGCAAACGATGTGCTCTACGACGAGGCTTATCCGTGTTTGCAGGAGGGGGTGGGCGCTTTTATTTCGCGGTATTTGGCGGCAGATGAGAGTGTGCTGGTGCTTCAGGGACTTCCTGGTGCGGGTAAGACTCGGCTGATTCGGGCAATTTTGGGAGAGATTTCCCGGCAGAAGGGAGATAAGGCAAGAGCGCTGTATACCGGTGATATGAAGGCGCTAGAGAGCGATGAAATTTTTGTGAAATTTATCACGGGCTGGGATGATGCGTTTGTAATTGAAGATGCGGATCATTTGTTGAAGCCCCGAGCACACGGGAATGAGCATTTGCATCGGTTTTTGTCGATTGCGGATGGGGTGGTGCGATCGCAGGGCCGAAAGATTATTTTTTCAACGAATTTGCCAAACGTGAGTGATCTAGACGATGCGCTGATTCGTCCGGGGCGTTGTTTTGCGCGGGTTAGCTTTCAGAAGCTGCTGTTGGACGAAGCGCAGCGGCTGGCGGATATTCTTTGCAAGGCGCATGAGCTATCTGCTGTGGATATTGACAAGGCGCTGCCGGATGCGAGTAAGAAGAAGTATTCGCTGGCTGAAATTTATAAGGTGATTAACGCACAGAAGTAGCGTTTGAAAGCAGCTAGTGTTCTCTCTGAACTGGCTGCTCATACAGGTTTTTTGTTGGTGCGGCGATGATTCCAGATAACGCTCAACGCTGAATGATGCTGCTGGGATGTGTAATCGGATAGATGCTATTAGGGTTTGTTCCTCTTACGCTATCGAAGATGTTAGCTGTGTAGATTGATCTATGTCTTCTGCTTTTGATATTGAAACTGCGTTTGTTCGTTTGCGTGAGGAGATGAAAGCGTATCCGAAGGCGGCGATGTTTCAGCTGGCAGAAGAAGGCTACCGCTCACCGTTTGAGCAGCTGGTATCTTGCATGATCTCTATTCGCACGTATGACGAGGTGAGTCTGCCGGTATCGCGGCAGCTGTTTGCCCAGGCGAATACGCCAGCGGCAATGTGCGGGCTGTCGGTGGCGGAGATTGAGAGGTTAATTCGGCGGAGTACGTATGCGGAGCGCAAGGCGCAGCAGATTTGGGCGATCGCGCAGGATGTTGTGGATAATCACGCGGGTGAGCTACCGTGCGATCGCGAGACTTTGTTGGCCTTTAAAGGTGTGGGGCCAAAGTGCGCAAATTTGACGCTGGGGATTGCTTGCGCGCAGCCGTCTATTAGTGTGGATGTGCATGTGCACCGGGTGATGAATCGGTGGGGCTATGTGGAGACGAAGACGCCGGAGAAGACGACGGTGGCGCTAGAGAAGAAGCTGGCAAAAGCGTACTGGACTAAGACGAACGAGCTGGTGATGCCGTTTGGTAAGCAGATTTGTAAGGGGCAGTTTCCGAAGTGTGAGAGCTGCCCACTGGTGGATATGTGTCCGCAGGTTGGTGTTTGAGCGTTTTGTATCGCAGGCTAGTGTTTGTTCTTTTGACTTTTATTAGAATTGGGCGCGCGTTGGTAATGCAATGCAACGCAATTAGAAAATAATCGTTTGGTTCTGAGTTGTTAGTTAAAAAGTGTTGATACCTTGAGAATCTGTTCGGCAAGAAACGCTGGCTCCAACAACACAATCTACTCAGTCACGGACACTACCCACAAGTCATGACCTATATTCATCCTTCTCCGCCATTGCCTACGGATTTTAGTATTGACGATTTTTGGGTGCTGCCTGCGCCGCTGCCAGACGCGGAGAAACGGCTGCATCGGCTGACGGAAGCGATTTATGCTGATTTGGAAGTGCTGAACTATCCCAGTAAGAACTGGGACTACAGTCGGGATCATGCGGTTTTGGAAGTGGCGATTTTGGGGGCGGGGCACTGCGGTAAGTCGACGGCGTTTGGTTTGCGGCGGCATGGTATAGAGCGGGTTCGTATTTTTGACCGGAGCCGTAGTGGGCAGGAGGGACCGTGGCGAACGTTTGCGCGGAACGCGACGCTGCGGACGCCGAAGCATGTGACGGGCGGGCTGGAGTGGGGGATTGCGAATCTGCATTTTAGCCGCTGGTGTGTAGCTCGTTATGGTGAGGCGTATTGGCAGCGGATTAAGTATATTCCTCGCTTGTTTTGGGCGGATTATTTGGACTGGTATGGCAAGATTTTGGATTTGCCGATTCAGAACGATACGGATATTCAGAATATTACTTGGAGTGAGGCTGAGCAGTGTTTTTGGCTAGCGTCTGTCCATCAGGGACGGCCAGAGCTTTATAAGGCTCGTTTTCTGGTGTTCGCGACGGGGATGGAGAGTGCGGGTGGGCAGAATATTCCTGCGATTGTGAAAGAGAACTTGCCTGCGCATTGCTATCAGCACACGATGGATCGGATTGATTTTTCGGCGGTGGCTGGTAAGCGAGTGGTGGTGGTTGGCGGTGGCTCCGGTGCGTTTGATAATGCGCTGATGGCGAGCCGGGCCGGGGCAAATGGGGTAGATATTGTGGTGCGCCGCTCTGAGCTGACGAATCTGAATCGGATTCGCTGGAGTGAGTGGAATGGGTATCATCGGCACTATATTGATCTGCCGGATGAGATGAAGTGGAAGTACAGTTTGGCTGAGTTTCGGCTGGGTCAGCTGCCGCCTTCGCATACTTATTATCAGGTGGTAAGCGATCCGAATATTACGCTGTATACGGACGCGCCTGTGCGTGAGCTAGCCTATGAAGGTAGGGGCGAGGCTGGAGAAATTGTGGGGACGTATGGGGACCGCAGGTTACGTCATGACGTGATGATTTGTGGGACGGGGTTTACGACGGATTTGAGACTGCAAGGTGAGCTAGGTGAGTTGGCTCCTCATGTGGTGAGGTGGTGCGATCGCTATGCGCCAAATGCGGGCGATGAACATGGGGAAATGTCTCAGTATCCTTATTTAGGAAAATGTCTGCAATTTTTGCCACGTAGTGAAGAACATAATTATCTCAAGCGATGCTACTACCTTTGCTCGGGTGGGGCGTTGGTTAGCGGCTTTAGGGCTCACCTGTCGGGCTTGCAGTTTGCGATTCCTCGTGTGGCTTACGATATTGGTCAGCAGCTGTTTATAGAGCATAAGGACGATATCTTTGCTTCGTTTAGTGCTTACGACGTCAAGGAATATTAGGCGATTACCAGATCAACGAGATCTCGTAGCTTTCGTCTTCTCTAGAAAATGAATTCAATCGTATTGAAAGATACTACTCTTCGCTCAAAATAGTCTTAGAACGTAGGAATCTATCAATTGGTGGTCTCATTTTGAGGCGCTTTGATTTCTGCTGTTCGTTCGGCTCTGAAGGGCCGCCAGATCGATGTCAATATCTACTAAGCCTCCTGTAAATCCGAATACTGTTGAGAAGGGGGCGACTGAAGATTATCCGCTGAGTGCGGTGCCGCTGTCGGATCGGAAGCCTTTTTGGTCTTTGTCTTTGCTGCTGATGGGGTTTGCGCTGACGTCGACGACGCTGTTTGCGGGTGGGGCGATTGGGCCTGCGTTTAGTTTTCCGCAGCTGATGGCGGTGATTTTGATTGGTAACTTGATCCTAGGCGTTTACTGTGCTGCTTTGGGCTACATTGCGGCGAAGAGTGGGCTGACGACGGTGCTGATGGCGCGCTTTAGTTTTGGAGATGTGGGGTCCCGGTGGGTGGATTTTGTGCTGGGGTTCACTCAGATTGGCTGGTACGCGTTTACGACGGCAATTGTGGTGCAGGCGCTGTTGGGTGCTTTTGGTGCTGAGGGATCTGGCCTGTTGTATACGGTGCTGGTGTTCTTTTTTAACTATGCTTTTTGTGCGACGGCGTACATTGGCTATAAGGCGATTGATTGGTTGAGTCGGTTGGCGGTGCCAGCGATGCTGGTGCTGGTGGCGGTGAGTTTGAGTTTGGCGTTTCGAGATTTTGCGGGGGCTGCGATCGCGGCTCCCACGGGCGATCTGAGTATGGGTGCGGCGCTGGCGATTGTGATTGGTACGTTTATTTCTGGGGGGACGCAGTCGACGAATTGGAGCCGGTTTGCAGATTCGGGGAAAAGTGCGGTGTGGGCGACGCTGAGCGCTTTTCTGGTGGTGAATGGGATTCTGGTGTTTGCAGGGGCGTTCTGTTCTTTGGTGTATGGGTCGGAAGATCTGGTGGCGGCGATGGGGAGTCAGGGGATTCTGGCTGGTGGGGTGCTGTTGCTGATTTTGAATGTGTGGACGACGCAGGATAATACGATTTACGCTTTTTCGGTGGCTGGGGCAAATATGTTTCGCACGCGGAAGCGACATGCGTTTGTGTTGGGTGGGGCGACGCTGGCGTTGGTGTTGACGCTGTCGGGGATTTATGAGCTGTTGCCGACGTATCTAATATTTTTGGGGACGGTGATTCCGCCGGTTGGGGGGATTGTGATGGTGGATTTTTGGGTGCGGCATGGGGGGGAGTTTCCTTCTTTGGCAGCGAGGATTCCGGCATTTAATTGGGCGGGGGTGATTGCTTATGTTGTGGGGGCGGGGGTTGCTTATGTGACGGGGAATGTGGGGCTTGGTATTGGACCGGTGAATGGAATTGTTGTGGCGGCGGTTTTGTATGGGGTTTTGTGTAAGGTGATTCCGCAGGCGGTCGGGTATAGGAGTTAAGAGATGAGGTGGTAAGAGGCAAGGCGGTAAGAGATGGGAAACCCACTACTGTCTCGACGGACTAAATATAAGTACCGTACCGAAAGATATTGGCTTGGCTCTTGTAGTGTGTTTTCCCCATACCCTTCCTCTGCTGGGATGCTTAATGTGCTGACTGGGGGGCCGCATGGCCTCCCCCTAGACCTCCCCGAAAGGTGCTTAGCTAGTGTGTGGGCTTGTTTTGAATAGTCTTGAGCATAGTGGCAGTTGTGATGACTAGATTTTGGGTGGAATGCTTTGACGAATTTTGAAGGTGGTATGGATGCTGTTCAGTTGGTGCGGGGACGCTGGGTTTTTTCTGGGGACGATGTGCTAAGTGATGGCGTTGTTGTTGTTCGAGGCGATGCGATTGTTGAGGTTGGTGTTTGGGATGAGGTGTGCGATCGCTACCCTACTGCTTCGGTAATTGGTTCGTCTCGTCATGCTGTTCTTCCTGGCCTGGTGAATGCGCATCATCACAGTAATGGTGTGCCGAATTCTCTTTTGGGGGTGGAGGATGATTTGCTGGAGCTTTGGCTGTATTCTCGCAATGCGCAGCGATCGCAATCTTCAAGACTTAGAACCCTATTCAGCGCTGCCTATTTGCTAAAGACTGGGGTGACGTCGGTTCTAGATGTGGCTTCGATTGGTGGTTCTGTTGAGGAGAGTGAGCAGGAGATAGATGCTTGTCTTTCTGCTTACGATCAAGCAGGGATTCGGGTGGCGTTTGCGCCGGGTGCTAAGTACGATAGCTTTTTGGTACATGGTGCAGGGCAAGACGAAGCGTTTTTGGAGACGTTGCCGGAAGATTTGCGGCAGCAGGTGAAGGCGCATTCGTCGTTAGGGCAAGGGCTGAGTCAGGAAGAGTATTTGGCGGTGACGGCGGCGGCGGTGAAGAAGTATCGCGATCACGCTTGCATTGATGTGTGGTTTGGTCCACCGGGGCCGCAGTGGGTGGGTGATGATCTGCTGCTAAAGATTGTTGAAAGGGCGAATGAGCTGGAGACGGGGGTGCAGACTCACGCTCTGGAGTCTTTTTATGAGAAGGAGATGGGACCAAGGTTCTACGGTAAGTCGGTGGTGGCTCATTTGCATGAGTTAGGGGTGCTGAGTCCTCGCTTTTCAATCGCTCATGGGGTATGGGTGAGTGAGTCGGATGTTGAACTGTTGGCTGATACGGGGGCGTCGATTAGCCACAATCCCAGCTCGAATTTGCGGCTGCGGGCGGGGGTTGCGCCGTTGACTGCGCTGCTAACACGTGGGGTGACAATGGGCCTGGGGATGGACGGGACGACGATTAATGACGATGAGGATATGTTTGCGGAGATGCGACTGGCGGCGAGGTTGCAGCGATCGCCTCAGGTGAGTGAGAGTGTGCCGACGTTGAAAGAGATTTTTCAGGTGGCGACGGTGGGCGGGGCGAAGCTGCTGGGGAAAGCGCACAGTGTGGGTCGGCTGGCGGCGGGGTATAAGGCGGATATGGTGCTGGTAGATTGTGAGTGTATGACGTGGCCCTGGGTGTCGCCGGAGGCAGACCCGATGAGTGTGGTGATGATGCGATCGCGCGCTTCAGATGTAGATACTGTTCTGGTCGATGGCAAGGTGGTGCTTGAGGGCGGTCAGCCGACAGGGTTTGATCTGCTGGAAGTGGCCAGGGCGTTGGCGGAAGAGCTGCAAGGACAGGTTGATAGTGCGGAGTATCGGGCGATGGCGGAAAGGGTGCGATCGCACATGGTCCAGTGGTATGCCGATTGGCCGGTTCCTGAGACGACGCCTTTCTCGGTTTTCAATGCTCGCAGCTAAGCATAGTCCAGCGCTGTTCTTCAAAAGAGAACAGCGCTGGATTTAGTGTTTAATGGTTGGCTGGTTTAGAAGGAGAATTGGAAGCCTCCAGCAATGACGACGCCTTCATCGTCATTAAAGGCATCTTCTACTCGGACGTAGATACCAGGACCCTGAGCGTCTCCGGTGCCTACGGTTTGAAGGATGCGATCGCCATTCTCATCTGTCACAAATCGATTCACTATGACATCTACCGACTGACCGTCGGCATCCGTGATTGTTTCGTACATAGGCTGACCGTTGGCGTCCCGGACGGCTTCTGTTTTGTAGATCGCGGTTACGTTGCCCTGTGTGTCGTACTGGTGGGCGTCTCGCTGTACTTCGCCGAAGGGGTGGAACAGCATCTCTGCTCGCCAGCCTGTTTCGGTGTCTTCGTTGCTGATGCCGGTAATAGTGTCACGGGCAAAGAGTTCGGCTCGCACGGTGTTGGCTGCTGAAGTCCAGGGCGTGTTGCCAAAGTTCAAGATGCCGCCTAAGGCAAGTTCACCTTGAATAGAGGAGAAGTTGGCGTGGCTGTCGGAGCGAGTGTTGCCCGACTGGTCCATCTCGATAAGCTTGGAGTCGACGACGGTGCTGGTTTCGGAAGTTTCTGAACTGACTAGCGTTTCTTCTCCACGGATCTGAGTGCGATCATGCGATAGGACCTCAGTATCGCGTGCGATAGTTTCACTGTCGCTGTTGATAAACCGTACGTTGGTGAGCCTACCCTTGGCATTGATGTTGAACGTCGCGGTACCTCTTTCCTGCGTGGTCTCGGTTGTTTGAAGGCGGATAGTTTCTCTTTGAATAATAGGGGTCATGAATGTGTTGATGGTTCGCTGGGTGCGCAGTTCTGTTGTAATGCGGTCCATTTCAACAATGCTTTGGCTGATGGTGTCACGCTGGTTGCCAATGCCTGCCGTGAGTGCGCCACCGATATAGAAGCCAGCGGCTCTGGTTGTGCGTCCGTAAGCCTGCTGTCCGGGGCTCCCTGCGATGGTCTCTGTAGGTAGCAAAATGTTGCCTACTCGTGCGTCTGCTTCGGTTCTCTCAGTGAGATCCACTGTTGAGATTCTGCTTCCGCCAGGGGTTTCGGCATAGAAGCCTTGTACGCCATTAAACTGGCTCGTAGCAGCATTCTGTCCGCTGATGGTGTCTTCTACGGCATATACCGTCGATGTTTCTGCGGCGAAGTTTTGCGGCTGGCGGTCGGCAGAGATGATGAGAAAGCCGCCAGCGGAAATGACATAGCCATTGACGCCTTCGCTGACTGCATAGGTTTCACCTAGCGTTAGGTCTTGGCCTGGCTGCTGGGGGACTAGCGCATAAACAACCCGCGTAGCTTCGCCTGCTGCTAATGAGATGGGCTCACTGGCATGGCCGTTTTTCGTCCACTGAGGAACAAAGCTAATTTCGCCTGTTGCTGACTCAATGAGTAGGCCGCCAACGTTGTCGGTGTAGGCCGCGTTGCCTCTTCCTATTGTTTGTGCATCGGCTGGCACAATAACAATGGGCTGGTTGGCTGGTAGCTCAAAGACGCCGCTGCTTGGGAAGATCTGCTGGGTGCCTGGTACAGTTTCATCTGGTGTGGATGGGACGTAGCCAACGAGCTGACGGTTGGTGAGTAGGCCAGCGGGCTCGACCAAAGGCCTGCCGTCTTCGGGGTTGTCGATGACGTTACCGAATGCGTCTGTGGCCAGACGGTGTGTAGGGTTTAGGAACTGAGTGATGCCCAGGGTGCCGGTGAAACCCGCTTCGTTGTCGTCAGCAAAGGGGTTGAAGGTGGCGTTGCCAGAGAGTAAGGTGGGCGGCGCGCTGGGATTGTTGATGAGTGGTTTGAGCTGACCTGTGAAGCTAAGGCCGTCACTGCCTGCGCGAATTTGGCTGCCGCCTGTATAGCGGTTGTATATGAGCTGTTCGTCGTCTGCGGTGCGCACACCGTCAGCGTGGCCGATGATACGGGGCGCAGGGTTGTTGGGTACGGTAACTTGGCCTCGTGTGCGCTCTTCTATGCTGATAGCGTCTGACTGCTCTATGTTCTCTATAGTTTCGCTATACGTCTCTTCTTCTATGCGTGTTTCAGGATCGATGGGTGTTTCTCTTACTCGGGTTTGTGTCGACACGCTTTGGCGTTCAGCAATGGTGTCTGCTTCACCACGCCCGCCAGAGATTTGAACGTATTCGCCGTCATTAAAGTCAAAATCCCCTCCATTCTGACGGTCTTCTACAATGAATTCACCACTTTCAGAGAAGTAAATGCCCGATTCGCTAGGCGCTGCGCCGTTGCTTCGCAGGTTGAGTACGCGCAGTTCTACAGTATCTTCAGCGCCGTAAGGCACGTCGATTTGCGACCGTTCGGGCAGTTCCATGCCGTCTGGGCCAACGGTGACTGATCCGCCACGGATGAAGGTTGACTCCTGGCTAAGGATGTTGTCGTTCTCGTCGGATACGGTGATTTCAATGCCTTCGCCATAGGCGTGGGAACGCGGCTTAAAGCCGACGTCAAATAGGGTCGTAAGCTGTAAGGAGTCGGTATTTAGGGTGTATTGGGCATTGTTACCATCTCTGTTGAGTTTGCGGTTGAGAGCTCGGTTGATGTAGCCGATATCAGGCGAGATTTCTATGGTGTTGGGCGCAAGTATATCTTCTCTTACCGGTATGGCTACGCGCTCTTGAACTTGCTCGGGTAGCTGCGAAGGCAGCGGAATGTTTGAGTCGTTATCCAGTTCACCAGTTCTGATATTGAAGGCGCTGTTGTCGATGCGAACGGTGCCGGTTTCTGCGTTGTAGTCGATGTTTGCTGTCTGGGCCAGTGACTTCGGCACGGCTAGAGATAGTCCGCTTATGGCGATTAGAAGCGCAACAACTGAGGAGGCGCCTTTTCTTTTATGTGTGGCCAGATGGGCAGCTGTACGATCTATTCTTGTGGTAGCTGTGGTGAGAGAAGCGATTGAAGCAGAAGAATTAGCGGGCAGAAAAGTCATTTGGGGGCACCCAGGCTAGAGAAATTCAGGAGGTTTTATTAGAAAGAGAAGTTCAACGCTTCTTCCTAAGTGAACCTACAGAGACTAGTCAGCTCAACCCCTATGTTTTCTGCACATATTTTTAGCAAAAAAATACTGTTATCTAACCCTAAAATCCTCTGAATCCCTCTTGTGGAGGGCTATACGAAAACATTAGAGGCTGTTGAAAAGATTTTAGCTTTATTCTACAAATATAAAGAACAGGTTCGTCTTATTTCCCTTGTTGCTCACGAAACCACTGTCCTGAAAGGGCTACAGCGTTTTTCAAGAAACTATAAATCAAGTCGACTTTATATGTAGCTATCAACAACATAATGTCCACAAAACAGCATAAAAAACAACGTTGTTTTTTGATTTTGACTGTGTCGCTATGACAGAATGTCGAGTGGTCTATATCTCAGGTGTAGAGCGCTTCTAGCTCTGCTACTGTGTTCTCTCTTGTGTAGCCTTTACTGGCTTTTGATAATTCTCGCACTCAATTTGTAACCTGTGCCAGTGCTGCAAACTGTCTCGTGCAACACTCTCTTTGTATATTGTCTGAATGAAACAACGTAAAAAACCACCTGATGATTGCTACGGGCCGCAGCTCAGGTGGTTTTACAACTGGTATTTTTTTGATGTGAGGAACAACTTGGTGCGCCCTGTACGGATTTTGCTGCGCAAAGAGACTATAAGATAATCTGGACTGATGTTTTTCCTTGCCCGGTACTTCCTGTTGCTGTGCCATCGGCGGCGAAGGTGAAGGTGATATCACCCTGTGTGGAGACTGTTTGGCTACTCGCGTTTTCATTAACCCGATATATGCCTGCGAAGACGCCATCGCTGTTGAGCGTACCGATGAGTTTGCCTATCTGAGTAGTACCAGCTGTGAGATAGCGATATTCTATTTCCATGCGATCGCCTTCCAGCGATGCACTGACTACTTCTCCATTCGCCGTATCACAGGCGCCATTACAGACGAAGCCATACTCGGTTGGGCTTTTCACAAACTGAGCGATGCCGAGAAAGTGTGCGATCGCAGTACCTTCTTCAGAGGCGATCGCGACTTCTTCTCGTGAGGCGGTCACAGCTTCTTGCTCTGGGGCGTCTGCGATGGTCTCTTGAGCAATTGTAGGCACTGCGCCGGTAGGCTGTACGTCTCCCTTGCTATTTAAGAAACGAGGTGAAGATAGAGCGAGGATTCCTATGGCTGCGCCGCCAGCTAAGCCGAGTCTTAGGAAAGTGCGAGTGCGTCCCATAAAAGAGTGTTTGATAGCAGTAGAGATGTTTATAGTGTCGGCCAGAGCATCAGAGACTGGGTCGCTTTGCATGACAACGCTAAATGTGGCACGCCGGACAATGTCCTTACTAGAGCTTATTTGCCAGCCTGCCCTTTGCTTAAATTTACGCAGTCGGGCTGGATGTCTTTGTTTGCCGAGTGCTGCGTTTTGTTGCAGTGTAGCGATCATAGCTGTATGGAAAGCCAGACTGCCTGTCTCTAAGGTCGTAATCTGGCGAGTGCCACTACGAATTGATTGGCCGTGGCCAGCTGGCAAGTTGGACTATATTTTGCTTTTAGACCTGCACTAATTGTGCTTACTTTGGCGATCGCCTGAGTCCTATCTTTGGCTTTGGTCTACCGCTTCTAGGGAGAGAAACCGTCCTCTGAGCCAACCCTCTGTGTAGGGTGCGTTGTTTAGCCGAATGTGGCTCCAGGTTGCGCTGGGGTCGTCTTCCATCAGGTAGTCTCCGAACTGGTCGGTCACAGTTACCCGGTCTCCGCTGATGCCGTAGCCTACGGGCTGCTGATTGGGCGCGGGGCGAATGTAGAGTGCAATGGGGGCTCCTTCTCGAGGGCTAGTAAGTGTGGCGGAGCGTTCCTCGAATGGAACACTTGGCAGTGCGGCAACGAGGTTCGTGGGTAGACCAGTGGCTAGGCTGGTAGTCGGCGCTGCGAGGAGGAAGGCGATCGCGATGGTGATGCCTATTAAATGAATGCTCAAGGTGCGAACAGTCACGCTGATGATTTTTCCCCCTACTTGCCGATTAGCCTTTTCAATCACGGTCATCCTTCCTAGCTCATCCGCTTCAATATAGCGCTTTGAAAAATGGCTGCTTTTTTACGGGCTGGAGATAGTGCCGCCGCTGCCCTAGAGCGCAATGCTGAAATATGACCTGCGGTTTAGTTATTTTTCGTACCATAGGGTTATCTTTATGGCAATAGGCTCTGATGACTAAGGTTACATTTTGGGTCTGATACTCGTCTAGCCATCCGTTATTTGTCTATGCTTTTGTGTAGATAAAAGTTAGACGGGAAAATACCGTAAACACTGTTAAGGAAACGATTCTATGATTTCAGTTGCTCAGGCACGTCCGAGCGAGCGTGCCGAATTTATCAAGAAGACCTATCTGCATCTTGCTGGTGCGGTAGGTGCTTTTATCGTCGTTGAGTTCTTGTTTTTTCAGCTCGGCATTGCGCAGTGGCTGACGAATTTTGTGGTTGGCAGTCAATTTGGCTTTCTGGCCTTGATTGGTGGCTTCATGGTGCTGGGCTACCTATCAAGTGGGCTCACTGCGAAAGCTGGTGATATCAACACTCAGTACATGGGTCTAGGGCTCTATGTGGTGGGGGAAGCGATTATGTTCGCGCCGCTGCTTGGGATAGCGATGCTCTACTCCGGTGGTGGTCTTGAGGTGATTCAGTCCGCCGCGCTGGTGACGCTGTTTTTGTTTGGTGGGCTCACGGCGATTGTGTTTACGACGGGAAAAGACTTTTCTTTTCTCGGTGGAGCGCTAAAGATGTTCGGCATGGTGGCTTTGGGGCTGATTGTCTGTAGCTTTATCTTTGGCTTTAGTCTGGGCATTTTCTTCTCGTTCGCGATGGTAGCTTTTGCTGCTGCGGCTATTTTGTACCAGACATCGCAGGTGATGAAGCGCTACCCGACAGACTATTACGTAGCGGCTTCTCTGTCGCTGTTTTCGTCGGTGATGCTGCTGTTTTGGTATGTGCTTCGCATCTTTATGTCTAGGCGATAATTTGGCGCTAGAACATTTGGCAGATAGTATCTGGTTCTAAACTGCCATTAATAAAGCCCTAGCTGTAATCAATTACAGCTAGGGCTTTATTTTGCGGAGATTTGTTTTGAAATATTTGGCTACCTTTTACGTGGGAACTTCTTAGGTAGGAACTTCGCCGGAGGGCTTGTTGCTATTGACGAAGCCGTAGACTGCGATCGCACCTGCTACAGCACTGACCCAAATGTTATTGCCGTAGATAGGTATAGCGCCAAACAGTGCGTTGGTGGCAGGAAGGAGCCCTAGCAGTGCCACTAAAGGTAGGAAGATGGCGCAGAAGCGATTGTAGTTGTAGCTGCCACGATCACCAGTGGCTGAGTAGATGCCGATGACACCCAATACAATGTGCAGAATGTTGTGCAGTGTGTTTGTAGGGAAGATGCCGAACAGATAGCCAAAGCCTCGAACAAAGCCACCGACGTAGTCCGTTCCGGCGGTGAGAGGAATGGCTTCTGCGGTCATGGGCGCGCCGGTATTCATTGCGTTGGCGGGCAGTGTCACCAGGCTAGGAATAAGTCCGGCTACGCCTAGAAGGGTAAATGTAAGGCCAATGAGCAGGGCGCATAGGCGACCGTTTAGGAGAAGAGGTCCGCTACTGTCTGTGCTGTTCATAGTGAAAATAAAGTTGTTAGTGTTCTTTTAGTAGAGTTGATTTGTCTGAGTGCGCTATCTGCCGTAGGGTCGATTAAGCCCCGGTTTGCTCTCGCTCTTGTCGCTATCTCTGTCTATGCGTAGAAGGCCATCTCTTCCCTTTGTCAGAAGGATCGCTTGTCGCAACAGCTCTAATGTAGGAGATGTCAATCGAGAGGAAATTTTATATGCTTCGTCAATTGTTTGGAACACTGGGTGTAATCGCTCGCCGCATTAGCAAAACCTGGACAGCTTTGAAGTTGGACAGATTCGTTGCTGTTGCGTTTGTTGGCTTTTTCTTGCTGACGACTAGCGTGGATAAGTCCAGCCTCAGTGCCAGCACTAAGACTATGCTCAACGATATGATTGCCGGTGGTGAGACTGGTCGCCCGGTGACTTCCGCTCAGTGGAAGGCGCAGAACGAACGTTTAGAAGATCAGCCACTAGAGCGGGTCGAGGCGATTGCTAAGCAGTCTGCGGACGCAGTAGGCGAGATGGGAGAAATTTATCCTGGTAACGCTAAGAGCGTGCTGCCTGGTATGGAGAATGAGTCACTCGAAAGAGACGACTGATTTTGGTTTGCTGTCATTTGGTTTGCTGTCAATAGATAGCCAGTAGACATAAGAGAAAGGGCGAAGATTCCTAACGTTAGGAATCTTCGCCCTTTCTTTTGCACGAAGAAATATTGTGGAAAGACTGAGGTCGCTACTTGCGCTATTCTACGGTAACCGTAATCTTCTTAGAGATAACTGGATTGTCGTGAGGGACATGAGTGTAGTTGCCTAAAATGAGCTGTAGAGTGTGCTCTCCAGACGGTAGCTCAAGTGTTGTTTCGGTCTGTCCGCCACCAAAATGCTTGATTTGGCTAGTGGCCGCTAGAGGCTCTGTTAGCGGTGGCAGCTCGTCTACATCTATAAGGAGGTGGTGGTGTCCGGTGCCTGCTTTGTCGATGCCCGCAGGAGCAATGCCCATGCCTGACAAGCCAAACCTTACGGCAAATTCTGAAGGTACGCTTTGACCGTCGGTAGGCGCGATGATGTATATCTCTGTGGACTCGTCTGCGTGAGATAGGGTAGGTGCGGCGATCGCACCAGGAGTTATTGATAGCCACATCACTGAAAGCAAAGCAATGACCGGCAACCAAAGGGACATAGATGATTGAATATCGCGTTGAACAGAAGCTCGCTGGCGCAGCCTCAGGAAATTAGCATTCATAAAAACCTTTATTTCAAGTAAGAGATACCTGAATCTATAGTAAGGAAATATTGAGGGTCGCTGTGGGTTTTTGCTGATAAATATGCCGTTGCTATGCAAAAAAAGGCTTAAAAACCGTGGTTTTGTCTATGCTGCACTACCGCATTTATACAACGTGAGGGGAAACCTGAATGAGGGATATGGCGCGGTGGCTAAGCGTGTTTCCCTTAGATATATGGAGATTGGTATGAAAGGTTTCGGTTTGTCGGCTTTGCGATGTGGTGTTCAGCTAGCTGCACTGTTGAGCGCTTTTTCGCTAGCGGCTCCAACGGCTGCCCTCGCTCAGACGGAAGCGGTAGATAGAGCGTTTTTGGACAGTCTGTACGGGTTCTTGCAGGGGCAAGATAACTTGGCATATATCGCGGCTGGTCAGGTCGGTGATGCCAGCAACGTTTGGCTAGCTCAGGGAATTTGCATCGACTTTGAAAACGGCCTGAATCCTACCGATGGCTACAATATTATGATTGATACAGCGCTAAGTCAGCTACAGGGGCTGAGTGATGAGGCTTATGAGGAAGCGTCTTACTCTATGGCTTTGTACGGTGGCAGTATGATGAATTTGGGCGCAGCTTATTATTGCCCGCAGTATCAGCCTGCGGTAGAGCAAGCGCTGCGATCGCTCTAAAAAATCCCATCAGCAATTTCATCAGTACAGAAGGCACGTTTAAAAAGAACGTGCCTTTGTCGTATCTGAGCTATCTATCTTTGATAGAAGAGGCCTGTGCTAACTCTGAAGCGCTCGCTCTGATCTGCTCAACATCGCTTTCGCCCCACTGCTTTGCGCCCTCACAATGATGGGCCACTAGCAGTCCCCAGAGCGTTTGCTTATTTTCTCCAGTCAATATAGGGGCCACTAAATTGGCGCGCACTTTTACCCCACGCAAAAACTCGCGGTGGCAGGCGGCGATGTCGGCAGTTTCTATATCAGCGATCGCACTTACTCTTCCGCCTAGATAGAGCGCAGCATATTCACCGTTGAAGCAGTCATCTGGTCCGGTAGAGCCCAAAATAGAATATTCTTTGCTACTAAGCGACTCAAAGGTTACGCGTCCTTCCCACTGCTTGTAGAAGTAGTAGAGAACGACCCGATCTGTTTTGAGAAAATTTCGGAGTCTATCGGCTGTTGTTTGTACCTTGCTGTCCATCTGCATGGTGCGATGGAGCCGCTTTAAGACTGACTGAATTTTGGCTACTTCCGATTTGTTAGGGGCAGTCGGAGGCTGTGAATCGAAAGGAGCAGGCATAAGCCAGTGAAAAGGATAGTTAGGTTAAACGTTTGGATAAGACCGGCAAGCGCCATCGGTTTGTAAAGGCTGTAGCAGCCATTATAGATTAAGTGCGATCGCCGATCGGTATCCCAAAGTCATGATTAAGTTTTTTCTATGCGTTCAATGTGATTAGCCGAATGGAGGCGTACGGTATCGTCAATCGTATTTAGCTAGTCGGCGGGAAGCCCCGCGCTCTAATCTTTGATTGAGCGTCGGGATGAAAGCCAGGGGCGGCGATGCTGTGCGTAGCAGCCCTGAGACGCCCGACTACGGTACAATAAGGGCACAGCGATTGTGCTGGCGATGGAGTTGACCGACCCGTAGGCTTTGGCCGCAAGTCCCCCGTTTCCTTGTTCGCAAAAACAATCCGTGCTATGCATGTTGTCCTCCTACGGGAGATGCCCGCTACGGCGGATGAAAAATTGAAACACTGTCGTGGGATGTCAGGCGGTGTATAAACTCATCTCAGGAAATGTCCAGGCAATAGCCTAGAGTCACTGAGGAAGCCCGCGTTGTACAGCTTGCTGTCAGCGTCGGGAGTATGTCACGTGAGTGAGAACACGTATCTACGGCTCAAAAAATCTACTAATTTGAAGACAGAGGCTATCTTCAAATTAAAGATCGCGGAGAAATGCGGGCATGCTTGCTAGCAGAATCTAGAAACTAATTTTGATGCGTTAGACGGTGCTACCTATGCCAAAATCTCTTTCTCTTCGATTTCGCAATATCGCGCTCACGCTACTGGGCCTGGGTCTAGGGTATCTAACCCTTTGCTTCAGCACCCAGTTGCTTTACATGGGTTATCTCGACGGTGGTAAGCGAGCTATCACCTCCCAGTTCCTCGCTTTTTCCGGCGTGTGCGGTATCCTTTTCGCCACGATGGGCGGCTACGTAGCGGCCTTTTTTGCTCGCCGCGCACCGGTCAAGCACGCTGCTCTTTTTTGTGTGATGGTGTCGGCGTTTTATGTGTTGCCTAGCCTACTGTTTGGGTCTCGCGAGCCTATATTCTTCGCTGTGCTCAATATTGCCATTGTGATTACAGGCGCGATGATTGGCGGTTGGCTACGCTACTGGCAGGTTAGCAACCGCAACGGCGTTTCTCTGCTAGAGAGTTGAAGCCTGAAGAGTTAGGCTCGTAGCAAACTGCGCTCCATTAGCTCAAGCGCGATACACAGGTTTGCCTGAGTCCACAGTAGCGGTGTCGACACGTTCGGCACGTATTCGTCGTGCTGAAGATAGTACAGCTCGGGGCAGCGGTAGGCTGGGATTTCTACCGGCTCATTGTTGCCTTTTCCAGCGCCTACGGTATGGCCTTCTCCGGTGATTTGGCCAAGTGCTCGGTTGAAGTGCAGCGTTTGCAGGTCCAGGTGTTTTGCATTGCCGCTCTCCTGAAACCATTCTCCATAGATAGCTGAAATAATCGGATCAAAAATGCACCACTGCGCTTCTTCCCCTCTTTCAACCGCGCGGCTATGCTTCTTTAGCCACACTTCGCGACCGCTATACTGCGCGGTCTGAATAGATTTTTCCAGATCTTGAAAGTCTCTACACCAGAAAGAATCGTAGGGGTATCGCTGAATGCCGTAGTCACCTGTGAGTGCTTCTTTGACATCGGTAAGGATTGTTTCAGCCTGTGATTGAGTAACGACGTTTAGTGGATAAATGAGATATAGCAAAGCCGCATCGTAGCGACGTTCATTGTCTGAGTTACGACATTCCCACGGCAGAATTTCGTCTAGGGCTTCTGCGCCATGCCCAATCAGCGGATAAAGTACAGTTGCACAAGAAGAATTCTCTTGCTCGCTAAGATCGATGTATCCAGATGAAATTAAAGTTCTGAGCGCTTTGAGCCCTGCTACCACAGGGCCAATACTAGAAGCCGATACCTTACGTCCTTCTTCCCAATGCCCGCTATCAGCATCTTCCCAGTATCGAATCGCATTGAAGTAGGCCATAAAACGCAGCAGCACCGTGCTCTCTTCTTTATTTAGCGCCAGTAGCGGTGACTCGAAGCCCCCTTTTTTCGCCAGCGTACAGTACAGCCATAAAAAGTAACCCAGTGCATCGTTTTGGGCATGTTCCCAATTCTCGTCAACCTCAGTTAGGCTTTCACCGTTGAAGCGAATATTTGGCCGCTTCATGACCTGTTCTTTGAGCTCGGGATTTTCGATGATGTCTGTAAATCGAAAAGAAAACTTTTTGAAGTAGGCCATCAGGCCTGTTAGGGTCTGGGCAGCGACAGTGTGCTCTCCCATAACATAGTGAGCGTAAGCGACGTATACATTGTCTCTCACCCACACGTACTTATAGCCGGTGTCTTCTGAATCTGCGATCACTGCTGCTGGGAACAGCCCATTTTGTGTCGGTGTGAACTCAAGCGTTCTATGAGCGCTCAAAATCTGCCGAACATCGGTCAAGCCTTGCGGGCTGTAGATGTCTTTTACGACACTTTTGAGAACAGAGTGATTAATTTTATACTCGATAGGTTTGTTCATAGAAAACGCCTATAGCCAACTGTAGACAAAGCTATAGCCTGCATTCGATTTTTCTGTCTACGCCACTTTCTCAGCTATGCCCAATATTAAGATTGTAGCTATTACTGTCCTACTTGCTCTCGACTCGCTGGCCGTACTGATAGGGCCTTCTTTTCTTGATCTTCCTTTGAGTACGTTCTGCCTGCTTGACTGCTGTATGATTTTGAGGTGTTCGTTCCACTTCGAAGCCCATGGTTCTAACCATTCTTTCTTTGGTTATTGGCTACCTCACACTCAGTATTAGTGTGACTCTACTTTTTACGGCTTGGTCTGTGGGTGTGGGCCAAGAAGTAACCGGCCAGTTTTTGGGATTCTCGGCGGTGTGTGGCTTAGGGTTTGCCACGCTCAGTGGTTGGCTAACAGCGCTAGTGGCTCAGCGCGCACCGATTTTTCACGCTGGACTGCTATCGGCTCTACTGTTTGCTGTATGGGTGATCTCTACGTTTATGGGTCCATCGGCAGCCCTGCCTACAGGTGAGCCGCTGTCCGCCGCTATTCTCAATCTGGCGGTAGGCGTAATAGGCGTAATGACGGGCGGTTGGCTGCGACTTCGCCAGATGAAGGCGCGAGATGCTGCGAATAAGGTTTGACGGCTGCGTTAGGCGATTAGGCCGAAGTAGGTGAGTACGAGTTCTTCTGTGCCGGTGTTGGTGACTTTGTGGCTTTCGTATGGGGCGACAGCGATGCAGGTGCCCGGGGTAAGTGGATAGATGACGGTACCGGTTGCGTTTGCCTCACCTGTGCGAAGGGCGATCGCGCCTTCTCCACTCTCTACGAAAAACACTTCATGCATGTCTGTATGCATATGCGCGTCGGCTACTTGCCCTGGCTGAAACCGTGCTTGGGAAAAGTTAGTCAGGTGCGGCAGGTCCCCCATTCGCAGCATGACTTGCTTTTTGATCGCCGGGTTGTGGGAGACCGATTCGACTGGTAGCTGATTGAGCGCTGTTATTTTCACGTGAAGCCTTCTATCTCTTCGCAGTAAAAAGCCTATCAGATAAATCCGATAGGCTTTCTAGACATATTGTGTGCGTACGGTGCTAGGTGACTAAACCGTCTTGCTATAGGTATTGCTCTTACAAAGAGGGCGCAATAATCTGATCCGCTCCTGGCATACTCATCACCTTGGACAACGGCGCAGCATCTGGCACATCTGGCAAAGTCGTTGTTACCTGAGCGGCTATCTCAACCGTTTTTGCGCTGTAGGTCTGAATTGCCATTTTGGGATATAGCCCAATCCCAATGATGGGAATTAGCAGGCAGACTGCCACAAATGCCTCACGCGGCATGATTTCCCATGACTTATCTGTTGGCGGCTTTACCTCGCCTACGCCGCCGTAGAAAATGCTGCGCAGCATTGAGAGTAGATAAATGGGTGTGAGCACAACTCCGATTGCCGCGAGTAAAATGATGCCTGCTTTAAAAAAGACGTTGTAAGCATCGCTTGTTGCTAGGCCCAAGAACACGGTAATCTCTGCGATGAATCCACTCATGCCAGGTAGGGCTAGAGAAGCCATAGAGCCTGCTGTGAAAAACGCAAAGGTGACAGGCATGGCTTTGGCCATGCCACCCATCTTGTCCATAGAAAGCGTATGCGTGCGATCGTACGCTACACCTGCCAAGAAGAACAGGACGGCAGCAACGAGTCCGTGAGAGATCATTTGCAGCATCGCGCCGCTCATACCCAAGGAATTGAAGGCGGCTAGGCCTAAGAGTACGAAGCCCATATGACCAATGGACGAGTAGGCCAGACGACGCTTCAGATTGTCCTGCGCAAATGCTGTGAGCGAGGCATACACGATATTAATCACGCCTAAAACTGCCAGTACAGGCGCAAAGTATAGGTGTGCATCGGGCAGCATTTCGATGTTCATTCGAATCATGCCGTAGCCTGCCATTTTCAGCAGTACGCCAGCGAGAATCATCGATACAGGTGCAGGCGCTTCACTGTGCGCGTCGGGTAGCCAGGTATGCAGCGGAAAAATAGGCAGCTTTGCGCCGAAGGCGATCAGCAGACCCAAGTAGCAGAGAAGTTGGAATGTCAGCGGATACTCATTCGCAGCTATCTGGCTCATGTTGAAGCTAAACGAGTCACCAGAGAAAGCCAGTGCTAGTGCGACGACTAAAATGAAGACAGAGCAAGTCGCTGTGTAGATGATAAACTTGGTCGCTGCATAGAGTCGCTTTTGCCCACCCCATATAGCGATGAGCAGATACACCGGCACGAGTTCTAGCTCCCACATGATGAAAAACAGCATCATGTCTTGAGAGAGGAATACGCCTAGCTGCGCGCTGAACATTAGCAGCAGCATGGAATAGTAAAGTCTGGGTTTGAGCTTGATGTTCCAAGAGGCCACCATTGCCAGAGTGGTGACCAAGCCGCTCAAGATAACCAGAGGAAATGAGAGTCCGTCGACTCCCAAAGACCAGCTCAGTCCAAACTGAGTGATCCATGGATACTCTTCTACTAGCTGTAGGCCGGAGGTGCTTAGCTCGTATTGAGTCGCAAACACATAGAGAATAAGGCTAAATTCGGTAAGGCTGGCCCCTAGTGCGTACCACCGGATAGTTTTACCATCTTGATCTGGCAGCAAGGGTATGGGCATTGCGGCCAAAAGCGGAAAGATGACTAGGAACGTCAGCCACGGAAATTGTTCACCGATCATTAAATTTCACGCAATTTCGATAGCGACAAAGACGCAATCATTCCGAAAAAGCTGGGCCAAAGAAGGAAAAGTCGAGCGAATGCTGGGCTTGCAAAACTAGGCAAAACTATCGGACGGGCGTAGGGCTAAATACCGCTAGGAATAAATACCTACTGAATGCGCCCAAAGGCTAGTATACAAAACTTAATCTCCCTTTGGGAAGAATCATGGGAAAGAAGTATGAAAGTTATACATAAGTTGATATTGGTTCGTAAATAATTTCTCAGTAGTCGCGACTTCGAAGATAGAGATGTGGGTCTGTATTGATGAGCGCTGCTTCAGGCCAGTATCTCTAACCGATAGTGTCTGTCGTTGCACCTTTAGTATCTAACTGAAGGCAGTATCCCTGAGAGGCAAAGTCGTAAGACTGCCAGGCTGCCTTCATTTCCTCGCAAACTGTTTTTGCTACACCTCGATGAGTTAGCGCTAATAGGGTTGGCCCTGCTCCACTAATGACAAGTCCCCATGCGCCTGCTTGTATTGCGGCGCGGCGGACGTCATCGTAGCCAGGAATTAGCTTTTTACGATAGGGCTGATGGATGCGATCGCTCATCCCCCCCGCAATCCAATCTCCATTGCCCATCGCCAACCCGCGCATCAATAGGCCAATATGCGCCGTATTAAAAATTGCATCTGCTCGGCTATACTTTCCCGGTAGCACCCTCCTAGCATCTGCGGTCGATAGCTCAAACTCAGGAATGATGACGACGGGCACAACCGATTCATGCCAGGGAAGATCGCAGATTTGTAGCCTGCCGTTTGCCAGAGCTGCCAGTCGCGCGCCGCCGAGTAGCGCTGGGACTACGTTGTCGGGATGGCCTTCTAGGTCGTTGGCTAGCGCGGCTAGCGCTGCGTCGTCAAGTAGGGAGCCTGCGATCGCATTTGCCCCTACAATGCCGCCTACTATTGCTGTCGAAGAGCTGCCTAGCCCACGGGAGAGCGGTACGCCTAAGTGAATTTTGATGTGTATCGGCGGTGCGGGTTTCCCAATGCGCTCATAGCATCTGAGATACGCCCGGTACGCCAAATTACTAGGTCCTGTGTTTACCCGATTCGCTTCCGTGCCTTCTACCGATATCTGGAACGGTTCGCTGTCTGAAAGGGGGGTGAAGGGGGTGAAGTGAAAGCGGTTGTAAAGGTTGAGCGCTGCGCCCAGGCAGTCGAAGCCGGGCCCAATGTTGGCAGTCGTTGCAGGTACTGTGACGGTGACAGAGGAAGGCACAGAAAAAAAGTCCTAAACAAGGTCAGGAATTAAACAATTCTCGCCATTGTATAGGACTTCTTTAGGGGATCTGCTAGAAACCTGGATTTGGCGTTCAGGCCTAAGGGCTTTCTCGGTACTGAAGGCCCCTCACGGGCCCTTCGATTTGAGCAATCTCTATGACTTCACTGACGGTTGAAGCGTTGCGATCAATCACAATCTGGTCCACAGAAGCATCATGCTGAAACGTATCGTCTCCTCTATGTTTTCTCTATGTTTTATAGAGTGCATGTTGAATATCTACTGCGATTTTTGTGCGGTAAGCGTATAGCTCTTCCTTACTGGCCAGCGTATGTTTGAACAAATCTGATCTCGGATACTGACCCCATGTTTGTGATGGTGAAGTCTATAAAGCAGCTGGGTCCAAGGCCCATTTCTCCCATCTGTGGACAGCCGCTGTAGCTTTTGACTAAGTTGTAGTTGGCGTCGGTCCTATCGGTAGATGGCTGAGCAAAATCGACGTTGTTGAAGGCGTCTAAGATGGCAGCGTATTCTTTGGCAGTTTCTAGTGAAGTGCGTCTGGTAGGGCGTAGGGTGATGATGGTCCCTCCGATTTCGTTGGGTGTAGCAGTTAGCGTCAGCTCATCGAAGGTATGTTCGCTGTAGCTACAGCTCTCAGCTAAGCCAGCGCAGAAGGATTCACTTTGTTTGAGCTGCTCAAAGGCGTCTGCGCTAAAAGATGGGTTGCTCCTACTGCTTGTTCTGTTAATGTCTTCTGAGCTAGCGATAGCCGTTGATTCAGAGATACTCCATTCCCAAATTGTGGGTTCGCCGTTGGCTCCCGCTTGAGAAGCGACCGTTGTCATACTGAGGACTCTGCCGTTGTGCTCTGGGTGCGATCGCCCCGTGTAGGTAAATTGAAAGTTGCAGTATCCCGGTCCCGTTCCTGAGCAGGCCGTCACTTCTACGAATCCTTTCTCTACTAAATCTCGTATGGTTCCATCCGTTTGGTATTCGGCTGAGCCTCTGGTGGTGTTTGTTTGAGGGGTCCAGCCGTTGGCTATGAGGATGTCTCTGGTTTGGTCGTAGTATGCGTGTTTTTCAACGCCGATCAGGGCGCTGTCTTCGAACGTTGATGTTACGGCTGCGGCGGGAGTGGTTCGTGATTTATTGGAGTTAGCGATCGCAGAATTTGCCTCAGAACCTGTGTTGGCGACTGGTTCAACAACAGCTGAATCAACGCTGTTAGCAGCGTCTGCCGTCGCGTCTGCTGAGGAGATGGCCGCTGGCTGGGCACAGCTGACAGCGACTAAGCTAGTCAGGCCGAAGAGAATGCTTAAAGAAAAATTAGCACGAGAAGGATTGTAGCGTTTTCTTTTATCTCTCAAATAAGTCACAGTCGGCGAAACCTCCGTTTAGAATCAGGAGTAGAATACCCAGATACGAGAGAAGAAATCTGATAGCGGTGCAGCCTCTGAGATGCTGGGAATGCTACGACTGCATGAACAAGTCGGTTCTGAGGGTTTCCATTGTATGAAGAAGATTTGGCCAGCGTTGGCTTTGGGAGGTATGTCGGCACTATTCGTTTTAGGCACCCTTGGAATGACCAGGACTTCCTCTAATCTCGGGGCAGAAGACTCCGATCTGGTAGGTTACGTAGAACAACGGAGGCTTCAAAACCGTACTGATAAAGTTATCTTGGCTGACTACTTGGCGCAAATGCAGGACCTGATCTCTGAATCAAGGCTTGCGAGAGGCAGAAGAAGGAAGCGATGTTGAGAAGATTGCTAAGGCTATTACAGTCAACGCGGTAAGTATCTTGAGCAGTGAGCAGAATATTGTTCTTATCGATTTTTTAGACGAGTTTTCTCTGCTTCGTAAGGGAATGGATGCTGTTGATAGAACAAACATCACAGATTCCCCAATTTACGCTGGTTCCAATCCTAAAAAGCTTCTCTACAGCGCAGATTTATCGGGTGCTCAGCTCAGCAAAGTTCGGCTATCTCTAAGTAACTTAGGCTATGTCAACTTCAGTGATAGCGATTTGAGTAGTGCTTCTCTAGGCGGTGCTGAGTTGGTGGGTGCAGATTTTAGTCGGGCTAACCTGACTATGACGGATTTACACGGTACTGATCTTTCTACTGCTCGCTTTAACGAAAGTCTAGTAACAGAGACTATGCTTTGGGACGCTAATCTCTTGGAGGCCAACTTTACAGATGCCAACATTCATGGTGCAATAATGCGCTCATCCAATCTGAGCGGGGTGAAGTTTATAGATGCTCAACTCACCTCTGTTCATTTTCAGAGTGCCGACTTGAGCAACGCTGATTCTAGCGGTGCAAATCTGAGCGTAATATTCTTTAAAGATGCGAACTTGAGCAATGCAAACCTGAGTGCTCACTCACCAAGCCGTAGATTTGAGCATACAGAATACCCCTATACGCTCGATTTGACAGGTGCTAACTTATCAGGAACAGATTTTAGTGGTACGGACTTACGCAAGGCGTCTGTAACGCAAGAGCAGCTTCAATCGAGCATTTTGTGCCGGACAAGGTTGCCTAGGGGCTTCACCGTAGATCCAAACCGTGACTGTTCCTGATAGTCGTTTTCTTGACAGCTAGTCAATGCTCCATGTCCATACGGTAGGGACTTCGCTGCTGGTTGCGACTGTGATAGTTAATATGGTGCCTTCCTGCTCTAAAAATTCCATATTGCATAGGCCAAGTCCTGTTCCGGCACATGAGCGAGTTTCTTCAAACCCTAGTGCCTGCATGTTTCGAACAGGTGCGTCGTAGGTGGTATCGATAGGTGGGTAAGTTCTGGGATACCAGATCTCTCCAATAATTAGTGATCGCGCTTCGCTGTAAGGCATACCAACTTCAAGGCCCTCGATTAGCTCCGGCAGCAGGTTGCCATCCGCATCTGTTTGCTCAGTCGGCAAACCGGACTCTTTGCCCGCTTCTTCAGCAGTGATGAGCGCGCCAGATTCGTACTCATCTTCGATAAAAGCATCTGCAAGATCAATCTCGGAGTCGGGCGCTTCTGCCTTGGCGCGAGTAGCCAGACTACTGTCGTCTTCGATACTTCTATTGACTCCTACAGAGTCAATAGTCTGTACATCGGTTGGCTCTGAAGCTGCTTCGGTAGTGCGACAAGCTGCGCTCGATAGCCCTACTAATAGAGACAATAATCCGATAGATGCGAGAGACTTATACGAGCTGAATTGATAGTTGGCCATATTGAGTAACTGTAGCTGAGCTTTACGATTGAAGTGTGCCCATAAGCTACGACGACCGATAAAGCTTTTTTTTGACAAGACCTTTGCTGAGGCTGCTTCTGTGATATTACGAACAATCGAGCGGTCTGTTAAGGAAGTTTCTCGCATTTGGTTCTCACCCAGCATCTAACCCATTGAGCGCTCGATTGTTCTATCTTGTTGCGTATTAAAAGTCGGTGCGATCGCGTAAAGCATTCTTGAGCCGGTCGAGGACTTGGGGAAGTGCGATCGCACCTAAGTCCCCATCCTTTCGCGTCCGAATACTTAAGCTCGTCGCTTCTACTTCTTTGTCGCCAATAACGGACATCACCGGAATCTTCGCCTTTTCAGAGTTGCGAATCATTTTACCCAAGCGTTCGCCGCTCTTATCGACCTCTACGCGTACACCGAGCTTACGCATTGCGATCGCCGCACTGTCTGCATACGCCCAGTGGCCTTCTGTCACCGGGAGTAGCCGAACCTGCTCAGGCGCGAGCCATAATGGAAAATCACCCGCATACTGCTCAATTAAAATGCCGATCAGCCGCTCTAGCGAGCCAAACGGCGCACGGTGAATCATAACCGGACGCTGACGAGTGCCGTCTTCAGCGACGTATTCTAAATCGAAGCGTTCAGGCAAGTTGTAGTCCACCTGTACAGTACCTAGCTGCCACTCGCGTTCCAAAGCATCGCGTACGATAAAATCTAGTTTTGGTCCGTAAAAGGCCGCTTCACCAATGCCTTCAAAGTGGTCCATACCCATCGTTTCTACTGCCGCACGAATGGCACCTTCCGCTTTCTCCCAGGCCTCGTCAGAACCGATGTATTTACTCTTGTTCTCTGGGTCTCGGAAGCTAAGACGGGCGCGGAAAGAGTGATCCATTTTCAAGACCCGCAGAGTGACCTGAATAAGATCAACAACTTTGAGGAACTCGTCGTTCAGCTGGTCGGGTGTGACAAACAGGTGAGCATCGTCTTGCGTAAAGCCGCGTACCCGTGTGAGCCCGCCTAGCTCGCCTGACTGCTCAAAGCGATAGACCGTACCAAACTCTGCTAAGCGCAGCGGCAGCTCTTTGTAAGAGCGTAGCTGGCTCTTGTAAATCTGCACGTGAAAAGGGCAGTTCATTGCTTTGAGGACAAAGCCTTCGTCCTCGCTGTCTCCCATCATCGGAAAGAGGTCGTCAGCGTACTTTTGCCAGTGCCCAGACGTTTTGAACAGGTCAACTCGGCCTACGTGTGGGGTCACTACCGGAAGATACCCTCTAGCAACCTGCTCCGCCTTTAAAAAATCTTCAAGCGTGGAGCGTAAGATAGTACCTTTGGGTGTCCATAGCGGTAAACCTGGTCCGACTTCATCGGAAAAGACAAACAAACCCAGCTCTTTGCCTAGCTTGCGGTGGTCCCGGCGCTTGGCTTCTTCTTTACGACGCTTGTATTCGTGCAGCTCTTCGGGCGTTTCCCAGGCGGTGCCATAAATTCGCTGTAGCTGCGCTTTGGTTTCGTCGCCGCGCCAGTAAGCACCTGCTACGCTTTCAAGGTCAAACGCTTTGGGGTGTAGCTCTTTAGTGGTTTCAGCGTGAGGGCCGGCGCACAGGTCCCACCACTGGTCTCCCAGGTGATAGAGCGTGATTGGCTCTTGTAATCCTTCTAAGATCTCTAGCTTGTAGGGTTCTTCTAGTTTTTCAATTCTGGTTTTAGCTTCCTCTCGGCTGACTTCCTCTCTAGTAACCGGCAGCCCTTTCTTGATGATTTTAATCATCTCCTTTTTGATGCGCTTAAGGTCTTTGTCGGTGAAAGGCGCTGGCGCATCAAAATCGTAGTAGAAACCGTAGTCAATAGAGGGGCCAATGGTGACCTGCGCTTTGGGGAATAGGCGCTGTACAGCCATCGCCATCACATGAGAAAAGGTGTGACGAATGCGCTCCAACGTCTCTGACTCGCTGGTTTTTAAAAGCTTGATAGGTTTTGCTTCGCTTTCGGTCTGAGACGAATCTGCTTGAGACGGAACCGCTTGAGGGCTGTTGGAGTCTGACTGAGAAACCATAGGGATACTGTTTAAATAAAGTGGCAGCCATACAGGGGCAGACCACAAACGCGCTTTAGTGTAACGCAATAAGGGGGTAGGTATGCAGGGCTAGGTGAATGAGATGGATCGTTAGACGAATAGGTGAAAGCCATCCAGTTAGGAAAACCGTCCTATAAAAATTATCCGTATCAAATAACACCTGCTACTATCTATAATAAATAAGTGGAAGAAAGCGCACATCTAAAAGACGGGTCATTTCCCTCTACAGACAGAAGATAGGCTTTGTGCTTTCTCCTACCATTTTCTTACGAAAGATTAACAGCGTGTGGCGGTGATACGCTTATTCGCTATAAATTGTTAGCTGCTCCACTCAGAGATGCTCAACCTGTGCACTCTAAAGTGATGCTTCATGTATGAAGCTCAAGTGTGTACTAGCTATGTCTACATCATCAGCGGTTAGTTCCAGGCATATCTGGCTCCGCTATGTTCAATCTTTCACCTTCACCTCTCAAGTATCGAACTAACAGAATTTATGACAACTCAATCGACTGCTACCCCGCGCTTAAAAGAGCCGGTGGTTGTTCATCCTATGGCTGACTTTCAGCGCAAGGTGCGTTCACTGGTTGAAGCTAATGCGATCGCACCTTCCGACAGCCTGTGGAAAATCGCCTTTCTCTTCGGCGACAAGTGGGCTCACTGGAAGTCTGAACTACAATCTTTTGACTTCACCATGCAAGATACTATCGGCGATTTGCTCGCGGTAGACTGCTGGGAAGAGGAAGAAGATTCTACAGAAGCTGTTTAGAGACAGTTTTATTTTCTATTGGCTCGGGAATGAGCGTTAAATAACTCGGCTATTTGCTGGCTTCTCGTTGCCCTCACCCCCAACTCTCTCCCAAGGTAGAGAAAGTTAGATCTGGCTTCTTTCTCTCTAGAGAGGAGAAGGGTTGAGGACGAGGGTGATGACACCTGCGCTAATTAGCACCCTTATGGATGAGCTTATTTAAGTCTTTTGGATCGATGTCGTAGGCTGCGCCAAAGCCCATAACGAAGCGGCCTGAGTGCGGCTTGAGCTGAAAGAGGCGAAAGTCGGGCAAGCTAATCATCACTTCGACGATGTTGCCGAAGCGCTCAGCAAATTGCTGCGCGATCACATCCCATTTCCCAGTGCCTCTCGATAGTAAAACGCTGCTACAGTCGTAGCTCAGTCGCTTACGAGCAAACATCTGGGTCGTTTTGGCTTCGTCTTCCACGAACAGTACGCTAACTTTACCGGTAGCGCTAAGGTTTTGAGTGTGCGCTGAAAGACCGCTAACAAAGATATAAATATTTTTATCGGCATCGACGATACAGGGGGCGTAGCTGGCTTGCGGCTGCCCCTCTGTGCTAACCGTCCCTAGGACAGCGCTTTTAAACTGACTGGGAAAGGCCTGGTAGATTTGCAGCAGCTTATCAGGAGAAATATCTGGCATGGTGTTGGGTTGATTCACGTGATAAATCAATTTAGCGCTCTGGCAGATCTATGCGCTACAAATCCTCCAATAGGCAGTACTGGGATTTCCCCCTTGCTGTTAATGTGTAGAAATATTACGTTTGTACTCCTACACAGACCCGTTCAGACGCTAGGTTCTTCCTCAAATACAGATTTTCTTGCTTCATGACTGCCCGCTCTTTTTCTGCTGCTCTGATTAGAGAATCTCTGGTCTCTATTTCTATCACCACACTGATTGTGCTGATGTGGCTAGCGACCGCTTACGCTAGCTTATTTGTCTTGCCAGATGCAAGGACACTGTCTTTAGTAGCCGTGCTCATAGTGGTTGCAGGCCGCGCTTTTCTGCATACGGGGCTGTTTATATTAGCTCACGACGCTATGCATGGGACGCTGGCTCCTGCCTACCCACGATTGAATGACCGACTGGGTAAGGTTATTCTGTGGGTCTATAGCTTTTTGTCTTTTGAAAGCATGCAGTCTTGCCACCATCAGCACCATCGTACGCCTGCGCAGACGAGCGATCCGGACTTTCACCCAGGCAGCTTTTTGCCCTGGTACTTCAAGTTCATGCGTACCTATATTCAAGGTGGCCAGGGTTGGACAATCTTTTGGGGGATGTCGGCTTTCTTTTACCCGCTGGTGCTGCTGCTGCACGTACCTTTGATGAATGCGGTTTTGTTTTGGCTGCTGCCTCAGGGGCTGAGTTCCTTACAGCTGTTTTACTTTGGCACCTATCGCCCGCATAAGCGTCCGCTTGGTGGACACACCAATGCGCACCGAGCCAATAGCTCTAGTGCGTCAACTCTACTATCGTTTTTGAGCTGCTATCACTTCGACTATCATTGGGAGCATCACCAGTATCCGCATTTACCGTGGTATAGGCTGCCTTCTATGCATCAGTCATAGAGGCCTGCGTTTGCCATAAGAAAACGGTGAAAGCACTTTTTTAACATCAAGATATATAGGAGCATCGCCGCAATGTCTTTATTTTCTTTTTCAGGTACCCCACCGACAGATCTAGGCGTGACGGACGGTCGGCTTAAGAGCTGTCCAGATACGCCAAACTGCGTTTGTTCTCAAGCGCCTGAGAGCGATGAAAAGCACGTGATCGCACCATTTGCTTACACGGGCTCTGCTAGCGATGCGATCGCCCGCCTTAAGCAAATCATCGAAGGCATGGAGCGCTCTACTGTTAATACCGTTTCGGATGACTACCTGTATGCAGAATTTTCCAGCAAGCTAATGGGCTTTGTTGACGACGTAGAATTTTACGCAGCGCCGAGCGAGTCTGTTATTCATACCCGCAGTGCGGCCAGATTGGGTAAGTCTGATCTAGATGCGAACCGTAAGCGGACTGAGGAAATTCGGTCTCAGTTTGAAGCGAGCTAGCTATCAACTGTTGAACTGCGCTCCGCTCTAGGCGAGCGATATAAAGGGGCAATAAAAGTTACATGCTGCTTGGCAGTACGGGGCGAGTGAGCTGTAGGATGTATGAGAATTTCGTCCTTATAGATACTTAGCAAATACCGATGGTCAATACTATCGCAGCAGACCTTTCAGCTTTTACTGCTCCTTTGAGGACAGATAGCCCGGCGCCTCATCCTGTCGGTGACCGATTGAAAGGTAAGAACGGTGCTGAGTTTATACTGGCAGCTATTGATATTGGTACTAACTCCATTCACATGGTAATTGTCAGTATTGATCCGTCTTTGCCTTCGTTCAACATAATTGGCAAAGAGAAAGATACGGTGCGCTTGGGAGACTTTTGCGAGGAAACTGGCGATTTGACCGAGGACGCCATGATGCGTGGGGTCGATTCGCTAAAACGCTGTTTGCAAATCGCCGATAGCTTTAACGCGGATGATGTTGTTGCAGTGGCAACCAGCGCGGTTAGAGAAGCGGGCAACGGTCAGATTTTTATTGAGCGGGTCAAGCAAGAAGTTGGGCTGTCGATTAACCTTATTGCCGGTGAAGAAGAAGCCAGACGAATCTATTTGGGTGTGATTTCTGGGATGGAGCTTAAAGGTAGGCCCCATGCCATTATTGATATTGGCGGCGGTTCTACTGAGATTATTTTGGGCCGAGGGGGACCGCACGACTTTTTGAGCAGCAGCAAAGTTGGGGCCGTGCGACTTTTGTCCCGGTTTGTTACAACCGATCCGCTCGCCAAAAAAGAATATGAATATTTGCAGGCCTACGTGCGTGGGGTGATAGAACCCAATATTGATAAGCTCAAGAGGAAGCTGGCGAAAATCAATGATGATCAAGCACCGCTCAGGCTAATTGGCACCTCCGGCACAATTGAGTGCCTGGCAATTTTGGTGGCAATGGATAAAACAGGCGTAGAGCCTGACCCTATTAATGGCTATCGCTTGACTTACGACGAGCTGACTAAGTGGCTAGGTCGCTTGCGTAAGATGAGCTATGCTGATCGGCTCGAACTGCCCGGTATGTCGGAGCGGCGAGCGGAGATTATTGTGCCGGGGGCGATTATTTTGCAGACGGCGATGAGCTTGCTAGGGGTAGATCAGCTCAAGATCTGCGAGCGATCGCTTAGGGAAGGGGTAGTGGTCGATTGGATGCTGACCCACGGCCTGATTGAAGACCGGATGGAGTATCAGGATTCGGTGCGCGATCGCTCTGTGCGCAAGCTCTCTCGCAAGTACAGAGCAAATGGTGAAACGGTTGCCGACTTTGCGGTAGCTCTCTTCGACCAAACTCAAGGAACGGTACACGATCTCGATACGCTAGCACGCGAGTATCTATGGGCGGCGGCGATGCTGCATAACAGCGGCCACTACATCAGTCACTCAGCCCATCATAAGCATTCTTACTATCTCATTCGCAACGGTGGTCTGTTGGGCTTTACCGAAACGGAGGTGGAGATTGTTGGCAATATTGCCCGCTACCATCGCAAGAGTCAGCCAAAGCGCCGTCATGAAAATTACAACAGTTTGCCTGGCAAGCACGAGCGTAAGCTAGTAGATCAGCTTAGCGCAATTTTACGACTGGCCGTAGCCCTAGACCGGGCTCGATGCGGTGCGATCCAGAGCGTGAGCTCTACTTTTGATACTGATACTAAGACACTTACGCTAAGCCTGAAGCCCGTTGATCTAGCGAACACATGTGAGCTAGAGCTGTGGAACTTAGCGTATAAGAAGCTGTGGTTTGAAACGGTGTTTGGGGTGAGTGTGCAAGCTCAAGTGGACGCTGGCTAAGAGAAAGAACAGCAGCAGGCGGCTATCTTGTCTTGTGGGTGCGTTGACAGTTGATAGCTACTCCTCAGATTCGGTTGGCCTCGTTTCTAGAAAGTTTTTCAAGATAGCAGATGAGTCGTCTTGTCGCCAGATCATCATAAGCTCAATAGCAGGCGCTAGCTCATAGAAAGGACGATAGCAGACGCCTTCTCTTTGAAGCTTTTGCGCTGCTGCTGGCAATATCGCGATGCCAATGTGGGCTGCGACTAGTCCTAGAATGGTCTGTAGCTGCTCAGCGGTTTGGCTAATGCGCGGTATGAAGTTGGCAGTGGCGCAAAAGTCGATAATTTGATCGTACATCTCTGTTGCCAATGGGCGGTTGATCAAGATGAAAGACTCATTCATAAGGCTGGCAATAGAGATTCTAGGGTGAATACTCAACGGATGCCCAATGGGCAAGGCAATCAGTAGGGGTTCTCTCCACACTGTTTGCTTAGCAATGGCGATATCGTCGACCGGTGAGCGAACAAAGCCAACGTCTAGCCTGTGTGACTTGAGCCCTTCGATCTGTTCTACGCTGGTCGCTTCTTGAAAGGCGAGCTGTACGGCTGGATATTCCTGCCGAAAGATTTTCAGCCAGGGGGGCAAAATGCTGTACATTGCTGAGCTGACGAAGGCAACCGATAGCTGTCCTGCTTCGCCTCTGGCTGTAAGCTGCGTTTTCCTCATGGCGAGATCAAGCCGGGCAAGTACCTGTTGGGCCTCTTCTTGCAACACCTTTCCTGCTTCTGTAAGGCTTACGCGCCGCTTTGTTCTTTCAAAAAGGAGAACGCCAAGGCCTTTCTCTAGCTGCTTTATCTGAGTACTTAGCGGTGGCTGTGCCATGTTCAACAGTTTGGCGGCTCTACCAAAGTGCAGCGTCTTGGCAACGGCCAAAAAGTAGCGCAGCTGGCGTATGTTCATGTTCTAAGGGTCCGCATCTGTGAGTTGAGGATTAATACGTTCATCATATCAAAGGCGACTAATAACTGTATTGGACAGCTGCAAAGGGTTTGATTAGGGTGAGAGTAGTCCTTTTTATACCCTGTTCCTAGTCTTTATATCCCTTTTGTCGGTGTTTTGTGGTGTCAATTATGTCTGTTTGGAATGCGGCTAGCTATCAAGACCAGTTCAATTACGTTTGGCAGTATGGGGCGAGCTTGCTTTCGCAGCTAGATCCGCAGAAGGGAGAGCTTATTTTGGACTTGGGCTGTGGGACGGGGCAGCTGACGGCGCAGATTGCGACAAGTGGCGCGCGGGTGATGGGGGTGGATAGCGATCGCACGATGGTAGCGCAGGCGATCGCCAACTATCCAGACATTCCCTTTCAAGTAGAAGATGCCGCGTGTTTTCAGCTAGCAGCCCCTGTAGATGCGGTGTTTTCTAATGCGGCGCTGCACTGGGTGCTCGATGCGCGAGCGGCGGCGCTATGTATCGAAAAGGCGCTGAAACCGGGCGGACGCTTTGTGGCAGAGTTTGGCGGTGAAGGCAACGTGCAGACTATTCTGTTGGCTTTGTCGCAGGTGAGCGGACGGAGTGAGCTCAACCCCTGGTACTTTCCAAGTTTGGGAGAGTATGTCGCCTTGCTCGAATCTGTTGGTCTTGAGGTTGTTTTTGCGCATATTTTTGATCGACCTACGCCGTTAGGTGCTGCTGGTTTGGCAGGCTGGCTTGATATGTTTGGTCAACGGTTCTTTGCTGATTTGTCGTCGGCTCAGTGGGCGGATCTGGTGAGGGCGGTTGAGGTGGCGGTACCGCAGCTCTATGTAGGTGAGCGGGTAGAAGGTGAGCGGGTAGAAGGTGAACGGGTAGAAGGTGAGCGGGTAGAAGGCGAGTGGATGGCGGACTATCGTCGTTTGCGAGTGGTTGCGATAAAACGGTGAGCTAATGTCAAATCAGCCTGCGCTGACGCTATTTCAAGGCGCTATCTCTATCTACGGCGGTTTTTCGCGATAGCGCTGGCAGTGTAAGTATTACACTGCTGCGCTTGACCTTGCAACAAGGGTTGTTCTATCCGCTTTAAAGATTCCAACAGGAACAATCTGAACTGTAGGATGTCTTTCTCACTACCGTCTGGCTTTTGGCTAATGCTGAACATCAATGCTAGCGGCGTACGACTGTTGTTTTCTATGGGTAGAGAAGGGCTATGCTGCCAGTCTGCTCGAACCGGTTGGTTCACAACAGTGGATCTATGATTGCCTGCCATTCTTGAAGATCAGATCCAGATGAGAGCTTGGTTGCCTCTGCGCCGTTGATGAAGAAGGTAGGCGTAGACCATACGCCTTTCACTGCGGCGAAACGGGCCGGAACACGAGCTGCTGCGTATACTTCCTCGCTGTTCAAGCGTTCAATAAAGCTGCCTTGACTTGTAGAACCAGCTATATGGTCGGCTAGCCACTGATGAAACTCTGTTTGTGTTTTGTTTTTCCAGGCTTCGTTGGCAAAGTCTGCCTGTTGACTAAAAATACGGTCTACTACTTCAATAAACTTTTCGACATCTTCGTTCGCTAGTGCAATTACTGCCTTCGTCGCATCCCAGCTCTGACGATGATTTCCTAATGTCATGAGCTGAAATATCCAGCAGACCTGCTCATCTGAGTAGGTGTGAACGACTTTCATTAAGTTGTTCCAGCCTTTTTTAGAGAAGGGACATTCTAGATCCAAAAACATTTCTACAACGATAGGAGCATTGGCCTGCCCTAGTTTGTAGCCACTAGGACGAGCGGGAATAGGTATAGCCATGAACTCTAGAAAAGGTAGTTTTGCGCTTTTATCCTCTCAAAGGAGGGGGCGACGGCGCAAGTCTAACGGGTTTGATTGGGCCTGTTGTCAAGATAGGCTGCCAAGATTACAGTTGCAGCGGCGTTTACGATAAGAATCGAGAACAGACTGGCAACCGAGTTGGAAGGCTTTTACGACAGCTACTGCTTAAGCTCTTCGATGGTTCTGAAGTCGAACAGTGCTCTCACTTAATGTTTTTTGATAGCTTAATAGCAGTGAGTGATTTAATAGCATTGACCGCGCTTCAGAGTCTCGGCAGATTGTTTACAATCAAAGGTAAGTCCCCCTCTAGTTACTTTTATCGAATGCTATATCGCCGGTTTGGTCGCACTGAATTGAAAATGCCTGTGTTCTCTTGTGGGGGAATGCGCTATCAGCACTCCTGGCAAGATGTCCCTTTAGAACGTATTCCAGAAGATAATCAAGCTAATTTAGACGCGACGATTCGTCGGTCGCTGGCACTAGGGATCAACCATATTGAAACGGCTAGAGGCTACGGGACGTCTGAAGTACAGCTAGGACAGGTGCTGCCGAATTTTGAGCGCGATCGCCTTATCATTCAAACCAAAGTCTCGCCAAAAGCAGACCCCCAAGAATTTCTAGAAGTTGTAGAGACCTCGCTCTCAAATCTTCAGCTAGACTACATTGACCTGCTAGGATTCCACGGGATTAACAACCCTGAAACGCTACACAACAGCATTCGGCCCGGTGGCTGTATGGAAGTAGCAAAGAAGCTACAGGCGCAGGGCAAAGTGCGACATATTGGCTTTTCTACTCATGGGCCTACGCAGGTGATTGTCGATGCGATAGAAAGCGACCTGTTCGACTATGTGAACATTCACTGGTACTACATTTTTCAAGACAACTGGCGGGCGATAGAGGCGGCGACTCGTCATGATATGGGCGTGTTTATCATTAGCCCTTCTAATAAAGGTGGGCATCTGTACAGTCCGCCAGCGCGTTTGGCCAAGCTGTGCCAGCCGCTGAGCCCGATGGTATTTAATGATTTGTTTTGCCTAAGCCATCCGCAGGTGCACACGCTGAGCCTGGGTGCGGCGACGCCAACGGATTTTGATGAGCATATGAAGGTGCTGCCTCTGGTAGCGGATGCGGATAGTGTTTTGGCTCCGATTTTGGATCGGCTAGAGGGGCAGGCGATCGCAGCGCTCGGCGAAAACTGGTACCGCACCTGGCGCGAAGGGCTGCCTGATATTCAGTCAACGCCGGGGAATGTCAACATTGCGATCGCACTCTGGCTGGGCAACCTCGTCGACGCTTTTGACATGACCGACTATGCGAAGGCCCGCTATAACCTACTCGGTGGCGCTAGCCACTGGTTCCCCGGCAATAAGGCCGATAAATTAGGTGAGATAGACCTGAGCGAGAGCCTGCGCAACAGTCCTCATGCGGCCACCATTCCAGATCGACTTGCTAAAATTCATGCGACCATTGGCGGCGCAGATGTGAAAAGATTGTCGCAGCAGTAAAGGATCGGTTCATGGTTGCTCACGCCGCAAAGTTTCAAGGTCAGTCCGCCCTGCTCTCGAGCGAATTACTCACTTATTACCGACAGGTTAGCCAGTCGCCGCTGACCGTTGTCGATGTAGAAACGACGGGCGCGCTTGGTCATAACGCCCGTGTGATTGAGGTTTCTGTACTGCATGCGAGCCTGGCCAATGGCTTGGAGCATCAGGAAACTCATATGATCAATCCTAAGGTGAAAATCCCTGAGTTCATTACTCGAATCACCGGGATTACGCCTGAAATGGTGTACCCGTCGCCGCCACCGGAAGAGGTGTGGCCGAAGTGTCTGCCGCTGCTTGAGGGCGATCGCGTCTTTACAGCGCACAACCTCGACTTTGACTACTCTTTCTTGCGTACAGAGTTCAAGCGGGTCGGCATTCGCTTTTATAAACCACCTTTGCAAAAGCTCTGCACCGTAATTCTTTCGCGTATGCTGTTGGCAGACTTACCCTCGCGCAGTCTGCCAAACTTGATCAAACACTTCGGCTTTGATATCAGCACTTCTCATCGGGCAGAGGCGGACACAAAAGCCTGCTGGCTACTTGCCGAAATTTTGCTCACCCAGATTCAAAATGAAGACGATGAGACGCTGCTCAAGCGTTTTGGTCAGCAGTGGATTCGGTTGCAGGATGCCGCGAAAATACTGAACTGCCGAAAGGAGGAGGCGCAGCAAAAGCTAGATACAGCCACAGTGGAAAGTCGACTTTCCTTCAAACGGAAGACGCCGATGTACCGTCGCTGGGGCGTAGAACAGTTTTACTACGAGCAGCAGGGGCAGCAAATGTCTTTGCTGTAACTGACCTCTTTGTTGGTTTATCTCTTTAACGTCTTTTTCTAGCGATATCTCTCTAACGATAGAGAGATGAATGTAGTCACTGTCTAACCTATGCTGGAAGGTGAAATGTTGTTGCGAGGACGCAAATATGTCTGAGAAAGATAAAGCTGATTATTCCTGGAAAGGTAGCTGGGATGCTGGCAAAGCGCTGATGATCCTAGTCGGCGGTCTGACTGTACTATTATTCGCTTCTGGCTTCATCTATTAATCTATCTGCTAGCTTGGCCTGCTAGTTTGGCCTGCTAGTTTGGCGACTCGTGTAGTTGCGTGAAGCGAACAAGCCATTTATTCTACGGTAGATTTAACCAGTTAATATAAATAGCTGTTCTAGGATAGAAACGTTTGGGCTCTGCGGTGCGAATGCGACTACCTGAAGACAATGAAACTAGCCGCTCTGGCGTCAACATCCTGCCGATGATTGACGTCATTTTTGCGATCCTGGCGTTTTTTATTCTGTCTACTCTGTATTTAACGAAAGCGGAAGAGCTACCAGTAAATCTGCCGCAGGCGGTGACGTCAACGCCGCAAAATCAGGCCGATGTGACGCTGACGATTACGCCTGCGGGCGAGCTATTTTTGGGAGACGATGCCGTTTCATTAGACAATTTAGCTGAGACGGTAGATCAGCTGTTTCCCAACGTGCCAATTTTAGTCACTATTCGGGCGGACGAAGAGACTAGTCACGGCCGTGTGGTTGCCGCAATGGATCGGCTAAGGACAATCGAACGAGTGAAGCTAGGCATTGCGACCGCAAAGCCCTAGAAGATATGTGATCATAATTGCCAACATTTCAACTGGTCGACTCTACGCCGAACTCTACGCTAATAAGAGCGGCTTGATGATTGAGCATGGTGACTGAACTGGGGGCGGTTTGCAGGCTGCTATGGACATGAGCAAGAATTTCTAAAAGGCGCAGCTGGTAAGAGCTGTAGACTTGGCTTTTTGGCAGGTTAGCAAAGATACCTCTTAGGATGAATAGCGTTGAGAAATAGTGATCTATGTTTAGTGAGAGGTTAGGTCAAAATCTTGCAGAGTTATTGATCTTTCTGCTTTAGAGTGAAGCCGTTCTAATTAGGAAGAAATTTCTGACGTGCAAAGGCGCCTTTTAATTCTGATAAGTCTATTGATTACTGTCGGCATCTTCAGCGTGGTCCATCTACGCTCAGCAGAGCTGCCTGCAAGACCGTACGCCATTATTTATCAGCACGCGCTACGTCTTCTGGCGACGCCGCTAGTCCAGATTTAGACTCAGCCCCCTTAGCTATCGGTATTTGACATGCAGATTGTCTTTTCGGCCTCGACTACTCGCCAAACCCGCACTCAGCAGAAAGCAGCTGACTCGCTCGGTAGCTATCTAAGAGAGATCGGGCGAATTCCGCTACTCACAGCCAGTGAAGAAATTGTGCTAGCTCAGCAGGTTCAAACCATGATACCGCTGCTCAATGCTAAGCGCACGCTGGCTAAAAAGCTGAGGTATGAGCCAACTGATGCTGAGTGGGCAGAAGCTGTACGGCTAACACCAGCGGCGTTAACAGCCGCTGTTAACGCGGGTAAACAGGCCAAACAGCGACTGATAAAGTCCAATCTGCGGCTAGTTGTTTCGGTTGCCAAAAAGTATCAGCGGCGAGATTTAGATTTCTTGGATTTGATTCAAGAAGGCACTTTGGGACTAGAAAAAGGCGTCGAGAAATTTGACCCGACAAAAGGATACAAGTTTTCGACCTATGGCTACTGGTGGATTCGTCAGGGGATTACAAGAGCGATCGCACAGCAGTCTCGCACCATTCGTCTTCCTATTCACATCACTGAAAAGCTTAACCAGATCAAACGCGCTCAGCGAGAACTTTCTCAGTCCATAGGTCGTACCCCTACCATTGATGAAATTGCGCAGCGTTTGGATCTCAGCCCTGAAGTTATTAAAAATTATTTGCAAGTGGCAAATAAACCGTTGTCTCTAGACATGGGCGTCGGCGAGGCGCAGGACACCGAACTAAAAGATCTGATAGAAGATAGCAACGCTTCACCCGAAGAGGCACTGTCTCAGAGCCTACTGTCTCAGGACTTGCTTCAACTCATTGGGCAGCTGCCACCTGTTCAAAGAGATGTGATTATGCTACGTTTTGGCCTCGCAGATGGGCAAGCGCACTCTCTAGCAAGCGTAGGGAAGCAACTGGGCCTCAGTCGTGAGCGCGTTCGTCAGCTTCAGCAGTCTGCCCTAAAGAATCTGCGGTTGAAAAACAACGGCATGGCCGACTACATTGTTGGATTGGATTAGGCCAGACGCGAAGAGACCTGAAGCTGCGTAAAAGAGAGCCTCAGGTCTTTTAGCTATCAAGAACCGAGCTAGTACTCGGCCTATAGCGTAGCTTAGGGGGTGGGTAAGCCGGGGGAGTGCTAGCGAACAATCAGCGCTTAGAAAGTTTAGCGATCAGTTCTCTCAGTACTGCGTTTTGAGTTTTTTCTTTAGCCTTGCAGTAGGCCAAAAGAGTTTCATACTCTTCATCAGAGCATCGTACAGTTAGCTTTTTCATGCCGCCATTACGCCGTCAATTTACGTTATAATTATAAGCGTGAAACAGCGTTACAAGTACCGAATTTATCCAACGCCTGTACAGTGCAAGTCGCTAGCGCAGTTGTTTGGGTGTGGTCGTGTGGCTTGGAATAATGCGCTTGCGTTCTGTCAAGACGAATATGTGCAAGGTCGCAAGTATTCAGGGTTTGTGGGTCTGTCAAAGCGGCATACAGCGCTAAAGAAAGTCGATGCGTATCTGTGATTAGCAGAAGTCGCGGCGGTGCCGTTGCAACAATCACTGAAGGATTTAGATATTGCCTTCCGCAATTTCTTTTCTTCAGCGACTGGCAAGCGTAAAGGGCCAAAGGTGCGGATGCCCCGGTTCAAGCAGCGCAGCTCTGCGCAGTCATCCCGGTTCGTTGGTACTGCTTTTAAGGTGAGCAAGAAGCTATATCTAGCAAAGATTGGCAATCTCAAGGTGAAGTGGTCACGCGAGCTACCCGCTGAGCCGTCTAGCGTGTCGGTAATCAAGGATTCTAGTGGGCGGTACTTTGCCTCTTTTGTTGTAGATGTAGCGCCTGAATGGTTGCCGTGGACTGATAAGTCCTGCGGCATTGATTTAGGCATTACGGCGTTTGCAACGCTAGACGATGGCACCAAGATTGATGCACCTAAGCCATTGCGCCGCAACCTTAAGAAGCTTGGCAGATTCCAGCGCAAGCTTGCTAAGTGTGAAAAAGGCTCTAATCGTCGGCAACGAGCAAAGCTAAAGGTAGCGCGGCTACATGCCCGGATAAAAGACCTCCGCACTGATTTTCTGCACAAGCTGAGTACTCGATTAATCAGAGAAAACCAATCTGTTTCAATTGAGGATCTCAACGTGTCAGGAATGATGAAGAACCGGAAGCTCTCAAAGGCAATCAGCGATCTAGGGTGGCGACAGTTTAGAACCATGCTCGAAGCAAAAGCTGAGATGTATGGCCGTGATGTTGTCGCGATTAGCCGGTGGGAGCCGACTAGCCAAACTTGCTCTAGCTGCGGTGAAAAGACATTGCAGAAGAAGGCAGGTATGGAAGAGCTTAAGATTCGTGAGTGGTTGTGTTCCAGCTGTGGTTCTTCCCATGACCGGGATGTGAATGCTGCAAAGAATATAAAAGTGACGGGCGGGCAGTCCGACACTCAAAACAGACGACGGAGGGCCAGTAAGTCTAGCTTGCTAGCAGTGCCCGTTGATGCGTCTAGCCAACCGTATGAAGAACAGCTTAGTTTGTGCTTCTAGCCGGAGAATCGCCGCCTATACCTGTAGGGTTAGGGGGTGAGCATGTCAACTTCTAACGACAGCAGAATTCAGCTTCGTGTTTGATTACAATTGAAAGAGTGTTAGCGGCTCTATTCTATGTCTGAACAAACGCAGCCTAATCAACCGCAGTCGGGGTGGAACCTAGGACGCTTTTTCGAAACCCTTAATTTCTTCGAGGCCGTCCCTGTTCTTAGCTGGTTCCAACAAATGTTTTCTAGTTCAACGCCCCCTTTACCCCCTACGCTACAAAACAATATCGTCTTCGACTTTCGTCAGCCTTCTGAAGACTTGCGACAGCTCTGGGGCGCGCTAGATGATGTGGTGATGGGTGGTGTGAGCGCTAGCGGTGTGCAGCTACAGCCGGAGGGCATGCTGTTTTCCGGCTATGTTTCAACCGATAACTCGGGTGGGTTCGCTTCTGTTCGCACTCGGAACTTTGAGCCAGCGCTAAATCTTGCTGGTTATGTAGGACTTAAGCTGCGGATAAGAGGAGATGGACAACGCTACAAATTCTTTCTGCGAGACAGTGCTGCCTGGGACAGTGTGGCGCATGCTTATTCGTTCGATACTGTAGCTGATGAATGGATTGACGTGAGTATTCCGTTCGCGCAGATGAAGCCAGTGCAGCGAGCAAAAACGCTTGAAAATCAATCTCTAACGGCTGAAAGTATCTATTCTCTACAGATAATGCTCAGCAAGTTTGAGTACGACCGAGCGCTAAACCCTCACTTCACGCCGGGCGAATTTCATCTGCTGATTGAGTCGATTGAGGTTTATTCAAGATAGGCCATTTTACTTTGCTGCGCCATCGCTGACATAAACGAGACTGTAATGGACGTACGCCGACTCGAACGGCGGACCTCATCGATGTCAACGATGCGCTCTAACCAACTGAGCTATACGTCCTAGGCTCCACTTTTATAGTGGCTCCTGACTATACCATAGCAATCCGGACTGCTGCAATACTTGATTGGCGACTGCCCGCACAAGGCTTAAAGTTACTAAAATTAGGGCAGTGTGACGGTAGTGGTTGAAGGGCTTATGTACTGGCAAGAAGTTTCTGGCAATTGGTTTTTGGTTCCTGATCGTCCGAAGGCAATTATCCATTTTTTGGGCGGCGCTTTTGTGGCGGCGGCTCCTCACCTTACCTATCGTTGGCTGCTAGAAGCGCTGTACCAGGAAGGGTATGCGGTGATTTCCACACCGTTTATTAATACGTTTGACCATGGCGCGATCGCAGCCGAAACCCTCACCACCTTTGAGCAAGGTCTCATCTTCTTACGCAAGCGTCGCCCTGAGCTACAGTCGTTGCCTATCTACGGATTAGGCCATAGCATGGGTTGCAAGGTTCATTTGCTAATTGGTAGCCAAACAGACGCTGAGCGCGCTGGTAACATCTTCGTTTCCTTCAACAACTTTCCTGCACGTAAATCTATTCCTCTGCTAGAGCAGCTGACTCAGCTGGTTCCAGATTTTCAGCTCGATACGCGTTTAGAATTTACGCCTAGCCCCGATCAAACGCTGGAGATGATCCAGTCGAAATACAATACGCCCTACAACCTACTCATCAAGTTTCGTAGCGATAGCATTGACCAAACCAGGCCGCTAAGCGACGTGCTGATTCAGCGTTTCTCTAAAACAACAACCGTCAGAATCTTGCAGGGGTCGCACACTACGCCCATCGCTCAAGATGTCCAATGGGAAGCGAGCAGTTCATTTAGCCCGTTTGACGCTATCGGACAGCTTGCTAAGCAGGCGTTCTATCGCGATATTAAAGTACTGAAGTCTGAAATACTGTACTGGCTATCTGGTGAGTAGCTCTTTGACTTTGACTTTAGTTGCGTGCATGTCACGTCTTAGCCGTGTAGTATTGATGCGACACGAAGGGCAGAGGCTTTACTTGCGCTGTGGCGCCATCAATATCTAGCGTCAGTCCCTTGCCGCCTGCTTTTGTACGAATGTAGGCTAGGCCAAATGTTCCTGCTTCTGAGTGAGCTAAGCTGGTAACTTTGCCAACCTTGGCTCCTTCGATAGTAATGGATGCACCTACGGCTACTGGATTCTCTAAAGTGATACCCCAGAGTCTTTTCTTGACACCCTGATAGGTGTTGAGTCTGGCAATGGTCTCTTGCCCGATATAGCAGCCTTTCTCAAAAGAGATGCTGTGCCAGAGACCGGCTTCAAGGGGATTGTCGTCGGCGGTAAGTTCGCGTGCTGGCACGGGTCGGCCCTGCTGAATGCGCAGTTGCTCCCACTGTTCGGTAGTGTGCGGGCTAGCACCTGCGCTACAAAGGCTCTGCCATACGGTCGATGCGTACTCTTTTGGTCCCCACAGCGTATAGCCTGAGATCGCCAGGTCGCTACCGACAGCGATATGAACTTCGGTATCTGTCTCTGAGCTGGTATCGGGTACTACTATGTTTTTGTGCGAAAAGAGTGGCTGGCCAATTAAAGATTCTGCGCCAAGTGCGATCGCAACAGTATCCGCGTTTTCTCCAAGTACGGTAAACAAAAACAGCTGCTCGCTTTCGTTTGTAAGCGTTACTTTATCTGAGAAAAAGATGTAGCGATCCATCCAGTCGTACAGGGTTTTACCCATGTTCGGAGAGACGGTGAGTAGCAGTGAATCAGACAGAGCATATACCGAAGCTAGATCAAGCGTGCGCCCGGTTGAGGTGACAAAAACAGTGTGACAGCCTTGCCCAGCGTTGAGCTGTTCTATGCTGTTAGTCGTTTGGTTATGTAAAAACCTCACTCGGTCTGCGCCAGTTAAGCGAATGCGACCCCAGTGGCTGCGGTCAAAAGCAGCAGGCTGCGCTGTGAGAATGTTACGAGGCTCAATGGCTGTTGGCATAACGGTTAATGTGCTTTTGCTTGATGTGCTTTTGCTAAATGAATGCTGTGCTTTTGCTGGCGAACTGTTGTTTCTCTGAGATTTCTTGGTCCTCGCCTTTCGCTGTTTCTTCTTGTTCGACTGATTTTTCTACCGTCTTCCTTCGAACACCATTGGAACGCCTCTTGCTGGCGCTAGTGTCACACCGCGACGGCGAGCCTTTTCGGGCTTTCGGTCGGCTAGGCGAAACTTGTAGTGTGTGAGCAGAGTGGCGACTGCCAGCTTTTGTTCGTACTGGGCAAGTGCTTCGCCAACGCATCGACGAGATCCGTTGCCAAACGGTATGAATTCGTAAGGGGAAAATTTGTGCGTGAGAAACCGTTCTGGTAGAAAGGCGGTGGGGTTTGGGTAGAGGTCCGGGCGCTGGTGGGTGAGGAAAATGCATCCCAGAAAAACGGTTTCTGGCTCAAAGTGGTAGCCCAGCATATCTACGGGCTCTTGCGCGACGCGGGGAAAGGTGAACATGGCCACAGGAGAGCGGCGCAAGGTTTCTTTGCAGACGGCGCTAAGGTATGGGAGTTTAGCAATTTCACCCGGTGCGGCGTCAGGGCCTAGGGCGTCGAGTTCGGCCAGCAGCTTTTCTTTGACGCCAGTGTCGCGGTGAATCCAGTACAGGCTCCAGGCGATCGCAGTTGCGGTGGTTTCGTGTCCGGCCAGCAGCAGCGCCATTAGCTCGTCGCGCAGCTCTTGCTTGCTGAGGGCTTCACCAGCCTCGGTGCGAGAGGCCATGAGCATGGAGAGAATATCGGTCCGGCTAGGGTCTGGCTGCTGTAGCCGGGCGTCGATTTCTGCGAACAGCAGTTCGTTGAGCTGGTGCTTGAGCTGTAGGAAGCGTCCCCAGGGGCTCCATGCGCCTAAGTCTTTTTGCAGCCCGTTGAAAAATAGCAGCATGGCAGAAACTGGTGAGCCGAAGCCGTCTGCTGTTTCGCTCAGGATGTCCAGCATGGTCTGCGATCGGGGGCCGTCAGTGAATCCCAGCACAACTTTAGCAATAGTTTGGAGTGAAATTTTCTGGGTGAGATCGCGAGCTGAGAAGGCCTGGTCTACGGTGAGGGCGTTGGTCTGCTGGTGCGTGAGCGAGCAGATGAGCTGACCGTATACTTCCAGGCGATCGCCATGGAAGGCGGGAGCCATGAGCTGTCGGCGAGTTTTGTGCTGCTCGCCGCTGAGCATAATAGCAGAGGTATCGCCAATCAGCGGCGAGAGAATGCGGTTGAACTCGCCGGGTGCTTTGAAGGCTTGATGCTTGTTACCGGCACCTGGCACCCGGTCGCGGCTCAGAATGTATTGGATGGCTTCGGGATGGCTGGTGATAACTGTTGGGCCAACGCCAAAGCCGAGGGAGTCTTCTTCAAAAAAATCAGGCGTTTGCGTTTGTGTTCTTTCTAAGTAAGTAACAGGGTCTAGAATCCACTCGAGTCGTCTAAATAGACCGAGCCCCTCTGGTTTTTGGAGCTGTTTAGACGGCTGAGTGCTTAAAACTTCTTTTGTTTCGCCTGATATCATAGGTTGGTTCTTGGGGCTTGGGTCTGTACCGAAGCCTGATCTTACTGAACCTGAGGATGTAGCGCCACTTTGTCTAGGACGATGCTACGTCTGAAAGCGGGAGAGCGGAGAAAAGTGGCGTAAGATCTCTCCTCTTATTCCCCTAACCCATTGAGAAAAGCATTGGCACCGTACTAGCCCTAGTCACAGTCGCGATTCTCTTCTTCTCCATCGGGCATGATGGTGTGGCAGAAGATAGCGCGGCTGCGATTGACGCCGCGTAGGTTAGCACCTGTGAGGTCTGCGCCACTGAAGTCTGCAACGCCTACGATGGCTGCGGTGAGCTCGGTGTTGATAAGCTTGGCGTTTTGCAAGTTAGCGTCTTCTAAGTTGGCCTGAGTGAGGATCGCGCCCGAGAGGTCGGCGCCTACGAGAATCGCGTCTTGAAGGCGCGCGCCATTCATCTCAGCGCCCGTGAGGTTGGCGTTGGTAAGGTTTGTCCCAACTAGCTCGGAGAGCATAAGGTTAGTGTCGCTAAGGTCAGCGCCTGTAAGGTTTGCACCTGTGAGCGAGGCAACTTTGAGATTTGCCAGGTGCAGCGCTGCGCCAGTTAAGTCAGCGTCGTTCAGGATACAGACTGGGCATTCGTTGTTGGTGAGCAGCATGTCCACATCGTCTTCAAGAAAGGCCCAGCTTGGCGACGCAAAGCCAAATAGCCCTATGGTGAGGACGCTTGCCGCTATGCAGACTGCAACTAGCGATGAAGCAGCCCTTTTGATACGGCTGATATTCCCTCTAATTTTTGTGGTGTTTTTCATTCTTTTTGGGTTCAACCCTACAGATAACCGCTATATTGTCCCACATCATTAAAGGCTCTGTGAGCGAGGTTGTTGCGCGTGTTTAACTCGAGATCACAAGTTATATTTTTCTATCTTGTGCTCGGTGTGGTGGTGATGGTGCTGTATACCGAAGACCCTACGTGGCAGACGAAGCTAGAGGTGCTACGCGACAGTGTGATTTTGACTTGGGCGGCTAGCCTGATGAATCTGCTGCTGTTTAACAACGGGCTAGGTCGTCTTTTTGGCATTCGCCCCCGTCAGCTAGGTGGGCTGTTAGGAATCCCATTCTCACCGCTTTTTCACCGCGACTTTGGTCACTTGATGGCGAATACGCTGCCATTTCTGGTTTTGGGCTGGCTCATTCTGGCGCAGGGTGAGCTGCAAAGTGCGGCTGATTTCTATACGATGACGGTGACAGTTTTGCTGATAGGTGGGTTGGGAACCTGGCTCTTTGGGCGTGATGCGATTCATTTAGGTGCTAGCGGCTTGATTTTTGGCTACATCGGCTTTTTGCTAATTAGCGGATATGAGGGGCCTACGTTTTTGACCGTTGGCTTTGCGGCGATTGCGTTTTTGCTGTATGGCAATCAGCTATGGTCTATGCTGCCTAGTTCCAATGATGCCAAGATTTCTTGGGAGGGGCATTTGTTTGGGTTTGCCGGTGGGATAATAGCGGGATCTTATCCGGATTTGCTGCTGACGGTTAGTGGGTGGTTGGAGTCGCTGGTGCAGTAGGTGGGGAGAGGATAGGGGATGAGCGACAGGGAATGGGGGATGGGGGATTTTTGTGTGGGTGTTTCCAGGCTATAGTGGGAGAGTTGGGTATGTTGAGATGAAAGTGCTATTCGGCCTGCGCTTTTTTTGATGACACATGCGACTTGGAGATAGGTTGGGCAACACTGTCGAAGGGTAGAGGTGAGAGAATGAAAGGCGCTTGTGCTGTGTCTTTACGTTTTTCCTAGAGGAAAGTTGCTATGAAATCTTTGATGTTTGGTGGGCTCTCTGTCCTAATGCTACTGGGTGTGGGTCCGTTGAGTTTGGATGCGAGCGCGCAGGTGTTTTCTTCGCAGCGCTCCTCTGAAGGAAGGGCTTTGCCATCGTCTCAAAATCAGCAGGCGCAAAGCGGACAGCGGACTGGTCAGGCAGGACAGCGTTCTGTGATACAGGCGACATTTGATCGCGATGAGACGCTTTATCTTGATCGTAACGGAACTTATGAGTACGACCTGGTGTTACGCAGTGAATCGAACTTTGCCGGTAGACGACTGCCGGTTGGTACGGTTGTAAGAGGGCGGTTTGAGCCGACTGAAGGCGGACTTATGTATGTGGCGAATTCTGTGGAGCTGGCAGATCGCATTTTTCAGGTGAATGCGGTTTCTGAGCTGATGCGTGACAATAAGGACCCTCGGCAGACTTCTGCGGGTGCGATCGCAACAGATGCGGCCATTGGTGCGGCAGGTGGCTACGTGCTAGGCGAAGTTCTTGGCGATGCGGGCTTTTGGGAGATAGCAGGCGGTGCGGCAGCAGGTGTGCTGGTGGGTAACACGACTGCGCCTCTGGTGGTAGTGGTGAAGCCAGATCAGCAGATTGCGCTTTACTCCTACTAAGCTCTATTCCTATTAAGAAGATGCTGAAAGGCGGCTTGGTGCGATCGCACTAAGCCGCTTTCGTACTCAACAGGCTTTCTGTTTTCTGCTGGTTAGGGCGTTGTATGCCTGCCATGTCTAGAATCTGCGGAATTAAGTCTTCTCTTCTCACGGCCATCATGTGGACACCCTGGCAAAGCTGCTTGGCGGCTTGGACCTGCTCTGCGGCGATTTTCATGCCTTCGTGAAGTGGGTCTTCGGCTTTGCCTAGGCGGTCAATGATGTGCTCTGGGATGTTGACGCCAGGGACGCAGCGGTTGATGAAGGCGGCGTTTTTGGCGGATTTAAGTAAGAAGATGCCTGCAAGGATAGGGCGATCGCATCCTACGGCTACCTGATCCATAAATTTCTCTAGCTTGTCAAAATCTGAAATGAGCTGACTTTGAAAGAACTGTGCCCCGGCTTCTAGCTTTTTGTCGAAGCGGCTTTGCATGCCAGACCAGCTGGTGGACTGCGGGTCGACTGCGCCACCGGGGAAGATGCTGAGCGCGCCGTCTTTCATGTCTAGGTCGTTGTAGTCTATGCCGCTGTTTAGCTGGTGGATGACGCGCAGTAGGCGAATGGACTCAAGCTCATGGACGGGCTTAGACTTGATGTGGTCGCCAGCTTTGATAGGGTCGCCTGTGAGGGCGAGGACGTTGCGGACGCCGAGGGCATGGGCTCCCATCAGGTCGGACTGGAGGGCAATGGCGTTGCGATCGCGTCCTGTCATTTGACAGATGGGCTCAATTCCAGCCTGCTTTAGCAGCACTGAGCAGGCCAGTGAGGACATGCGCAGTACGGCGCGGCTTCCGTCGGTAACGTTGACCGCATGGACCCAGTCTTTTAGGTGGTTGGCCATTTCTAGCATATGGCTAGGATCGCCACCTTTGGGCGGCATGACCTCTGCGGTCACGATAAAGTCACCAGCGCGAATCGCACTTTGAAAGCGACTTGTAGGGGTGATAGGTGCGGTGGCTGACAGGTTACCGCTGCCGTTAGAAACTGGGTTCATAGTTTTATTGATACTTATGAGCCATCTTACCCAGTTTCTCTATCGAAGGCGGTTATGAGCCGTGATTGAAGTTGGTCATGATGGTAGGAATCCCATTGCTTCTTTTACCTTCTCAAGCGTAGGAGTGGCAACGGATTGAGCCCTTTCTTTGCCGTCGGTAAGCACCTGAGTGAGGTAGGCGCGATCGCCCATCAGCTCATCGTATTTTTCCTGGATAGGTCGCAGGGCCTCTACTGTTGTCTCAGCCAGTAGCGGTTTGAACTGTCCCCAGCCCATATCTTTACACTCAGCGGCGACGGATTCCTTGCTTTGGTTGGAGAGCAGCTGGTAGATACCAAGCAGGTTTTGGCACTCGGGCCGCTCGGGGTTGTCAAATTCGAGCCCTCTTTCGGGATCGGTTTTGGCTCGCTTAATTTTTTTAGTGATGACCTTATCTGAATCTGTAAGGTCGATGCGGCTTTGGTCAGATGGGTCTGACTTAGACATTTTTTTGGTGCCATCGGTCAGGCTCATGATCCGCGCGCCTTCTCTTTGAATGTGAGGCTCGGGTACTCTTAGCACTGGCTTCTTTTCGGTGCCGAAGCGATCGTTTATACGGCCTGCGATGTCGCGAGTGAGTTCTAGGTGCTGCTTTTGATCTTCGCCAACGGGTACGAGGTCGGGCTCGTATAGCAGAATGTCAGCGGCTTGTAGGACGGGATAGTCCATCAGGCCTACGCTAACGTTCTCGCCCTGCTTTTTCGCTTTTTCCTTGAACTGAATCATCCGCTCTAGCCAGTTCAGCGGGGTGATGCAGTTGAACAGCCACGCGAGTTCGCTGTGCTCCGGTAGCTGAGACTGTACGAAGATGGTGGAGCGCTCTGGGTCGATGCCACAGGCAATATATGTGGCAGCAACTTTGAGCGTGGTTTCAGCGAGGACCTTCGGGTTGTGAGGAACGGTGATGGCGTGAAGGTCGGCCATGAATAAGAAGCAATCGTACTCTGCCTGCATTTCTACCCAGTTGCGGATGGCTCCCAGGTAGTTGCCCAGGTGAAGGTTGCCGGTGGTTTGAATGCCAGAGAGAATACGAGGCTTGGGCATGGAATGGGTTGAAAGGGGTCGAGAAGATTGTACCTGAATAGCCGGGCGTTCAGCTGCGGTCACTGGACTTCTGCTTTGATTACCGAAGTATCTTGCGGTCCTAGTGTCAGCATTAGCGGGCGCTCTTTCTCAAAGGCTTTTACCGCTTCTCTATATACGTTGTAATCCGTCGGCAGGGTTTTGACTTCTCCGGCCTGGTTGAAGGTGACTTTGTAGGCTTCGGACTTGATGATTTCGGGGGGGCGGGGGGTTTCGCCTTTGCGGCGACGGTCTTCTATGTTGTCTACGGTGGGTTCTGGGGGAAGCACTGGCCACCATAGACCTTTGCTGTCTGGGCCGGAGCCTTCTGCTTCGGGGCGAATGCCGTTGATGCTGGTGATAGTGGTGGACTCGAACTGCTCCAGGCGACGGTTGTTTGGTCGGTCTTGACCAATAGTGCGCGGCAGATATTCTACCTGCCAGGTGTAGGTGGTGATAGCTGTAGCCTGAAAATCGGTCGTTGCTTCAGCCGTTTGTACTTGGGTGCAGCTAAGGCTACTGGCAGAAACCAACAGTGCGCTCACTATCGGAATCGCGGGCGCAATCCAAGGATGACGGGCAAGAGGCATGTGCATTTTTATACAGTCTTAAGTTTGGCGCTATTAGCTTAGCGCTCAATACTCTTGATAGTGCTATCTACATGACTTCTTTTAATTCAAAACTGCCGCACGCTCGAAATAGCTGCGTGCGCTTTTGAACGCGTTTCTAGAATTCCCTAAACTGCTATGCCATTTCTGAGGTGTGCAGCAGGTCGGAGAAATATTTGAGAACTTCTCTAACTAAGCCGCTTTTGCCGTGGCAGCTGACGCGGATGCATTCGCCTGCGAGCACTTGAGCGTCTTTGAGCTGCTTTACGCATTCGGAGACGGAATGGTCGACATGGCTGGTGACGGTGATGATGAGGTCGCAGTTGCTGATTTTATCTTTGATTTTGTTGCGACCGTTGCTGGCAATGCTACGAGGCGGTACGTGTATGCAGGTTTTGAGGCCGTAGTGCTCTAGCTCTTCGGTGACTTTGCGGTAGGTGGTTTCGTGGCCGCCGATGAGGGCAAGCGAGATGTTGGAGAGATCGATCTGTCCAAATTGGAAGTCGTTTGTGAAGTTCAAAACAGATTCTGCATCGTTGGCGATGAGACTAGGTTCTTCAGCAGAGGAGCCTAGTTGGCTGCTATCGGTGGTTTGATAGCCGGTGGTTTGATAGCTGAGTAAATCGAGCTGATGCTTGAGAAGGGCAATCTCACCGCGCAGGACGCCGTTGGTGTTTTGCAAGGTCTCTTTGTCGTCTTCGCTCTGCCTGAGCCGGGTTTGCAGCTCCTGGTTTTCTAGCTCTAGGCTTTTGGTGTCTATATCAGTAATGTTGACGTATTCTTCGAGTTCTACTTCGCTGTACTGGAGCCGCTGAGTGAGTTCTTTTTGGCTGGTTTGGAGGCGATCGCAGCTGCGATCAAGGCGATCGCGTTCCTGCTGAAGGCGATTGTTCTTGGTGTGCAGCGTGTCGTGCTTTTGCTGTAACTGGTCGTAAGCCACCTGAAGCGCCAGCAGATGCTCGGATAGGTAGTGCTTATCCTGGCGATCTTTTCCGGTAGCTCCTTTCAGGAACATCTGGACAGCCTGAAATACGGGCTTAAACATGGTGAACCTCAGTTGGTATGAGATGTACAGGCTGCTCTAATGCTGGCTCTTCACGACTGAACAAAGATGAGTGATTGCCAAGAAGGACGGACGCGAGGCAGCGGCAGCTCTGTATTATCTGGTGAGTGGTATCTTTTGTATGATAATCTGCGGAGTGATTAACTATTCTCTCAGTCGTACGGGCGGTGTATCGTGGTTTACGATACAAAAAATAAGTGAGCAGCGCACAAACGCCTCTTTCAAGAATAGTCGTTGAGTGAACAAAGATCAGCGACGATGTGTCTATCTAGATAGCTCTTTTTAAGGATTTAAGAAGAATTCAAGAAAACTTGCTGAGAGCCACACGGAATTTCACAGCTCGCGGATGAAGGCCCGGATGATGCTTTCAAAGGAGCGATCGCACTCAAACCCCAGCGCTGTTGCCCGGCCCACATCGAACTGGCTTGGCCAGCTAGCGACAATTTGAGAAATGGTGCGATCGCTCTGGTACTGAATGTGCGTGAGAATGTCTGCCCCAGCGATCTCTGCTAGCGTATTTAGAATGGACTGTACGGTAATAGTAATACCTGGCAAATTCAGCGTGCGATTGCTACCAAGTTTCTTAGCTGATAGCGTTAGCGCGTAGGCCAGATTGTCCGTCACGGTGCTAGGGCTAGAGAGCCATAAGGGCAGTGAAAGCTCTACCGGACAAACAGCGGTTTCTCCTTTGAGTGGTTCGCGAATGATGCTGCTAACGAACGAAGAGGTGGCGGCGTTGGGCTTGCCGGGGCGGACGCATACGGTGGGCAGACGCAGCGTGCGGCCATCTATGAAGCCTTTGCGGGTGTAGTCGTTTACCCAGAGTTCAGCGATCGCTTTTTGTGTGCCATAGGAGGAGAGCGGTGTTACTGCAGTGTCTTCTGTGATGACAGGCGGAAGTGTGCCGCCGAAGACAGCAAGCGAGCTAGCGAAAATAAATATTGCGCCAGGAGCCCGGTGACGAACGGCTTCGAGCAGATTACGGGTACCGTCGCAGTTGACTGCCATGCCGAGGTCGAAGTTTGCTTCGGCTTGCCCACTGACGACAGCGGCAAGGTGGTAGACCGCTGTAAGGTTTGAGTCGATAAGCGTGTGCGTTGCCTGCGAATCGGTGAGGTCTGCTTGCACAGTTCGGACTCGATTATCTTTCAGGGGCGTCGGTGGCGTCGCAATGTCTGCCAGGGTGAGGCTCTGAAGTTGGGGATCTTTAAGCAGATGCTGGGCAAGCCTTTGGCCGAGAAAGCCAGCGCCGCCAGTGATGAGGATGTGCATGGGGAATGGGGAATGGGGAATCTAAGAGATATTTCGCCGTACACTCTGATAGTGGCTTGCACGGATCTTTGACATTGTGGCATCTAGCTGGTCATCGATTTCGCCAAGGCTGCCGAGCAGATGCGTACATAGGGCAAGGGCTGCTTCAAATTCTGGCTGGACGACTTCTTCGGCACCGAGCTGACTGAGCTGGTCGAGCTCTTTGGTGGTGTGGGCTCGGGCGATGATGTCGAGCCGAGGGGCGATCGCGCGGGCGCGGATCAGCAGTAGGCGCGTACTCATAGGGTCTGGCAGCGCAATGACCAGCGCTTTGGCAGACGTTAGCTCGGCTTTTGCCAAAATTAGCTCTGAGTCGGCGTCTCCCATGACGTAGGGAATTTTGTCTTTGCGCAGCGACTGGGCGGCGGCTTCACTGTTTTCGAGGACGAGGACGGGATGGCCTTTTTGGCGCAGAAAGTTAACGATGACATGGCCAACTCGGCCATAGCCTGCGACGACGACGTGACCTTTTATGCCTGCGTGCGCGGTGGATGGCTGCGCTGCTTCGAGTTTGCTAAGTAGCGCTTGGAGCCGTGGCTGTCGGTAGAGCCAGGCGGAAAGCGTAGGCGCTAGGTTGAAGGCGAGGGGTGTAAGGACTAGGGTGATGGCGGTTGTTCCTAGCAGCAGCAGATAAGCGTCTTCTGTGATCAGGTTGTTTTCTAGGCCGACTACTGCGAGAACAAAGGAAAATTCACCAATCTGGTTGATGCCGCAGCTGGTGAGAATAGCGGTTTTGAGTGAGTAGCCAAAGCCTAAAACTATAGGCAGAATAATCAGTGCTTTGCCTATCATGACTAGGCTTACAAGACCTAGAATTCCACCGAAGTTGTTTAAGAGGACACCAGGATCGATGAGCATTCCAATGGAGACAAAGAACAGGCTGGCGAAAGTGTCGCGTAGCGGTAGAACTTTGGCGAGTGCCTGGTCGGCGTAGTCAATTTCGGCAATCATGAGCCCGGCAACAAAGGCGCCAATTTCGATGGAAAGCCCCAGACGCGCGGTGATGAGGGCAACGCCTAAGCACAGGGCAATTAGCGTGAGCAAAAAGAGTTCGCTGCTCTCTGTGAGTGCGACCTGGCGAATGATGACGGGGATAATCCAGCGGCCTGCAATCACAGCTGCGATGAGAAAGCTTATGACTTTGAGCAGGACGAAGCCGATAACTTGCCATAGGGGCGCTGCTGAGGAGCTAGGGCCGCTAATGGCGGGTACTATTGCCAGCATGAGGCCCAGGGCTAAGTCCTGAGCGATGAGAATGGCTAGCATGATTTGGCCGTGGCGGGTGTTGATTTCGCCGCGCTCGGTGAGGGTTTTGAGGACGACGGCGGTGGAGGAAAGTGAGAGCAGAGCGCCCCAAAAGAGACCTTGCGGAATGCTGCTGACCCAGCCGAAGGTGAGGGCGACTATGGCGACCAGGCTAGCGGTGATGCCGATTTGGAAGAGGCTGCCCTGTAGGGCAATGTTGCGAACGCGGTTGAGTTCTTCTAGCGAAAACTGCACGCCTAGAGCGAAGAGGAGAAAGGCAACGCCAATTTCAGCGAGATCTTGAATGTTGCCGGTGTCGCTGATGAGCTGTAGCCCGAGAGGGCCGATGACCAGACCGCTGGCTAAGTAGCCGAGTAAGACAGGCTGCTTAAGACGGTTGACTGTGTAGCCGCCTATGGCCGCTGCGCCAAGTACGAGCATCAGATCGACGGTGAAGCCTAGTTCTGCGGCCATGAGATCCTTTATCTGTTGCCGCTTCTAGTTTACTGCGCCTATTTTCCGATGAACGCTTCGTCGTTGAACTGCTCTTAGCTGGACTCGCTAACTGAAAAGACTTCGCGGTAGATAGGATTGGTAATTTGTAGGCGGCTGTCAACGCTGTCCACGATGCCTGTGAGCAGGAGTTCGGCCTGGATAGCGTCGCTCTCGGTAGAGACAGGTGTGTCTCTGTAGATGGCTTTGTAGAGGCTGATGAGTTCTCTGTGGTGCGGTGAGTAGATGAGGCGATCGCGGATGGCTCGAAGGTGGATGGGGGTGTCTTGAAAGGTCCAGTTTTTGATGATGTGCGATCGCACTAAGTCGTCAATCCAGTGGTTAACGATTTTGGTCGAGACTTTGATGGGGCTAGCGGAGGGCTGCACAAGGGTACCGATGAGGTTACTGGCGATGTGACAAATTTTTTGGGTTAAGAAAGGTTGGCCTTGGGTCCATCTGAAAATAGCTTGGAGAAGAACAGTGGGATCTGCTATCTTTTCTTCAAATCCTTGACGTAGAGAGAAGGTTTCTGAAAGCTTAAAGGGCGAAAGGGAGATTTGGCAGCCGTTAGCGAACAGCTTGACAATTGCGTCTGCGGTGCAAGACTGCTCTAAAAGCGCAATGACGGTCGTGGTCCCTAAGATGACAAAGCTCAAGTTCTGGTAGGCAGCTTCTGTTTGGCGGCGGCGATCGCACTGCTCAATCCACCGCAACAGGTCGGCTATAAAGGGGACTTCTAGCAAGGCGTCGATTTCGTCGATGAAGATGACAATAGGCGTTTTGAGGAGTTCGCCAAGCAGAAAGTCTTGGCTGAAGCGAGCCAAACGAGCCTGGGTTGATAGCGAGGCAGTTTTCTGGAGCCAGGCGCGCAAGGGAGCGATTTGACCTAGGCCTAAGTCGATCCATATTGCGGAGATGAAGGCGCTGCATTCTCGATCTTGTATTGACCCAGCAGCAGGATTACTCAGGGACTGGCCAGGGCTACGAAGCTGGCTGGCCTGTAGGGTGATGCAGCGGTAGCCCTGCTGAACAAGCCGATGGCAAGTATGAATGCGTAGAGACGATTTGCCAATCTGCCGAGGGCCCAAAACGTAAGAAAACTGGCCGCGTTCTATCGCATGATAGAGTTCAGTGTCGGCAGTGCGCTTGATGTAGGTTGGTTCGTTCCAGGCCAGAGCGCCACCCACTCGATACGAGAAAGGGATCGTAACCATCGCTGCTGAATTTACGTTTTCCGTTACTGACAGCATGGCTGACGAGCACTGAAGTTGACTTCCTACGATGAGATAGTAGTCAAGAGGTGGGATGGGTAGTTTTGAGTGTATCCAACTGGGTAGCTTCGTTTATGCCTAGCCACTGATATAGGCGTTCTGATGGCTAACCCGATTGGGTAGGGTGACGATGAAGGTTGTGCCCTGGGTATGTGAGTCAGCGTCGGGTTGATGAATAGTGTCGATGGTCCCTTCGAGCTTTTGAGTGACAAGGTTGTACACTAGGTGTAGCCCCAGTCCACTGCCGCCCTGTGCCTTGGCGGTGGTGAAAAAGGGCTCAAAAATTCGGTTTTGATTTTCAGGTGGAATGCCGCAGCCGTCGTCACTGTAGATGAGCTGGGTGTAGCCCGCTGTGAAGTCTTCTTTAAGACTTTCGCTCTGGTCTTCTGTTTGATTTGCTAAAGGGATAGGTGGGCGGGTATTTGATTGAGAGATACTCAGCTGTAGATAGCCAGGATTACAGTTGGGATAGGCGTGAGTGAGCGAGTTGATAATGAGGTTGGTGACAACCTGGGCGAGTGCGCCAGGATAGCTGGTGAGGACGATATCTTCATCCCCTGTGACGGCGATGCGATGAGGCGTTTGTTTTATTTTTGGGGTGAGATTGGTGATGATCTCTTGCAGATAGGGTTTGAGCCTGAAGGTTCGCGCTTGCAAGCTGCTTTGATCCACCGCGACCTGTTTGAAGCTTTGAATGAGTTCTCCGGCCCTTTGCAGATTGCTTAAAATTATCTGAGCGCATTCTGTAGCGATGCTTAAGTAGCTTTCAAAGGAAGATCGTTTGAGGTTGCCCTCCGTAAAGCTGCTGTTAATTTCTTGGCTCGCATTGCCAAGGGTGGAGGCGGTCATAATTGCGGTGCCAATAGGGGTGCTAATTTCGTGGGCAACGCCTGCAACAAGGTTCCCGAGGGCAGCCATTTTGGCTGAGCGAACGAGGTCAGACTGTGTTCTTTTTAGGGCTTCGAGTGTTTGAGAGAGTTCGGCTGTGCGTTCGGCTAGCTGTAGTTCGGCTTCTCGGCGACTGGTGATGTCGATGCTTGTGCCCAAGAGCCGGGTAATGTTACCTCTAGCATCCCGTAAGGGCGTGTGGGTTGAGAGCCACCAGGTTGTTTTGCCGTGTAGCTCGACAGGTTCTTCTCTTCTTACAGGTTTGCCGGTTTCTACGCAGATCTGGTGGTTGCGGCGAATAATTCCTGGTGAGAGTAGCTTGTGTAAGTCAGCGCCAACTATTTGCTCTCTGGTAAGTCCGGACATTCGCAGCGCGGTTGCATTCACGTCTACGATTTGAAATTGGCCGTTTTCTAAAACATCTACTACGGATATAGAGGCTTCTACATTGTTGTAAATGCTTTGCAGAAAGTCTTTTTGCTTACTGAGCTGCTCTTGCAGGGACTGTATTTTGACCTGATTTTCGATACGGGCTAGCAGCTCGCCCGTGCGGACTGGCTTGGTGATGTAGTCTACGCCACCTAGCTCGAAGCCTTTGACGACATTACCAACGTCGTCTAGGACAGTGAGAAAGATGATGGGAATGTCCTGGGTGCGTTTGTCAGCCTTGAGGCGTCTGCAAACTTCGTAGCCGTCGACGTCGGGCATCTCGATGTCTAGCAGGATGAGATCGGGCGGATCTAGCTGAGCGGCGGTGATGGCGAGTAAGCCAGCGGCAGCTGGGCGAACGCGATGGCCTTGTTTGGTGAGGATGCTCATCAGTAGCCGCAGATTTGCCGGTGTGTCATCGATAACTAAGATGTCGGCTGTAGGGAGCAGGCTAACAGATGACAGAAGGGGAAGCATCGTAGGGCCAGGTTGCGCTGTAGGTAAGGACTTTAGCAGACTGCGAGTGCGATGCGATCGCATTGGTATGTAATGGCGTGCTGAATTTCGGACTGTGGCAGCCAACGGTGTTTGAAGATGCTGATATCCGGGTGATTGCGATGTGAGGCTACGCTTTCAAACGCGGACGATGCCTGAGTGTTTTGAGCGGCATTTGAGCTGAAGCTCGAGGGTATGGCGGTGCCAAAGGCGACGATGCTGAGATGCCGATAGGTGAGGTAGGTGTCACGCAGTTCGTAGCAGTGGGCTATCCAAGCCAAAAGCTCATTCAAGGCGCAGGGACTATCTGCTAGGCCATCAATGCTGTCAAAACAGATCAGTAGAGGACCTTCACACAGATCGCTCAGCAGCAGGTCGTCGGCAAACTGGATGAGACGTTGCTGTGACGATAGGTTTGCTGTTGTGCCTAGCCACTGCGATAGCCAGGGAGCGTTGTGTGGATGTAGGCTCTGCCAAATAGAGGTGATGATGTGCTGATCCCAGGTTTGGGCCAGATCTTGTTTTTGACCTTGCGCTTTGGCCTCTGGTGATGTGGGCTTTGGAAGGCTTGATCGATAGGATACGATAGCCATATTGGGTCATTTTATGGCAGATGATTTGGCTGCTGATGCGGCAGGCGATCGCAGTGGGTTCTGAGACGTAGCAAAATGTTCCTTTTTGCAGCTCAAGACATAGATTTTCTCTGTGAGAGGATGAAGGAGAGGATGAAGTCATTTTTTTGCGTAGCTCGAATCGGTAGAGGACTTTTCCCTATTGCCAATAGTATGATCGGGTGGAATATTTGTTACCTGCTGCTATAGATCATCTACAACATAACAACTGGGTAGTTTCTGAGAGACCCGATCAGGTAGGGTGCGTTTGCTATCGCTGAGCTTCGCGCGATTTTTGCTTCTAGGCAGATGGCTGGGTAGCTAGCTCAGTGGCCAGAGCAATGGCGTCTAAAACCTGGGTGTAGTGGAAGTCGTTGATGGCGGCACTTAGCGTGCTAGCTAAGGCGGGATCTTCTGTGTGTATTTGTTTGATTATTTGAAAGATGGTGTTCCACTGAAGGCGACGAGTAGCTGATTCTAAAGCAACGACGAGCTTCGGAGATATTTCTGATAGCGCTACGGTGTCTATGTTGCCACTGGTGCTATTTTCGTTCGCTAAAGTTGCTTCTGTTTCGTTTTCGTAGCGGTAGCGTAGGCTGAGATGACGGGCGATCGCATCGTAGATGTCGCTGTTGCAAAAGGGTTTATAAATAAAGTCATCACAGCCCGCTTCATACGCGGCGTCTCTGTCTGCTGGACAGCTGGTAGCAGAGAAGGCGATGATTTTGGGATGGATGCTTGCAGTCTTGTTGTTAGTGTCTGCGTTTGGCGTAGCGATCGCCTGCTGGCGAATGCGACGAGTGGCTTCAATCCCATCTATGTTTGGCAGTCTTAGGTCCATCCAGATGAGATGCGGTTGCCAGCTAGCTGCTATGTCTATGGCCGCTAGCCCGTCTGCGGCCTCTTGTAAAGCAAATCCGAGCGGGCCTAGTAGCTTAACTAATAGTCTGCGGTTGGCCGCTTGCCCGTCTACGATTAGCAGCCTGTAGTGAGACTGATTAGGCATAAGCCCTACGATTCGGCGTCGAATGCTCGAAGAAGCGATGTCGTTTTTGCGGCCTGTTTTGGCCTGGATAGAAAAGCGTACGACGGTCCCCGATGCGGATGATTCTGCTGAGTTTGGGACGGGGCTGATAACTTCAATATTGCCTCCCATAAGCTGCACAAACTGGCGGCTAATCGGCAGGCCAAGTCCTGTTCCTTCCTGTGAGTCTATGCCTGATTTTGTTTGGACAAACGGCTCAAAGATAGTTTTTGTTTCTGAAGGCTTGATGCCTACGCCAGTATCGATGATTTCGAAGTGCAGCGTAATATTTTCGGTGATCTCGAGTTTCTTCCTCGATAGCGTCTTGAGGCTGCTCACGAACGTTGAGGGTGACGTAGCCCTGCTGCGTGAATTTGATGGCGTTGCTGAGTAAGTTGGTTAGCACCTGTCTAACTTTAGCTTGGTCTGTGTGGACGTATCGGGTGAGATCAGGCTCTTTGATAAAAGAGAGCTGTAGATGTTTTTCTTCGGCTTTTAGCTTGAACATGCCGTAGAGATTTTCGAGAAGACTGTACAGATCAAAGTCGGTCGGTGTGAGGACGACGCGCCCTGCTTCGATTTTTGACATGTCGAGTACGTCGTTGATGAGGCTGAGCAGATATTCTCCGCTGCGGTTGATGATGGCAACGTCGCCTTGATGCTCTACGGAGATTGCGGTGCTACGGGTCATGAGTTCGGAGAAGCCTAGGATTGCGTTGAGCGGCGATCGCAGCTCGTGGCTCATGTTGGCTAAGAACTTACTTTTAGCTTTGTTTGCAACTTCTGCGGTTTCCTTTGCCTTTAAGACTTCGGCTTCTATTTGTTTGCGCGCGGTGATATCTCTTACCACTGCTTGTACAACTTTCTCACCGTCAATTTCCATAGAAGTGAGCCATACTTCAGCCGGAAACAGTGTGCCGTCTTTTCGCTTCTGTGTCCATTCAAAGTTGCAGGTGCCCGAGTGAATGGCTTCGGCTATAGTCGTTTTAGCGATGCGAGCTGAGAGGCGACCGTCTGGCTGCCTTGTAGGCGAAAGGTCAGCTGGATTTGTTTCTAAAAACTCCGACTTCTCCTGGTAGCCGAACATGGCTACAGTAGCAGGGTTGCAGTCTATAAAGCCCTGTTTGTTGAGGAGTGTCACCGCATCTTGAGTCGATTCGTTGAGGGTGCGGTATTTTGCTTCTGAGGCGGCGAGCTGGGCTTGGGCTTCGATGCGATCGCTAATATCGACGACGCTAATGAGTACTCTGCTCCAATCTTTCTCATGGCCAGGCGTTATAAATTCTTTGAAGATAACGTGCTTTCGCTTGCCGGTTATCGTGTAGTTAATTAGCTCTGACTCAAAGGTCGTTTTTCCTGAGCAAAGCGATGCTAGCTCTTGCCTAAAGCCATTCAGCATGTCTGCTTCTAGCGGTAAGGTGAGGCGGTTGAGAAAGTCTTCTTTTTTATCTGCTTCAAACAGTGTAAGCGCCGCCTGATTGACATCGATGATTTTTATTCGGTAGACGCATTCACGAAGGATATCAGAATGAGTGTTGAAATAGGTTCCGAAGTCGGTAGCGCTATCAAACACTTTTACTTCTTCGAGATATTTCTTTATCCCTGAGAAATCCTCTTCCCAAAGCGCGATGGGTGCATCTTCAAACAGACTGCGATAGCGTTCTTCACTCTTCTGGCGCTCTTGAGACTCTTGTTCTAGTTCATGAGTTCGCTCACTGACTTTCACTTCTAAAGATTGGGAGTATTCTTCTAGCTGTGTGTAGGAGATGTCGAGCTGCTGGCTCATGTGCCTGAAGGATGCCGATAGGGCGTTGATCTCTCGAATATTTGAGATTGGGAAGATTAGGTCTGAGGCTTCATCACTAAACTGATGACGACTGACGTTGCTTAAAGCCTCGCTCGTGGCTGCAAGCTTGAGAAGAGGCCTACCCAGCCGCCCGGCAAACCAAATAGCAAATATGATAGAGATACATAAGGCTAGCAGATACAGCTGTAGCGCAGTTCTCTGCGCTATCCTAATAGGCGTAGTGAAGTCTGTTTCGGGCACGACGACGACGAGTAGCCACTTGAGTCCATATTGAGCCTCTAACGACGTTACTTGAACAAAGCTACGTCCTGACTTAGGGCCTTTTATCTCTATTCGCTTAGTCTCTGTAAGCTGGTCGCCAAAATTCTGTTCTATATGCTGAGCGGTTTCTTGAATGAGCGGATCTGAAAAGTCTTTAGCATTTACTCTGGTGCGCACGCCGTCTACCACGTTGTAGGGTGGCTCTGGTGCGGAACTAGCAATGAGCGCTCCGGTTTGCTCTATTAAGAATACGCGGGTAGAGGGGCTCAGCGTTAGGCTCTGAAAAAAAATGTTGATTTCATCTTGACTGAGATCCGCTCCCAGTACGCCTTGGAACTCACCTTCTGTATCGTAGTAGGGCTGAGATAGGGTGATACCTAGTCTATTTACGGTGACCCAGTTGTACATATCAATCCAGCTAGGGCCGCTTGCACTTACAGCGTCTTTGTACCAGCTGCGCTCACGCGGATCGTAGAAGAGTTCTTTAGATGCTTGGCGTCCGCGCTCACCGCGATCGCCGATTGCGTAGACGCTAAACTGACCCTCGCTGCCTGTTCTCTCGTAGAAGCGCTCACCTACGGTGTTGGCGTAGACGGCTACATACTGCCCATCGCGACGACCAAAGTAGATGTAGCTGACATCTGGAAATAGTCTGCTTTGCTGCCAGAAGTGTCGCTGCATAGCGGGTAGATCTTCAGCAGAAAGTTGGCCAAGATCGAGCGCACTGATTGTGCTTTGATTGACCATTAGCGGCATGCTTAAGTAGTTGTTGAGCCTTACTTCTACGCGCTGAGAGACTTCTCCGCGCAGCTGACCGGCTAGCTTATGAACCGTATCACGCTCACTGCGAAAGAAAATCCAGCTGATAACGCCGACGGTTGCTAGCAGCTGTGAGACGAATGAGATGAGAATAATGGCACGTAGCGGTAGCACAAAGCGACGAAGGTTCATGGCTGTATGGCAATTGACGATGCTAGGACGGCTGTGAAGACAACTGCTGCGGTAGGTTGAACCAGAACTGTGTGCCTAAGTCAAGTTTGGAAACGACGTTAATTTTGCTGCCGTGCGCTTGCACGATGCGCTGGCAAATGTACAAGCCGAGCCCGAGTCCTTGTGTGGATCTGGTGTTATTCCCTCGCTGGTAGAGTTCGAAGAGTTTGTCGATTTGCTGCGGGCCGATGCCAATGCCGTTGTCTTGAACTGTGCAGTGAATATCTCCTGAGGCGGTTGTGCTTGCACCAATGGTAAGGACGATGCCGGGTGGGTTGTATTTGATGGCGTTGTCGATCAGGTTTTCAAAGACACGCCAGAGCTGAATGCGATCGCCCTCTACAGTCGGCAGGCCGCTCTCCATCTGTAGCTTCACCTGCACCCGTTTTTTTTCGATTCTGTACTGCCAGGCTTCAATGATTTCGATGATGAGTTCGGGCAGTAAAAAGGACGTCGGCTGTAGTGAAATGCCCCATAGCTCAACGGTGCGCGTTTCGAGCAGGGAGTTGATCATTTTTAGCTGGCGATCGCAGCCTGCACTCATGCGCTCTAGTACCGATAGCGGAATGCAGGTGCTAGGCGGCTCTCCTACGACATCATGGGTAAGCAGACTGTGTAGAACGTTGGCCATGCCGGTGACCGGATTGCGCAGGTCGTGCGTAAGGGCATGGATGTAGAGCTTTAAGGCTTCTTCGGCTTTTTCGCGCTCTTCTACTTCGTGGCGGAGTGAACGAGTGCGATCGCTCACCTGCTTTTCCAGCGTTCTGTTGAACATTTTAAGCTGGCCATTGAGCACTTCTAACGCTACCTGGCTTTCGGCTAGCGCGACCAAATCTCGGTAGGCTCTAAGGCCTGAAACGATAGTTGTAAATAGTTTTTTTTGCGTAAGTTCTAGCTTGGTTTTGTAATCGTTGATATCGTAGTTGATGACGACTTTTTCTTCAGGTACCTGGCCGGGTTGCCCAGTGCTCAGCACGATTCGAACCGTTTCATTTTTAAGCTCTTCTCGAATGTATTTTGCAACTTTAAGCCCTGAGTTTGAGGACTCCATAATGACATCAAGTAAGACCAGCGCTGTATCGGGATGGCTTTCGAGTAATTGCTTTGCTTCTTCGCTGGAGTAGGCTGAGATAATGTTTAAAGCCTTGTTTTCAAATGTGAAGAACTTAAGAGCAACTTTTGTGGCTTGATGTACGCAGGGCTCATCGTCTACTAGCAGGATTTTCCAAGCTTCTAATGAGGCTGAGTCATTTAGTGAAGCGCCCGTTGGCGATTCTTCTGCAAATACTAGCCAGTCGCTATCTTCACGCTCAGATGTTGGCTCAAGAGTAAGTGGGTCTGGCTGGCTCATGGAAAGTTGTCTCAGTTGGAAACCCCGTCACTTCAGTGCGGGGATGAAAACAAGCAGGCGACTTTAGCTGCCGTCACATCCTAAATTCTATAATGTGAGCATGACGCAAAAAGCTTTCAAATACCGATTCCATCCAACCGCTGAGCAAGAAAACTTGCTTCGGCGTACGTTGGGTTGTTCGCGTCTTGTCTACAACCGAGCATTGGCCGCAAGGACCGAAGCTTGGTATGAAAGACAGGAGCGAGTTGGATACAAAGAAAGCTCTGCGTTGCTGACTGAATGGAAGAAAGAATCTGAACTAGCTTTCGTGACATACTCCCGACGCTGACTCTACGAGTACAGCGCGGGCTTCTCAGCTCATGTACCAGAATCTAATCGGCACCGCTTTTGAGAAGTTCCTGTTTCATCCGGTCTTATCTAGGTTATGCCGTAATAACCCCCGACTAGATCCCGTCCACAGGCCGTTTGTTTATAGTCCACGACATAGACCTGCCGCCGACTTTAGAGATAGATCGCCTGAGCTTCCTTTCTTCCAAAAAACTGTGTCGCGTCACCGTTACATTTCGAGGGTGATATTTTTCTCGACGAACACTTTGGAGGGGTGGAAAACCTTGCTAATCAGTTGGTATGCATAAATTCTACCATGAAGAAACAAGGTTGTTCGCTCTCGCTCACCTGGCTTTCATCCCGACGCTCAATTCCCAGATTAGAGCGCGGGACTTCCTGCCGATTAGTTGAATATAAGTGCGACTGGTACGGGCGAACGTTGGTCAAGATTGAGCGCTGGTTCCCGAGTTCTAAGCGCTGCCATGCCTGCGGTCACACCGTTGCAAAGCTGCCGTTGAATATTCGTGAGTGGGATTGTCCTAGTTGCGGTGTTCAGCATGATAGAGATATCAACGCAGGGATAAATGTATTAGCCGCTGGTCGAGCGGTGTTAGTCTGTGGAGCGAGCGTAAGACCTGACAGAGCCTAGCTGTTGAAGGCAGTTGCTTTGAAGCAGAAACCCCTCAGCGTGAGCCAGGGAATCCCCCGTACTTCAGTCGGGGGAGTAGTCAACTAGTGTGTCTTTTCGTACTAAAGTTGATTTGACAATTTTAGATGAGTCCAGCCCTAAGCGCTTTTACCGCTACTTGAACGCGATCATTGGCCGCTAGCTTGGTCATGAGGCCGCGCATATGTGCTTTTACCGTGTTGGGGCTGATAAATAGCCGTCCAGCGATTTCGGGGTTGCTCAGGCCTTCTACTAAAAGTGCTAGTACTTCCTGCTCCCTGGTAGACAGGTCGCTAAACGCAGCCTCTGAAGCGTTTTGATTGTTTGCCTGAGCGTTCTGCTGCGCGGTGGTTTGAAAGCTGTTGAGCGCGATGTAGGCTACGTTGGCGTCGAGATAGACACCGCCTTGACCTACGGATGCGATCGCACTTATTAGGCTACTGATGCTGCCGCCTTTGATACAGTAGGCCTCCGCGCCGCTAGAGAAGGCCGCTAGCACTTCTGCTTCTGCCGTGTGCGAGGTCAGCATGACAATCTTTGTCTCGGGCCGCTTCTCTTTAATTTGCCGGGTGGTTTCGATACCATCGATTCCTGGCAGGCCAATGTCCATCAAAATAAGATCTGGGCTGTACTCAAAGGCTGCTTCGACGGCTAAGTAGCCGTCGTCGATAGTGTCGATGACGGTTAGCTGTGGGTAGTTTGCCAATGCTTGCTCAATACCTAGCTGTACCAAAGGGTCGTCTTCAATAACTAGAACTCGCCACGTCGGAAGCTGAATAGGTGAACTCATAGATGACCACAGATCAGGACGGTCGCTGTCGCTACAAAGATAATAGCTCTCCTTTCAAGGCGATGACGTAGCACATTGCTAAATAGCCTAAGAAACCAGTCTTAGGTAATGATTTTGAGCGCTGCTATCTTGTATTTTGTGGCTTTTTGCCTACAAGTTCTGCAATATCATTTCAATGTGTGGAATGTCGTCTTCTAGATATTGGTTACCTACGCTCTTGAAGCCAGCGCTACTGTAAAATTTTGCTAGATACATCTGCGCAGATATGCGGATATCTGCGCTAGGAAATTGTTTGTATGTTCGCTGAATACCTTCATTTAAAAGTAGTTTTCCTACGCCTATTCCTCTGTAGCTTTCTTTAGTTATGACGCGGCCAATAGAAGGCTCTTTATATTTTCTTCCTGGTGCTACAACCCGTAAGTAGGCGATTAGTTGCTCTTCCCGATACGCACTTAAATGCCAGGCGTCATTGTCCATATCATCAATGTCCTGGTACAGACACTGCTGCTCCAAGACAAAGACCTGCTGTCTGAGCTGTAAGATTTTATAGAGTTCTGCTGTGGTTAGTTCTGAAAAGTGAGCCCAGTGCCAGCGAATATTCACACCTTCGAGTCCTATCGTATCTACACCAAAGTTTAGGCTATGTTTGGTCTGTCTACGACTCTGCTAGCTAAGCTTATTCTGTGTTCCTGGCTAGGTGGGGCGCTGCTAGGCTGCACGTCCGTAATAACATATAAGCAGGTAAGCGCCGATGAGGTTGCGCTGCAAATTGAGCAGGGCGTAGCGCCTGTGATTTTGGATGTGCGAACGGCTGAAGAGTATGCTGAAGGACACATTCCGGGCGCGGTGAATATTGAGTATCGACAGATTTCAGCTCAGCTAGAAGCGCTGCGCGCCTTTGAAAATGAGACTGTTGTTGTGTACTGCGAGCGAGGTGTGCGCGCAGACCGAGCGGAAGCTGCGCTGGTAGAAGCAGGTTTTGAGTCGGTGGTGCAGCTGAGTGGAGATATGGTGGCCTGGCGAGCGGCGGGGCTACCGATTGAAGTGGATGAGGCTCCGCTACAGTCCAAGTAAGGAAGATTTGCTACACGAATTGCTTACGACCGCTATCATATTCTTGACAACGAAGGGCTGTGTCTGATGGGCGTTATACAGGAACAGCCATAGTATTTGCCTATGAAGCGTCGTCAATTTAACCGTCGATTGTTTGGGTCTGTCGTTGCTGCGTCGGGTGCTTCGCTGCTGGCTCGGTGTGCGCCTGCTGCCAAAGTTGTAACGCTTGGCGGACAAATGCGCTTGGCTAGCGAGAATGGGCTGCTAGAACTGTCTTTGACGGCGAAGGCTCGGCGGCAGAAAACGCTAGGCGCTGCTGTAGATCGGCTGACCTACAACGCTCAGTCTCCGGGGCCCCTAATCGAAGTGCGTGCAGGCGATACTGTTCGACTAACTCTGATCAACGAGTTGGATAGTCCAACAAATATGCACTATCACGGTCTGCATATTTCGCCAGAAGTAGACAATGTTTTTAGAGAGGTGAGGGCAGGCGATCGCTACACTTATGAGTTTCAAATTCCTGAAAATCATCCTGCTGTGACTGGCTGGTATCACCCTCACCATCATCTTGATGTGGCTTCGCAGGTATTTGGCGGACTAGCTGGTCCTATGATTATTCGAGGTGAGCTAGATGAGCTAGATGAACTTCAAGATGCTGAAGAAGCGGTTTTGCTTTTGCAAGATTTTGAGTCTGGCTTTCAAGGAGATGAAGCTCTGCTGCCATCTCTAGCAAAGCGGTGGGGGCGAGAGGGGCGCGTTCAGCTGGTAAACGGCTACCGGCGTCCGGTGGTTGAGCTACCTCGAAACGGTCTGCTGCGTTTGAGATTGATCAATGCCTCTGCGTCTAGAATCTATCGGCTTCAGCTAGCGGAGCACCCCTGGTTTTTGATGGCGACAGATAGAGGTGCGATCGCAGAACCGATAGAAATAGAAACGCTTTCGCTTTCGCCCGGCGAACGCGCAGATCTGCTTATTTCAGGTAATCGAGAACCTGGCGAGTATAGGATACTCAGTCTTCCCTATGATCGTGGTATCGGTGAGATGGTGGCGTCTATGGGCGATGCGAGACAACTGCCGGTAGGCATTGTGGCGCCTGCTCAAGTTACGCTTGCCACACTTCGCTATACAGAAAGTGACTATGCTGAGCCGCGATCGCTCCCTAAGCAGCTTATCCCTGTAGAACCGCTGCTTGAGCCCGCGATAACGCGTGAGTTTGTCCTTGACCATGGCATTGATTCCTCAGCGGATGCTACGGGATTCACGATAAACGGCCAGTCTTTCAAGATGGACCGAGTGGGTACCCAGGTTCGCCTAAACCAGGTTGAAGACTGGAAAATTATCAACAAAGCCAGTATGGATCATCCCTTTCACCTGCACACCAATCGCTTTCAGGTGATGAGTCGAAACGGTCAGCTAGAATCCCTTCGTGCCTGGAAAGATACTGTATCGGTCGGTGGCTATGAGTCTGTCATCATCCGGATTAAGTTTGAGGATTTTGTGGGACGTAGTGTTTACCACTGCCATATTCTCGACCATGAAGATCAAGGCATGATGGGCATTGTTGAGATTTTTATCTGACCCCTCTAGACTCTACAGTCAACTAGAGGGTCTATCATGAAAATAATTGCAGACTTGACGCCCTGTCAAAGTCTGTTCGTTTAGGAGACAAATCGCATGAGTGCTACTACCCTTAAGCTCAAAGGTATGAGCTGCGCTTCTTGTGCTAACAGCGTTGAAAAAGCTATTGCGCAGGTGTCGGGCGTTGGCAGTGTGCAGGTCAACTTTGCGACGGCGCAGGCCAGTGTTGACTACGACGAGCGTAAGACTAACCTGGAGTCGATTCAAGCTGCTGTGGCAGACGCCGGATATGAGGCGAGCGTAAGAGAAGATTTGGGCATTGGTGAAGAAGATGCGAAAGAACAGAAAGCGCGTAAGGCTCAGCAGAGAGCGCTGTTGACTAAGGTGGTTGCTAGCGGCGCTGTTGGCCTTGTTTTAGTCTTGGGGACTTTGCCAGTGATGCTGGGAATAGACATTCCAGGCTGGCCAATGTTTTTACACAATCGGTGGCTACAGCTTGTTCTAGCAACGCCTGTTTTGTTCTGGTGCGGTCAGTCTTTTTACGTTGGTGCTTGGAAGGCGTTTACCCATCGCGCTGCGAATATGAATACTCTGGTGGCACTAGGGACAGGTGCGGCTTATTTCTATTCTGTTTTTGTTACGCTGTTTCCTGATTTGCTAATCGCTCAAGGTCTTGTACCAGAGGTGTACTTTGAGGCTGCGGTTGTGATTATTGCGCTGCTGCTGCTAGGACGCTATTTAGAGCATCGGGCTCGGGGGCAGACTTCGGACGCGATTCGGCAGCTGATGGGGTTGCAGGCTAACACTGCAAGGGTCGTGAGGCAGAACCAGGAAGTGGATTTGCCGATGGAGGAAGTGGTGGTTGGCGATGTTGTTGTTGTTCGGCCTGGTGAGAAGATTCCGGTTGATGGCGAGGTAATTGAAGGGAGATCTGCTGTCGATGAGTCGATGGTGACCGGGGAGCCGATACCGGTGAAGAAAGCTGCGGGTGCGGAGGTGATTGGTGCGACGATTAATAAGACCGGTAGCTTTAAGATGAGGGCTTCGCGGGTAGGAAAGGATACTGTGCTTGCGCAGATTGTGCTGCTTGTGCAGGATGCGCAGGGGTCTAAAGCGCCGATTCAGAAGCTGGCTGATCAGGTGACGGGCTGGTTTGTACCGGCTGTAATTGCGATCGCCATTCTCACTTTTGTGCTCTGGTTCACCATTATGGGTAATGCAACACTATCGCTGCTGACTACGGTGGGCGTTCTTATTATTGCGTGCCCCTGCGCGTTGGGGTTGGCTACGCCCACTTCTATTATGGTGGGTACGGGGAAGGGCGCTGAGAACGGCATTTTGATCAAAGATGCTGAGAGCCTGGAGCGCGCGCATAGTTTGCAGGTTGTTGTTGTTGATAAGACGGGAACGCTGACTGAAGGTAAGCCCACTGTGACGGACTACCTGACGATGCGAGGAAGTGCCGACGGTAATGAGATAAAACTGTTGCAGATGGCGGCGGCGGTGGAGCGTAATTCGGAGCATCCGCTGGCAGCGGCGGTGGTGAACTACGCCGAGTCGCAAGGCGTTAGCCGGCAGAAGATGACGGGCGTTAAAGATTTTGAGGCTGTGACTGGCAGGGGCGTTCGAGGCGTTGTAGATGGGCGGCTGGTGCAGATTGGGACTGAGCGCTGGATGCGGAGTCTGGGGGTTGAGACTGAGGCGTTGCAGTCTCAGCGTCGGGCGTGGGAGATGGCGGCTAAGACGACGGCCTGGATTGCTGTAGATGGCAAGGCTGAAGGGCTGGTGGGCATTTCTGATGCGCTGAAGAAGACGTCTGCGCAGGCGGTTAGTGCATTGCAGAAAATGGGCTTAGAAGTGGTGATGCTGACGGGTGATAATCAGCAGACTGCGGAGGCGATCGCGCAGGTGGTTGGCATTCGTCGTGTGTTTGCTGAAGTTCGCCCGGACCAGAAGGCGGCTCAAATTAGGCAGCTACAGTCTGAAGGAACAGGAAAGAACAGACAGGTGGCGATGGTGGGTGACGGTATTAACGATGCGCCTGCGCTGGCTCAGGCTGATGTGGGGATATCAATTGGGACAGGGACGGATGTTGCGATCGCCGCTAGCGATATTACTTTGATTTCGGGTGACTTGCGAGGTATTGTTACGGCTATTCAGCTCAGTAAGGCAACAATTGCAAACATTCGTCAAAATCTCTTTTTTGCCTTTATCTACAATGTGGCTGGTATTCCCATTGCGGCTGGTATTCTCTATCCAGTTTTTGGCTGGCTGTTGAATCCTATGATTGCAGGGGCGGCGATGGCCTTTAGCTCTGTGTCGGTTGTTTCCAATGCGCTGCGGCTTAAAAACTTTCAGCCTAAAGGTGTTCGCTAGAGACGAGTCAAGCTTTCTTTAGTCAATTCTAAACCTATGAAACTAAGTTCTCTCAAGCGCAGATATCTACTTGCTAGTTTGATTAGCACCGGCCTTTTGTTGGGATTTTCTCGCCCGGCGACAGCTCAATTTTCAGACGCGGTCGAGTTTCGTCGTATTGAGCAGCCGGTGGGTGTGAAAGTAGGGGCTGCGATCACAGGTGCTGGGCTAGTTGGCCTAGAGCTCTGGTGGTTTTTGATGAGTAAGCCAAAGTAGCAGGTTTCTAATTTAAGGTTTGTATTTCATTGATGTCTTGCGGATAAAGAGATTCATAACCTAGCCATAACCTCTTCTTTACCTACGTGTTAGGGAAGTTTGATAGTGTTTGTACGCATCGACAAAAGACCGGTTAAAGCGCTGGAATCAGGTTTATTTTTCTGGATTTGTTTTTGATAGTAGGGATCGATTTACAAGCACACAGTTTTTTTGCTTTGCTTCGACAAGGCGACGTGCTGGTGACTGAAGATTTTGCAGTGTGTGTCTCCCTTATGTACACCGAAGGAAATTTGAGCTGAAATTAGATGACTTTATCTTTTGAGAGAATTGGCAGTTTTGAGAGTGAATTTGGCGCTGAAATCGCGGCTTACGACGCGCAAAGAGAGTTACTCTATGTTGTCTCTGGCGGCGCGGTTATAGAGGTATTGGATTTGAGCAACCCGGCTGCGCCGATACAGGTGGCCGCGATTGACCTGATTGCAGCGTTCGGCGCGCCGATTGCAGGTGCAAACAGCATTGCTTACAAAAATGGCCTGCTGGCCGTGGCGCTAGAAGCCGAGAGTGTAACAGATCAAGGCGCGGTCGCCGTTGTTGATATTGAGCGAGCGATCGCAGCGGACAATGTGCTAGATGCGGTGAAGGTATTTACGGTAGGCGCGCTGCCTGACATGGTGACCTTTACGCCTGATGGCAGCAAGGTGCTTGTCGCCAATGAAGGTGAGGCAGCGGTAAGCGAGAATGATGACGGGTCTATTACGGTGGTTGATCCAGAAGGGTCTATCAGCATTATTGATGTGTCGGGAGACTTTGCTGGGCTGAGCGATGCCGATGTGTCTACGGCTGACTTTATAGGGTTCAATGCTCAAAAGGCTGAGCTGATTGCCGATGGGGTGCGGCTGTTCCCGGATGCGACTGTGGCTCAAGATGTGGAGCCGGAGTATATTGCGGTGTCGCCGGATGGGACGAAGGCGTTTGTGACACTGCAAGAGAACAATGCGATCGCTATTGTTGATATTGCTACGGCTACTGTTGAGGCGATTCGGCCGCTAGGACTCAAGGATTTTAGCCAGAGCGGTTTGGATGCGAGCGATCGCGACGGTGTGATTAATATTCAGCCGCAGCCAGTGTTTGGCTTATATATGCCGGATTCGATTGCTGCTTTTGACTCGAACGGTGAAGCTTTTTATGTAATTGCCAATGAGGGGGATGATCGCGGTGATGCGGACGAGCCTGGGCGTGGCGATGCGATTCGCCTGAAGGATTTGGCTGATGTGGTGTCGCTCGGTCGCAACGGGCTGATGCTAGATCCTAGTATTGATCTGGCGCTACTGGCGGATGAAGCGCTGGGTCGTTTGACGATTTCTTCGCTTGATGGCGATACCGATGGTGACGGCGATATTGACCAGATTGTCTCCTACGGCGGTCGTTCTTTCTCTGTGCTCGATAGCAGCGGCAATATTGTTTTTGACAGTGGGGACCAGATTGCGCGGATTACCGCTGAGCTATCGCCTGAGCTGTTTAATGCAAATGACGGCGATTCAGAAGAGTTTGACAACCGTTCTGACAACAAGGGTGCGGAGCCAGAGGCGATTACGACGGGTGTGATTGACGGTAAGCCATACGCTTTTGTGGGATTGGAGCGAGCGGGCGGCGGCGTACTTGTTTATGAGCTGTCGAATCCGCTTGAGCCGCAGTTTGTTCAGTACATTCGCAGCGATGAAGATATTGCGCCAGAAGGTTTGAACTTTATTGCGGCAGAAGATAGTCCTAGCGGTACACCGCTGCTGACGGTTGCGAACGAAGTCTCTAATACGGTTGCTGTTTATGAGATAGACGCTCCCGCTGAGAACTTTACGCTTCAGCTGCTGCACTTAGCCGATCAGGAGGCGGGTATTCCTGCGTTTGACGATGTGCCTCGGGCGTCTGCCGTTATTAATGCGCTGAGAGATGATTTTGAGAATACGCTGACGCTTTCTTCGGGCGATGCGTTTATTCCCGGTCTGTTTTTCTCAGCGAGTGAAGATGTGTTTGGCGGGGTGGGCCGGGGCGATATCCTCATTCAAAATGAGCTTGGGATTCAGGCGATCGCATTTGGCAATCATGAATTCGACCGGGGAACGGCGGTTGTGCGTGATTTGATTGCTGGGGCCCAAGACAATCTCGATACGCCAGATGTGGATGAGTCTTTTGTGGGTGCGCTGTTCCCTTATCTCAGCAGCAACCTAGATTTCAGCACAGACGATAATTTGGATGATTTGGTGGTGGCTGACGACCAGACGCCCTTGCCAAACAGCATCGCCGCAACAACTGTGATCGACGTGAACGGCGAAAAGATTGGTGTGGTGGGCGCTACGACGCCGACGCTTCTAGCTATCTCCAACCCTGACGATGTTACTGTTCTTCCCGGTGAGTTTGACCCGGTACCTACAGAGGCTCAGCTAGATGCTTTAGCCGCTGAGATTCAGCAGGATGTGGATGAGCTACTCGCCGCCAATCCTGGTTTGAACAAAGTGATTGTGCTTTCTCATATGCAGCAAATCGCCATTGAGCAGGCGCTAGCGACAAGGCTGACGAATGTCGATATTATTGTTGCGGGTGGCTCTAATACGCGCCTAGTGGATGGGACGGATCGCCTACGCACTGGTGACGATGGCCAAGGCCCCTATCCAATTTTCTCTACAGATGCGGACGGTAAGCCGGTTGCGATTGTGAATACCGATGGTAACTACAAGTATATTGGCCGCCTGGTAGTAGACTTTGACGCAAACGGGGAGATTATTCCTGAGAGCTACGACGCGGCGGTGAGCGGTGCCTACGCAACCGATGCGCAGGGTGTGGCGGCGCTGAACGCTGAAGGGTTGATCGATCCTGAGATTCAGGCAATTGTTGATCGGCTAGAAGCGGCTGTTATCTCAAAGGAAAGCAATGTATTTGGCGTGAGCGATGTGTTCCTTAACGGTTCGCGCGGTAGCGTTCGAATTCAAGAGACGAACCTCGGTAACCTGACTGCTGATGCTAATCTGGCGGCGGCGAAGGAAGTTGATTCTTCTGTTGTTATTTCTATTAAGAACGGTGGCGGTATTCGGAATGATATTGGTCGTACGGTGGTGCCTACAGGAAGTACGGGTGAGGTTGATTTTCTGCCGAATGAAGCGATTCCTGGGGTGAAGCCTGAAGGTGGTATTTCTGAGAATGATATTGCGAATACGCTGGCGTTTAACAACGGGCTAACGCTGCTGACGGTGAGCGCTGCTGAGCTGTTGGAGATTCTGGAGTACGGGGTAGGTGCGAGTTCTCTTGACGATACGAATACGCAAGGTCGTTTTCCGCAGGTGTCGGGTTTGCAGTTTAGCTTTGATTTAACGGCTGAGTCGGGCGATCGCATTCAGTCTCTGGCGGTTCTCGATGAAGCAGGCAACGATGCGGATGTGGTTGTGCAGAACGGTGAGCTAGTAGGTGATGGCGATCGCACGTTCCGTATTGTGACGTTAAACTTCTTAGCGGGCGGTGGCGATGGCTACCCGTTCCCGATGCGCGATGTGGTGAACCTCACGGCTGAGGAAGGAGCGACGCCTACAGGCGATGCGACTTTTGCGCCGGACGGCACTGAGCAAGATGCCCTCGCTGAGTACCTGCTAGACAACTTTGGTGCGGATAATCCTTTTGGTGCGGTAGATACTGGCCGCGCTGAAGATGATCGTTTGCAGAATCTGGCTTTCCGCGCAGACACTGTGATTGATGATGTTACCGGCGGTATTGCGTTCCAGGGTACTAACAAGTCTGATGTCTTTAGAGGGACGGATGCCGATGAGATTATTTTTGGCGGTGGTAATCGCGATCGCCTCATCGGTAATGGCGGCAACGACCAAATCTTTGGTGAAGGTGGCCAAGACTTTATTCGCGGTGGCGGCGGCAACGATATTTTGGATGGTGGTGCTAGCAACAACCGAATCTTCGGCGGTGGCGGTAACGACACATTTGTGTTGAATGCAGACGGCGATACGCGGATTATGGACTTTAAAGCGAGATTCGACTCGATTGGCCTGGCGGGTGGCCTTACCTTCGGTCAGCTATCTGTTGAAAAGCGAGGTAAGAACGCGTTGATTTCTGATGGCGATAATATTATTGCGAGAGTGATGAATACTAGCGTTAGCGATATTACTGAGTCTGTATTTGTTGAAGTCTAGACAGGCTGAACGTTTGTTTTACACTCATGTCTTCGGCCCAAGGATATCGTGGCGTTAATCCTTGGGCTTTTTTCGTGTCGTGACAACGTATCAACTTTAACAGCTCCTTATCAACCTCTTAACTTACGCTCGCAAAAATTGTAGGAGATTGAGCACAGGTGAATTGTTGAAAGGGGCATCTGGCATAGGGGAGCATTAAAGATATCGAGATAAGGCTACTGATATGAGCTGTACAGGCTATCTGTAGGGCTGCTCTGTGCTGTTTGGCATACTGGCTAGATTTATTTGACTTAGGAGATAGTAAGGTTTCATGGCTAAGAACGTAATTATTATGATCGGCGACGGTATGGGCTGGGAGATGGCCCGCGCTGCTGCCATTCAAAAACAGATCGACGAAGGAAAAACAGGCGATACGCTCGGCGACTTTTACGTGTCTGGCAAAGGCGAAGGGCTTAGCTTTCAAGCGCTGAACGGCTATAGCCTCGCGACGACCAGTACTACCTACGTCGATGGCGATACGGGCAACTCTCTTTTACAGGGCAATCCTTTCAATCATGTGACTGGTCTTGCTCCTAGACGTGAAGGCGTGTACTTTGACCCTTCGCCTGCTCAAGTTGAGGGATTTTTCCCTGAGCTGCGTGATGAAGACGGCTTTGACGAAGACCCCATTGTTGCGGGTCCGGGTGGTAAGTTTGAAGGCGGCAATCTCGCTTTTTACGATGTTAACCAGGGCCCTGAGCTTCCTTGGGAGCGCCGTGGTGAGACTATTGATGGCACAGACGGCGTTTTTGACTTTGAGTATGTCAAGAACCTCTATCCAGATTCTGCTAATACGGCAACGACGCTTTACTCTGGTGAAAAGAGCTACAGCGGCGCTATTGGCGTAGAGCTGCACGAGCACGATCTGTTGACTTTGGGCGAAATGGCCCGTGCTTTGGGTAAGTCTTTTGGTGCGGTTAGCTCTGTGCCGTTTAACCACGCAACGCCTGCTTCTGCGATCGCAGCGGTCAATCAGCGCAATAAGACGACTGAGGAGAGTGTTAGCGCAGAAGTCGATGAGTTCGGCGATACTGTGCCCAACAGCGACAACATTCTCTTTCAAATTTTGAATGAGAGTAAGCCTGAGCTGCTGTTGGGTGCTGGCCATACAGATACTCGCGGCGGCGACGGTCGCTATCTAGATCAAACAACGCTCGATGAGCTGCGTGCGGGCGAGTACGATCTCACATTTTTAGAGCGCGGTGAGAATGCTGGCCAGACTTTGCTAGAGACTGCGTCTAAACTCAATGTGAATGAAGGTGATCGCCTTTTTGGTGTATATGGCGCGCTTGGTCAAGGGGGCAACCTGCCCTGGCGGACGGCTAACAGCGACTATAGCAACACGGGTTTTGAGAGCCGCACAGATGCTACTCGTCCTCTGGCAGAAGGCCAGAGCGCTGAGGCGTTTATCGCTCAAGAGATGAACTACAACGCGACGCTGATGGATATGACTACAGCGGCGCTAGATGTTTTAGGTGACGATGAAGATGGCTTTTGGGCCACCATTGAAGGCGGTGATATTGACTGGTCTATGCATGATAACAATCTCGATAATGCTATCGGGACTATGTTTGACTTTGCTGATTCTGTTCAAATTGTCCAAGATTGGATTGCTGAGAACGGTGGCTATGAAGAGAACCTGCTGGTGGTGACAGCTGACCACGACCACTATCTCACGCTAACTGACGACTTCCCGCGCTTGCTGCGTGAGTTTGGGGCGGAAGCGCTAACGACTGAAGTCGACAATGAGAGCGGCCTGGCGATTGTGGACGTGAATGTCGATGAGAACGGAACGCCTATTCTTGATGCGGAGGGCAACGAAGTTCTAGTTAAGAGAGACAATACAGACGCGCCTGCTTCTGGTCACTATTGGGGGTCTGACCCGGATGTGAAGTACGGCTGGGGCACGCATACCACTATTCCCGTACCTGTTTACTACCAGGGCGATGGCTCTGACCTGCTAGATGGCCTAGTCGGTGAAGGTTTTACGTCCTATGGCTACCAGATCGCTGGCATTGAGGGCCATGTTGACCAGTCTCACATTGCGTTTGTTCAGGCGATGTCTTTGACAGATACAGAAAGCTATGTCAGCGGCACCGACGCTAATGACACTGCGGTGGGTACTGAAATGGCTGATTTGCTGGTGGGCCGATATGGTCGTGATCGCCTCACAGGCGGTGCAGGCAATGACGTGATTTTTGGTGATGTTGGCAACGACATTATCTACGGCGACAGCAACGGCGCTGGCGGTGCGGCTGGTGACGATATCCTGTTTGGCGGTGAAGGCCGCGATGTGATGTATGGCGAAGGCGGCAATGATCAGCTTGTCGGCGACGATGGCAACGACGTTCTGTACGGTGGCGAGGGCGATGACCTTGTTTACGGTGGCATGGGTAAGAACAAGGTCTACGGCGAAGCCGGTAGCGATACCTTTGTGATGATGGTCGGTGGCGATACCCGCGTGATGGACTTCACGGCTGGTGAAGATGTTATCGGGCTGATGGCGGGTGTTTCCTTCGGTCAGCTATCGATTGAAAAGCGTGGTCAGAACGTTTTGATTTCTGTAGGCGATGAGATTGCTCTACGGATGATGAATACTGCTGTTGATTCACTCACTGAGTCTGCATTTGTAACAGTGTAGAGTCAGTCAGTGATTGCGATTTCCTAAAGTAAGCTGGTTGGGAGGGCACTCTCGAACGGTTTCTATCACTCATATTCCAGCCCAAGGATTGGTCGTGGCACTTCTATATCCTTGGGCTTTTTGACTGGCGATGCGCCGACTTACAGTCCTATAGACAATTGCAAGCTCCGACAGCTATGCCTGTTTCGTTTTACGGATTCTCTTTTTCCAGCTAATCATGCTAGCTAACCACTTTTGTGCGGGCCGGTCGAAAAAGGTGAAGATGTCTCCGAATGCGATCGCGCCGTTCTCGTGATGTACCCAGTGCTCTTCAGGCGTTACAACACGAAGCGCGTGGCAGCAGCGCTGAACCCATAGCGGTGTGGTCCATCCCATTTTGGTGGTGTGTCGCCATACGACGTGAAATTCTCCAATGAGGAGGCCAAGAAAAGTGCCGATAGGAGAGAAAGGGTAGAGTGCGGCTGTAACCAAAAAGTAAGGCAGTGCGCCTAAAAAACCATCGAGCATGACCAGTGGCCTGCTAGAAAGAACGGCGTAGTGCTGAAAAGTTTGCTTGCTCTGGTGGTGTACTTGACAGTGCAGTCGACCGATGGCATGTTCTGGAACATGGTAAACAAACGTAGATAAGAAGTCTCCTACTAGCAGAAGAAGGGCCATTGATATTGTCGCCTTAAACATATGCAAAATAAAGAATAACAAACTCAAACATCTCCACTGCTAAATCTTTTTAGATCGACATCGCAACTGTATTGAGAGCGTGCTAATACGATAATAAGACGAGGTTAAGATCTACATTTCGACATGCTAGTTTGCAAAACGAGGTAGTTTTAGGCGTACGGGGAAGCAGCCTCTTTCGAGCATTAACCATCTCGTTTTCTTATTTAGAGCTGCACATGTGTTCTTTGATACTAATGTGAGACAATCAAGGAATACAGTTGATTGCGCTTTGCATGGCTTCTTCAGGACGGCAACGAACGGAACGAGAAAAACATCGGCGTGATCGCAAGTCCTCTCAAAAGGAAGGTCGTACTCAGCGTGATCATTTGCGGCAAGAGGTTGACGACTTAGTTCGCGGCGTTTGCGGCGGATTTTTGTTTGGCGTTCCGATGCTTTACACCATGGAAATGTGGTGGATTGGCTCATCTGTTTCGCCACTGCGACTGTTTGCGGTACTCTTAATTACTCTGCTGTGTACCTATCTGCTGAGCAGTACAGCGGGCTTTCGTAAGTCGCAGGCAACAACCTGGCGGGAGGCGCTTGTGGATGCGGTGGAGGCGATCGCACTTGGAATCGTCTGCGCCTTCATTATGCTGGTCGTTATTCAGCAGGTGACCTTCGACACGCAGATTAGCGAGACGATCGGTAAGGTTGTTTTTGAAAGTGTTCCTTTCTCGCTAGGCATTGCACTGGCAAATCAGTTCCTATACGATTCGGATAATTCGCCTGATTCAGACGAGGCTTCAGCTTCTCAAAATAGCGACTCTCAGCGCTTTACGCCTGATGACAACTTGAACGAGACAATCTCTGATATTGGCGCAACGCTGCTTGGCGCTATTATTATTGCCTTTAGCATTGCGCCGACGGATGAAGTGACGGTGCTGGTTGCGGCTGTTACTGGTCCCTGGCTGCTGCTGACGGTGCTGATTTCGCTGCTTTTGTCCTATGGCATTGTTTTTCAGGCTAATTTTGCTCGTCAAAAGCAGCGCCGTTCGCAGAAAGGGCTATTTCAAGGGCCTCTGAGCGAAACTGTTTTCTCCTATGTGCTTTCGCTGCTGGCGGCGGCGCTGATGCTGAGCTTTTTTAGAAAAATTGACCCGACGGCTCCACTAGACTTAGCCTTTCGACAAGTCTTGATTTTAGGGCTGCCTGCAACGATTGGTGGTGCCGCTGGGAGGCTAACGGTGTGAGTGAGCCTTCTGCGGGCGTGAATGAGCCAGATGTGAATGAGTCAGATGTGAATGGGCCGATGTCAAAGGATAAGACAGACTCGGGGTCAATGGCTGAGCGAATTAGCTTTTTGTTGGCGCTGGTTATTGTGCTTGCGGTGCTAGGTGGCGTGGCTTATTTGTGGGTGCGCGATCGCAATCAAGATCCGCCGGTTCTACAGGTATCTACTAGCGCTACTGAACAGCGTGAGGCGTATTATTACGTTCCGTTTACGGTCAAGAATGCAGGTGGTGAAACGGCTGCGAGTGTCCAGATTATGGCCGAGCTGCGGGTAAGCGGCGAGATCGTAGAATGGGGCGAGCAAACGGTTGATTTTATTTCTTTTCAAGAAGAGGCAAGTGGCGCGTTTATATTCACCCGTGATCCGAGTGCAGGTGAGCTAATGGTGAGAGTGGCTAGCTACTCAAGACCTTAGCTATTTTTGTTGTGAGTGCCCAAGTGGCCCTAAATAGCCTCTTTGCCCAAATAGCAAAAATGAGGCGTTAACTTGGATGATTCGCATTACAATAATCAGCTGAACGAATCAGACAAACGGTTGTTTGGTTGGTTAGCTGTGAATATTGAACACTAAGACTGTACTGATTTCTGTGATAAAGTCCGAGTAGGGCGAGAGAGGTATCCGTGGTAGAAGCACTAGTTGACCGTTCACTGATATCAAAACCAGCAGTAAAGCTATCAGAGTATCAGCTGGATAATAAACCGAGCGAGTCACAGTCTATTGATGCTAGCTCAGCTGATCTAGCGACTACCGAAGTGACTACCGAAGCAAATGCTGAAGACGAGTCGTACGATGAGCTTCATCCTGAGATTAAGCCTTTTTTAGATATTTTGAGACCGCTTATTCGGCAGCCCTCTGTGGTGGGTACTGAAGACTCGTTCTTCCGCGTGCTAGAGCGTGAGCTAGAAGAGTTTGGAGTGAGCTGCCAGCGCTATCACGGCGTGCTGGTCGCGCAGGGTAGTCGCCCGGAGTCGCTGTTTCTCTCTGCTCATGTTGACCGTCACGGGCTACTGTGCACAGGTCCAAATGAGTTTCAGTATGCTGCTTTTATCGCCGGTAATCAGGGCGAGAATATGGGAGATTCGGCATCGGAGCACATGCTGAACAAGATTGAGGATCGCTTTCAAGGGCAGCGGGTACAGGCGCATCTGCCGTATGTAGGCACTTACCTGGGTCAGGGTGAAATTTCGCGCTCATACATTTGCCCTGAGCGTAGAAACCTGATCTTTGAAGTCGAAGGCTTAGACTATTTGCAGCCGGGAACGCCGGTCTCCTTTTTGGACCGCTTGCAGGTGGAGAACGGTCTGATTTCAGCGCAGCTAGACAATGTGGTGAGCGCTGCGATGATTATTTACCTTTTTCGGCTGGGATATCAGGGGACGGCGCTCTTTACTGCGCAAGAGGAGTCTGGGCGGAGCTGGCGCTATGCTTTGGCCTGGTTTCAGCGTGAACGACTAACAACGCAGCGGCTGGTGGTGCTAGATACTAGCCCCTATGCAAGCCGTGAGGATGCGAACGAGCAGCAAATTACGCTGCGTCATAAGGATGCCAACGGGCCCTTTTCGGAAGCAATGACTCAAGAGCTGGTGGAGCGCTGCGAAAAGCTCGGTCTTACCTATGGCTTTAAAGATGAATATATCGTGGCGCAAAATGAGGCGCTCGGTAAGCGCTTTCCGCTGGGGCGAACGGAGCTAGGGCGGATTGTGAGTGCGACGGAAGGGGCGATTAACGGAACGACGCTACAGCTTCCAACAACGGACTATCATACGGCGACTGAGACGGCGTCTTTGAGTGCGATCGCAGGTGTTCTGAAGCTATTAAAGAGCTACCTGTAGGGCCCTATAGCGCGGTTTTTACACCCACGCCTATGTACATAACCCGGTCTACTTCTGGCTCAAAGCTGACCTGAAACTCGCCGCTACGCCAGTAGCGGCGCAAGCTTTGCCACTTTGCCGCTATGCCTTTCCCGAATAAGTCGAATCCTGTGACGACGGTGGGCTGAATGTCGTTTTTGACGAGCAGCTCAGAAAGCTCTGCTGGCGTGATGAATTTGTTCCAGTCGTGAACACCGCAGGGAATTTGTTGCAGCGTATTTTCCAACAGCCATATCATGACTAGCTTAGATTGCCAAGTACGATTGATTGTATCAAACAGGACTAGACTGTTCGGTTTACCTACCCGGCTGATTTCAGAAACGGTCTGAGGAACGCTATTTACATGTTCTAAAACGTCTACGCAGACAACAACGTCGAAGATGGCTGAGTCGAAGGGAAGATTTTCGCTGTGGCCCTGGTGATAGTCGATGTTGAGCTTTACTTCAGCGGCGTGTTGCTTTGCTGCCTCGATGCAGCTTGCTGATTGATCTATGCCAACAACGTGAGCGCCTCGTGCTGCTAAGAATTCGCAGGTGAAGCCGCCGCCACAGCCTACATCGAGTACTTTGAGTCCTTCCCAAGTGGGTACGTACTGGTCAAAAAACTGGAACCGCAGTGGATTCAACCGATTTAAGGGGGCGACGGTGGCGCTATCTTGCCACCACTGATGGGCCCACTGGTCGTAGTAGAATAGGTTGTTGCGCTGCATGGAAGCTGTGTTTGCTAGAGGGAGAGGGTTTGGGTGACGTTTCTATTATTATTCCTACGCTGAACGAAGAAGCGGGTTTGGCGCGATCGCTTCGCCATCTCACTATCCTCAGCCCAGGTGCAAAAGAGATTATAGTCGTCGATGGGGGCAGTACGGACGCCACGGTTGAGCTAGCGAAGTCGCAGGGCGCTATTGTGCTTTGTAGTGAAGCTGGCCGCGCAGCTCAAATGAATAGAGGGGCGGCATTTGCAACGGGCGACGTTCTTTGCTTTTTGCATGGCGATACGCTGGTACCGGATGATTTGGTTGCTGTGATAGAGGCAACGCTAGCGGATTCGAGCGTTGCTTGCGGGGGGTTTATCTCTTTGATGACGGGAAAGGAAGTTCGCTGGGGAACGTCTTTACACAACAGTATAAAAACATACTATGCGCCGCTGTTGTTTCATCCTGTTTTGTTCTTTCGGCAAGGACTTCGGCTGCTGTTTGGTGATCAGGTGATGTTTTGTCGGCGGCAGGATTTTGCTGCCTGTGGTGGGTTTGATGACCAGCTGACGATTATGGAGGAGGCCGATTTGTGTCTGAAGCTATCGCGGCTGGGGCGAATTGTTCAAGTTAATCGTACGGTGCGATCTTCGGATCGGCGCTTGGCGAAGTGGGGCAGCCTTAAGGCTAATTTTGTCTATTTGGCGATTGGGTTTTTGTGGGGGGTGGGGGTTTCTGATAAAACGCTTAAGCGGTTCTATGATGATGTGCGCTGATTCAGCTGCCAGCTGTAGGGAAGATAGTCGATGGTGATGTCTGCTGGGAGTTGGACTTCTTTTAAGTAGGGCTGAATGTAGTCAGCGATGGAGTCGGCTTTACTGAGGAAGTCTTTTTCGTACCATTGGAAGATTTTGCTACAGAAGAGGGTGTTGGTTTTGGCGTCGTATCTTACTTTGTCGGGGTTGTTGATGAAGCGGTAGGCTTCTTCTTCTAGCTGCTGAGCTAGCTGCTCGGGCAAGTAGGCGCTTGAGCGTAGAAGGGGGCAGCCTTCGGAGACGCATACGAGGGCGAAGTGAATGCGTGATTCGCTGTAGCGATCGCGCAGAATATCGTGCTCGATGTTGTCTAGTCCTAGCGAGCGATCGCCTAGCGTGTAGATGTCTTTTTTAAAGAAGCTGAGAAAGCTAGGCCAGTTGGGGACGCCAAGTATTTTGGGACGGATGGAGTCTATAGGATATTTTTGGAGGACTTGCTGAATGGCGAGGGCGTTGTAGAGGTTGATGAGAAAGGCGATGGCGCTTTCTTCATCTAGCTCATCTATCTGTACATGGCTCATATCGTTTAGCCATTGATTTAACGCGTCGGTTGATTTGCTTTGCCACCGGGCGTAGTCTACTTTGCCTGCTTCTACGTAGCGATTTAGCAGGTTATTCCAGGGCGCGAAGTCGATCAAGTTTGAGTATCCTTTTGCTGTGGCTTACCTGTATTATCAATGACTGGGTTCTGGTGTGCTGCTTTTTGAGCCGTAATCTGGTGCCATAGGGGAACGTCTTCTGGGCGGTCGATGTCTGAGAGAGGAGAGAGGAGGGCGACGGAGAGATTTTGCCGGTGGGCGATTTCTTGGGTGATGGTGAAGACGCGATCGCTGCCCCAGGGAATATTTTCAAACAGAGCCGCATGCAGCTGATTTAGCCCAATGAGGTAATAGCCGCCATCTGTAGCAGGGCCGATGACCACATCGTGAGACTGAAGGTGCAAGAAAGCCTCAATGATCTGAGCTTCTCCCAGGGTAGGGCAGTCGCTGCCGACAATGACAATTCGCTGCAATCCAGCGGTAAATCCCTGCCGTAGTGCAGACGCTAGCCGCACGCCCAGATCGCCTTCGCTTTGGGCGATAAATGTAAGCTCATTTCCTAGCCAGCTGCGCATATCTTGGGCTGTACCGCCTGCGAAGTGAACCTGTAGCGTCAGCTGCTGCAAGTTTTGAAACTGAGTTAACAAATGTTCTGTCATTTGCTTTTGCAGGTTGGCAGCTCCGTGTGTGCCCAATGAGGGAATTAATCGGGTTTTGGTTTTTCCGGGTACGGGAAGACGAGTAAATACGAGTAGGCCGCAGTCTGCAGAGACAGAGGAAGAAGAGACAGAGGAAGAAATAGAGGACTTCGAGACTTTCATACGGAAATGAACAAAGCCTCGTATTTAGCGGTCATTTTACGGGTAAAAGTAAGTATCAAAATTCGCAGATGCTCAGTATAATCTCAGTATAAATGTCGATGCTAACTAGCTTTTTCTATTACTCGGACGAATTAATGAGCATTATCTCTCTAAAGGCTTCCCTACGCGCTTCAATGGCGGCTGTCATTGTTTTGGGGGTGGTTGCTACTAGCGCTAATGCACAAAATCGAAGCTTACAGGATTTAGTCAACAGTATACCGGGTAGGAATATGCCTGCTGCGCAGATGCCGGTCGATAGTCCTAATGCTGATGCTGTTGAAGCCGTAGCTGAGGAAGTGATGGTGATTGATATGACTCTTACAGATGCTAACGGGGCTGGGGCTTCGGTGGGTATGGTCACTGCGGAGAATACTCAGTATGGACTGCTTTTGACGCCTGAGCTATCTGGGCTGACAGCGGGTATTCATGGCTTTCACGTTCATCAAAATCCAGCCTGTGGCCCTGGTGAAAAGGACGGTGAAACGGTACCTGGGCTTGCGGCTGGTGGACACTATGACCCTACTGGGACTGAAGCTCATGAGGGACCCTATGGAGAGGGACACTTGGGGGATTTGCCGCCACTGTATGTGGATGATGCTGGTATGGCGATGACGCCTATTTTAGCGCCTAGGCTGACGACAGAAGATATTGTCGGACGCTCTTTGATGATTCATATGATGGGCGACAACTTTTCTGATGAGCCTGCGCCTTTGGGTGGAGGAGGTGGGCGTCTCGCCTGCGGTGTGATTTGAGCTGCTGGCGATGACTTTCTTTCTACCCAGGAAATTCTCAGGTGAGATTGCCATAATGGAAAACATCTGTAAGTACATCTGAAAGCCGACTTAGCCATGCCAAATTTTCTCTCTTCTCGCCGTAGGCTGCTGACGTGGTTGGGACTGCTCGGCGGCGCGGCACTGTTGCCGTCTGCTGTTCGTAATTTGTTTGCAGCGTCCCCAGCAGCGGTGTCTTCTGCGGTGTCATCTGTTCCTTTGAGTGCGATCGCTCAATCTGCCCCGCAGGCCGCAGACGGACTCAATCCTCACCGCGTTGTTCTGATTAGCACGACCGACCGTGCTGCTGGCGTGCGCCGTGCGCTTGAACTGTTGCAGCCGCCAAGCTTTCAGGATAAGCGAGTATTTATTAAGCCGAATTACAACACGGGAGATCCTGCGCCTGCCGCGACCGATCCGGCGGTGCTAGAAGCATTGGTTCAGGAGATTCAGAGCGGTGGTGCTAGCCAGATTACGGTAGGCGATCGCTCTGGTATGGCCGATACGCGCAGTGCTATGCAGCAGATGCAGGTGTTTGCGCTAGCGGAGCGCTATGGCTTTACGCCGATGGTGTTTGATGAGCTAGGGCGAGATGACTGGCAGTATTTTGACGGGGCAGGGACGAACTGGTCGAGAGGGTTTGCGATCGCGCGTCCTGTACTAGAGGCGGACGCTGTGATCAACGTTTGCTGCCTAAAAACGCATCGCTTTGGTGGACATTTTACGCTGTCGCTAAAGAACACGATTGGCATGGTGGCTCGCCGCGTGCCGGGCGATGACCATGACTATATGCGCGAGCTGCACCGGTCTGACAGTCAACGGCTGATGATCGCTGAGGTCAACCGCGCCTATCGGCCTACGCTCAATCTGATTGATGGGGTAGATGCTTTTGTCGGCGGTGGACCGGAGCAAGGAGAGCGGGTGAGAGCAGGGGTGATGTTGGCAAGTAGCGATCGCATTGCAATAGACGCAGTCGGTATTGCTATTCTACGGATGCTGGGCACGACGCCTGAAGTTTCTGACGGCTCTATTTGGAGCCAGACGCAGATTCGTCGCGCCGCCGACTTGGGATTAGGTGCTACTAGCGCCGATCAGATTGAGCTGGTTACTGCTGATAGCGACAGTGCTCAGATGGCTGACAAGCTACGTCCTTTTCTCAGCTAAAACGTCTCAGCTAAAACGTCTCAGCTAGAACCGTTGAGCTGAGCCGTAGTGCCGATAGCGCCTTGTTGTATTTCTCGAGAGCGTCTTTTCGATCATTCTCTTCGGGCACGTTGTCTGGATTTTGACTGCTGCGATGGATCATCTCTGCCTGACGTAGCAGAACTTTTCTCTCTTTTTCTGTGCGGGTCTGTTCTCCAATTATGCCGATAGCTTCTAACATTCGTATGATGACAGCAACGTCTGATTTACCATATTGTCGAATTTGGTCGAAGGCGGCGTTGACTAGAATTTCGAAAGTTACCGGCTGAATGATGAGCCGAAGAGAGCCTGCTGGATCGAATAGATAGGGGCTTTGATTTTCTCTTTGCAGAACGCGACAGAGTAGAACGCCTAGCCTGTCGATGCAGCGAACGGCAGTGAAGGGGTCGTTGACGGCAGGAGAGATGGCCCGAATGGCCATTTCTACAAGCTGCTTGATGGGGAACTCTACGTCGTATTCTGGTTTGCGCTGATAGCCACAGTCAAACGCTCTGTTGATGTCGTGACTGATCTGCTCTATTTCGACCATCGGAGGGTGGACTGTTTTGTGCTCCAGGTCAGATTTGAGCTGGACGTATGCTAGCTTGCTGTTGCTGACGATAAACTGGCCTGGCCGGTAGAGAAGCTTGATGATGAGGTTATGCCGGGTCGCTAGCTTTTCTAGCTTTTCTAGCTGGATTTTATGTATGTAGCCGCTGTTATCCGCATAGACAATGCTTGCCTGTTGTTCAAAGTCGAAGGGGACTTCATGCACCTGCTGAACGAGCTGCTTTGGTGAGTGGCCGCTAGAGAAGAGACGATGGATGCTGTTTTGAGCGTCTTTGCCGATTCTAGCTACGAGGTTGTCGGCGTGGACAGAGTCTGCAATGTGGTGGACGAAGTAGACCAGGACAAACGTGCTGGCAATGGCTAGCAGTAAGCAAACGAAGGCTGAGATTTGTGGGGTGAAGCTGATTTCTTTGGAGTCTTCTATGCTCCATAAGATGGCGATCGCGTATACAAAGGTCGCACTACAGGTGCCAAAGGTGAGCTGATTGACGCTGTCTTGCATGAAGTCGCGCAGCATGCGAGGGCCAAACTGCCCTGATGCGAGCTGAATGGCGACGATGGCGATAGAGAAGACTGAGCCTGTGATGGTGAGAATGGAGGTTGCGATCGCGCTTAATAGCGTACCGGTGCTTTGTGTTCCCTTTGGGAAAAGTGCTCCTAGTACCTTGATGCCCTCTATTTGAACATCTCTATCTGTAGCAATTGTTATTGTAGCTAGTGCCAGTGAGGCGAGGATCATCACCGCTGGTAAAAACCAAAAGCTAGACCGTAAGGAGTCCCAAAGCTTACCCAAATTCGAAATCTCCTAATTCTCTAGCCGTTAACTTCTTTTGTTGGCTTTATTGTCTGGTAGATTTGCGCCGATTAGTTTCATCCTTTTGCTATAGCTTGAATGCTTCTCTGTTGGCTAAATGGCATAGAACTTGCCTCTATCACTTTTTATCCGGTTCTCTCTTCACAAGGGCGTATTGCTTAGCCTCGAACTATGAGCCTTTTGACAGCTGTCTAGATATTTTTTTTCGCATTAAATAATGAGCGCTACTACGTTTACCACTCTGCTGGAACAATGCCCATGGCTCAATTTTGGACTGCGATAGGCTTCATTTCGATGGCAGCAGCTTCGCTCTTTTTTATGGCTTCCTCTGTGCGCGCCACTAGCGAAAGGTGGCGCATTTTACTCACGCTCAACGCTTTCATTAATATGATTGCTGCCATCTTATATTTGGTGATTCTTACGGGGCAAGGTGAGGGTGTTTTCAACGACCACAATTCTTACTGGGTACGCTACGTTACCTGGATCTGTTCTACGCCGCTATTATTAATGGTACTCTCTCACCTTGGTCGTACGAGAGTTTCTACAATTGGTGGATTAATAGGTGCCAATACGCTCATGCTGGCGACAGGTTTCTTGGCAGACGTGTATCCGAAGCCATACAACATTCTTTGGTATTTTGTTAGCTGCGGTGCTTACTTAGGGGTTGTGTATTTGCTGCTGACGGCTTACCGCGCGGAAGCAGAGCAGAAGCATCCAGGGAAAGTAGGGCACGGTGCTTTTCAGCGCTTGCTGACGGTTCATATTGCGTTATGGAGTGCCTATCCGCTAGTTTGGATACTGGCAGATACGGGCTTTGACTTGATTAGCGACGGTTTTGAGTCGATGTTCTACACTATATTGGATGTTGCCTCTAAGGTCGGGTTTGGACTACTTTCTATGAGTACGCTTAAGAAGTTGGAGAAGTTTCCTGTTTGGGCGGAGAAAGGGCTATCGGAGCCAACGTCTGAAATGGGTCAAAGGGAGCCGATGACGTCGCCTCGCGGTCTGGTATAGCGCGCTATATCTGAACAGGATCTGAACAGCTGACAAATTTTCGATAATCGTAAGAAGGGGTACAAAGCGTTGCATTCCTTCTTACGGTTTTTTATTTGAAAAGTCGTTGCTGGCTAAGGTATTGTTGCATCTGCTGACGTTTTCTGGAGAGATAGTTCTGGCGAGGGTGCAAGGTAGCGCTGTGCAAAGGTGAGCATTCTTTTGGACATCTCGGCGTAGTGAGGATTGGCGGGGGCGTATTCTTCGTGGTTTCTGTCGCTGATGATTGCTTCTTTTAGGACTACGCTGGCGTGGGGTACGTCTTCGAGAGAGAAAAGCTCTGCTGCTGGGTTGGGATGATTGTAGACGACTGGGGTGGTGCCTTTGTATCTGGCGGAGTCGTCGGCTTTGGAGTGGGCGACGAATACAGGCTGAAATAAGTCTTTGAACTTGGGCGTTTTATCGCTGTAGTGTTCGTTGATTTCTTGGATGATTTCGGCTAGCTGTGAGACGCCTTCAAAGAAGAAGACTGAGTATTTGTAGGGGTTGTCTCCTATGCCGTAGCGCTCGTTTTCGGTGCCTGCTTTTTGGTCGTCTAGGATCAGGGTTAACTGGTCTTTGACTGTTCTTTCTAGCCAGCGGGTTTGGTCGCTGAGGCGAGCGATGGTTCTGCCTGCTTCTGTCTGTAGCAGCAGTTGCTCTCTGGTACCGATGTCTAAGGCGGCGGAGTATAGAAATAGGCCGCCGCTGATGCTTTTAGGGTCTCGGATGGCTTTGTGTACGGATAGTGCGCCGCCTGTGGAGAGGCCGCCGATAGATACTTTTTTGCCCAGGCTTTGCGCGATGGTGCAGGTGATATCTACGGTGTTGATCCAGTCGGTGTGTTTGAGCTTGCGGAAGATGCGGCCCGGTCGGTTGAGGCCGTGGCCGGGGAGGAGAGGGAGGATGACGTTGAAGCCAGCGTGGGCGAAGTCTTGTGCGATCGCGCTCATATAAAACGGTGAATCGGTCAGCCCATGAATGAGCACAATGACGTTTTCGGTTGGCTTTGCGTGGTGCAAAATCTTTGCGTGGTTGCCATGGTTGTCTCTTAGCTTTGAGGGTGAGGACATGGTTAGTACCTGCAGTCCGTTTTCCTCGAAGCTGTTTTCTAATGCGTCGGACCAGCGCTCAGCGTAGTGCACTTTAAACTGCTGTAGTGCTTGCTCAAACTGCATGTGTGCTTTTTTCCTTTGACGTGCGATCGCTAAGATCATGGCTAAGATAGTGCTAGATTACCAGTGGCTGTGTGCGATGGGTCACTTTGGCTGCGCTAGTTTCACGGGTAGCTCAATGACGAACTCTGTCCCACGGCCTTCTGTGGAGAAGCATTCGAGCTTGCCACTGTGCACTTTCACGATGGTTTGGTAGCTGACCGCTAGCCCCATACCTGTTCCTTTACCGACTTCTTTAGTGGTGAAGAAGGGATCAAAAATGCGACTTTTGTTGCTTGGGGGTATGCCTATGCCGTTGTCGGCGATACTCACCACGACACTGTTTGGGCGAGCCTCGGTGCGAAGGGTGATCTGGGGTTCTTTGTTCTCTTTTTTGCTTTTGAACAGGTCGTCTAAAGCGTCGATGGCATTTAGCAAGATGCTCATAAAAACTTGATTGAGCTGGCTGGCGTAGCATTCTACTAACGGCAGTTCATCGAAGTCTCTCACGATGTGAATAGCGGGTCTGGTGTTTTGAAAGTCGAGCCGATGCTGCAAAATCATTAGGGCGCCTTCTAAACCCTCATGGATGTTGATCTGCTTGGAGTCGGACTCGTCTAGCCGCGAGAAGTTGCGTAGTGAGAGTACGATGCTCCGTATCCTTTTGGCACCTGTCTTGAGCGAGTCGTAGAGTTTTTCTGAGTCACTTTTGATAAAGTCGATGTCGGTGTCTTCTAGGGCTGTTTGAATTTCGTCGGGGGGAGAAGGGTAGTGGGTTTTGTAAAGCTGCACTATCTGTATGAGGTCGCGAGTGTAGCCTGCTGCGTGCTTTAAGTTACCCTGGATAAAATTTACCGGGTTGTTGATTTCGTGGGCGATGCCTGCGACGAGCTGTCCTAGGCTAGACATTTTTTCGCTTTGAGCGACCTGCGCCTGGGTCTGTTTTAGCTCAGCTAAGACGGTTTCTAACTCTTCTGTCTTTTGCTTTTGGAGGCTTTCAGATGTTTTTACCTGGTCGTATTGCTGATTTATGAGGTAGTCAGCGTTGCGCACAAAAAGATACAGGATACTGTACAGGAGCGCGAGAATGAAGAAGCTGCCTAAGACGATGTTGAGCTGAGTTCTCTCTATACGCAGCAGTAGCGGGGTGACGTCTGTATAAACTTCAAAGACGCCGATAATCTTGCTGCTGTCTTTCTGGTCGTAAACTGGGACATAGGTAGAAAGGAGATGACGATCTGTTAAAGTCCCTATCATGGCTTGGAAGGTGTTTCTGTGGCCTAGCTGACTTTCTACTTGGCCGGACTTAGCGGCCAAAAATCCGGCTGATTGGCTTTTGTCTCCTCCGATTTGAGAGGTATCTGTTGATAGGACCGTGCGACCGTTGACGTCGTATATTTTGATTTTGACGATAGATGAACCGACGATTTGGCTGTCGATGTCTTCGCTGATTTGATGGATGCTTTCAGATTCGATCAGCTTATCGGTGGCGATCGCGCGAATTGAGTGTAAGAAAGCGCCGTACTTTGGAAATAGCTGGGTGGCAAGCAGGTGCGTGAGGGCGGTGTGGTGTTGCTCTGTGGAGTACACCATGGTTTTGACGGCCTGCTGACGTTCGAACGTTGCGAGTAGCAGGGTTGCGATCGCAAATCCACTGAGGCTCACGATTGAGAAGTTGCGGCTAAGCTGAAATCGGGTTGGTGACGCTAGCTTGTTTAGGCGATTGAAAAGGCGATTGAAACGGAGAACACGAAACGGCCAAAGCGTATTTATGTGATGCATGTGGGTAATTGGAAGCGCTGAATCTATCTCCAGGACTAATTTTCCCCAAAAGCTTTAAACATGCCCACGCTTTGTTGTTCGGGATAAGCACTTTGTGCAAGTGTAGTGCACTGTAAGGTGTGCTGTTTATTCTCAGCTGTTGTTCTTGAAGGTTAGTCTTGAGCGATTTCGATTTCGGATTTTGAATTGTTTGGCTCCGAGATGCTGACGTTGGTGAGATCTGAGTCGGGCTTGTGGTCCAGGTTGTCTTGAAGGATGTTGAGCACCATCTGTGGGTCGGTGGACTTTTGCATGATGTCGGCTTCCCAGTCGTAGCGATTTTTGACGGTGGGCAGGTCGGTGCGCAGTTCTTCGAGCAGTTCGATGACTTTGGCGATTTTTTGTTCGTTGAGCAGGTTGATTTGCAGCATGAGGTGGCTGCGCTGCTCGGAGATTTTGTCTTGCCGGGTTTGGCGGACGAGTACGCCAGTGGCAATGAGCAGCGAGGCGACGTCGATGATTTGATCGCCGAGCTGTAGGGTGGGAATGTTCCAGTTTAAGATGCCAGCGTCGATGAGTCGGCTACAGGTCCACCAGGTGACGAGCGCGGCGAGCTGATAGTACAAAAACTGAGGGCGGCCAGAGGCTTCTGCTATTTTGGTGAGGAGCCTTTCATTCGCTGGAACGTTTTGCTCTTGTCGGTTCTGTAGCCCGATGACCTTTTCAATGTTTTGAATGACGGGGCCGGGTAAGGGATACTTCTGCCCGTTGATGAGTACAGATCCGTGCTGAGCTTGTTTGTTCGCTGCGGTTTTGTCTGAAGCCATTTTGGTTTGTGTCTGCTCTTTAATGCTGCTGATCGACGTCGGCTAGTTCGAGGTCGGCGGGCTGAGAACGGCGGCGGATGAGGCCGGTGATGAGGGCTAGCCCAAATATGCTGAGCAAGGCTACGACGGCTACGATTTTACCGCCGGAGAAGAGGCCTGCGCCTAGCGCTACGAAGGGTGGATTGGATACCAGGATGCTGATGATAAGAGCGGGCAAGAACTTGCGCCAGGGTGTGCGTGCTAGCCCGACGCCGTAGGAGACGAAGTCGAAAAAGCTGGTCATCATGAGTGCGCTCATGAGAAAGAAGTTGTTTTCCAGGTTCCTTTTGCTGAAGCGATCTACGGTGGACATGAAGCGATCGCCGACTAGCTTTTTGATGAAGTCGCGCCCGAACCGGGAGGCTAGCCAGAAGCTGAGTGAGCAGGAGCACAGGTCTGATAGGCAGACGACGACCATGCCGGGGCCAAATCCTAGCAGGCTACCGGCGAGTACGGAGTAGGCGGTGCCTGGAAGGGCGGGGATGACTACGCTGGTGAAGCGCAGGAAGAATAGGCCGACGGGAGCCCAGACGCCTAGCTGCTGGACGAAGGTGTCGATTTCTTCTTTGCCAATGCCAAGCTGCTTTAGCAAGATGAGTGGGACGGCGACGATTGCGATGAGTGCAATGAAGCCTAAGATTTTGCGGGTGCGTTTGCTGGTGGTGCGATCGCTCATAGTTACGCCCTTGTTACGCTATAGCTTTGGTCAATTGGCTGTAATCAGCTTACAAGAGTTTCAATGTAGGCGCGCTGGGTGTTGTGAGATTTTGATGAGTCGCTGGTGAGTCGCTGGTGAGTCGTTGGTATGATGACATGACTTCACTTAGCGCCTAGCCCCATGCATAACTACTCTATGAAGTATTTGGCCACTCTATTGTTCAGCGTCTTTTTTCTGGTGAGCTGCTCTGGCCGCGCAGATATTACCGACAGCGCGGAGACTGCTGCTGAGACACCCGACACGGTGGTGCTTGATTCGGCGACTGAGACGGCAGAAGATTCTGATAATGAGCCGGATGAAGAGGTGGAAGCGGCTGAAGAGGAGGCAGGCAGTACGGGTGATACGGCGGGTATTGAGCAAGAGAATGTGAAGCTGGTGGTGGCGAACCAGGCGACGGCTGGCCAGATTGTGGTGAAGCTGGTAGCGACGTCTAGGGATGGCTGGCTTTCTGTACACAAATCCAAGGAAGACGGGGGCATTTTGCTAGATAGTATCGGTGAGGCTCGGGTGGATTCTGGTGATAGTGAAGATGTTGTGATTGATCTGTGGGAAGCGCCTTATGCGGATGAGAAGCTTTGGGTGCTGCTGCATATTGATGCGGGTGAGCGGGGGGAGTACGAGTTTCCTGGGGAAGATGCGGCGGTGAAAAAGAACGGTGAGACGATGGCGCGTTCTTTTGTGGTGCAAGCGTTTGAGACAGATGAGGAGGATGAGTAGGGGTGCGTGAAGGTTTGTAGCGATCGCAGTAGACAATTACTGAGCTTGCGTACATAATGAATGCTCTGCTATCAATAAGCGCAGTTGATATGTAGATATGCGGGTATAGCTCAGTGGTAGAGCGTTTGCTTCCCAAGCAAAATGTCGCGCGTTCGAATCGCGTTACCCGCTTTTTCTTCAATCCCTTGAGGCTTTTATGCTTCAAGAGGTTTTGTCTGTGGTACGGCTGGTGAGAAACTCTCTCGGCGCTATTGTTTGCTTGCCGCCATACTGAAGAATGACTAGCTATACCCGGCATTTATCATGCTAGCGGGCCACCTAAGATAATCTTTTCTAGAGCGCCACGCACGGCTCCGGGCTGTTCTTCTTTAAGCTGCTCGTACCATTCTTGGGTTATGCTGTCGTCTTTTCCGTAGATGGTATCTGTCCGCTTGCGCGCCTTTAGTACAAGTTGGCTAGTGCGTAGCTTACGGGCCTGTTCGTAACGCTTTAACGCATCGGCGACGCTGATGTTGGTGGTCATCAAGAACTGAGAGAGTACGAGCGCATCTTCCATTGCCTGACAGCCACCCTGGCCAAGGGTAGGGGTTGTCGCATGAGCCGCATCACCGAGTATGGCAATTCGCCCCTTGACTAACCGTTCGGGCGGGTCGATGTCGCTAATTTCTAGCCGGTTGGACGCTGTGGGATCGAGCGATTGAATCAATAGCTGAACGGACTTTGGCCAGCCTGCGAAATGGCTGGTTAGCTCTTCGCGGCGGTCTTTTGGCTCTGTGCTGGATCCGATGGGAGTGGGGACGCCAAAGAAGTAGTAGAAGCGATCACCGCCTACTGGCATCATTGAGGCTCGCTTGCCTTCGCCTACGTACAGCACCCAGTTGTCAGCTTCGCATAGCGCTGGATCTGCGGAGACCAGGCCATTCCAGTTCACATAGCCCGCATACCGTAAGGATAAGGCCCGGTCTAAAATGTACTTGCGAACGATAGAGTGAATGCCGTCTGCTGCCACGATAAGATCGGCGGTTGCCTGGCTTCCGTCTTCAAATGTGGCTGTTGCACTCTCTTCGTTCTGTTCTACTGCTGTACATTTCATGCCCAAGTGCACATCTTCTGGCCCGAACGCTGATAGCAGCATTTCTTGTAAGTCGGTGCGGGCGACGGGGTAGGGCCGCTGGCCTACTGTGCTGAAAAGTGGCTGTAGGTCAACATTGCTTAGCCGTTCGTCGCGGTGGCTGCGGTATTCCATGCGATTCATCTCGCCGCCAATGGCGGCAATCTCGTGGCCTAGCCCTAGCCGGTTGAGCACTTTAACGCCGTTTGACCAAAGCGAGATGCCTGCTCCTGCGGGGCGCAGCTTGCTCACGCGCTCATAGATGGTGACGTCGTACCCTGCTTGCTTAAGGGCGATTCCTGTTGTTAGTCCTCCGATGCCAGCACCGATGACAGTTACTTTAAGACCGTACACAATCTGTTCTCCGTTCTGTTGTGGATATTATATTAACGTCTGCTGTTTCATCTGGCACTTCTCCTATGTTCTACGTATGAGCTAGCTGCCGCTGCTGAATGTCTTCTATTTTTGCGTCTGGTATGGCCGCTATCAACTGCTGTGTGTAGGGCTTTTGCGGCGCGTTGTAAATTGTCTCAGACGGTCCGATTTCTTCGATGTGGCCCCGGTTCATGACCATGATGCGATCGCTGACAAACTTTACTACGCTCAGGTCATGAGAGATGAAGATGTAGGTCAAGTTGAATTCGTTTTGCAGATCTTTCAATAGGTTGAGTACCTGCGCCTGCACCGAAACGTCTAACGCTGAGACAGACTCATCGCAGATGATGAATCTCGGTTCGCAGGCGAGGGTGCGAGCAATGCAAATTCGCTGCCGCTGTCCGCCGGAAAATTCGTGTGGCATTCGCTTGAGCGCGCTGGCATCGAGGCCGACACGTTCTAGCAGGTTGGCAGCTCTGGCCTGCCTTTGCTTGTTATCACCTGCTAGGCCGTGAATCTTCATTGGTTCTATGATGGCTGAGCCGATGGTTTGCCGGGCATCTAGTGAGCCGTAGGGGTTTTGAAAGACAATCTGCATGTCTCTGCGCAGCTGTCGCATGGCTTCGCTGTCTAGTTCGGTGACTGATTTTCCATCGAATTCGACTGTGCCAGCGGTCGGCTCTATCAGGCGCAGCAGGCATCGGCTGAGGGTGGATTTGCCACAGCCAGATTCGCCGACGAGTCCTAGCGTTTCGCCTGGGTATACGTCGAAGCTGACGCTGTCGACAGCGTTTAATACTGTCTTTTCTCCCCACAGTCCGTGGCTGACGGGGAAAGCCTTCGTAAGATCTTTTACGCGCAGTAGCGGTGGACGCTGGGCTAGCGTTTGCCGATGTTCTTCAATTTCTTGAAGGCTGACTTCTTCCATCAGCAGGGCTTTTTCCTGGGGCGATCGCACTTTTGCAACAATCTTATCGGCCTGAGTGTCGCCTCCTTCTACCACTTCCATAAAATCGCTGACTGTTGGCAGTCGCTTGAGCTGTTTGTTGGGTCTGGGCCGACAGTTTAGTAAGCCTTGTGTGTAGGGGTGCTGAGGATTGGCAAAGATGTTGTATACGGGCGCGATTTCAACCAGGTTTCCTTTGTACATGACGGCTACGCGGTCTGCGATTTCGGAGACGACGCCCATGTCGTGGGTGATAAAGACGATGGCGGTGCCTCTTTTGCGCTGAAGCTCTTTGAGCAGGTTGAGGGTGGTAGCCTGGATGGTGACGTCTAGTGCGGTGGTGGGTTCGTCGGCGATGAGGATGGCGGGGTTTCCGGCGAGGGCAATGGCGATCATGACTCGCTGCTGCTGTCCGCCTGAGAGCTGGTGTGGATAGCGGCCTAGCATTTGCTTAGGTTCGGGGAGTTTGACTTCTTCGAAGAGTGCGATCGCGCTAGCAGTCGCGGCCCTATCGTCTAGATCCCGATGCAGTTTCAGGGCTTCTGTCAGCTGGTCGCCGCAGGTATATACCGGGTTTAGTGACGTTAGCGGCTCTTGAAAAATCATTGAAATGAGCTTGCCGCGATAGGCTCTGCGTTTGTCTGGAGAGAGCTTGAGCAGATCTACGGGGTCGCTGTTTGGTGAGCTAGGGTCTCGGAAGAGGATTTCGCCTGTGATTTGAGTTTCTGGATTTAGCAGACCGATTAGAGCGAGAGACGTTACTGATTTGCCTGAGCCGGATTCTCCCACTAGTCCCAGGGTTTCTCCGGGTGCGATTGAAAACGATATGGCTTTTACTGCCCGCACGGTTCCTTCTTTTGTGGAGAAGGTCACTGTCAAATCTCGAACGTCTAGAATGGGAAATGACACAGCTTATCTCCTGACGGCAACTGTAGGCGGTGGAACTCTTTGTTGAAGATCCAAGCCCGATTTTCTAACTGCTGAATTTAGTCTGAAAGATAACAGCTAGCTGTCGCTGAAACAGTATTGATAAGAACTAAAAAGAATTTGACGGGCTATCTCTTCCAAATTGTAGAAGGGTGAAGTCTCAATCTTTGTCAATAGGAGTATCTACTTTTTCTCAGAAATATTTCTATGGATATATTTGAGCGCGCTTCCAAATGGCTTTTGTATGTAACTGTATCTATTTACTCACTTTGAAGCCGTTTTACGTAAGTATGTTTGGCTATATGTTTGAGTTGTTGTCTTGAAAGATATCCGTTCCTTCTGTCAGTGCCTTTTAGTGAGTGGAGTAAAGCACGATGCGTAGTCAGAGATTTTTCGGTAGGTGGCTTAGCCCGACCATACGACGTTTTGTTTTGGCTCTGATGGCGCTAACGCTCTCTGTTGTACTGGCGAACTGCGGTTCTCCAAGTGAGACAACAACTGCTGAAGGAGACGCTGCACCTGCGCCTATGGGTGCTCTGGTGTTTGGCGCAGCCGGTCAGCCGGTAAATTTGAGGCCAGGAGACATTACCGACGGTAATTCTATTTATGTGCAGCAGCAAATTTACAACTATTTGATTGGTAATGAGCCGGGAACTACGGATTTAGCGCCTGAGCTGGCAACAGAATGGACTGCTTCTGAGGACGGTCGTACCTGGACGTTCAATCTGCGTGAGGGGGTGACATTTCACGACGGCACCGACTTTAATGCGGATGCTGTTGTGTTCAATGTGATGCGCTGGTGGGATCCTGATTTTGAATTTGGCTATCGGGCTGAAGGTGCGCTGTACGAGATTTGGACGGATTTGTTCGGTGGGTTTAGAGGCAGTGAAGATTCTACCCTTGTGGACGTGAGGGCGATAGATGATCTTACCGTTGAGTTTGAGATTGCTGAGCCGTTTGCGGCGTTTCCGGCGGCAATTTCTTCTGGCTATTTTGGTATTGCTAGCCCTACGGCGATTCAGGAAGCGGGCGCGGCCTACGGAACGCCTTCTGGTACGGCGGTAGGTACGGGGCCGTTTGTATTTGAGCAGTGGATTAGCGGCGATCGCATTACGTTCTCTAAGTTTGCTGATTATTGGGAAGAAGGCTTGCCCGAAGCCGATCAGCTGGTGATGAGCTTTGTTGAAGATCCGGCGGCTCGGCTGGCTCAGCTGCGTGCGGGCACTTTGGACTTTACGATTGACCTGACACCCGATCAGCTGACTGAGATATCGTCGGACGCTGAGATTGATGAGGTTTTTAGGCCCTCTTTTAACGTTGGGTATCTGGCGCTAAATCCGTCTTATGAGCCTTTGGCTTCTAAGGAAGTGCGGCAGGCGATCGCGCAATCCATTAACAAATCCGCTATTGTCGATGCCTTTTGGGGTGACCTGGGTGAGACAGACGGTCACTTTGTTCCTCCTTCGCTTAGCGAGTACAGCAGCAGTGACGTGAGTGACTATGAGTACGGCATTGATAAAGCTAAGTCTGCTCTGTCTAAGGCGGGCTATCCCGATGGCTTTGATCTTGATCTGTGGTATATGCCTGTTAGCCGTCCTTACTTTCCAAATCCTAAGCCTATCGCTGAAGCTTTTGCGGCTGAGCTAAGCCAGATTGGCATTAATGTGAATTTGCAAACCAAAGACTGGGGTGCGTATTTGGAAGATCGCAATACGCCGCCGGGCTTTCAGTCTTTTATGCTGGGCTGGACGGGTGACTATGGCGATCCTGACAACTTTCTGTTTGCTCACTTTGGCCCTGGTGCTACGCAGGATTTGGGCAATTATCAGAATCCCAAGATATTTGATCTGCTCGGCAAGGCGAGGGTAGCTACAGAAGACAGCGAGCGAAAGGATCTCTATCAGCAGGTTGATGCGCTGATATTTGATGAGGCGCTGCGAATTCCTATTGTTCATTCTCAGCCTTTGTTGGCTAAGCGTGCGGCTGTAGAAGGTTGGGAGCCTAGCCCCTTTAGCAGTGAGCCCTTTACGGCAGTGAGTAAGTGAGCGCTTATGGGTAGATACATTCTCGGTCGATTGCTTCAGATAGTTCCTGTTCTGCTCGGTATTTCACTGCTGGTGTTTGCTTTTCTGCATCTGATTCCGGGCGATCCGGCGGTCACGATGCTGGGTGATAGGGCGACGCCGGAAGCTTTGGAAGTGCTGCGTGAGCGGATGGGGCTCAATGAACCGCTGCCGCTTCAGTACCTTACTTTCTTAGGCAATCTGTTGCAGTTTGATCTGGGCACTAGCATTTTTACTGGCGTTCCGATTCTAGAAGAGATTAGAACTCGATGGCCCGCTACCTTTGAACTCTCTTTGGTCGCTATGCTGATCGCTTTACTGGTGGGCATTCCGGCGGGTGTTATTGCCGCTGTGAAAAAGAACAGTATTATTGACAACCTTACGATGAGCGGTTCGCTGCTGGGCGTATCTATGCCGGTGTATTGGCTGGGTCTACTGCTGGTGTATCTCTTTGCGGTCAATTTGCGATGGCTTCCGCCTAGTGGACGTATTGGTATCAATGTTGGCTACGACTTTGAGCCGATTACAGGCTTCTTTATTCTCGATGCTATCTTGCAAGGCAACTTTAAGGCGCTAGGTGATGTTGTAGCCCACCTGATTTTGCCTGCTGTTACGCTAAGCACCATTCCGCTTGCTATTATCGCTCGGATTACGCGTAGTGCCATGCTTGAAGTGCTTTCACAGGACTATATTCGCACTGCTCGCTCTAAGGGGCTCAAGGAGTTTCGGGTGATTGGAAAGCATGCGCTTAAGAATGCCATGCTTCCTGTTGTCACTATTATTGGGCTGGAGTTTGGAACTTTGTTAGGTGGCGCGATTTTGACTGAAACTATTTTCTCCTGGCCAGGTATTGGTAGCTGGATATATGGCGGCATTTTGCAGCGAGACTATCCTATTGTTCAGGGCGGTGTGGTTTTTGTGGCGTTTGTTTTTGTGCTGATAAATCTGCTGGTTGACATTTCATATGCCTTTTTAGACCCTCGCATTCAGTACAAGTAATCTCTCTAATACTTAAGTAAGGCTCTCTTGTCCTATGGTCCCGATCACCGCTCCTAAACTAAAGCGACAGCCTAAGCTGCTTAGAAACCGAGCTGTTCAAAGATTTCTAGAATCTACTTCAGGGCTGATTGGCTTAGGTCTGACGCTGTTTATTGTTTTAGCTGCGCTGCTAGCGCCTGTACTTAATCCTTATGATCCCTCTACCGATCGCGACTATGCGGCTAGGTTGCAGGGGCCTAGCGTAGAGCATTGGTTTGGAGCCGATGGGCTGGGGCGAGATATTTTGACTCAGGTTTGGTATGGCCTGCGAACCTCTTTGGTGATTGGGCTGGTGTCTGTGCTAATTGGGCTGTTGATTGGTGTAGGGCTAGGGCTGGCGGCGGGTTATTTTCGGGGATGGACGGAGCGGCTGATTGGCTGGCTGACGGATGTGATGCTGGCGTTTCCGTCTATTTTGCTGGCGATCGCAGTGGTGACTATCACGGGTCCTAGCGTGCTAAGTGTGATGGTGGCTGTTGGTATTGTGCAAATTCCTAAGTTCATTCGACTGACGCGCAGTATGGTGCTTTCTTTGCGCGAGCAGGAGTTTGTTCAAACGGTTCGAGCTTTTGGCGCTAGGGCTCCACGCATTGTTTTTTTACACATTCTGCCAGCGAGCCTGGCTCCGCTAGTGGTGCAGTCTACGCTAGCGATTGGGACGTCTACTCTAGAAGCGGCTGGCCTGGGCTTTTTGGGGCTGGGGGCTCAGCCGCCTACGCCCGAACTGGGCACGATGCTCTCTGATGCTTTTAAAGGTGGCTATTCGCTCTCTTCTCCCTGGACGATTGTTTTTCCAGGACTGTTTATTACGCTGACCGTTCTAGCTTTTAATTTACTTGGCGATGGTCTGCGTGATGCGTTAGATCCTAAGGGTGGGAGTTGAGCGTGGCCTACGAACTTAAGGCGTTTGGCCTATTGCCTCAGAAAGTACGCAGCGACCCATAGAAAGATCGAACAGGTGAAGGCCATATTCGCGTGAGAGTTCTTCAAATACTCGCAGTCCTCTAGTGCTGTTGCCGTTTTTACTGATGAGTGGCGAAAATGTTGCGATTCCGGCTTTACCTGGAACAACGGCAATAATGCCGCCTGAGACGCCGCTCTTAGCGGGGATGCCGACGCGGTAGGCCCATTCTCCGGCTCTGTTGTACATGCCACAGGTGTACATGATGCTGAGTAAGTCTTTCACGTATTTGGCGCTCAGTACTTGCTTTCCTGTTGTCGGCTGTTTGCCGTGGTTGGCAAGCGTTGCGGCCATCATTGCCAGGTCCTGACAGTTCACCATGACAGAACACTGCTGAAAGTAGAGGTCGAGGGCGGCATTAATGTCTTGATCGATCATGTTGAAGTTGAGCATGAGGTGGGCCATGGCGCGATTGCGATGGCCGGTAGAGCGCTCGGACATGAATGTGGGCATGTCGATGACAACTGGGTGGTTGAGATAGCTCTCAAACATGGCCAGGAGGCGGTTGAGTTTTGCTGTGGGGTCGGTGCCCTTGATGAGGCTGGTGGTGGCGATCGCACCTGCATTAATCATCGGATTAAAGGGCCGCTTGGAGTCTTCGTCTAGTCGAATTAGGGAGTTGAAGGGGTCACCGGTAGGCTCTACGCCGACTCTGTCTAGCAGTTCGCTTTGTCCGTGGTCTTCTAGTGCTAGGCCATAGGCGAAGACTTTTGAGATGGACTGGATGGTAAAGGTTTGTTGGGTATCGCCGACTTCAAAAAGCTGACCGTCTGTTGTGACGACGCTGATGCCGAACCAGTTGGGATCTGCTTTGGTCAGTTCTGGAATGTAGCTCGCGAGCTGGCCGTCGTCTAAGGTGCGGTAGCGGCTATACAAATCGTTGATGAATGTCTGGAGAGCGACCATAGGTGAGCGGTAGAAGATGATGCGATAGGATAACGACGTTCGTTTTAGTTGATTAGGGCCTGCGATCGCTGATTACAATTTTCTACCAGTTTCCCAAGTGCTACGGTGATTAGCTCACCGCGATCAATCACCATTTTTCCGTTGATAAAGCTGTAGTCTACAGTGGGGGGCTGACAGAATATTAGCGCGGCGACCACGTCGTGATGGCTGCCTACAAACGCGGGCGTGTCGATGTTAAAGGCAATGAAGTCTGCGGACATGCCGGGGGCAAGATGGCCGACATCGTCTCTTCCTAGGACTTTGGCACCTCCACGAGTGGCGACTTCTAGCGTTTCTCTAGCTGTGATGGCCGCTGCGTTTTGTTCGCGTACGCGGGCCATTAAAAAGGCTGTTCGAGCTTCTTGCAACAGATTTGACGCATCGTTGGAGGCTGCGCCATCTACGCCGATGCCTACTGGTACGCCCTGGCTGAGCATTTTGCGTAAGGGGGCCATTCCACTGGCTAGGCGCATGTTGCTACAGGGGCAGTGCGCGACGCCTGTGCCGGTAGAGGCAAACTTTTGAATCGCGCGATCGCTGAGCTGAACGCAGTGGGCGTGCCATACGTCGTCTCCTAGCCAGCCGACAGATTCGGCGTAGTCTCCTGGGCGGAGTCCGAATTTTTCTAGGCTGTAGTCTACGTCGCTTTTGTTTTCTGCCAGGTGGGTATGAAGCCTTACGCCAGGATGCTGGCGAGCCATCGCTGCGGACTCTCGCATTAGGTCTTGGGTGACAGAGAACGGAGAGCAGGGGGCTAGCACCATGCGGGTCATGGCATGGCGGGCGTTGTCGTGGTATTGCTCGATTAGTCTCTGTGAGTCTTGGAGGATATCGGACTCTTTTTCTACGAGCGAATCGGGGGGTAGCCCGCCTTTGCTTTCGCCTACGCTCATACTGCCTCTACTGGCGTGGAACCGTAGGCCGATGTCCTGTACGGCGCGAATTTCATCGTCTAGCGTGCAGTCGTTGGGGAAGAGGTACAGGTGGTCGCTAGCGGTGGTGCAGCCGGAGAGCATGAGCTCGGCGGCGGCCATTTGAGCGCTGGCGTAGATGTCTTTGCTGGTGAGCTTGCTCCAGATGGGGTAAAGCGCTTGCAGCCAGTCGAAGAGGGTGCAGTTTTGGGCGGCGGGAACGGCGCGGGTGAGGGTTTGAAAGAAGTGATGGTGGGTGTTGATGAGGCCGGGTAGAACAATATGGCGACCTTTGAGATTGAGACTGTTGTCGGCATCTGTGGGTAGCTTGTTGGTGGTGCCGATTTGTTCAATAACGTTGTCTCGAACAAAGATTGCACCGTTTTTGATCTCTCTACGCTCATCGTCCATTGTGATGAGCGTATGGATGTTTTTGATTAGGTGGGTGCTCATTGGTTTCTTTCGAGAGGAGGTCAGCGCTAGGCGGTGTAGATTTTGCTTAGGCCCAGGTTGGCTAAACCTTTGCGATAAATAATGGAGGTTTGGTCGGCTTCGATGTGGGCCTCTGCGCTGAGGTCGAGGGGAAGGTCTTCGGGGTATTGGGCTTCAACGACTTCTTGGTCTTCGCTGAAAATCTGGTAGTTAAATTCGTAGACGGGTTCTAGAGGCTGGTCTTTGTCGAAGTTACGACAGAGTGGGCTAAACAGGCGAGTTTTGCGCGCGGATATGGGCGAGGCTGCGTTTAGGATGCACAGGCGGCCTTCTTCGGGGAAATGTACTTTGAGCAGCGCTGTGAAGGGAAGAAATACTTCGAAGGCTCTGAGCCACTGAAAGTCTTTTGGCGCTTTGTGCTGTAGGCCTTTGGGGAAGTTGCTGACAGTGCTGGTGTATTCGGCCCGGAGCCCTCGCGGGGTGGCGGTGACGGGGTACTTTGGCACGATAGGATTGCTAGGATCGCCAAATGAGTCGGCGTGGACCCAGGAGAAATGCGCTACGTCTAAAAAGCCTTCCATTTGCCTACCGGCGGCGGCGTTGATGGCGATCGCACCCGGCATTATCTGCTGGTAGTCAGCGTCTGTCCACTCCGGGAAAATAGGTAGCGCGTCGGGGTCGTCTGCTGCGCCGGTGAGGGTGGTCCATACTAGGCCAAACGCTTCTTTTACCGGGTAGGTTTTGAGGCAAAGCTTGCGGGGAATATTTGCCTGCGGATCGGCTGGGATAAGCGTGCACTGGCCGGTTTGGTCGTAGTGAAAGCCGTGGTATTTGCAGATGAGCTGATCGTCTTTGAGACTGCCCATGCTGAGGGGGACGCCCCGGTGCAAGCAAATGTCGTTGGCAGCAGAGATGCCTTTGGATGTGCGCCAGATGACTAGACGCTGGTCTAGCAGGGTGGCTGCGATGGGATCGGTTTTAACGGTGTGACTGTAGGCGACGGGGTACCAGAAAGGTGCGATCGCATCCCAGTCAGATTCAGAAAAGGTACAGCCTCTGGGGTACGCGGCGTTCATTGTCTATACTCACGAGCATTTGGGGGCTTGTATAGGATAACCCTAGGAGATGAGTCTGTTAAGACGCTGTGACAGAAGCTACCATCTTCTTAGCTTAAGGGCTTGTAAATTAATAAGCTCGTGATTTTGCAAGGTCACAACTGCTAAAGTTAAACGACTATGATGCCAAACCATGAAGTTGATTCTCTACAGGTCTTTAGTTGGACTGGTTGGCTTGGTTCAATTGATGCAACTAGCTGATGATGCAACTAGCTGATGCAACTAGCTTTCCTAGTTTATTGGTTGCGTTTACTGTTGCGCAGACTGTGAGGTAGGCGTATCTGCAACAGAACAGCCCGCTTCGTCGCAGGCGATGTTTCCGGCGGCTGCTTCTGCGGGTACAAGGCTAAATCCACCCACTCGAATATCTTCAAATCCAAACTGTTCTTGAAGCACCTGGGTAAAGCTGGCCATGATATTGGGCAGTTGCTTCTCAATTTCAGCCTTGAGTTGGTCAGCTCCAGCAGGCGGATTTCCAACGGTTTTTACTGACATAAGACACAGTCCTAGCTAGGCGGTATCTTTTAATACTATGAGAAAATTCAACTTAGGCTCGTTAAGCTCTGTTACAGTTCGTTAGGGTGAGGGCCACGATGGAGACTACAGATTCAATCTAATCAACCTAGTACAGCCGATGATAGAAATCCGATGCCGATGCCCGCTAACGTAAAGCCAGTCAGTCGAAGCTTCAAAGGTATGGCGCTGACTGATGGCTTTAGTGCTGATGGCTTTAGTGCTAATGGCTTTACTACGGCGCGGCCAGCTGTAAAGAACAGAAGTGCGATCGCCAGTTGAACGGTTGCAAAGCCAGCTAGATAAGCCACCATTGGCGAGGTTTCTGCGCCGAAGATGGCCTCTCCGTAGGCATAGCCGTGAAAAGTCCCGGCCAGTGCGCCCAGTATTACAACTGTTTGCAGACTCAGTCGCTGACCCATTGCCAAAATGACGCCAAAGAGCATTACCGAGGCTGAAATAACAATTTCAGGTGCAGGTAGGCTGAAGAGCTGTAGATGTAGGCCTGTTCCTAATAGAGACGCTGCAACAAAGGCAAGCGGAATCAAGAATCCTCGTGGCTTTGTTGCTGCGACCAGCCCGGCTGCAATTACAAACGCCAGGTGGTCGAGCCCGATGACCGGATGACCGACGCCTGATAAAAAGCCTTCAAAAAGACTGGATGGAAGACGTCCGCCGAGCGGGTGGTGGGCCAGGGCGGGCTGCGCTAGTGCAAGTACGGCTGTAACGGCCAGTAGGCTGAAGCCTAGCTGCTTTGTGAGGGTTAAAACGCTAGAGGTAGAGAAAGTAGTGTGACGAACGTTAGAAGGCTGAGAGAAGATAGGGTGTGCCATAGAAAGGTCTGAGAAGAACAAAAGACTCGCTAGATGTACATGACAAAACTGTGGGTGCCGCAAGGCCGGTGGTCTTTACCACTTCTTATACGGTAGGAACTTGCCGCACATGATGACTTTGACGCGATCGCCCTTTGGATCTTCTTCTCTTTCTACATCAATCGAGAAGTCAATCGCGCTCATAATGCCGTCGCCAAACTTTTCATGCACTACCGCTTTCACAGGCATACCGTATACCTGCATAATTTCGTAAAAGCGGTAAATCAGCGGATCTGTTGGCACGAGCGGATCGAGTCCGCCTTTCACTGGGCACTCTGTCAGCGCCTCGGCATCTTCAGGTCCGAGCCCTATTAGCTCCACCATTTTGTTTGCTTCTTCTTCAGAAGCACTCGCCTGCCCATAGAACACGGAGGCGATCCAAACCTCGTCGTAACCGAGCTTTTCTTCCAAATCAGCGAAGCTCAGCCCTTTTTTCTTTTTGGCAGCTAACAGTTTAGACGTAAATTCTGAAATAGCCATACTACACATTCCTCAGTTGAATAAAAACAGTTTGAAAAAGTGGAAAAAGTGACCATTAACGAATTCGAGATTCTTCTACCGCCCTTGTCTCTCGAAACAGATGACGTTCCATTTCAGCTTTGAGATCGTGGTAGGCCGGATGCTGATCGATTGTTTCGCGATCGCGAGGTCGATCAAACGGCACTTCTAAAATCTCATCGACCCGTGCGGCGGGCCCGCGAGTCATCATCACGATGCGATCAGAAAGCAACAGTGCTTCTTCGATGCTGTGGGTGATCATGATGACCGTTTTGCGCTGCTGCTCCCAGATCCGCTCTACCTCACTTTGTAAAAAGCCTCTGGTAAGCGCGTCTAAGGCACCAAAAGGCTCGTCCATCAGTAAAATCTGCGGATTGATCGCCAGCGCGCGCGCAATGCCTACCCGCTGTCGCATTCCGCCTGAAAGCTCGTGCGGATGCTTCTTTTCAGCACCCTCTAAGCCGACAAGCTGAATCTGTTCTTTGATGTTCCGAGTTCTTTGCTTGGGCGATAGCTTCGGATATACCGTTTCTACCGCAAAGCGAATGTTTTCCTCTACGTTCATCCAGGGCATGAGGGCGTAGTTTTGAAACACCATTCCTCGATCTGGGCCTGGGCCTTGAATTGGCTGACCGTTGAGAAGAATATCGCCGCTGGTGATATCAGAGAGTCCTGCAATCATGTTTAGCAGCGTAGATTTGCCGCAGCCCGAAGGCCCAATGATGGACACAAAGGTGTTGGGCTCAATATCAAGGGTGATGTCTTCAATCGCGGTGAAATCGCGGCTGGTTTTTCGCGTCACTTTGCTAAAGAGGTCTTTTTTCCCTGCAAAGACTTTCGTCACATTGCGAATAGATAGCTGAGCCGACGGTGAAATGGGTGCGCCATCGGCTAGGGGAGAGTCTGCAAAGGGAGAAGGTGGGGATTGAGAAGACACGTTACCGTTGGCTGAAGAGCGATCTGAGTAGTTGAGAGTAGGCGGATTCACGCTTTACGACCAAATGCGACAAATCTTTCGAGGACTGCAAAGATGTTATCTAAGATGAGCCCGACTAAGCCGATGATAAAGATGGCAACCAGGATATTAGGAATATACAGGTTGTTCCACTCGTTCCAGATAAAGTAGCCGAGCCCGCTGCCCAAAAGCATTTCAGCGGCTACAATCACCAGCCATGAGATTCCCATACTAATGCGTAGTCCTGAAATAATATTGGGAAGTGCGGCAGGAATGATGACTTTGAAAATGGTTCTAAGTCGCGATGCGCCCAGGGTCTTGGAGACATCTAAGTACTCAGGATTGACGTTGGCTACACCGAATGCGGTGTTGATGAGCGTCGGCCAAATGCTGGAGATTAAGATGATGAAAATTCCCGTTCTTTCGGAATTGCGGAAGATGTACAGGCCCAACGGCAGCCAGGCCAGGGGAGACACTGGCTTTAGGAGCTGGACGTAGGGATTGAAGGCTTTGTAGGCAATGGGCGAAATGCCAATGAGGATGCCAACGGGTACCGCAATCAGCGAGGCCAGCGTGTAGCCTATGGCCACCCGGCGCAGGCTGATGAGCAGATTCCACCCGATGCCTAGGTCGTTGGGACCGTTGTCAAAGAAGGGATGGGTTGACCACCACCAAAGCTCTTTGAGCGTGGTAGAAGCGGTTGGCATACCCTTGGCAAACAGCTTCATGCTCGCACCGATTTCCCAGAAGCCTAGAAATAAGACTAGGGAGATGAGGAAAAGTGCGATCGCCTTTGTGTTTTCGTTAATCCAGGGCCTTTTGTCCTCAAGGGTTTTAACAGTGCCGATGGTTGGTTTACTCAGGGTCATCTATTTGTTTGCCTTAAGACTCAGTTTTCTCTCTTAATTGAGATGGCGAAATTACACGCCATATTTGTCGATCTGTTCTTGGACGTAAGCGCCTGGGTCCTGTGGATCAAAGGTGTCAAACTCAAGGGTCTCTTCTCGATAAATGTCCGAGGGTGGATTGAGCCCTACTTCTTCTGCTAGCTCGCGGGCTAGGTCAGTTAAGAAGATATCTTTGCCTACGGTGTCGTAGCTCCCGTCTGTAATCTCTTCAGACGCTTTGCCATCGCCTTGAAGGTCCCAGCGCACTAGCTGAGATGAAATCCAGTTGGCGAAGCTCTGCCAGGGGTACGGATCGAAGTCGATTCGGTCAGGGACTTCCAGGGTGTTGCCCTGGCCATCGTCAAAGTTGCCGGTGAGGACTGCTTCAACGACCTCGACTGGCTGGTTGAGGAACGCCCTTTCAGAAATTGCTGCTGCAATCTCTTTGCGATTGGCCGGGTCGCTAGCGTAGCCCGCTGCTTCAACAATTGACTTATTTAACGCTCTAAATGTGTTTGGATTGGCGTCGATCCACTGGTCGCTGGCAGCGAATGCGCAGCAGGGATGGCCCGGCCACAGGTCTTTTGTCAGCTTGAAGATAAAGCCAGCTTCTTCGTACACGGCTCGCTGGTTGAACGGGTCGGGCATGAGGTAGGCGTCGATGTCTCCCGCGACGAGCTGAGCGATGCTGTCTGGGGGTGGAACGGGGCGGATTTTGACGTCTACGTCGGGGTCGATGCCGCCAGTTGCCAGGTAGTAGCGCAGCAGCAGGTTGTGCATGGAGTAGGGGAACGGTACGCCGATGGTGAAGCCTTTGAAGTCTGCGGGGCCGTTGATCTGTCCGAGGTACTTGTTGGCGACGGTGATGGCCTGACCGTTGATGTTTTCTACGCTGGCAAGCTTGACGCCAAAGGCGGCTGAGCCTAAGCCAAGGGTCATAGCAATCGGCATGGGCGCTAGCATGTGATAGGCGTCGAGTTCTCCGGCGATCGCACTGTCTCTCACGGCGCCCCAGCTCGGCATTTTCACGACTTCTGCGTTGAACCCGTACTTTTTATAGAAGCCCAGCGGCTCCGACATAATGATGGGCGTGGCGCAGGTGATGGGAATAAATCCAATCTTTAGGTCTGTTTTTTCCAGGGAAGATACGTCTACTGGAGTTGCGTCATCTGCTGTGTCGACAGCAACGTCCTCGCTCCTGCCGCAGTTGGTGAGGGTTACCATTGCCGCACCGATTGCCAGGTTCCGCAGAAACTCTCGGCGGCTAAAGGCGCTGTGTCGTCTGGTGTCTGCAAAGAACGCACCGGCCTGCGGACCAAAGGCCGCTGCAAACGCGTTTTCGAGCCCGCCCGCTTCTCTGGCCAGGGCTAAGACTAATTTCTCTCGCTTAGGGTCGCCTTTGCCTGCGGCTTTTAGCATGAGGGCTTTTCTTAGCTCGTAGGCGTTGACCTTGTCGCCTGCCTGCATCTGCTGGTCTTTGTACAGGCCCATGCGGACAAGATCGCCGACCATGTCTTCTGGCTCGCTGGGCATCGTCTGAAGAAATTCCCAGTGGTCGCGGCTGAGATGGGCACCTCCACAAATGATGCAGGCCATCTCAAAGTCGGAGAGGTTACCGCGATCGCTCTTGAGGTTATTCCAGTTTGAACCACCCGGCTGAGTTGTTGACGATGTCGAAACCATGTGCTCACCTAAAGCGTATTGAAAAAAGCAGTTTGAGAAAAAAGCGTGTGCAGGGCAATTTCAGTAAATGTACCAAGCTGGAGAGAAGATTAGATAGGACTATCTTTCGAGAAATTAGGACTTTTCATCAGGATTCTCCTAGTTGGGGCGTTGTTTTGTTGTCTTTGCTACCATCTCTCGAGTTCATGTCTTCTGTTGTTTATGATTGAGCCAGATTCGGTCCGCCACTGTTTGGGTGTCATACCGTGAAGCTGTCGAAACTGCCGGGTAAAGTATCCAGCGTCTGCATAGCCTGAGGTTTCCGCAATTTTTTTGATCGACTGTGCGGTTTCTCTTAAGAGCCGCTTGGCCTGTACCATACGCCGTTCGATGATCCAGCTTTTTACCGTTTTTCCGGTGTAGCTTTGAGAAAGGTTGGTTAGGTACGCAGGAGAGTATCCGGCTGCGCTGGCGACATCGCTAAGATGAATGGGCTGCTGGTAGTGGTTTTCAATGAATTTGAAGACGGTTTCGAGCTTGGGACAGTTGGGGAAAATGGAAGCGATTTTCGAGGATTCTAGCTGTTGAGACCTGGTGGAGTTCACTGGTTGAGTATAGTCACGCTGAAGGGCTTCCTGGCGGGTCAGACGAGCTGCGATCGCTGCTAAAAACTGTTCTACTGTGCAGGGTTTGGTCAGGTAGTCATCTGCGCCTAGCACCATGCCTTTTCGCAGCTCTTCCATGGTCACTTTAGCGGTTAAAAAGATGAATGGGATAGCTCGGGTTGCGCGCTGCGATCGCAGCGCTGTTAGTACGCCATAGCCATCAACATCTGGCATCATAATGTCGCACACGACTAAATCAGGACGGTGCTGAGCTGCCATTGAAATGCCTGTTGTGCCATCTTGCGCCCCAATTGCATCAAAGCTTTCGAACGCCAGGCACCTCAAAAAAATATTTCTCGTTTCGGTTTCATCTTCGATGACGAGAATTTTCTTTGACATAGTTCTAGAGAGAGTCCTCTTTTCTTTCGCTTAAGATTAAACAACGGCCTTATTCATATACTTAATCGTTAAAGCATCGCCTGTGGTGTAATTCACTACACTCTCAACATACAGTCACAAAATATAGCGTTGGCCACCTTCACCTAACCACACATATGACCCCTCACAAAACAACGGGCAACGCTAACCCCTATTCCCCCATCCCCCATCCCCCATCCCCCATCCCCTCCCCCAAACACTCAGAACTCCAAACACTCCGCCGCCAATACCAGCTCATCCTCAACGCGGTCGGCGAAGGCGTCTATGGCCTTGACCTACAGGGCAACGTCACCTTCGTCAACCCCGCTGCTGCTACCATGATCGATTGGGAGGTGGAAGATCTCATTGGCCAGCCGATGCATCAGGTGCTGCATCACTCCCATCCGGACGGCAGCCAGTATCCTAGAGAATGCTGTCCTATCTATGCTGCTTTTCAAGATGGCAGTACTCGTCGCGTTACGGACGAAGTATTTTGGCGTAAAGACGGCACCAGTTTTCCGGTGGAGTATATCAGTACGCCTATGCAAGACGAGCAGGGACAGCTGATTGGGGCGGTGATTACCTTTCGAGATATTACCCAGCGGAAGTGGGCAGAAGCTGTTCTACAGCAGGCTAATGAGGACTTGGAAACCAAGGTGAGAGAGCGCGCGGCTGCGCTGTATGAGGCCAATGAGCGCCTTCGCGAGCTGAGCGCACTTAAGTCTCGTTTTGTGGCGATGGTTTGTCACGAATTTCGCAATCCGTTGAATAATATTGCGCTTTCGGTTTCTTCTTTGAGCCGCTATGACGAGAAGCTTTCAGGCGCACAAAAGCACCAGTATTTGCAGGGCGTTGCTGCAAATGTGGGGCGTATGACTAAGATGATTGACGATATTTTGGTGTTGGGAAAGCTGGACGCGAAGCGGCTGTATCTTGAGCCGGAATCTATCGATCTGGTCGCTTTCTGCCGGGAGCTGTTGGCTGAGCTACAGCCGCAGGAAAATCCCTTAGAATTTGTGGGGCGGCATAAACCACTGATGGCAGAGCTTGATCAAACGCTGCTACGCTCGATTTTGACAAATATTTTATCGAATGCGATTCGTTACTCTCTAGCAGATGGCACTATTCAACTGTCTTTGGCTCGGCGCAAGCGACAGGCTGTTTTTCAGGTGATAGATAGGGGCGTTGGCATTCCAGCGGAAGATATTCCCTATCTATTTGAACCGTTTCACCGTGGGAAGAATGTGAGCAATATTCCAGGAACTGGGCTAGGGCTGAGTATTGTCAAGCAGTTTGTAGAATTACAGAGAGGGGAAATTCAAGTTGAGAGCGAGTTAGGTGTTGGTACCGTATTTAGAGTGACGTTGCCACTGTCACCGTTGGCCTGACTACGGATACCGAGAAATCACGATAGAAGCCGATATAAAAAAACAGTTTAGAACTCTAGTTGGAGTCAATAGCCTGACTTTTTAAAACGTTGAGCTATTCGATGCTTGCAGTATGTACAGCTAGCGGTAAAGACGGGAACTTTGAAAGTATCCACGACATTATTTACCTGCGGCTATGGTTGTACGCGCCGAGCACTTATTTAGCTCATCCCATCTCAATCGACGCCAGTTTATCCGTCTTAGCAGCTTGTTTGCGACCTCTTTTGGGGTCTCTACAGCTATTAGCAGCTGTGGAAAATTGCAGTTAAATGGTGGCAGCGATCAGCCGGTAAAAACAGGATATCTTCCTATTACTGACGCGGCGGCGCTATTGGCTGCGTACGATCGCGGCTTCTACAAAGCGGAAGGGTTGGAGGCTGAGCTGCCACAAAAGTTCCGGTCTTGGGATGCGATCGCAAACGCCTTCATGAATAGAGAAGTCAATGTTGTTCATTTATTAATGCCAACTACCGTTTGGCTGCGCTATGGTCAAAACTTTCCTGGCAAAGTTGTCGCCTGGAACCATACTAATGGTTCGGCTGTTACGGTGATTCCTAGTATTAACAAGCCCGAAGATCTCGCTGGGCGAGATGTGGCTGTTCCATCCTGGTATTCTATTCACAATATTGTGCTGCAAATGCTGCTGCGAGAGCACGGGCTAGAAGCGGTGATGAAATCTCAAGATGCTCCTTTGGAGAGCAACGAGGTGCGACTGGTGGTATTGCCGCCGCCCGATATGCTCAAGGCGCTTCAAGACGGTAGCATTGCTGGCTATATTGTCGCTGAACCCTATAACTCTGCGGCTGAGCTTAATCAAAGCGGCAAGCTGCTGCGGCTTACTGGCGATATCTGGAAAGACCATGCTTGCTGTGTGGTGTTTATGCATGAAGACGATATCGTTCAAAGGCCGGACTGGACTCAAGCTGTGGTCAACAGCATTGTAAAAGCTCAGCATTGGGCCAAAGCCAACCGTCCGGAGTTAGCCTACATTCTTTCTAAAGACGGTGGGCAATATATGCCGTACGAATTACCCGTACTAGAGCGGGTGATGACCTATTACGACAATGACTTCTACTACCGCAGTGGGGCTTTGATTAATCCAGAATGGCGATCGCGCCGAATTGACTTTCAGCCTTATCCTTTTCCTTCTTACACCACTGATTTGGTTTCGGCTCTACAGGAAACGCTCGTAGGTGGCGACGCTAGCTTTTTGCAGGGACTGGTGCCTGAGCAGGTAGCTCAAGATTTGGTGGACGATACTTTTGTTAAGCGCGCTTTGCAGCTAGTGGGTGGCCCGCAGACGTTTGGGCTTGCTCTTGATCTTTCCCGTCAAGAAAAGATTTTGATTTAGCGCTTGCTCTTGCCTAAGAAACGCGAGCAAAAGAATTTTTTAAAAACTCTGTCATCTTGTAAGTAAGCATTCCATGAGCAGTTTATCGTCATCACCCGCTTCAAGGCAGCCTCAAAAATTCTCTGAGAGGTCGATGAAACAACAGAAGGCCGCTTTCTCTTTGTTCTCCATTGCGAATTTACTGCGCTATGGGCTGATGGCTGTTGTGATGCTAAGCGTGCTACTCACTAGCAGTGTGCTGATTAGGATGAGTGCGAAAATTCAGCTAGAAGAGAATCAGGCGCTTCAGCAGGAGCGATCGCACGCCGTCGCAAAAGATATTGAGATGTATCTTCAAGACTTTCAGACGGAGCTGACGTATTTAGAAAGAGTGCGTGGCCTTTCGACGTTGCCTCAACCCGTACAGAGAAATTTGCTAGAGGGACTGACGCGTCTAGACGATGCCTATGAAGCGATTGGCATTTTTAATCTTGAGGGAGAGGCGCTAGTTGGGGTCGCACCTTTTAACTTAGATCCTGCTCAGCTTCCGCTTGAACTCACTGAAGAACTGGCCTTTTTACCGCTAGTTACAGCGAGCAAAAAGTACCTTAGCCCGGTGAGCATTAGTCCGACAACGGGTCACCCTGTTATCACTATTGCCGTACCTATCAAAGACGCTAATGATCGGACTAGCGGTGCGCTGGTGGCTCGGGTCAATCTGCAATTTTTAAACTTTACGGTTTCCCAGTCGCTTGTTGGTGAAACTGGCTATACCTATGTGGTGGACGATCAGCAGCGCATTATTGCTAAGCAGCGAAGTGAGACAGAAGCCTACGATGAGTTTGCTTTTGAAGATATCTCTAACCGCTCTTTGCTGACTCACTTAGAGAGTGATCCGGCGGAGGGATTTTCTGTTTACGAGGGGCTACGCGGCGCAGAGGTGTTAGGTGCTAGCAGCTATGTTTATAGTGTGAACTGGCGAGTGGTTTCAGAACTGCCGATTGCGGAAGTGCGATCGCCCGTTCGTAAGATGAATCAGACAATGCTGGGTGCTATGGCCCTAGCGATGCTGATGACAGGTGCTATAGGAATTTTGTTTGCACGCTGGCTCGTGTCGCCGCTGAAGCGACTGACGCTAGCGGCGACTCAAATTAGTGAGGGCGATTTGGAGACTCAGGTGAAGGTGCGATCGCGCAATGAGCTTGGCCTGCTGGCATCGGTTTTCAACCAGATGGCGCAGCAGCTCCGCCAAACGTTCAGCGCCCTTGAAGAATCCAAAGCTACGCTGGAAACAAGAGTAGAAGAGCGCACCGCAGAACTACAGGCCGCTAAGCTTGTCGCCGACGAAGCCAACCATGCCAAGAGTGAATTCTTAGCCAGCATGAGCCACGAGCTGCGCACGCCTTTGAACGGTATTTTGGGCTATGCCCAGATTCTACAGCAGGAGGATGAACTCACCGAAGAACAAGATCGCGGACTCAATGTGATTCGGCAGTGCGGCGCACACTTGCTTACGCTCATCAACGACATTCTTGATCTTTCTAAGATTGAAGCTCGCAAAATGGACCTGGTGCCTACCGCGCTTTATCTGCCTTCGCTGATTCAAGCCGTTGTAGAAATGTGTCAGGTCCGAGCCGAAGCGAAGGATATAGATTTTTACTATCTGTCGGATCCTAGTTTGCCCAAGGGGATTTGCGCTGACGAAAAACGACTGCGGCAGGTGCTGATTAATCTGCTTAACAATGCGATCAAGTTTACAGATACCGGTAGTGTGAGTCTCCGCGTTCAGTGCTTAGAGGCTTCTGAAGACGCGGATGGCCCACGTATGTGCATTCGTTTTGAAGTCAGAGATACCGGTGTAGGTATCTCCAACTCGCAGCTCGAAAAGATTTTCTCACCCTTTGAGCAGGTGGGCGAGCAGTACCGGCAGGCTGAAGGTACGGGGCTAGGGCTGGCAATTAGCCAACAAATCTTAGGCCTGATGGAAAGTAAGATTCAGGTTGAGAGCGAGCCCGGAAAGGGAAGCACGTTTTGGTTTGATTTGGCTTTACCGGTGTCCGCCGAGTGGGAGCCGGCTGGTACAGCTGCTAACAACAGGAAGATATTGGGATATGACGGTCCGGCTAAAACTCTTTTGGTAGTTGACGATCGCTGGGAGAATCGCAGTGTGATTGTCAAGCTACTAGAACCGCTTGGCTTTAGGGTAGTAGAAGCGGTGAATGGTCAGGCGGGTTTGGAGAAAGCTTTACAGGTGATGCCTGATTTGATTATTACAGATTTGACGATGCCGGTTATGGATGGCTACGAATTTCTACGGCGGCTGCGCAGTTCAGAAAAGCTAAAGAATGTTCTAGCAGTTGTTTCTTCAGCTAGCGTGCTGATTATCGATCAAAGTAAGAGTATTGAAGCGGGTGGCGACGACTTCTTAGCTAAGCCGGTACAGTTTGACGAGCTGCTGCAAAAGCTCAAAAAGCACCTAAAGATAGAATGGCAGTATTCCGATGAGGCGCCTACCGCAGAAGAGAGTGCCCTTACCGCCAGCGAGCCACAGGAGCTGATTGCGCCGCCCGATGATGTGCTAGATCATCTATTTGACTTGGTTCAGCAGGGACGTCTTTTTGAGGTTGCAGCTGTCGTTAATGAAATTGAAGCCTTGGACGCTCGCTATCAGCCTTTTGCAAAAGTCTTAAGACCGCTGGCAAAACAGTTTCAAGTAGGCAAGATTAAGGCTCTAATTCAGCAGTTTGTAACGCCGGTGTCGTCTTCAGGCTAGCGCTGTCGCTACAGTCTGGTTCGCTCAAAAACTATCCTCTTTTATAGACTTCAGGAAATTGAGAACAATGTCTTATGCAACTGACCAAACCATCCTTATTGTTGACGATATGCCGACAAACGTGGAGGTGCTGGCTGGCGCTTTGATGAAAGTTGGTTATCAGGTTGCTGTTGCGCTCGACGGTGAAAGTGCGATCGCTCAAATTCAGTACAAATTGCCTGCTCTGGTTTTGTTGGATGTGATGATGCCAGGGATTGACGGGTTTGAAACCTGTCGTCGTCTTAAGGACTCGCCTGAGACCGAGGCGGTGCCGATTATTTTTATGACAGCACTATCGGAAACGGTGAACAAATCCAAAGGGTTTAGCCTGGGCGCAGTTGACTACATCACTAAACCCTTTGACGCTCAAGAAGTGCTAGCCAGGGTGAAGACTCATCTGAAGCTGCATCAGCTGACCACTAGGCTTGAGGAAACCGTTAAAAGCCGAACGGCTGAACTTACAGCTGCTCTAGAACAACTTCAGCAAGCGCAGACTCAGCTGATTCAGAGTGAAAGAATGTCTTTGGTAGGAGAGATTTCCGCAGGCACAGCCTATGAAATGAGCAATCCGGTTAACTATATTCGAGGTAATCTGCGTCATTTAGAGACTAGCATCACACAGCTGCTATCGTTCGCAGAAGACGTCTACCCTCAGCTACAGTCCTTTGAAGCATCTGATGAGGTGAACAGTCAGGAGGTGCTAGCGCGGCTGTCTGAAGCTGCGCTCGATCTCGACTTGGAATTTGTTCGTGAAGACCTGCCAAAGATCTTGGGGTCATTCAATCGTGGGACAGACAAGATTCAACAGCTTGTCTCCAACTTGCGGATATTTGCTAACTCTGATAAGTCTGGACGCCAAACGGTAAGCATTCATGAACTTTTGGAAGGCTGTCTGTCTCTGCTGGCGCACAAGCTACAGGCTAAGACCCGCAGACCTGCGATAAACATCAACAAAGACTATCAGCCCATTCCTGAAGTAAAGGGTTACCCAGCCGCTTTGAGCCAGGCGCTAATTGGTATTCTACTCACCTATATTGATCGTTTGGAGTCTGTGCAAAGTGATGGGGCCGTTGACTGTCCGCAGATTTCTGTGCAGACTTTTTGCCAGTCTGATGGCTGGGTCTCTATCGCCCTTTCTGTTGGCATTGGTCAGATCTTTAGCATTAATAGCTCTATAGGTGACGATTTAGACGGTGGTGCTCAAAGTTGCAAAACAGGACTGCTGACCAACCCTGACGATATGAATTTGATACTCGCCCATAGGATTGTTACCTCTCAGCATCAGGGGCGCTTGCGGCATCAGGCAGAAGATGACTACACCGCCATCACGTTGGAACTGCCAGTAAAATTCGCTAGTCCAGTGATCTCGGCAGGTCAGGAGTCTTTAGCGATAGCAACGCCTGTGGGTTAGCTGCGTCCATACATCGGAAGCTCTCATCCTCTGGCCTCTTCTCCTGAGGGTCTCCGACAAGTTGGATATTATTTAATTCTTGTTTCTAAACGCCGAATTCGTCGATTTGACCTTTCAAGTACTCCGCTGCTTTGTCGGGGTTGAAATCGCCAAACTTCATCTCCTCAACCCGTGAGATTTCAGTTGGTGCGTCCGCACCTAGTTCTTCGGCGAGTTCTCGGGCCAGGTCGGTGAGAAATATCTGTTCGCCGAGTTCGTTGTAGTTTGCTTTTTCGGTGGGCATGTAGTCCCATCGAACGAGCTGGGTTGAAATCCAGCTGGCAAAGCTTTTCCAGGGGTAGGGGTCGAAGTTGATGCGGTCGGGGATGTCGAAGGTGTTGCCCTGTCCGTCTTCAAACTTGCCGGTCATGACGGCTTCGAGGACGTCTACTGGCTGGTTGAGATATTCTCTAGGTGCGATCGCAGCCGCAATCTCTTTTCGATTTGCCGGATTATTCGCATAGGTGGCCCCGTCAATGATCGCCTTGTTCAAGGCTCTAAACGTGTTGGGGTTCTCATTCATCCAGTTGTCCGCCGCTACGAACGCGCAGCAGGGATGACCGGCCCACAGGTCTTTGGTGAGCAGGTGAATGAAGCCGATGTCGTCTTTGACGACGCGCTGGGTGAAGTTGTCGGGGAGGATGAAGGCGTCAATTTGACCGGTGGACATTTTAGCGATCGCATCCGGCGGCGGCAGCACAATCAGCTTTACATCTGTGTCTGGATCTAGTCCGCCTGTGGCCAGGTAGTAGCGCAGCAACAGATTGTGGTTCGAGTAGTCGTAAGGAATTCCAATGGTCATGCCTTTGAAGTCAGCCGGACCATTCACAGCGCCTAGATGTTTGTTGGCTACGGCAATTCCCTGGCCGTTGTTGTTTTCAATGCTCGCTAGCTTTACTGAAAAGGGCGTAGAGCCTAAGCCTAGAGACATGGCAATCGGCATAGGCGCGAGCATGTGGTAGGCGTCTAGTTCACCTGCGATCGCCGCGTCTCTCACGACCGACCAGCTGGCATACTTCATTAGCGCTACGTTCAGCCCTTGCTTCTCGTAAAAGCCCAGCGGCTTTGACATAATAATCGGCGTCGCACAGGTAATCGGTAAAAACGCTACCTTTAGATCTGTTTTTTCTAACGCCGCAGGTGCGCCCGCATCTGCGGCTATATCCTCCTCCGGTGCGTCCGGCGCCGAAGCGCAGTTCGTCAACGTAACTAGCGCTGCTCCTACCGCTACGTTCTGTAAAAACTTTCGCCGAGTTACCTGACTTACCCGCTGAGCGTCGGTGAAGAACTCACCTGCTCTCGGCCCAAAAGCCGCACTAAAAGCCTGGTCTAGTCCACCTGCTAGGGAGATCAAGTCCCTCACTAATCTCTCTCGCTTCGGGCTTCCGTTCGACGCCATACTCACAAACAGCGCCGTCCGTAGCTCTGCTGCGCTGATGGCATCGGCAGCCTCAATTGCCGCAGGCTTATACAGCCGCATTTTTACCAGGTCGTCGATCATGTCTGCCGGATTCTGCGGCATCTCGGCCATCAGCCGCCAGTGATCTTCGGTGGTGTGAAAGCTGCCGCAAATCACGCAGCGTAGCTGCATCGTCTCAAGACCACCCTGCTTGCAAGAGAGATTGTTCCACTGACGCGATTGACCAAACACTGAAGCCATAGTTCTCTTTTCTTTGAGGCGCTACTGTTTCTATTAGAACGGTTATTCTAAAAGCAAATTGTGAACCACACTACAGTTTTGTAACTGGAGTTTTGTAACTGGAGTTTTGTAACTGGTATGTTTCTTCCTATGAAATGAAGGAGGTGCTACCAATCACTCTCTGGATATTGCTCAGGCGCCTTTCCATGGCTCTCAAGTACTTCTCCTAACGGCGCTCTAGCTGCTGCCTTACCTCGCTTTGTCTTCTTCACCTTAGCAATTCCTTGTGGCGGCTCTGGCTCAATCGCTTCTAGCTGTATCTGAAACCTCCAACAGTCACCGAAGTCAAACAGATATTCCATAGTGCTACCCACCAAAAGCGGTAAGCTGCCAACGGTTACCTGGTCCGTGAATAGCTCCCCATCATCCATGTAAGGATGTATCACCTGTACATTACGGCCCGACGCATTCTTGTATGTAAAGCAGTCTAGATGATCAGCGTCAAAGCTGACAGAGCTACGAATCAAATCCGCCAAGTATTCTAGCGAGGCTTCACCCGAAACCGCAATCCGTCGCCATATTTTACCCAAAGAGACTTTGAAGATATGACGTCCTGGCTCAAACGTCATTTCAATCCCTGTCAGTGTGTTTTGCCATTCTGGGAAATAAGGCTGTAAATATTCCAACAGCTCATCGAATGGCAGTGCGTTCTCTTCGTAGGAGCTCCAGGCAAAATCATTGTCTACGTATGCCCTTGCGATCAACGTCATCATCGCTTCACCAAAGGGTAGAACTTCTACTGACTTTATCCGCCAGCCTTTCCCCTTTGTCGGTTTACCATCCGCGATTTTTACAAAGCCAAACAGGGCCATTAATGCCAAGTTGTAATAGCCCGGATTGTATCTAAGATTGTCTTGATGCTGGTAACTTTTATATGTCTGCTTTTTCTGCTCTGCAAACATCGGCCATGTCCGCAGGCAGTTGTCTCCAACGCTCATGAAGGAGGCGCGATCTTCGTTTAACATATCGCCGTGAGCGCGGACCATCCAAGCTTCTAACAAGGTGCAATACTGCTCAGTTGGATTAAGCTGCTGCCAGTCTTCGTATAGCGCTGAGTTGAGCTGTAGGTGAGACTGCTTGCCTTTGTTGAGAACCTGCACTAACCCTGTTGCTCGCAATAGCAAGTACAGGCCGTGAATGGGGGGATAGGACTTTTGCTGAGGTCGCTGAAGGGCGATCTGAATGGGATGAGCTAATTTTTGGTTGATCTCTTCGAGCCGCTTTATGGGTATCTGCTGACGCTTGCCGCTGACAGAAAGGCCCTGGGATCCAATGGTTTTCAACAGCATTTGAAAGTCTTGAACGATGGTGCCAGGTTCGGTTTCACTAATTGCCTGAGCTTTTAGCAGCGCGGCATACTTGTCTGCTAACGGCTCAGACGAGGGTTTGTTTGGGGTGAAGACTTCGGTGAAGACCTCATCGCCATTGACCTCAGCTAGCATCTGTTCTAGCGCAGCAATATCGGGATCGCTGTTAGTGTCGTGCCTTAGCACTGCTCCGAGCTGCTTTGTTGCATTTAGTATCTGCTCAAGAAAGTCGGAAGGATTTACCTGAGAGCCTATTTCTGGTAGCTCTATGTTCATCATTTCGAGCATTGCCCTAACTTCAGGCGGTGGCTCGGTCATGGGTACTGTATCTGGTGCGGTATCGGGTAGCACCATACTTGGGGCTGTTAGCGGAGCGCGTTCTCCTGTGCGAATGCCTTTGTTGTACTCTTCCTGAAAGGCTTTCATGCCTTCCTCGGTGGTCATGTCGTAGCCTGCGGCGATGCCTTGGGTGATGAATGATTTGGCTATACCGCCTCTGGCTGGGTCAAACATCCAGTCTGCAAATTTGTCTTCGATGGACTGTAAGTATTTGGCGATCGCACCCGCACTCCGCAGCCTATAGTCCTCTTTTAAGAACGTCCAAAATGCGACTAGCTCAGGAATAGCCTCTGTCGCTTCACTGCGATCGCTCAGCGTGATTTTACGCGGTAGCGTGTACTCCATCAGCTGCTGCACTCCGCCTTTCGTCATTTTCGGTAGGGTAAGCTCCCCGTAGAAATAGCCCATCTCAATAAATGTGCCAATCCATCCGCCGCCTTCGGGATATGCCTTCACATGGGCTTTGCCGACTTTTGAGGTCACAAATTCATCTAGGGCGGCGTTGATGTAGTCCGGTAGGATAGGTTCTACATCGTCATAGTCAAGATTGTCGAGCTGGCGAATATTGAATGACATGGGCTGAGAGAGAGGTTTTGAGGAGGGGCTTCATACCTTCTTAGGATATCTAGATCGCTGGAAGTCTTCAAACGCTCGTAACAGAGTGAGACCTAAGGCTGCCTGGCTGATTGAGGAGAAAGCGATCTATGCTTGGCGTTGTTAGCTTTCCAATCGGATTAGGACAATGGATAAAAGCCGTCGGTTGTTTTTGCAGATAGGCTCAGGTGCGGCAGCGTCGCTAGCATTAGCGAACTGTGGACGTTCGCCTAGTCGTTCGCTCAGTCGTTTGCCTGGTACGGAACCGGCCCTGCAAGCCCAATCGCTAGCTCCTACGCCAACCTGTGGGGAAGATCGCTTCACTCCCTCTCAGACGGCGGGGCCTTTCTACACGCCAAATTCACCCGAACGCACCTCATTGCTGGAGTCGGATACAGCTGGAACATCTATTATCCTGACCGGACAAGTGCTCTCATCCGGCTGTGAACCTATTACCGACGCTCTGCTAGATTTTTGGCACGCCGATGCTCAAGGCCGCTATGACAACGCTGGCTTTACCCTACGCGGTCATCAGTTTACCGATGCTCAGGGCCGCTACCGTTTGGAGACAATTGTGCCTGGCATTTATCCGGGTCGTACTCGTCACTTTCACGTGAGAGTGCAGGCTCCTGGTGAAGCGCTTTTAACTACCCAACTTTATTTCCCAGAGGACGCTTTGAATACCAGAGATGGACTTTTTCGACCCGAGTTGCTCATTGCTATGGACGCTGAACAATCGGAGACCCAAGCCATGTTCAACTTTGTCGTATGATGATGCGCTTCCCGTTGCTCCTGGCTTTTACCGAATGCGTGCTCAGCAGAGCCTTTTATTCAGCTGATGAGGCTGCTTCCATTCCTGCCAACACCTTCTTCAGGTGCTTCAATGCAGGCGTCACAATGGCCACAAAGTAGGCTTCCCGTAGCTTCCGCTCTGCTGCACTCCCTTTTACGTAGGCCCGCGCACCTGCATGTAGCATCGCTGCCTGCGAAGAGCGCAACGACAGCTCCGAAGCCGTAGCCCTGGCCTGAACAATCTCTCTATTCATCTGAGCATCTGCGATTCCGGTGCACTCATTTAGCCGGTCGGCGATCTCGTAGGTCCGCTGCCGAGCGGCCTGTAAGTCTGCATCAATGTCTTCTACCTGGTCATCCAAATAGCGATTGACGTGTCCTAGTCGCTTATTTGCACGACGCATTAGCTCAACGCAGCTTGCTGTGAGGCCTAGACCCATTCCTACTTGAGTGAGCATAAACCCAGGGCGGATGCGATCAACATACTCATCGCAGGGAGCGGCTAGCACCAGCTCATCCGGTACAAATGAATTTCGAAATAAGCAGCTATAAGTTCCTGTTCCTTCTAGCGCAATAAAGTGAGCATTGCACCGCAAAGACATTCCTTCTAGCTCGTTAGAGACCATGGCCATCATGTAGTCTTCTGAATCTGCCATCTTGGCTGCGATGCCAAAGTAGTGTCCTTCTCCTAAGTTGGAGACCCAGGGCAGCATGCCGTTGACGATATAGCCACCTTCTACTTGAGTTGCGGTCAGCGCAATTTTCTCAATATCTGCAAAGTGCTTCATTGGGTTTGAGAGGCCTGTACCTGCTAGCACACGCCCGGAAGCGACTTCCGGCAACAGCTTTGCTTTCAGTGCGGTATTCTCTGTATTTTCCAGATACCAGGTACAGGCTACCTGGCACCAGGCAATAAACCCAGTAGATAAACAGTCTTTTGAGACTTCTTCGATACTCTGGACTGCGTACTTTAAACCTTTGCTAGATCCTTCGTATTGACTAGATACCGCGTGAGCAAATGCTCCCGCCGCGCCAATGTCATGCATGATCTGCTCAGGAAATTCTCCTTTGAGGTCGATGTCTTGAACCTTTGGCGTCAGGGTTTTGGTGATAACTCTTCGGAGATTTGAAATCGCAGCGTCTTCTGGCTCAACGTCCAACGCATTCAAAGAGGGGCTTAAGTCGGTAAATGCTCTCGAAACAGTTTGCATGGGTTTGGTTGAGATGGGTGATGGGAAATTGAGAGAAGATAATCCTGTAGGCCGGCTATCTTTGTTTGCCTACAGAATTTAAGCCATGGAAACAGAAACTGGCATTGGATTGCTCAGCGTCGCCGAAACCGGAGACCACGTATTGGCGTGGTTCACCATTTCTTCTAATACAGCGCGTTCGGCATCCCCGTCGATATCTACCTTTACTCGCACATCTGTAAAGCCAATCTGCGGCTTTTCTAGTTCCCCAGTTCCCCAGGTACTGACAATATTAATATCGCCTTCCAACGCAATTTCTAGCTTCGTAAGCTCAATTCCTTTCGCGGCTGCGTTTGCTTGAATGCCTACTACCAGGCAGGAACCTAAAGCGCCCAGTACAATCTCGGAAGGGTTTGGCGCGGTGTTGTCGCCTAGCAAAGCCGGTGGCTCATCAATTGCGAATGCTTCTAAATCCCTCGCGTAGTTGAGCGAGCGAAACTTGCCCGTACAAACTGTTTTGACCTTGAGCGTCTTATCAGCAGGGTTTTCTTTATTTTTTGCGGCTAGTTCTGTCAGTCCGTCTTGAGGAATGGGTGTAATCGGGGCTGCAACTTCAGCCGATAGTGTTGTGGCTTCGCTCATGGCGCGCTCCAAGTAGAATGATCACTCTACTTAAGATACAAGAAATTTAGAAGCTAGTCTCTTTTTATGTCAAGACTTGATGAGAAAAGTCCTATTTTTCAAAAAGATCGTCCTACCTTGTTCGCAGCGCTGAGCGGTATAAGTGAGAAAGCCTTTCCCGCTTGGACTCATGATTGATGGCACCCCCAAAGCTAGTTCCACCTTTTACCTTTGAAACTGCTACTCAAAAAGTTCGTATGGCTGAGAATGCTTGGAATTCTCGGGATGCTGAGCGAGTTTCTATGGCTTACTCTGTCGATAGTCATTGGCGAAACCGGGCAGAAGTTTTTCAGGGGCGAGATACTATTCGAGCGTTTCTGGTTCGCAAGTGGAACAAGGAGCTGGACTATCGCCTGGCGAAGGAGATGTGGGCTTTTGGCGATAACCGGATTGCTGTGCGATTTCAATACGAATGGCACGATGACGCGGGGCAGTGGTACCGCGCCTACGGCAATGAAAACTGGGAGTTTGATGAAGAAGGGCTGATGCGGCGGCGTGAGGCCAGTATTAACGATATGCCGATTACAGAAGCAGATCGGCGGTTTCACTGGAGTGCACCTGGTCCTAGACCCGATGATCATCCGGGGCTGATCAATTCACCCGTTTAAGAGTCTGCTTTTTTAACTGATCGGCGGGAAGTCCCGCGCTCTAATCTGGGAATTGAGCGTCGGGATGAAAGACAGGTGAGTGCTAGCGAACAATCTGTCTAGTCATTGCTCAAGTAGATTGACTAGCTCACTTAAAAGGCTACGATAAAGGTATGTTGACGATGAACTACCAGTACCGGATTTATCCATCTATTGAGCAAGAAGTCCGTATGGATTCTTGGTTGGAGATGCTGCGCAGCGTATTCAATTACGCGCTACGCGAGCGAAAGGATTGGATCAAATCTAGGAAGTGCGCCATCAATGCGTGTTCCTTGTCTGGTGAGTACATTATTGACGCGGGTGCCCCTTGTCCCGACTACTACAAACAACAGAATGCTTTGACAGCGGCAAAGCAGGTTCTTACCCGCCTCAAAGATATTCAGTCTCAGGTGATTCAAGAACCGTTGCACCGGGTGGATGCTGCGTTTGTAGCAAGAAAAGCTAGAGGGCACGGCTTCCCACGGTTCAAAAAGTTTGGGCAATACCGTTCTTTCTGGTTTCCTCAGTTCAAAGAGAGTCCGGTAATTGATAGCCAAATCAAACTGCCAAAGCTGGGCTTGATGCCGATTGTTTTGCATCGCCCTATCCCTGATGGGTTTGCAGTCAAAACGGTTCGCATCGTTCGTAAACATAGTGGCTGGTATGCCACGCTCTGTATTCAGGCTGACGAGTCTATCCCTGGTGTCGCGCCACACGGTCATAGCATTGGGATAGATGTAGGGCTGGAATACTTTCTGTCTACTTCGGATGGTTTGCAGGTAGAAAGACCACGCTTTTTCGGTAAGTTGCAAAGGAAGCTTAAATTGCTCCAACGACGACTGAAAGGAAAGCAACCGCGCTCTAACAACTTGGCAAAGATTAGAAGGAAGATCGGTAGGGTTCACGAACAGATCGCTGCTGCCCGACTAGACTGGCAGTTCAAGTTGGCACATCGGCTGTGCGATCGCGCAGAAACCATCTTTGTTGAAGATCTTGATTTCAGGATTATGGCAAAGGGCTTTTTGGGTAAGCATACGCTGGACGCTGGGCTAGGTCAGTTTGTGAATCAGATACTGCCGTGGGTCTGCTTCAAGCGAGATGCCTATTACGGCAAAGTGGACGCTTACGGCACCTCTCAGGAGTGCCCCGACTGTGGGGCCAAAGTAAAGAAGGACTTGAGCGTACGGGTCAGCCATTGTCATCACTGCGGTTCGATAAAACCGCGTGATATTGCTGCGGCTCAAGTCATAAATGCTCGGGGAATATCGAGTATCGAAAACGTCTGCGGATGGGATCTGTCGGGGGCTGGGCTTGCTCAGGCTAGGCAAGACCGTGTGAAGCAGAAAACTTATCGGGCAACCGATGAAGCCCGCGTTCTATCCGTAGGATGAACGTCGGGAGTAGTCACTGCATGGTTCAGCAGCTGACGGGCGCTATCGAAGCCTCGCTTTAGCTTGGACGAATCTCGATATAGTCTGCCCATGAGCATTGCGCCCTCGATGGAGGTGATGAGCTGCTCAGCTAACGTATCTGGGCTGACGTCTGGTTTTAGCTGTGGCTTGGCCTGACGTAGGATGTGTGCGATCGCGCCTTCCCACTGACCAAACACTTGCACTAAATGCTCTCGAAAAGACGGATCTTGCTCTACTAGATCCACCACTAAGTTTCCTAACAAACACCCGCCACAGTTCGGATCGCTGAGCTGTTTTGCCTCTAGCCGATTCAATATCCAGAAGATTTGCTCAACCGGATCTTTGATCTGTGCGATCGCTGGGGTTAGCACTGTCTGCTGTAGCTGTATCCACTCGTAGTCGATGAGCGCGTGGCCTAATTCGTGCTTGGAACTGAAGTAGTTGTAAAAGCTCCCGGACGACGCACCGCTGATCTTAAACAGTTCGCTCAATCCTGTTGCTGTTAGGCCCTGTCGGTGCACTGTGCTGACAACAGATTTTAAGATGTCCTCACGGGTGCGTTTGAGGTTGACCATGGTGGCTAGCTGGCGCAGTCATTTCTTCCGTAGCTATCATAGCTTTCTCTAGCGCTTCTGAAAGCCTGTTCCTCGGCTCGACGGTGCCCATACTATAAGCTCACCGTGACTGCCGCCAGCAGCTAGGTAATGGCCTTGAGGGTGCCAGGCGATCGCAGAAAATCCCGCTTTCACCCCTCGCAGCGTTTGCTGTAGCGATGTGGCCTTTTTCCACAGACAAACTCGGCCATCTTGCGCAGCTGAGGCCAATAGTGAGGTGGTGGGGTGAAATGCGATCGCTTCTACCGTACCCTTGTGTTTCTCCAATACTTTGCTCTGCCACTTTTTCCCCTGCCGTCGCCAAACCGTTATGCCCTCCAGGCAGGCAGCCGCAACTACAGGCCTCTCGTTTGCCGACGGGTGAACCCAATCTACCTGTCTCACTTTGCCTGGAAATCCCTGCATTAGCCATGGCGGTGGGTTTCCCCAGCTTACGACCGTCAGCGTTCTATCCAAATTTCCAGACGCTAGGTACTGCCCGTCTGCTGACCAGGACACGCTCAGGCTCGCGCCCGGCACCTCAATCAGCTCTGGCGATGTATTCCAGCTGTCGACGGTCCAAACCTTGACGCCTGTATGTCCGCTTGCGGCTAACTGCTGACCATTCGGACGCCAGGCTAGACCTAGCACCGAAGACGCTGTAAAGCTCTGCTTGGTCAACAGTTTTGCTTGTGAAATGTCCCATACGTTGACTTCAGTGCCCGTACCAAAAGCTAGCCAGGGTTGAGTCGGATGCCAGACGAGGCGATCAATCCAATAGTGAGGATTCTCTAAGACTGAGATAGGTTGAAGTGCTGTGAGGCGTTTTGGCGCGAGCGACTCTAGCTTGGCTAAATCCCAAATATAAACTGAGCCCTGCTGCCCTGCTGCTGCCAGATATTGCCCGCCAGCTGAGAACTGTAGTGCGCCGATTGCCTGTTCACTGCTCGCCGATTGCAGGAGAGCTGAGCCCATTTCGGTCCATAGCAGCACTTCTGCGCTCGCGGCTCCCGCCGCTAAGCAGCTGCCGTCATCAGACCAGTCTAAAACCGTAACATAGTCTTCAAGCGAAGCCTTCCAATGAACGTCGAAGTCTTGGGTATTCTGCTTGCTGCCTCTTTCTTGGCTCTTAGAACTTGTCTGAGCGGACTTCTTCGCCTGTGTTCTTGTCGTCATACCAGGCAGGCCTTGAATCCTTCTCTCAGCTCAGCTTCATCCAGGTTGCGGCCAATAAACACTATCTCGTTTTTCCTGACTTCTTCTGGTTTCCAGGGGCGCTCAGCTTTACCGTCGAAAATCATATGTACGCCCTGAAAAACATAGCGCTCAGCTTGACCTTCAATATTCAAAATCCCCTTCATTCGAAAAATATCGGGTCCTTTCGTTTGCAACAGGTTTGACATCCAGCTATTTAGCTTGTCTTTATCGAGTGAGCCGCTTTCGACAAATGCCAAAGAATACACCGATTCGTCATGCTCGTGAGCATCCTCATTCAAAATGTCGGGGTCTACAGCCAGCGCTTTGTCTAAGTCGAACGCTCTGACACCCAAGATAGCGTCCATTTCTAGCTCAGCATTTTGAGTCCGATAGATCTTGACCAGGGCATTCATATCTTTGATTTTTGCCTCTAGCGCATCTAGCTCGTCTGCGCTGACCAGGTCGACTTTGTTGAGTAAAATCACGTCGGCAAAGGCAATTTGCTCTTGAGCCTCGTCACTATCCCAATGCTGATGGATGTGTTTGGCATCTACCACCGTTACGACCGCGTCCAATAGCAGCTGCGACTGAATGTCCTCATCGACAAAGAAGGTTTGAATCACTGGAGCTGGGTCGGCCAATCCGGTTGTCTCAATGACTAGATGGTCAAACTTATCGCGTCGCCGCATCAGGTTGCCAATGATGCGGATAAGATCTCCTCTGACGGTGCAGCAAATACACCCGTTATTCATCTCGAAAATTTCTTCATCGGCATCAATTACCAGCTGATTGTCGATGCCTACTTCCCCAAATTCGTTGACGATGACGGCGACTTTTTTGCCATGCTCATGAGTCAAAATGTTGTTGAGCAGGGTTGTTTTTCCCGCGCCCAGGTACCCAGTGAGAACGGTTACAGGGACAGTTGTTGGCAAAGTTGCTGTAGCCATGGAGTAAGTCTTCTTATGATTTTTGCCTCGTCGTCTCTATTGAGGGCGGAGGCTTTGGCTAATATTATGAAAGACTGACAGACTCTGAAAGTTCACAGTAAACAAAACGGACTATGAGTCTGTAAATATTGAAGCACTGACTGCCTTGACTACCGCTTGCGAGACTCTCCCAAGTGCCAGAAAGCCGCTGCCGTAGAAGCCTTTCTGGTGCAAGTTTTCATTAAAAAGCCGGGGTATGACCCCCAGCTTTTTGTGCTCTAAGTTGTCTCGATTTAGCAGCCGTCTGGCCCACAGAATTTGTGTGCGCTCAGTACCTCTGCGGTACAGATATAGGCGATACCCGAATAGTTGTCGAAATATCGCGCTGCGACCTCGTCTGAGATTCTCATAGCCATGTCTCGATCTTCGGCGAGTATCTCGATCTTTACATTCGCGGTGGTATCGGAGACGCTAGGCTGCCCTGACGAGCGTATGTTGCGACTGCCTTTACCGCCTGCTTCTACCACCGTATAGCCGGTTGCACCGGCTTCGTCGATGATCCTGGCTATCTTTTTCAGCAGCAACTTTTCTGTGACGATAACGAGCATGCTTGCTGGCTTGGCCATATTGGTTACCTCTTATATGTGTGTATTCACTAAACTACATAGAAAATGTGGAAAGCGGCAATACCCTGCGATCGCGCTGATATTGCCGCGCCAGTTACCGGGTGAAAGGAAGGCACCGGTAGCCGCTTTTCGGCTAGGACTAGCCGCCTAGCGCCTGGGCGAGCCCGATGAAGAGCGGTATTCCTATGGCGATCGCAACCGGTGTACCAATGGCTGTGGATGAGCCGATGTAGGCGGAGGGATTGGCCGATGGAATGCCAGCTCTTAGTGTAGGCGGCCCTGAGATGTCTGAACTGGAGGCAGCGATAACAGACAGGATCACGATACCGCCAAAACTGAAGTTTGTAAGTTGATGAGCAATCATGCCGAGACCGAAGGCAATTAACCCATGCAGCAGCGGCGCTATGAGAGCATATATGGCGTACCACTGGGCCACTTTGCGCAGCTCGTTGAGTCTTGCAGCGGCTTCCATACCCATAATTAGCATCAGCACTGAAAGCAGGCCTCGGAAAAGCGGTTCGTAGAAGGTTTCATAGACGCTGGCTGGCTGGGTTACTAAACCTAAAACGAGGCCAAGCAGCAGCGCGGTCAGAGCGGAGCCCTGGAGGCTTTCCTTCACAATGGGCCATATCTTAACTCGCTCGCTTACAGAACCATCTGAGGCATCGCTCGGCCCGCTGGGATATTCGTCTGCACCACCTAGGTCGCTAAGATATTTCTCATTTTTGAGATACTTTTCGCGCTTCTGCTGGCTGGTATAGATGCTGGCTAAGACGATTGCAGTCACAAGCGCTGGGATGTCCATGAAAGGATAGAGTGCTGCAGCCCAAGGTTCGTACGTCATACCTTGCTGTTCTAGCAGCGTCAGGGCGGCGGCGAGGGTGGAGCCACTTACGGCGCCGAACAAACCCGCAGTTGCCAGACCATCCTCGGTTTTGACGCCCGGTAGCTTGCACAACGTGTAGCGCCCGATGAACACGACAAGGATCCCTATCAACACGGCGAACAGAGCCGGTAACAGAATTTCCGTCGGGTCGGAGCTACGAATCCCTTGACCACCGGTCAGGCCGACTTTCATGAGCAGCATGAAGACGATGAACTTATAGGCTGCATCTGGAATGGATAGTTGGCTACCGAGAGAAGCGACAACGATACCACCAATCAGAAAGCCGAGGGTCGGAGACTGCAACTGCTCCGCGAAGCGCACAAAGAAATCAGATAAAAAACCCATATTATAATTCCTCCTTTGGAAAAGCGTTTTTGGGTACGCACATAGATGCGAGGGGGTTCGCTGTTGGTCTTAGCAACAGCAAAGGAAAAAATGAAGATGGCGCTGACCGGGGAGGCCCTTGCGATGTGTATAGAAAACTCCGACGAGCTATGCGAGAAAAATTTGTCATGAATACCTCCTTCTGTCTCCTCGTTTGAGGAGTGGTGACTGTTATAAGTGAGTCATTAAAAGTTGAAAAGTAGGGGTGAAGCGTACCACTCCTACAACACAGGTACCGCGAGAAGACCTGCTAACAGCGTGTTCGGATATGACCTTTTTCCAAACAGGACTGGAAAATGAAGCTGCGAAGCAACATACTCCATAGAGTAGACTCTATTAAAAATCTAACCTCTATATACCTAAGTCTATCCCAGAAAGTACGCAGAATTGCGATTGCTTTGGTGAGTTGACTGAGCAATATTAAATCTGATTTATAAGTTTTCCTTTTCTTTTTTGAAAAACTTTATATCTCTGGCTAATATAAATTACGGTTATGTACTTTTCTATACCTGTCGCTACTCACTACCGAGGTTATCCAGTTAAGCCTCTACCGTTAGAAGCAAACGGTCTGTCAGGAGGCGTGCTGATAATGCAGAAGCTTTGTCTGCGGTATTAATACCGCAGACAGTTGGGGTTAGGATTATGGGTTTAGGATAAGTCGCTAGGCGGCTTTTTCTAGCCAGATGGGGTCATTGCAACGAATAGTGCCGCCCTGCACTACTGATGTCCGGATGCCAGCGATGACCTTGTTATGGTGAGCCGTAGTGCGAAGGATATCTAGATCTTGGGGGAGGTCTGCTTGGGCTAGAGTTGTGACTACGCAGCGGGGACAGGCTGTATCGACGCTGAGGCGAACTGCATTCCCGATGGCTAAAGTCCCACCTACCCAGCTGTCTTCTAAAAAGTCGATTTTACTTGAGCTGGGTTTGACTACAAGGTTGGGCCGAAATCGGCGGGAATCAAATTCTCCTTCTGGATATAGTTCCTGTAGTCGAGAGAGGGTTGCTGTCGTGATGATGTGAATTGAGCAGGAATCGAAGAATGTTCCTGGCGGCATGAATAGTTGCGTAACTGCGTCTTGATGAGGTGTTCCTTCGACGGGAGGCCAGTATTGCTCCAGGCTGGCGGCTTCTGGCGCGGAAGAGAGAATTTGGACGGTTTGATCTAGTAAGGTAGAAAGAATGCTGCTGGCATCTGGCGTTTCGTCTGTGATTGAATCGCCACTGGGAAGAACAATATTTATGGAGGGAATGGGCTCATCCTTGTGGGGCGTTTCTGCAAACGCTGCGTGAAAATCTAGCAGTTTGGCCCATTTTTTCGGATTTTTGGCGCTAGCAATTTTGCCGCTCTGAACATCTAGCAGTGCGTAGGCGCGATCGCCGAGCAGGCCACGGTCTGTGACCGCCGAATCTTTTAATTCCTCACCCAGCATAGATTTGACAGGATAGCGCCAGAGCGTTTCGATTGAGCCTACTAGTTCTCGCACCATGGATAGTTTTCACCTCACAATTGGGCGAGCCTATCACGGCTAAGTCAACAAAGAAGTATCGAGGCTTACGGCGAGAATAGAATGAGCACCCTGACAGTAGTTTCCTGTGACTAAAACCATGCCAAGCTCAGCCCGTTTATATTGAAGGTGCTAAGCGTGTACTCAAGAACAAACTGTATACGTTAGTACTGCTTTTGCCGACCTTAGAAATATTCGTGATGCTGCATAACCGCTCTGTTTACGACCCTGTTCTTCGCGCTACCTGGCATGTGGTTGCGATCGCTAACAACATCAAACACGACCGGCCTCTCCAAACTCGCTTGCTGGGTGAAACTATTGTGCTTTGGCGCGCGGAGGGGGAGATAGTGGCGGTTCAGGACCGCTGCCCACATCGAGGTGTCTCTCTTTCGATGGGAGAAGTCGAAGGCAGCCGCAAACTCGTTTGTCCCTACCATGCAATGGCGTTTGACTCGCAGGGCAAATGCCTACGGATACCGGCAGACTTGAAGATTACGGCATTTCCTCAAACGGCGAATCTTCGTGCCTATCCGGTTCAAGAGAAGTACGGTTTCGTTTGGGTTGCTTTAGACCTACCGGAACAAGAGATTCCATCTTTTCCTGAATGGGAAAACGCAGAGGCCATTTCGTTTCACTGCGGTCCCTATTACATTAACGCAAGCGCACCTCGCATTTTAGAGAACTTCGTCGATATTGCTCACTTTCCGTTCACGCATAGTGGTTTGCTGGGAGACCCGGCTTTTCCAGAAGTCTCAGACTATACGCTGACGGTGGAAAAAGGAGAAATTGTAGCGAGCGATATTCATTTCTATCAACCTAATCCGGAAGGTACTGGAGAAGCAAAGTCAGTTTCCTACGTTTATAAAATTGTGCGTCCGCTGATAGCGCATTTTCGTAAAGGAGATGATGATAAACAGTTCTCTATCTTTATGGCCGTTACACCGGTTGAAGAAACTCAGAGTACCGCCTGGTTAGGCGTTTGCCGTAACTATTCACCCGAAATTTCAAACGATGAGCTGCGTCGCTTTCAAGATGAGGTGATGGTACAAGATATTCCTATGGTGGAATCGCAACGTCCTCAAAGGCTGCCGCTAGATTTGCAGCAGGAATTTCATTTCCCTTGTGACAAGATGTCACTGGCTTATCGTAAGTGGCTAAAGCAGCTCGGTGTCCAGTTTGGCACGTGTTAAAGAAACAACTTTTGTTAAAGAAACAACTTTGTGCAGGCTGTGTCTTTGCCGTTGGGGCAGAAAGTTTAAAGAACTTGGAGATCTAGCTTTCGCACGATGTAATCGTCAAATTCTTTGATGGACATTTCCAACGGTGCATGCAGTACGCCTGCTTTCGCTGAGTTAAAATTTGCTCCGGTTTGCATCCGCTCAACCATCTCCTTATCTTCCTCCGTCGCAGTTTGAATAGTTTCGATAATCTCTTTGATGTACGCTTTGGCATCGGGCATCTTTTTCATGGCATGGTGCGAAAAAGAAACGCCCCATCGAGCGTTGGTTTGATTAGCAGCTTTGGGCTCTAGCACCATCCACCAGACAAAATTCGGCTCTATTGCGATTAATCCGTTGGGGAATACGCCTGCTACGTAGAACCGTCTATGCTCAGCAGTATCTAGCTGTGGGTTGTAGATGTCGGGCTGGTGCTCAGCGGTGTAGGAATTGCTTTGGATGGTAAAGTGAGGGTCGCCTATTGGGCCGTATTCTACTAGCTGAGTTGGGTTGGCGGGGCCGATAGATCGCTTGTGCGTGTAGGTGGTGTGGTAGCTCTCAATAAAGTTTTGGTAGATTAGCTTCCAGTTGGCGTTCCAAGGCTCTGCGTGGACAACGTGATGATCTTCGTAGCGATCAAGCTCAAAGTTTTCAAAGATATGGGTGAGACTTGTCAAGCGTTTAGCGACAGGTGCAAGGTCTTTTCGCATTGAAACAAAAATGTAGCCAAGATGTTCGTCTGTAGTGAGGGTCTCCAGCGTTTTCCCTTCGATGTCTTTGGCGCAAAATCCTGTTTTATCGGTCACGTTTATGAGGGCACCGTCTATGCTATAAGCCCAACAGTGGTACGGGCACACGATACATTTTGTTGTGCCAGTGCCTTCTAATAGCTGGACGTAACGATGTAGGCAGTAGTTTGCCATGGCGCGAATTGAACCATCTCGCTGCCGGATGACGATGATGGGGCGCTGACCCAAGAAGGCGGTGAAATAGTCGCCGGGATTGGGAATAGAGCCAGCTCGCCCAACCATTATCCAGTCGTGATCGAAGATGTTCGATAGCTCACTAGAAAAGATGTTGGGGTCGGTGTAGGTTTGTTGCTTTGGCGCTGGCATGCGCGCTGGAACGTCCGGGGCTAAGGGGGTGTCTAGCGTGTACTTAAACTGGCTGGAATATTGCATGAATCAATCGTTTGAGTACAGAACCTGTCAGCGTTATTTTACCTACCTTATTCGATAGCGCTTGTCTATAAAGCTACTGAGAATACAGAAGTGGAGGCAGGGGTTTTCGACAATTTCAATAGTCTCTTGTCTATATGATGCCTGAAAGCTGTCGTAGTTTTGAGTCTGTTGGTACTGCTGTTCTGACGACGACGGCGACGAGCCCATCAAGAATTGAGCTTGACTATGTTGCCACTTTAGGGCTATCGAGTCTTCTATTTGGTCACTGCGGCTACACCTAATCTGCCAGGAAAGTCGGTAAGAACAGCTTGCGTCCTGTGCTGTATGAAGGACGTGTTTGCCAGTGCGTAGCTTGTAGAATAATCAGCTAATTTCAGCAGAATTTGTTATATTACCGATACAAAAAAATAATTTATTAGGTGAAGTATGAAGGTACTGGCAATAGTACAGCGTATTTGTTTTTCCATTCACATTGCTTCACTGGTTTTTGGATTGGCCGGACTTTTGCTAGTGCTGCCCAATCCTGCGTTTGTTGCTCAGCTGCCTGAGTTTGGTCAGCAGGCGTTCCGATGGTCAATGGCTGGCGGTGGCGCAGTCTATATGATCTCTGGAGCGATCGCCGTTTCTATTTACGCTTATCTCAACTTAGGCCTGTGGCGATGGCTTAGCTTTTTGATTCCGGCGCTGGGTATTTCTATCGGTGCAGAGCTGCTGGGCACCAGTACAGGCTTTCCGTTTGGACAGTATCACTATCTCACGGGCCTAGGTTACAAGGTCGCAGGGCTTGTGCCTTTCACGATTCCGCTATCTTGGTTTTATTTGGGATTTAGCGCGTATCTGCTGGCCTACATGGGTTTGGTCGGTTTGGGTCGGCTGCGATCAATAGGTGCGATCGCGTTTGGCTCACTTTTGCTCACTTCCTGGGATTTTGTTTTAGATCCGGCTATGAGCCAAACCACCATGCCATTTTGGGCTTGGGATCAGCCGGGCGCATTTTTTGGCATGCCCTATCAAAACTTCGCGGGTTGGTTCGGCACGGGCGCTGTGTTTATGGCTATTGCAGCGCTCTTGTGGCGGGTGAAGCCGCTTAGCTTCTCAGGTATTCCACTCGGGCTACCGCTGGCTGTGTATCTAAGCAATTTCACTTTTGCTATGGTGATTAGCCTAGATAGCGGCATCTATTTCCCAATCCTGTTGGGATTACTCTTGGGTGTGATGCCAGCGATACTGCTCTATCGTTCAGCGATAGAGGCTGAAATTGCCGCCAACAACGATACTGAGAATGCTCTAGCTGCTGCTACAGCAGATTTTGATCAGTTAGCAGTGTCAGGTCGGGGTGAAGCCTGAGTGGCAGAGCTGACTCTAGGTGCTATTGCGCTTGCACTATTAGCCACGCAGATACCGGCTACTTTCTTGCTGCTGGCGAGGCTGCTGCGAGGGGCGAGGCGTCAGCGTCCTATTCAACCGCGTCAGCAAGTGCAGATGCCTACAGCGAGCGTCAGTATTGTCGTCCCTACGTTGAATGAGGCTCATAGAGTTGAGCCGTGTCTGGTTGGGCTTTGCGCTCAAGGTGAGGCGGTGCGTGAAATCTTAGTCGTTGATAGTCAATCTACAGACGGTACGCAGGCGGTGGTGGAAGCGATCGCGCAGCAAGATTCTCGCATTCGCTTGGTGAGTGATGATCCTTTACCGTCCGGTTGGGTTGGTCGGCCTTGGGCTTTGCATACTGGCTTTTTGCGGAGCGATGCTCATAGCGACTGGGTTTTGGGAATAGATGCGGATACTCGGCCTCAGCCGGGGCTTGTTGAAAGCTTGCTGTATGAGGCCAATAGGCACAGCTACGATATGGTGTCGCTGTCACCAAAGTTTATTCTAGAGTCGGCTGGTGAGTGGTGGCTACAGCCAGCAATGCTGATGACGCTGATCTACCGATTTGATTCGGCGGGTGTGCAGCGGCCGAGCGCTGAGCGGGCGATGGCTAACGGTCAGTGCTTTTTGTCGCGGCGCTCAGTGTTAGAGAAGCTAGATGGCTATAGCTGTGCGGCCAGTTCTTTTTGCGACGATGTGACGCTGGTGCGCGAGGCGGCGAGGCGGGGCTTTAATGTGGGGTTTTTAGATGGCGCTGAGGTGATTAGCGTGCGTATGTATGAGGGCATTGCAGAAACCTGGAGCGGATGGGGGCGATCGCTCGATTTGAAGGATTCTATTTCACGCGCTCAGCTATGGAGTGACCTGTGGCTGCTGTTCAGTACGCAGGCGCTACCGTCGCTGGTGACGATAGTAGCGGGAATTTTGGTTGGCCTTTACGGTTGGGAGAGTGTGGGCTCGCCTATGCTGGCGGGTGCGATCGCGCTTAATCTGTTTTTGTTTGCGATTCGACTAGGGATGCAGGTCGCTGTTGCTGGCTCTTATGATTGGTCGCAGAGTGCTGGGGTGCGATCGCTATTTTTTTGGCTCTCACCGCTTGCCGATCCGCTTGCTGTTTTAAGAATTATGCTTTCCGCTTCGCAGCGCTCTATTCAATGGCGAGGTCGGCTTTACTATCACTAGAAAAGGGTTGTTTGTGAGCTGCGATTCTCAGTTTATCAATCAGTGGGATGAACTGAGATATGCAACAAAACGCGCTCTCTAGAACAACTATTAACGTCATTCGTGGCGGCTATCTGATTTGCATACTGATCGTAGGTCTTTCTGAGAAGGTAGCTCGACGGTATTGTATGCGACTGTTTCAACCTGATCTTTTGTTTACACTCGCTACTTAAGTACAAGGACGAACCAAATACCGAAAACTAAGGTTGGAATCTGGCAATATTAGACGAGATGAAAAGACTTTTCTATGCCCGACCCAATACTTTTTTATAGCGTCTGTCAAGTAGTAATGGCAGCGTCAGTTTTCTATTTGGCGAGCCCTGTTGACTAGCCTTCTTTATAATTTGAGTTTGTAGAAGTTCTAAGCTTTAAAGCAATATTCGTTTATTTTCTGTTTCAATGATGAATCGTCTTTTTCAACCGTCTCGCTCTCTGTTTAGATTTTGCACGCTAGCGCTTCTGACGATAGCTGCTTGCTTTACCGTTGTGGCTTGCACGGCCCCGAGTGACACGGCTACCGATAGTGCGGCACCTACAGAAATTATTGTGGCGACTGAGGATGACTATCCCCCTTACGATTTCCTCAAAGACGGAGAACATGTTGGCTATAATCAAGCGCTGCTTGATTTGGTCACTAAAGATACGCCTTTTACCGTAAAACAAGAGATTTTGCCGTTCCAAGGTATCTTAACCGGAATCGCGGCAGGTAAGTACACGGCGACTAACGCAGCAGTTGGCATCTTAGAAGACCGACTGGCTACTGTGGACTACACCATGCCTACAGCAGATATCACTAACTACTTCATCAAGCGTAAAGGCGAGCCTATCAGTTCAATTGATGATATGGCGGGTAAGACTATTGGCGTTCAGCAGGGGGCAGTGACTGCGCAGCTTGTCGTAGAGGTGATTAATCCACAGCTTAAAGCAGGCGGTAAGCCAGAGGCCAAGATGAAGGAGTACGCGGCCTTTGCTGAAGCCTATCAGGATTTGGAGAATAAGCGGGTAGATGTGGTTATCAACAATCTAGTTGCACTTTCTGAAACTGTTGCGGCTAAGCCCGATGTGTTCGAGATTTTGGAAGAGCCGGTTGGCGATAAGCTGTATGCCGCCTGGGCTGTGAAGAAAGGAGATGAGGCTGTTTTGGCTGCGTTCAATGAAGGACTTGCGAAAGCTAAGGCGGATGGGTCTATGGAACAATTGCAACAAGAGTGGCTAGGGGTTACTTTTACGCTGCCTGACGAGCCTAAGCTTCCTGGCGATAAGCCTTTACCGGCTTCTTAGGTTTTGAGTAGGGCGGCAGGAAGTTGGCAAACGATCAGGTTGTTTAATTCTCATTCCGAAGGAGAGGGAGCCGTTGGGGAATCTTGAGTATTTGTTTTACGGGCTGCTGATTACCTGTGCGACTTCTCTGATGGGTGTGATTATTGGCATTCCGCTTGGGCTTACTGTCGCGCTTTGTCGGGTTAGGAAGGTTCCGGTTCTAAGCCAGATTCTGGCGGTCTATGTCAGCTTTGTTCGTAGTTTGCCGCTGGTGCTGCTGGTGCTTTGGTTCTATTTTGGCATGCCGCTATTAGGGATTGATATCAATGCGTTTTGGGCAGGCAGTATTTCGCTGGCGATTAATCATTCGGCTTTTGTGAGTGAGATTTGGCGCTCTTCTATTCTAGGATTTTCGGTTGATCAGCTGGAAGCGGCGAAGGCGTATGGACTCACTGAGAATCAGGCGTTTTTGCGGATTGTGCTACCTCAAGTGTGGCGGATGAGTTTGCCTGCTATCTCAAATGAAGTCACCTTTATTGTTAAGGCCAGTCCTGCGATTGGTGTGATTGGTATTGATGATTTGACTCGCCGGGCGAGTGCGCTGGCGGCTAGCAATTTTCAGCCGCTAGCGATGACTGCGATCGCTATGCTGTTTTACATTATTATTCTATCGGCAGTGACCTGGCTATCGCGCAATGTAGATGCTCGAATGCAGGAAAGGTACGAGCTGATATGACCTTTAGATTTGGCGTTATTGTTGAACAGTTTCCTCAGTTCCTGGAAGGGCTATGGAATACGCTATGGATCTGCGGTGTGGGCACTGCGATCTCTTTGCTGCTAGGCATTTTGCTTTTAATTCCGCTGGTCTCTCATCAGCCTACGGCCCGTACGCTGGCTCAGCTCTTTATCGATGCGGTGAGAGGGGTTCCTTTTTTGATGCTGGCTTACTTTATTTACTACGGTTTGCCCTCGCTGGGGGTCACGTTTGGTAGCTGGACAACAGCGCTAGTTTCGATTGTGATTTACAACAGCGCTTATATTGCAGAGATTTTGCGCGCCTCATGGAAGGCGATGCCGCCTGGACAGATTGAGGCGGGCCGTGCGTATGGATTTAGCGGCTGGATATTGTTGAAGCGGATTATATTGCCGCAGGTTGTGGTTGCTTCAATACCCGTTTTGGGCAATCAGGTCATCCAAATTATTAAAGACTCTGCCTTTCTCTCTATTATTACGGTTAAAGAGCTGACGTTTGTGGCGCGGTCCGTTCAGTCTACTTACTATGTTCCTTTTGAGTCTTTTTTGATGGCGGCTCTGCTGTATTGGATGCTTTGTCTGGCAGTTGAGTTTGGGGTCAAAGAAGTTGAGAAGACGCGGAGTGCTTATGCTAGATGATAGAACGCTTTCGGCTGTAGCTCCGGCTGTAGAGCTGAGGGATTTAAGAAAAAATTTCGACGCCCTTGAGGTGCTACGCGGCATTAATTTATCGGTTCAGCCGGGAACAACAACCTGTTTGCTGGGGCCTAGCGGTTCAGGTAAGTCTACGCTACTGCGCTGTATTAACTGGTTGGAGAAGCCTAGCGCTGGGGAGGTGTACATTCACGGTGCGCAGGTGGGCCGCAGGCTGAGGCGGGGAAAAGACTCTGCAATGACAGAGCGTGAGCTGACTAGGATGAGAACCCGCATTAGTATGGTTTTTCAGCAGTTTAATCTGTGGCCTCATATGACGGTGTTGGAGAATGTGACTGAAGCGCCGATTCAGGTGCAAAAGCGGAACAAGGTGGAGGTGGCAGAAGAGGCTGAGAAGATATTGACTAAGGTTGGGCTAGCGGATAAGAAGGATGTTTATCCGGCTAGGCTGTCGGGCGGGCAGAAGCAGAGGGTTGCGATCGCTCGCGCCCTTGCTATGAATTCAGAGGTGATTTTGTTTGATGAGCCTACTAGCGCGCTCGATCCTGAGCTTGTCGGTGAAGTGCTAGCGGTGATTAAGGCGCTATCGGAAGAGGGTATGACGATGATGATTGCAACTCACGAAATGCAGTTTGCCGCAGAGGTTGCTGACCAAATTGTGTTTATGGATGCGGGAAATGTTGTTGAAGTGGCTCCGCCTCAGCGCTTTTTCAGTGCGCCTGAAACCGACAGAGCAAAGAGATTTTTGGAGCGCTACAGTACTGGCTTTGGTATTCGTTCTAGTGTGAGTTCTGCTGCGATCGCCTGAGCCGTTCTAGTGTTTGATCTAATTAACAAGAGAGCTACTAATATATGCATCCACTGATGATGGGTTCGCTGAGCTGGATTGAGTATCAGCAGCGTTTACAGGACGAAGGAAGTGTCGTGCTGCTTCCCTGTGGCGCGTTGGAGCAGCACGGCCCTCACCTGCCGCTAGGTACAGACGCTTTGCTGAGCGCGGCAGTTGCTCAAAGTGCGGCTGAGCTGATTAACGGCATGGTTGCACCTACCTTGAGCTATGGCTACAAGTCTCAGCCTAAGTCGGGCGGCGGGCAAAAGTTCCCAGGGACGACCAGCTTAGACGGTAACAGCTTGAGTCAGCTGGTTCGAGATGTGGTTCGTGAGCTGGCTCGTCAGGGCGCTACGCAAGTTGTTCTTGTGAATGGTCACTATGAGAATCAGTGGTTTTTGACAGAAGGGATTGACTTAGCGATTCGAGATGCGGTAGCAGCTTCTGATAATGGCTCTAGCCTCCGCGTGATGCGGTTAGAGTACTGGGATTTTCTTACCCCAGATATTTTAGGCAAGATATTTCCAGATGGCTTTCCCGGATTCGCGCTAGAACATGCGGCGGTCATTGAGACTTCTCTGATGGCGCACTATCATCCTAAGCTTGTCAGGCTCGAGCTTATTCCTGACGTGGCCGCCGCAGAATTTCCGCTCTATGATGTGTACCCTCAGCCTACAGACTGGGTTCACGCTTCTGGCGTACTTTCCTCAGCAAAATCGGCCAGCGCTGAAAAGGGTGAGCTGATGGCAAACCACGTTGCTCGCGGTATTTCTGCTGCTATTCAACAGGAATTTGGAACGAGCCAGTGATTACTTTCAGCGTTTCGAGTTGGGACGCACTTTCACTTTTATAGGCGCTGCAGCTTTCATTGTTCTGGTTTTTTAGTGAAGGACACGCCAATCATACTGTCGCGATTTATCAACGTGATTAAGTCCGCCTCGCACCAGCCTTCCGTGCCTGCGGGTCTGAGGGGAATTACTAGATAGCGAGTGTCTGCCGTACTGTCGATCACTCTCACTTCAACAGTCTCTGAAATAATCGTGCCGAACTCTTTTTCAAAACTGATTGAGATCATTTCTACCAGGATATTAGTCGACAGTGTAGCGGCGTTGACTATAACTAACAGTGCTGGGATGGTGAGCTGTAGCCAAGATGGCGCTTCACTTTGTATCAGACCACTATAAAATAGTCGAAGGCCATTTTCTAGGAAACACCATGTCGTTTGCTGTCGCGTCCAAACCGGCTACAGATAAACAAACCACCTATTTTCGCTGCATTGCGGGTTGCTCTACGAAGCATTCTATCTACGATGTGATCTATAACTGCCCCTCTTGCGGCAGCCTGCTAGAGGTGCATCATGATCGCGAACCGCTCAAGAAGCGCAGCGCTGAGCAGTGGAAACAGCTTTTTGACCACCGTGCGAGTAAGTCTACGACTTGGCCTTATGGCAGCGGCGTTTGGAATATGCGCGAGTGGGTCATTCCTTCTTTGAGGGATGAAAATATCGTCAGCATGTACGAGGGCAATAGCAATCTGTTTTGGGCTGATCGCCTCGGGCACCAGCTGGGTGTGCCTGATCTATGGATAAAGCTCTGTGGGAATAGTCACACGGGCAGCTTTAAAGATCTGGGTATGACTGCGCTGGTAAGTGTCGTTAAGCAGATGATGGCTCAAGGTAGCCCTGTAAAGGCTGTGGCCTGTGCAAGTACAGGTGATACCAGCGCTGCTTTGGCAGCTTACGCGGCCTATGCGGGTATTCCTTCGATTATATTTTTGCCTGCGGGTAAGGTGAGTACTGCGCAACTGATTCAGCCTGTGGCAAATGGGGCGCATGTGCTGGCGCTCGATACGGACTTCGACGGATGCATGAAGATCGTTAAAGAGGTCACCAAGGACAACTCTATCTATTTAGCCAATTCGTTGAACAGTCTGCGCATTGAAGGGCAGAAGACGGTGGGCATTGAGATTGTTCGGCAGTTTGACTGGGAGGTTCCCGACTGGATTATTATCCCTGTTGGCAATTTAGGGAATGTCAGCGCGCTTTATAAGGGCTTTCAGCTGATGATGGATCTGGGCTTAATCGACCGAATGCCTAGACTTGTCGCGGCGCAGACTGCTAAGGCCAATCCGTTTTATGAATCTTTTAAGAATGGATTTAGAGAAAAGGTGGTGGTGACGGCTCAAAATACGCTGGCTAATGCGATTCGCATTGGTGACCCGGTCAGCTATGCCAAGGCGGTTAAGGCGATTACGATGACGGATGGCATTGTAGAACAGGCGACTGAGAATGAGCTGGCAGAAGCAGCGGCGCACGCTGATCTTACGGGTATGTTTACCTGTCCTCACACGGGTGTGGCCCTCGCTGTGATGACTAAGCTGATTAAGCGAGGAATTATTAAGCCTAGCGATAAAACGGTGGTAATTAGCACTGCTCACGGTCTGAAGTTTACTGACTTTAAGGTGGGATATCACGAGTCGAGCCTGGAAGAGGTTACAAGTCAGTACCCGAATCCTGCGGTTCAGCTGCCTGCGGATGCGGATGCGGTGAAGTCGGAGATTGCGAAGCGGCTGCCAGGGTGAGTGCTGTGAAGCGTTGAAGTCGCTGTTTTGTGCCGTTACCTTTTGATACTCTGCTGGTTATTCGCTTGCTAAACATTTATCGTGTGGTGACGTTTTCCCAGCAGGTAGATTTGCTGTAGTGTCTTCTGCCTGGTGTAGTAGCGTTTCCTGATGGTGCAGGGTAGTCATGGCGACTTCCCAGGGAAAGGTGAAAGACTGGAAGGATTCTGGTGAGATTTTGTCGATGTCCAGATCGACGACGACCTGGCGTAGGATGGAGAATAGCTGCGATCGCAATTCCTGAAGCTGAGACAGCGTCTTTGCGCGTTCCAACTGTTCTATCAGGGCTAAAATCTCTAAGTTGTAGTCGTCAGCGCGATTTTTTTGCCGACCAATGAGCCACTGACGAAACTGCCAGAAGCTGGAAACGGTCAAAAAAGACAGTGACAGTAAGAAGCCCATGGCTTCGGCATACGTTACAAAGAAGGAGGGGGTGTCTTGCGCGTAGTAATCCTTGGCTCCAGGATGCAGCGGAAAGCCCAAGTTTTGACTTCTCTCAGGCGACTGAATACTGGCTGCGCGGGGCGTTATTGCAATTAGCTCATTGCGGTGCTCATACAGCACGCTGGTGATTGTTTCTACAATTTCAGGGTCTACTTCTTCGTTGGCAACCAATAGTGCGCTGACTGCGATTACCGGCAGGTCTCTGGGCGGGATTGGCTGGCTACCGCTGTAGCTGCCTTGAGGGATAACGGTCGATTCCAGGTAGGGCTGGCTTAGCTGTAGGGCTCCTATCTGAGAAATCTCAACGAGTTCAATCTGCTCATTTTGGAACAGTTCGGCTACCGCCGGATTGCCCAGGCCAATAATCCGAAATAGCGCATCTACTTCACCAGCTAGCAGCGCTGCATGGGCCTTGTCAGCAGACATGGGCTGAGCCTCAAAGCTTTGTGCGGCTAGGCCGTAGTGATTGGCCAGTGGCCAGAACAGATCGTAAGAACCGCTGCCTTCAGGCATTAAGGCGATTCGCCTGCCCTGTAAGTCTTTTAGCGTTTGAATGTTGGCGGTTTTACGGGCAATGAGGTGAAACATTTCGGGGTACAGCTGTGCTACGGCTCGCACGGCTGGCTGTACGGGGGTATCGCTTTGTACGAGGGCTAAGTCGGCGGCGTTTGTTTGTACGCTGTTCATGTTTTGGGCTGAGCCCGCTGAGGGGACAACGTCTATTTGGATGTTGGGTGCGTGCTTTTGAGTGATTTGGGCGATCGCTGTTCCAAAGGCGTAGTACTCGCCAGTCTCGCCACCTGTAGCGAAGGTGACGCGGTGGATTTGATTGCGCGATCGCACCCACAATCCTGCGCACACCAGCGTCGCAGCCACACCTAGCCCAATGAGCGCACCTTGTAATACTCGCTGCCTTTGGTTAGAAATCTGCATCGCATCCTCTAAAAATGGCCTCAGTAATCTCTAAGATATAGGATAATCTGCTATCCATTTCTTGCTGAGGGTTTTGAGCTGCTCTCGTTCTGCGGTGTTTAGTTCGCAAGGATCGAAGCGGTATCGGTAGTGGAGTGCCAGAATTTCTTTGAGAGCGCTGCGCTGCGGTTCTGAGAAAGTTTTTTGGATGCGATCGCCCCACTGTAAGAAAGACTCCGCCGGTAGCCGCTGCAAATTTTCAGCTTTTAGCTGTTGTTCAATTTCGTACAGTTCTGAATCTAAGCCGTTGGGAGTGGGCCTTTCGTTGGCTGATGATTGTGAGCCTGCTGACACGTTCTTCTGCTGGCCTTGAAACGATTGTATAGATCGCCAGAGCAGATACAAAAAGAGCGGTATGACAATCATGAGGATTTCTCGTAAGCCCAACTCTCCTAGCTGACGAATTCGGTAGGTGGCTTGAAAGCCTATGAAAGCCGTGAGGTCTGAGATCTTTTGGAAAGCGGATGCTCTTTTCTTCTCCTGTACTGTCCAGTCGGGCGGGGTGGTGTCCAGGGTTTGCCAGGTGCCTTCGAGGTAAGCGATTGTCCAGGCGTGAGCGTCGCGGCTGCGGACGATGTACTGCCCTTCGAGCGGGCTGAATTCGTGAGCAGCGTATCCAACTGCGTAGCGAGCAGGGATACCCGCGCCGCGCAGCAGTAATGTGGTGGCGCTAGCGAAGTATTCGCAGTGACCAGCCTGGGAATTGAGTAGAAAGTCTGAGATTGCGGAGGTGTTGACAGGAGGCTTTAGCAGATCAAGCGAGTACTGAAAGTCTTGTAGGTAGGCGGCGACTTGACTGACAATCTCTCTCTTAGACTTGCCAGTGAGGCTAAGTTTTGCCAGGGTGCTTTCGACAGCGTCTTGGTCTACCTTGGGAATTTGCAAATCTGCTGCTGTTGGAGGAAGATCAGAGCGCGGTACGTCCTTTCCGGATGAAAACTGTACTTGATAAGCCGCGTTACCTGTTGCATCTACCTGCACTGCGCCGTACTGGTTGCGCTGCATGTCTTCGACGGGCAGCTGGTCAATATTGGAAACACCGCGCGGTAGGGGCAGAATACCGTCGCCGCGTTCCAGGTCGGTGGAGATGGTGATGGATTTGGTGGACCCGCTGGCTGCGCCGAGTATCCAGCTACCTTCTTCTTCCCCAGGCGGTACTGAGTTGAAAAGAGAGTTATTAGCGCTCCAGGCAGAGAGCTGGTACTGGTTGTAGGTGGCCTCTTGAAGGAGAAGGGGAAATGAGGAGGACTTTTTGGCTGCGGTGAGATTTTCTGCGACGCGAAAAACAATGCGGCCTGAGAGCTTTAGCCTGCCGATGGCGCCCATCTGAGTGGCGGTGCCGTTGGGGTTGATGCTACCGCTAATCATCATGTTGCCAATCATGGTGGTGACTTGAGATTCTAGCTGCTGCTGAAACTGGGTGAGCTGCCGGTGGCCTGCGAATCCTAACCCTGTAGAAAGGCAGAAGAGTAGCACCCATACAATTGGGGCGGAGCGTTTGGGCCTAAATGGCCAGAGGAGAAGGGCGCTGAGTGCGGTCGCTGCGCCGTAGAAGAAGAAATGATCGGTGTCTGCTGCGCTGGCGGCTGCTATACAGATGCCAAAGTACAGGTGGTGCAGGGTGAGCGGGCTCTGCTGGTTGCGAATGCCCCGCTTGAGCAGATGTGGGTTTGAGAACCAGGTGACGAGGTGCGCTTGTACGCCGAGTCCGTAGGTTTGAGCGATGACGAGAGGAATGGCGGCTAGCGGTAGCCATTGCAGCAGGCTGTAGATGAAGAGAGATTTCTTCATGGTGACCAGTACGACAAACATCATGGCAACAATTGCCCCGCTGAGTTTGGCTGCTTCTTTGAGATCTGCAAGCGAGATCTCCCAACGCTGTTTGACGATGTGGCGAGCTTCTAAAACTAAAACGATTGGGATAGCGACCAGCAGAAGGTCGGCTTGCCATCCCCAGAGAGCGGTTGCCAGGCTGCATAAGCTGGCATTGCTGAGTCGAGTAAGTGTGCCAGGTTTGAACGGGTTGAGGCGTTGTGAGGTGGACTGCTGTGAGTGGGTTCTCATAGGCTTAGCAAGTCCTCCTGAATTCTGTTGAGGTGTAGGACGTTGAGACTGCTTCGACTGTTTTTAAGACAGCTGCGATCTATGGGTTCTTCTAGACCTGTTTCGCTGGTGATGATGAGTCCTAGCGTGGGGATGTTTGCGGCCTGTAGCTGTTCGATGAGGGCTTTGCGATCGCTGTCCCAGGTTAAGAAGATGCAGATGCAGCCGCTGAGAAGTGAGAGGTGCGATCTGACAATGGGCAGCAAAGCTTCGAAGGGTTGATCTTGGCAGGGTGATGCCGAAGCTAGCAGCGTTAACAGCTGTTCTGTTTGGCTATGACCTACTGTGAGGTTGTGAGATTGGTTGCCCATGAAGAGCATGTTGAGTAAGGATTCTTGGGTTTGGCCGTGGGTTTGTAGGGGGTAGGCGAAGGAGGCGGCGATCGCGATTGCCGCCTCCATGATCTCGCTGTAGGCTTCAGCCTGAAACGTGTCGAGAATTAGCGCGTGCCGCACAGAATGTTCCGTTTGTTCTTCCTTGATGATAGGTTTGCCTGTTTTGGCCCAGCTCTTCCAGTGAATCTTTCGAGGAGAGTCTCCCGGTCTGTATTCTCGCAGTGCTCGAAACTCTTCTGAGCTACCAACAGAAGCCGCCATTGCTAGCCCGTCGGACTGGTATTGCCTGGAACCTGGCAGGTGGATAGCCGGTAGCTGGTAGCGCTTCGGTAAGATGAGAACCTTCTGCGGGAGTGCTAGTGTGACACAGCGGTTTACCAGTCCTAGTGGGTCAGGACAGGCTAATGTAAGTTTGTTGAGCGGCAGCACACCTCTACGCAGTGGAATAAGTTCAGCTGCGACTTCGGTAGCGCTATCTTGACTAAGCGGTGGCGTTTTTATGGCTGGTGAAAATGCCCAGCGGTGGCGTACTACGAGCTTAAGCCATGAGGCTTTACCGCCCTTGGTCCGCATAAGCGTGCGAAAGTCTGAGAAGCTTGGAAAGGTACCTTTGAAAGACTCGCGTAGGGTGAGTCCTATTTGTTGTTTTTCGTGGCGGCTATGAATAACAACTCGATATCGTAAAGGGGTATCTACGGTGCCAAATCGGGGGAGAAGACGCTTGGCGCTAATTTGGTAGCGGGTGCAGTGAGCGAGAATAATGGAGACAATTAGCAGTGCTAGCAAGAAGACGAATATCTGATAGGATACGCTGCGCTTGACGTCTAGCCCGATGAGACCGAAGATGAACAGTGCGCACAGTACGCCTATACCTGCTGGTGTGAGATGCTTTGTAACCCACCGTTTGAATTTGTGGTTGAGTTTGAGCAGTCGGTAGAGCAGCCGCAGGCCAAGCGGACTGGGCCTGAGACTTTTCGCTAAAATCTGTTTTAATCCCCGACCGATTTGCCGCTGCAGAGTAGTGCGATTCATTGTTAGGCGGGGACTGGAAGTGTCTTTAGAATATTTGCGACGATGCTTTCAGCTGTTTCGCCAGAAAAACGAGACTGGGCTTCCATGACTAAGCGGTGGGCTAGCACTGGCACTGCAATTTCTTGAATGTGATCTGGTGTGACGAAGCTGTACCCGTCGAACAGTGCTAGTGCCTGGGCTACTTTCATGAGCGCGATTGACCCTCTAGGGCTAGCGCCAAGCTGGACGCCTTCGGCCTGGCGAGTGGCGTTGACAATATCGACGACATAGCGCTTTAGCTCAGCGCTGACGCGGACCTGCTTTACCTGCTGTTTTAGTTTGAAGATATCTTCAGTCGTGACGCAAGGGGTTACTTGATCGATGGGATGGGTTTCAATCTGGCTCGATAAAATCTCGACTTCTTGCTCTGGTGAGATGTAGCCTAGGCGAAACTGTAGGGCAAAGCGGTCCATTTGGGCTTCGGGCAGTGGGTAGGTTCCGCGTGCTTCGATGGGGTTTTGAGTGGCGATGACGAAGAAGGGCGATCGCAGTTTGTTTAGCGTGCCGTCGATGCTGACTTGAGATTCGGCCATGGCTTCTAGCAAGGCGGACTGAGTGCGCGGAGAGGCGCGGTTGATTTCGTCTGCGAGGACGATGTTGGCAAAGATGGGTCCTTCGTGGAAGTGGAAGGTGCGCTTTTCAGGATCGAGGATGGAGACGCCGAGGATATCGGAGGGCAGTAGATCGGGTGTGAACTGGATGCGCTTGAATGAGACGTCTACGGAGAAAGCGAGGGCTTTGGCCAGGGTAGTTTTTCCGGTGCCAGGATGGTCTTCTAGCAGGACGTGTCCACTACTGGCGAAGGCGGCGAGCAGTTTGCGAACGGCGGTAGGCTGACCTCTTACAACCTGCTGAATGCTGGTGGAGAGGCGTCGATAAACAGCTTGGCCAGAGAGGTCGGCTGAAACGTGCGTAGGTAGCGGTGAAAGAGCCATGTTAGGTGCTGTAGAATCGAGCCCAGAGTACCCAAATCAGAGCGGGTCGTTTTAATGGTTTCTGAGCTTGGGGCCTATTATAAATATCGGGTTGCAGCTACAACCGTCTTAGCTATTGGGCAAATGAGTATTTATGCTTCCATCGCAAAAACAAGTTCTACGGTTAATTCAGGCTGAGAAAGCTGATAGGCGTTGTCTGAGGAACTTCCTCAAAAAGCGCTTTATAAGAGGGCTACGGATAATTGCTTTGCTAACGGTCAGCTTGTTTTGGCTGCTGAGCCCGGTGGCATATGGTGTAGACGGTACTGCTACTACGGATACAAAGGCTGCTGTGGTGATTGACGGACGTCCGATTTTTCAGGTGAACCCTTCGGGGCCATATAGCGCACCGCAGCGGGCGGAGCAGGCCAATCGTCAGCTAAGACTGCTGGCGAATATAGATCAGTCGGTTGATGTCGCTGTTGTAGAGCGCAATCAGCTACCGACGATTGTGGCGAACGATCAGTATCTGCTGACGGTGACAGAGCTAGATGCCACGCTAGACCAAACGCCTTCAGAACAAGCCGATGAATGGGCTAACCAGTTAGAGATAGCTTTGGACCAGGCTAAGGCGGAAAGGGATCCTGACTATGTGAAGTATGCGACTTGGACGACGGGGAGTGTCTTTGCGGCCGCTCTGTTTTTACATTGGCTGCTAGGGCTGTTTTGGGGACGACTGTCCAGGCGAAATCGTGAGGGAACGCATAGCGTGCTGAAGACAGGGATGCTGGGAACGCAAGATTCCCAGGTCTTTACGAGTATTAAGCTGTGGGTTGCTCGGCTAGGCATTTGGGCCAGTACGCTCTGGTATGTTTCTTCTTTGTTTCCTGGTTTGAGACAGCGACGATACAACCTTTTTAACAGTTCTTCTATTGGGGTAAGAGCCCCTTTATTTACCTTGGGAGATCAGCCCTACACGCTTGTCGATGTTGTTATTTTGCTGGGGCTGTTTTGGGGATTGTTTGCGCTGGTTCAGTTTTCTGTTCGGGTGCTCAAAACTCAAATTTTGAGACGTATGCAGCTAGAGCGCGGGGCGAGGGAGGTGGTGACGCAAACCTATCGCTATGTGGCCCTTGCCTTTGGAGCGCTGATTATTTTACAGGCGTGGGGTATTGACTTGCGCTCAGTTACGCTGTTGGGAAGTGCGCTGGGTATTGGTATTGGTTTTGGCTTTCAAGATATTGCTAAAAACTTTGGTAGCGGTTTGATACTGCTGTTTGAGCGCTCTATCCAGGTGGGGGACTTTATTGAAGTGGGGGAGCATTCGGGTGTGGTGGAGCGAATTGGGGCGAGAAGTATTATGCTGCGATCGCTCGATAATATTTCGGTGCTAGTACCGAACGCTCACCTAATAGACTCGCAGGTGATGAACTGGAACCACGACCATCCCATCTCGCGGCTGCACCTGTTGATTGGGCTTGACTACGGATCTGAATCGCAGGCGGTGAAGTTGGCACTGCTACAGGCGGCGCAAGGGCATCCTGATGTGTTAGCAAAGCCTGCGCCCGACGTTTATTTAAAGGCGTTTGGCGATGATTCTATCGAGTTCGATCTGATGGTTTGGATTCGCAACCCGGAGCTTCAGATAAAAGTTCGCAGTGACCTTTACTTTCGAATGGAAGAGATTTTAAAAGACAAAGGTCTTTCTATTCCTTTTCCACAGCGCGATTTGCACTTGCGCAGCGGCACCTTACCTATCGAATTTCCATCTGATATTACAAAGGCCCTGATAAAAGCTTTGGAGAGAACTGAGAAAGGCTGAAAATGAAACTGAAAGAATTTGGATAAGACTAAGTCACCGATAGCCTTCTGTCCAACTTTTCTCTAATGTTTGACGTATAATCCTTGTATTAGCTGAAAGAGATTTTCTCTGTGTTTCACGATTTACTGACGGCCCAAAACAAAGCGCTCGTTCTTAGCTTTTATAAGGCGATAGACAATCGCCGTTTGCGAGATGGGCTCTCGCTACTCTCGCCAGATTTAGTTGCTCATATGGCAGGAAAAGATAGACCGCTGAACCAGCTAGAGTTTACTAGCCTGGGCACAGAAGTGTATAACGCGTTTCCAGATGGGCGGCATGTTTTTGTGGAGGCGATCGCATACAAAGACAAAGTCACGACCTGCGGCATCTTCACCGGCACTCATCTCGACACCTTTCAAGGCATTCCTGCTACTGGTAAAACCATCAGCTTCTCAGTGATGCATATCGACCGGGTGCACCACAGTAAAATTATTGAGCACTGGGGAATGGGCGATAGTCTTTCTATGGTGCAGCAGCTAGGTATAAAGCTGGTTCCTGGCCCTAGTTTGGCTTTGAAGATGGGCGCTAAAGCCAGTAGAAAGCTTACTGGCAATACTTTTGAGCGACTTCGCTCTATTGCTCAGCCCGATCACTATCCGCAAATTCCCGAGTACTGAGTTTTACTTCGACTATGCCTAACGCCGGTAGCGCTTATTTCAGGTTTATGCCTCAGCTGTAAGAAGCTGTGGCTGCTTATATACCTGTACCTACAGGTATTTGTTCTCTTTGCGGATGAACGCTTGCACCGGCTTGAATTGCCGTGTACAGACGGTTTAAGGCGTTGATGTAGGCGTAGGCTGAGGCTACAACAATGTCTGTATTCGCCGCGTGGCCAGAGTAGATTCTCTCACCGTGGCGCAGACGGATAGTGACTTCACCCATGGCGTCGATACCCGCTGTAACAGACTGAACAGAATACTCAATCAGGTCGTTGGGAATGTCGACGATGCGGTTGATGACCTGGTAGATGGCGTCGACCGGGCCGGTACCGATAGAGGCTTCTGTAACTTCTTGGCCGTCTGGCATGAGAATGGTGATAGTGGCAGTGGGCTGGGCGTTGCTACCGCAGGAGACCTGGATAAGTTCGGCTTTGAAATGCTCGGCGACCTGTAGGGTTTCGTCGTTGACGATGGCTTCTAGGTCGCGATCACTAATCTCTTTCTTCTTGTCGGCAACGTCTTTAAACCGCAAAAACGCTTTGTTCAACTCCTGATCCCCAAGGTTGAACCCTAGCTCTTTTAACCGCGTGCGAAATGCGTTTCGACCTGAGTGCTTTCCGAGCACGATAAGGTTGTCGTTCAGCCCAATTAGCTGGGCGTCCATAATCTCGTAGGTGAGTCTGTTTTTTAGCACACCGTCCTGGTGAATGCCGGACTCGTGCGCGAAGGCGTTAGCACCGACGATGGCTTTGTTGGGCTGTACGAGCATGCCTGTTACGTTTGAGACCAGGCGCGAAGATTTATAGAGTTCTTTGGTGTGGATGCTGGTGAGTGGGGCTTCGGATTCGGGTGGTAGGCCAAAGAAGGGGTTGTAGTACTGGCGGCGGACGTGGAGGGCCATGACAAGCTCTTCGAGGGCGGCGTTTCCGGCTCGCTCACCGATGCCGTTGATGGTGCACTCTAGCTGACGGGCTCCGGCTTTGACGGCTTCTAGGAAGTTGGCGACAGCGAGACCAAGGTCGTTGTGACCGTGTACAGAGATGATGGCCTGATTAATACTCGGGACGTTGGTTTTGATGCCTCGGATGAGGTCGCCAAATTCGCTGGGGGTAAGGTAGCCAACGGTGTCTGGAATGTTGAGGGTAGTGGCCCCAGATTGAATAGCTCGCTCTAGCACTTCGTAGAGGAATTCGGGATCGCTGCGACCCGCATCTTCTGGGGAGAATTCGATGTCGTCGGTAAAGCTTTTAGCGAAGCTCACCATTTCTTCGGTGATAGCCAAGACGTCTGCGCGAGACTTCTTGAGCTTGTACTTCATGTGGATGTCTGACGTGGCGATGAAGGTGTGGATGCGGCCTTTGGCAGCGGGGGCGACGGCTTTGGCAGCGGCTTCGATGTCGCCTTTGGTGGCACGGGCAAGACCGCAGATAGTGGGGCCTTCTGGGGTGCCGACTTCGCTGGCAATGGTGCGGACAGCTTCAAAGTCGCCGGGGCTGGCGAAGGGAAACCCGGCTTCGATGATGTCTACGTTGAGGCGAGCGAGCTGACGGGCGACGGCTAGCTTTTCGGCGACGTTCATAGTGGCCCCTGGAGACTGCTCGCCGTCGCGCAGGGTGGTGTCAAAGATCAGGACTCGGCCAGTCTCGGCGCGGTCAGTTGACTGGCTGGCGGATGATGCACTGGCGGAGTTGAGCTGGGTCATTGCAAGAGGTACCTCTAAGATAGAGCGGACGCTTTGGCCGCAGCTGGCGGGTGAGTAAAGCGTACTTGTCACTCTATTTTAGAGGGGGAGGGTTCCAATCGTGGTAACCGATTCTTGCTAGCTTCTCTTTAGTGTATGTGGCTACCTATGCAGCTAGTGCATAGTCGTCTGTTTCGAAGCCGTGATAGAACGGCTGCACGCTAGAGGCTAGCAGCTGACGTAGCTTAGGAATTTCGCGGCTGTCGTACACTCGAAACTCATGTTCTACCTGTGCGTTTACAGCTCTTACCGCTTGATTGATAACGAGTGAGCCGCTGCGGTCTGATTCGGAGCGGTGAAAGGTGCCGGGTGGAATGCGTAGGATGTGTCGGTTTGCATCTAGCCGGACGATGTGGTAAGGGTGCTTCCATTCGAAGTTGATGAGGTGAAAGGTCCGTCCGCCGGAGAGGGCGAGCAGGTTGTCTTCTTGGTTGGGGTGCAGGTAGAACTGCCAGTCGCCATGGTCGTTGTTGTTGGGGCTGATGGCGGGCCCGTTGTGGAAGACTAAGTCTCGTGCGTTTGAGGTGGGGACGGTGATGTCAAAAAACTGAACGCTAGGTGTGTCTCGAAACTTACGAAAATCCAATAGCTTGAACATGGAACCCTATAAAAGCAGTAGTGTGTTACTCAATGTCACACTAGCCTCGACTTTTGTCAGGATCAAACCATCTGCTGATGTACATCTATGCGGAAAGCGAATAGATAGTCTTTATGAACATTTTTCATTTGGCAGTACTAAAGGCGGTTGTAGAGTACGGTACTTTTTCGGATGCGGCGCTGAATCTGGAGGTTTCGCAGTCTGCAGTGAGTCGGGCGATCGCATCTCTAGAAGCCGAGTTAGGTGTGCCTTTGCTAGTGCGCGGTCGCTTCGGTGCACGGCTGACGTCTGTGGGCGAACGGGTGATGAGCCACGCTCAGCAAATGCTAGATTTGCGAGAGCTGATTGACTATGAGGTTAATCAGGATAAGGGGTTGTACAACAGTCGGCTGCGAATTGCCTCGTTTCGCAGTGCGGCGACGCATATTCTCCCAGCGAATATTGCTCGCTTTCGCAATCGCTTCCCACATGTGGAGGTAGTTTTGGTAGAGCTAGACCCGGCTGGGGTAGAACAGTTTTTGCGAGAAGGGAAAACCGATATTGGCTTAATTCCGCTACCTCGCTCGGAAGAGTTTAGTACGTTAGAGATCGCTCAAGATGAGTATGTTGTTCTCTTACCTAGGGAAGAAAAACCGCCGCCGAAGAATCTCACCTGGGAAGGACTCTCTGCCTACTCTTTTATTCTGTTTAACTATGCGGAGTGTACGAGCGCGGTGCGAGATCACTGGGCTAAGTGGGGGCAGTCGCTGACGGTGGCCTACACGATTAAAGAAGATTCTACGATTGTGAGTATGGTGGCGCAGGGCCTGGGAGCGGCGGTGCTGCCACGGCTAGCGGCGCTGCCGATTCCAGAAGAGGTGTATGTGCGATCGCTGCCGGTTCGGCTCAACCGCAGCATCGGTGTGGCGACTTTGGCAAGCACGCCGCCCGCGCCTGCGGCCAAAATGTTTTTGGATATGCTTCGGTCTTAGGGATTTGTTGGGGTGATCTGTCGGTATTTGCCTAGCTCGCTATAAACTTGAGTGTCCCTATTCAATTGGAGTTCACAGCTCATGGCAATCGTCAGGCAGTGGCACTCGCTCGATGTTGATGGCGCGCTTGAGGCGCTTACGTCTGATGCACAGAACGGTCTTGAGACGCGAGAAGCTGCTGGGCGGCTGGCTCAGTACGGTACGAATGAGCTGGTAGAAACAGGGAGACGCAGCCGCTGGCAGATTTTGTTGGATCAGTTTGCAGATGTGATGCTGCTGATGCTGATTGCTGTGGCTGTGGTAGCGGCGGTGCTCGATGTGAGAGCGGGAAGTTTTCCAAAAGATGCGATCGCTATTAGCGCAATCGTACTGCTCAACGCTGTGCTCGGCTATTTGCAAGAGAGTAAAGCGGAACAGGCTTTAGCTGGGCTTCAGAGTTTGTCTGCGCCGAATGTGCTGGCGGTGCGGGATGGGAAAAAGCAGGCGATCGCGGCTAAGGATTTGGTGCCAGGCGATGTTGTTGTTTTGGAAGCGGGCGACCAGATCGCGGCGGATGGTCGGCTGCTAGAGTCGGCGACTTTGCAGGTGAGAGAGTCGGCGCTGACAGGAGAGGCTACTGCGGTTGATAAGCAGGCTACAACAACTTTAAGCGAAGAGACGGCACTGGCTGAAAGACAGAATCTTGTGTTTCAAGGGACGGAGATTGTTCACGGGCGTGGCAAGATGCTGGTGACCCACACGGGAATGGAAACTGAGCTGGGAAAGATCGCTACGATGATTCAGTCGGTTTCTGTGCTTGAGACGCCTTTGCAGCAGCGGCTGAAGCAGCTGGGCAATGTGCTGGTGATTGGCTCGCTGTCGCTGGTGACGCTGGTTGTGGTAATTGGCACGGCTGCGCTTGGCTGGGGCGCTTTTGAAGAGCTGCTGACGGTGGCGCTGAGTATGGCGGTGGCGGTGGTGCCAGAAGGGCTGCCAGCGGTGATTACGGTGACTTTGGCTTTGGGTACGCAGCGAATGGTGAGGCGTCAGGCGCTGATTCGGCGACTGCCTGCGGTAGAAACATTGGGATCGGTGACCACTATTTGCTCGGATAAAACAGGGACGCTGACGCAGAACAAGATGGTGGTGCAGTCGGTACATGTGGCGGGTCTGCCGTTTGAGCGTGATTTTACGGTCAGTGGCGAGGGCTATCGGCCAGAAGGAGACTTTTACCTGCAAGAGAAAAAGATTTCTCCTTTGGAAAAGTCGACGCTAGCGCTGCTGCTGCTGAACTGCGCTCTGTGTAATGATGCTGGGCTGCAATTGGAGCCTGATGCGAAAGGTGAGAATCAGTGGGCAATTGTTGGCGATCCGACAGAGGGGGCGCTGGTGACACTGGCGCAAAAAGCGGGGCTGGAGAAAGCGAAGCTGGACTATGAGTTTCCGCGCTTGATGGAGATTCCGTTTTCTTCTGAGCGAAAGCGGATGAGTGTGGTGGTAGAAGTGCCTGAGACGAATCGGCTGGGCATTACGTCAGAGGTGCTGGTGCTAGTGAAGGGGTCGGCGGAGATGCTGCTGGAGAGATGCGATCACATTGGGCGCGGTGGGCGGGTGATGACGGCGGAAGACCGGCAGGGGGTGCTGGCGAAGATTGAGGATTTGGCGAAGGAAGGGGGGAGGGTGTTGGGGTTTGCTTATAGGCCGGGGGAGAGGGTGGGGAATGGGAATTGGGGGATGGGGAATGAGGATGAGCTGGTAGAGAAAGAGGTGGAACAGAATTTGATTTGGTTGGGGCTGGTGGCGATGGTTGATGCGCCTCGGCCTGAGGTGAGGGTGGCGGTGGAGCGGTGTCAGCAGGCGGGGATTCGTCCGGTGATGATTACGGGGGATCATCCGCTGACGGCGAGGGCGCTGGCGGTGGATTTGGGGCTGGTGGGTAGTGCGGCGGCGCAGGCGTTTACGGGGCGGCAGATAGAGGAGATGAGTCAGGCTGAGCTGGAGGGTGTGGTGGGTTCGGTGAGTGTGTATGCAAGGGTGTCGCCGGAGCATAAGCTGCGGATTGTGCAGGCGTTGCAGGCGCAGAATCAGGTGGTGGCGATGACGGGGGATGGGGTAAATGATGCCCCGGCGCTGAAGCAGGCGGATATTGGGATTGCGATGGGGATTACGGGGACGGATGTGAGTAAGGCCGCGAGCGATATGGTGCTGCTCGATGATAATTTTGCGTCGATTGTGGCGGCGGCGGAAGAGGGGCGGGTGGTGTATAGCAACATCCGTAAGTTTGTGAAGTATATTTTGGGCTCGAATATTGGTGAGGTAATTACGATTGCGCTGTCGCCTTTGCTTTTGCCGATTGTGGCGGTGCCACTGACGCCGCTGCAAATTCTATGGATGAATTTGGTGACGGATGGCTTTCCGGCGCTGGCGCTGGCGATGGAGCCGCCGGAGCCGAATATGATGGACCGGCCACCGCACGATCCGCAGGAGAGTATTTTTGCGCGGGGGTTGGGCTTTTATATGGTGCGGGTGGGGATTGTGTTTGCGGTTTTGGCGATCGCGCTGATGCTGTGGGCCTATGGATATACGCATACCGAAGGGGTGGCGGGCGATCCTGAGCGGTGGAAGACGATGGTGTTTACGATGCTGTGTCTGTCGCAGATGGGGCACGCGATTTCGGTGCGTTCGTCTCGGCTGCTGGCGTGGGAGATGTCGCAGTGGACGAATCCCTATGTGCTGCTGGCGGTGGTGGCGACGTCGGTGCTTCAGCTGCTGCTGATTTATCTGCCGGTGCTGCGTAATTTCTTTGGGACGCGGTATTTGGCACCGGTGGAGCTGGCGGTGTGTGTGGGCTTTAGTCTGCTGCTGTTTGTGTGGCTGGAGATGGAGAAGCTGTTTTTGCGATCGCGGCGGAGATGACCCAATGGGTTGTGGCTATAGGGCGGATGTGTTTGAGATGGGCGTGTGGTAGGCGTGTGGTAATAGTGATAATCTTGATGCGGCGCTGCGAAAATTTTTTATGACGGCTGTGGACTCTTCCGATTCGCTTCCTTCCCATTTGCCTTTGATTGGCTGGCGGGAGCGGCTAGCGTTGCCTGAGCTAGGGATTACGAGTGTGAAGGCGAAGATTGATACGGGGGCGCGGTCGTCGGCGCTGCACGCTTTTGATATTGAGGTGTTTGAGCGGGAGGGGGCGAAGTTTGTGCGCTTTCGCGTGCATCCGGCTCAGAAGAATAAGAAGAAGACGGTGGCGGCTGAGGCTAGGCTGCTGGAGATGCGAGCGGTAAGAAGCTCAAGTGGGCAGGCTGAGACGCGCCCGGTAATTGAGACGATGGTGGCTGCGGGGGGGCGGCAGTGGCCGATTGAGCTGACGCTGACGAATCGAGATGTGATGGGGTTTCGGATGTTGCTGGGTCGGCAGGCGGTGCGATCGCGCTTTTTGGTCGATTCGGGTCAGTCTTATTTGCAAAGTTCAGCGCCTAAACATAAGCTCAAAAGCAGTTCTAAGAAGCGTCAGAAAAAATCTGTTAAAGGTAGTCAAAAAATAACTAATGAAAATAGCAATTTTATCCAGAAACTCCGAGCTTTATTCGACGCGCCGGATTAAGGAAGCGGGCGAGCAGCGGGGCCATACGGTTGCGGTGATTGACTACCTTCGCTGCTATATGAATATTACGTCGCGCAATCCTCAGATTTTGTATCAGGGGAAGCCGTTAGAAGGCGTGGATGCGGTGGTGCCCAGGATTGGCGCGTCGAATACTTTTTACGGTACGGCGGTGGTGCGGCAGTTTGAGATGATGGATGTGTTTGCGGCGAATGAGTCGCAGGCGATTTCTCGCTCGCGCGATAAGCTGCGCTGCTTACAGCTTTTGTCGAAGAAGGGAATTGGCCTGCCGGTGACGGGGTTTGCTCACTCTACAAAGGATATTGACGGGCTCATTAGTATTGTGGGCGGTGCGCCGCTGGTGATTAAGCTGCTAGAGGGGACTCAGGGAATTGGGGTTGTGCTCACTGAGACGCAGCAGGCGGCGACCTCTGTGATTGAGGCTTTTCGTGGGCTAGATGCCAATATTTTGGTGCAGGAGTTTATTAAGGAAGCTAAGGGCGCGGATCTGCGCTGTTTTGTGGTTGATGGCAAGGTGGTGGCGGCGATGAAGCGGCAGGGTGCGCCGGGTGAGTTTCGCTCGAATTTGCATCGCGGCGGCAATGCGACACAGATCAAGCTGTCGACGGAGGAGCGGAGTACTGCGATAAAGGCGGCGAAGGCGATGGGTCTGCGAATTGCCGGGGTTGATCTGCTGCGCTCGGCTCATGGTCCGGTGGTGATGGAGGTGAATTCTTCGCCGGGAATTGAGGGGATTGAGAAGGCGACGGATGTGGATGTGGCTGGGAAGATGGTGGAGTTTTTGGAGCGGAATGTGGGGGGGAGTAATCGCGATCGCATTAAGTACTAAAGGATGAATCGGTTGCTACTAGAATCGGTTGCCCAGTGGAGACACAGTGTTTAGCTAGCCGGGTCTAGGGCGTGTTGAATACGGGTACGCCTGCGTTTGTTTTTCCTGCGTTCATAGCTTAAGCACAGAGAACCCTCAATACATAAAAGCATTGAGGGTTCTCTGTGTTCTATAAATAGATACGGCTAGCTGAAGAGGAGATTCTAGCTGTTGGTAACTACCGTATTACCATCTGTGTCTACGTCTAGCTCTTCGCGACGGATTTCTTCAGTTGCCGTTACGGTTTCTTGAACGCTCTCTTTACGGACGTTCACTTCTTCTGCAACAAAGGCTTCCTTGCGGATGTTTGCTTTCTCTTCGTAGACGTCTACATTGGCAACTGCGCCAGTTTCAAAAGCATTAGCGTCTGGCGTAACCGCAGTTCCTGTGACGGGCGTACGCTCAATGACCACTCTCTCTTTCTCAACGGGAACAGAAACGCTTGCCGTTTCTGTTTCTACTCGCTTACCGACAGAGACTTGGCCTGTGCGTACGGTGTCTTTGTCTACTTTCAGGCGCTCTTCGTAAAGTTTGAGGTTGTCTGGGTTGTCTAGTGCGGAGCCTGCGGAGCCGTAGATTTCAAATTCTTCTACGTTGTGACGCTTCATGATGGCTTCGGCGGTGGTGATGTCCGCGCCAGCGGAGTTCACCATGACGAGGTATTCACCAGCGGTAACTCTGTCGTTGTATACTTTGGCACGTTCTTCGGGAATGCCTAAGCCGATAAGTGCGCCGACTAGGCCACCTGCGGCTGCGCCGATGGCTGTGCCTGCGAGCGTGGTTGCGATCGCGGTTGCTTCAGCGCCTGCTAGCAAGATTGGTCCGATGCCAGGAATCGCTAGTACGCCTAGGCCTACGAGCAATCCACCAATACCACCGATAGCACCACCTGTAAGTGCGCCTGTAGCTGCGCCTTCTTCAGAGTGATTGCCAGTGTCTTCTTTATCTAATCCGGTGTCTACGCCAGCTACCTGGTCTGCGTCTTTAGCAACAACGGAGACTCTCTCCATATTGATACCAGCTGCATTTAGCTCGTCGATTACTCGCTCTGCTTCTGTGCGAGTTTTGAACACGCCTACTGCGCGTTGGTATTGACCTGTTGTATTTTGAACAACCATTTAGTTCTCCTTATGTGTACTTGTTTGTATGGACTGAAACGCTTCCGTTTAGGGACTACTCTGCGCCAGGTGCAATTTCGACATCTATCTCGACAGAATTAACGCCCAGAATCTCTTCGGCTAGCGGTGCGATTGTTTCGTACTCTTTTTGACTAGGAACGCTTCCAACAATCTTTACGTTGCCGTCTTCAGCGCCAACGGTTAGCTTACTGCGAGGAATGTTAGCTTCTAGCTTGGCACGGACTTCACTTTCAAGGTCGGAGTCGTTGCGGACACCTTCGTCGCCCACTACGTCGTTGCGCTGTTCGCGAGCCCTAATATCCGAGTCGAGCTGAGCCTGGCGGACATCGCCCTCAGCATCTTCGAGCGTTTCCTCTACCTGAGCGGGGTCTTCGGCACTTCCGGTCAAATCCGAAGGGGCATCAGCACTCGTTCTCGCATTGTCACAGGCGACTGTTCCTAGTGCTACTGCGCTTGCTAGTAATGCAACTGTTAATCTTCTCATTCTGTTTTCTTTCCCTTCATGGATAGACAATATAGTCTGTAATACCTTTTATTTATGGGCTAACCTTGCCAAATTTGGAGATAAATAGCACCTACCAAAGTAGGTGTGTTGAGTTAATAGATCTCTCTCTGATCTCTCTCTATAGTTGAGTGACACTGATATAGGCAGATAAAAAGTGGCTACGCCCTGTCACTCAAAATCGTACTTACCCTCGCTCACTTTTTCTGTCCATATCGTTGTTGCCGTTAGCATCTGGATTTTTTCGCAGCGCAGTGACTTTTATAGCCGCACTTTGAAATTGCGATCGCTTACCCAGCGTCTACTTGCCGCACTGCACTGCTAATTCCAGGCAACATAGCCTGGAATTAGCCTCGACGCTACGTAGCCAGACAAGCTAAAAAATAGCTGCTGTAATTGTTTACAACAGCTCTCGTCCATAACTAGTTGGACCTTACAGCACCTATGAGTGATCGCCTGGACCGAATTGAATCCATCGTAGAATTTAACGCCAGGGCAATTGAAGCTTGAGACAACCAGCAGGCTGAATTTGCAGCTCAGCAAGCCACTAATACAAAAGAGATTGATTCGCTAGTAGAAGGCATCAGCGGTGTGGTTACTGAACCGAGAGCGGTCGTTCAGCGTGTAGATGAGATGAACCAACGCATCGACAAAAATGCGCAACGATGCAGCTACCCAAGAAATTCTGCAATCTTTACTGCCGGAACTCGCACGGACTAACCACCGGGTAGATAGGTTGAAGCAGGCTAGCTAGTTGGGTTGATAGCGCTGAGACATGCCGCGAGCGATCGCACCCACTTTCTCTCTTACCGCTGCGGGCTCAATCACCTCGCAATCTGCTCCATAGGGTAAAATCGCTCGCTCAAACCAAAAAGTACTCGTAATTCGCCTGGTAACTTTCAAAATAGGTGGCGAGAGGCTGATTTTTTCGACTTCAATATCTCTGCCCTGCTTGCTGCGGTAGGCAGGCACCAGCCCACCGTATAAATGTAGCTGCACTTCGATAGTATCCAAACTATCTCGCCAACTGGTTTTTACCTTAGTGACATCGGCTTCTGTGATGCGATCTAGGCGTAGGGTTCGGTTGTGGGCTAATTCTGGCAAGTCTTTGCTGCCGCTAGTCTCAACACACCAACAGTCTAGATATTCGCGGTCATCTCGGGGGACAATTTTGGCGTAGTGAACGGTGAACTGCCACAGGTTTTCGGCAGCATCTTGATAGGAAAGCTGAAAGGGCTGCTGCCGATTGATGTAGCGCTCTATCTGTACGCGCCACGGTCGAATGTCCCGCTCTAGAAACGTTTCAATCTCTCGGCGTAGTGGAATGGTGAGTTCGCCACGACTCTTTAAAAGTTCTGCTAGGGCGATCGCATCTTGAATTTCGCCCTTATCAGCAAATAGCATTCTTGCCCGGTTGAGCATTTCTATACGCTCTATAGTCCAGTCGTGATTGTTGGCGATCTTGAGCGTTTTGCGGGCGATCGCCTCGATGAGTTTGGAAATGTTGGCGCGATCGCCCCAGGTCATATCGTACTCAAGCGCAAGTATCTCCAACTGCGCCTTATCCTCATCCGACAGCGAAATCGTTACCGAGCGACCTTTACGACCCATACTAATCAAAACCTTGAGTTTGTACGTACACTCATTTAATAAGTGTGCGATATTTATTATTGTATCGCGTTAGTATGGGCTTATCGACATCTGAAGAGGCGCTTAACGCGGTCTTAGCGGTGCACCCTCTAGTGCTGTCAAAGTTCAATATTTGTTCGAGCTAAGCCTCATGCAAAGCATTACGCTCAAATCTGTCTACTCTGCTCCGACAATCGAAGTGCCAGCGGGCGTTGTGCTGCCGTCTGGATGGACTTCGCTTGCCTGGCACCAAGTAGAGACATTCAACGCGCTCAACGATTTAGATATAGATGTTGTTGTTAATACCGCAATGACAGGTGACGGTAAAAGTCTAGCCGCCTATCTAAAGTCTTTTCAGGAGTATTATTGTGCGCTTGGTCTGTATCCGACTAACGCGCTCGCTCAAGATCAGGAGAATCAGCTGTTAGAGAATATCCGCAGATTTGATATTGAACATCGACCCAGGGTAAATCGGCTGAGCAGTGCGGAACTAGAGATTTATGCGGAGACGGAGGGGCTGAAGAAAGCGGATGCTATTACGACTCAAACAGGCCAATCGGAGGTGATTGTGACGAATCCTGATATTCTTCACTACATCTATCGAGGCGCTTATATTAGTGCAAAAGATGCTCCCGATAAGCTGTGGAATCGCATAGATCGCAATTTTGATCTGTTCATTTTTGACGAGTTTCACACCTTTGCTGCGCCGCAGGTTGCAGGTGTGCTCAATACAATGCTGCTGATAAAGGCGACTAACCGACAAAAGAAGTTTTTGTTTTTGTCGGCAACGCCAGATGAAGAAATGCTGAGCCGATTGAAGCAGGCGGGCTTTCGCTGCAAGGTTATTGATCCCCAACAAGAGGACAAGTATCGCTTTCCCGATACCGAAGAAGAAAAGACGGTGCTGAGTGCACAGGGCTGGAGACAAATCTCTAGACAAATTAAACTCAATTTTGTTCCTGTTGGGGTAGGTTCGGCTAGTTCTGAAGCCTGGATAAAAGAGAATATAGAAGAACTTTTAGCGCAGTTTCAAACGCATCCTGGGACGAAGGGCGCAATCATTCTCAATTCTATTGCGGCTGTGAAAAGACTTGTTCCCTTTCTGCAAGACTTGTTTGAGCCTTTTAGTTTTTCTGTTAGTGAAAATACCGGACTTTCTGGGCGGCAGAAAAGAGCGCATTCTTTAGAGGCTGATTTGGTTGTAGGCACTAGCACGATTGATGTTGGCGTGGATTTCAAGATTAATCTGCTGATATTTGAATCGGCTGATGCAGGCAATTTTATTCAGCGCCTGGGTCGATTGGGGCGTCATGATGGCTATGAGCGCAACGGGCGGGCGATCGCATTCAATGAATTTACCGCTTATTCGCTGGTACCCCAGTTTTTTGCAGAGCGGCTGTTTGCGGGAGAAGCACCGCCCCTGACTGAACTGCAAATCTACGACCGCTCGTTTTTTCACGATGTCATTCAAGCGCACTATCGCAGCATTAACGACTTTCAGGGCTACTACTCGCGATGGGGCGCTTATCAGTCGTTAGCGATCGCCTCTCGCTTGAACCACAAGACTATAAAGCAGCAGTATGCAGGCAGTGTGGTTGCCTTTACTGAAAACTGCGAGCGGGTGTTCAATCAAAAGCTGCGATCGCTCTACGGCAGGGTGAAAGGATGGGAAGCTGACTGGAAAGAACTCTCCGGACAAACTAGCGGTAACCCCATCTATGAAGATGTCTGTAGCTTCAGAGGATCTAGTCCGCTGCAATGTGGACTGTACGATCTCACTGAAGATAATCCTGCTGACCGATATAAAACCTATGGACTGCCAGGGGTGTTGAGTAATTTGGAGGTGGAGGTTTGGACGAAGGCGGCTTTTTTGCGATCGCTCGAAGAGACTGCAAAGGTGACAGGCCGGCCTATTCCAAAGGGGCGCTTTGAACATTGCCTCATTTTCTTGAAGCTTTGCGCCTACAGAGAAGAAAGGCTGAACTGGAAGTTTACTTTTCCTGGAAATTTGGCGACTCATACGCACCAGGTCAATGTCCTTAGCGGTCTAGAGATTTGGCAGCCTGAAAATCTTTGGGCCAGCGACCTGAATAAAAAACTGCGTCAGCAGGGCATCGTTAGCTATGTGGTGGCGCAGACGGTGGCGAATATTCGCTATCGGCTCCGGCTACCAATGCACTTTCAGATTTATCCGGTGAGCGACTACGGCAGCTATCACGATGCAGTCCCTCCTTACTCGGTTGCCTTTGGACAGAGCGCTTTGCTCACAGATACTTTGGGTTACAGAATCAAAGATACAAAGCGTGACGCCATAGTTCTCTAAAGTGTACTGATGTAAAAACCGTACGTAATAGTTCTCTCGATTGAGAGCAGTATCGAAGTGATTGCAGAATACTGATGTAAAAATGATACATAGCAAGAAAAATGACTAATTCCGACGATGATTTGGATTGGCTAGAAGATGATCTGGACAGTGGAAAACATTCAGATCGTACGGTCAGCCGTGAAAAGAAAGAACTGCTCACACTCAAGTTGATGCGCTCGGCTATTCAATCTCAGCATCCTCATGATGCAGTCATGCAGGACTTTGCTGAGTATGTGCTGCCTAGCCTTTTGCGAACGGCTGTTGGCGTAACGGCGAAGGGTGGTAAATATTTCGACAGACTTGACCGAGAGAAAGGAAAAGAGAATGTTCGTCGAGACAACGCGGGCGATCAGTCTCTCAATACTCATCTGCTTAATGGCCTGTTTCCAGCAAATTTAGTTGAGCAACGGCTAGAAAAGCTAGACACTACTGTCCAACGAATTATCAAAGAAAAAGAGCGACGCTTGATGATAGCGGCTTTCATTTTGCACGACTTTGAAAAGTTTCCAGACGTAAGTGCAGATGTGCGGAAGCTTGCTATCGAAGATCATCGTCAAATAATTGACGAGAAGATACAGCAATTAGGTCTGAACCGCTTTATCAATCCAAACGATTCAGAAGCGTATCGTGAGTATATTGATGACTTGCTATGCATGGCTTACAACGCACAGCGTCGCTGGGATACTAATTGGAATTTCTCAGAATATGGACTTCGACCTACGCTTAAAGATCGCGTCTTACGAAGTCTCTGTGACCTCACGTGCTTAGCTGATTCGTTAGCCTCCATTGTCAAACATCCTCACGACGCTGAAAGCTACAAGTTCAAAGAGCTACTGCATGCTCTTAGCGACGGCCAGCTACGCCTGACCTATCACAGCATTGCCGAGAATAGAGGTGTACTGACCAACGTTGTGAACAATGCGGTTATGGACGCGCATACCGAACTCAACACCGATACGGAGCAGTTCTATCAACCTTTGCTCTATTTGCCTACGGGTATCATTTATTTGGTTTGTGGCAATCCGCCTCCGGTTGATGTAAATGCACTGCCTGAAAGGGTAATTTCAAAGATAAAACACCTCTGTTTCCATCAGCTAAAGCTAAGACAGCCGGGATTTGGTAGAGCGGGCAAAGGGATGAAATATGCTGACTACTATCCTTTGTTTTGCGACGACAATCAGCTTATGCATATTGCGCTAGATGCAACGCTGCGAATTCTCTCACCTACTAAGAAGTCTGTTGCTCCTAGCCGCAGTGAAAAGCTGAAAGAGTTTCAAAATAAGGGAGCGCTTTCTGCTGACTACGATTTTCAGCTTGGCGACGATATTCGGATCGATCAGTTGGCTGAGTTTGGCGATGTGGTGTGCCGTAAGGTATGGGGCCAGGCGTGTGATCGCATAGAAACCGCTCGTAAAGAAAGAGCTAAAGCTAAAAAGAAAGATAAATCGCTCGAACTCCTTCCTCCTGTAAATTTATCTTCTGACGATCTCACAATTCAAATCGCGGAACATCTAGGACTGAAAGCACGCCTTCCCCAAATCAGAGAAGTTCAAAACATCAACCGTAGCTTAAAAGAGATAAAGGTGAAAGGCAGTACAGGAGGCATTCCCTACGAATGGTATTTCATCGCTACCAAGCTGATTAAAGGCTCTGGTATCGAAAACATTCGAGAGATTGCCGAGAAAATAATTGCCTTTATCACGGAGCAAACTCAGCCTATCACTGAACAATATGACTTGCCCGACGGTTGGGACGATCTGCGCCAATGGGTAAGTCGAGTGGTGATGCTACCTAATCAAGCAAAAGATCAGAGCGCAGCGCAGCAGGCCGATACTTTTTTGCAGGAGCTAGCTGGCTATAGGGCTGCTAAAAAGATTGGACGCGGCAAGCTCGCTATTTGCTCAGTCTCTCACTCTGCCTACAGCGTGAAAGAACAAATGGAATCGGAGGTGCTATTTACTCCGCAGGTGTATACCAATAAGCAAATGCTGGGGGGTGCTAACGCTAAGCGAAACATCTCTAGTATTGCTGCGCTAGAAATGATGCTTCGTCAGATTTTGATGAACCAAACCCAGGCCGCAGGCAAACGTTTTGAAGACGGTAAGTACCGCTATCTTTACTTTTATCCCACCTACTATTTCACGCCCGAAACCAGCCGCTTCCTACAAGCAGCGTATACCAACATCGCGCAAACTCGTTTTACGACCAGCCTACGCAACCACTTTATTGCTAAAGACTCAGCCGCTAACTTTGAGCGTAGCCAATATCAGTCGGTTGATGCATTTTTAATTGAAGAGAATTTGACTGAGAAAACTAGTCTGTCTTCTGACGATCCAGCGTATAAGAAAGACCGTACTTTTAAGCTTTCTTATCCTGAAGATCAGCCGCTTACATTTTTCTTCATGGCGCTGCCACCTGGCCGCAATCCGACCGAAACAGAGTCGTGGATTATGCCTGCCTGGTTAGCGTTTGCGACACCGCTGATTTTAGACGTAAAAACGGTTGTTTCAGAATCTCCGATTCCGCCTTTTACAGATGGCGGGGAGTTTGAGGAAACTGTTTTCTTAGACAGTGCACCGCAGGCTATTCGCACTTTGGTTGGCCAAGATAGATTCCGGCTTGACTATATCTTAGAAGGTTGGGAAGGCTCGGACGGTCGTTTGCACTCCTCGCCGCTGAATGCGCTCACTAGTGCTTACACCATCCATCTGGACGTGAGCGCCAAGCAAGGGAAGGGAGGCTACGATGCCAATTGGGGAAAGCTTACCGAACTTTCTAAGGACTTAGATACCAGCCCTCTTTATGTTTTTGACTATCTCAATCAGTGGCTACGCAAGCAAAAGAACAAAGACACGGTTCCCATTCGAAAAGTTCAACTCTATGCCTATAATTTTTATCCCTGCTTCGATCCTCTTGTCAGCTATGACCTTGCCACCCAGCAACTCATTATTCAAGATGCCAAATCACCTATGAACCATCCTCAAAAGCTCACCGAGCTATACCGCGCCTTTTACCGGGCAAACAAGCGATATAACCCCAAAGCCAACGCTGTACTCAAACCTATTGACCTCGCCGCCGACGTCGTTCTCAAAGCGGAATCTTCCTTTTTTGAAGGTGAGGCTTTAGTTTCTGCTGTTGCTTCTGAAATCTTTAAGCTGATGGACCGGGTTAGGGGTAAAAGAGCTGACGGCTATGCGCCTATTCAAGATCGAGAAGAAGAACGGCAGGCTATTTTGACGTTTGCTGACTACTTTGTTGTCGATGTTTTTGAGAAAGCCTTTGCAGGCGATCGCGCTCGATTAGCCGGACGACAGCTCAACCTGATTCGCAACACCTGCGAATTTTTGTACAGGCTAGAGCAAGACAAAGAAAATCAAGCCGACCAAGCCAAAAAAGACAGTAAAGAAGATTAGTCTCTATCCTACAGTCTCTAGCTATCAGCCCTAAGTAAATCCCCTCTTGGGAGGGGTGCCCGCTAGGGTGGGGTGGGTCAACACCTTCGCCACCAACCAAACACATTTATCCTTTCTAGGAACTACGCCACATGCCATTACTCAAAACTCTCGACAAAAAGTTCTTTCACGCTGAGATTCCTTACAAGCCAATGGGAAAGTACGCTCACTTTCTAACCGTTCGTGTGACCGAATCCTATCCACTGTTTCAAACAGACGGCGAGCTTAACAAAGCTCGTGTACGTGCTGGCGTTACAGACGCTACGCCCGTCAGTCGATTGACCATGTTCAAGCGCAAGCAGTCTACTCCAGAGCGTCTGGTTGGCCGCGAACTGCTGCGAAACTACGGGCTTATGACTGCGGAAGAGTGCGAATACAACGTCAAGTTTGCTATGGACAATCCAGACTGCATTATCTATGGCTTTGCTATTGGCGACTCTGGCTCCGAGAAATCTAAGGTTGTTGTCGATACTGCTTTTTCTATTACTTCCTTTGACCAATCTCATGAAACGTTTACGCTGAACGCACCTTATGAAAACGGTACGATGGCGTCTAAAGGCGAAAATGGTTCTAAGGTCGGTGAAATTACTAGCCGCATCAATCAACAGGATCATATTCGTCCCCAAACTTTCTTTCCTAGCATTGTTACGCTAAAAGATCCGACAGAGGCTAGCTTTCTCTATGTGTTCAATAACATTTTGAGAACGCGTCACTACGGCGCACAAACGACCCGCACGGGCAAAGTCCGCAATGAATTAGTTGGCGTTGTTTTTGCGGATGGTGAAATTGTCAGTAACCTGCGCTGGACTCAGGCTATATACGATTTGATGAAAGAGAACGGTCAGCTAGATACACCCGATCCGCTAAACGAGGATAATGTTGCGACGGCAGCTAAGAGTGCGATCGCTTCTCTCATGTCAGATGAATTTATTGTGCATAGCGACTTCATCGGCGAAAGCTTTCAACCGGTACTAGCAGAGATAAAAGCCCTCACTGGAACTGAAGCAGGCGTAAAATCTATTTTGGAACAGGCTGACGCAGAAGCTAAGACTTATGCCGGTAAGCATATCAGCAAAAAGAAAAAAGATACTGCTAAAGCAAAGGCCAAAGTATAGGAGGCAACAGACATGGTGAAAATCTACCGTTGTCAGCTAGAGCTGCACGACAGCTTGTATTTCGCAACTCGTGAGCTAGGTAGGCTGTATGAAACAGAGCCTATCATTCACAACTACGCGCTCTCTTATGTACTGGGCCTTATCGACAGTGAGCAGTTTGGAACCACCGTGGAAGACGAAGCCGATCGCTATCGCTACTTTTGTGGTGAACAGGTGCCTCGCTACCAGGAGCATTTGACTCCGCTAAACCGCCAGGGTATTTATGTCACACCAGCACGAGCCGTCCACCATGCCAGTGTTTTGAACACATGGAAGTATGCAGATAATCGTTACCACGTAGAAATGAGTGCTACCGAGCGAAATATTCCTAGCTTTGGTCGTACGAAAGAGATTGCTGTAGAAAGTAAGTTTGAGTTTTTTATAATCTCTCAACCGTCTCTTTTATTGCCTCGTTGGGTGCGAATAGGTAAGTGGGCTAGCAAAGCGGAGCTTAAGACAAAAGAGCTGACGAAGATAATAACTCATGCTGAGAAGCCGTTTGTTTATCCGTACCCACTGAATCCTTTAGACGTTATGTTTACTAATCGTGTAACCAGCTACGACACCGTAAACATGCCGCCTGTCAGCCTAATTCACAATGTCAGTATGACAGGCGCTTACTATACGTCGGATGAGACTAAAGGACTCAAAATTCCTGTTAATATGTGCTACCGCTTTGGAGAATAACTGATGCCTTACAGTCTGGTTCTTAACCTAGTGCCGCTTGAGTCTATTCCCAAAACGCATCTTAGCGGGAGACATCTCCACGCCCTGTTTCTAGACTTAGTCCGCTCGCAATCCCCCGAGCTAGCTACTACCCTCCACGGCCAAACCACACAGAAAGCATTCACCCTTAGCCCCTTACAAACCCATCTAGCAAAACAACAGAATCCTGGTGTTTTTCCTGGTGTTTTACAGTGGAGTCATGCTCGTGCCGTTCCAGCCGGTACGCCCTGTTGGTGGCGTATCACTTTGCTAGACGATACGCTTTTTGCTCAGCTTGCTCATCTATGGCTAGGACTTAGCAACTCTAAGCAGTGGCAGCTTGGCGGCAGTCCGATTCAGGTTACGAGTGTTATCGGCACTCAGCAGATGGGTCAGCCCTGGGCGGGCTATCAGTCTTACGCGCAGCTGTATGAGCAGGCGAGCGATCGCGATCGCAAGCTTCCTTTTCGCTTCTGCACACCTACCAATTTTCGCATTAGTGAATACGATTCCTGTATGCCAACGCGCGATCGCGTTTTCAAAAGTCTTCTTAAGCGCTGGAACCACTACAGTGGCATCCCCTTTGAAGATACGCTTATCAACGCTATCTACCCCAGCGAAATGAATCTCCATTCTGAGATTGCTATTGACAGCCGAAGTAAGTTTATTGGCAGTGTTGGTACGCTTACTTTTAACATTCTAGGCGACCTTTTTCCTTCCACTATCAAACAGATTAATGCGCTTGCTAGTTTTTCTCTCTACGCAGGCGTTGGCCGCAAAACACCGATGGGTATGGGTCAGGTGTTTTACGCGCAGTCGCCTCTAGCAAATCGTCTACCCTTGCCCAAGCCTACGCTGAAATCTAAAACAGTGACACCTGCGCCATGAGCAAAGACTACATTCCTCTCTCTTATCTCAATGCCTGGGAATATTGTCACCGTCGCTTTTATCTGGAGTATGAACTTGGCGAGATGAAGATAAACGAGCATATCGTGATGGGCACTCATCTGCATCGCAATATTGATGACGAAATGGTACGGCAGGAGGGCGACACTACCGTGTATCAGCAGCAGTGGGTATGGAGCGATCGCCTTCTCATTTCCGGCATCATAGACGCTGTAGAAGTCACTTACGGACAGCTCGTGCCGTTGGAATATAAGAAAGGACGCATGGGCAAACACCTGAGCGATCACTTTCAGCTTTGCGGCGCAGCTCTTTGCCTCGAAGAACGCACTGGCCAAGAAATTGAATATGGCGAAATCTTCTACCATGCTAACCGCCGCCGCGAGCAGGTTCCTTTCACCGAAGCGCTAAGAGCTAGAACAGAATCCGCCATTGTTGCAGCTCAGTTAGCCACGCGTCAGAACATCCCAGCGCCTACTACAAACAAAACAAAATGTCAGGCCTGTAGCCTTACAGAAATTTGTCTGCCCAAAGAAACACGACTCCTTAGCGCAATCTAATCTTCTTCACCTATTCATGACTTCTCTCTACATTACGCAGCCCGACGCTCAGCTCAGTAAGCAGTACGAAGCTTTCAAAGTCTCTCTTAAGCAAGAAGATGGTTCCTGGCGAAAGCAGTCTATTCCAGCTCAAACGGTGGATCAAGTTGTGCTGATGGGCAATCCTTCCGTTACGGGCGATGCGCTGATGTATGCGCTAGAGCTGGGAATGCCTGTTCACTATCTTTCTCCTTTCGGTAAGTATTTGGGTGCGGCGCTGCCGGGTTATTCTCGCAATGGCCAGCTGCGACTCGCTCAATATGGCGCGTACAAAGATGACGATGCTAAGCTCACTATTGTGAAGGCGATGGTTACCGCTAAAATTCACAATCAGTATGCGGTGCTGTATCGGCATGGGCAAAAGGAGAATCCGCTGAAGCTGCGTAAGGCGTTGGTGGCGCAGCAGCATAGTGTAGATCAGGTGCGCGGTATTGAGGGGCTTGCGGCTAGGGAATATTTTGCGGGGCTAGCGACGATGCTGCCGGAGGTGTGGCAGTTTGACGGGCGCAATCGCCGTCCGCCGACTGATCCGGTGAATGCGCTGCTGAGTTTTGGCTATGCGCTGCTGCGAAGTCAGGTGACGGCAGCGGCGCATATTGCCGGTCTTGATCCCTACATTGGCTACTTGCATGAGGTGCATCATGGACAGCCCGCTATGGTGTTGGATTTGATGGAAGAGTTTCGGCCTTTGGTGACGGATAATATTGTGCTTGCTGCTATTAACAATAAGTCGATTCAGCCGAAGGATTTTACGGAAATGTTGGGTGCTTATCGCCTGTCGGATGCGGGACGGCGAACGTTTTTGCAGGCGTTTGATCGCAAGATGAACGATACGTTTAAGCATCCGGTGTTTGGGTACAAGTGCAGCTATCGGAGGGCGATCGCACTTCAGGCCCGCTTACTTGCTAAGCATTTGCAGGAGGGCATTCCTTACAAAGGTCTGGTGCTGCGATAAGTGAGCACGTTGTTCTATCTCATTATTTATGATTTGCCGGATAATAAGGCGGCGAATAAACGGCGAAATCGCCTGCATAAGCTGCTTTCGGGCTATGGAAAGTGGACGCAGTACAGCGTGTTTGAGTGTTTTTTGACGGGGATGCAGTTTGCTAAGTTGCGATCGCAGATGGAACCTCTCATTAAAGTGAGTGAAGATTCGGTGCGGGTATATGTGATGGATGCAGGTGCGGTGAAAAAGTCTTTGACCTATGGCTCTGAGCAGCCGCGTCAGGAGTCGGCAATTATTTTATGATGGAGGCAGCACTGTGCGATTTTCTTGAAAGGGTCTGTATTGGCTTGCTAGTTCTTTTGTGCTAGTTTGAGCGGTCAGCATTCGTCAATAGAGTAGGGCCTGTGGTTTCTCAAGCGTCACCATCTACGGCGACTGACGTTTTCTATCCAGATTCTGCCGGTCAGCCGATGGCGAGTAATACGGAGCAATATCGCTGGATTGTCGTGATTCGGCAAAAATTGAATTGGCTGCTAGACGATGCTTTTGGAGCAGGCAATCTGTTTTGGTACCCGATTGAGGGGAGAGCCGATATTTATATGACGCTGAGCTGAATGCCTTGAGTGGTTTTGTGCGGGGTGAGCTTGGCTTGGAATATATTTCGGATATGGCGAACTGGGTGAGCTCCCTGCTAGATGTTCGCTTTGATATATCGGGCAGTGAGCTGGTGCTAATTCGTTCTGGTGGTCCTCCTTTTGTCAGTTATCAAGAAGGTTATTCAGCAGGCTGAGCTGTTTGCGCAGCGGGCGGAAGCGGAAAAACAGCGAGCGGAAGCGGAGGAGCAAAAGGCAGATAGGCTGGCGGCTAAGTTGAAGGAGTTAGGAATTGGTTCTGATCAGGTTTAGCGACGGAGAGGCTGCGCTGGTTTTCGCCGACTTTGAAGATTTTTGTGCAGTAGATCGTCTTGTGCTGTTTGGCGGTAAGATGTGAGCAGACTTTTGGCAAAGCTAAGCGGGGTCAATTTCCCTGGAGGTTTGCCAAAACGCTAGAACCTTGACAATTCAATAGTTTTCGAGCTTTTAGAAAGTACGGATGCAGTTAATCGTGCGTCGTTTTTGGCAGGTTTTCGTACCTCTGCCAAAACTGCCGCTGGAGGCGAGGTACAGTAAGGCTTTCAGAGCACGAGCTCGCCAAAACCAAATCCCGACTACCGGGACTGAAACAGAGAACGTCGCTCCGCTGACGGGCTGTAGCTGAGTTAACTCGCCAAAACCAAATCCCGACTACCGGGACTGAAACTGTTTCTGATATGAGTTTTCATTGTCGACCTACGCGCAATCTCGCCAAAACCAAATCCCGACTACCGGGACTGAAACCGCACCGGCAGATATCGACGTCCTGCAGCGGCCAGGACGCTCGCCAAAACCAAATCCCGACTACCGGGACTGAAACTCTGTAGAGGTTCTCGCGCGGGCTGCAGTTGCACGCTCGCCAAAACCAAATCCCGACTACCGGGACTGAAACGGTACCTAGGCAGTGGTGCGAACTGTAGCCGTGCTCTCTCGCCAAAACCAAATCCCGACTACCGGGACTGAAACAGCGCCTCAAGGCGCTAGACGCTTACGCGCTAGCTCGACAGCTCGCCAAAACCAAATCCCGACTACCGGGACTGAAACCACAAGGGCCGACAAGGGACTACAGCGGAGAACAGGGCTCGCCAAAACCAAATCCCGACTACCGGGACTGAAACTCGATGATCCAGATGAGAATGTATTCTTAGCGTAGCGGCTCTCGCCAAAACCAAATCCCGACTACCGGGACTGAAACTCCGTCTAATAAATCTTTATGCTTCATCGATGGCATCTCGCCAAAACCAAATCCCGACTACCGGGACTGAAACGAGCTTCTCAGTAAACGGTTGCAAAGCTACCCAGACTCGCCAAAACCAAATCCCGACTACCGGGACTGAAACTGAGGCAAGTTCGGAGGGGAAGACTTGAGCGTTGGTCCTCGCCAAAACCAAATCCCGACTACCGGGACTGAAACCGCCGCCCAACCACGTTGTATTTTGTAGTGCTTGCCTCGCCAAAACCAAATCCCGACTACCGGGACTGAAACAGACAAAAATAATCAGCCGCATTTGCTACGGCACGCCTCGCCAAAACCAAATCCCGACTACCGGGACTGAAACATTGGGTATAGTTTTCAGTGATCGATCTTGCGCACTCGCCAAAACCAAATCCCGACTACCGGGACTGAAACGAAAGAACATCACCATGACAAATTCGCAGCCAGCAGACTCGCCAAAACCAAATCCCGACTACCGGGACTGAAACATTCCATACTGGATGGACACTTTTCGCGGACCCAGCCCCTTGCCAAAACCAAATCCCGACTACCGGGACTGAAACTTGCTGCCGAATGGCATCTATGAAGAGCTGCAAGCCTCGCCAAAACCAAATCCCGACTACCGGGACTGAAACTTACAGCCGTTTTACAGCCTTCTACAGCCGTTTTACTCGCCAAAACCAAATCCCGACTACCGGGACTGAAACAAATCAGCATCGGACAAATTAGCCTTACTCAAATCAGCTTGCCAAAACCAAATCCCGACTACCGGGACTGAAACCACTGAGAAATCAGGACTTCATTACCACGATCACTGCTTGCCAAAACCAAATCCCGACTACCGGGACTGAAACGTGAAAACATACGAGACGTCATAGTAATAGGAGTAGCTTGCCAAAACCAAATCCCGACTACCGGGACTGAAACATAGCATTAAACTAAATAGTGCATGTTGACGATATCAGCTTGCCAAAACCAAATCCCGACTCCCGGGACTGAAACGGTTCCAACTAAAACTGTCTAGCTCCAAAACATATTGCTTGCCAAAACCAAATCCCGACTACCGGGACTGAAACTTTTTGAAATGTCCTTACAATTACGAGATTGTTGCCTTTGCCAAAACCAAATCCCGACTACCGGGACTGAAACTTTAGACGGTCATAGACTGTGTGAACATAAGAGAGACTTGCCAAAACCAAATCCCGACTACCGGGACTGAAACGATGGATTGAGCCGTGAGAACCCAAACGGCTCGACTCTCGCCAAAACCAAATCCCGACTACCGGGACTGAAACATACGCCACACCTCATACACCGAGAGGATCACAGACTCGCCAAAACCAAATCCCGACTACCGGGACTGAAACAAACGTTTGTAATGGAAGGCTTAAAGCCGGCCTCGTTGCTCGCCAAAACCAAATCCCGACTACCGGGACTGAAACTTGCCCGCTCATTTATCCTATAGATCTGTCTAATCCTCGCCAAAACCAAATCCCGACTACCGGGACTGAAACAAGAAAGTAGCGGTACACAGACCCGCGTCAGTAATGCCGGTACTCGCCAAAACCAAATCCCGACTACCGGGACTGAAACAAGACAGTAGCAAATTTCTCCGCTTCAGTGCTCTGGACGCTCGCCAAAACCAAATCCCGACTACCGGGACTGAAACTCGGGACAAGCAAATTGGAGAAACTACAACAAATGCCTCTCTCGCCAAAACCAAATCCCGACTACCGGGACTGAAACCGGACACTGTGAGGCGCCATACACGGCTACGGCGAGCGCTCGCTCGCCAAAACCAAATCCCGACTACCGGGACTGAAACAAATACGAAAGCGCCCGAATGGCAGACGGAAATAAACTCGCCAAAACCAAATCCCGACTACCGGGACTGAAACTTATCACAGGTTTGTTTGCAATCGCTCTAGCGTTTCCTCGCCAAAACCAAATCCCGACTACCGGGACTGAAACGAGCTTGAATTTGTCGTGCGCTACTCTGATGCCTACGATCTCGCCAAAACCAAATCCCGACTACCGGGACTGAAACGAAGCCGAGGCCCCAGCACAGGCTGAGCCAGCAGCCTCGCCAAAACCAAATCCCGACTACCGGGACTGAAACGTTACAGTTACGATAGATGGCACGGACTATGACGTCGTGCTCGCCAAAACCAAATCCCGACTACCGGGACTGAAACACTTATAAGGCTCACCAGTTGGCAGCCGTATAGCGACGAGCTCGCCAAAACCAAATCCCGACTACCGGGACTGAAACACGTAAATATGGACTTTCAGCGGAAGACTTATTGCCAGGTTCTCGCCAAAACCAAATCCCGACTACCGGGACTGAAACCAACTTTAGACAGCCAGTCATACCAACGATTCCGACTCGCCAAAACCAAATCCCGACTACCGGGACTGAAACCAATCGAATGCATTGCGCTGTTGACAGCGTGTTTGCTCGCCAAAACCAAATCCCGACTACCGGGACTGAAACATACGATTCAAAAAGTGTTGCCCTTGTCGATTCGACTCGCCAAAACCAAATCCCGACTACCGGGACTGAAACTATGCCACTGGCAACACACGGCTGTCGTGCATTATGCGCGTGAAAACCAAATTCTGACTATCGGAACTGAAACCCAATTGCGTTGATGTCATAGGAGATGACCAGTTGCGTCGTCGCGCTAAGATCACATCCCAACTATCGGGACTAACCCTCGGACCTATGCGCTAAGCCACTGTCGTGTTTGTTTGGGTCTATTGGCCTGCTTAAACTGGAGTGCTTTACCAGTCTATATCGTTGTTGCCGTTAGCATTTGGATTTTTTCGTAGCGCAGCGATTTTTATACCCGCACTTTGAAATTGCGATCGCTCCCCATCATCTACTGGGGCTACGTCGCCTAGATTCAGCCTCAACGCTCCTCGGCCAAACAAACAGAAAAAGATCTGTTGTAGACAATTACAACAGATCTCGCTTGAAATATTTGACGTTTTCTCAGCAGCGAGTTTAGCCGCCAGCAACTGCTGGAACAATGCTCACTTCATCGCCGTCTTTCAGCTCAGTCTCTTTATTGTTCAAAAAACGAATGTCTTCGCTATTTACATAGAAATTCACAAAGCGACGCAGCTCACCTTTGTCGTCACACAGGCGCTTCTGAATGCCGGGAAACTTAGCTTCTAGCGTATTCATCAGTTCCGCAATGTTGCTGCCGTCGCACTCGACAGTCGCTTCGTCGTTGGTGAACTTTTGGAGAGGGGTAGGGATAAGGACTTTTACGGACATTTTTCGGGGATGTTTTAGCTGAATTTGGAGATTTGAAAAAGGTGTGAGGGAGAGCGCCTATAAACGCTCTCCCTAAATATGAACTGTCAGGCAGTGCTGAGCAGCTAACCTATACCTGAGTCTGCTGCCACTCTAAGCGATTGAGCGTATTGGCACGCTCCCACGCACGCTCGAAGCTGTCAAGCTTGGCTTCAATGGTGAAGGGCTCGCCAATGTGGCTCTGTACAGACTCGGTAGTTTTTAGGCCGTTGCCGGTAATGAAGACTACTGTCTTTTCGTCAGGATTGATCTTGCCTGCTTCTACAAGCTTTTTGAGGACAGCGATGGTGGTGCCGCCTGCGGTTTCGGTGAAGATGCCTTCGGTCTCAGCGAGTAGCTTCATGCCTTCGATGATTTCGGCGTCGGTGACATCTTCGATGTTGCCGTTGGTTTTACGGGCAACTTCGAGGGCGTAGATGCCGTCGGCAGGGTTGCCGATAGCGATAGATTTGGCGATGGTGTTGGGCTTCACTGGGGTGATGAAGTCGCGACCTTCTTTGTACGCCTGGGAAATGGGTGAGCAGCCTTCCGCCTGTGCGCCGCTAAAGCGAACGTCTTTGGCTTCTACCAGGCCAGCTTCGACAAATTCGTTGAAACCTTTGTAGATTTTGGTGAAGAGAGAGCCAGATGCGAGTGGCGCAACGATGTGGTCGGGGAGTTCCCAGCCTAGCTGCTCGGCAACTTCAAATCCGAGGGTTTTGGAGCCCTCGGAGTAGTAGGGGCGAAGGTTGATGTTGACAAAGCCCCAGCCGTGGGTGTTGGCTACTTCTGAGCAGAGGCGGTTGACCTGGTCGTAGTTACCTTTTACGGCCATGAGGGTGGGGTCGTAAATGAGGGTGCCGAGGATTTTACCGGCTTCGAGGTCAGCAGGGATGAAGACGCAGCATTCTAGACCAGCGTGGGCTGCGATCGCAGCTGTAGAGTTCGCCAGGTTACCGGTACTCGCACAAGAAACCGTCGTAAAGCCTAGTTCTTTTGCACGGGTGAGCGCAACAGAGACGACTCGGTCTTTGAAGCTCAGTGTTGGCATGTTGACAGCGTCGTTTTTGATGTACAGCTCTTTAATGCCGAGCTGACGAGCTAAGCGATTCGCTTTTAGCAGCGGTGTCATACCGGTGCCAACGTCGATGGGCGTGTCGGTCTCTACGGGCAAGAACGCTTTGTAGCGCCAGATGGAGTGAGGGCCCGCTTCGATGATTTCTCTAGAGACTTGATTTTTGATGGCTTCGTAGTCGTAAGCAACTTCTAGTGGGCCAAAGCATTCTTCACACACGTGCTTGGCACCTAGCTCATAGCGCTCGTCACATTCTTTGCACTTGAGCGCTGTAAACGTTTGCTGTGAAGTGCGGAGTCTTTCGATAGCTTGCGTCATAGTTTTGAAGGCCTTTTGCAAAGATAGGTGGTCGATAGCGGCTGTAAAGTCGGAAGCGAAACAGGCTATATACCTATCTCTTTTGAATTGTGATGATATTAACACGTAGGATATAACGCGCCAAGTAATCCCGACTGTTTTAGTCGGGATTGAATTTATTGGGTAGGATATGGTTTGTGATTAACGCTGTGTCTGTGTTTTATTGGCGCTGATGATCATTTCTAGTTTTTTCCAGTCGCTAGATCTGATGAGCCATTTGGTAATTTTGACCTTTTCTGTCTGTGAGGTATTGTCCACACCGCTTTCTGAAGTGGCTATGTAGAGCTGCTTGCCTTCAATTTTCAGGTCTTGAAAGTCTGCGAAGGGATAACGTTTGACGGCGGAGCCGATGAGGTTGTAGATGGTAAGACGGTTGGGTGCTAGGGCGAAATACGGACGGGTGCAGTACAGGTAGCCGCAGGCGGTGCACAATATGCCTGTGATAATGCCTGAGTTGAATTTGCTTTCGAGCAAGATGACCCACGCTACTAAAAGAAGATTGAGAATGCCGATGGGTAGTAAGGAAAAGCCGAGCCACCGAGCGTAGCGGACTTTGAAGTGGTCGGCTTCTGTCGGAATCAGGCTAGAAGGGTGAGTGTTCATGGCTCTCGATGACTTGCTTTAGACGGCTACTGGAAAATGGCACTGTAGTTGGCAGCCTGCTTCTTTTCCTTCTGTAGCAGGCTGCGCTGCAATGACAAACTTTCCTTTGATGAGCGGAAGGGCCGTATGGGCTGTTGCCAAAATTAAACCGGTTGAGAGCTGAATATTCTGGATTGGGTGCTCTGTCTGCCCGCTGTCTGATTCTGTCGCTTTAGGAAGTGTGTTTTTAGAGATTGCTTCTAGTTCTGCTTGCAAGCCCTTGGCTGAGCGATCGCACTCGATAAAAATCATAATGGACTGTTCAGTTTTAACTGTGCCTAGTTTTAGAAGCTTGGTTTGTGCAATACCATCTTGAATCAAACTTGTTAGAACGTTTTTTAGCCACTTTGCGTCTGTGTAGATCTCTAGCGCTTCTGTAGGCGCATCTACTGTGTAGCGAATGTTTTGGTTGGCTGCTTGTAGTGTGGTGAGCATTTCTACTTCGGGTAGCAGAAAGCTGAGGTCTACGTTTTCTAGCTTGGGTGGCTCACGGCCAATGTCTAGCTTGGAGACGGCGGCGATTTGGTCGAAAAGGGCTAGCATTTTGAGTGCGGCTGCCTTTGACTGGCCAATGAATTCTTGTTCTTCTTCGGGGCCTTCGCACAGGTCTTCGAGGATGAGCTGGTGCAGGCTGACAATGGTGTTGATAGGCGATCGCAGTTCGTGAGAGGTGCGAGCCAAAAAGCCGCTTTTGAACCGTTCGAGGGCGAGCAGCCGTTGGTAAGCGAGCTGAAGATTTTCAGGGTGATCTGAAGGAGTGGATTCCAGGGACATGGGCCAGGCGCTAGTGGGAATTTTTGGATGTAGATGGCCCTACGGTAGCTTGAATTATCTCCGCTATATATGAATTTTTCCTTGGCGCAAGATCTGCCAGCTGCCGTCTGTTTCTTGGCCTGCCGTCATGCCTATCCACTTGGCTACCGTAGAAGGTTGGCCGCTGGCTGCTGTCTGGCTGTAGTCTTCGGGCGGCAGGGTGAGTGCGGTAGGAAAGGTTTGGGCAATGTCGGCGGCGGTGGTAAGTGGTGGCTGGCCGGAGAGGTTGGCGCTGGTGGTGGCGAGAGGACCGGTGCGGGCGAGTAGTTTGAGGGCGATGGGGTGGTTGGGGACGCGAATGCCGAGGGTACCGGTGTGGGTGGGGTTGAGGTTTGTGGGGGTGCGATCGCTGGCGGGCAGGACAAGGGTGAGTTGGCCGGGCCAGTGCTTTTGGGTGTGCGATCGCCAAACTTCGAGTTCTCTTTCGTTCTCTCTTATATAAGGGCGCAAGTCTTCAAAGGAGGCACCCATGAGTATTAAAGGCTTTTCAGGCGGACGGCGTTTGGCAGTATAAATTAGCTCTGCCTGCGTAGGCTGTGAGGCGAGGGCAGGCACAGTGTCTGTCGGAAAGCTAATAAGCGTAGGTGAGGTGGCCAGTGCACTGACCATTTCGCTCAGTGAAACTTGAGGCATAGTTAACGTGAGAACGTATTTGGTGAAACTCGCTTAACTGTAGAGTAATTTTGCGACGCCTGAGCCGAAGGGCTACGGTGCGATGGTTTGCGAAGACACTGGCTCAGAGACAGTGGTGATCTCGTACCCTCTTTCTTAAAGTACTGGCAGAATCGTCTTTAGCGTTTTGAGTGTGCGATCGCCTATTCTACTGTTGCCGTCGTGCAGCACGATAATATCGCCAGACTGAACAGTACTTAAGATAAACGTGCTGGCAAATTTAGTCTTGATGGTTGACCTAGATGGGTGGCTACAGCGGTAATGTGTCAAAATACTGAGGGCAAATCGAGATATTAAGGAACTGCTCTATACATGGCGTCTCCCTCCAGCGTAACGGTTCAGGCAGTCGGGGCAATCGGTCTCACAGTTTCTGATGCTGACAAAGCGACCGATTTCTTTACCGGTGCCTTCGACTACAAAACTGTCTCAGACACGGTCTTGAGTGGCGATGAAGCTAGCTATCTGTACGGCGTGCCAAATGCGGAGGTGCGGATTGTGTCTTTGCAGCTAGGGCAGGAGACGATTCGCCTGATGCAGTTTTTGAGCGGTACGGGCAAAGCGGTGCCTTCAGATAGTAAAAGCAACGACCTGTGGTTTCAGCACTTTGCTATTATCGTTAGCGATATGGACAAAGCCTACGAGCAGCTGAAAAAGTTCTCGTTCACAAATATCTCACCAGAGCCGCAGACGCTGCCAAATGATATTAAAGCCTTTAAGTTTAGGGATGACGACGGGCATCCGCTAGAGCTGTTGCAGTTTCCGCCAGGACTAGGCCCAGACCATTGGCAGTCAGAAGACGCGCTGTTTTTAGGGATGGATCACTCTGCTATTTCTATTGCGAGCACAGAAACTAGCCTGGCGCTGTATCGTGATGTGCTTGGCCTGACGCACCAGGGCAGCTTTATCAACATCGGCATTAAGCAAGAGACAATGGATAATCTTTTTAGTGCCAAGGTGATTGTGACTTCTTTGACGCCTGCGAAAGGGCGGCTAGGTGTGGAATTTTTGGACTATCTTACGCCGCCGGGTGCGAGGGCTTTTCCGATTGATCAGCAGACGAATGATTTGGTGCATATGCACTTTGAGCTAGCGGTAGACGATATTGATGCGGCGGTAGAGGCGTTGGAAGAGGCGCATGTGCAGTTCGTGTCGCCGAAGGTGATTGACTTGCCGAATGCAATGCCTTTTGGCCGGGCGGCGCTGTGGCGCGGACCGGATGGTCACAATGTGCTGTTAGTAGAGACTTGAGCGCTTTGTTCTTGTTAGTTTTGTTTAGCTATTTGGTTTGTTGTTTCTTCAGAGGAGAAAAGCTTGGAAGCGTTGATTTCACTACTGTCTAACCTATATCCCGACTTCATCTCCGGACCTCAAGGCTATATGTTGCTAGCCTTTCGGGCGGTGGTTGGCTTTTTGTTTATCCTACACGGACTGCCGAAGCTCAAGAACTTAGAGACCTGGTCGAATGCATTAGGCGCGCCGCTGCCGCTTTGCTTTTTGTCCGCAGGGTTTATGATTGTCGGCGGCGTTGGGCTCATTTTAGGCGTGCTGACGCCTTTTTCGAGCCTGTCTATTTTGGTGTCGATGGTCTATGCGCTGGTGCTAGAAATTATCGATGGTCTGCCAATTATTGCGCCCGATCCGTATGAACTAGGAGAGTTTTATGAGGGGCCGAATGGAGATAAGGGTGAGCCGCCAAGTATGGAAAAGGCGCTGATTTTCTCTGTGATGCTGGTGCTGATTATGGTGTTTGGTCCGGGAGCGTATTCTTTGGATGCGCTTTTGCTGGGGTAAAAGATGCCTGAGAAGCTGCGCTCAAAGTTGTGCCCAAGGATAGGCTTTTGAAAGCAATTTCTTTTGATATGGTGACGAGCAGTGCTTTGTCTTTCTATTCACACCATTATGCGTATTCCTTCGGCGACCTATCGGTTACAGTTCACGCCTGATTTTGGCTTTAAGCAGGCTCAGGAAATCACGGGATATTTGGCAAGGCTGGGGATTTCGGGTATCTATGCGTCGCCAATTTTTGCAGCGCGCAGTGGCAGTCAGCACGGCTACGATGTGGTTGACCAAAATCGGCTGAATCCTGAGCTAGGGACGGAGGAAGATTACGAAGCGCTAGTGAGCGAGGCGCAGAAGCACGGGCTGAGCTGGCTGCAAGACATTGTGCCGAACCATATGGCGTTCAGCAATCAAAATCCGTATTTGATGGATGCGCTGGAGCATGGACCGGATTCGGCCTATGGCGATACGTTCGATATTGATTGGACTTCTTTTCACGATGAGCTGAAGGGCCGAGTACTTGCGCCGATGTTGGGGGCGGACTATCGGCAGTGTTTGGAAGGCGGGGAGCTACAGCTAATTTATGGTGAAGATGGACTGAAGGTAGGCTACTACAGTTTGCAGCTGCCGATTAGTTTGACGACGTATAGTGATTTTTTGGGACGCGATTTGTCTGAGCTGGAGGGTAAGTTAGCTACTCGCGTATCAGATCTGTTGAAGCAAATTGATGACGATGTTTGTCCTTTGGAGGGAGAAGCGCGGTCTCAGGCGTCGAAGGAGATAAAGCGTCAGCTGTGGCTGTTGTTTACGACTGAAGATGCCTTTAAGAATTTTGTTGAGACAACGATTAGCGTGTTCAATGGTGAAGCAGGCAGTGCGGATAGTTTTACTCTGTTGGATTCACTGTTGGGTCAGCAGTTCTACCGGCTGTCTCATTGGAAGGTGGCGTCGGAGATGCTGAACTATCGACGCTTTTTTACGGTGAATGAGCTGATCTGTTTGAATGCGCAGCATTCGCATGTGTTTGATCAAACGCATGGATTGATTCAGCGACTGGTGAAGGAAGGGAAGATTACTGGATTACGGATAGATCATATTGATGGGCTCTACGATCCGCTGGCGTATTTGAAGCAGCTAACGGCAGAGATGGGAGATGTGTATACCGTTGTTGAAAAGATTCTAGAAGCAGATGAGACGCTGCCGGATGATTGGCCGATTCAGGGGACGTCGGGCTATGAGTTTTTGACCTGTGTGAATCGGGTGTTTTGTCAGTCGGGGAGTAAGGACGCGTTTGGGCGACTGTATGAGGCGTTTACGGGTGTAGAAGACAACTATGAGCAGCTGTTTTTGGATAAGAAGCGGTTGCTGGCTGAGTCGGAGCTGGTGGGTGATATTGATAACCTGGCGCATCTGCTGAATGGGTTAGCTGGGGAGATGGGTGCTTCGTTGCCTGCTGCAGATCTGCGGCTGGCGCTGAAGGAGGTGATGATTGCGTTTCCGGTGTATCGGAGCTACGTGAGTAAGGAAGGGCGTAGTGAAAAAGATGAGCACTATATAAAAGAGGCGCTGGCTACTGTGCGATCGCACAGCCTTGAAAAGGGAGATGATTTCACTGCGGCGCTAGATTTTGTTGAGAAGGTGTTGCTGCTAGAAGATGTAGAGGCGCTGTCTGACGAGGTTCGTGGGCAGCGTTTGCATTTTATTATGCGGATGCAGCAGTTTACTGGGCCGCTGACGGCAAAGGGCATAGAAGATACGCTGTTCTATGTGTACAACAGATTTACGAGTTTGAATGAGGTGGGCGGTGCGCCGGGTGAGTTTGCTTTGCCGCTGTCAGATTTTCATGCCTATAATCAGCACCAGCAGGCGCACTGGCCGCACAATTTGAATGCGAGTTCTACGCACGATACGAAGCGAAGTGAAGATGTGCGATCGCGCCTAAATGTCCTCTCTGAAATGCCTGAAGTCTGGGAAAAGCAGGTCAACGCCTGGAAAGAGATGAACGCCGACAAAAAGCGGGTGGGCAAACGCCCCATTCCTACACCCAACGACGAGTATTTCCTGTACCAAACGCTTGTAGGTGCCTATCCTTTTGACGAAGTCGAGCTGTCTGAATTTAGGGAAAGAATTAAGGCCTATGTACTAAAAGCTGGGCGGGAAGCGAAAGAGAATACGAACTGGACAAATATTGATGAAGCCTATGAAGAGGGCTATGCCAGCTTTATTGAGACGTTGCTAGATTCGGAGCAAGACAGTTCTTTCCTAGACAGTTTGCGTAGCTTTCAGTCGCAGATAAAACAGTATGGCGTCTACAACTCTATTTCTCAGCTGTTGCTAAAGATTGCTTCGCCCGGTATTCCTGATTTTTATCAGGGCTCGGAGATGTGGGACTTGAGCCTGGTAGATCCTGATAATCGCCGCCCGGTGGACTACGATAAGCGGGCTCAGCTTTTAGAGAAAATGCAGTCTCAGTGGGAGAGTGACCCGGCCGCTTTGGTGAAAGAGTTGATGACCAGCTGGGAAGACGGGCGAATTAAGCTGTTTTTGATCTTTAGAGGACTAGCGGCGAGAAAAGGGCTGAGTGATCTGTTTGAGAAGGGTCAGTATCTACCGCTGGAGGTGACGGGAAAGTATGCTGAGCGGGTGATTGCGTTTGCTCGGCAGAGTGCGGGTGGGTGTGCGATCGCAGTTATCCCTCGCTTTTTGTCGGGCATGGTAGAGGCTGGCTTGCCGCCCTGCGGTACTGAGGTATGGGATGACACAGCGGTGGTGTTGCCGGAAGAGGCTAGCGACGTTGAGTGGAAGAACTGGCTGACAGACGCGACGCTGTCAGGAAAGGGGCAGATCTTTGTGGGAGAGGTTTTAGATGTGTTTCCAGTGGGTTTGCTCTCTAGCTGATAGCTTTAAGCGACAGGTTAAATCTGACGTTTATCTTTTTGTTCTCTGGTGATAGAAAGCATGACTGATATCAATTTTCCAGACGCTGAGCGACTGAGCGCTGTAAAACAGCACATAAAAAAGAAATGGACTGAGCTACGGCGCGGCCATAGCGATCTTTTAGCGGCGGCTACAGATTCTAAGCAGGACCATACAGAAGGTGATCCTTGGATTGTTTATGTTTCAGCTAAGGAGGATATTGAGCAGGTAAGAGAAACGCTCTCTACTGAAATTCCGGAAGACTTTGAGCAGATTACGCTGCAAAGACTGCCGGATAATGTTGACAAGATCAAGGTGCATGGGCTGCTGTATCTACCTGGTGACTATGTGGTGCCGGGCGGTAAATTCAATGCAGCCTACGGGTGGGACAGCTACTTCATTTTGCGCGGGCTGCTGTTAGATGATGAGATTGCTTTGGCAAAGAGTCTAACAGATCAGCTGCTGTATCAGGTGGTGCACTACGGCGCGGTGCTAAATGCAAATCGGACTTATTTTTTGTCGCGATCGCAACCTCCTTTCCTTTCTCGCATGGTGCTCGAAGTCTACGAACATACGCAAGATTTGGACTGGCTAACGGAGAGTCTGCCCGCTTTAGAGACCTATCATCAGTATTGGTACATCAGCGAACATTTACATAAGCCGAGCGGTCTTTCCCAGTTCTATGACTTTGGAAAAGGCCCTGCGCCAGAAGTTGCGGCTTCGGAAACAGACGATCAGGGGCAGACTCACTTTGACCGGGTGAAGAAGTTTTATAAGCAGAATAAAGTGGATGCTTACGATGTGTCGCTCTACTACGACAAGGAGAAAGATGAGCTGACGGATTTGTTTTATAAGGGCGATCGCACGATGCGGGAGTCCGGTTTTGATCCAACCAATCGGTTCGGTCCTTTTAGTGTGGACATACTCTACTATTTGCCCGTCTGTCTAAATTCTTTGCTTTATCAGACGGAGCACGACATTGCGGAAGTCTATCGTAAGCTGGGCAGTGAGTCTGAGCAAGAGACGGCCACGGAAGAGAAAGTTTGGCAGGACCGGGCCAGTCGGCGTAGAGATAAAATGAACGAATATTTGTGGGACGAGCAGAGCGGTTTGTATTTTGACTATCACACGACGACCGGTCAGCGACGGCAGTATGAATTTGCAACGACGTTCTATCCGCTGTGGACCGGTATTGCTTCTGATGAGCAGGCTGAGCGGATTGTCGAAAATTTAGGTAAGTTTAAGGCACCTGGCGGTGTGCGAACAAGTACCTATCATTCTGGCAATCAGTGGGATGATCCGATGGGATGGGCTCCGCTACAGCTGATTGCGGTAGAAGGCCTGGTGCGCTACGGCTACCGAACGGAGGCTGAGCGCTTAGCGCGGCGGTTCGTCACGATGGTGACTGAAGACTTTGAGCGCAACGGTACTCTGGTGGAGAAATATCATTTGGAGAATTGTTCGAGTGACGTCTCTGAAGAAATTGAGTACGGGTATAGCAGTAACGAAGTGGGCTTTGGCTGGACAAACGGTGTCGTGCTGGCGTTTTTGAAGCTGTTAGAACGGTAGTTGAATACAGAAGTCAGTACCTTGGCTTAGCTCAGAGCTTACGGTTAAGCTGCCACCGTGTTTTTCGACGACGATTTGCTGTGCGATCGCCAATCCCAATCCTGTCCCCTTATCCACGCCTTTAGTGGTAAATAGATGGTCAAAGATCCGCGCTTTCACCGCTTCTGTCATGCCTTTGCCATTGTCGCTAATACGAATAGTTGCTACCTTTTGCCTGCTGTTTTGTTGGGTGCATAGTTCTGTTTTAACGGTAATGATTTGAGGATTCTCTTTCAGTTCAGTGAAGGACGATTGCTCAGCGGCTTCGTCGAAGATATCAATTGCATTGGCCAACAAGTTCATGAAGACCTGGTTGAGCTGACCAGGGAAGCAGTCGATGATTGGCAGGTCGCCATAGTCTTTGATTACTTCAATCTCGGGGCGATTTTCGTTGCCCTTGAGACGGTACTTTAAGATCAGTAAAGTACTATCGAGGCCTTCATGTAAGTTAGCGCTGACTTTGTGCTCTGTATCGGCGCGAGAGAAGGTACGTAAGCTGGTACTAATGGATTTGATGCGCTGATTCGCCGCCGTCATCGAATTGAGTAACTTAGGAAAGTCTTCTAGGAGAAAGTCTAGGTCGATGTCTTCAGCATTTTCTCGAACAGGCTCTGCTGCCTGAGGATGGTGCTGTTGATAGAGTGCTAGATGCTCGGATAAGTCCTGAAGGTAGGTTTGAGCGTTTTTGAGGCTGCCGTTGAGGAAGCCGATGGGATTGTTGATTTCGTGGGCGACACCTGCGACGAGATTGCCCAAGGAGGCCATCTTCTCGGCTTGAACGGTTTGTAGTTGGGATTGTTCTAGCTGTTGGGCGTAGGCTTGGGACTGTTGATAGAGGTGAGCATTTTCTAGAGAGATAGCTGCCTGGGTGCAGAGAAACCCGAGAATGTGGACGCGTGCCTGGGTAAAGACTCCGCGAGTAGTGCGGTTGCGTAGGTATAGGATGCCGAGGAGCTTGCCCTGGTTGAGTAAAGGGAGGCACAACAAGCTTTGAGGATTTGACTGTTCTAGGTAAGCATCTATTACTGGCAGCTCGGTTTCTAGACTATCGATGACGACGGTTTGGTGAGTGTTTTTAACATACTGAATCAGTTTGAGCGGCAGCTTGGGATGGCCCGCCAGGGACTCTGAGAGGAGGTCTGTATTGTCGGGAGTGGCAAGGGCTTTGAGTTGCCAGGTGCCATCGCTATCTGCCAGGATGAGGGCACAGCGATCGCCACCGGAATTTTGTAAGATAATTTGGGTGAGCTGACGCAGCAGGTCTTCTAGCTCGATGGTACCTGATAGTGCCTGCGAGGCTTTGAGGACGGTAGCAAAATCGAGCGCGGCATTTACATTAGTCGTTGAAGCTCGGCTGACTTGGGTGGAAGTGTGAACAGAAATCTGGGATACGATGATAGTTTCTAGTGGGTTGAAAGCCGCAGAAGACTGTAGCGATTGCTGAAGAATTGGTTGCAATAGTGTTGGATAGCGCGTTTCTAAGTCGTTCGCTTTTGCTTGAGCACCCCAGCGGCTGTAGCAGTAGTAGGCGGCCTGCATGTAGATAGCGGCAAAAGTTTCTTTACCCCAATCGAGATAGAATCTTGCTGCTAGCTCATTTGCCAATGCCTCTTCGTGGGTGAACTTGTTTTCCTTTGCGCCAGCAATGGCGCTGTCGTAGTAGTTGATCGCTTCTAGCTTCTGCCCCTGTATGCGAAATTGTTCTGCCATCAGCAGGTCATGCTTGTGCTGAAAGTTCATTGGCGCGTGTAGCGCTAGTTTGCGCAGATAAGCTGCGTGGCCTTCTACAGCTTTGAGGGCAGCGTTTGCGTCACTGTGCGTGCCAGTCTGAGATAGGATGACTAGAGCATCGTAAAAGTACCAGATAAACGCTTTGTAGCCACTTCCAAAGGGTTTGTGAATTTCAGCCTGCTTTAGATGTTCTCTGGCGATTTCCCATTTGCTGAAATGAACGCACAAGATACTCTTCGATAGGTGATATTCGTATAAGGTCATGATTGACTGGGAGGCTTCTAGCTGCGGTAGGATGACTGCTTCGTCAAAGTCTCCTGTGTTAAAAGCGATCGCATCTTCAGACTGTCCGGACAAATTGAGAGCGAGCTGGTACCAAACCTGCGCTAAAGTCCAGGAAGTGTCCAATTCAGACCGCTTCAGCCAGTCAACGTAGGGCGCTATGCGTTCGAGCGTTGCGGTAAGATTTTCTCCGCAGAGCAAAGATAGAAGACAGTAGTTGCTAACGCAGAAGCTGCTAAAGAGCAAGTCTCCTACCTCCAAACCCTCTCTGTAGCCTCTTTCTAAGGGTGCTAAGCTTTCTGTTACACTCTTTTTTATAGCCGATATGAAAGAGTAATGTATTAGGTTGACCTTGGTGCTCAGGCTTTTGGTGTCAAAATGTTCTAACAGCTCTAGCGCAAAGCAGCCCGCACGATAGGCTAGTGAGTAATCGCCCATTTCGGATAACAACATACCGTAGTTAGCAAAGGCAAAAGCCGACATGCCTGAGTACCCTAACCTTTGGGAAAGATCAATCAAAGTTAGAATAATTCGGGTGAATAAGTTGGGATCGAAGTACACGGCTAGCGCGCACATTTCTAACAGTACGGCCATTTGCAGGAGCGATCGCTCATCATCCATTGCCCGAATGCTGTTGATATCTACGGTAGACAGATTGGCCTTGAGTGCCTCGTTCTGACTGGGGTCACACAGCGACAGCCCCTGCGCTGACAAGACAGACTGACCTACTGTCAGCGCGGCTGCGAAGTTTTCCTGGACTATATGAATTCTGATGGTTGCAGCTGCTACTTGAAGCTGTTCGCAATCGTTCAAAGGTTTGGTAGAAAGCTGTTGCAATAGCTGATTTGCACTGTCCCAGCGGCTGCTCAGGTACTCAGCTTCAACAGAATTTAGATAGATTTGGTACCATAGCGACGCATCTGCAACAGCGTAAAGAGAGACCAATGCTCTTCCTTTCTCTAGATAAAACGCCGCTGATTCGTAGGCAGTCGCTTCTATGGCGATTTTACCTGCCTTTAGGTTCAAAGCCATCAGCTGGCGCTGTTCATCTGCATCCGATAGCTTAGAGATCCCATAGTTATAGTTATCTACAACGGTAAAGAGCTGTTGCTTATTTTGCATAAGCCCATCGCTGAGCGCTAGCTGCCGACCAATATGCAATCGGAAATCGGCTTCTTCGTTTGGCGAGATAAGTGCGTGCGCTGCCTGCTGCACTCGGTCGTGTAAGAAACGATAGCCAACAACAGGCATTTTAGCTGGTTTTTCGTTGGGCGCATCGGCCATCTGGAAAAATGTGTAGGTTTTGCTTAGCGGCAGAACCAGGCCTTCTTGCAACACTTTCCAAAGGTCGGCTGCAATCTCAAAGTCCGCTCGTTCGCAAACAGCTGCTAGGGTTGATAGCTCAAACTGGTTACCTAAGCAGGCAGCTAGCTTTAATATGTCTTGAGTGGCCTCCGGTAGCTTGTGCAGCCGCGCGGTCATAAATTCGACTACGTTGTCGGTAAGGGCGAAGGCTTGAATCGCAGTTAAGTCGCACTGCCAGTACCCCTGCTCACGGTTAAAGATAATCTGAGCATCGTCGTGAAGCCCTTTTAGAAACTGAGTTGCAAAAAATGGATTACCCTGCGTCTTTTGATGGACTAACTCAGTTAAAGGTGATGCTAAGGCAAACGAGCACTGTAGCGTATCTGCAGTTAGCTGGTTTAGGGAGGCTTGGCTTAAGGGTTGTAGTGTGAGCGTAGTGATTTGCCTTGTTGTTTGAGATAGCTCACCTAGCGTTAGCATCAGCGGATGGGCTGGAAATACCTCGTTGTCTCGGTAAGCTCCTAGTATTAGCAGATAGCCCATCTCGGACGCTGCCATTAGCGACTGAAGCAAGCTTAGTGAGGCAGAATCTGCCCACTGTAGGTCGTCTAAGAAAAGGACAAGCGGGTGTTCTTGGGTAGTGAAAATGCGAATGAACTTGCCGAACAACAGATTAAAGCGACTTTGGGCGGCGCTACCCGAGAGCTCTGGCACAGTAGGCTGCTGGCCGATGATGCGCTCCAACTCAGGAATGACTTCGATGATAATTTGTCCGTTACTGCCTACTGCTGTGAGGATTTTGGTTTTCCAGTGAGCAATCGCCGCATCCGATTCGGCCAAAAGCTGTCCTACCAGGCTCCGCAAGGCTTGAACAAAGGCCGAAAGCGGAATGTTTCGGTTGAGCTGGTCGAACTTGCCTTTGATGAAATAGCCACTCTGGCGGGTGATGGGCTTGTGCACTTCGTTGACTACGGCAGTTTTGCCGATACCGGAAAAGCCTGCAACCAGCATTAGCTCCGCGCTGCCCTGTGCGACACGCTCGAAAGCCTCTAGCAGGATTGCAACTTCGTCTTCTCGCCCGTAGAGTTTTTCGGGAATGAGAAAGCGATCGCTCATGTCTCGCTGGCCTAGCTCAAACTCAGTAATGCCTACTGATTCTTTGGCTTGCTTGAGGGCCTGCAAACAGCGCGTCAAATCGTGCTTTAGCCCGAACGCACTTTGATAACGGTCTTCCGCATTTTTCGCCATCAGCTTGAGCACTATTTGCGATACCACAGCCGGAATTTCCGCATTCACTGCGCAGGCCGGTAGGGGTGCTCTAGCGATGTGACAATGCACTAGCTCTAAGGGATCTGTTGCAGAGAAAGGCATTTGGCCGGTCAATAGCTCATACAGCGTTACGCCAAGGCCGTAGAAATCGGTTCGATAGTCGATACCGCGATTCATCCGTCCGGTTTGTTCAGGAGCCAGGTAGGCGAGGGTTCCTTCTAGAACGTTAGGACTCTGAATTTCCTGGCTTTCTTTGGGCAGCAGGGTGGCAATGGAAAAGTCGATGAGTTGAATCTGCTTAGACGCGGGCTCAATCAGGATGTTGGCAGGCTTGATGTCTTTGTGGACGACGTGGTGCTGATTTAGACCGTGCAGAATGTCCGTCATTTGTAAGGCGATACCTAAGACTTCTATGAGCGAGAGTGATTGGTCAGTGGCGTATTGCTGGAGTGAGCAGCCTCCAAAGTCTTCCATCACTAGCGCACAGCCATTCTGCCAAGGCTCTAGGGCCAGGGAACAGACCACACCTGGAACGGATAGATTTTGGGTGATGGCGTACTGATTGCGAAAATGTACTAGCTCGCTGAAGTCTGGATGGGACTGTCGCATGACTTTAATTACGACAGGTTGCTGACTGGCCGTCGTTGCTCGGTAAACTGCCGTTCGTGCACCTTTATAGAGTTGCTCGGTGATGGTGTAGCCGGAGATACGAGGGAAGGCTTCGAGAGGCTTCCTGGATAGTGGTGGCATAGGAATTTTTGGGGAATACGATGTTATTTTTAGACTTCCCAGTTTGGGGGCGGCTGCCTGTGAGACCTGTAACGGAGGCACCTGGTAAAAGAAAAAACATACCGGGTTAGGCTAATAGATATAGCTCAGCGAAAATAGCTGGTAACAAGAAGTATGAATGACAAAGAGTACGGTGTGGATTTGCCAGAGATTTTGCTGGCGCAGGCGATCGCAGCTGGTGCGGAGGCGGCAGAAATTTACCAGTCTAGCTCGCTAGAGAAGCCGGTTATTTTTGAAGGGAATCGGCTGAAGCAGGCGGAGACGAGTCAGGCGGAAGGGGTGGCGCTGCGGCTGTGGCGGAATGGTCAGCCGGGGGTGGCTGTGGGCTATGGTCCGGTTGAGCCGGGTGTGTTGGTGGAGAAGGCGCTGGCAATTAGTGAGCTAAATGAGCCGGAGACGCCAAAGCTGACTGAAGGTGGGTCTAGAGATTTTGGTTCGGTGGGTGAGGTGATGGCGGTGGAAATGCTGGTGGAGAAAGGGAGAGAGGCGATCTCTCTGATTCGCGATCGCTTTCCTGAAGTCGTTTGTGAGGCTAGTGTTTCTTGCGATGTAGAACAGGTGCGACTGATCACGTCTACCGGGCTCGACTATCGCTTTCAAGATACGACTTTGAGCGGCTATATTAGCGCCGAGCTGATCGACCAGGATGATTTTTTGTGCGTGAGCGACGGCGCTGCTACTCGCAATCAGCTGGATATGGTGAGCGTTGCTAATAGCATTATTCGGCGAATGGACTGGGCACAGAAGACAGTGGCACCTGTGACGGGACAGGTGCCTGTGATCTTTACGGCTGGGGCAGCAGGGCTATTGTGGGATACTCTGTGCTCTGCGCTCAACGGAAAGCGCGTGCTGGAGGGGACATCGCCCTGGCGGGAGAAGTGGGGTGAGCAGGTCGTTTCAGATGTGCTTACGTTACGACAAGATCCAACTGCCGGGCCCTACAGCTGCCCGTTTGATGATGAGGGGCAGCTGAGCCAGCCGATAATGCTGATAGAGAGGGGTGCGATCAAGAGCTGGTACAGCGATCTTGCCGTTGGCTCGTCTGATGAGAAGGTTGCAGGGCTAGGGAGTGGCTCTACTGGTAACGGTATTCGCTCTGGGCTAGGAGGCTATCCTACACCTGGGCTAATTAATCTGTTGATTACACCAGGTGAGCTTACCTGGGATGCGCTGGTCGCCCAGTATCCGGAGGCGATTATTGTGGACCAGATGATGGGTGAAGGTGGAGATATTACCGGCGATATTGCGATTAATTTGGAGCTGGGCTACCGGGTAAGTAAAGGTGAGATTGTAGGCCGGGTGAAAGATACGATGGTTTCTGGGAATGCCTACGTGATACTGCAAAACGAGATGATGCTGGGCAGTGATGCTGAGTGGGTCGGCTCGACCTACACGCCGTCGATCGCAGTGAATGGCCTGTTTGTTACGGGATAGAGAGTCCTGTGTCTGTCGTCTCTCCTCAACCTATATTTCCATTTTCCAAAATAAATCTATCCGGGTAGATAAACGATATTTGTCTGGACTTTGCTTCTTGTAGACTTTTACCTGAATAGTCGCTGGGAGAGCCTTTCCTGCTGCTAAAGGAGAGGCCTTTGGATGCGTAGCAATAAGCTTGCTTTGGCTTTTATATTCGAAAATTCTAGGGAAAGGGACGAAATATCGTAGGGAAACTAGTATAGACTCATATCAATGAGAAATTGAATGTGATTGACTTTAGTCTATCTATAGATGCATTTTTGGATCTACCCTCAGCTGTCAAATTCATGCTCAGAACTTTTTGATATTTATCTATTTCTGGAGGCTTAACATTGCAGTTGACCAATTATGTAGGACTTGTACAATATCTCCGCTGGGCCTGCTGAACTTTTGAATAACCTATGTTGATTTTAGAAGCTTTTATTTTAGCCACGGTGTTCTGTGGCTTTTTTGGCATCATCTGGAAGAAGAATCTAGTGATGAAAATTATCTCTATGGACGTTATGAGTACAGGGGTGATTGGATTCTATGTCTTGACAGCGGCTCACACAGGGCTGTTTACACCTATTGCTAGGTTAGATGATCGTCCGGCGGTGGACTACGCCGATCCAGTGCCGCAGGCGGTGATTTTGACAGCGATTGTGATCGGGTTTTCTATTCAGGCGCTGATGCTAGTGGGTGTGATGAAGCTCTCTCGCGATAATCCCACGCTGGAGTGTCGCGAGATTGAGAGGAACAACACGTGATGACAACCCTCACACTTTTTTGGATTACGCTACCGCTGTTTGTTGGCTTCAGTATTTATCTGCTGCCTGTGATCGCACGGGTTTTAGCAATGGCAGTCTCGCTGGTGTCATTGGTCTATGGGCTGTGGCTTGTGCTGAACCCAGCGCCTCTAGCCCTGAACTTGGTGGGTAGCTTTGGCGTTAGCCTACTGGTCGATCAGCTCAGCGGATTTTTTGTTTTAACGAATGCTGTGGTGACGGCTGCGGTTATCTTGTACTGTTGGCAGTCTGAGAAAAAGGCATTCTTTTACACGCAGGCTATTATTCTGCACGGCAGCGTCAACTCGGTTTTCATTTGCGCGGACCTGATTAGCGTTTATGTAGCGCTGGAGGTGATTGGTATTGCGGCTTTTTTGCTGATTGCCTACCCTCGGACGGATCGGGCTGTGTGGGTGGGGCTACGATACCTATTTGTAAGTAATACGGCGATGCTGTTTTACTTGCTAGGTGCGGCGCTGGTCTATCAGACCAGTCACTCTTTTGCGTTTACGGCGCTGGTGGATGCGCCTAATGAAGCGATCGCACTGATCTTCTTAGGCCTACTGAGCAAAGGAGGTATCTTCGTTTCGGGCCTATGGCTACCGCCTACTCATGGTGAATCGGAGTCTCCGGTATCAGCGCTGCTATCTGGGGTTGTGGTAAAGACAGGGGTTTTTCCATTGGTGCGATTTGCTCTGATGATGCCGGAGCTTGATCCGCTAGTGCGCTTTTTTGGGGTGGCGACGGCACTGTTTGGCGTGAGCTTTGCGGTTTTTGCTAAAGATACTAAGCGAATTTTGGCCTTTCACACGGTGTCTCAGCTGGGCTTCATTTTGGCCGCACCCGCTGTCGGTGGGTTCTATGCGCTCACACATGGGCTCGTAAAGTCGGCGCTGTTTTTGACGGTAGGGAAGTTGCCTAGTCGAGATATTAAAGTGCTGAAGAAAAATCCGATTCCTACTACTCTGTGGATAGCTTTAGCGATCGCAAGCTTTTCAATCTCAGGTTTTCCTTTGCTTTCTGGCTTTGGGGCAAAGGTGCTTACGACTAAGAATCTGCTGCCCTGGCAGGTCATTGGGATGAATATTGCGGCGTTAGGAACGGCTATCTCGTTTGCTAAGTTCATTTTTTTACCCCATGCTCGCTCTGAAGCCGGTGCAAAAGACAATACAAACGTCGGTTTTTGGCTAGCGATGGCGGTACTGTTAGGCGGTCTTGTCTTTGCCAATGTCTTTTACTATGACGCGTATACTCTCCAAAATATCGTTAAACCGCTGGTTACGATTGCTCTAGGCTGGCTGGCGTATCTGCTGGTGTTTCAGAAGCTGGCGATTAAGCTGCCCCGCGTTGCTGAACAGTTTGACCACTTAATTGGGGCGATGAGTCTGGTGTTAACCTTTTTGTTTTGGATGGTGCTGGCATGATTGGATATCGAGATATTGTGTTGCGCCTGACCATTTGGTTTTTGCTGACGGCTGATCTGAGCTGGGCGAATATTTTAATTGGGATTGGCCTTTCGCTGTTACTCCCTAAGTTTGGGCCTCGATCTTATATAGCACCCGCCGTGCTGAAAGATTGGCTACAGATTTTGTGGGAGATTATAGTGGCGATTCCTCAGGCTTATTATGAAGCCTTTGAGATGATGCTTTATCCTCACGACCGTGAAGAGCTTACCGTTGTGCCAAGTAAGCCGAGAAGAACGCCTGGTTTGTTGTTTCTAGATATATTTTTGATCACCTTTACGCCAAAATCTATCGTGGTAAAACACTACGAAGAAGGTCGAAATGAGGTGCACTGGGTGAGACGGAGTCGAAGATGATGAACGGGCTGTTGATTGCAATGATTCTAGCTTTGTTGATCCCTATTTACGAAGCCTGTCAAGATGAGGATATTTGGCAGAAGATGCTGGCTTTTGCGAGTATTTCTACGAAAACGTCTCTGATGGTTTTGGTGGTTTCTGCTCTACGTGACGACTGGATGATTGGCGTTGTCGGTGTTTTGATTTTGAGTCTAGGGAATGCTTCGCTGATGCTGCTGGCTCATATTTTGAGGCGAACAGATATAAAAGGAGGACTGTCAGAATGATTAATCTGCTGAGTTCTGTTTGCTTTGGAGTGGGTATTGTTTTTTGGTTTTGGGGGACTTGGCCGTTGTTGGGAAACCGATCTGTTCTGTTTAAGCTACACAGCTTATCTGTTTCTGACACGCTAGGGTCGATGGCGATTGTGGTGGGACTATTGCTGCGGTTGCCTAGTGAGTGGCCTTTGCTGCTGCTGGCGCTGATTTCTTTGGCGATTTGGAATACGGTGTTGGGCTATGTGCTGGCCTATTGTGCAAGTGGGAGAGGACGCTATGACTGATGACGTTTATATGATTGCGATTACTGCGCTGTTGCCGCTGATGGCGGTGCTGCTGGTGCTACAGGTAAATCCGTATCAGGCGCTGGTAATTCGGGGGATTTTAGGGGCGATCGCCGCGCTTGTATATACTTTGTACGGTGCGGCTGATGTTGCGCTTACCGAAGCTTTGGTCGGGACGATGCTGTCGATTACGCTGTATGCGATCGCCGTACGCTCGTCAATGATTGTTCGCGTAGGCGTGATTGCAAGCGATGCGTCTGAGGCAACTCTAGCTGAAAGGACTGGGGCTGAAAGGACTGGGGCTGAAGGAATTGGGGCTGAGGCTGGGAGTAAGTCTCTTCCTGAACCCGTCCTTGCAGCATTGGAAAAAGTTCTCGATAGGCATCACGTTCGGGTTGAACTCCTGTCCTATCCTGATGCTTCGACTTTAACGAGTGCCCTCAAGGAGAAAAAGATTCACGTTACCTATGAGCCTTCGGGTCTGCTCCAAACTAGGGTAGAACGTCTGTATACCATTCTTCAATCTGGTCTGCCGCCAGTTACGAGCGTTGCTTATTTCGACTTGACTTAAAAATAACTATGAACTGGATTTATCTTGCAGCGGGCATTGTTCTTTTTATAAAAATGCTGGTCTTTCCTAGCGCCAGTGTGGACTCATCAGCTGGGCTAGCGATTGTTGAAACAGTAGTGCGCGAAAGCGGTGTGCCGAATGCGGTGTCTGGCATCATTTTTAGGAACCGGCTTTACGACACTATTTTTGAGGTGGTGGTATTTACGATTGCGATTATGGGTGCTCGCTTTTTGCTAGCAGATGAACAACCCTCGCATACGGTGTATCAGTTTGCCGATCAGCCTTCGATTGTACTCGCAAGACTGGGGGCTACTATTGCTGCTTTAGTGTGCGTAGAGTTAGCGATTCGTGGGCACTTGAGTCCGGGCGGTGGCTTTGCAGCGGGTGTTGCGGGTGGTACTGCGATTGGGCTGGTGGCGATTACGTCGCCCTCGGCGTGGATGGAAGCGGTGTATCAGCGCTGGCGAGCAGCGACCTGGGAGAAGGTCTCTGTGCTCATTTTTGTAGTGATTGCGCTGCTGAGTCTGCTTGGACTATCACTGCCTGGTTTGGCGATGGGAACGCTCATTAGCGGAGGGTGGATTCCATTGCTCAACGTTTTGGTGGCTGTGAAAGTGGCGCTCGGTTCTTGGGCCGCTATTTTAATATTTATCCGCTACCGAGGGTTGTTGTAGCTGTGAGGCTAGTAGATACTATCCGATTTGGCTTCTGTAAGGTTCTCCGGTAGGCTCTACCCGGTTGTCTTCTCCTAGGCCGAAGATGAAGGAGCCAACTAGCATTGCGGGTAGCAGAAGCGCGCGGCTAACAACTGAGGTTTTGTTTTTTGGCTGTGCGTTTGTACGAGCGGTTGAGCTAGCTGTTGAGAATGTTTGGTTGGGCGCTGAGATATACATGGTGTTTCGTTGTGAAGTGCTTTATTTGGGAAAGTCGTCGGTCGGTAGATGTCGTTTTGAGATGCCTTTGTTGATTGAATTGCTCTCATAGTACTTTGCGATACCGGTAGTCCCTTGCGTATAACTATTGAACTGTAAAAGAAAGCTCTGCTAAAACTAAGTTGATTAACGGAATCTATCTAAAGGCGTTGATTGGTTAGGCGGTATCGTCCCTTTTGATAGACGATTAAATGTTCTGTATTTACTTTAATGAAGTGAGTACTAAACGGAGAATTCTGCACATGCAAGCTGTAAATATTGGCTTAAGCCAAGAGCAAAGACAAGGTGTTGTTAACTTACTCAACCAAGACTTGGCTGACGCCTACCTGCTTATCATCAAAACGAAGAAGTACCATTGGGATGTTGTTGGTCCTGCTTTTAGGACGCTTCACACGCTGTTTGAGGAGCAATACACTGCGCTTGCTCTGAATATTGATGCGATCGCAGAGCGGGTCAGATCTTTAGGCGGTTATCCTGTCGGTACTGCAAAGGGCTTCTTAGAGAACGCTTCTTTGAAGGAGCACGCTGGCGATCTACCCAATGCTAACGAAATGGTTAGTCGTTTGGTGACCGACCATGAGCAGGTGATTCGCAACCTACGCGGCCATGTAGACAAGTGTGGGGAAGAGTTTCACGATGAAGGTACTGCTGACTTCTTGACTGGACTTATGGAGCAGCATGAGGAAATGGCTTGGATGCTACGCTCTTTCTTAGAAGGTACAGAGCTAACGCCTAGTGGCCAACGTGAAAGTGGCCTAAAGACGCCTGCGACTGTTTAGACTATTTCTGTCTCCTGTTCTTCGTAAGTATTAGCGTTTGTAAGGGCCCGGCAAGTCTGCTGGGCCTTTTTTGAATTTTTTATGTCTATGGGAAGGGAGCGGGTTCAGTACACGGAGAGAGTCGTCAGTAAACTCTGTCGTCTTACACTACCCTTAGTTTAGATTTGAGAGATACCCTTTATGACATTTCTATTAGAAGCCACTGCTATTGAATCCGCTCCCTATGCGTTTTCACTAGGTACTGTTGGTGTTGTAGGTTTTGTTGCAGCAGTCACGATTGGTTCTATTGCATGGTACAACTCTAAACGTCCCGCTGGCTGGGAAGGTAAAGAGCGTCCTGATGTCGTACCCAAAGTTGAAAAGTAATTTATTGCACAGCGGCTATTCTATCTAGAGGCCGTATGCTGATCTAAATATAGAAATGGCTGATAAACCGTGGTTTATCAGCCATTTCTGCTATGAGCTATACGTGAATAGTCTGATAGAAACTAGGCTTCTTCGGATAGGTCACCGGGCTCATCTATATACATTTCAGGCTCTACTGCATAATTGTTTGCTATGCCTTCATTGCTGACGGTAGCGCCAGCAGCGGTGTCAATGCTGCCTTCTTTTTTTTCTACCTTCTCTTTATAGTCTTCACCTTCCCTTTCTATGCGGGCGGCTGTTTCGGCGGGGACAATGCCTCTATCAAAGTTGTCTTTTTGAATGCTGTTGTCTTTGCCTGCGCTGTTTGGTGTACTCATAACGGAGTCTCCTAAACGGGTTTTATAAAAAGCCAGATAGGGCAATCGCCCTGCCGCTGGTAATCAAAAGCTTAATGCTCGCACGGAATGTATGCATCTACCAAAAGCAAGAAGCATCATGAGTCTATAGATGTGCGAGCGAGATAGTTATTTTCTAAACAGCGAAAAGCCTCTGAAAGAATTACTCTCAAAGGCCTTTTGCTCTTTAAAGAAGTACTACAGCAGACTTAAAGAAGACAACTGTAATAAAACCAAACAGGGTTGCTTGGCTACTTCTTAATATTTAGTCAATCGCGTCTTTTACAGCGTCTTTGGCGTCTTCTTTAGTCTTTGATGCAGAGGCTTCCGCTTGCTTAGCTTTGCCTTTTACCTGCGCTTCTGAGTTGTCTGTTGCTTTACCAGCAGCTTCTTGCACTTTACCTTCGACGTCTTTAGCAGCAGCTTTGGCTTTATCGTCAAGACCCATGGTACTCATTCTCCAGAGATTGAACTTTACTCTCTAATGTTATGATTTCACTACTCAGAAGACCTCTTCCGAATGGATGCTTTTGTCTACCCAAAAGACATAGAATTTGGCGAGAGATGAGACTCACGTGAGTTCTCTCTAAGTCTGCTGTCTTTGGCGGCGCTATGTCAGTCTGGGCAGAGACAGCGTGAAGGTGCTGCCCTTACCGACTTCAGAATCTAGCTTCAGATTTCCTCGGTGCAGTTCTGCAATGCGCTTAGAAAGATGCAGACCTAGGCCACTGCCCGCACGCATATGGTCTCCCTGATAGAACCACTCGAATATTTTTTCCTGGGCTTCGGGCGCTATTCCTGGGCCTGTGTCAGCGATTGCAACGCTAATAAATTCAGTTTCTTGATTGTCGGCTATTATGTCTTGGCCGCTTCTATCTTCTGAGCTGCCTGCTGAGGAGGCAAATACTTCCCTGGCTGTGTCGATGGAGATATCAACCGTAATGCTGCCTTTATCTGTAAACTTGATGGCGTTGCCAATAATGTTTGTCAACAGTCGTCTGAGTTCGATAGGGTCGCCTTTTACCTTATAGAGGCTGCTTTTTAGAGGCGCTTTATCTTCTGGTGTGCTTGCTTCGATGGTAAGTGTGAGATTTTTTTCTTCGGCAAGTGGCTTTAGCTCTCTAACAATTTCGGCTGAAAGTGCATAGAGGGAGAGCGGGGACTCAACTAGCTTTTTTTGGCCTGCTTCGTGGCGATACACCTGGAGCAATGTGTTGGTCATCTGTAGTAGGCTTTCGTTATTAGTGATAACGCTGCTAATGGCTTCGTTCATCTCCTCTGGCGGATTGCCGAAGACGCCCTGCAAGGATAGATGGAGCATTCTATTTGCGGCGACTAGCGGTGTGCGCAGGTCGTGAGTGAGCCTTGCAACAAAGTCGTCGCGCTGGCGAAGCATGGTGGTTTGGGTGTCGAGGCTGTGCTTTAGCCGAAGGAGCGATCGCACTCTGGCCATGAGCTCATCGATATCGAAAGGCTTGCGAATGAAGTCATCTGCGCCAGAGTCTAGTCCCTCTGAGAGGCTGGACTGGTCGTGAGCAGTAACGAGCAGGATGGGAATGTAGGGCAAGCTTTTGTTTCGACGAATACGTTGGGTAACTTCGTAGCCGTCCATGCTAGGCATCATGATGTCTAGCAAGATGAGATCGGGCGGCTGCTGGGATATGTACTCTAGGGCAGATTGACCGTCGCTGACGCAGTCGATTTGGTAGTTTTCTTCCCCGCCTAGTATGGATTCTAGTATAAATAAATTGTCGGGGACGTCGTCAACGGCAAGGATAGTCACAGTTTCTATATGCTGCACGAGTTTAGTTAGCAAATGTCATCACGGCTTTCCAGGGTGATTTACCTTGTGCAAAATACCTACTAGAAAACTCTTGTATGCCCGGTATTTTTGTGAGTGAACAGGCTATGAGAGCGAAGCAGGTTCACATTTCTTGATATACCTAGCTTGAGCGTAACACTTGCGTTGAGGTGCTAGGTCTAACTTAAGGAATAGGTAGAGAAGCCTAATTGTAAAGAAATAACTTATCCATCAGCGCTATACGACCGGTTTACTCTTTCTTTGGAGGGGTATATCTTCCATTCTGTATCTTTTGGCAGGTGGGAGAGCTGGTAATGTTTGATACGTTGCGCATATACGACTGCAACTTCTTTTGGCTAGTGCCTTTGGTGGTTGGTATGTACGATACTTTTTGATGTTAACTTACATTTGTTTTTGGAGATCTGACAGTATGTTGAATATTTTGGCTTGGGTTCTTTTGGGTGTAATTGCTGGAGCGATCGCAAAATTAATCTACCCTGGTAAGCAGGGCGGTGGCTTTTTGGGCACGATGATCTTAGGTATCATCGGCGCTTTTGTAGGCGGTATTTTGCACTCTCTTGTCACTGGCAACGGATTTGCACTTACAGCTGCAGGCTTTAGCGTAGGTGGGATTATCCTTGCGGTTTTGGGTGCTATCATAGCTCTATTTGTGTACTACACAGTTACAAAGAGAGCTGCTTAGAATGCTCGGTGTAGCAACCAAATCAGCGACTTTTTAGTTGCGATAGATACGTAGAGCGTTAGCATAAGTACTCTTTTTCAAGGGAGAATTGCTATCGCTTTTTGCTACGAACTATAGCTTGGCACGCATAGGTTGCTACATAAGTAACCGCCGAAACCGCTACGCTACGATGGCTATGTGCGCAGCAAAGCGTGGATGCATTCGCGCTTTGCTATACTACGAAAACAACAGTTGACTTACTCCTTTTCTCTGTCTTCTAGCTCTAGCTCCACGTCTTCTAGCTCTAGCTCTATGTCTTCTATTTCTATATCTTCTGTCTCTGCGTAGGACAGACTGCCCGACAAAACGGGTTCCTTGCTAACTACGATTTGGCGCGGAAGCTGTACGGTGAAGCTAGAGCCTTCGTCTACTGCGCTACTCACGGTAATACTGCCCTGCATCATTTTAGTGAGTGAATAGGTGATAGCCAGTCCTAGTCCAGTGCCAGCATGTTTTCGGGTGACCTTTTGATCCGCTTGATGGAAGGGGTCGAAGATGTATAGCTGTTCGTTTTCGCTGATGCCACAGCCTGTGTCGCTAACTGAGAGCTGTATGATCTCTGCGGCCTCAGAACTGTCGGACTGAGGTGGTATGGCCTTGAGCCGAATCGTAACGCTGCCCTTGTTTGTGAACTTAATGGCGTTTGAGAGCAAGTTAACTAAAATTTGTCTGATGCGGACGGCGTCGTTGAAGACAATGGGGTTTTTAAGATCAACATCAATGTAAACGGTCAGTGATTTTTGGGCGGCTAGTGACTGTAGCTCTCTGGTCGTTTTTGTGACGAGCGCTGTAATATCGAAGGCGGTGGGCTCGAGTGCTAGCCGACCAGCTTCAAGTTTGGAGAAAGCCAGAATGTCGTTGATGAGTTCTAACAGGTTACGGCCGTTGGCAAGTACACGACTCATCATGTCATTCTGTGTTGGAGTGAGCGTGCCTTTTGCTTTTCCCATAAGAATTTGTGAGAAGCCGATGATGGCGTTGAGCGGTGTTCTTAGCTCGTGAGACATCGTGGCCAGAAATTCTGATTTAAGACGAGAAACTTCTTGCAGCTGTAGGTTTTGCTGGTGAATATAGCGGCGCTGTTTGGCAAGCTCTCTGTTTTTCTTCTCTAAAAGTCGATTTTTCTTACGCAGGTCTCTATTGGCAGCGGCGACAATTTCTTCGGCTCGATGCATACTGATGGCACTACGGACAAGGCGGGCGATCGTATCCGATGAGAGCTTGCTTTTCGGTAAATAGTCTGAAGCACCTGCTTTCATTAGCTCAACTGCGGTCTGCTCGTTTCCCTGACCTGTCAAGATTAAGATAGGGACTCGAATGCCTTGGCTGCGAACGTGATTGGTAATTTCAAGGCCGTTTCTACCGGGTAAGTTATAGTCTAAAAAAACGCAGCTATACTGGTCTGAGCTGATCTGAGCGATCGCACTCTCGGCATCCTCGGCTTCTGAGATGTTTACTTCAAAGTCAGTGTTTTTGAGCGCTCGGCGCAGAGCCATGCGGTCAACTTCATCATCGTCAACGATGAGTATTTTCAACTGTTCATTTAGAGTATTCAGCATGTTGACGGAGATATAAGCACTTATAAGAGAACTAAATGTTTTCTAGTATGTCGTTGAATTCTCTGAGAAAAGAGTTTTCGAGAGTTACTTTTCCAATAGTTGCTCTAAATATTCCTCTTTAAACCTGAAATCTTGTGAGTAGAATTCCCTACTAAAGCACTTACGGCATTTCGCATAGGGTCCAGTAGCGGTTGAGCGTTGCCATGACTTCGGCAAAGTTGGTGAAGGTGACGGGCTTGAGAATGTAGCCAGCGACGTTGAGGTTGTAGGCCTCTATGCGATCGCGCTCTTGATCAGATGTGGTGAGTACGATGACTGAGGTTCGGCGCAGCTTTGGATCTGCTCTAAGCTCTTTTAAGAACTCGATGCCACCCATCTTAGGCATGTTTAGATCTAGCAGGACTAGTCGCCGAGTTTTAGGCATTTTGACCTCGGTAGACTTGTCTCGCAGAATCTCTAGCGCTTCTACCCCGTTGCTAGCAACATAAAGAGGATTTGTAATGTTGGTTTTTTTGAAGGAGCGCTGTACGTTCATCACGTCTACCTTGTCGTCTTCAACTAGCAGTATGTTTGTGATGGATATATCTGACATGTGGCTTCTCTTGAGGATTTCTTATGAGACTCTTTTAAACTTTTCTGGTAGGCTCGCTCTTGCCAGTAGCCTATATATCAGGTAGCCTATGCAGCGCTTCTTTGCCGAGCGCAATAGTGTCTCCTTCAATCCTTAAATTTTGTAAACGATGAGTGATTTGATATTATCATCGCCGACCGCGAGTTTTGATGTGCTTACTTACAGGTACAGAACAGATATTTGCAATGCCCATCTAAAGGCAGATATTTTGGTCATCGCGACCTAGCTAAATTGAATACTCTGGCGCGGTGACTTTGGCCACGTAAACCGAAAAGTTGCACCCTTGCCTAGCTCAGAGGTCAGTGAGATGGAACCTTTTTCTGACAGCACAATCTTTTTAACGAGCGATAGTCCAATGCCTGTACTTTCTAAGTCGTCTCGGGACTTTAGGGTCTGAAAGATGACAAAGATCTTTTCGTGGTAGGCCGGATCAATGCCTGGTCCATCGTCGGATACGACAAATTCATAGAAGTCTTTCTCTTCTTTTGCCGATATCCAAATGTTCCCATCAATTCGGTCGTGATGCTTGATGGCGTTGGTTAGGAGGTTGGAAAACACCTGCATGAGCGGCGCTTTCTTGGCTTTTAATACGGGCAGGTTGGGAGCGAGATCGATGGTGAATGTGTCGGGCGGGGAGATAGAGTCGATAATGTCGTTTAGGAGTTCGGTGGTATCGATCCGCTCTTGACTTTGATGGGTGCGATCAACGCGTGAGTATTCGAGCAGGCCGTTGATGAGTCCTTCCATTCTATGTACTCGGCTTTTGAGCAGGACGAACTGTTGTTTGTTTTCTTCGGGAAGGGTGCTGCTGATGTCTTCTTCTATCCAGCTGGCGAGGTTGATGATTGCTCGCAGCGGCGCTTTTAGATCGTGAGAGGTGACGTAGGCAAACTGGTCGAGCTCTTCGTTGCGCCGCTCTAGGCGGGTCATCGTGTCGGTGAGCATGAGGTTGACGGCTACAAGGTCGTTCTTTTGTTTTTGTAGGGCGGCGGTTGCTTGCTTGCGCTGGGTAATGTCTTGAATGGTGGCGATGAAGCACAGCAGGTGGGCGGCTTGGTCACGCACAGTTGAGAGGGTCACGTTGGCCCAGACGGTATCTCCTGAGCAAGTGATGTAGCGCTTTTCAAACGTTGCTTGGTCTATAGCGCCACTGTGGAGCTGATCATATCGCTCTTGGTCGGCGGCTAAATCTTCAGGGTGTGTAACTTCTGCGGAGGTCTTTTTTAGCAGGTCTGACGTAGCGTAGCTCAGCATGTCACACAGACGCTGATTGACCTGAATCCACTGCTCTTGTAGCGAGAGGCGAGCCATACCTACGCTGGTCTGTTCGAAGAGAATGCGCAGATGCTCTTCGCGCTCTATGTGTTCGTTTTCTGCCTGCTTGCGCGCTGTGATGTTTTCGAAGGCAACGCCGACGCACTGACCTGTCAAGGGAAATGCTTTTACCGAGAAGACGCCTTTCTCTATACGACCGTCGCTGTAGGTGACTTCGCCTAGGTCTTGCCCCTTTCCGCTGCGGGCAACCTCTTTGTATATGTCTAAAATATCGGTTTTTGCTATGGCAGGGAAGACTTCGTTGATAGTTTGACCGATTAGCCCTTCTGCTTCTATGCCGGTGAACCGACTGGCCGCTAAGTTAGTGCTGATGAGTCGTAGGATGCTGCGATCGCTCTTATCGTCTGATCGCTTTTCTAAGCTTTCTTCTAGCTGCCAGATATAGAGCCCAATTTGCATGTTGCGTACGGCTTCGGCGTACATCTGTGCTTCTATGGCTGCAACTTCTGTCTGTTGCTCTGCTACCTGCGGGATGATGCGCTGCACTTCTGCTACTTTTTGCTGCTGAGCAAGTTCTGGAGTAACATCGCGGCCTACGCAGTACAGATGCTGGCGCTTACTGTCTTCGCCCACAACTGCTATGTTCCAAGACAGCCAAACTATGCTGCCTGCCTTTGTGCAGTAGCGGAGTGTGACGATGTGGGAAGAAGGCGCTGTGGCCTTTTTGCTAAAGGCTGCTCTGTGGGTTTTGCGATCTTTGGGGTAGGCTAGAGACGCTAATTCTTTGCCTGTTATCTCGGCTTGGCTATAGCCTAATTTCTGTGCGAATGCCGCATTGACTCTTTGACAAATGCCTTTGAGGCTCAAGATGCACATGGCATCGGAAGCCATTTCGAAGAAGGCTAGCGAGGGCTGGGTAAGCAATAGGGATGTATCTATGTCGGTAGGTGTGTCGGTAGGTGTGTCGGCAGGAGTGTCGGCAGGAGTCATGAGCTGCGTGCTATGTCCGCTGAGCTATTGGCTAACGGACCTATTCTACGCTCAAATGCGAAGGCCTATACCTTTGGGAGGAAGTTTGTTTCTAAAACCTCACTCACCTGGTAGATAGTATGCATGACAGTCGATTGCATATCATAAAGACTACACTAAAGCTTACTTAGGCACTGCAAATGGACGAGGAAATTACGGTCGCTCTGGTCGAGGACCATGACTTGACACGGATGGGGCTGCGAGCAGCTTTTAGGCAGGCAGGGCTAAGGTTTTTGGGCGAGGCCGATAACGGAGAGAAAGGCCTGAATTTATTGAAAGAGATGTCACCGGATGTCGCTGTAGTCGACGTGGGCCTACCGGATATTGACGGTATTGAGCTGATTCAGCGCTTTAAGAGAGAAAATCCTGAGAGTGAAACGCGCATTTTGATGCTGACGATGCACGATAGTGAGAAAGCGGTTTTAGCTGCTTTTGCGGCGGGTGCGGACTCTTACTGTACTAAGGAGATTGAGACGACTGATTTGATTACGGCGATTCAGGAGACGAGAGCCGGTAATTCTTGGATTGATCCTTCTATTGCTAGCCTGGTGCTCAATCAGGTAAAGCCTACGGTAGCGGTTGGTGAGTCTTTCAATGCTAAGACGGTCGAGATTCGCGCGGTTGAGCCTGAGTATGAGCAGATTATTGAAGCTTATCCGCTGACAGAGCGTGAGCTAGAAATTTTGGCTTGTATTGTTTCGGGCTGTAGCAATGCGCAAATTGCGGAGCAGCTGTTTGTGACGGTGGGTACGGTGAAGACTCACGTTCGCAATATTTTGAATAAGCTAGGGGCGAGCGATCGCACTCAGGCTGCCGTGAGGGCGCTACGCTCTGGCCTTATTAGCTAAATGCAGATCTTCAACTCTTGATACAGCTATACAGGCAATCCAACTGGGTTGCCTTTTTTTAAATTATTATTCTTTTACACTACAAAAAAACCGATGTCTTTTTCTCTTTTCTTTTCTGTTTTAAAGCAGACTGTAGATGAGTGGCAGCGCGATAAGGTGTCTCGCCTTGCGGCGGCTTTGGCCTACTACACGACTTTTGCGCTGGCACCGGTGTTAATTATTGCGATCGCAGTCGCTAGCTTTTTGTTTGAACAAAGCACGGTGCAAGCTAAAATTGTTGAGCAGATGCAAGGAATGCTAGGTGATAGCGGCGCAGACCTTGTGCAGGAGATGCTTACGAGCAAGAGCCAAACCGACGGTGGCTTTTTTGCGACGCTGATTAGCGTGGGACTGCTGATATTAGGTGCTTCTGGGCTATTTATTCAGCTGCAAGATGCGCTTAATGAGGTGTGGAATGTGGAGCCCAAACAGGCTAAAGGCCAGAAGAACGTTATTTGGAACTTGATTCGGACGCGGGTGCTTTCCTTTGGAATGGTGCTAGCGATTGGCTTTCTGCTGCTAGTTTCGCTCATGCTGAGCGCGGTGCTTTCTGCGGTAAGCGGTATGTTTGGAGATACGCTGGCGGGCTGGGATGTGGGCTGGCAGATTCTTAATGCGGCGGTTTCGTTTGGGGTGATTACTCTGCTATTTGCTTTGATGTATAAGGTGCTGCCAGATGCTACTGTTAGCTGGCGCGATGTGTGGATCGGAGCGGCAATGACGGCCTTTCTGTTTACGATTGGTAAGGCGTTGATTGGGCTGTATTTGGGTAATAGCAGCGTGGCTTCTGCCTATGGCGCGGCGGGTTCGTTTGTTGTCTTACTGCTGTGGATTTACTATTCGGCGCAGATTCTTCTGTTTGGTGCGGAGTTTACGCAGGTGTATGCCAACCGGTTTGGGTCAAATATTCGACCTGATGACCATGCGAAGTTTGCCGCTGATGCAACAGATTTAGAGAAGGGGGTAGCGTCCCAAGACGATGACGATTCGCTGCCAAAGACACGCTCTGAGTATAGGGCACAGAAAGAACAGCTAGATTGTTGAGCAAAGTCTACTGCTTATTCCATCCTCAGAAGACTGTGTAATGGTGCCGGTACTCTACCGAAAGGGTGAAGCTCATCGTGTTCTCAACTGAGCTAGCTGTGTATTCTTCTCCCCTGGGGGAGAGGGATATTTTCGCTTGAAAGGGCGTTAATTAGTAGTGAATTTTATTTTCGAATTAGGATAAGCGTACAGCATATGGAACTTTATACGGGTCTACTTCAGGCCGTGAGCGGCTACATACTACAGGCACCGCCGCCTTGGTTGGCTCAGGTGGCCAGTGAGATAGACCCTGAGGCTATCTTCTCTGGGCCTCAGTTCTTTGTGGCACTTATCTCTGGCGTCATTTTAGCGTTTGGCTTTCAGCTACTGCTGACCAATCTTGCTGTGGCGACGGGTGTTTCGTATGTTGCACATTCTAGTAACTCTAGCTCTTCAGACTCTAGCTCTAGCGACGGTGGCTCGGGTGTTAAGAAGATTGGTTTTTTGTTTGGCCTTTTAACGCTAGTTGCGGTTTCTGCTGCTTTGTTCTTTGCCTGTCTGCTGGCGGTGCAGCTCAGCCTTTACAACGATGGCAGTCTTGGGGGCATTACTGGCCTGGTGATTTGGGCGACTTACTTTACGCTGCTAGTTTGGTTTAGCTCTACGACAGTAGGGTCGCTTGTGGGCTCTGTTGTGTCATCGGCGACGAGTGGCTTTCAAACCATTATGGGGACAGCGACAGCTGCGTTAGGCGGCAAGGCTGCTAGTAACCAGGTTGTGCAAACGGCGGAAGCGGCAGCGGCGGCGATTCGTCGCGAGTTTTCGTCCGCTGTTGATGTTGGTGGAATACAAGATGGTTTGCAACAGTACTTGGGTAGTTTGCGATCACCTGATGTAGATATGGAATCGATTGAGAAAGAATTTGAGCGTTTGATTGGTACCTCTAAGTTGAGAGATGTCGACCGTGACGCTTTGCCTCAAATGGACCGTGCTTCGTTTGAAGAGCTGCTAGGTAACCGTACGGACCTTTCTCGTGAGCAGAATAAGCGCCTTGCGGACCGGCTATACCGCGTGTGGCAAAAGAGAACCGGTAGCAGCAGCCATTTGGAAGAACTGATGACGTTTGTTGCTTCTGCAACAGGTGGACAGCTTGCTTCTGAAGGTATTTCTAGTCAGCTGAATAAACTGATATATGAGATGCGCAATCAGCGAAGCGGTAGTGATAGCGATAGTGGCAACGGTGATGACGGCGGCAGTGGCAAAGGTCCAGGACCTGTTCAGCAGGTTGCGGCTCAAAGCTTGAACACTATGATCAGTATGGTCATGGGTAAAGTAGACCTGTCGGATCTAGATGCAAAGTCTATTATTGGCCAGATCAAGTCGGCTCAGGGTGAGCTTGCTGGCAAAGCTGAGAGCGCTACACCTCAAAAGCTAAAAGATGCCATGCCTTCTGATGACAACATCATTAAGCACGATGTAGAGGATTACTTGCGCCATGCGTACGTAGGCGAGTTGAAGTCGGCTCGACTAGAAGAGACTTTCCGCAATGTGCTTTACGATAATGAAGCAGATGAGACGCAGCTACGCGAGCAGCTTAGCGGTTTCGGTCGTGACACCTATACGGAAATTCTGTCTGCTAGAGGCATCTTCACTCAAGATGAGATTAAGGATATCAGCAGCCGTTTGGAAATCATTCGGCAGACGGTGCTGAAAGACGTCACTGCTGCGGAGGCAATCAGCGCTGAGAGGCGGATTCAGCAGCAGCTAGAGAGCTTCTTTAAGTACTCTCCGGCTAGCGAACTGAATTCGGATATGGGTGAGCGCGCCTTCCAAGCCATTGTAGAAAATGAGCCCCTGCAAGCGCCTAGCCTAAGAGAGAAGCTCAACACTTTTAACGCCGACTACTTCCGTCAGTTTTTACTTACTCGTGACGATGTTGCTGCGCATGAGGTGTCTGAGCGCTATGAGCAGCTGCTGAAGAGAATTGTTGCCGATGCTGAAGGGGTTGAGAAGTCTGCGAAGGTACGTCTGGGGCAGCAACAGAAGTCTTTGGAAGACTACTTGCGTAATACCGGCAAGAGTGAACTGAACCCGGATGCTATTAAGCGCGATATGCAGGCTCTGTTGAATGAGCCCGATGAAGGCATTCGCCGTGTACGGGGTCGCCTGGCTGAATTCGACCGCGACACGCTGATGAGTCTGCTAGCTCAGCGCCCTGAATTCTCTGAACAGGATATTAATCAGGTTGTTGGTTCTGTAGAAGATTCCTGGACTTCCGCTTTGCAATCGCCTCAGAAGGTTGTTGACCAGGCGCAGGCTAAGTATGGTGAGGCGACTGATGCTATCGCTGATTACCTGCGAAGTACTGGAAAGCCAGAACTGAGCCCTGAAGGTATTCAACGCGATTTGCAGAAGCTGTTGAACCATCCAAAAGCAGGTGCGCGGGCGATTCGCTATCGGCTTTCTAAGATGGACCGGGACACGCTGGTACAGCTGCTTGCTCAGCGCGATGATTTGGATGAGAGTGAGATTAGTCAAACTATCGATAGTTTGATTTCGGGGATTCAGAGTGTGGTGAAAGCGCCCCGACGCTTGGCTCGCCGAACGCAGGGCAATGCTCAAACAAAAACCAGTTCTTTCCAGTCTGCGCTGGACGACTATTTGCGTAATACGGACAAGGCGTCGCTTGATCCTGACGGTATTAAGCGCGATTTGAAGCTATTGCTGAATGACCCTAAGCTGGGTGCGAGTAAGCTGAGCGATCGCATTGGTCAGATGGATGACTCTACAGTTGTTGCCCTTTTGGCTCAGCGCTCTGATATGACAGAAGCGGAAGCCCAGGAAGTGGTGGGCCGTGTGGCTGATGTTCGCAATCAGGTTATGGGTCAGCTGCGCAGCATTCAGCACAGCGTAGAGTCGGCGCTAGACCGAATCTTTGCGAGCATTCGTGACTATTTGCAGTCGCTGGAGCGTCCTGAGCTGGACTACTACGGCATCAAGCGTGATATACGCACGATGCTAGATGATCCTAATGCGGGTTTTGACGCTATGCGCGGTCGCCTTTCGCAGTTTGACCGTGACACTCTAGTGGCGTTGGTCACTTCTCATGACAGCATTTCTGAGCGAGATGCTAACCGGGTAATTGACCAGGTTGAGTCTGCTAAAGAGAGTGTCTTGAAGAAGGCGGAGAGTATAGAGAAGCAGGTGGAAGATCGAATCAGTGCGGTGAAAGCTCAAACGCATAAGCAGGTAGAAGACGCTAAAGCGGCGGCGGTGGCCGCCTCCTGGTGGCTGTTTTTGACGGCGGCGGTTTCGGCGATTGCGGCTTATGTTGGTGGTGCGATCGCGACGTAAGTTTGCTCGATAGGCTTCAATACGCTGGTCACTTGTACATAGGTTGAAAAAGCTACGGCTCGAATTATTTCGAGCCGTAGCTTTTTGTTTTAGCGTTCGAAACGTGCGCCGGTATTACTCGGCGGTGTCTACCGAAGTGTCTGTGTTCAGGTATCGCAGAGATTTCTCTATGCCTTTTACGCTTTGAATGGCGTCACCGCTACTAGCACCCAGCGTTTGAAGCTTGCGTGCGCTGACAAGCACTCTGCTTTCTAGAGAGCCTACTACTTATTCGTGAAGTACCGCAAAAGGCGATTAAGATAGTGATGATGTATTTTGTGCGCGTCATGATAATGCTTTCCGCGCCAGTCAGCGAGCTGGATCTTGACATACCACCAGGTCAGACAACACAGACAGTCGTGCTTCGCAACATAGAATGGAGTACCTATCGCTCCGTTCTATTGGATATGGGAGATCATCGTTCTGCCCGCGTTGCTTACGACCAAGGAACTTTGATTGTTAAGATGCCTTCCAAACTGCAGGAAGTGATTAATCGCTTGTTTGCACGTATTGTGAGTGCTTTGACCGAAGAGTTTGGTTTAGAAGTTGTTAATATTGGCTCTACAACGCTAGATAAGGAGACTCTTGAGAAAGGCGCAGAACCCGATACAGGCTTCTACATCCAAAATGCTGACAAAGTTGATATCTTATCGCCTGCACTGCCAGATGATCTGCCGCCTGATTTGGTGCTAGAAGTTGATATTGCCAGCGCTTCTACTCAGAAGACGAGTTTCGCAATGTTCGTCAGTGGGCTCGCTCTGTAGCATAGGCAATATTTATGCTAGAGCTGCCCTATTACAAAGCTAAGCAGGTGTCTGTTAATCGTAAGCGCCACTATGAGATAGAAGGCCACTGCTACCCTGGGATTACCTCGATTCTGTCGGCGACGAAGCCTTATGAAGAGAAGAAGCGACTGTGGGATTGGCAGGATCGGATTGGTAAGGATGCGGCAAGAGAGATTACGACGAGGTCTTCTCGCTCGGGAACGCGTATTCACAAGATTATTAAGTCGCACTTGAAGCAGGAGCCCTATGAACTGCCAGAGGGGCTAGATGGGTTTTGGAATTCGATTGAGCCGGTGCTTTCTAGTATTGATGAGGTGCTGCTAGTGGAGGGGGCGGTGTGGCATCCGCTGAAGTTTGCGGGCTACCCAGATGCGGTGATGGTGTATGAGGGGGAGCTGTGTGTGTGCGATTGGAAGACGGCGCGGCGGCCAAAGCAGCTGGAGTGGATTGGAGATTATTGTATGCAGGTGGCGGCCTACTGCTATGCGGTGAATTGGGTGTACCGGGAGACGGGGATAAAGATTGAGAAGGGGGTGATTGTGATCGCATTAGAAGATCACCCGGCTCAGATATTTACGCTTAATGCAGATGACTTGTTTTATCACTGGCGCAGTTTTCAGGTAAGGCTGAGGCAGTATTACCGGCAGCGAGCTTTTGCAAAGTAGTTTAGATTCAGTTACATCTAGCTGGGCCTGTTAGGTACTGGCCTGCGTAAGATGGCTTTAGTACGGAAACCGAATTTATTTGATATACTCCCGATAAATTGTCTCCGTAGTTTTCCGGAGTCCTGCTCATTCTCTTGCTTTTTAGGAGCCTGCACCTATGCTTGGATTAATCATTACTTGGATTGTAACAACTATCAGTTTTATCATTCTGACTAAGCTGCCGACGGGAATCGAAGCGGATGATTTTGGTAAAGCAGGTCTGGCGGCTTTAATTTTTGGTCTGCTGAATGGTTTGACCGGATGGTTTTTCAACAGCACGCTCTTGAATGTATTTTCTCTCGGACTTGTGTTTTTGATTGGTAATACTATTTTGTTTGGCCTGGCGGCTCTGATAGTGAAAGGCTTTAGACTGCGCTGGGGGCTGATCAGCGCTTTGATCGGTGCATTGGGCGTGACTGTAATCAATAGTGTTCTGTTTAAGATTTTGACAACGGTTGGTATTTTGGGTGCCAGTGCGGTTTAGTGACGACTGCTACAGGCTCAACCTAGCCTAAGTATGCCGTGACGGTGAGCTGCCGTTGCGCCAGTGTTTCTTCAAATAGAGGTGTAGGTAGTGCCTGTTCTACCGACCAAACGCCGGGCTTGGTGAGCTGGCCGGAGAGCATGAGCTGTGCGATCGCACCTGTTCCACACCCCGCGCAAAAAGCCGTGTCCTCGTGGTCAAATGTAGCCAGGTAGGACGCGGCTTTCCCCTGTTTTTCACCGTCTATTTTTATTCGCATGGCGATGCCTACGCCTGTTTGAGGATCGGTGACTTGCGTCATTTTGTAGCTGATTTGTGAGACCGATTCGATTAGAGACTTGTTGCTGAGTACAGGCTTTGGTAGGCGTGCCATAAGCCAGGTCATGCGGTTGTAGTAGTCGGGCATGGAGCCGAACTTGGTGACGATAGTTTTGAGCTGTGGGAAGGTGTCTGCGACGGTGAGCGCTTCGACTGTGTTGAACCAGTAGACGCCGCCTTTGCCGTAGCGAGGAAATTCAAGCACTTCTCTTTCGCTATAGGGGTCTACGGTTTTCCAACGACCGTTGAGCTTCGACATGAATGGCGTTTGCAGCTCGATGAAGGTGGTGCGCATAACGGTGACGCCTGCACCGCCCGAGCCTGCGACTAAGTAGCTGAGATGGACGCTTTCTGCTTTGTCTAGCTGCTCTATGCCTTGACGTACCATGCTGCCTGATATGCCTGGGAAGATGCCGGTACTAATCACTGCTGTGACGCCTGCGGCCTGTGCGTCTTTTTTATATTTGAGTGCCTGGTTGACGTAGTCGGGGCTATCGGCGACGTCGATGTAGGGTTTGCCCTGAGCGATGCAGCTAGTGAGAACATGGTGGTCGCGGCTGCGGAAGGGGCCAGCGCAGTGGACGGTAAGGTCGTGGTGTGCGATCGCGCTTTCTACCGCCTCTTTATTCTCTAGATTTAATGACTGGAACGTACAGTTTGAACCCGCATTGAGACTGGCGGGGGCTTGTTGGCTTCGGCCAGTAATAGTGACTTGAGCAGAGGTATAAGCCAGGAGATCGGTGGCTACGCTGCGGCCAATACGTCCGCTACCGCCAATAACGAGAACTTTTTGAGGCATGGCACGTACGAGAAAGATGAATAGGATAATGCCCCGCCCTGTTGGTGGAACGGGATGGGGCTCTGATGTTTTTACATACCGGTGTTTACATACCTAGGTCTGACAGTACATCTGTTGCATGAGTCTCGGTATTGATGCTGTCGTATACCTTGGTGATTTTGCCGTCGCCGTCGATGACAAATGTTACGCGCTTGGCGTAGCCACCACCTTCTACCTCAAAGGCTTTGGCAATAGAGCCGTCGGTATCTACTACGAGCGGAAACGGTAGGCTGAACTTTTCTTTGAATGCCTTGTGAGAGGTCTCGTCGTCCATGCTGACGCCCAAGACGGTGATATCTTTGCCCTGGTATTCGGTGTATGAGTCGCGGAAGCTACAGGCCTGCTTGGTGCAGCCAGGCGTGTCGTCTTTGGGATAAAAGTACATGACGATGGGCTTACCCGAGAAGTCGGATAGGGAGATACTGTTGCCAGCATCGTCGGTAGAGCTGAAACTAGGGGCTTTGGTGCCTGCTGAAAGAGCCATATAATCTCCGAGGGTATTATGTAACAGTGAGTTGAGTTGTCAAAACGTATGTTTACGCTTGTGACCTCAGTGATTTTAACAAGGTCATGTCTATAAGTCGCCTCTATTCGGTGGCATCTGTTCTGTCGCTATGCAGTTTGAAACCCAGCGGTTAATTCTTCGAGACTGGCACCCTACGCAGGATGCTCGCCACGCGATGGACATCTATGGCGATGCTCGGGTGATGAACTGGTATGAAGGATCCGCGAAAGATAGTTCTATGAGGGATATTCAGGTGAGGCTACAGCGCTACGCTGATCAGGCTAAGTGCGCCAAAAACGGTACGCGTACCTGGGCAGTAGTCCAAAAGGACATTGGGCGAGCGATTGGAAGCGTGGTGCTCTGCCCTTTGCCAGATATGCAGGACGCACGGGAACAGCACACGACGCCTGAGCCAATTGAAGATGGTCTGCCTACGGAGTTTATCGAGATTGGTTGGCACTTTAGACCGTCTAGCTGGGATTTTGGCTTTGCGACAGAAGCGGCGCTTTGTATCGCTCAATATAGTTTTGATGTGCTGAAATTGCCGATGTTGCTGGCGGTGACGCAGCCGGAGAATGTTCGTTCTATCGCTGTGATGAAAAAGCTAGGTATGCGCTACGACGGAATGACAACGCGCTGCTATGGCGGAAAAGTGCTGTCGCTTTATCTGTTAACAGCTCTAGATCTGAAGCTGTCTAGAGAGCAATGGTTGAGTCGTAATTGTTGAATTTTGTTTGCGCATAGTCTTACCGGCCGTTTCCTATCAAGATGAATGCGGCCCAATCGTGGGGGTGCTGAAAGCGCGCTTCTTCAATGAGTTTGAGCTGTGCGTGGCGGAGGGCGGCGGCTTTGGTTTTGCCTTCGCTAAGGGCGATGTAGAACTGATTCATGAGGACGGCGGTGGCGGTGTCGTCTACGGACCACAGGGCTGCGATCGCAGCTCCCGCACCTGTCTGCTGCACCTGAAATCCTAGTCCCAATATCTCTTTTCCGTCGCCTTCTACACTTACCGCTGTTTGGCAGGCGCTAAATACAACAAGGTCTATATTGGGTAGCTCCCACTGACTGATGTCTCTCATGTTGACTGTACTGCCATCTCCAAACAGGACGAAGGAGTCTTCTGGCTGGCCAGGTAGGAATTTGGCGTGGGTTGCTAAATGAACAATCTGGTGGTTTTCTACAGCGCTGAGTGTGTTTACTGGTGAGAAGTCCTGGTCGAATAGGGCGGTGGTGCCAGGTAAAAGTGCGAGGAGGTTGTTGATTTCTTGCCGAGCGGCACTGAGGCCCTGGTATGAATATTGCTGCTGGCCTACTTGTACGCTGTAAGCGGGTATTTCATCGGTGAAAGCACCTGCGAGTACGCTGGGCTGGATGTTGTTGGTTCTATTAAGATCGTCTATGCTGGCCGCTGTGATGTTGTGAGACTGGTATTTTTGAACAAACCACTGATTGCCGTCGTGCAGTGCGGCGATGGGGATGTAGCGCAGTGCGCCGTCGGGCAAGTAGATGATGTTTTCGATTTCTTGCTGCGTGAGGATTTCTTCGAGCGGGCGGATGAGCCAGCTGTATAGCTGCTGAGCTTCGGCGGTGGGGGCTAGTGTGTTCGTTTTGAGCTTGTTCTGTAGGGTGTTGATGACGGTGATGAGTTCGGTTTCGGTGACTGGCTGGCTGATGTGGATGGGGGTATTTTCTGCGGTGATGAGAACAATTTCAAGGCGGTCTTCTAGGATGAGTGGATAGATGGCTGCTGTGTTAACAGGCTGCGCTTTTAAGGTGGCCTGAAGCGACTGTATGATGGCGGGCTGATGTGGCGTATTAACTGTGTCGGGTGCTTCGGACTGATGCGTTTGAGATGGGAGCGGTTGGGATAAGGCTGTGACTTCGGGGAGGGCAGCGAAGTCTGCTAGTGAGAAGTTGGGCGGGAGGGCGTTGAATGTATTGGCTAGGTCGGCTTCTGTGGGAGAGAGCAGTGAGAGGATTGTTGGTTCGTTGGTTTGGCTGCTTTGGAGGTAGGTTTTGACTTCTTGAATTTTGAGCAGATCTAGGATTTGTAGGGCTTCTTCGGTGCGGTTTTGCTGGAGGAGCAGGTTGGCGAGGTGGCGATAGGTGTCTTCTACGGTGCGGATGTATCGTTTTTGCTTTTCGCTGGAGAGGGGGTGGAGATCTTGACGGATGGTTTCTATTCTGGCGATCGCCTGCTTATAAAAGAAGATGGCTAGCTGTTGGTTCTGTGGGTTGGCCTGCGATTCCATGAGGTTGCCCAGATTTATTAGGGCTCCAATTTCGCTGACTTTGTCGCTGTTGCGACTGAGGGCAATGGCTTGCCGGTAGCTGCTCCAGGCCTGTTCGAAGTTTCCCTGCTGCTGGTAGAGGATGCCGAGACTATCGAAGAGGACGGTCTTTTGGTAGTTGGGCGTTTCTTTGCTGGTGAGCGCTAGGGCCTGGTTTAAGGTATTTTGAGCGGCTGTAAGATTGTTTTGCTTGAGCTGTACTGCGCCAATGTTGCTGAGGGTGAGGATCTCTTCGCTGCGGTTGCCGATCTGTTGATAGAGCGAGAGGGCTGCTTGGTAGTGGTTAAGCGCTTGCGTCAGATCGGTCTGCTGTTCGTAGGTCCATGCTAGTGCTGAAGTTGCATAGGCTAAGTATTCGGTGCTTTCTAGCTGCTGGCTGAGTTCGGTGGCCTGTTGTAGTGTGGCTTCGGCTGAGCTGTACTGGCCAATTTCTGTTTCTACGATGCCTCTATGGATGAGCAGGCTGCTATGAGTGTAAGGATCGATAAGTTCGATAGCGGCTGGTGTGAGTACCTGCTGGTAGTACTCTAGGGCGGTGCCGAATTGGGCTATGTATTCGTGCGCCTGGCCTAGATCGGCTGTAAGAAAGATTAAGTAATTGGCGTAGTCTGAGTCGGTTAGGTTGGTTTGGCGGGTGTGGTTGGGTTCGGCGAAGAGGGCGATCGCTGCTTCAAACATGGGAATGGCTTCGCTGTAGGCTGCCGATTCCATGTAGGTGTCGCCCAGGCCATATAGTGCCTCGCCTTTGAGTTCTATACTGTCTGGCGCTTGCTGATCGATGAGATTGATTGCGGCTCGGAAAGATGCGATCGCATCTGCATGCTGACCTGCTTTTTGCTGCGTTTGTGCCAGCGTTAGCAGGTCAGCGATCTCTGATGTGGCTTCGTTTGTTTGCTTGGTGAAAGGCGCTGGTATGGATAAAGACGGTGGCGAGATGACCCAGAAAGGAAGCATGTTTTTATACGTTACGTCCTGGCCAGCCGCCCCGGTTAATATCTGGACGCGGTGGGCGGCCTGCGATTGCATTTTCTTCAAGCTTTTCTTGCGCTGTGACTTCGGGCTGGGTGTCTGAGGCTGTCCACTTTGTTATGGACTTTAGGACTTTTTTGATGAGTGTGCTGAGTTTCATGATGAGTTTCTGTGTAGTAACATGAGTCGTTTTAGGATTTTTGGTAGATTCACTGAAGCTACCATTATTTGTAGGTGAGGTCATGATTGTGGCTAGGATTTGTTGGGCCAGAAGCGCAGCTGGCACTGTAAGTTTGAGAGATTTGTGGCAAAAGCTGCATCGCGTGCAGAACTTTTATGTTTGTATCTGATAGGTGGCTAAGCGTAGCGTTTTAGTGGAGGCTGCATGTGTGCATTTCCCGTTCAAAAACCTGTTCTTCAGCGTATGAATACACCATCTGATAAATCGTTAAATAACCCGTCTCTAGACCACTCAGAAGACAGTTCGGAGAATCAGACAGATGGACAGCGCTGTCGACTGTCGGCAGATTTGCTTCGACTGGTGCAAGAGACGTGCGCTGAGCCGCCGGGTAGCCCTCAGCGTCAGCGTGGCCTTACTCGAATTATTCGCGGTTTGAATGGACAGCTGTGGCATACCTACGATGCTTACTATCCAGACGCCTTGCAGCAAACCTGGATTTACTTTTGTCGTAACCTCTGTGAGGCGACAACGGGCAGGGTGTATGACCCTGGTGTGGCAAGGCTTACGACCTGGCTTAATGCTTACCTTAAGCGCCGTTTGCAGGACTTTAAGATTGCTGAGATTCGCCATCGGCAGATGACGGTTTCGAGCACGGTGCGCGGCAAGGAGGGGGGTGGCTCGCTAGATCGAATTGATAGTTTGCCAGCTTCTCCGGATATTCCTCCGCTGCTGGAGCAGGTTCGTAGCTGGGCTCAGCAGGACGCGGATGGTAGCTTGCGATCGCTTCATATTAGTAAGCATCCGACGGTGACGGCTCAACTGCTGATTTTGAAGCGGCTACCGCCGGAGACTTCTTGGAAAGCGCTCGCTGCGGAGCATGGTATTTCGATTGGCACGCTGAGCAGTTTCTATCAGCGTAAATGTTTGACTCGGCTGAGAGAATTTGGCCAGTCTCAGGGCTATCTCTAGGTGCTTCTCTTTCGATATTTGCTTATGTAAAAGCCTGTCTCTAGAGACTTTCTGTCTTTTATAGACGTTCTCTTCGAGAATATTTTCTTTTCGACTCTTATTTCTACTTCTCACAGGATTTAAACGCATGGCGCTTGCACCTTCTCAACATCTTGGCATCACGCTACCGATTACGACAGAATTTCGCCGACTTGCTGACCGTTTCTCTGGGCGATGGGGAACTACCGCTAAGGCGGTGCAGATTCGACGCAATACGCTGGCGGTGTGTGCGGTGAATGCTTATCTGGAGCTGATGGAGATTTCGAGTGCGATCGCTCAAGGCGATAGCTGGAATCCGGTGATGCAGACGGTGAGCGATGTGGCCGATTTGGTGCTGCCTGATACGGGTGTTCTTTCTTGCCGGGCGGTGGAGCCGGGTGCGAGTACGTGCTATGTTCCGCCTGAGGACTGGCATGATCGGATGGGGTATGTGGCAGTGGTGATTGATGAGGCGGCTAATGAGGCGAGCTTAGTTGGGTTTGTGACTGATGTGGGTGAGTTGGAACAAGTAGCTTTGGAACGGTTTGGGCCGATAGAGGGGCTAGTTGATGAGGTGCGTCGGCTTCAAGTGGAACGGATGAGTGTGGTGGGTCAGGTAGCTGATGGCGTTCGGTCTAGAATGACGCGGCTGGGGCAGTGGGTGGAAGGTGCGATCGCCGCGAGCTGGCAGGCTACTGATATGTTGATCAATCCGGCTGAGGTGGGTTTTGCGTTTCGGACAACAGCGAATTTGGCAGCGCCGCTGACGAGCCGTGACGTTAGCCGGGCTAAGCTGTTGGATTTGGGTATACAGCTGGGGCAGTCGGTGCGGGTGGCTTTGGTGGTGCATGTGATGCAAATAGAGGCAGACCATCGCAGCAATATTACTTTACAGGTGAGACCGCTAGGAGAGTCTCCTTATTTGCCAGAAGGACTGGTTCTTTCTGTGTTGGATGAACAAGACGAGATTTTTACGACGGCAACGTCTAGACAGATTGATAACTACATTCAGCTGCAACTCAGTGGACAGACGGATGAAGTCTTCGGGGTGAAGGTGGCCGTTGGAGACGCTACTTTTAGAGAACAGTTTGTGATCTAAGATTTGAGAGAGCTACTGCGAAATTCCAAGATAGTAAGGGTGCTCGGATGAATAAGCGCATTGTCATTAAAATCGGCGCTGGCTCTTTGATAGATGGCTATACGGCTACTGTTCAAATTGGCGAAGAGGGACTGCCGCCTCAGGTGGAAGTTCCGGCGAGGTTACCGCCTGCTCCCGATGTGCCGGAGCTGTATCGGCGGTGGCAGCAGGCTTACTGGCAGCTGGGTTTGCCCTATCGGCTAGAGGCGCAAAACGGGGTGACGAATGTGTCGGATGTGTCGGATATTGTGCAGTGCCGGGTGATGAGCACTCAGCTGCGCGATCGCCTTCACTACTGGCTCAACGGTGAAGATTTTCGTCCGATTCGCGAAAAGGTTTTAGAGCAGCTGAGCCCACAGGATACGGTTCGGGTGATGCTGCAAACGCAGGATTTGTTGCTTCAGCGATTGCCCTGGTACGACCTGCATATGTTTCAGCGCTATCGCAATGCGGAGGTGGGGATTTGTTTGCCTTGCTATCAGCAGGTGAGCTATCGGGGCAGCCGTTCTGAGAAGGTGCGGGTGCTGGCGGTACTGGGTGAGGCGACTGGGCTCGATACGCAAATGGACTGCACGCTGCTAGGTCAGCTGCCGGATGCGGATGTGCATTTTTTGAAGGCGCCGAGTGTGGAAGCGTTTAATGAGAGCCTTTGGGATGAGCAGGGCTGGGATATTTTGTTTTTTGCTGGGCACAGCAAGAGTCGTGTGAACTGTGTGGCAAATGCTTTGGCTGCTGGTGAGCCGTCTAGTCAGGCAATCGGTGGGTTAGACGGTAGTTCAGACAGTGATGCTGTGACGACAGAGGGCAACGGCGAGCTTCAGCTGAATGCGACTGAAACGCTTACGGTGCCTCAGCTAAAGCATGCGTTGAGTAAGGCGATTGACCGTGGGCTAAATACGGCTATTTTTAATTCTTGTGATGGGTTGGGGTTGGCGGCGGATCTGGCGGATTTGTATATTCCGCAGGTGTTGGTAATGCGTGAGCCGGTGCCTGATAAGGTGGCGCACGCTTTTTTGCAGGGCTTTTTAGCGTCTTTTTCGGCGGGGACTTCTTTTTATTTGGCAGTGCGTGAGGCGAGAGAAAAGCTGCAAGGATTGGAAGCTCGCTTTCCTTGTGCGACCTGGCTGCCGGTGATTGTTCAAAATTTGGCGGAGACGCCGCCGACCTGGCGATCGCTTCAGGGGAAAAGTACAGAGTCTGGTAAGTGTGGACCGGCTATTGGTGCGGGTGGTGCGGGTGGTGCGCCTGTGCAGGTGCGTTCAGAGGCTGAGCTAGCGGCTAATGTTCGGTTGAGTTCGGTTAATACGTTGGCCGGAACAGTTGGAAAGTTTCGCGACGCTAGGAAGCCGGATTTGCAACTGGCTGAGCGTTTGCGAGGATGGAAGGTGGCTGTGGCTGCGGGCTTAAGCTGCGCGGCTGTTGTGTTGGGCGGTCGATTTTTAGGTGGGTTGGAAGTGTTGGAGCTGAAAGCTTACGATTATTTTCTGCGATCGCGCCCTCCTGAATCTTTAGATGAACGCATCTTGATTATTACCAATACAGAGGCTGATATTTCAGCGCGGCCAAACACGACTAGCAACCGTTCTGTTTCGGATGAAACGCTAAGCGATGTACTGGCTCGATTGGATGAGCTGAATCCGCAGATGGTGGGTTTGGATATTTATCTTGAAGGGGCGGTAAAAATGCCGCTCTTGGCTCGGCAGCTGGCTGAAACCGATAATTTGATTGCTATTTGCAAGGCGGCGGACTATACCACCCAAACTTCTGCTAAGCCGCCGCCGCTTGATGTGACTGATGCGGGCCGTATAGCGGCTAGTGATTTTGTTGCGGACGGTGGTGACCGTGTGGTTCGCCGTCATTTGCTGGCTTTTATGCCACCGCCAGATTCGGCCTGTCAGTCGGGAACTGGGCTAGGTCTGTTAATGGCGAATCGCTATTTGGCCGAGGTGCACGGCATTTTTCCAAGCGAAGAGGTGAAGATTGGCGAGACTGCGCTGCCAGTTCTAAGGGGCTCTTTATTAGGAGGATCTTTTTTCGGTGGGTATCACAATGTGGATGCGGCAGGTTCTCAGGCTTTGTTGAACTATCGTATTTTGGATGAGCCGAGTCAGACGAACTGTGGGGAAGTGAGAGAAACGCCTGCTGACTGTATTGATGTGAGTACGTTTTTGACGGGGGCGGTGGATGATTTGCGATCGCATGTAGAAAATAAGATTGTCCTGATTGGGACGACAGCTGCTGGATACGATCCGCATATTACTCCTTATACTCGGACGGCTTCTGTTGATCGTCAGGTGCCGGGTGTGTTTATTCAAGCGCAGATGATTTCTCAGCTGGTTAGCGCTGGGCTGGGTGAACGGTCTTTTATTGGCAGCTGGCTGGAGTGGCAGGAAGCGATGTGGATTGTTGGGTGGGCGCTGTTGGGCGGGGTGCTGGGTCTGAGTGTGGGTTTGCAAAAGTTTTGGCTGCGGTTACTGCTAGCAGAAGGTCTGTTAGTGGTGGCCTGTTGGCTGCTGCTGGTAGGTGGGAGTGTGTGGGTGCCGTGGGTGCCGAGTGCGATCGCTTTGCCTGCGGCGGCGCTATCTACTCGGGGCGTTGTGAGATCTCGATCAAAATATCGCATTGGCTCTGGTGTTAATGGCTCTGATATTTCAAAATACTGAGTATGAATCGATATACGTGTCTGTCTCAGTCTATGAATTCTTTACTGAAAGTGATCACTTTGTCGTGTGCTGTAGTGTTGTCGGGCTCCTTGGCTGGCGGTGCGATCGCTCAACAGCTGCCGCCTCTGCCGATAGAGTTTAATCCGGATAATTTGATCAATCCAGGTAGGCCAGGTGGTCGGCGGCGGGGCGGTGGGTCGCGGGGAAGCTGTCAGACGAGGTTGCCTTTGAGTGCGATCGCTTACGCAGACAGTCGTATGGTGCAGACGCTGGGTGTAACCAGCTTAGATGAAACGGTTGGTGGGCTGACTACTCAAGTTCAGCCTATGCTTTGGTTTTATGTGCCGATAGCGATTGGCGAGGTTGAGACAGAGTTTGTCGTTAAAGATGCTCAGGATCGAGTTGTTTATCAGGGGTGGCTGTCGGGACAGACGGACAGTGACGGTGTGATTGGTGTGCCGCTTACAGCTCAGATGGCGGTAGGCAGTGCGTATCACTGGTTTTTGACGGTGAACTGCGATGAGACGGAGCGGGTGACGGTGGATGGCTGGGTGGAGCGGCGGGCAACAGGGCCGAATGCAATGCGGACGTTGGCTCAAGCGTCGGCTCGGAATCGGGCAGCGCTGTATGCGAACTATGGGTTTTTGCAGGATGCGGTGGGTGAGCTGGCGATGCTGCGGTTGGTGGAGCCGGGGGATGAGGCGATCGCGCGCGAGTGGCGCGAGTTTTTGAGCGCGTTAGATTTGGCTGATTTGGCGGAGGCGACTGTGTTTGATTGTTGTGAGGTGACGAATGAGCCGGTGGAAGTACCGGTGGCGGCTGAGGAAGAAGAGGTGTCGGAAGTGTTGGAGCCGGTTGCGGTGCCGGAGAGGGATTCTCGGACTATTTTGCAGCGGGCAAGAGACAGAGGGAATTAGGATTTGTGGTCAACTTTCTACGCCTTGTTTGTAATTTTTGTGACTTCCTTTGCTTTGCTGTGTCTCGTCACCTATTAAGATCCTAACGCCATTGCATTTACCGACTGCATAGATCGACGGGGCAGTATTTTACTCTTCAGCGCAATGCAGTCTGCTATGTAGGTGGCGTCGCGGGCAACGCCAGAAAACCGGGCGGAGCCCCAAGTGTAGAGCCAAGGCAAGCCTATAAAGTACAGTCCTTCTGCCGTGCTGACGCCGCGCTCGTGACCTGGATATCCCTTACCATCAAAGGCGGGGACCTCTATCCAACTGAAGTCCATGTGGTATCCGGTTGCCCAGATGATGGTAGAGATTTCACCTGCATCCAAGACAAGATCTGAAGGTGTTTGGTCAGGCTCCCACACAGGCTCGTATGCTGGCTCTGTAGGTGCTTCTATTTGAGCTTTTTCGATATACTCGTCGATTGTTCCTTTAATGCTTTCGGCGACGCTGTCAGCATGGTCAAGGTTTTCTTTGAGATCGGCATTGAAGGTGAGTTGGTTGTCTTGTATGGACTTTAGTCTGCCGTGTAAGCGCATGCCTTCAGTTGCAAACTGACGCAGGTCGATCTCTCGTCCGCCGCCGCGTCCGGTGACGTAGTGGTTGGTTTTGGTGCGGACGGTTTCTTTTTGCGGATGCTCGTCGATGGGAATGTCGTAATAGCCCATTTGGTCGAGCCAATCGACGACGTCCTTGCCACGATATTCACGAGGGGACCTTGGCGCACTCCCTACACACAAATGCACTTTCCTCCCTGCCAAGTGCAAATCTTCAGCGATTTGACAGCCAGATTGACCGGTGCCGACGACCATTACACCGCTTTCTGGCAGCGACTGTGGGTTTTGATATTCTGACGAATGAATCTGTCGTGTGCTTTCTGGCAGTCGCTCGGCGATGCGAGGTATTTTCGGCGTGTGATAGCCGCCTGTTGCTACGACTACCTGGTCAGCGGTGTAGGTGCCGATGGAAGTGACCACCTCAAAGACGTTGCGCGTTTCGTGCTGGCGAACATTCAGCACAGAAACTCCTTCTTTGATGCATGGGCCAAAAGATTTGGCGTAGTCTTCTACGTAGCGCACAATTTCGTCGCGCTGCATGAAGCCTTCTTTATCCTCTCCTGCGTAAGGATAGCCGGGCAGTGTGCACTGCCAGTTGGGTGTTACTAGGCAAAAAGAGTCCCACCGCTTGGTCTGCCAGGCATGTGCAATCTTGTGTTTTTCAAAAATAACGTTGTCGATTCCTCTTTTCTGGAGGCAGTAGCTAACCGATAGCCCAGCCTGACCGCCGCCGACGATCACTACTGGAAAATGAGACTGCATGAGCCAGGTTCCGAACAAAATTTTTGACCTAAAGTATCGCTGTCCTTACCTTAATTGTGCGTGCTCAAGGCATCCTGTATCACCTAATACAGAAGGCTTTAATATGTCTTTACCGGCAGGACGGGCTCATAGAGTACCTGCACTTTTAGACAGGTTGTTTTGCTAGAAGCCTTCTTTTTGGTACGGGAAGGGCGAATTTTGCTGTATGAACTGTCAGGCTTTGGGCCTTTGTAACAACAGATACGGGAAGGGGTGCACGTACCTTTTAAGCTGCGATTAATCTTAGTGATGGGAGATATTCACATGCCTGAAGTAACAGCACCTGCGCACAAAGCCGGTGACTTTTTCGTTGATTACGAAGATAAGGTTTTCCCCGATGTGCAAGCTGAACCTGGAGAGAAAGCGCTGGTTGCTTTCCACACGGTTGCTTTTGAAGGCTCGATCGGTTTGGTGAACCTGTTGCAGGCGACCCGGCTGATTCGTAAAGGCTTTGAGACTTCTGTTTTGCTCTATGGTCCTGGTGTGACGCTGGGAATTCAGCGCGGTTTTCCAAAGCTGGGCGATGAGGCGTTTCCAGGGCACCTGGCGATGAATAATCAGCTGGTAAAGATTATGGAGGAGGGCGGCAAGGTGTATGCCTGTCGCTTCGCTTTGCAGGCGCTGTATGGACATGGTGAGCCTTCGCTGATTCCGGGCATCAAGCCAATTAGCCCATTGGATGTGTTGGATATTACGCTGATGCACCGTAAGGACGGGGCGTTTGTGTTGGATACTTGGACGATGTAGGCGGAATATGAACACTCCTACCTCCGATTACGCTCGAACAGTCCGAGCTGCAGCTGTGCAGCTCTCACCTGTGCTTCACAGCCAATCTGGCACAATGGAAAAGGTGCTGAAAGCGATTGAGGACGCGGCGAAAGAGGGTGCGCAGCTGGTTGTTTTCCCAGAGACTTTTGTTCCTTATTATCCCTATTTCTCCTTTGTGCTGCCGCCTGTGCTGATGGGCAAAGAGCATTTAAGGCTTTATGAGGAGGCGGTGGAGGTGCCGGGGCCGGTGACGGTGGCGGTGAGCCGAGCGGCGAAGGTGCATCAGATGGTGGTTGTGCTGGGTGTAAATGAGAAGGATAAGGGCTCTCTTTACAATACTCAGCTGATTTTTGATGCGGATGGGAGCTGTTTGCTAAAGCGCCGGAAGGTAACGCCGACCTACCACGAGCGGATGGTATGGGGGCAGGGCGATGGCTCCGGGCTGAAGGTGTGCGAAAGCGCGGTGGGGCGAGTGGGGGCGCTGGCCTGCTGGGAGCACTATAATCCACTGGCTCGCTATAGCCTGATGGCGCAGCATGAACAGATTCACTGTGGGCAGTTTCCGGGCTCTATGGTGGGAGAGATTTTCGCGACGCAGACGGAGGTAAGCTTGCGACATCATGCGCTGGAGTCGGGCTGTTTTGTGGTGAATGCTACAGGCTGGCTGACGCCGGAGCAGGTGGTGGAGATTGCGCCAAATGAGGGGTTACAGAAGGTGCTGAAGGGCGGGTGCTATACGGCGATTATTAGTCCGGAGGGGGTGCATTTGTGTGAGCCGGTGAGGGATGGCGAGGGGATGGCGATCACAGATCTTGATTTCTCGCTCATTATCAAAAGAAAGCGAATGATGGATTCGGTAGGGCACTATGCACGGCCTGATTTATTTCAGCTTCAGACTAATCAGTCTGTCTATGCGGTGACTTCTCCTGCCGTGTCCGTTGGATCGGTCAGTACAACTGCTAGCAACCCGTCTATCTCTTCAGATTCGCTGCTTCAACCGACTGAAGCACCGCTACCCGTTCTCGATACTTAATTCTCTAATTCATGAATCAACAGCAGGTTATTACAGAACTTCAGTCGAAGGGGCTTAGGCTGGTTGGCGATGCGGTCGGTGCCTCTGGACGTAAGGGTGGGGCAGGGCCGTCTGATCATAAGGCGGTGACGGTAGGTGATACGACGGTGATGGTGCCGGTGTTTACAGAGGGGGCTACGCAGTCGCCTTTTGTGGTGGAGTGCGATCGCACGACAGGCACTTCTGTTCTCCTCAAGGAGAAAGAGATGATTGCGCCTGTCTCTTTCCCAACGCAGCCAAAGTTCTATGGATTGGAAACTGCGGAAGGGATTCCCTACTGGAAGATCGCGTTGCTACACAGCCATAATGTGTTGGCAACTACGGTTTTACAGAACTGCATTCGCTATGACAACCGTAAGACGGCCTGTCAGTTCTGTGCGATTAGCCAGTCGCTAGAGGCTGGGCGAACGATTGCGAAGAAGACACCCGCGCAGCTAGCAGAAGTTGCCGCAGCTGCGGTGAGGCTAGATGGCGTGGAACATATGATTATGACGACGGGGACGCCGAATGTGACGGATCGGGGGGCGGCGTACCTGACGGAGTGTGCACAGGCGATTCGTGACCGTGTCTCCCTGCCTATTCAGGCTCAGTGCGAGCCGCCGGACGATTTTGTTTGGTTTGAGCGTATGCGAGCCGCAGGTGTTGATAGCTTGGGGATGCATTTGGAAGCGGCAGATCCTATGGTGCGTGCGAAGATTATGCCGGGGAAGGCGCGGGTGCCGCTGACCTATTACTACCGGGCTTTTGAGGCGGCGGTGAAGGTGTTTGGCCGAGGGCAGGTGAGTACGTATTTGCTGGCAGGGCTGGGCGATAGTAAGGAGACTTTGCTGGAGATGTGCGATCGCCTCATTAGCTTAGGCGTTTACCCCTTTGTTGTTCCTTTTGTTCCTATCGTTGGTACGCCACTAGCTGAGCAGGCTCCGCCGGATAGCGATTTTATGTTTGAGCTTTATCAAGTGATTGGCTTACGGCTCAAGCAGGCTAATTTGCGGTCTGCGGATATGAAGGCGGGCTGCGGTAAGTGCGGTGCTTGTTCGGCGCTGTCTACTTTTGAGGTGTGACGTGTGCAGATTTTTCTTCTAGATTCGTAGTTTTGACTCATGACAACTTTAAAACCGAAAGTAACCTACAGCTTTGAGCTGGCGCTGAGTGACGGTAGAATCGCGGATTATTTTGACCTGCGGCAACAGATTTTTTGTGAGGAGCAGGGCTTGTTTGAAGGGCACGACCGCGATGCGGTGGACGAGTGTGCCTATCCGATTGTGGCGATCGCACATCAATCAAATCAGCCAGATCGTGTGGTTGGTGTAGTCAGAATTTATGAGAAGTCTCCTCGCCTCTGGTATGGTGGCCGCCTGGGGACGCATCCTGACTTTCGGCGCGGCTGGCGAATTGGGAAAGGGTTGATTCAGAAGGCGGTGACGACGGCGAATACCTGGGGGTGCGATCAATTCCTCGCGACTGTTCAAGAACAGAATGTTCGTTTTTTTACTCGGCTACACTGGGATAGCTTGAAGGAGATAGAGATATTGGAGAAGCCCCACCGTCTGATGCAGGCGGATTTGGCGTTTTATCCGGCGGGCGATCAGGTACGCCCCAGGTTGCCGTTAAAAGAGGTGGCGTGAGGGTTTGTTGCTCCCTGAACTTGTTGCAATATTGCAAGCTTCTCTTAGTATCTTGCACAAGCGAGATATTCAAACGGCGGCGAGTACGTTGGGCCAGTATGTGCAGGGCAACGGTGAGCCGATTCGATTAGGTGATGACTGTGCGGCGATCTCCCTTCGGGAGGGCTCTGCCATCGCTGATGGTGATGGTTATCTACTTTTAGCTGCGGAAGGGATTTGGCCGCAGCTTGTTGCACAAGATCCCTGGTTTGCTGGGTGGTGTGCGGTAATGGTGAATGTGTCTGATGTGGCAGCGATGGGAGGGGTACCGATTGCGGTGGTCGATGCGCTGTGGAGCTTGTCGATAGAGGAAAGTAGGCCTTTATGGGCGGGAATGAAGGCGGCAGGGAGGGCGTATGGGGTGCCGATTGTGGGTGGTCATACGAATTGCCATAGTCCGTACGCGGGGCTAGCGGTTTCTATTTTGGGGCGGGCGGAGCGGCTGATTACGAGCTTTGATGCGCAGCCGGGAGATGTGCTGGTGATGGTGGTGAATATGTCGGGAGCGTATTATAAGGACTATCCTTTTTGGGATGCGGCGACTGAGGCGGATGTTGATGTGTTGCGATCGCATATAAACCTACTCCCCAAGCTTGCCAAACTGGGTCTGGTTAATGCTGGCAAGGATATTAGCATGGGCGGCTTAGCTGGGACGCTTTTGATGTTGGCAGAAGCTTCTGGCTGTGGCGCGGTGCTCGATTTGGATAGCGTTCCCCGTCCTTGTGGTGTGGCTTGGGAGAAGTGGCTAACCAGTTTTCCTAGCTTTGGTTTTCTGCTGAGCGTGTCACCAGATAAAGTAGCGGCTGTTCAGTCTATTTTCCGGCCCGAAGGCTTGGTTTGCGAGTCGGTCGGGGAGGTTACTTCGGCTCACTGTGTCTATTTACAAGCTGATGGAGAAAAGCAACAGCTGTGGGATTTGTCGAATTCGCTGACAGGTTTTGGCGGGAAGTAGATGTCTCTTAAAATTGCTTTGCTTACCTATGCAACCAAGCCACGTGGCAGCGTTATCCACACGTTGGAGCTGGCTCAGGCTCTATACGACCTTGGGCACAATCCTTGCGTCTTTGCTCTAGATAAAGGCGGTAAAGGCTTCCATCGCTTAGCTGAATTTGATACTTGTGCTGTTGCTGCTAGCGCTTGTGATGCGGGCATTGATCAGCTGATAAAGCAGCGAATTGATGAGTTTGTAAGGTTCTTTCAACAGTATTCGAAAGCGTATGATATCTACCATGCGCAAGACTGTCTGAGTGCGAATGCGTTAGCCATTTTGAGAGAACAAGGCTGTATTCCTCATTTTATTCGAACGGTTCATCATATTGAGAGTTTTCACAGTCCTTATCTTCAAGATTGCCAGGAGAAGTCTATTTATTTACCCAATCGCTGTTGCTGTGTTAGCAGGCAGTGGCAACAGGTTTTGCAAGAAGGCTACGGTGTTGATGCGCATCGTGTAATTAACGGTGTGAGTGCACGGTTCTCTCCTCTATTAGATGGATCAGAAGCGATGCTAAAAAGTTCGCTAGGGCTTCAAGATGGGCCTGTTTATCTGACGGTGGGTGGGATAGAGCCACGTAAGAATTCAATCAATCTGCTGAGGGCATTTGCTCAAGTGCAGCGGCGGCAGCCAAGTGCGCAGCTCGTTATCGTTGGTGGTGCGACTCTGTTCGACTATCAGGATTACCGTGAACAGTTTATGTCACTGGCTGAGGACTATGCTTTGATAGGTTCTTTGGTTTTGCCGGGGGTGGTTGCCGATGCGCAGATGCCAGCGCTGTATCGACTGGCAGATGGGTTTGTGTTTCCGTCGGTGAAGGAGGGATGGGGGCTAGTTGTGCTTGAAGCGATCGCATCAGGACTTTCTGTTGTCACGTCCGATCAGCCGCCTTTCACGGAGTTTTTGACCAAGGACGATGCGTATTTGGTGAATTCAGAAGATGTGGACGCGATTGCCTCGGCTATGCTTCAAATGACTACAGGAGACTTAGCTAATGATGTCCGCATTCATCGATCTCTTAATGTTGTGCGAAACCACAGCTGGCGAACCTCTGCGCAAATGCATTTGAAGCTTTATCAGCAGCTTGTAGGACCGGAAAACCACTTATAGAGAACTATGCCTGAAATTAATTTCAAGATTCAATGGCCCGATGGCAAGCAAGAGATGTGCTATTCACCGTCTTTAGTTGTAAAAGACTATTTTGAGCCGGGACAGTCTTATACGGTGACGGATTTTCTGACGCGGTCTCGTGAATCTCTCACGATTGCTAGCGATCGCGTGCAGGCCAAATATGGGTTTCCCTGTAGCCGGGCGCTGGGACAAATCCGTCAAATTGAGGCGGCAGCGAAGCCTTATTTGGAAAAGCCTGATGAAGCGGTGAAGGTGATTGAGTTTCAGTAGGATTGACTTGTGGTGATTAGCTTAGCCAGCCTTGTTTGGTTGCTTCAAATACGGCCTGCGATCGCGTACGAACGTTGAGCTTTTTGAGCATGTTCTTAACGTGGAATTTTACGGTGCGATCGCTGATAAACAGCTGTTGGGCAATTTCGCGATCGCGCATTCCCTGCGCTAACTTTAATATCACCTCTTGTTCTCGGGCGGACAAAGGTGATATTGGTGAATGAAATGTATTAACTCGCTGAGGCAGTTGAACGTTGAGAGTTGTCTGCGAGTCTCGTACCTCGGTTTGGAAGCTTCCGCCAAGCTGATCGACTTGATGCTCTATGCTGGAGAACGACCGGTACGTAGCTGTCTCTACGGTTTCTGCGTCTTCGTACTGTCTATCGGTTGCAAGCAGCGCTTCAAAAATTACAATGTCTGTTTCGTACACTAGCCGACAATACTGACAGGCTTCCGCTATCTGTTCGGCTAGCTGTATCAACAGCTGAGAGGCCTTCTGAGAAAGCGTTTGCTCTGTGCCTAGCAGGCTGAGTTTTTGGATGCCTAACTGCCTGGCTAAGGTCTCAGATAGACTTTCTTTATGACCTATCTTTCGATTTTTCTTACTTGCCTTGTGGTAGATGGCGCCTGCGATGCTGCTGGCGACGGACACACTCAAAATTTGCAGTACTTCTAGAAACTCAGGGGCCATTGGAGTGTGGCTAAAGATGGCAATCACACCGATGGCGCGATTCTCATGCATTAGGGGAAGTCCAGCAAATCCTTGAATATGGTTCTCGATGGCCCATTGGCGATCTTTTACCCAGGGCTCTTCTGGCAAACAGTTGCTTAGAAAAGGAATGCAGTGCTGGGCAATTTTTCCTACCTTGAAAGCGCCCATTGGTACGCGCGCAAAAGAGCCATTTAGATGAGTGTACAGCCCCGATGAGGCCACGAGCTGTAAGGCGCTGCGGTCAGGTTCTACTAGCCAAACTCGGGCAAAGGCGCAGTCAAACTGCTTAACTAATCCATCCGCTGTGTGGTTAGCGATTTTTTCCGGGTCTAGGCATCCCGAAATCTGGCTGATGAGAGTTATGCATTTCTTGAGATCGAATAATAGTCTAGAAACATCTAAACCTCGAGATGTCAGCTGAGACGCTGTGAGATGGGTCACGACAGAAGACCATATTGGCCATTTTGCATCGTGTCGTGAATTTAGTTTTTTAGCTGTAGCCTCTGTTACATAGATTTTTCTAACTTTCTCAACGAGAACCTGGAAAAATCACTGTTCAACCAATTCGTTGTTTCCGTCGCAGGAGTAAGCTACCGCCTACAAGCAAGGTAACCACAGTACTTGTAGGTTCTGGCACGCTCTTCTGTGTGTCTTCGTGCGCTAGCGCGTCGATGGCTAGCTGGGCAACGAAGCTATGGGCTTTGGTGGTTGGGTGTACGGCGTCCCAAAATAAATATTCGTCGGGATTACTACAGGGTGTGCCGAAGTTGACGACGGAAACGAAGTTGGATAGGCAGCTATCGGTTACGTTTGTGAACCCGAATGTATCAGGACTGTTGACGGCTTCATCGGTAAAGCTTTCGAGATCTAGCTGAATGATGTTTGCACCGGAGGCGGTTTCTAGGTTGGTTAGCTTTTGGCTTAGCAGCAGGTTGTGCTGCGTAGAGAGCGCAGATAGGCTAGCACTGCTCTGAGGATTGAAGCTGTTGAGTGTCTGGGCAAAGGGCTGAGTGCCCAGGTTTGGTAGGTTGGAAACTAGGATGTCTTCGGCTCCTATGCTGATTAGGGTTGCGATCGCATCGATCAGGTTATTGGTTACCTGGTCGGGCAGGGTAGCTAGTCCAGCTAGTGGAGCGCTTACGATGGCCTGATTATAGTCGTTACCGCCTGCTAGCAGTACGTTCAGCGTATTAGGACCGAGAGGAGAGAAGGTGCTGAGAGTGTTAAAGGCGGCTATCTGCGACTGTAGGCCTGGAAGACCCGGTTGGCTGTTGCTGTCATCGGTTAAGCTGCCCCCAAGCGCAAAGTTTATGCCTTCACTGGGTACTGGCGTACTCCCGCTCAAAATGCCTGGGAGTACGGCTGTCGATAGGGCGGGTGAAAGGTCCAACGCTTCGGCTAGCTGCTCTGCCCAAACATCTCCGTTGGAGAATTGCTGAGCGTAGGGCGCGGGAGGTAGCCCGGTTCCGGTCAGCTCGCGTGTGAGATTGAAAAAGTTGCCGCTATCTACTAGGCTATCGCCAAAAATGTTGATGCTGCTGTAGTCTTTAGCGGCTGCAGCAAAGGGCACTATGCCAATTAGGATAGCTGCGCCTACGCCACAGCGGCCGACAGCCGTGAGAAAGGCGGAATAGTTTTTGCGTGGCGACAGGTTTAGCTTTAATCGGTCCATAGTGATTCTCTATTGCGTGAATTAAACTTTAGATTGAGATGCACGTGAAGCTGATATGAGCCTTCTTCCTACCAAAATATATCAAAAAAGCCTTCTAAGACATCTTTAATGCTATTTCTGGCGGTATAGCAGCGGCTATGGTTGCCTTTGGGTCGCTTGTGTATAGCCGTAGCTGATTAGCTTGCTTTTTGTGTTGTTGAGTATGCGTAGCTACTTTTAGAATTAAGAGATATGTTGCTTGTACGGTGTAAATGAAGGGTTTTTCTAGACGCTTATTTTGGTTTTTGCTAGTAGCTATACTTTGCTTGAGTAGCTGGCTAAGGCCAGTGAATGCCTCTGTCCCAGATTCTCGACTTATTCAGCTAGAGTTTGAGGTAAGTGCGCTGAGAAGTCAGATCAATCAAATTCAAAATCAGCTTGCTCGCACTCCTGGTGCAGCTGTAGAAAGTCGGCCCGTTCGGCCTTTGTCTCAGGCTTCAGCTTTACCAGGAGACCTCCCACCAGACGTGCAGTTTGATAATTTGGCAACACTGGTGATTGAGATAAATCAGAGGGTAATGGCGATAGAAGAGCGTCTCTTGGATACATCTCGGCGATGAGGCTACGTCGCTCAATATGTGGCGTCTGCGATTAGCCTGCTCTTTCGCCATCAAAAACTCTTCCCCATTAAAAAAAGCCATTGCTGTTCTGTAGGGAATGCCTTACCAGGCGTCTACCACACAAACAACAATGACTTTTTAGCAACTGGAGACGCTTGCGGCTGTTCTTTCCTACACGACTTGTGGTTCAAGCTGTACAGGTAAACTGATGAGGCAATTCGCAGTAGTTCTTAAGAGATTAACGACTGCAAACTGCCTGATAGCGATTAGCCCTTTTGAGTAAGTCCATAGGTACCGCGTTCTCCTTTGTACCATTCACCATCGCGTACGCCGCCCGATAGAATGTTAGAAATTCGGTTGCGCGCTTTCAGGTACTGCTGTTTTGGCATCCCTTCTTTGAAGAGTGAGTCCATCACTTCTGCAATCTTGAAGGACTTGTCCGGCTGAGTTTCTAGAACTATCCTTACTGCTTCAGGAACTGTCTTTTCTTTCACGCCAGGCCTAGTATACTTCTGCCAGCTCGCTGTTCTGCCATCTTTCTTTTTAGCGACTTTCGTCTTCCTAGTCTTTTTCTCTTCTGGCTGATCCTTTTGCGTAGCAACAGGCTCGACCTGTTCTTCAACCTTTTCTATGACAGCAGAACTAGAAGGAGATACGGACTTGGTTTTGGCAGCTGCCTTGGAAGTAGATGCAATAGCAGATTCAACTTCAGCAGCTGCATCTTCGCCAAATAGAGGGAGTACAGCGCGAACGCCGTTTAGCTTTTCGCGAACTTCTTCCAACTGCGCAACTAAAGCTTCTTCTTGGCTCACTAAGTCAGAAGCGATTTCTTTGAGCTGAGGTAATACGGTTTGAGTCATAAGTGAATCTTACAATCGAGATCTTTTCTTCAACAATCATATTAGCTTAGCAGCTAATTCTCAACAATATTTTCAGGAAGTGACAACCATACCGATAAAATCTCACTACTTTGACTGAGAGGAAGACAATTTGTAGGCCATTTTTCCTCTAGTGGCGGTGGCAGAAGGTGAAAGGTCCGTGAGCGCGGACCTTTTGTTAAGAAAGCGGTCATATATTAATTCGGCCGCCTGTAGAGGACTAAGACTGCCCTTGCACGGAGCTTGTGCCATGGGTTGTTCTAGTTTTCTCTGCTGCTATGCGCTCTGGTACTGTATCGACTGCTAAGGCCTGCGCCGATTGAAACGTTTTTTAAGCACTTCTGCGCTAAGCGCTGGCGCGTTCTTTTTCTCAGCGGGCTCAACTGGCTTTTTCGGCAGTATCTTGTTCACTGTTCCTGAGCTGCTTTTCCGAACAGGCTTGCTTACGTTGGGCTGCTTATTGTTCTGAGCGTTGACGTTCTGTTGAGTGTTCGTATGCGTAGTGTTCTTTCTGGGGGCTGTGGTCTTGTGGCTTTCGTTCAATCGCATGCTTAGGCCAACCCGCTTAAGCTTTTCTTGAATTTCTATCACTTTTACCCTCACTACTTGGCCGACTTGCACCACTGCTTTGGGATCTTTTACAAAACGCTCTGCCATCTGCGATACGTGCACTAGGCCGTCTTGATGCACCCCAATATCGATAAAAGCGCCAAAGTCGGCAACGTTGGTCACAACGCCTTCTAGTACCATGCCTTCTGCTAAGTCTTTGATCTCATGAACGCCTTCGGCAAACAGAGCGTACGTGAATTGTTCTCTGGGGTCTCGCCCTGGCTTTTCTAGTTCGCCTAAAATATCTTGAAGGGTTGGTTCCCCTACCTCTGGAGTGATATATCTTTTGAGATCTGTCTGTCTGAGTCTCTCTATAGCTTGAGATATCTCTGTGAGAGGAACACTCATATCTTTTGCCATTGTTTTTACTAGGCTGTAGCTTTCTGGATGCACAGCTGTGTTGTCTAACGGGTTTTTACCGCTGCGAATGCGCAAGAATCCGGCTGCCTGTTCGTAAGCTTTGGGACCTAGCTTCTCGACTTTTAGCAGTGCTTTGCGCTCTTTGAATTGGCCGGTCTCGTTACGGAAGCTAACGATGTTGTTGGCAACCGTTTTACTCACACCAGAGACGTACTGTAAAAGCTCTCTAGAGGCTGTGTTCAAATCAACGCCAACGTAGTTCACACAGCTTTCTACGGTGTCGTCTAGTCTTTGTCTTAGCCGCTTCTGGTCAACATCGTGCTGGTACTGGCCTACGCCAATAGATTTGGGATCTAGCTTGACGAGTTCTGCCAAAGGGTCTTGCAGTCGGCGAGCGATGCTGATAGCGCCACGAACGGTAATGTCGAGGTCTGGAAATTCTTCAATGGCGACTTCACTTGCTGAGTAGATAGAAGCGCCCGACTCGTTAACAATCACTTTGACGGGTGGATTTTCTATGGTAGAGATAACCTCTGCTATGAAGTCGTCGGTCTCTCTACTAGCTGTACCATTGCCGATGGCGATGAATTCAATTTTATGGTCTTTAATCATTCGACTGAGTGCTTTTACTGCATCTAGCCGCCGCCCCTGCCCTGAATGCGGATAGATTGCCTCATACTTTAAGAATTGTCCTGTTTCACTGATGGCCGCTACTTTACAGCCAGTGCGAAAGCCGGGATCAACGCCGAGCGTTGGTTTCATTCCGGCAGGCGGGGCAAGCAACAGATTGCGCAAATTCTCGGCAAACGTTTGGATAGACTCTTTATCTGCCCAGGCCTTTTTCTCAGCGATGATCTCATTCGTTAGAGATGTCTTTATGAGCCGGTTGAATCCGTCTTTCACCCAGCTTGAGTAGAACTGTTTGAGCGTAGGGTCTGGTGTTCGCAATTGGCTAGAAAGCAGGTAGTCTAGGATTTCTGCCTCGTTGAAGCTCAGTGATAGCTTGAGGATGCCTTCTTGGTCGCCGCGCAGAAGTGCGAGTAGGTTGTGAGGTGCGATTCTGCTGACTGCATTTTGATAGCTGCGGTACATTTCATACTTTGTCGTTCCTTCCGGATGACTGGGCTTTATTTTTGAAGTAAATATGCCTTTCTTTAATAAGTAACGCCGAACGTAGGCTCTAAGCGGTGCTTGTTCTGCCATGGCCTCCGCTAAGATGTCGGCTGCTCCCTGTAGCGCTTCTGCGACTGCTTTTACCTGATGAGTAAGGTGGGGATGTGCGATCGCGTCCAAGTCCGCAATCGACTCCTGTTGAATATTCAGTCTAGAGATTTCGTTGGCCAAGGGTCCAAGCCCTTTCTCTTTGGCAATCGTTGCGCGAGTGCGGCGTTTTGGCTTGTAGGGTAAATAGAGGTCTTCTAGCTCTGTTTTACTTTGACATTGATTGATTTTGTCTTGAAGCGTGGACGTCAGCGCCTTTTGTTTGGCAATGACGCCTAAAATTGTCTGTTTGCGAGCTGCCAACTCAGTCAGATATTCGTATTTTTCCGCTATCTGCCGCAGCTGAATTTCGTTTAGCTCGCCTGTTCGCTCTTTGCGGTAGCGAGCGATAAAAGGAACAGTCGCTCCCTCTGAGAATAAAGTCAGGGCAGCTTTTACCTGATTTATACCTACTTGTAGGTCTTGAGCAATTAGCTGGGCGGCTTCCATAGTGGCAATCTATATGTCCGCTAAATTCTATCATTCATAAAAAAGCTAGATCTGGAAAAAGGGATAGAAGATCGGCTGCACGCGGCTAATCTTCCATCCCTGTGGATAGATTTTATTCGATTGTGACTGTAGAAAATGTCAATTCTGGGCTGTTGGTCTATGCCATGAGTTCACTGATGCGCTTTTTGCGCGTCTGTATGGCAAATAGGCCTATGCCAGCGAGACCTAGCAAGGAAGCTGGCTCAGGAATATCCTGCGTTTTGTCTACCTTTACGAGGCGGGCAAATAAGTTAGCAGAGTTGTTGCCGTTCTCTTGAGAGACAAAATCGTTTACGATGCTGCTTGCCGCCACTTGCTCAGAGAACCCAACCAGCTCCAGGGTGTAGTCTTCGCCTTCGTGGTTGAAAGAATTAGACTGATCGAGCGCGAAATCCCATTTTATCTGATCAGAGCAGCCGTTCCCTGTTGTGAGATAGGGGCAGACCGTTTGGTCGTTGGCAGTTTCATCGATGGAGAAAGCAAAGTTGAACTCTTGAGCACCGATTGCTCCACCAAAGTCTAACGCTAGCTTAAAGTCAGTAGATACACCGAAAGCGACATTGCTCTTGATTGTTTGGTTGTAGTGGGTGAGTGAACCAATGTTGAATACTTCCCCGATATCTAAGTCAAGGTTATTGACACCAGCGAAGCCTAATCCGCTTTTATCGTCGTCACCTGTTTTGCGCCAGTGACTTCTATCAATCTGCTTCACAACTGTCTTTGTCCCGGTTACGGCGTATTTCCAGCCCCATCCTCTGTACCATTGACCGTGCTGATCTAGATGCCACCCATATGTCTTTTGCCATTTACCAGTCTCAACTTCAACGGCTTTCTCTTCCCACTGAGTTTCCCATTTATGCGTGTAGTAGGATTCTCCCCAGCGTACCTGGTTTTCTCCGTCAACGTTTCTAAAAAGGACGTTGTTGCTGTTGCTAGCTGCTTCGCCAAAGGTGCCTGCTTTGCTGCCGTCTGTTAATGTCACATTATCGAAGGTGCCCGATGTATTTACAATCGTGAAAGCGTCGGCAGGGGCTGCGACTAGTGTGAGGGTGGAAGCTACTAGGCTCGTTCCTATAAAGGTAGAAGATAGAAAGTTTGTTTTCATGGGATAGTTGATGCTTGGATAAATGCAATTCGCCTGTCCAATCTATTCATCCGTTCTTAGCCACAACGTCGTGGTATCTACGGACCTGTGGTTAAAGATACTGATAAGACCCGGTCTATATACCTGGCTTTGTTCTTCATATTTGGTGCTGGCTCTACGTGCTATATCTCACCAAACTAAAAGCTCCCTTCCAAGAAGATTTGGAAGGGAGCTTTTGGTTTGTGATTGAGGGGTGCCTTGGCAACAGACTGTTTGGGCCAAGTACTGTGACTACCGAAAGTTGTCGGGATTTAGAGAGCGTGTAGGCGCGGCGTTTCTTAAGGCAGTGCCTGTGCCACCATCAGCGGGTGATAGAAACGGCTTGAGGTTGATGCCGCTGCTAAAGGCTGAGGGCGCTGTGGATGTACCGGGTACTGGGAAGCTGCCGATGACGCTACTGATTTCTCCTAGAAGTCCGTTACTGCTGCTGGTGAAGGTGTTAACAACGGTGGTATCTGTGCCGCCATCCGCTAAGGCTAGGTTTTCGAAGACCAGGTCGCGGGTGATGACTGGGTTTTGACCGGGGGGAACGGTGAAGACGATTTTACAGAGGCCGGGAAACTGCTCGGTGGTGGCGCAGACGGTGTCGTAACCGTTTTCCATGCCGACCTGTAGCTCTGCTAGACCCTCGGGGCGGTAAGATTCTAGGCGATCGCTGATGGCAAAGCAGCGCTTTTCGGCGGTCCATCCGCCGCCCATCTGTCCGGGGGTAGCCCAGGCGTATGCTCTTTCTGGCTGGTTTTCGGGCAGATACATGACGGTGTACTCGCCGTTAAAAAGCTGACACTGGAAGCGGGCTTCTTCGGTAGGGGTCTGTGTGCCTTCTGTGGCGGGCTCTACATTTGGGAGTGTGCTGGTTTGGGCGAGAGTGGGGGTGGCGATCGCACCAAAGCTGAAGAGAAACGCACTACTCATCAATAGAGAAGCACTACGCCTGTAGTTGTTTTGAGCCTGTGTAGGTGATTTTTGGGTTGTAACCATAGCTGGTGGAATCCTTCGTTCTGAAACAAGTCGCTAAAAGAAAGTAAAGCTGATAAATACAAAGTACCCGTGCGAGATGGCCTCTAAATAAGCCCTGATACAGGTTACAACCCTACCGCTATATCTATAGGTAGCGGAATGTAGAGTGGACAGTACGTCTCGATTTTACTAATTGGTTTAAGCTATGTGGTGACTTACGATTCTTTTTTAACGCTTCTTTCTATCGATTTCTCTTTTGATTATGGTCACAATGACTTCTTACGGCTCCTGGCGTTCTCCGATTACGTCTGACTCTATTGTTTCTAGCTCAATTCGTTTGGGCGCTGTACGGTTGGACGGTCCGGATATCTATTGGAGTGAGCTAAGGCCGACAGAAGGTGGACGGCAGCTGGTGGTGCGATATGGACCAGAAGATGAGCTGGGCAGTGTGACTGATTTGACGCCTGCACCTTTTAATGTGCGCACTCGGGTGCATGAGTATGGCGGCGGGGCATATCTGGCGCATAAGGGGACGGTGTATTTTTCTAATTTTTCGGATCAGCGGCTGTATGTGCAGCGAGCGGGTGAGGAGCCTGAGGCGCTGACGCCAGAGGTGACGCCTGCAGCTGGTTTGAGATACGCCGATGCGGTGATGGATGAGGCGAATGAACGGTTGATTTGTGTGGTGGAAGATCATCGACAGTCGGGGGAGGCGATTAATGCGATCGCTTCTGTGCCTGTAGCTGGTGGAACGCCAAAGATTTTAGTGAGCGGCAATGACTTTTATTCTTCTCCTCGGCTGAGTCCTGATGGTACGGAGCTGGTTTGGATTACCTGGAATCATCCGCAGATGCCGTGGGATGGTACGGAGCTATGGCTTGCTAAGGTGACGGAAGACGGTAGTTTGAGCCGTCCGCGAAAGCTGGTCGGTAATGTGAAGGAGTCGGTATGTCAGCCTCGGTGGTCGCCTGCTGGGACGCTGCATTTTATTAGCGATGCGACCGGCTGGTGGAACTTGTACCGGTGGGAAGGGGAGCGCGGTGAGCCTTTGTTTCCTATAGAGGCGGAGTTTGCTGGGCCGCAGTGGAGCTTTGGCCAAAGTAGCTATGGCTTTGAGGACAATACGACTATTTTGTGCACTTATATAGATAAGGGCATAGCGCGACTGGCTCGGTTTGATACGCGATCGCGTTCTATGGACGAGATTGAGATGCCTTACTGCGGAATTGGTAGTTTGCAGGTAGGTCAGGGCTTTGCGGCTTTTTTGGCGGCTAGTACTACTGCGCCGAGTGCGGTTGTCCGTTTGAATTTGGCAACCTCTCAGATGACAACGCTCAGGTCGTCTAGCTCAGTGACGATTGACCCTGGCTATATTTCTGAACCGGAGGTGATTTCGTATCCGACGACGGGTGGATTCAATGCTTACGGTATTTATTACCGGCCTAAGAACAAGGACTATGAGGCGGCGGTGACAGAGCGGCCGCCGCTGCTGGTAAAAACGCATGGGGGGCCGACCGCTTCGGCTTCTAGTGCTTTGAGTCCGTCGATTCAGTATTGGACGAGTCGTGGATTTGCGGTGCTAGATGTGAACTATGGCGGCAGTACAGGCTATGGACGGGCGTACCGCAATCGGCTGCAAAAGCAGTGGGGCATTGTGGACGTAGACGATGCGACGAATGGGGCGCTGCATCTGGTGGCGCAGGGGAAGGCGGATGAGGAGCGGCTGGCGATTGACGGTGGGAGTGCGGGCGGCTATACGACGCTGGCGGCGCTGACGTTTCGAGATGTATTTAAGGCGGGGGCGAGCTATTACGGGGTGAGCGATATGTCGAGTCTGGCGGCGGAAACGCATAAGTTTGAGTCGCGCTATCTGGATAGTTTGGTGGGGCCGTATCCGGAGAAGAAGTCGGTGTATGAGGAGCGTTCTCCTATTAATGCGGTGGAGCTGCTATCTTGTCCGATTATTTTTTTGCAGGGGTCGGAAGATGAGATTGTGCCGCCGAATCAGGCTGAGGTGATGGTGGATGCGCTGAAGGAGAAGGGGATTCCGGTGGCGTATTTATTGTTTGAAGGGGAGCAGCATGGTTTTCGGAAGGCGGAGAATATTAAGCGATCGCTTGACGCGGAGCTTTCGTTCTATTCTCAAATATTTGGGTTTGAGCTGGCGGATGAGGTTGAACCGGTTGAGATTTTTGGAGAGATTAGATAATGACGGTAAGTTCTCAAGAGTTTGAATCTGAAGGGTTGGCAGCTAAGGATATGCCGGATTCTATGTGGCAGATGAAGCCGTGGTGGTGTCAGCCGTGGTCGATTGTATTGACAGGCGTTGCTATTCCTTTAGGCTCTTGGCTGGTGTTTCACCGACTGCTGCTGACGCTGCCGATTGCGGTTGTGATGGTAGGGTGGTGGATGCTGTTTTTAGTGCTGGTGCCTGCTCAGTATGCGGCGGCGGTGAGAGAGGCTAAAATGAGTCGGTAAAAGCACTGCAACCGATGGCTCGCGTAAGACCTTACGAGCTATCGGTTGCGGTTGCTAAAAAACGTAAGTAGTCAACCACTAAAATTTAGAACGCTATGCCAGTTAGAGACAATGTTTTAGGTTCGCTGCTCAAGCCTTGCTGTACTGATCCGATGACGGGTTTTTACCGGGACGGTAACTGTCAGACAGGGCCGGAGGATAGGGGTGTGCATGTGGTATGCGCTGAGATGACGGAGGCGTTTTTAACCTATACGAAGGCGCAAGGTAACGATCTTAGTACGCCTCGGCCTGACTCTAATTTTCCGGGGCTCAATCCTGGAGATAAGTGGTGCTTGTGTGCGACTAGGTGGAAGGAAGCTTTGGATGATGGTGTGGCTCCGCCGGTTGTGTTGGAGTCGACTCATGTGGCGGCGCTGAAGTATTTGAGCATACAAGATCTGAAAGACAATGCGGCTGGGTAAGCGTTGGGTTCCAAGCTTGTAGGGTTTAAGTTTGTCGGTTAAGACGGCTGCCGTGGGTCTCTCGGCAGCCGTTTTTGTGTGTGCCAGTTGTCTCTGTCGGATAGTGTTTTTTGTATGAATGTTGCTAATTAGTCCTGGATTTGGTGACTTTTGCTGAGCCAACTCGCTAACCGGCCTTGGCTGCTTTTGAATGGCTGTGTAGATGAGATATTCTGCAAGCACATCAGTGAATGCCCTCACACATCAGGTTTCATCATGTTTAGTCAAAATAATTACTTCGGCAAGGCGATCGCGCTTTCTAGCACTTTGGCAGTGACGCTGTCTGTTACGCTTCCGGCGACTGCGCAGTCTCGCTTTATGGATGTTAACAGCAGCTATTGGGCTAGTGACTATGTGCAGGCGTTGACTGAGGCTAATGTTATTAGCGGTTTTCCAGATAGCACCTTTCGCCCGGATCAAGAGATGACTAGGGCGGAGTTTGCGGCTATTTTAAGCGGTGGTTTTCCGACGCCTGCGGTCCGTGATCCGATTACTTTTAGCGATGTGCGCGCAGATCACTGGGCGGCAGGTGCGATTGCTTCTGCCTATGCAAAGGGCTTTTTGAGCGGTTACCCTGACGGTACGTTTGGTCTGGACCAGCCGATTACTCGTTTAGAAGTGCTGCTGTCTTTGACAAGTGGTTTGCAGATCGATACATCGGATGTGAACGGTGAGGCGCTGGCGGCGTTTGCTGATCGCGGTGAGATTCCTGATTGGGCGACGGCTGCGATCGCTGCGGCTACGGAAAGTCAGCTGGTGGTGAACTATCCCAATGTGCAGCGGCTGAATCCTGGGCGCAATGCGACGAGAGCGGAGATTGCTGCGATTGCTTATCAGGCACTGGTGAACAGTGGAAGGGCAAGTGCGATCGCCTCTGAATATGTGCCAATGACTGCGGCGCGGCCAGGGACTTCTCTGGGAACGCCAGCGGCGCAGACGCCTACTGATGATTTTTCTGAGCTGGTGGCTGCTTTGAGTAGCCCAAGTGAAAATACGCGCAGGGCCGCAGCAGATACGCTGGCTAGCAAGGGCGCTGATTCAGTGCCCTTGCTTGTGCAGGCGCTAGCGTCTGAGCGTGCGCCTGTGCGAGCGGCGGCGGCCTATGCGCTGAATGAAATGGGTTCGGAGGCTGAAGCGGCGACGCCTTCTTTGCTAGAAGTGCTTAAAGATGATGATGAGCTGGTACGGGCGCTGGCGACGAGTGCTTTGACGAAGGTGGGTTTGAACCAAAGTGTTTTGGTGAATTTGCTGACGGCTGCTGTGGGGAGTGAGTCTGGCCTGGTGCAAGATATTGCCGCTGATGCGCTGGTGGGTATTGGTGCTGATGCGGTGCCTGCGCTGGGTAGTTTGTTAGAGAATGAGGCGGCTAATACGCTGGCTAAGAAAACGGCGGCGACGCTGATTGGTGATATTAGTCAGGTCGATCAGGTCGATGATTTGGTGCTGGCGTCGACAGTTCCTATCCTGGCTGAGATGCTAGGGGATGGGGACAGTGAGGTACGTAAAGCAGCGGCTTCGGCGCTAGGTGATTTTGGCCCACTGGCAGATGTGGCGATTCCTGCGCTTTCGAGGGCGCTACTAGGCAATGATTCTGGTGTGAATCAAACTATCGCTAACAGTCTTAGTAAAATTGGGCGACAGTCGGTACCTGGACTGACTGAGGCGCTAAATAGTGACGATGCGCTGACTCGTTTGTATGCGGCAGACGCGCTTTGGACGCTGACTCAAGACAGCAGTTTGGTTTTACCGACGCTGGTTTCGTCTTTGTCGGATGGGAGTGTAGAAACGCGCGAGTTGGCGGCGCTGGGTCTGACCTATTTAGGTCGTCAGGCAGCGCCTGCAATTCCTGATCTGCGTGGTTTGCTTGGTGAAGATAATGACCGACTGGTGGATATTGCTAACTTGACGCTGCTGATTTTAGGGAATAGAAATGCGCCTCAGCCTAATTTGGGCTTTCTGCGTACAGATGCTGAAAAGGCAGATTCTTTGCCTGCCATTGTAGAAGTGGTGAGTCAGCTCTGGTCGTAAGTTGAAGGGTGAGTGGAAGCGTCAACGTAGATTGAAGACAACAATATAGGTCCGCGTGGTATTTCACGCGGACTTTTTCTGTCTTTTGCAGGACGGTTGGCTAGGCGGTATGGTGCAGAGTACGGAAAACCTTTTATTTAACCATCGAAAAGTATGTCTACTGGCTCTTCAAAAGTGTCTATTTACGCGGCGATGGCGGCTAATGTTGCGATTGGTATTGCTAAGTTTGTAGGCGCTTACTTAAGCGGTAGCTCGGCGATGATGTCTGAAGGAATTCACTCTGTGGTGGATTCGGTGAATGAGGTGCTGCTGCTGTATGGGCTAAAGCAAAGTGAGGCTGGTCCTAGTGAGCAGTATCCTTTGGGGCGGGCTCAGGAGCTGTATTTTTGGTCTTTGATGGTGGCTGTGCTCATTTTTGCTTTGGGTGGGGGCATTTCTATTCTTCAGGGGGTGCGGAGTTTGCAGGCTCCGGAGATTTCGAGCGATCCGCTGGTGAGCTATGGGGTGCTGCTATCGGCTGCTGTTTTTGAAGGGGCGGCGCTGACGGTTTCGATTCGACAGTTTAAGAAGAATCAGTTTGATCCTGATATGGGGCTGTGGAAGGCGATTGGGCAGAGTAAAGACCCTAGCGCTTTTATTGTGATTGTGGAAGATTCGGCGGCGCTGGTGGGGCTGGCGATCGCATTTACAGGCGTGTGGCTAAGTGAGACGACTGGTGATCCGGTTTATGATGCGATCGCTTCTATTTCTATTGGCGCACTGCTGACTGTTGTTGCTACTGCGCTAGTGGCTAAGACTAAGGGTTTGCTGGTTGGGCAAAGTGCTTCTGTGGAGACGCGTACCAGCATTAAAGATATTGTTCGTGCTGATGGGGCTGTGTCTAATTTTGATCCGCCGATTACGCTGCACCTGGGTCCAGAAGATGTGATGCTAGCGCTTAATATAGAGTTTCGAGATGAGCTGTCGGCAGATGAGATTGAGGCGGCTGTTCGACGGATTGAAAAGGATATTCGGAGCGCACATACCGATGTGAAGCGAATTTTTATTGAGGCTGCTTCGATTGATTGAGTGGGTGGGTGCGATCATATAGATCTACTAAGGAAAAATCTTTACTGCTCGATGAAGTACCACGTTTCGATAGGATTGGAGTCTGCATTTGTTTCTGCTGCTGCTTTGCCAAGCAGTACTTCGAACGGACTACCTTTCTGTTTCTTTTGAAGACTACTTGCGGTGAGCGTTGTGTCGAATTTACCGCGTACTCTGTATACTTCACTGACTGTTTGGCTAAGATTTTTTCTGCCAAGTGAGCTGAGATCCGTTATTTTGTCTCTGCTTTGGACGGTGATACTATCAATCTTGAAGTTGGGGTTGATACTGCTTTTTAAGGCTTGTTTGTCGAGGACTCCTAAGCTTTGAGCGAGGGTCTGCTGCGTGTAGGATAGCTGTCGAGCGATGGCTAGTTCAACGGCTTTATCTGGTGGCGTTTGGGCCAAGAGACTACAGCTGGTGAGCAGTAGCAGTAGTGATAAGCACATTAACCTAATGATCTTCATAGCCTTTCGTTTCGCTGCTTTTGTTCAGTTTAGGCCTTTGAGTGATTCACCTTACGTTTAATCGCAACCAAGATTACTGATTTTTCATATGCTGCTAGAGAAGATGAATACTATTCTCTCTCAATAGGGTGGATCTTTTGAGTGATGGATTCTATAAGTATGGAGCGCAGAAGGTATCTCCTGCTCCAGAAGCTATGGATCTTTTAGCTACTCGGCGGGAAGCCCCGCGCTCTACCGATAGGTGAGCGTCGGGATGAGAGCCAGGTGAGCGAGAGCGAACAATCTTTATTCATTACTTACTTAGGAAGCTTTTGCTCTCTCCCTAAAACGTTAGAATGTAGTCATGCTTACGATGAACTACAGCTATCGAATCTATCCATCACTTGAGCAAGAAGCCCGTATGGTTTCTTGGCTTGATGCCTGTCGTGGCGTTTACAACTACGCGATTGGCGAACGGAAGGATTGGATTAAGTCTAGGCGGTGCGCTATCAACAGTTGTTCATTGCGCTCGGAATATATCATTCCGGCAGACGCGCCCTACCCTAACTACTACGCTCAAAAGAAAGCGCTGAGCGCTGCAAAGCGTCAGTTCACGCATCTGAAGGACGTTCAATCTCAGGTGCTTCAGGACGTTATAGGTAGGGTGGAGAGTGCGTTTGCAGCTCGTAAAGAGCGCGGTCACGGGTTGCCACGGTTCAAGCAGTTTGGGCAATACCGCTCTTTCCTCTTTCCTCAGTTCAAAGAGAGTCCTGTCATTGGCAATCAAATTAAGCTGCCGAAGCTGGGCTTGATGCCAATTGTGTTGCATCGTCCTATTCCAGACGGGTTTGAGGTGAAGACGGTTCGTATCGTTCGCAAGCATAGTGGTTGGTATGTCACGCTCTGTATTCAAGCCGATGTCTCTATTGCCGACGTTGCGCCGCATGGTCATAGCATCGGACTTGATGTAGGTCTTGAATACTTTCTGTCTACTTCTGATGGTTCGCAGGTAGAGCGCCCGCGCTTTTTCGCTAAGTTGCAAAGGAAGCTTGAATTGCTCCAACGACGACTGAAGACTAAGCAGCCGCGCTCTAACAACCGCGCAAAGCTCATCCAGAAAATAGGCAGAGTCCACGAACAAATAGCCGCTGCTCGGCTGGACTGTCAGTTCAAGCTTGCGCATAAGCTATGTGATTCTGCTCAGACTATCTTTGTTGAGGAGCTCGATTTTCGAGTGATGGCAAAGGGCTTTGTGGGTAAGCATACGCTGGATGCTGGCTTGGGGCAGTTCGTCAATCAGGTGTTGCCGTGGGTCTGTTCAAAACGCGGTGTCTACTACGGCAAAGTAGATGCCTACGGCACTAGCCAGGAGTGCCCCGACTGTGGGGCCAGAGTAAAGAAAGATTTGAGTGTGCGGGTCAGTCATTGTCATGAATGCGGGTCTATCAAACCCCGTGATATCGCTGCTGCTCAAGTTATTAATGCCCGTGGTCAATCGGGCATTCAAACTGTCTGTGGATGGGATCTGTCGGGGGCTGAGCTTGCTCAGTCTAGGCAAGACCGTGTGAAGCAGAAAATTTGTCGGGTGACCGATGAAGCCCGCGTTCTATCCGCAGGATGAACGTCGGGAGTAGTCACTGTTGAGATAGTGCAGGTTTGAATATCGCTAGTTGTTACTTAGATTCTTGCTTTTGAGTCTGTCAGCGCTCAAGTTAAGTCAAAAATGCTGCTTCTGCGGTATCTTTATCGCCTTTGTTTATGACTAAGCTTTCCAGTCGCGGTTGGCTGCCTCTAAGCCTTATTTTGATAGTACCGTTTGTTGTGCAGACGGTTGCTGCTGTGGGGCTTGTAGGCTGGCTGTCTTGGCGCAGCGGGCGTAGAGCGGTGAATATTCTGGTAGAAGATTTGAGTGATGAACTCAGTGCTCGGGTGTATCAGCGATTGAGCGATCATATAGAAAGTGCGGAAACAGTGGTGCAGCTTAATATTGATGCGTTGAAGATGGACGTTATCGATCTAGAGCAGCAGGCGATCGCTTCTGACTATATTTTTCAGCAGCTGAAGCGGTTTCCTCAGCTGACAGGTATCACACTGGTGACGGACTCGCCGCCTAACTATGTAGGGATTGCAGAGACCACTGAGGGGACCCAGGTGCTGACGCTGTGGGATTTTTCATATGGTGGTATTGCGAATTTTGCGCTGAATGAGCGGGGCGAAATTGAACGACAGACGGATGTGAATCGCGACTATGATCACCGTCAGCGGCCCTGGTACATGAATCCGGTAGCGGCGAGAAGGGCGCAGTGGCAAGCACCCTATCTTACGGTGGATCCGATCCGACTGACTATCTCTATCGATCAGCCTTTCTACAATCGAGATGGTGATTTGATCGGTGTCTCGGACGCTGAGCTGTCTTTAGCTAGTCTCAGTAGCTTTCTAAATACGCTGAAGGTGGGCAAGACGGGGCAGGTGTTTGTGGTTGAGAACTCAGGTGAACTGATTGCGACGTCTTCAGGCGAGCTACCTTACCGACTTGATTCGCAGAGTGCTGTGCCGAAGCGATTGGCTGCTAAAGATAGTGATGATCCGAGGGTGGCTGGTGCTGCGACGCTGCTTCAAAAACGGTTCGAGAACCTCAGTAAGGTGCGAGGGCGACAACGGTTTAGTTTCTTGCTAGACGAAGAAAAACAGCTGATGCAAGTAATGCCTTTCTATTTGGAAGGTGGGGCGGAATGGCTCATTGTCGTTACGGTGCCTGAGTCTGACTTTATGGACGAGATTCACCGCAATCGGCTGACGACAACGCTACTGTGCGGTTTGGCTCTGCTTGTGGTGGTTGGTTTGGGGCTAGCGATGACTTGTTGGCTAGCAAGGCCGGTACAGAGGCTTTCGCTAGCCGCTCAAGGCTTAGCAGAAGGGCAGTGGCAGTCGCCGGTGCAGCCGTCGCGGGTGAGTGAATTGGACGGGTTGGCTCAGTCTTTTAATAGGATGGCGAATCAGCTACAGGTTTCTTTTCAGGCGCTGGAGTATAGTGCTCACCACGATGGGTTGACAGGACTGCTAAACCGTAGAGGTTTTCAGGAGGCGCTGAGTAAAGTGATCGCAGATGGTCGCGATCGCGACGGCACTTTGAGAGGAGATTGGGCCTTTGCACTATTTTTTCTTGATATTGACAACTTTCAGCGCATTAACGACAGCTTTGGACATTTGGCTGGCGATCAGCTGCTGGAGTCTGTCGCGACACGGCTGCGACGGATCGCTAAGCCGAATGCGCTCCCTTTTGAGTCGGTGACGTTTACGGTAGCTCGCTTTGGTGGCGATGAGTTCTGTCTGCTAGTGGAGCCTATTTTAACGGTGGAGCAGGCAAGTGCTGCTGCTGAGGAAGTCCTTGCGTGCTTTTATGCGCCTTTTAAGCTGGCGAATCGAGAGTTTTTTATCGATGCAAGTATGGGTTTAGCGCTGAGTAAGGTGAGTAGTGACGATGCTGAGAGTCTGATGCGAAATGCCGATATTGCGCTGTATGCTGCTAAACGCGCTGGTAAATCGCAGTGCAAGGTGTTTGACGATCAGATGTATGCGATCGCGCTCGATAAGTTTCAGCTAGCGACTGATCTGCACAAGGCTTTTCAAGAGCGGGCGTTCACGCTGTGCTATCAGCCAATAGTTGATGCGAATACTCAGGAGATTATTGGGTTTGAGGCTTTGATTCGGTGGACTCATCCTGAACGGGGCGCGGTTTCTCCTAGTGTCTTTATCCCGATTGCTGAGGAGAGTGAGCTGATATCAGAGATTGGCTGGTGGGTTATGGAGACGGCCTGTCAGCAAATGCAGACCTGGTTGCGGCACGATGATTCTTTTCGCAGGCCAGAACTGGTGACCGTGAGCATTAACTTTTCAAGTAAGCAGTTTTTGGCGGCAGACTGTTTAGAAAGGATGTCTGCTATTTTAAGCGCCACAGGAATAGCCCCTCACCATGTGAAGCTAGAAATCACAGAGGGCCTGTTTATGCATGCAGACGATGCTATGGTCGCCAAGCTACAGCGCTTTAGGGATTTGGGGATGCAGCTTAGCGTGGATGATTTCGGCACGGGTTACTCGTCGCTGAGCTACCTGTATCGTTTTCCGATTACGGATATAAAGATTGACCGCGCTTTTCTTGAGCATCTGCCAGAAGATCGGTCTCGAACTGCCATTGTAGAGGCGATTATTTTACTGGGTAAAAAGCTAGATCTAAACCTGATTGCTGAAGGTGTTGAAACGATAGAACAGCTAAGCTGGCTACAGAAGCAGGGGATTGATCAAATTCAAGGTCTTTTATTTTATAGGCCGTTGACGGTTGATGCTTTGACCTCTTTGCTGTCAAAATCGTGAGCGATACGCTTGGCCGTGAATATCTTTTATGACCTCAAAATCTTCTAAAGCAGACAACACAGAAAACGATAGTGCTAGCTCAGTGGTCTCTCTCGATGCATCCGATTCGCCTTTGAGTCCGGATATGGATGCTACGGAGGGGTCTTTGTTTTTGGGGGCGGCTTTAATAACGGCTGGCTTTTTTGCGAATACGCTGCAAGGTGCTCTGGGTAAGGTCGCTCAGGAGACGGTTTCGGCTGGTCAGTTTCTGTGGCTGCTGCTGGTAGTGGCGTTGATTGTGCTACTGCCTGTTTCGCTGTGGCGGCAGCCTTCTGCTTTGAAGGCGGGTTGGGTAATGCAGCTGCTGCCTTTTTATTTGCTGAGAGCTGTTTTTGGGCTGTGCGGTTTTTATCTGTTTGTTTGGGCGGCAGGGCTCGGTAGCTTGATCGATGCGACGGTGCTGCTGAATACAACGCCTGTATTTATTCCGATGATTGGGGTGGTGGTGCTGGGGAAGCAAATTTCTCTGAAATTGTGGGGTGCGATCGCTGTAGGCTTTGTAGGTTTGCTGCTCGTAGTACAGCCCAATACCGAGCTTTTCCGTAATCCTGCAAATTTATTGGGGTTGGGTGCAGGCTTTGCTGCGGCAGTAGAGTTTTTGACCGTGCGTTGGCTCAGTAAGACTCAGCCGCCACTTACACAGACGCTTTACTACTTGATGATTGGTTCAGTTTTTATGGCGCCTGTTGCGCTGTGGCAATGGCATCCACTGGATGCTGAAACTATAAAGATAATTGCCGCAGCCGCAGGTTCTTTTTTAACGTTTCAGCTTTTGATGGTGAAAGCCTACAGCTTTGCGGAGCCTCATCAGATAGGCGTATTCCAGTACACTAGCGTTATTTTTGCAGCGGCGATTGGCTGGCTATTCTTCAGCGAGATTCCCAATGGGACTGCAGTTGTTGGAATGCTGCTGATTTCGCTAGGCGGTGCTTTTTCTGTCTATTTAGAGCAATTTCCTGGTTCTCAGCATTCGGCTGAAAATGACCAATCAAACAATGCTCAATCTGAGTCTGTCGTAGACTCTTCAGTATGATGTGTGCTAACCGTCACAGATAGATTTAGGTAAGTGCAGCTGAATTCCTGATATCTATAAAATTAGTTTGATGAGACTGTGCTTTTGCCGTTTGTTGAGATAGGCGGTTGAGGGCGCTGGTGACTGCTTGAAATGCGGCGGTGACGATGTTTTGGTGAATGCCGATGCCGAAGCTATTGCCCTGCTGGGTAGTGATTTCGATAAGCGCGATCGCTTCTTTCTCACTACCGTAGCTGAGCGGCGACGTGGGCCTTTGGCGTAGGGATCTCTCTTCGTAGTGACAAATCTGAATGTTTTTGACAGGTTGCCAGGTGCTTTCTTGATTGAGCGCGTTGATGAAAGCGTTGATAGGACCGTTGCCCGTGGCTGCTACGTTGAATGGAGCGTCGTCATAGGTGAGATGGACCGCGATAGATATTTCTTCGTTATTCAGGTGAGAAGAGCGATGTGACTGGTATGCGAAAGGCGTGTCAGCTTTTTGGTACTCCTGGCAAAAGACCTTCCAGATCGCCTGAGCTGTGATTTCTTTACCCGTAGCCTCAACGTTTTGTTGAACAACAGCGCTGAATTCGATCTGTAGCCTTTTGGGCAAAGAGAGTCCATAGTCGCGCTCTAGCAGAAATGAGATACCGCCTTTTCCTGACTGGCTGTTGACTCGGACAACAGATTCGTATGAGCGTCCGACGTCGTTAGGATCCATGGGTAAATAGGGGACAGCCCAAATAGTGTGATGTGGGCTTTTAGCTGTAGTTGCTGCTTGACGAGCGGCAAATCCTTTCTTGATTGCGTCCTGGTGAGACCCAGAGAAGGCTGTGAATACAAGTTCTCCGGCGTAGGGATGGCGAGGATGAACAGGAATCTGTGTGCAGTCTTCGGCAACTTTTATGACGTCGTCTATGTGTGAGAAGTCGAGATCAGGAGCGATGCCTTGCGTATATAGATTCATCGCAAGGGTGACCAAATCGACATTGCCCGTGCGCTCTCCGTTGCCAAAGAGACAGCCTTCTACCCGTTGCGCACCAGCCATTTGACCGAGCTCTGCTGCGGCTATACTACAGCCGCGATCATTGTGAGGATGAACGCATAAGACAACGGCCTCTCGGTAGTCGAGGTTACGGTGCATCCATTCGACTTGGTCAGCGAAGACATTGGGTGTGGAGACTTCTACGCTAGCCGGAAGGTTGATGATAGCTTTTGCTTGGATAGTGGGCTGCCAAACATTTAGAACAGCATTGCAGATTTCTTTGGCGAAGGTGAGTTCGGTAGAGGTGAATACTTCGGGAGAGTATTGGAAGCGCCAGTGGGTTTTCGGCTGCTGCGCGGCTAGACTCTTGATAAGCGCAGCGGCTTCTGTTGCAAGGCGGAGCGTGCCAGGCTGATCGAGATTAAAAACAACTTGGCGAAAGGTGGGTGCAGTGGCATTGTAGACGTGGACAATAGCCCGTTTGACGCCGTTGAGTGCTTCGAAGGTACGTCGAATGAGAGATTCGCGCGCAGGTGTGAGTACCTGAACAGTGACGTCATTAGGAATGAGGTTTTGTTCGATGAGGTGGCGAGCGAAGTCGAATTCGGTTTGGGATGCGGCAGGAAAGCCAATCTCAATTTCTTTGAAGCCGACGTCGATGAGGGTGTGGAACATGCGCAGCTTACGGGCAATGTCCATCGGTTCGATAAGTGCCTGGTTGCCGTCGCGAAGGTCGGTACTGAGCCAGGTGGGTGCAGCGGTGATGGTGCGATTAGGCCAAGCGCGATTGGGTAAGTCAATAGGGATAAATGCGGCGTATTTGGTGGAAGGGTTGGTCAACATAGGATTGAAGGGTTGAGCGTTTGTACATTTTGTTGTTTGGCGGGGAGTGTAGGTCAGGGCTGTCAGGGTGCCAGGATTGAACCTGATAGC
>CAWILA010000003.1:152500-317153 GCA_963836895.1 uncultured cyanobacterium | reverse complement strand
TAGCTTCCCACACAAATCACTCAGAAGCCCGCTAGTATCTTGATACGCCAATTTACGAATCTTATTGGACTAGCGCTTTTGAACTACTTTGAGTCCGCTGCTTCAAGCTCAACCACAGCCGATCTAGAAGCAACGCCTATCACCTCGGGCGCAGCCGTAGTCACTCTACCCAACGGGCTTACTGTCATCCACCAGGAGATGGCAACGCCAGCAGTGGTGGTCGACGTCTGGGTTCGCGCAGGCGCTAGTAAGGAGCCTGCCGAATGGGCTGGAATGGCTCACTTTTTGGAGCACATGGTATTCAAAGGAACAAAGCGGCTACAGCCCGGTGAGTTTGACTGGGCCATCGAAAGCCAGGGCGGTATGACCAACGCTGCTACCAGCCACGACTACGCACATTTCTACATCACAGTCGCCGCCGAAGCCCTGCCGCACACGCTGCCGCACCTTGCCGATCTTTTGCTCTGTGCGGCCATTCCTGCTGACGAATTCGTGCGAGAGCGGCAGGTCGTCCTCGAAGAAATTCGCCAGGCTTACGACGATCCCGACTGGGTGGGCTACCAGGCACTGTGCGAGCTGCTGTATAGCAATCATGCCTATGGTCGGGCTGTGCTGGGTTCACCGGATGTTCTTACCGCTCGCTCACCAGCAGAGATGCGACGCTTTCATCAGTCGCACTATCAGCCAGAAAACATGACGGTGGTTGTAGCGGGTGGCATCGCTCGGCGGACGGCGATTGATCTCGTGCAGCAGTCTTTTGATCGTTTCGCATCGCCAGTTTGGTGCCCAGAAGTCAAGGCTGAGCCCTTGCCGGAGCCGTCTTACCAGCGCCGGGTGATGGCACTGCCGAACCTGGAGCAAAGTCGGCTGACAATGGCTTGGATGGGTCCGGGTATTGCAGATTTACCCACTGCCTGCGGATTGGATTTGCTGAGTGTGCTGCTAGGCGGTGGACAAACGTCGTGGCTGGTACAGGAGCTAAGAGAAGAGCGGCAGCTGGTGCAAGACGTGAGCAGCAGCTTTAGCTTACAGGCCGATTGCAGCGTGCTGAGCCTGTCGATGTGGCTAGAGGCAGAAGATGTAGAGACGGTGGAAGGACTGGTGTGCGATCGCATCCGCAACCTGTCACAGCAGCCCATATCCCCCACAGAACTCGCCCGTGCCCAGCGCCTACTGCTGGTCGACCACGCCTTCTCCACCGAGACCCCAGGCCAAATTGCAGGACTCTACGGCTACTACGCCACCATTGCCGAGCCGAGCCTAGCAGTCACTTACCCACAGCACATCCAGGCGGTCACTATCAGCGATCTGCAACAGGTCGCACAAGACTATCTGAACGCAGAGCGTTACACTGCGGTTGTGCTCAATCCGGTTTGATATTCTCCCATCCCCAACAACACATTGTGACTTCTTCCACGCTGACGAAACAGCCCGCTACCTTGCGCACCACGCTTCCCAACGGACTGACTATCATCGCGATTGAAAATCCGGTTGCCGATATCGTCGCTTCACGCATTTTCATCCGAGCCGGACACGGACACGAAACCGCAGAAAACTCTGGGCTCTTTAGCTTACTTACTTCTGTTTTGACCAAAGGAACCGAGAGCAAGAACGCCTTAGAGATTGCCGATGTCGTTGAGTCTATCGGCGCAAGCTTCGGGGCAGATGTGGCCTCCGACTACAGCATTGTGAGTCTTAAAACGGTCTCTGCTGACTTTGAAACGGTGTTGGGCTTGGCAGCAGAAGTCATTCAGCAGCCTAGCTTCCCCGAGGCAGAAATTGATCTTGAAAGGCGGCTGATCTTACAGGGGCTTAAGTCCATCAAGGAGCAGCCGTTTAGCGTGGCCTACAACCACCTGCGAGAAGCAATATACGCAGGACATCCGTACGGCCTGACCAATGAGCGAACGGAGCAGTGTATTGCAAAGCTTACACGGGTTGAGCTGGTAGCGGCGCATCAGCAGTATTTTCGCCCAGACAATATGGTCATTACGGTGGTGGGACGCATTTCACCGAAGCTGTCCGTAAAGCTCATTGAGCAGTTTTTCGGCAGCTGGCAATTGCCTGATACGCCATTGCCGACCGTAAACTTTCCAGCGCTGACACCAGCCAGCCAAAAAATTGTCACTGTCCAGGAGACGAATCAGGCTTTTGTAGTGCTGGGCTATTTGGCAGCGGCAGTGAATAGCGCTGACTACGCTGCGCTGAAGATTATCAGCACCTACTTGGGCAACGGTCTGTCTAGTCGGCTATTTGTAGAGCTAAGAGAAAAGCAGGGACTGGCCTACGACGTCTCGGCGTTCTATCCGACCCGGCTGGGGACTTCGCAGTTCGTTGCCTACATCGGCACTGCGCCAGACAATGTGCCTGTAGCGCTCGAAGGCTTACGCAAAGAGATTGCTCGGCTAAAAACGACGCCGCTCAGCGCTGAAGAGCTTCAGGTCTCTAAGAACAAGATCTTGGGTCAGTACGCGCTGGGGAAGCAGACGAACGGTCAGATTGCTCAGACGCTAGGCTGGTATGAGGTGCTAGGGCTGGGGATTGAGTTTGATGAGGCATTTCAAAGTGCGATCGCCGTCGTCACCATAGAACAGGTTCAGGCCGCCGCACAGCGTTGCTTTACTGAAGAATCCGTCTCACTCCTAGGGCCTGCCGCCGCTGTAGAACCTCTACGTTAATCCCGACTGCCTATGACACCTGCTACCGGCCATTCTGCCGATTCATCTATCGTCGCCAAAGCGGCTACCTGGAAATGGAAAGGATTCACCATCGGCTACCAGTTCGCAGGCACAGCGCAAACAGACGCGCCCGCAGTTGTGATGATTCATGGCTTTGGCGCGTCGAGCATCCACTGGCGCAAAAACATTCCAGATATGGCCGCTAGCTGTCAGGTCTACGCAATTGACCTTTTGGGCTATGGCAAGTCTGCAAAGCCAGCTCCCGGTGAGCCTTTGGACTACACCTTTGAAACCTGGGCAAAGCAAGTTCTCGACTTCTGCTACGCCGTCGTAGGCAAACCCGCCTTTCTCGTTGCTAACTCCATCGGCTGCATCGTCGCCATGCAGGCTGCCATCAGCGATCCCAGGTGGGTACGCGGCGTTGCCTTGCTCGACTGCTCCCTTCGCCTCCTGCACGACCGCAAACGCCAAACGCTGCCGTGGTACCGCAGCGCACCGACACCCTACATTCAAAAAGTCTTAGGCTACCGCCCTTTGATCAAACTTTTCTTTGGACAGCTTGCCAAACCCAAAGCAGTGAAAAACATTCTGCGACAGGCCTACGGTCGTAAAGACGAAGTCACCGACGAGCTAGTGTCCTTACTGCTAGAACCCGCCTCTGAGCCTGGCGCGATCGATGTGTTCTTAGCCTTTATCCGCTATTCACAAGGCCCTATTCCAGAAGATCTGCTGCCAAAGCTGGCCTGCCCGGCTCTCATCATCTGGGGCAAAGAAGACCCCTGGGAACCGGTAGAGCTTGCCCGCGCGTATGCAGACTATGCGGCAGTAGAAGACTTTATTGAGCTAGAAGGGATCGGCCACTGCCCGCAGGATGAAGCGCCTGAGCTAGTGAATCCGATTCTGGCTAAGTGGATTAAAGAAAAAAGTACCCCATGACACGGCCGGTCATGGGGTAGGGCAACAGTTAAACGCTTGTGCTGCTATTACAATCGCGCTCAGCTCCGGGAGAAACTAGCAAACTTGTGCCGCTTTATGGAGTGCCACAAATACGCGGTTTACAGCTATCTCTGTAGGTACCCGAGGGTTGTGAACAGCTACAAATTGTGCAAACAGATCGCTAAAATAGCGTGGGTAGCCAGCTCAGCGCGATTCCTGCCGCAGAAGTCGCCACCAGTACAGCAAACGTTGGCCTTGGCCCAATTCGTCGAGTGAACAGATCTATCCGCAGTAGTAGCCCTGCTGCTAGCATCACCAGAAAGTAGCTGGAGATGTTTGCCCACACAGCGAGCACTACGGCAAATGAAGCGGCCAATAGAGCTGTCACCGTGTAGCCCACATCAGACTTGAAGCCTTTGAGCATCAGATCTCGAAACGGCTGCCAGAAAATAGTGAGTACGCTGCATTCAAACAGGATGTATGCGATCGCAACTATCCATACCACCTCTGAAATACCTCGCCGCCGCAAAAACAGACCAAAGGCCAAGTTTGCCAACAGCAGCAGCAGGGGTGAAAGCCAGGGAAAGGCATGTCGCATGGCTGTAAATTCGCCTATAGGTTCGTGGAAATAGCTTGCACCGGGCAGCTCGGCAGGCACTGCTCGCACATAATGCAGCGAGAGCGGGTAAATACCAGCTTATGCGTCGTTGGGTCTAGCTTCAAAGACTCCGTAGGGCATACCCCCGTGCACAGTCCGCAGTGCACACAGCTATCTTGATCGATCACAATCTCCCGGTTCACTAGCGATACTTCGATATAGTTTGAGCGCATCCAGTCGATTGCCGCGTCGAGCTGGTCAATATCGCCCGATAGCTCAACTAGCAGCTTGCCGACCTGATCTGGCGCCACGTGAGCGCGAAAGATATTAGCCGCCACGTTGAAATCTTTCGCCAGCCGATAGGTAATCGGCATATGAATGGTGCGTTTTGGAAAAGTGAGTGTCAGTCGTTTTTTCACGAGAGCTGGCCTTGTGAATTGCCGTGTAGATAGCTTTGCATGGCGCGATCTACCACCATACAGCTAACACGATAAGATAGTTGAAGTGGTCGTTACCTTGCGAAACATATGTCGGTGGAATCTTCAGAAATGGCCTCCTTAAAGATGGCTAAGAAAGTGAGAAATTTTGTGGTGGTTGCGATCGCAGCTATCCTCAGCGTAGCCGTCATCCTTGGCATTCAAACCACCTCTCCTGCCGCCTCCCTGTCAGACATGGCCGAGCAATCGGTTCCGCTCGAAACGGCCATGGCCAACGGCAAACCCACCCTCATCGAGTTTTACGCCAACTGGTGCACCAGCTGCCAGGCCATGGCCCCCGACATTCAAGCGCTCGAAGAAAGCTACGCCAGCCGCGTCAACTTTGTCATGCTGAATGTAGACAACACTAAATGGCTCCCCGAAATGCTGAACTACCGGGTAGACGGCATTCCTCACTTTGAATTTATCTCCGCCGAAGGCACCGAAAAAGGAGCCGCCATTGGCGAACTGCCCCGCACCATCTTGGCCGAAAACCTGGACGCGCTGCTGAGCAAAGCCTCTGAACTACCCCACGCTCAAATCAGCGGCAAACTCACCGAAGTTGACACTATCGACAACCCCGTTATGGGTGGCAGCAGCGATCCCCGTAGCCACGGTGCACAGGTCGTAGATTAAAAGTCAGCAACAGTCTGTAGCCCAATACGCTCAGTCCTTCAAAGTTACTAGGCTCTAACTGCCGTCTCCTGTCGCTCTGCTAGAGCAGGCACTTCCCCTTCCTTCTTCAAAGTCGCCTCAATCAATCCTAAGAACATCGGATGCGGCGTATTTGGCCGCGACTGAAACTCCGGATGAAACTGGCAGGCAATAAAATACGGATGGCTTGGCAGCTCTACAATCTCCACCAGGCGACCGTCTGGCGACGTGCCGCTCACCATGTAGCCCGTCTCCAAAAACAGATTCCGGTAAGCGTTGTTGAATTCGTACCGGTGACGGTGCCGCTCATAGATCACTTCTTTCTGGTACAGCCGACTAGCCAGCGTATCTGGCTCAATGCGACAAGGCCACAGCCCCAATCGCATCGTCCCACCCAGGTCCACCACATCCTCTTGCTCAGGCATCAGACTAATTACAGGGTTTTCAGCTTCCGTATCAAACTCTGAGCTATTAGCGCTTGGCAGCTCGGCAACATGCTGAGCCCACTCCATCACCAGACACTGCATACCTAAGCACAGCCCCAAGAAAGGAACTCCACCTTCTCGCGCGTATTGAATCGTCTTAATCTTGCCTTTAACCCCTCTAGAACCAAACCCTCCAGGCACCACAATTGCAGACACATCTTGCAAATATTTATCTGGCCCATCTTTCTCAATATCTTCAGAATCCACCCAGCGAATTTTCACTTCTGTATCGAAGCTAGTACCTGCGTGGCGCAGCGCTTCGGTTACCGACAGATAAGCGTCGTTGAGCTGCACATACTTGCCCACGATTGCGACCTCCAGCGTTTTAGCTGGGCTGTGCATCCGTTCAATTAGCCTTGTCCAGCTTGCGAGATCGGGCGATCGCTGATCCAAATTCAGCAGCGACAAGCTCTGCTCTGCTAACCCTTCGCGCTCCATATATAGCGGCACCTCATAGATACTCGGCGCGTCCAAAGCCTGGATTACACAGTCAATTGGCACATTACAAAAGCTCGAAATCTTTTCGCGCATTTCGTCTGGCACCACTCGCTCACTGCGACAAACCAAAATATCTGGCTGAATACCAATCGAGCGCAGCTCCTTGACTGAGTGCTGAGTCGGCTTTGTCTTGAGCTCATGGGCCGCCGGAATCCAGGGGATCAGCGTCACATGCATATAGATAACGTCGTTGCGCCCTACATCTTGCTTAAACTGACGAATTGCCTCCATAAACGGCAGCGATTCAATATCGCCCACCGTGCCGCCAATTTCCACAATCACCACGTCTGGATTGCGGTTGCGCGCCACCCGATGAATCCGCGACTTAATCTCATTCGTTACGTGCGGGATCACCTGTACCGTGCGTCCTTCGTAGTCGCCGCGACGCTCTTTATTAATCACCGCCTGATAAATCGCACCCGTCGTCACACTGTTAAGTCGTGACATAGAAGTATCTGTAAATCGCTCGTAGTGACCCAGGTCAAGATCTGTTTCTGCACCGTCTTCGGTTACGAACACCTCACCATGTTGAAACGGGCTCATGGTGCCAGGATCTACGTTGATGTATGGGTCGAGCTTAAGGATAGACACTGAATAGTCGCGAGACTTCAGCAGCCGACCCAAACTGGCCGCCACAATACCCTTACCGATGCTTGAAACCACACCGCCTGTCACAAATACGAATTTCGTCATTAGTCTCTCGCGTTCCTTTCCGCTGGCTTTATCTGTCCTATGCTTTGTCTGCTCTAGGCTTTGTCTGTCCTATTAGAGCTTAGCTGTCTGTATCCGCTTTCAAGAAAGCTGTAGGGGCTGCCAATCGCGTTAAAAATTGATGATAGTCAATTGTGCCATAAGGAATAGATCGCAGAGTAGATACGTTGTATTTTGGCTACCAGCTGTGCCCAACACGAACGCAGCCAAGGCGACGGCGAAAATTAGCCAGCCAGCTGAGCGAACAAAATGCACCACACAAGATCTTGCGTTGTTTAGCGCATACAACGTTTATTTTTTGTGGATGCAAATAATACTGACCACCGAACCACTAGACTAATCTTTGAATAGTTTGGTTTTAGGAGTCAGCAGTATGGGCAAGTGGTGCATGCTAGGAACGTTGGGATTAGTCGGCAGTATGGCTAGCCTTGCTGTGCTTCATCCTGTGGGTGCTGTCCGTGCGCAATCCTTGCCAGCAGAAGCTTTGCCCGTAGAATCTGCGTTGCCTGTGTACTTAGCCCAAGATCAAGCTGCACCGGGAAGTTTATTCGTCGCTTACCCACCAGTCGAGCATCAGACGGTCGCCGACCGGATCTTTTTTATCGGTACGGCGAGTCCCGATGCGCCGGTCACCATCAACGGCCAGACGATTGAGAACCGTAGCAGCGATGGGCACTTTGCGCCAACGCTACCGCTGGAGCTGGGCGAGAATACCTTTACCTTGATGCAAGGGGATCAGCGTTTGACGCTGACAATTACGCGTGTGTCTAGCGAGCCGCCGATGCCGGACGGGGTTGGCTTTGCCGAAGGAACGCTGTCGCCTGCGGTGGATATGGCACGAATGCCGGGTGAGCTGATTTGTCTAAGTGCGATCGCCTCCCCAAATGCCCAAGTCTCCGCCACCCTCGGCAGCCAGACCTTCACCCTCACCCCCCAAACCAGCGTAGACCTCCCACCCAACTCCTCAGTTCTCACCTCACAAACCGCTCCTGTCACGCTTAGCGCCACCGAATATGCAGGCTGCACCCTTGCTGAAGAAACAGGAGACCTAGGCAGCCCTCGCCTTACCCTTCGCGCTAACGGTGAAACCGTAACAGCGACAGCCCCCGGACAGGTCACCATTCTCTCACGCACAGACTTTGAAGTCGCCCAGGTAACGGCACCTGAAGGCGTAGCGCGTACTGGCCCTAGCACTAGCTACTCACGCATCACCCCACTTCCTGCGGGTACTCGCGCTGCTATCACCGGTCGCGATGGTGAATGGCTCCGACTAGACTACGGCGGCTGGATCAAAGAGGCCGAAACCGAAGTCAGCAGCGCCTCAGTTCCACCTACCAGCATCATTCGCGGCATCAGTGCCAATCAGGTAGGTGACTGGACCGAAGTTGTATTCCCACTGCAAACCCCTGTACCTGTTTCTGTAAAGCAAGAAAGTCAATCACTTTCCCTTACTTTGCACAACACAACGCCTCAAACGGATACTATCTACTTCTCAAACGATCCGGTGGTTGAAAGAATGGATTTTAATTCTGTTCTTCCCGACAGCGCTGAATACACTTTTCACTTTAAGGAGCCTCAGCAGTGGGGCTACAAGCTCCGCTACGAAGGCACTAGTCTCATTCTCTCTTTGCGCCACGCGCCGCCAAACAACAGCTTGCGCGGTGCCACTATTCTGCTAGACCCTGGCCACGGCAGCGACCAGGACTACGGCTCACGCGGGCCGACTGGCTACCCCGAAAAAGATGTCACCCTTGTTGTCTCCAAGCTCATTCGCGATGAGCTAGAAGCGAGAGGAGCGACTGTTGTAATGACCCGAGAAGGTGACGACGACCTGTTTCCAGCAGACAGAGTAGACGTGATAGACGCCACTGAGCCAACTATGGCCCTGAGCATCCACTACAACGCGCTGCCCGACGCAGGCAACGCACTCGAACGCGCAGGGATTGGAACCTTCTGGTACTATCCACAGGCACATGGACTCGCAACCTTTTTGCATGACTACTTAGTAAATGAGCTAGGCCGTGAGTCTTACGGTGTGTTCTGGAACAATCTGGCACTTACTCGACCTTCCGTGACGCCTTCTGTGCTGCTAGAACTCGGCTTCATGATCAATCCAGAAGAATTTGAATGGATTACCGACGAAGCATCACAAAGAGAACTTGCCAGGACATTAGCTGAAGGTGTAGAAGCCTGGCTTGTCAGTCAGTAGAGAAAGCAGGATTAAGCGGTAAGCGTAACGAGCAACTAGAGTTTCTTGGCGATGCCACTTTGACCTACTTAAGCGGCGACTGTCTGTACGAGCGCTATCTTGAGCAATCGGAAGGAGAACTCACGATTATCAGAGCCGGTTTGCAATGCCTTCTGGTTACATGGTCGCTTTTTCACTGTCACTTTGCTCAACAGCTAGGACTCGGCAAGTATTTACGGCTTGGCAAAGGTGCACAGAAAGAAGGAAGCCGAACCAGCCCTCGGCTCTTGTGCAGCGCTTTCGAAGCGATGATTGGTGCTTACTATTTGGATACAGGGCGCGATGTGCAGACTGTAAGTGACTATGTACAACCAATGTTTGCAGTTTGCCTTTCTGGCACTACTACACCCACCATTGCCACTGCATTGATGAGAATACCGTCAGCACTTTTGTCTAAAAATATTGAAAGCAGTGGGTCAAATCACAACAAAGCCTTTGTTGAAGAAGTTCGTATTGGCAATAAAACGTATGGCGAGGACAGAGGCAAAAGCAAGCAGGAGGCTCAAAAAGCAGCTGCAAGAGCGACGCTTGTACTGCTAGAAACAACAGAGTCCTCAAGATAACCGTAGATTTTTAGCACGTAAACACTTACGTAGTAATTCAGAAGTCTTTAAAGAGCGAGAACTGTGACAGTATTTTCACTGGAAAACCAGACTTCATAGAGAAAATATATTTGCAATGATAATGCCCTGTATTGCTTTCATAGCAAGGGATTTAGCTAATCATAAAGTGATATTTTTTGATAAAAAATCAACGTTGCAATCTATCTCCTAAGAGAGAATGCGTTGCCGTTGGTTTTTGATATTGTGTCAGCAGGCTAGCGAATAACAGATGCCGAGCTATTCATCATAATTAATTACACGCGATCGCAACTATCAATGATCGCACGGGCAAGCTAACTTCGGGCAGCCAGAAGCTAGCTTTCTACACGGCACTGTTTTCAGCAACAGCCTAGGGGCATTTGACGCATTTAATCACTTCACATTTCAATCACTTCACTGGATAAGAGAGAACAAACATGACTGCTAACCCTAACGATCAGCCCAATCCGAACTTAGGTGGTGTCCGTGGTCGCGAAGCTACGCCTGAAGAAATAGCCCGCCGCGACGGCTATGTAAAAGGCCGTACTGATGAGAACTACGTTCAAGGCGGTCTTAGAAGCCAGGAGCGGGTAGCGGCTCAAGCGCAGGTAAATGACAGCGCAGCTAGTGGCATGATCATTGGCATCACGATTGCTGTTTTAGCAGCGCTTGTGGGCGCAGCGCTGTATTTCTTGACAGGCGATCGCAACAACGTAGCCCCAGTCGCAGTTCCTCAAATCGAAAGAGAGAGAACGATTGAAAAAGAAACAACTGTCATCGAGCGAGAAGTACCTTCTCCAGACGTCAGCCTACCTGACGTCCAAGTCGATGTTCCCGATGTTCAGGTGAACGTACCTGAAGTCCCCGCGCCAGATGTCAACATCACCAACGAAGCACCCGCACCTGCGGCAGAGCCGAAAGCAGAAGAACCTGCTGAAGCTGTCGAAGCACCCGCTGCTGCTCAGTAAGTCGCCTTTTGCGAAACGCTTAGAAAAGCGCTTGGGAAAAATACAGGCTGCCCTTGCAATCTTCTGCCGAAACTATTTCGTTTCGCTCAAGGTAGCAGGGGCAGTCTTTTTGCTAGCGCGATCGCTCAGCGAGTGAATTTCAAAGGCCGTATTTAATATGAGAATATGAGGCGATGTTTCTAGCGGCTTAGCCAGGCGATCGCCTCACGTATCCAATCTTCTGTATTGTCGCTCTTATTCAATGTGCTATTACTGCCCACCGCCACCAGCGCTTTGCTAATTTCACTGTTGGTATAGCCCAGTGCCACCAGCATCATCTCTACATCTTCCTGCACAGCCGACACCGGCCCACTGGTCGGTGCCGCAATACCAGAATGCTGTCGCCACTCACTCAGCTTCGTCTTCAGCTCTAAAATAATGCGCTCCGCCGTTTTGTTCCCCACACCCGGCGTCTGGGTCAGCACCCTAGCATTGCCATTCACCACCGACTGAATCAATTCGTTAATGCCTAGCGTATCGAGTAAGGCCATTCCCATCTGCGGGCCGATACCGCTTACCGACGTCAGCAGGCGGAACACATCGCGCTCTGCTCTAGAGCCAAAGCCAAATAGCACCTGCGAGTCTTCGCGACTTTGCAAATGCGTGAAAATTCTCACTGGCTCACCTATTAGCGGCAGCTCGCTAAGCACCCTTGGGTTGATCTGCATATCGTAGCCCACACCGCCCGCCTCTACCGTCACAATCACGCGACCGTTTGGCAGCTTCTGGCTATCAGCCAAAAGTCCTTTCACATAACCAATCATGCGTTAATCATCCACTCGCGGGATATTCATTCAACCAAACCCTACCGCAGTTGCCTGCTGTAGGGCGCTACTGCGATCGCCCACCAGGATTGCGCGGCTGCAAAGGCGGCCGCTCCGGCGTAGGCCGAACGGGCAGCGCCTCCCGGCGGCTAATCGGCCTAGCTGCACCTGTAGCTGGATTTATCTGTGACTGAGGGGCCACGTTTTCCACATCTAAAGACTGACCGCCCTGGATCTTTTGGCGACCATTGCGCAGCACGTGCAGCATTTCCATAAACTGCCGCTCCATGTTCTCTAGTACCTGATCGGCGTAGGTGTCGGCATCTTCTTGAATCGTTTTTGCTTCTGTCACAGTGCGCGTCCGGGTTTCTTCCCACTCTTTGCGCGCCTGATTTTGCAGCTGCTCAATTTCGCCTAGCGTCTGAGCCCGCAAAGACGCGCATTCCTGCTCTGTTTGAGCCCGTAGCTGAGCCGCCTGAGACTCCGCCTGGCGAATAATGGCCATTTCATTCAAAATGGCAGCCGCCTGCTTTTCTGCTGAGGTGATAATTTCTTGCGCGTATTGCTCAGCTTCCGCTAATATCTCTTCACGCTGCTGCACAATCTGCACCGACTCTTGCACCGCAGCAGGCAAATTCACCCGCACCATGTCAAGCTGATCGAGCAGCTCATCTTCAGAAACCATCGTCTTTCCCGACAGCGGAACGCGAGGGCTCTCCAATACGATTTCTTCAATCCGATCCAGCTCTTGCTGAATACTGAAGCGTTCGGAGGCTGGATTTTGATAGTAGTCGCCGGTTGCAGGAGTGTTCACAGAATTGTTCGGGTGGGATTTTCAAAGAAGTCTACAATATTCACGGGACTCGCCTGGTTCTTGACCGCCATAGCGACAGCCAAAAATAGCACCGGCTAAGCGTCCGTTGGAGCACTCTAGTATCATTGCTCAAAAGAGGCTTTTCCGTAACAGGTCTCTATGTCAGCAGCAATATGCTTGGGTACGAGGTGATCGATAGGGCCGCCGAATTTAGCGATCTCTTTGACTAGGCTACTACTTAAGAAGCCATACTCTGTAGAAGTTGCTAGAAAAACGGTTTCAATATCATCAGATAGCGTTTTATTGGTATGGGCCATCTGTAGCTCTTTCTCAAAGTCCGAGAGGACTCTAAGGCCTCTGAGCAGCACCTTTGCCTGTTTCGCTCTGGCGTAGGACACCGTCAATCCGTCAAAGCTATCTACCTCTACATTGAGCAAAGCTCTGGTAGCTTCTTGAATTTGAGAGATTCGCTGCTCTACAGGGAACAGAGGGCGCTTACTCGGATTTCGTGAAACGACCACAATCACTCGGTCGTAGAGCTTGCTGCTGCGCGTGATGATGTCTAAATGACCTAGCGTAATCGGGTCAAAGCTACCGGGATAGATTGCAATCATGAAAGGGACGGTGAGATGATAGATAGGTTCTCTACGTAGTGTATGACCCATGCCTCGTGCTGTCCTAAAGTTCTCTTCTGAAGATTGCGGTATTTGCCACAAGATGTCTTTCTATGATGAAAAAGTGGCAAAGGAGCTATCGCTTGACTTTGTCGATATAAAAATGCAAGACACGGCTACCTACCGAAAGTATCGCAAGGTACTGCTTAGCCAGTACCCAGACAAAGCCGATATGGGTTGGCCTACGTATCTCGTCTGTGACGATCCCGAAGGTGAGTTCTCTGTCATTGGCGAAGTAAAAGGTGGCCATCCCAAGGGAGAATTTCGTCAGCGGCTACAGACTGTACTAGACGAAAAGGCATCGGTGTAGCGATCGCACTATTCAACACGGCGATCGCACCGTAGAAACAGAAACAGAGCAATTAGCTTTCCCAGTGCGTAAGGTTCACACTCAACGCTCTATTTTGCCACTGGCAACCAAGGCAAAAGCCTGAGCAAGAACATAAAGTGTCCTCTACTCAGGCTTCTGCCGTTGTCTATTCAGCGTGCGCTCTATTGTCGAGCTACTGTTGAGATGCGCTCTTCCCTAGAAAGGGGGTTACCAGCGCCAACTCTACAGAACACCGATATTAGCCAGGCCCAAAATAGCACCGACGCCAATAGCATGGCCAAGGCTAGTAACCGCCAAGAGCGCTGGTAAACCAAGACCCAAGAACATACCAGGTGCAGGACCTGCATCGGGGATCTGAATGACCTGCTTGCCGATTACAAAAGCTAGGACGTTGCAAAGAATCATAACGATGGCAACATTAGGGCCCCACTCGACAGTGTTGGGGACGGTGCCTAAAGCAGCAAGTAAAGGTAGCATTTATACGCTCTCCCAAAAGAAAGTATTGACTGTGAATAAACACTGTTCCATCTTTCATGAGAATGGAAACGTTCAAATCTGTATGAGGTGTATTCGTTGCAAGAGTTAACACTCAATGCCTAAGAATTAATATTTAGAGCGACGTAGATGTGGCAGGACACTCAAGACAGGACGCTAGAGCACAAATGATGAAAGGAAGATACTTAAGATGATGAGAGGATTGATGTGGCTGCCGCTGCTGGCTATATTCTTTGGACTAGCCTGGGCAGGGTGGAACGAATATCACAAGCTAGAAGCTTACAAAGTGTGGGCGACTCAGTTTGAGCGCGCAAAGTACGACATCTACGCGGTATTAGGGCAGCAAGGAAACTTGCTTACCTGGGGGCTACCCACACGAAATGGCGTAGTCGATACAGCCGTTTTGGACTTGAATAGCGTTGAGGCGTTGGAGATGGAAGTTGATGGCCGCACGGTTGATCCCGAGCAACTGCCAGAGAAAGGGCGCTTTTCACTAGGGTTCTCTCTAAAAGAAGGGGGTAGTGAGCATATACCGTTCACAGATGGCGAAATTACCAAGCGCTGGTTTGTTTTTCTGTCGAAGGCGTTGATGAACGTCGTCTAAACACACCGTCTGAACACACCGTCTGAACGTCTTCGCATAAGGCTAGAACAAAGACGACGTTCGAGGTGGGCTTGCCTTAAAGCAAAGGTTTCTTAAGCAAAGATTGATATAGAGATTACTCTCATAAACTCTAATAAAAAGACAAACAGATGAGACGATATCTGTGATATTTTTTGGCTCGAGATATCTTTTGGCTCAGATGGGTAGGCTGTCTGAGCACTGACCACATCAACTTATATACTTATATATGTTAGTGATAGGTCACCGTTTTCGTTAGTAGATTCCCCTTCATCGGCTGCTGCAAGAATCATGCCCCCATCCCATCTTTCAGAGTCTACCACCGCTACAGGGCCCGATCCACAGACGCTAGCGCAGCGCAGACGGCAGCTTAAAGACAAACGCAAGTTCAAGTTCTATAAAAGGGCTTGGCGATCGCTAGCGATGGTAGCTCTCACAGTAGGTACAGTGCGGCTGGCAACCTCCTCTATTTGGCTCATTCGTAGCGCTGAGCAAATAGAGGTCATAGACAATCAGCTGCTCTCTGATGAAGATATCCAGGCTCTGCTGCCGGTTCCCTACCCGCAGTCTTTGGTTAGCGTGCAGACAGACGAGCTAGCGATCGCACTCACGCAATACGCACCGATTGAAACCGCCGCCGTGCGCCGAAAGCTGATCCCACCGGGCCTGCATGTGCAGGTGAGAGAGCGTCAGCCCGTTGCTATCACAATTCCCAATACTCAACAACCGATTCAGTCTATTCCTACCGAACCTGTTCCCTTTGAGGAGTCAGGACTCATAGACGCAGAGGGCTACTGGATGCCCCGCAACAGCTTTGCAGAGCTAGGCGCTGAGGTATTGCTGCCTACGCTCACCGTTAAGGGAATGAAACCAAGTCAGGCTAGCGCGTGGCCTGAGGTCTATCAGACACTGTCGAAAAGTCCTGTGTCTATTACGGCTATCGACTGGAGTCAAGACAGCAATCTTGTCTTGCAAAGCGAGCTTGGCACCGTCCACTTAGGCCCTTACAGCGAAAACTTCAATGCACAGCTAGCCGCGCTCGATCAGCTTCGACAGCTCGACGACCAGGTAAATCCTGAGAAAGTTGCTTTCATTGACCTGCAAGACCCTCAAAGCCCGATTGTAGAAATCTTGCAGGCTGCTAGCAGTCCCTAGCAATCCGTCGTTCGTACAAAGAAACTACTGGCAAAATATCACAACCGCAGAGTTTGGTTTTTTTAGCAAGTTCCCCTATAGTTGACTCAATCCATACCCAGATGAAAAGTTCATTCTTTTGATGTCAGCATAGGTTTATCCATTATTTGATAGGCTAGCTCGGTATAGACATCGAATTTTGACCTTATAATTCTTCACGAGATCCGCTTTCATCTACTTATACATAACTTAAAAACCATCAGCCCACCCTATGAACAACGCATCCCCTCACACAAACTCTTATGCGAATGATGGTTATGCGAATGATGGGTCAGGTGTACAATCATCTCTTACAGCTAGTAATGGCAGCACGCTGTCAGCGGAAAGGCCGATGAGTGGAGAAATTATACCGAGCAGCGTTGCTAGGATTAAGGTTATTGGCGTGGGTGGCGGTGGCTGCAATGCGGTGAACCGCATGATTGACAGCGGATTAGCGGGCATCGAGTTTTGGACCGTTAATACAGATGCTCAAGCGCTAACCTATTCGAGCACGACCAATACGATGCAGCTAGGCCAAAAGCTCACCCGAGGGCTAGGCGCTGGCGGCAATCCTTCGATTGGGCAGAAAGCGGCAGAAGAATCGCGCGATGAAATTTTTCAGGCCTTAGAAGGGTCGGACCTGGTCTTTATTACCGCTGGCATGGGTGGTGGTACAGGCACAGGGGCAGCTCCTGTAGTCGCTGAGTGTGCGAAAGAAGCGGGCGCATTGACCGTAGGGGTTATCACGCGTCCTTTCACGTTTGAAGGCAGACGGCGCACGGCGCAGGCTGATAGCGGTATTGCGGCGTTGCAGGCTAGCGTCGATACGCTCATCATTATTCCAAATGACAAGCTACTTTCTGTTATTTCTGAGCAGACGCCTGTACAAGAAGCATTCCGCGTAGCAGACGATATTTTGCGCCAGGGTGTACAGGGCATTTCCGACATCATTACTATTTCTGGCCTGGTCAACGTTGACTTTGCCGATGTCAGAGCGGTGATGGCCGATGCGGGTTCGGCGCTGATGGGTATCGGCGTGGGCTCCGGTAAATCTCGAGCGAGAGAAGCGGCGATCGCAGCGACCTCTTCACCGCTGCTCGAAACCTCTATTGATGGAGCAGGCGGCGTTGTCTTCAATATCACAGGCGGCAGCGACCTTACCCTACATGAGGTCAATCAGGCCGCTGAGATCATCTACGAAGCGGTCGATCCAAATGCGAACATTATCTTTGGTGCGGTGATTGACGACCGGCTTCAAGGTGAAATTCGGATCACGGTAATCGCAACGGGCTTCAGTATGGAGAGTCGCAGCATTCCTGCTATTACCGGAACGAGCAGCAGTAGCAGCAGAAATGTCACACCCATGACAAGAACGCCAAATGCGGCTGTCTTTGATGCGGCAGGTACCACCGCTGTACCTTCAGAAGAAGTCGCTGAAGAAGAGTCCAACCAGCCGGTCATTTCGCCTAACCTTGACATCCCCGAATTTCTACAGCGGCGTCGCAACCGGTGACCTCGACTACGAGCCAACATAGCGACGGCTATGGCTCAGATCGCATGAGCATTACACCTCCAGTTGCTCTGACCATCGCAGGCTCGGATAGCGGCGGCGGTGCGGGCATACAGGCCGATCTACGCACGTTTTCGTTTCATCAGGTACACGGTACTAGCGCACTCACTTGCGTTACCGCGCAAAATACGATGGGCGTAACCCGCGTCGACGCACTACCGCCTGAAGCAGTAGTCGCTCAAATTAAAGCGGTCGCTGAAGATATAGGCGTGCAGGCAGCGAAAACAGGTATGCTGCTCAATCAGGCAATTATTGAAGCGATCGCCGCCTACCTTGCAGAAAACCCGATCGCGAACTTAGTGGTAGACCCGGTAATGGTGTCGCGAACGGGGGCGAAGCTAATTGACGATGGGGCAATCACTGCGCTGCAAACCCAACTCCTTCCCTTAGCAGCAGTACTCACACCCAACCGCTACGAAGCCCAAATCCTAGCAGACATGGCTATCGAAACCATCGAAGATATGGAAAGCGCAGCGCAGAAAATTCTGACGTTAGGGCCACAGGCCGTTATCGTAAAAGGCGGCGGCTTTACGAACGACCTGCAAGGGATCGACGTATGGTGCACGGCTAAAGCCGATGGTGAGCTGACCTGTGAAGTGCTTACAACAGAGCGGGTAGAGACGTCGAATACGCATGGCACTGGCTGTACGCTATCGAGTGCGATCGCAGCCAACCTCGCCAAAGACATAGCACCTTTCGACGCCGCTAAAGCCGCCAAAAGCTACGTCACCGAAGCCTTGAAGCACTCGCTCTCAATCGGCAGAGGCCAAGGCCCTGTCGGTCACTTCTATCCGCTGCTCAAGGCGTAGTTCTCGAAGGCTAAAGCCTATCGAGCAGACGCGTCGTCTGGCCATACAGATTTCCAGTCAGCGCAGGTTCTATCGTCAGGGCCGTAGGGGTGCATACCGCATATCAGCATATCTTCGCCGTAGGCAGTGCCATGGTAGTGCTCGCAGCCAATACAAGCTGGGTGGTTCTGTAGCCAAGGCGTAACGGTATGCGTGATTGGCGCTGCGGTTCGCTCTATCCAGGGTGTGAGCTGCTGCTCAATAAAAACTACGCTCTCATCTACGGCTGCGTTCATGCGATCGCCCAGCTGTTCTAAAGCTGGTGCAATGGCTTCGTCTACCCCTTGCAGCGTTGACACCGAGGCTTCTACAGCCGCATCAATTGCCTCATTGCTTTGCTTAGAAACGTCTGCGAACCAATCGCTAGAGTCCTTTGCCACCTCATGAATACCGTCTTGTAGCTGTCTCAACCACTCATCCACGACTAAAATGCTCCTGTAAGTTCAAAAGACCCGTAGGTCCAAAGGTATATGTTCAGAGAAGTTTAAGGTACTTCAAATCAACATTATTTGAGTTTATTTAGCTCTTCTCTTAAAGCTTCTACTTCTTTTCTTAAAGCTTCTGCCTGTCGCTCTTCTTCAGTCATCGCTTCGCTATCGTCCAAAATTTGAATTTGCCGTGGCCCGTCCGCATCAGCCGCAGTACTGTTAGCTTCTACCGTACCTGCCGCTGCCGTAGCCTGCGCGCGATCTACCATCTCGTTCATCATCGTTTGCGCTTCTTCTGCGGTGATTTCGCCGCGCTCTACTAGCTCATCGACTAGCTTCTGCGCTTGGCCTCTCAGCTCGCCAAAGGAGCGCCCGGCTTTTTCACCGGCATAGGACGCAATGCCCACGCCTAAATAAAATGCCTTTTGTACTAAGTCACCAAAGCCTGCCATAGACGACGTCCTCTAGAAATGAAGGGAATACACAGCGCGTTGCTGTGCTGACTCTAGAATAGGTAGTCACCGGTAGCAAAGACTAGAGCAAATAACCGTCCCTATCAGTGAGCTAAACCCGCTATGACAGTCCAAAGACAGAGAGAGCAAGACCAAGAGAACAGCAGCCTTCTAAAGTCACCTTTAAAATCTAAAGGGCCCGAATTCCACGCCTATCACAAGCATCCCGTATTGCTGCTACCTTCCGGTCCTGACAAGATTTAGGCGTTGTAATTGCATGGGTCCGAGCCCTTATTCAGCATAGCACCATGCCCTTCTTTTTGGTCAGCCCAGTATCTGAGCTATCTGGATAACCATTCGATTGATTTCTAGCATCAGGACACCTTGCTTCACCTCTTGGCTAGCTAACACCAAAAACAGCGTGTCTGACGTACACAGCGTGAGAATGCTATAGCCCCGTGCGCCTTCTAGCAAAATATGCTGCGTCGGACCACGCTGAAGCTCTTCGCCAATGCGATCGCCAATTCCCACTACCGCCGCCGCCATCGCCGCCGCCCGTGATTCTTCTAGTCCGGCGGGCAGCGTACTCACAATCGGTAGTCCTTCAGCGGTAACCAAAGCAGCACCTTGAACATGCAGCGTACCTGTCACAAAAGATTGAACAATATCGCTTAGCCGCTGAGTATCAATGGTCATCGCTATTCGCCGCTGCGCTCAAAATTTTGCTGAGAAGCTGCAAAAATCTGCTGAGAGACAAACGAAACCAGCTCTGCATTTTGTAAGCTGCTATCTGGCGGTATTTGCCCCGAGAAACCAACTGGGCTAGAGAGTTGACCGGGCGCTGTGAACAGCACTAGCAGGTAAGGGTGAATGTCAGGCGCTTCTATGTACGTCAGGCTATGGCCTACGGCAGAAGTGATGGCTGATTGTGACCAAACTTGCGATTGTGAAGATAAGTAGGTTGGCTGCTGAGAAAAGGGCGTTCTTTCCTTTGCATGCTGTGCCAACAGGTCCAGCATGAACTGCGATCGCACTCGGCTCACCGACACGCCACCGACAATACTATGCAGCAGTCTAGCCGTCGCTTCTGTGGTGAGCTGATTGCGATTTTCCAGGGCTTTTCCCAAGAAGTCTTGCTCTCTGCCGTAGGGGCGATCACGCCAGGTCTTCTGATTCACATTTACTGATCGGAGCTCCGGCCAGCCCAGATTTGTAAAATACCGATTCACAATATTACGCTGCGACGTCCAGGTTTCGTCTGGTCCGGGTGGTAAGCTCGGTCCGCTCGTCGTCCCGCTCAGCACATCTACCAAAAAGCTCGCCGCGTCGTGACTGCCCTGTAAGAGCATATCCGTCATGGCGCGGTCTACTTCCGCCGAAGGCTGAGTCATTCCCTGCTCTAGCCACACCTGCATCGCCACCACATAGAACAGATGCACAATACTGCCAGGGTCCATCAGCTCTACACCCCGATAGCTTGCGCCCTGCGGCTGATACTTCCAAAACTCTTCAGCGCTCAGGCCACCGCCGGTATTCACTCGATACGGCGGCTCATAGGCTATCCAGGCTACAGAGATCTGGTTTTGCGCTAGGTGGGGAAAGGCGTTCCACGTCGCTTCCAAAACGCTGTCTAGCTGCGATTGTAGAGATAGATTCGGGCTAAAAAATTTCGCAGGCATGGAGAAAAAACGTGAGAAGGAAAAACGCTAAATAAACCCTATATTCATACCGTTACCAGCATGTACCAGCGCCAGCTGCTCGTACTTATTGGCATGTTCTATTAGCTCCAACGCTTCTTCCTCAGAAAGCGGACGAAGGATTTTACCGGGGACACCTACGACGAGCGATCGCGGCGGCACATCTTTGGTTACCACAGCCCCTGCGCCAACTATACTGCCCGTCCCTACTCTCACCCCATTCAGCACAATCGCCCCAATCCCAATCAGGCATCCGCGTTCAATGTGCGCGCTGTGAATCACCGCCCGGTGCCCCACCGTTACGTGGTCTTCGAGCACCGTAGGCAAATGCGGATCGCCGTGTAGCACCGCACCGTCTTGCACATTGCTACTCGCTCCAATCGAAATCAAATCCACATCGCCCCGCACCACCGCGCCATACCAAATGCTCGCCCCTTCAGCGATCTTCACCTGACCGATTACCGTAGCGTTTGGGGCAATGAAAGCGGCCTTCGACAAATCTGGCACAGGCCAAAAGTCACTAGGCGTCGTCGCAGATAAATTGGCTACAAAAGGATCGACTGAAGACGCTGATGGTGGAGTCGTAGGGCTCATGGAAACACCTCGCTAGCTATAATGGGTCCATTCATTCGTATCTGTAGACGGTGAGCCGCTCCGCAGAAAATGTAGATATAGAGACGCTTAATGCTTGGCTCCGACTCTCAATATCCCATATATGGCCCTGAAATACAGTGTCCGCACTGTCGCCAAACCATTCCAGCTCTGCTGCTAACAGACAGCTACTTGTGCTCACGTCACGGGGCTTTTGAAGCTAATCCTGAAACCGAAGAACTCGTCCACGTACAGTCAGGGCGCCACTGGCGTTCGTGGAAAGACAAGTGGTATCGCCAGCACACGCATCCTGACGGCATCCGCTTTGAAATCCACGAAGAGCTTGATCGCCTTTACACAGAGGGATTGAGAGCGACTAAAGTGATTATCGCTAAGCGCTACCAGCAGCTAATGACGCCCTATCTTGAGCACGGTGCTCCCTGGCAGTCTCAAGGGTCTGAAAAAGTGCCTAAGCTCTACGGGCTTCCCGTCAGCTTTAGCGAAACGGCTGATGCGAGTCCCCGTTGGGACGTCATTAACTTCGACCTGGAAAAAGAGCAAGGTGTACCCACGCAATATCGGTACTTGAAGATTTTTGAGTGACGTTAAAGCCACAGTGCTGTATGCCCAGTCTGCTGTTGCTACCAAAAGCTGTGCTACCGCGTCGTGAATAGACTGAGGTACAGAATTTAACATTCGTTTAAAGTTGTGATGGGGAAGAGGCTAGAAGAGAACTTCTACTGGCGACTCATCATCTGTTGTGTCAGTAGCTGAGGCTTGCTATGCACCACGTCTCGATTAAAACCGCAGATATTTATCAGGCGATCGCATTCTACGAACGGCTTGGCTTTACGGTGACTACTCGCTTCACAGCAGGGATTACCCTGGCCTGCTGGATGGAAGGTCTGGGCGGACGAATAGAGCTGATACAAGTTCCTGAGCCCAACCCGGCGATGGATGCATTTGCCGATGAGCACTATACCGGCTATTACCACCTATCTTTTGACCTGACTGGCCAGATAGAGAGACTGGCAGATTGGATAGAGAAGCTACAGGCAGAAGTCGGCGAAATTGGCGGCAAGCTCAAGATATTGCTAGCGCCAGAAACTCAGCAGATCGGCGAAGACACCTACGAGGTCGCATTTTTAGCGGATACGGACGGGCTTCCTTTGGAATTTATTCGGCGGATAGAGGCAGATAGAGGATGAGCGCTGACCTGATGCCATTTGCAGACAACTGGGCGTACCTCAAGACGGAGCTAGCCTGGCTAGATCGACTTTTGATGCTAGCGATCGCGCGGCAGAACAAAGAGATCAAAACCATCAGCAAAGTAGCGACCACACCTGCCGACCGGCTCAGCGCTCACTGGTGGAAAGGGGTCATTTCTGTCCCAAACCCCAGCTACGACGACTGTAGAGTACCGCCAACAGCAAAAATAAATAGTGCCAACACCCATCTGGCAACCAGGCTCAACAGTTCAGACCCTGCTCAGCCGTCTACCTCAGCGCAGTGCAAAGCGCCTACTGGCTATCAAGGTCAGCTAGAGAAGCGTATTCAGGCCAGCGCTCAGGCTGACATTGTGCTGGCGCTGCCTGCACTACGGCACTATCTCAATCTCACCCTGTTTGAAAAGAACTTGATTTTAATGGTGCTCGCACCTGAGATAAACCGCAGATACGGCAGGCTCTACCACTTTTTAGCGACCGGTGAAGAAAAAACGAACAGAGCCTCCGATCTACCGATGGTAGATCTGGCACTTCGACTGCTGTGTCGCAATGATCTTGAACGTAGACGAGCGCGGGCCACACTTTCTGGTCCGCATTCGCTCATTGCCAAAAACGTTCTGCGCTACGTATCGCTACAGCCCGGTACCCGTCTCACCCAATACCTACAGCTTTCTGAAAGCTGGGTAGACTATCTCCTTTCAGAAAAGCCTGACCAACAGTTTGTATTCAAGCAGCTGGCAACACCGGCCACGCCGCTGCTGGCTCTCCCAGCACCTTCACCGGCCACACGCGCCGTCAAAATCAGCCAGCCCGAAGTTTCCTGGGATCAGCTCATTTTGCCGACGTCTGCGATGGTTCAGCTGCAAAGCATTACGCAGCAAACCTCCGCTGGACTGCTAACACGTGCCGAAGCTGGACAGGTGGCGATGCTAGTGGGAGAAACAGGTACGGGCAAGACGATGGCTGCGGGTGCGATCGCAACTTCCCTACGCCAGCCGCTTAGCACCCTCGATCTTTCCCAGGTAAATCCTCAAGACTGGTCAGCCGTCCTCAACTCACTCGATCCCTACCGCTATTCCGTTCTGCTGATCAAGTCTGCCTCCATTTGGTTTGGCCGCAGCCGCAGTGTAGGACTAGGCGAGCAGTCTAGCCTTTCCACAGCCCAGCTACAGCAGTGGCTGAAAACTCGCAAAACTGAGCCGGGACTCACACTACTGAGCAGTCGTTATTTGCACGTTGTGCAGGCTCGGTGGCGACAGCAGATGAACGCTATTCTCTCACTGCCAATGCCCTATAAAGTCGCACGTACGATGCTGTGGCGTCAGGCTTTTTCAGGAATTGCCTGTAGTGACAGCATCGACTGGACAGAGCTTGCGGCGCAGCTGAAAGTGAGTGGTAAAGAGATTCGGCAGCTGGCGGAGGGAGCCGTTGCGATCGCCCAGTCCAAAAACGCTAAAACAATTACCCTTATCCACATACAGCAGGCCATAAAACAACGCGGCTTATCAGTTAATCTCAGCTGACGATTGAACAATAAGATCAAGCAATGCTGCCGCGCTTTCGCGCTTCTTTGAATGAGGTGCCGACGTTTTTGAGTCCAGCGCGGATCATCTGTTGTTCTAACAGGGTGAAGAATCGGGTGCGATCGCCCCCTCTTACAACCGCCTGATTATGCGCTTCTGCCAATGCCACCGGATAGCCAAACCCTTTTTGTACCTGAGCTAGCATCAAGCTCAGCGCCGAATTCAACAGCTCACTATCTTCTACCACCCACTGCGGAAACTCAATGCGAGCGACTTCTGCGCCCACATGTACGTAGCAAAAGTACACCGCGTGGTCACCGTAGCAGCTCAAAATATCCGCAGAGCTTTTCCACAGCGGGCCTCTTTCGCCCGGCGATAGTGACATGCTCCATAGCGTGACGTCTCTCAGGGGAGAAAAGCTCTGGCAGGGCGTTTGCGCACGATGATCCTCACAGTGCGTTAGGCAGTCGGGCGATTCGTAAGGGCAGGCCTGTAGGCGCAAAAAGTTCAGGGCTTCGCCGCTGCGAGATGCGCTGATGTAGCCCATAACGGGGACACGGGCCTTGCGGAGGCGATCCCAGGATTCTAAGACGGGAAGGAGAATTTCGTCGCGGGCTTTGGCGGGGATCTGTTCTAGAAACCAGTAGATTAAAGAGCCGTCTGTCATTGCTACGGTTGGGACTTGAGCGATCGGCTCCGCTAGATCGCCTAGCATCACTGCCTCCGCTGCTGTTCGCTTGTACCCCATCCATTCCTCTGTTCGGATTCCCCATTTTCGAGAGGCGTAGAGATCTTCTGGGCGATAGATCACCTCTGGAAGGCTGTCGAGCAACGGGTAGCGGCTTTGGCCGTAGTGAATAATCACTCGGCTGATATTGAGCAGGTAGCAGTAGGCGATTTCGTGGTGGCTAGGCGAAATCTGTGAGCCGTCGGAAGAGATGACGGTGTGGGCGGCCGGTGCGGTGTCGAGTGCGACTCTGGTGCTGAGGGGTTCGATAGGTTCGGCGGCGGCGAAAAGCAGGCGATCGCGATGCTCATGCAGCTGATCTACTAGTTTGCTTTGGTGCTTCATAGCCTGCGCCATCAGATTTCGAGCGATATCTACCCGGCGACGGCCCGCCTCCGCTTCTTGGGTGAGATGGTCGCTGATGCCTTGCATCTGCCGAGCAAGCTTGGTGAGATCCAGCATGAGGCCACTAAGTCCACTGATCGAACTTTTGTACTACTTTCTCCAATGATAGTAAATGAATTCTAGAATCTTGTCTGGCGGTACTGCGATCGCGCTCCAGGTTATAGCCCCAATCCGCCAAAAACAATCGCGCCGCTGCTAAGTCAGACTGCGCTGTCACCGCCTTGAGCGCTGGGAGCCGATCTTCAATAAACCAAATCTCAGGCGCTGAGTGCTTCTCTTTTAGCAGCCGCAGCGTCTCGTATTTGGGGCGCTTCACCTCTTTGCCAAAAATATTTTCTTCAGGAAAGTCCACACCGCTTTGATCCAACAGAGCTTTGATAAACCGGCCCTCTTTAGTACTCACAATATAAATAGGCAGCGATCCCGAAAGCAGCTCCCCGAGAAGGGAAATCATGCCAGGGTAGAACCGATGCAAGCATAGCCAGCTGGGCAGGTCTGTTTGAATGGCGCGATCGCGTACGCCATCAAGCGCCTGTACAGACTCAGCTTTCGTTAAATTTGCAGCCGTCAAGTAGGGCAGTGCCATCTCTGGCCACTCGTTCACAATCTGTTGGTCGATGCTGGGATCGCCCGCCGCTTTGACCAATACTTCAATCAGTACGGGCATTTCCCATCCAGTCTCTATCACGGGTCGCAGAGGATAAAATCTCTCTGCCAATCCCTCTGGGGCTTCAGTGCTTTCGGGCTTAAACAGCTGACAGTAGGCTTGCCATGCCGTCTGAAAATATTCTATTAGGCCGTCGCAAATGACCCCGTCAAAGTCAAAAGCTATCAGATCAGGAGAAGTCATATAAGCAGGCTCACTACAAATAGGCCTACAGTGCCAGCAAGCGCCCTGGTTGTAAAGGAAGGCGGTTAAGATGCAACCGGCTGTGATGACTTAGCGTCTTCGAGCTCGGCTTCAGGCGCTTCCTCAGAAATGTATTGCAGCGGTAGGTCAATGGTGAATGTAGAGCCTACGCCTGCTTTTGACTTGAGCTGGATGTCACCTTGAAGCAGATTTATCATTTGATGTGCGATTGCCAGTCCCAGTCCCGTACTGCTCGAAAGCTGTTGCCCTGCGCTCCCCTGATAAAAGGGCTCAAAGATATGATTTTGTTCAGCATCAGTAATGCCAAAACCCGTATCTTGCACCACTATCTCTACTCGGTCTGTTTTCGCTTGGTCTCTATCTTGCTTTCTATGCTGACTAGATTTGTTGGCCTTTTCGCCAGCTTCTTTGCTAACGCGGTTGACCGCAATGCTAATACTGCCCTTATCGGTGTAGCGAACCGCATTGCTGACAATATTAGTGATGACCTGCCGCAAACGCGCTTTATCGGTGACTATCTCTAGTGGCTCACACAATACTGATACAGCCAGTCCCTTTTGCTGAGCTAAGGTCCCCATGATCGCCGTGACTTCTTCAATCACATCGCGGACTTGAATGCTCTGAGGCTTAATCTCTATCTTTCCTTTTCGATAGGTAGAGACTTCCAGCGTTTCGTTGATCATATTAAGCAGCTGCCGACCGCTCGTTAGCACCTGTTCAATGAAACGTAGATTAGAGCCACTGTTGCCACCGCGCTGTTGGCGCAAAAACAGATCGGAGTAGCCAATAATGCAGCTCAAAGGACTCTTGAGCTCATGGGCCATGTGTGCCAGATTCCGCTGCTCGTTGCGCACGAGGCGATCTAGCTCTTGATTGCTGGCTATCAGTTCGTCGTACAGCAGGTTCACTTCTTTGAGCCGCTCTTCGGTATAGCGTTTGAAGCAAAACGCAATCACCTTATCGATCGCACCGTCAATTAAGCGGGTGGTTCTTAGCAGTAGCAGGGCATCGCTTTTTAGCAGCAGATCTTCTAGCGTGACGAAGATAATTTCACGCAGCAGCGCGTATTCTCGGACAATCTCTTCGGCGTCGTAGCCTTGCTTTGCTCGAAGTTCTCCGTGAACGAGGCTACTTTCAAGCATGTCTCGAATATCTTTGGCCTGGGCGTCGGAGAGGAGGTGAGCGATCGCATCTAGCAGCGAAGGCAAACTATCCAAGACGGACTCGTATGCAAGATTTTGGCTACTCTCAATTTCACTGTCTGCTCGCACCTGCGCAATCCAAGTCCGAATAATATCGTCTTTTCTTTGGGCTAGCGCTTCACCAAAGTCCATCGTTGTAGCCTGACTGCTTAAATTATTGTGTTAAAGAAAGCGTCTTAAAGGAACTTGTTAAGAAAACTTTAATTTATATCTGCACATTACTGGGCTGCTATTTGGTTGTAATCTGCCAAAGGGCTCAACCTCCTGCGCGCTAATCGCTAGAATGAACCAAAGCCAAATGAATAAGCAGATATGGGCGTTTCTTTCTCAGATGAATTCGATGTAATTGTAGTAGGTGCAGGCCACGCAGGATGCGAATCGGCGCTGGCAGCTGCTCGCCTGGGCTGCCGAACCCTGTTGCTTACGATGAACCTAGATCGGATTGCCTGGCAGCCCTGTAACCCGGCGGTAGGCGGTCCGGCAAAGTCACAGCTAGCGCATGAAGTGGATGCGCTTGGCGGCGAAATCGGCAAAATAGCCGACCGCACTTACTTACAAAAGCGTATTCTCAACAGCTCTAGAGGACCGGCTGTGTGGGCCCTACGAGCGCAGACGGACAAGCGCGAATATGCCGCTGTCATGAAAACTGTCGTTGAAAATCAAGAGAACCTAGTGCTACGCGAAGGCATGGCGACAGACCTCGTGCTGGGTGAAAACGACGAGATCATCGGTTTGGAAACCCATTTTGGTACGACCTTTGGCTGCAAAACGGTAATCCTGACGACTGGAACCTTCCTCAACGGCACTATCTGGGTGGGCAAAAAGTCACTGTCCGCAGGCCGGGCGGGTGAGCCCGCCGCTATCGGCATGAGTGAAACCCTCAATCGACTGGGATTTGAAACGTCCAGACTTAAGACCGGTACACCTGCACGCGTCGATAAACGCTCGGTAGACTACAGCCAGTTGCAAGAGCAGCCCGGTGATCCCGACGTTCGATGGTTTAGCTTTGACCCAGTAGAGTGGAACGAGCGCGAGCAAATTCCCTGCCATATGACTCGCACCACCGCAGCAACTCATCAGCTCGTGCGCGACAATCTGCACCTATCTCCCGTCTACGGCGGCTGGGTGGAGGCAAAAGGCCCCCGCTACTGCCCCTGCATAGAAGACAAAATCGTGCGCTTTAGCGAGAAGGAAAGCCACCAAATATTTATTGAGCCAGAAGGTAGAGACTACCCCGAGCTATACATTCAAGGGTTTTCGACTGGTTTGCCCGAGACGCTGCAAGTTGAGATGCTCAAGACCCTACCGGGGCTAGAGAACTGCGTCATGCTCCGCCCTGCGTACGCGGTGGACTACGACTACATTCCTGCCACGCAGCTCTTTCCAACGCTTATGAGTAAGAAAGTGGAGGGCTTGTTTTGCGCTGGGCAGGTGAATGGCACAACTGGCTACGAAGAAGCCGCGGGGCAAGGGATCGTCGCGGGGATCAACGCTGCGCGGATGGTACAAGGGCAAGAGATGCTGGTATTCCCGCGTGAAGGCAGCTACCTTGGCACATTAGTTGATGACCTGTGTACCAAAGAGTTGCGCGAGCCGTACCGAGTGCTCACCTCTCGCTCGGAGTATCGGTTGATTTTGCGCTCGGACAATGCCGATCAGCGTTTGACGCCGCTGGGTCGAGAGATTGGGCTGATCGACGATCGCCGCTGGGCACTGTACACACAAAAGCAGGAAAATATCGCCGCAGAAAAGGCTCGGATGCAAAGCACCAGGGTAAAAGAGCATGAGGAACTCGGCAAACAAATCTACGCAGATACGCAGCAGAAGATCAAAAGCTCTGTAACCTTGGCCGATTTGATCCGTAGACCCAAGTTTCACTATGCAGATTTAGAGAATTATGGGCTAGGCAATGCTGCGCTGAACCGGGCTGAGAAGGAAGGTGCAGAAATAGACATCAAGTACTCAGGCTATATCCACAGGCAGCAGAAGCAGATTGATTTGGTCTCCCGTCAGACCAATCGTACGCTTCCGCAGGATCTGGACTACATGACGATTGATACGCTTTCAATGGAGAGTAGGGAAAAGCTGAACAAGGTTAAGCCTATGACTGTGGGGCAGGCAACTCGCATTGGCGGGGTGAACCCGGCGGATGTGAATGCGCTGCTGGTGTTTCTGGAGATTCGCGATCGCAACACTCATAGAAAAGAGTCAATGCAGCAACCGTCCTTGCAAAGCCGAAAAGCTTCGTAGAAGAGCGAGAGAGTGTAGAAAGAGTATTTCCTCTACGGAAGTAGCTTAACAATTCAACACAAAACGTAATATTTTTTAACACTCAACTTTTGAAAGGTGAACGTATCATTGTGCTTATGTTCTACTCGCTCACCTATCAATCGCTCACTTATCGTAGGAGTGCTGATTCAGTAATGCTGAATCAACAGCTCCAGAACTCGTTTGTAGGCTTGATGAACAGAAACTGATACAGCGTTCTAGATACCGTATTACAGATATCGCATTAAGCAATCTCACTCAGGAGGGTGGCTGACTCGTTAAACATTTTTCTTTGCTAAGGGAATATTCCGACACTTACACCCCTATCAGAGAGACCATACGGATGAGCCCACAACACTTTCTCTACATCAACAGCATAACGCTAGGAGCATAGCGCCACCGGTTGAAGCTATATACGCAATAGATGCGAGGAACTGAAGTTTTCCGCATTCTTCATCACTCTCGCAACATCCATATCACAGCTTATGTAGTTCATAGGAACTACGTAAGCTTGCAGTTCTCTTTTATTTGCTATAACTTGCCCTGGGTATGACAAAGTCAGCTAAACCTTGAGAAGAATTCATCATTTTGATTGACTTAGATTTATACCGGAGGTCAGTGTTTGATACAGAGACTAGCGCGACTATGGTAGCGAACCTACTTTGCTCTTTCGAAAATCTCTTTTGAATATGTATAAGACAAATGGTGTAATGATGCAGTTCTTTCACTGGTATGTGGAACCGGACGGCTCGTTATGGAACGAGCTAGCCGAAAAGGCCAGTAATCTTTCCGAGAAAGGAATCACAGCAATGTGGCTTCCTCCAGCCTACAAAGGAATCGACGGAGATACAGACGTAGGGTACGGTGTCTACGACCGCTACGACTTAGGAGAGTTTGACCAGCAGGGCTCTGTACGCACCAAGTACGGCACCAAAGATGAGTATATCAACGCCATCAAAAAGACTAAGGAGGCTGGAATGGATGTGTATGCCGACATTGTTCTAAACCATATGATGGGCGCAGATGGTGAGGAAGAAGTCATCGCTGCGCCCTATTCTCCAGAGGACAGACGCATACGGATTGGTGAAGAACGAACGATCAAAACCTGGACCCACTTCACGTTTCCAGGCCGCAACGATAAGTATGACGATATGGAGTGGCGATGGAATCACTTCAATGCAACAGATTACGACAGCAACAATCCAGAGACGGATGCGGTATTTCTGTTTGAAGGCAAAGTTTTTGAAAATCAGGTCGACCTAGAAAGAGGAACCTTCGACTACCTCATGGGATGTAACCTGGATTTGCAGAATCCAGAAGTCACCGATGCGATCAAGCGCTGGGGTGAGTGGTATGTCGACACTATCGATATGGACGGATTCCGCTTTGATGCGGTGAAGCACGTTCGAGCGGGCTTTTTTCCGCAGTGGATGCAGCACGTTCAGCGCTACAGCGGTCGCTCTATGTTCTCGGTAGGAGAGTATTGGTCTCACCGGCTTTCTTCTCTACACCGGTTTATTGATCTTACTTCTAGCATGGTGCCGTTGTTCGATGCGCCGCTGCACTACAACTTTCACTATGCCAGCTTAGAAGGTGATAGCTACGACATGCGCACCATCTTCAACAACAGTTTGGTAGACAGCCGCCCTGAGCTAGCGGTCACGATTGTTGATAATCACGATTCTCAACCGCTGCAGTCGCTAGAATCTTGGGTGGCGTCTTGGTTTAAGCCTTTGGCCTATGCGCTCATTCTGCTGAGAAAAGACGGCTATCCGTGCGTTTTTTACGGCGACTATTACGGCGCACGCTACACGGATGAAGGCGACGACGGAGAAGTGCATGAGGTCGTTCTAGACTCTCATCAGTTTCTGATTGACAAGTTTTTACATGCTCGCCATACCTATTCCTACGGCTATCAAAAAGACTACTTTGATAATGAGGATGTGGTGGGCTGGACGCGCAGAGGAGATAACCAACATCCTGGCGGAGTGGCCGTTGTGATGAGCAATGCTGAGGCAGGCGTGAAGCATATGGATGTAGGCAACCCCAACCGTACTTACGTTGACATTACCGGTCATGTCGACGGGTCTATTACCACGAATGAGCGTGGCTGCGCAGACTTCCGCTGTAGGGGCGGTTCTGTTTCTGTGTGGGTTCCTCAGCAGGATGAGAGCTAACGCACACTTGTTGAGAAGATGGGTTGAATGAGGCATATTGGACAACAAGCATTATTTAATACGCTTTGTTCAAGTCGTTGATAAGCAACAATAGTGAAACGAGTCGATCGGTAGCTGAGCGTTATCGGTCGATTTGTGCTTTTAAAGCATCTATAGCCCAAGCGTTTTGAAGCTTTTCGTTTGTCGGCGTATTATCAGGCTTAAAGCATAAAGAGAAGGCCTATGAATACTTACTCAGTTTTGAATCAAGCACGGCTTCAGCGAGTGAGCGATCGCCAAACCGTATCGCTTTTTGATAGCTGCGATGCTGCCAAGCGGACGCTGGTACTGGTATGGCCGCAGCTGGGGGATTTTGACCCGTTGGAATATGCGTGGTGGATAGAGAAGGAAAGCGCGGAGCTTAAGGCCGCTAGTATTCAGGTGCGGGCGGTGGGGATCGGCGATCGCACCGCCGGAGAGAAGTTCTGCAACTACACAAGCTTTCCGGCGCGTCACCTCTACATTGACCCTACGGCCTCTCTTCACCAGTCACTCAACTTGTACAAAGGACTTACCACATCTTTGCCCAGCGCAACCCCTCAGCAGAATGGCTATCTCAACTTGCTGCTGATGTGCATGGGGGTCGGCAGTCCTGGCACGCTCAAGGAAGTTTTTCGAGGCTACACGGGAGATAAGCGTGCGCCGCAGCTAATTGGTGATGATGAAGTGATAAAGGCAGCGCCGCTTCCTGCGTTGAAAGGAGACGTTTTTAAGAATGCGGGTGGGAAGGGCTTTCAGCGACCTTTTGAGCTAGCGACGCTACGGTTGCGCAATATGAGTGAAGTGCTGAGCAATTGGAAGACCTATGTGCCGGATGCGGCGTATCTGACGCAGCGAGGGGCGACTTTTTTGCTAGATACGGATGGGAAGATTTTGTATGAGTGGCGCGATCCAGGAATTCTTGGCTTTGCTGAGAATATGAGCGAGCCGCTGTCTTTTTTGAAGAAAGTGCCTGAATTGTAGGAGAGCGATCGCACTTCACAAAAAGGACATGGTTATGAAGCCTTCTTTCGGGGCCCTCATGTTGTCTAAATTCTCCTCATATTTTCTGCTAGTAAAACTCCCATTATTCGACCTCGCAGATTAATACCGATCATTTGTTCAGCCCACCACCCATTTTCTCCGTACACCGCCAACCCACTCCTAGCTCCTCTCAGAAAGATATCTACTTCAGGTGATGACATCTACTTCAGGCAGTAACCGAGGGTGTAGAATCCACACCTGCTTGAACCCAAACCGCCGACACGAGCCACGCAAAATAATTTACAATGTTTAACAGTTAGTCCTATTGATAGATGTACTAGCTATTGATCTTGTAGACACCGCTCTCTGGTCCGATTCAGGGCGTAGCGTGCCGACAGCTTCCAGAAACCAACTAAAGAATCACCATGAAAGACCTGACTAAATACCGTAATATCGGTATCTTTGCCCATGTAGACGCAGGTAAAACGACTACAACCGAAAGAATCTTGAAGCTCACCGGTAAAATCCACAAGATCGGTGAAGTTCACGATGGTGCGGCAACCACAGACTTCATGGATCAAGAGCAAGAGCGCGGCATCACCATTCAGTCTGCGGCGACCACCTGCTTCTGGAACGACCACCAACTCAACATCATCGACACCCCCGGACACGTAGACTTCACTATTGAGGTATACCGCTCCCTGAAAGTGCTAGACGGCGGTGTCGGTGTATTTTGTGCGTCCGGCGGCGTAGAGCCTCAGTCCGAGACCAACTGGCGCTACGCGAACGACTCGAAAGTAGCTCGTATCATCTACGTCAACAAGCTCGACCGCACCGGCGGTGACTTCTACAGCGTTATCAAGCAGGTAGACGAAATCCTGGCGGCTAAGCCTCTGGTGATGGTGCTACCTATCGGTATCGAAGAGGACTTTGTCGGCGTTGTGGACCTGCTCACTGAGAAAGCCTGGGTTTGGGACAACTCTGGCGATCCGCTGAACTACGAAATCACCGACGTTCCTGAAGACATGAAGGAAAAGGTCGCTGAGTACCGCGAAATACTGATCGAGTCAGCAGTCGAGATGGACGACGACGTCATGGAAGCTTACCTAGAAGGTAACGAGCCTGACATCGACACCATCAAAAAGTGCATCCGTAAAGGCACTCGCGAGCTAGCCTTCTTCCCCACCTACTGCGGTTCTTCCTTTAAGAACAAAGGCGTACAAAACGTACTCGATGCGGTTGTAGACTACCTCCCCAACCCCACAGAAGTACGCCCTCAGCCTGAAGTAGACCTCGACGGTAATGAAACAGGTGGCGTGGCCAAAGTCACTCCCGAAGCACCGCTTCGCGCCCTTGCGTTCAAAATCATGGACGACCGCTACGGCGCTCTTACCTTTATCCGCATCTACTCCGGTACGCTCAGCAAAGGCGACACCGTCCTCAACACCTTCACAGGCAAAACAGACCGCGTAGGCCGACTGGTCTCCATGCACGCTGACTCCCGTGAGGAAATTGATACCGCCCAAGCCGGTGACATCGTCGCCATTGTGGGCATGAAGAACGTGCAGACGGGCCACACGCTGTGTGATCCGAAGAATCCTGCAACGCTTGAACCGATGGTCTTCCCCGATCCGGTTATCTCCATTGCAATTGAGCCTCTAGACAAAGGCGGCTCTGAGAAGATGGGCCTTGCCTTGAGCAAGATGGTTCAAGAAGATCCGTCCTTCTATGTCGAGACTGACCAGGAAAGCGGCGAAGTCATCATCAAGGGGATGGGCGAGCTTCACCTCGATATTAAGGTGGACATTCTCAAGCGTACTCACGGCGTCGCGGTAGAAGTGGGCAAGCCTCAGGTGGCTTATCGCGAGTCCATCACGAAAATTCTCAACGACACCTACGTACACAAGAAGCAGTCCGGTGGTTCTGGTCAGTTTGCGAAAATCGACTACACCATTGAGCCTTCTGAAGTTGGCGTTGGCTTTGAGTTTGAGTCAAAGGTCACAGGCGGTAACGTGCCTCGTGAGTTCTGGCCTGCGGTTGAGAAAGGCTTTGCCAATAGTATGGAGAAAGGGCCTTTGGCTGGCTACCCCATGGTGGATGTGAAGGTCACGCTCACAGATGGTGGCTTCCACGCGGTGGATTCGAGTGCGATCGCCTTCGAAATCGCAGCCAAGTCCGCCTACCGTCAGTCCTTCCCCAAAGCGGGTCCGCAGATTCTTGAGCCCATCATGAATGTTGACGTGTTCACCCCAGACGACCACATGGGCGATGTCATCGGCGATCTTAACCGTCGTCGTGGCATGATCAAGTCTCAGAACTCAAACCCTATGGGCGTGCGCATCAAAGCAGATGTGCCTTTGAGTGAAATGTTTGGCTACATTGGCGACCTGCGCACCATGACCTCCGGTCGCGGTCAGTTCTCCATGGAATTTGGCAACTATGCCCCATGTCCTAAGAACGTCGCTGAAGAAGTCATCAAAGAAGCCAAAGAGCGTCAGGAAGCTGCCAAGAAGTAAGCCAACTGGCCAAATGACTGAGCACTGAGTGGGCATTCCTCGATCTCTCAAGGTTGGGGGATGCCCTTCTTTATTACCTAGCTATTATCTATCCATATATATTTATCCATGGAGCTAAAAGCCTTACCCACCGATATCGTTCTCAGCGACTCCAAAGAAGTGCTGAGCCATATCAAAATGGACCGTAGTCTCTACCCCGGCACCTACGTCGACATCGACGGTCATACCTATCAAATCCTCGTACGCCGCCATCAGTACCAGCTCAGGCTAGGTCGCTACTACCTTCACAAAGCCGTCGTTCATGTAAAAAAAACATCGGTGCCAGAAGAGCGATCGCTTCTTAACGGCAGCTGGGTCATCGGCGACATCACCTGCACCTACAACGCTCGCTCCGAGCTAGTCCGCTGCGCCATCAACCCCGACGGCCCTTGTAGCGACTGCGTTCACTACGAATCGAGAAAGTAAATCAGTAGTAGCCAATTCGATAGAATAGACAGACAACTCGCACGTACGGCAGTAAGCGATGATGACTTTAACCTTAGAAATGAAGTCCGCAGATCTTCAGCTAGGAGACGCCGAATTCTATCGTCTATGCCAGGCAAACCGGGACCTAAAGCTGGAGCTGACTGCGGAAGGAAACCTCATTATTATGCCGCCAACCGGGTGGGACACGGGCCGACGCAATTCGAGCCTCAATAGAATTGTGGGCAACTGGGCAGAGGAAGACAGCACCGGCATCGTATTCGACTCATCCACAGGATTCAAGCTACCCAACGGTGCCACTCGCTCTCCAGATGTTTCCTGGGTGCTGAAGACGCGCATAGACGCCATCAACCCTGAGCCCAACAAATTTCTCCCTTTGTGCCCCGACTTTGCGATAGAGCTCCGCTCCGCCAGCGACAGCCTGCCAAATACGCAAGACAAAATGCAAGAGTATCTCGACAACGGACTAAAGCTAGGATGGCTGATAGATCCAAAGCGGCGAATAGTCGAGATTTACAGGGTCGGAAGTCCTGTAGAAGCGGTAGAGTTTACAACAAATTTGTCGGGCGAAAGTGTCCTACCTGGATTCGTACTTGACGTCACTAAAGTCTTTTCTTGAAAAAATTCTCAATCGCACCTCACCGCAGCATTCATCGGGACAGTCAAAATGGTACAAGCCCCTACTAAACCAATCACGTTAGAAGACTTCTTGGCTTTATCTGAGACCAAGCCCGCAAGCGAATATCTAGACGGGAAAATCAGCCAAAAACCAATGCCGCAAGGTGAACATAGCAGAATCCAAACTAAATTAGGAGCTGCTCTCGACGAGAAACTAAGTGCGAACAAAACAGCCGCTGCGTTTACTGAACTCCGCTGTACGTTTGGCGGTAGCTCTATGATTCCAGACATTTCCGTATTTATCTGGAATAGAATCCCTCTTGAGGAAAGTGGGAGAATAGAGAACGTATTTTCCATTGCCCCTGATTGGGCTATAGAGATTTTGTCGCCTGGACAAGGGTATAAGAAAGTCAATAAAAAGATTCTGCGCTGCCTTAAGCACGGCGCAGTCATGGGCTGGCTAATAGACCCTTCGGAAGATGCCGTATATGTGTATCTTCCAGATCAACCCGCTGCTATTTACGACCTGGTTGATCACGCACCAGAAACACCGCTCCCCGTCCCAGACTTTGCAAGGGAATTTAGCTTAACGATAGGCGAACTCTTTGCTTGGCTCGTACTTTAGTCATTCTCCTATAGGGTGACTTTCAGTACTCTACTGTTACAGGCGTATGGTCGCTAGGTCTCTCCAAACCTCTTGGCGTAGTATCTATCGTGCAGCTCGTCGCCTGTTCGTACAGCTCAGGCGATAAGTAGTGATGGTCAATTCTCCAGCCGGTATTTCGAGCAAAAGAGTTAGTACGATAGTCCCACCAGCTGAAATGGCCGCCCTCATCGGTAAACTTGCGAAAGGCATCTGATAAGCCAATAGAAAGCACATCTTTCAAAGTCTCTCTCTCTACTGGAGAAGACATGATGTGTTTATCTCTACTTTTGTCGGTGTAGATATCTTTGTTTTCTAACGCGATATTGAAGTCACCACAGACGTTCAGCTTTGAGTGCACGGATAGCTGCACCGTCAAATATTGCTTTAGCAGTGCTAGCCAGCTGAGCTTGTACTCATACTTATCGCTACCAATCGAAGACCCGTTTGGGACGTAGAGATTGACGACGCGCACATCGTTCACGACACCGCTGATAACTCTTTTTTGATCGTCAAGATTGCCGACGGCTTCGCTATTCATCACGTCACTAAAGCCTATCTGCATTTCTTCAAGCGGCTCTTTGCTGATAAGCGCTACGCCGTTGTAAGACTTTTGACCAGAAAAGTAAGCGTGATAGCCGATGTCGGCAAAAGCTTGCTCCGGAAAGTCTTCATCTACGACTTTGGTTTCTTGCAGGCACAGCACGTCCACTGGGTTCGTCTGTAGCCAGTCGGTCACGTGCTGTAACCGTGTACGAACCGAGTTGACATTCCAAGTGGTGACTTTCATAAGTGTGCTGCGAAAAAGGGTGGCAAAAGAAAACAGAGCCTTCGTATTCTAGGACGCAACGGCGAACCACCTGCCAATATTCTATGGGTCCTACTCAGTAAGCTGATCTATCGAAACAGACTCTGCTTTCAGCGCGGCCCAGCTTTGACGAATCAAGGGAACAGCCGTGGAGACGATCAGAAGTGCGATCGCACTACTCACCACACCATCTGCCCAATACCACTGATATCTTGCAATCAATATCGCCCCAATCAATACGCCCAGGCAGCTACTCGCATCTGCCACCATGTGCAGAAAAGCGCCCTGTATATTCAAATTGTCGTCAGCGTGGCTATGCAACAGATAAGCATTCAGCCCATTAATTCCTAAGCCCACAGCCGCTGTAATCGCCATAGGCAGACTCAAAATCTCAGTCGGTGGCGATCGCAATTCGCTCACGGACTCCCAGCCCAACCAGATACAGACAATTAGGAGAAGGACGCCATTCACGAGCGCGGCGATCGCATTCAATCTCTGCGCGTTCGCATCCGCCTGAGACACCCGCTTAGCCGTCCATAGCGAAAGCGCGATCGCAAACACATCACATACCATATGCCCCGCATCTGCCAGCAAAGACAGACTATTGCTGTGCAAACTCACCCACAGCTCAGCCACAGAAAAGCACAAAACCAAGACTAAAGTAACCTTGAGCGATCGCACCTGCTCAGGCGTCGTCGGCGCACCGTGATGATGACACAAAGCCGCACCACAGCCATCCGAATCGAGCGTTTCAGAATGATAATGACCAACAGCCATAAACACAAAACCCAGCAAAGTTCTAGCCCAAACCACGGACCATAAAATGAATATACATCCAGACCCCAACCCCAGCCCCTAAACAGTAGCCAGTTTCTACCCCATCCCCTATTCCCCATCCCCCATCTCTTCACGCCTGTGCCCAAATCCAAAACTCCACCCACCCCTCCCGAAGGCGACGCCCTCATCAAAGAAACCTGTCGACGCATCCGAGCTGCCAAAGGCCTATGGGACGCTCACCGCAACGCCGCCTGCCGCCACGAACGCGAAAAGGCACTTGCCCTCTACAACCAACTCACCAAACCGCAGAAAGACAAAATTCCGCAGCAGCTAAGAATTTGGCTCCGCTACCGTAGCGAAAAATACTTCGGCAAGCACCAAACCCCCTTAGGTGGCCAAACGTCCCCAGATAGCGGGAATAAAACAGGTAAAGGCAAAAAAGGACGGTCTGGGAAAAGGAGAAAAACATAGCTTCTTTCGTCCTATAAGATTGACTCTCAGAAGAATCACTGAGATATTAAGGTAATTTCATAATCTTGAAAACTAGGCTTTATGATGCGCGCTAACCGTTATACCCTCGCAAAGCTTTGCTTGCTGGTGGCCCTTGCAGTGCCGACGCAGCGTATGGCCTCTGCGGCAGTTTCACAGGGAACGCAGGCAAATACTGTTCAGCTGCTAGCTCAAGGCGAAGAAGCCGCCGTAGAGCTAGAGGGAGAGCCGCCCATAGCCATCAGCCCAGATGGCACCCTCGCCGCGCTCACCGATGAAGACAACATTGCCTTCATCGAAAATGAAGTAGGTGAGGTCGTCGCGGGGCCACTTCTTGGCGCGGGCGGAGCCGTCACAGCCCTAGCTTTTAGTGAAGACGGAGAAACCTTGGCGACCGGCACCAATAGTGGCAACGTTCGCTACTGGAATGTAGACGGCACCCCAAAAGATACAGCCTTTCCAGCAGCCAATGGCAGACCGGTCACCGCACTCAGCTTTGTTGGAAACGACAAGCTACGTGTTTCTAGCCAGGGTCAGCAAGGCGACTGGGGCTTGAACGGGCTACCCTTTGGCGAGACCGCAGCGAGTGCAGACGCAGCGAGTGCGGATGTGGCGGCAACAAGCGCAGAGCTTTCACCTTGGCTGTGGCTCATTCCACTACTGGGGCTTCTGGGCGCAGGGCTATGGGCGCTCTTGGGTAGAAAAAAATCAGGGACAAATCCCGAAGCGGTCCGTCAAACTGCGCCAACAGCCACCGTGCCGCCACCAGCGACCGACCCAGAGACCGAAAGAGAAGTTTCTAACCGCGCCCAGTCCGTTATCTCTACCGATCGCGTGACCGACGAGTCGCGAGTAGTCATTCCGCCTACGGCGCCTCCTTCAACAGTTGAAGAAGGTACTGTTGCACTTACTGAAGGAGCGACGGTGCCCTTACCGGCAGACCTTGCAGACACAGAGTCAGACAGCGTTACAAACGGCGCTGACATGCCCAAAGTCGCCCTACCGATTTACGAATCTACCGATTTAGAGTCGCCCGACCTTGAAGGGACAAACCTAGACCTGCTTACGCCAACTGGCACACCGGATGCAGCAGTAGCAGGCGAAGCGGCCTTAAGTGGTATGGCAATGGCCGGACTAGATGCTGATGTCGAGAGCGATGAAGACGCTAACGATGAATGGGATGACAATCTTGACTTGACCCTAGATGATGCGCCGCCTAATGACGAACCGCTAGCTACGTCATCACAGGCGTCGTCTCAACCCTCACCGCCACCTGTGTCAGTCGCAGATGTCTCAAATGCAGGGATCTTGAATGCCGATGATTCGGAAGCTTCAACCGCAGACATGTCAATTGCAGATGTCTCAAATGCAGATATCTTGAATGCTGATGATTCAGAGCTAGAGGCTTCGGAGCTAGAGGCTTCAGAGCTGGAGGCTTCAGAGCTAGAGAATTTAGAACCGGATGCTCTAGAACCGGATACCTCGGACTTGGCAATGCCTGTAGCCAGCACGCCGGTCCTTACAGATATAAACACGTTTGAGCCGACTCGCGGCACGGTCATTGCAGAAACTGAGACCATCCTGGATATTGAGCCGACTCGTGAGACGATTATCGGCGATAGCGCGGTGATTTTTGGAGAGGCCGCAGCGACCGACGAAACCATAGAAGCAACCGGTGCCTCTAGCGGTATAGGTATCGCCGCTATGGGTTTGGGGGTAGGCTTAGCGACTGGTGCTGCTGCTATTTCTACCGCTGATGCGAATGAGGAAGCGGCATCTACCACAGACACGGATGAAGAATCAAGCTCACCGAGCGCTGCTCAATACAATCCATCTATAACAAATACCGAAGCAAATACTGAAATGGAAGAAATCAGCCCCTTAAGCATTGAAGAACTCGCCACTGTAGATGAGGGTCTTGCGGAGCTGCCGGAAGGATACGGAGATAGCCGGATTGTCCTTTTGCCTCGCGACCCTAAGTGGGCCTATGCCTACTGGGACATATCGAATGAGCACAAAGAAGAGCTTCGGCAGCAGGGTGGTCAACGGCTAATGCTGCGGCTCTACGACGTCGCTGATATCGATCAGGCGGTGCAGTCGCCACACAGCATGCATCAGCAAGACTGTCATGAAATGGCGCGCTCCTGGTATCTGGAAGTGCCTGTGAGCGATCGCGACTACAGCGCAGAAATCGGCTACCTCACCGACGACGACCGCTGGCTGCTGCTCGCCCGTTCTGCGCCTATTCGCGTACCGCCTATCTACCCTTCAGACTGGGTGAGAGATAAGTTCGTTACCCTCGACTGGGGCAAGAGCCTGGCAGGTCGCACCGTTGGCGGTTTGGGCCAGCCCTACGCTCCCGAAACAGCCAGCGACAGCGAAGCCGACGAAGATCTGCCCAAAATTTACGATGACCTGTTTGCGCTTACGCAGAAACAAGAAACCCTACGTGTGGCGGGCTCAGCCTATGGCTCTATGCAGCAAGCCGCGCCGGGCGCACTATCCCCATCGGGTAATGTATCTGGTCAGCCGGGCGCTGCGCTCAATGCTTCTGGACTCAATATGTCTGGGCTCAATATGTCAGGAGTAGGCCCGGCAGTGCCTGGGCGATCGCGCAATTTCTGGCTGGTTGCCGAGGCGGAGCTGATTGTATACGGAGCCACTGAGCCAGACGCCACGCTTACGATAGGCGATCGCGTTGTCCCGCTCAACCCAGACGGCACCTTCCGCTTCCACGTCTCTTTCCCCGACGGTCAGATTGACTATCCTATTCGCGCTGTGGCTGCCGACGGTGAGCAAACCCGCTCTATTTGTTTACAGTTCGAGCGTGAGACACCCGAACGCAATACAAATACAAAAGCTGAAGCTGAGGACGAGTGGTTCTAAGCAAACTAAGTGCCCTTTACATAGGCGCCCTTTACAACAGCATCTTTAAACAGCTTTTCCAGCAGTATTTGTATCCGATAAACAATTCTCGTAATAGCTTTCATTTAGGGTTATTGAAAGTCATTCAACCAGGAGCACTTCACCTATGACTCACTCTTTCAAAATGCGTCGTCGCTACGCTCTCCAGCTGCTAGCAGGAACGACTAGCGCAGCACTTCTCCACGCCTGTGGCGCAAGTTCTAGCGATAGCGAGTCTGATGATAGTGGCAGCGTCAGTGCCGACAGCGAGCCCACGATGTCTCTCTCGATGGGGACAGTCCCCTGGATTGGTCAAGTGCCGCTATATATCGCTATGGAGAAAGGCTTCTTTGCCGATGAGGGCTTAGACTTTAACCTCAATCTATTTGGCTCAAACGGTGAATACATTTCCGCGTTTTTGAGTGGCCAGCTAGATGCCATATCGCCCGTCAGCTCGGAAGCTGTCCTCATCAGGTCTCAGGGCAAAGACTACAAAATCGTTTTAGTCCAGGACAACTCCGTCGGTGGAGACGGCATCTTGGCCAGAGACAGTATCGAAAGTATTGAAGACTTCAAAGGCAAAGAGATTGCAGTCGATACCGCTGGCGTCAGCTACTTTTTCCTATTGCAAGTGCTAAAGGAAGCCGGACTGAGCAAAGACGATATTACAGCAGTTAATACCGACCCGGCCGCCGCTGCCGCCGCCTTCGAATCTGGCAACGTAGACATTGCAGTCTCCTACGCGCCCTTTCTACAGCAGACCGCAAACGCTGTAGAAGATGGCAGAGTTATCTACGATTCGTCGAGTATGCCAACGGCGATCATCGACCTATACATATTCGATACGGCTTTCATCGAAGAAAATCCTGAAACCGTTCAAGCCTTTGTAAATGCAACGCTTCGAGGTTTAGAGTTTTTAGAAACTAATCGGGAAGAAGCCCTAGAGATTAGTGCTAAAGAGCTAGAAGTCACTCCAGAAGAACTGGCGGGCGACCTGGAGGGCGTGAAGCTTCCCGACGTAGAGACCAATCTCAAAATGCTATCGGCCCCTGAAGACGACCTATACCTAGAGAAACCGATGGAAGACTTGTCTACCTTCTTGTACGCAGAGGGTCAAATCGAGTCAGAAGTCAGCGACTTTCCCGATCTGTTCGATCCTCAATTTGTTCAGGCTTACAAAAGCCAGTAAGCAATAGCACTCTCATCTACAGACAAAAGATATACAGATAAAAGACGGTTGCGATCATCAGCCCCGCCTCACCCGCAACCGTCTTTGAATCGGACACGTCTTTGAATCGGGCGTGTAGACATAGCAACGAGAAGCCGTCTTTTATTATCGGTGGGTTTACGTACACCGAAACCCGCCCCATCGCTGCGCGACTTCCTTCTCTAAAGGGGAGTCGTAAGCTATTTATTTGCGGCTACAAAGTGCCTCTTTTCTTCTCCTACAAATCTCAGCTAGGTGCTCCCCCTTGAGTTACACGAAAAGACGATATCTGAAACCTTCTGTTTTTTGGAGTATTCGCCAGGGCTTTCCTACCTGGCTGCCGCCGGTACTGACTACGATGTCTCTGCTGGTTCCATTCGTTATCTGGTGCGTACTCAGCTACGGCGGATTTGTAAATCCTAAGTTTTTGCCGACGCCTACTGCCACGCTTATGACGGGCATCGACATGCTTCAGAACGAGGAGCTAATGGCCGATATTGTTGCAAGCTCGCTGAGGGTATTAGCAGGCTTTACCGCCGCCGCACTGGTTGGTATTCCGGTAGGGCTAGCAATGGGAACGTTCTACAGTATGGACGGCTTGCTAGGTGGTTTTTTTCGTACGGTGCGCTACGCACCTATTGCGGCGTTCGTCCCGCTGATTATTATTTGGGCCGGTTTGGGAGAGATGCCCAAAATTATCATCATTTTTTTAGGCATCGTTTTCTACAATGCCACGATGATTTCGGATGCGGTTAAGTTTATTTCTGATGAGACTCTGAATGTGGCTTATACCCTGGGAGCCACGCGAAGAGATCTGCTGCTGCGGGTGATTTTACCGGCTACGCTGCCAAATATTTTAGATACCTTGAAGCTGAATGTAGCAGGGGCCTGGAATTTTTTGATTATTTCTGAGCTGATTGCGGCGCAAAAGGGACTGGGTTTCAAAATTGTTTATTCGCAGCGCTTTTTACAGACGGATAAAGTCTTGTTTTGTATTCTGGTCATTCTGGCGATTGGTCTTGCCACTGACCTCTTTTTCAAACTGATATTTCGGCTGTGCCTCCCCTGGGCTGAGTCAAAAACTAGCTAATCGTAGAATTTCACAATCCTACGCTACCGCTTTCTACCGCCGAGCCAATATTTATCCGTAGTCCATTAGTCTCAAAGAAACATATGCAAACTACAACGTTTCCCACCACGTTCGACCAGAGTGCAACAGAGGATGAGGCCAAGCTAGAAATTCGCAATGTGACTAAAGTGTTTAGTCGAGGCCGTCAGTCGACGATGGCGGTTGACGATGTGAGTCTAAAGCTTGTGCCTAACGAGTTCAGCTGTATTGTTGGGCCGTCTGGCTGTGGTAAGTCAACGCTGTTGAATATTGCGGCTGGGCTGGTAAAGGCAACCTCGGGCGAGGTTTTGGTGGATGGGTCAGTGGTTCCTGGTCCGGGTGCGGATCGGGGCATGGTGTTTCAAAACTACACGCTCTTTCCCTGGCTTTCGGTGGCGAAAAATATTGCCTTTGGCCTCAGCTTAAAAGGGATGCCTAGACAGGAGCAGAAGCAAAAAGTTGCTCACTATCTGGAGGTTGTAGGGCTCAGTGACTACGCGAATGCTTATCCGAAGGAGCTGTCGGGGGGGATGAAGCAGCGGGTCGCGATCGCACGCGCTCTTGCCAACGACCCCGAAGTCCTCCTCATGGACGAACCCTTCGGCGCGCTCGACTCCCAAACCAAAGAGCAGCTCCAAGAATTCTTCCACGACCTCTGGGAAAAAACGCAGATCACCGTTTTCATGATCACTCACGACGTTGAAGAAGCTATTTTCCTCTCGCAGCGCGTTCACGTTATGGACAAGAATGGTTGCCTCCGCGAAACGGTTCAAGTCAGTCTTCCAGCCCACCGCAATCTAGAAATGAAGCTGACGCCTAAGTTTTTGGACGACAAGCGCCATATCGTTCACGCACTGCGATAGAGTTCACGCGTTGCGATAAAGTTCATGCATTGCAATAAATAGCGATCGCATGCGCCCCACCACTCAATTTGTTCAAGAAGTTTGGCTCATTCGACACGCCGAGAGTGAATCGAACGCAGGACTTGCAACCTCAACCCCAGCCGATATTCAGCTGACCGAACGCGGATACCAGCAGGCTGCGCTCGTAGCCCAGGCAGTCTCAAACGTCCCTAGCCTGGTCGTCACTTCACCCTACCGTCGCACCGCGCAAACCGCTGGCCCCACGCTCAAAAAATTCTACGAGCCGCGCCATCAGATCTGGCCCGTAGAGGAATTCACCTATTTGTCGCCGCCAAACCATGTCAACACGTCCCCCAGCGATAGACTGCCGATGGTAGCAGCATATTGGAACCGCGCCGATCCTAGCTTTGTCGATGGGGAGGGCGCTGAAAGCTTTAGCGCTCTGATAGACCGCGTACGGTCTTTACAAGAACGGCTGCTCACTACGCCTGTGGGAGACTTCGTTATCATTTTCAGCCACGCCATGTTTATCAATGCGCTGCGCTGGCAGCAGATGGATCCAACCGCTGCCGTTACCGCGTCGTATATGAGAGGATTTCAGGCGTTCCACCAGTGCTGCCCAGTACAAAATGGAGCCATCTTGAAACGCAAGCTCGACAGCCATAGCCAGTGGTGGACGCTCACTAGCCTAGAAGTCTCACACCTGTAGTACTTGAGCCAGACTGCTAGCACAGCAAAAACCCGGCAAGTCAGGGCACTGCGGCCCCACTTACCGGGTTAAAGCGAGTCTTAAGCGGTTAAGGACTCAATATCGAAATCTACACAGTCGCGGGCTGGTTCATTTGCGCTAGGCGATCAACAAGCAGCTGCTCTAGCTCCTCTAGGGCCTTGGTAAAGCCTTTGATGCCTTCGTCTAGTTTGTCGTTTGCCATGCGATCGCTCTCATGCATCTCATCAAACTTCGCCTTGTCCACATTCAGCTTCTCAATGTCCGAAGCTTTTGCATCTTCGGGCTTCAGCTTACGCGTCAGCTCACCGTCTGCATCAGCAAGAGGCTTCAGCAGCTTAGGCGAGATCGTCAGCAGGTCGACGCCCGCCAGCTCTTTGATTTCATCGACATTACGGAAGCTTGCGCCCATAATCTCGGTCTTGTAGTCAAACTTTTTGTAGTAGTTGTAGATCTCGGTGACAGAGAGTACGCCCGGATCTTCAGAAGGTGGGTAGCTATCGCGACCAGTGTCTGCCTTGTACCAGTCGAGAATACGACCGACGAAAGGAGAAATCAAGGTAACTTTAGCATCGGCGCAGGCAGCCGCCTGATGAAGACCAAAGAGCAGCGTTAGGTTGCAGTGGATGCCTTCTTGCTCAAGGATTTCAGCAGCTTTGATGCCTTCCCAGGTAGAGGCGATTTTGATGAGGATGCGATCGCGACTCACGCCAGCCTCTTCATACTCAGCAATCAGCTCACGCGCTGTCGCCAAAGTCCCTTCCGTATCGTAAGAAAGTCTAGCATCGACCTCAGTAGAAACGCGTCCTGGAATAATTTCCAAAATCCGCTTACCAAAGGCCACCGCCAAATGCTTAAACGCTTCCATCGCCACATCCTTGTCGACCGCCTCTGGGCCCATCTTACCAATGGCCTGCTGTAGCGTTTCATCAAGGATGCTCTGATACTGAGGCAGCTTCGCCGCTGCGGTAATCAAAGAAGGATTGGTCGTAGCGTCTTGTGGTTTGAATTGCTCAATGGCACCAATGTCGCCAGTATCGGCAACTACAGTAGTCATCGTTTTTAGCTGGTCTAGTAAGCTCATAAAAAAGCCTCCTCGTATCAGTAGGTTATCTGTGCCTAGATTGTAATCAGCCAAACCTGATATAAACTCCGCCTAACGACTACCAAACCTAGAGAATATCTATAGAAAGTTTAGATACAGGTACCCTATTGAGTTCTCCACAACGCTCTGATACCAAAGCTCTTAGTTAAAGATACGGAAATTACCGGTCAGTTCCTCTTATGTCGTATCAAGGTTACGCCACACCGGAAGAAGCCGTTTCTACTTCCGGCTTGACTTCAGCCATCGCAGCGACTGTAGACGCTGTCGTAGCAGATGCCACAGCCAGCGGCTCGTCAGAGACAAGCTCAGGCGCTTCGTACTCAGTAATGTCGTACACAGGCAGGTCAAACCAGAACGTAGTACCTACGCCTACTTCACCAACCAGGTTCACCTGGCTATTGTGCTTGTCCATAATATTTTTCACAATGGAAAGCCCCAAGCCCGTGCCTTCTAAAGTATGCACTCGATTTTCTACGCGGAAAAATCGCTCAAAAATCGCCGCCTGGTCTTCTGCGTCAATACCAATACCGGTATCACCAATTTCAATGCGAACGTTCTCATAGGCACTCCGCTGACCGGCTATGGCAATAGCATTAGGCGCACGGTAAGCGCGAATCACCACTTTACCGCCTGCTAGCGTAAACTTCAGCGCGTTGCCTACCAGGTTGCCGAACACTTGCAGCAGCAAATCATAGTTGCCCAGTACAGCAGGCAAATCTTCTTCAATGTCTTTCTCTAGCGTAATCTGCTTGTCTCTCGCATTTAGCTGATAGGTCCGCAGCACCTGATCAATCGGCTGATGCACTTCTACCGCAGAAAATTCGTAGCGACGGCTCGACTCCAAACGAGATAAATCGAGCACGTCGTTGACCAAACGAGTCAACCGATCGGTCTCATTGTTGGCCGTCGCCAAAAATTCCTTGCGCTCTTTCTCGCTCAATTCTTCGCCGTACTCGTGCAGCGTTTCGATAAATGACTTGATATTGAACAGCGGCGTGCGCAGCTCATGAGAAACGTTGCTAATAAAGCTGCTTTTTGCTTCGTTAAGCGCAACTTCGCGGGTAATATCTTGCAGGGTAATCGCCAGCCCCTTCACGTTCTCACGGGACTGATCGAGCACGGTGTTGAGCACTACGCGTACGGTGCGAGAGCCTTCCATGAGTGAAATTCTAAACTCATTGCCTTCGTGGGCTTCACCGGTCGCGGCTTGAGAGAGCGAAGGCGCCAGCTGCGCGCGCACTTCAGGCTGTAGCTGATCTAAGAGGTTGCCGCTCAAGGAAGCTGTAGCGCTCCAACCCAGCAGTCGCCGCGCAGCGACATTGGCCAATACCAGGTTTGTATTGGCATCAAGCAAGATAGCGCCATCTGCAATCGTAGAAACCAGGCTCTCTAGCTTCGCTTTTTCTGCGGTTAGCTCTTCAATATTTTGCTCTTCGTAGCACTCTAGGCGCTCAGCCATGTCGTTGAAGCTGTAGATTAGCTCGCCAAGTTCCCCCCCTAGCGGTAGGTCTACTCGCTGCTTAAAGTCACCAGCAGCAATGTTTCTTACACCCATCAACAGCTCTTTAATCGGCTGCGTAATCGTCAGCGCGTTGATGACCGCGCCCAGTACCACCATCACCCAAATCGAGACAAATACAGCGATGGTGACGTCACGCGTGAGATGAGATGAGGCGACTACGGTAGGGTTTGGGTTGATGCCCATCGCCAACATGCCTCTGTACTGACCGTTTGTCATTAGCGGTACAAACACGTCGGTAACGATACCCGCAGGGGTCATATGCTGACGCACCATTGGCGCTTCGGCGCTGCTAGCGTAGTTGGCGGGCAGCTTCATACGCCGCCTGAGGGTGAGGGAGTTTTGAACGGCGGGCTCGGAATAGGGAATGCCGAAGAAAATTTCGCCTTCCTGGTCCGCATACAGCATGTAGCGAACGTTGGAGGTGTTTTCGTAAAAGCTGTAGGAGAAGCGGGCTAGCTCGGAGCGGTCGTTGTTCTCTACTAGGGGGGCAACATTGGCGGCTAGCAGCAGACCTAGGTCACGACCGAAGCGAGTGTCGTTGAGCTGAGCGTCTTGCTGGATGGTGTTGACAGCCCAGAAGGTGAGTGCGCTCATAATGAGCGACACCAGGACGGTTGCGCCTGCCATCAGCCGCGTTTGTAAGGTGAAGTCACTCCACCATTTGGCCAGTAACGCTTTGAGTTGGCTAAACAATTGCATGGGCAGGTTGCGTTTTTTGCGCCGTTTTCTTACGCCGTTTTTTCCACAGTGAGCGGAAACTGGAATTCAGCGGCTGACCGCACACAAAAGGACGCTGTTCTTTGCGTTTTAGTACGTTTTGTTTCCTTTATTGTAGTCGGTGATGCCTTACCCGCACAGATTCACCGATATGTCCTTTGAGTTGAGCGCTTTCCTACCTGACTCTGTGACCGATATCACGGCGGTAGAAGCTGCCGGGGAAGTCGATTTTACCGATGGCGCTGTAGGCTTTAGCGATCGCATCTTCAAATGTAAGTGCGATCGCACTTACCCCCAAAACCCGTCCTCCAGTACTCTCTAGCCCACCGTCACCTACCTGCGTCCCCGCATGAAACACCACCGTATCGGTATCGCTCTGCGCCTCGTCTAGGCTGCCGATTGGCAGTCCTTTTTTGTAAGCGCCTGGATAGCCTTCTGCCGCCATCACCACACAGGCCGAAGCAGCCGCCTTCCACTCAAACGGCGGCAAGCTATCCAATCGCTGCTCACAGCAGGCCAAAATAATATCTTCTAAAGGCGTCTCCAAAAGCGGCAGCACCACCTGCGTCTCCGGATCACCAAAGCGACAGTTAAACTCAATCACTTTAGGATCGCCCTCTGGTGTCACGATGAGCCCGGCATACACGACACCACGATAGTCAATGCCTTTCGCTTGAATCGCAGCTAGCGTGGGATCTAGCACTTCTGCCTGTACGCGAGCTAGCAGTTCGTCGGGCATTACTGGCGTAGGCGAGTAGGCTCCCATACCACCGGTATTAGGACCGGTATCGCCTTCGCCAACTTGCTTATGATCTTGCGCCGGTAATAGAGGACGGATGGTTTTGCCATCGGTAACCGCGAGCACGGAGACTTCTTGTCCGGTAAGAAATTCTTCGATAACGACGCGCTCACCGGCTGCGCCGAACTGGCCGCTAAAGGCAGATTCTATAGCGGCGATCGCCGCCTTCTTTTCCATGGCTACCGTCACCCCTTTACCTGCCGCGAGCCCGTCGGCTTTCACTACAATCGGCGCGCCCTGCTGCTCTACGTAGGCAGTAGCGCTCTGCGCATCGGTAAACACTGCCGAAGCCGCTGTCGGCACGTTGGCTTGCGCCATCAAATCTTTCGCCCAAGCCTTACTCGCTTCTAGCTGAGCGCCGTCTTTATTAGGACCGAATACTTTTATATTCTGGGCTCTCAGTGCGTCGGCAAGTCCGTCAGCCAAGGGCTGCTCAGGGCCAATGAGGACGAAGGCCATATTGTTAACAAGGGCGCAGCGAGCGATCGCATCCGCCTCATCCATCTGCACCGCCACATTCCGGCACCCTTGTAGCAGCGTCGTTCCACCGTTGCCCGGAATGCACACTACCTCGGTAACATTTGGCGATTGCAATAGCTTCCAAGCCAAAGCATGCTCTCGCCCACCGCTGCCGACTACAATTGCTTTCATCGCCTTCATCTAGTCCCTAGTAATGTCCTGCGTACTTCGCCCACTAGTTTCCTACGCGATGCACACTCAGCCAAACCAGACTACAGCGTCTTATCAAAAATGTCTCACTCTTCAGTTTACGGTGTTTGAACTCAGCTACTTCTTGTTGCGAATATCGCGATTGCGCTGAACCAATTCTTGAAGTGATTTTTCTCCAGACGACGAACCGCTACTCGGTTCAGATGCGATCGCCATAGAAGCCATGTAGCAGCTCACCGCTACAGCCGTCAGCAAAGTCGTTGAAGCAAAGATAGAAAGGCGTTTCATGTTGTCTCGTTTACGTCACCACCACACCTTCTGTCGTGTGTTGTAACAGCTTATACAAATCAAACGACGACTGCCCTGCATCGTTCGAGAGAAAATTGCCTTCCTGCGGCTAAAACAGTCTCACTCTACAGTGACAGACTTAGCTAAGTTGCGCGGCTGATCTACATCCAAACCCCGCCTTGCCGCAATGTGATACGACAGTAGCTGCACCGGAATCACCGTCAGCATCGGTGAGAGCAGCTCATCCACATCCGGCACCGGCAGCAGCGCATCAAACGTCTCCTCTGCTTCTGCATCATTCATCGGCACCACACCAATCAACCTGGCGTCGCGAGCTTTCGCCTCCTGCGCATTCGAGAGCACTTTTTCGTAGACAGTGCCACGAGTCGCGATCGCCACAACAGGCACTTTCTCATCAAGCAGCGCAATCGGCCCGTGCTTCATCTCACCCGCCGGATAACCCTCCGCATGAATATAGCTAATCTCCTTCAGCTTCAAAGCGCCCTCTAACGCAATCGGATAGTTAATTCCTCGCCCGATAAAGATAAAGTCGCGCGTCTCCGAAAAGTCATGAGAGAGCTCCTCCACGTAGCGCTCCTGACTCTCTAGCACCTGCTCTAACTGAGCTGGCAGCTGCCGCATTCCTTCAATAATCTCCGCCATTCGCTCTAGCGAAATTGACTTCCGCCGATACGCTAGCTCCAAAGACAAAAAGTAAAATGCCATTAGCTGCGCTGCAAACGTCTTCGTCGCCGCCACCCCAATCTCAATTCCGGCCATCGTCCCCACCACATGAGGAATCAACCGACCCAGCGAACTATCCACCCGGTTCGTAATCCCCAGCATTCGAGGCGCAAAGTCATCATCATCCCGGCTATTGCTCAGCTCAGACCGGCGATTCTGTTCCATCTCTAGAGCGGCTAAGGTATCTGCGGTCTCTCCCGACTGTGTGACCCCAATCGTCATCGTGTGCGGCATCATCGGCGCAGGCGCATAGCGAAACTCCGACGCATACTGCACCACCGTCGGAATCCCCGACACCTGCTCTAGCAAATACTTACCTACTAGGCTCGCATGCCAGCTCGTTCCACAGGCCAAAATCTGAATCTGCTGCAACCCATCTAGCAGCGTATCTGGAAGCCCTAGCTTGATTGGCGACGTATCGCTCTGCGTGTCCCACTCCGTATCTAAGTACGTCTCTAAGCAAGTGCGCACCACACCCGGCTGCTCATAAATCTCCTTAAGCATGAAGTGCTTAAAGCCCTGCTTCTCCACCATGATGGGGTTCCAGTTCAGCGTACGCGGATACTTTTTCAGCTTGTGCCCGCTAAACTCGTACACCTCCACACCCATCGGCGTCAGCCGCCCAATCTCACCGTTCTCCAGCGTCAGCACCGCCTGCGTATACGGCATAATCGCAGGCGTATCCGAAGCGCAGAAAAACTCGCCTTGCCCAAAGCCAATCGCCAGTGGAGCCTGCTGTCGCACCACAATCAGCTCATCTGGAAAATCTGCCGACACGATCGCCAGCGCAAACGCACCTTTTAGTCTATTCACCGCCTGCCGCACCGCCTCTAGCAGCGCAGACTGCTCAGAGAGTACCTTGTCATCCAAAGGATTCTTCAGATACTCATCGATCAAATGAGGAATTACTTCGGTATCCGTCGCTGAGTGAAACGTATAGCCCTTCTCTTTTAGCTCCTCGCGCAGCTCACGGTAGTTCTCAATGATGCCGTTCTGTACCACCGCTAGCCGCTCATTCTCGTCCGTATGCGGGTGCGCGTTGTGCTCCTCCGGCTTACCGTGTGTTGCCCAGCGCGTATGCCCAATTCCCAGCCGAGCTGGATCTTCGAGGCCCTCTAGCTTCGTCTGCAAATTAATCAGCTTGCCTTTAGCCCGTGTCCGCTGCAACGTCCCTTCCGAAATCGTCGCCACACCCGCCGAGTCGTAGCCGCGATACTCCAGCGTCTTCAGGCCTTCAATTAAAATACCGCTAGCAGCACGCGTGCCAATATAGCCAACAATTCCACACATAGATACTCCTCTAAAACCGACTTGTCAGAAATGCCCTAAAAATACTTACCGAAATACGCCGGAAAATACGCTAGCGCCGAAGCAATTCCACACACACTAACTCACAAACCAAAGTCGATATCAAGCAGGTAGACACCTAAATAGGTAGGTTTAAATGCCACTTCACTGAGAAATAAATCCGGTCAGCAGAAGCGGTACAAATATGACAGCCACTACAATCGCAAAGAGTGTTGCAGGCGACAGCTTAATCAAGTTTGGATCGGGCTTATTGGGATCTCGCATCCGTAACCTCTCAGTTTTAAGTTTTTACAACCGTCGAAACAGCGCTTTTAGAGGCGATCGCGACGGTTCTCTCATTTTCCTACAGCCCCTTTCTGTCAAGGCAGCTAAAAAATAACAGACAAAATAACGACTTACAAGTAGCCTGTTACCGTTTCACTAAACACCGAATAAGGCTTCACGCCTATCATCGTGTCCACCAGCTCACCATTCTTGAATACCATCACCGCTGGAATGCTCTTAATGCCAAACCGTTTTGCTACCGCCTTATTACTGTCTAGGTCCAGCTTAGACACCGTCGCCTTTCCATCTAGCTCATCAGCTAGCTGATCGATTAGCGGCGACACGATTTTACAAGGCCCACACCAGCTAGCAGTGCAGTCCACTACCACCACCGAGTCATCTTTTATCAGGGTATCGAAAGCGGCTTCATCTGCGATGTATTCTGCGGGCATGGTGCGATCGCTCCAAAAAATTTCTGTAAACTCCAGGCCTCACAGCAGCCCTTCAGAAAGCACCGCCCTCCGAAAAGCCACCTAACACCCACCCAAAATCATACACCCCCTCCCGCATCCGCCCCAAAACAAAGCAAAAGCCCCCTCAGCCAAAACCAAGAGAGCCTCCACTTATTTAGAATCTCGACCGACCAGAAGCCACACAAACCTCCGATTGATTCGTAACCTACTTCCCAGCTAGCTTCTTCACCTTCTGCATAATGCTCTCAGGATCCAACCCTTGGTGATAGAACTGTTCCCAAAGGCCGCCGCCCCCTTCCTCATGCGTACCCGCGTGAGCAAACTTAGGCGTATAGCCCCGCTCTAGCAGCCAAGTACCGTAGCGAGCACCCAGGCCAGTCTTCTCATTGAAGGACTCAACCACCATCACGAGAGGCGACTTACCTACCTTCTCCATCATCTGTTCATCTACAACATTCAGCGTAGCCTTATTGATCAGGCCAATGTTCAAGCCTTCCTTCTTCAAACGCTCGACCGCGTCCAAAGCGCGATACAGACCATCGCCAAAGCTCACAATGTAGCCGTCGGTGCCTTCGCGAACCACATCATCCTTGCCAGGGATAAACTCATAGCCCTCTGAATAGAGATCTTTACCATCCGCATCTTGCAGCATAGGCACCTTAGCGCGAGTAGAGAAGATGAAGCGAATACCGGGCTGATGGAAAATCTTCTCCACACAGGCCTTCATCTGATGCGCATCGGCAGGGAAGTACAGGCGAGTTTCGTAGCCATCGTCTAGGCCGTTGTCGGCAAACATGTTGTTGATACCGAAGTGACAAGTATTGTCCGCCATGTCGTCAATCCCAGAGTGGGAGAAGTGACATAGCAAATTCGCCTTGTTCAAACGCGCCATTGTGATTTCAGAGATACACATCTCTAGAAATGCACTAAAAGTCGCAAAGATGCCTTGCTTTCCTTGCTCCATTCCAAAGCCCGCAGCCGCAGAGAGGTTGCCCCGCTCCATAATGCCGCCGCTGATAAAGATTTCAGGGTAGGCCTTATGAATGTGGTTCAGGCCACAAGAGCCTTCTAGGTCACAGTCCACAACCAGCACTTTCTCTTTGCGCTCAGTGTCGCTCATTTTGCTAAGTACTTCTACCGCAGCCTGACCAAACACGTTGCGGTTAGAGCCCATCTCGCTGCTCGCACCCAGGAACTCATAGTCGTGAGAAGGCTTCTCAATATTCTTGAGATAGTCAGCTGCTTCTTGGCGACCGTGCTTCTCTAGATACTTAATCGCTAGGTCAGTGGGGATAACATCGTGGCCATGAGTAGTACCCTCTAGCCCTTCGATGCCAACAGTCATTGGGCGCTTGCAGATTACGGCAACGGGGCCGTCGGTTGCGATCGCCTCACAGATATTCACATACAGCGCATCAATATCTTCACCGTCATTCACCAGCGTCTTAATCCCGTGGCCCTCTAGCGTCTTCTGCACGCTGTACCCACTCAAATACTCAGAGGGGTGACCTGCAATCGTCACATCGTTGTCGTCAATGATTAGCTTTACGTTGATGCCTTGAGCCGCCGCTAAGCGAGCCGCTTCAGCATCATCGCCTTCCTGTTGCGCTCCGTCAGAACCCAGGAGAAAAGTCGTCTTCCCAGGATTCGCCAACGCCACACCGTTCACAAAAGGCCACATATGACCCAAACGACCAGAGCTAAACTTCACACCTGGCGTCAAACCTAGCTCAGGGTGACCAGGAAGCTTAGAGCCCGCCGCCCGGTACTTCATCAGTTCCTCAGCTGGCAAATCGCCATTCAGCGTACTCATTAAATACTGAGTACCCACTCGGTGGCCCGCTTCATCAAAGAAAGTCGGCACAAACTTATCAGGATTGCCTCTAAACAGCGCATCCATAATCATCACTTCGGGCACCGTGTCGTAGGGTCCACCCGTATGACCACCCACGCCCCGAGCACCGCCCGTTGCCGTGAAAAACACGATAGCCTCACGGCAAAGCTGAATATTCGCCTTCAGGGCTTCGCGCTGGTCGTCAGTGAGCTTGTTGTTAGAAGGATCGAGCTCAATGCGCTTGTAGGCACCTAGATCGATGGGAAAAGTAGATTTGGGCTTAGCTTGGGTTGCTGTCATAAAGCAATGTCCTACGTATGTCTACACTTCAAAGCTATAAAACGCCAGCAAAAATAGAGCGATGTCTTAAAGAAGGCTTTGAAAAAGTTAATACCTCCATTCTCCCTGATCGTGACACCAGGGTTAAGGGCTATCTCAAAATTTGTGCCCCAGACTACTCGTCACAGCATGATCGCCTGTACGTAGAGAAAATATATTAACGGTATAGTTAAAGGTACATAGTCATATAAGAAGTCAAAATGAAAGTACTATTATGCGCTTTGAATTTGACGTCATGTTTGATAGAGGAGAAGATGTTTCCGACTATCTTGACTTCTCTAAAGCCAAACGTCCTGGCCGTGAGCAAAAGCGAGTCAACGTGGATTTTCCAGGTTGGATGGTAGAGGCTCTAGATCGCGAAGCTAGGCGTATAGGCGTTACCCGTCAATCTATCATTAAGGTTTGGTTAGCTGAGCGTCTAGAACGGCTACCTGAGTAAGCTACCTACTTAACGGTTGCTGTTTAGTCGTCAGACATCTTCTACCACCTCAGGTCTATCAGCTCAGATAGTGGATCTTTCAAACCACTATCTGAGCTTTTTATTGTGGTTGCGCCACTCACGTCCCTCCACGCAATCATCACCCTTCCCATAGACTGCATCAACGCATATACCGTCATCGGGCCTACAAAAGACCAACCTCTACTCTTTTTCCAGGTCTTTACTCAAACTCTCTTTTCAACAACGCTTCACCCTGCTTACGAACGTTACAAACATAACCATCACCTCCAACTGGCACACTAAAAATCAACGTGTTTACGTCCTTAGAAGTAGATATCTGCTAGTCCACCCCTGCGAAGTGTCCATACCTGTCACGCACTGCCTACTTGCCAGAGATACAACTTAAACATGCGAAACGAAACAAGCGTTCCTAACCCAAACAACACTTTCACATCGCACCCTTCTAAACCTTGCTTTTTTGAGTGTCGCCCCAAGGAAACGAATCCGGACAGCCACTAGAAAAAAGCACCGCTACAGAAGTTCCAAATCACTCCATCAACGTTTCCACGTTGTTATTCCAACTACCTTTTGAGGATAATTCCATGAAACTCTCTCGTATTTGGGCTCCCCTTGGTCTTGCTGCCGCTGCCCTCCTATCTTTTTCTTCCGGTGCCTTCGCTCAACAAGCACCTAGCTACAACTACGTCGGCATCGGCGGCGGTGACGATGGCTTCGTTGTTAACGGTAAGCTCTCTGTTACAGACAACGTCTCTATCCGTCCCGAAATCGCTACCGACTTCAACTTTAGCGACGCTGAAGATGTCTCCTACCTCGTTCCTGTTACCTACGACTTCAACACCGTTGAGTTGGGCGGCCAAGCACTAAACCCATTCCTCGGCGCTGGCATCTCAGGTGACATCGGTAACGACAGCAGCATTGACTTCTCTCTTGTTGCGGGTACTGACTACCGCTTCGCTGACAGGTACGTTGCTAACGCTTCTGTCAACTACGCTCCTTTTGCTGACAACGACGAAGTTGGCTTCACCGTTGGCGTTGGCTACCTTTTCTAGGCAGTAACAAGCGACTACTTAGAGAATGTATCTTGGGTAGTCGCCTGGTTTCCTTTCTTTCGTCACTCCGCTTCTCAACTCTTTTTAACTAAACTAAACCACCTTTTAAGGACAGTTCCATGAAATTCTTTGCCCGCCTATCTGCTACTTTTGCGATCGCAGCAGCAGCTCTTCTTTCCGTCTCCTCCGGTGCCTTCGCTCAACAGGCACCTAGCTACAACTACGTCGGCATCGGCGGCGGTGACGATGGCTTCGTTGTTAACGGTAAGCTCTCTGTTGCAGATAACGTCTCTATCCGTCCCGAAATCGCTACCGACTTCAACTTTAGCGACGCTGAAGATGTCTCCTACCTCGTTCCTGTTACCTACGACTTCAACACCGTTGAGTTGGGTGGCCAAGCACTAAACCCATTCCTCGGCGCTGGCATCTCAGGTGACATCGGTGACGACAGCAGCATTGACTTCTCTCTTGTTGCGGGTACTGACTACCGCTTCGCTGACAGGTACGTTGCTAACGCTTCTGTCAACTACGCTCCTTTTGCTGACAACGACGAAGTTGGCTTCACCGTTGGCGTTGGCTACCTTTTCTAAACAAAGTCATTTCCTATCACTGTCAGGTCTCCTAAGTAAGTGCATCTAGCTCCATAATATCTAAAACCTCTCAGCGCTCGAAAACGCTAAGAGGTTTTTTCTAATGCCAAAGACGGTTCCATCTAGCAGCCCTACAATCTCTTTTCTAGCCAGGCAACATCCCAATAACGGTCAAACTTACGGCCAACTTCCTGAAAAAGGCCTACCTGTCTAAATCCAAACTTACGGTGAATAGCTATCGAAGCCTCATTAGGCAACGTCACACCCGCATATGCTCTATGCACATCCTCCATTTTTAAAGCTTTGAACAAACTGCTATACAGCCGACTACCAATACCCTCGTTCGCAAACTCTGACGCCACATAGATACTCGTTTCTACGGAGGTATCATAAGCAGCCTTGGCGGCAAACTTACTGCTGCTGGCGTAGCCCACTACTTGGTGACGATTCGCCGATAGAGAGTCGTCGTCACTATCGTGCTCAGCAACCATCAGTCGATATCGCCCCGTCTCTTTGTAATGGTCAAACCAGCTTGCTCTACGCTGCTCTACCGTGTAGGGTAGCAGGTCAAATGTAATAGACGTCTCTAAAATATACCGATTGTATAAATCAACTAGTGCTTGCACATCAGCATCACAAGCATTTCTGATACGCACCGTCATTTTCTCAGTTACCTCTTAGCGAATATCCATCTGCAACAACCGCTTTATCCTACGGTGAACTGAGGATACTATGCTATACATACGCCGGTAGGCTAAGCAGCAGCTTCGAGATCGGTAAGGCCTTCCTCACTATCAGGCAAAGCACCGACCAACAGTTTGTTGCGGCCAGAAAGCTTAGCTCTGTATAAAGCTTTGTCCGCATAGTCCACCAGCGCATGCGCCGTGATAGCGGTGTCTTTAGCAGCACTTACAAAACCACCGCTTAGAGTCACCCATCGGCTCACGTCAGAGCCTCCGTGCTCGATTTTTAGCTCGCGTACCTGCACCTGAATTCTCCGTGCGACTTGTGCTGCAATCTCCTCATCTGTATCAGGCAAAACAACAACAAACTCTTCTCCACCGTAGCGCGCCACCAAATCAACATCTCGAACCGCCAACTTCAGAGCTTGGGCTACCTGATGCAGACAACGGTCGCCCGCTGGATGGCCGTACAAGTCATTGAACGCCTTAAAAAAGTCCACGTCACACAGTATCAAAGAAAGCTTCTTATTCCCGTTCAATAGCTGCTCTAGATATTGATCGAAGTAGCGTCGGTTGGCTACCTGTGTCAGCTCATCGTACGCAGCTAAGTTCTGAAGCTGTTGATTGCGATAGGCAATTCCTAAGCCCAAGGTAGAAAACATAGAGACTAGTGGGAGCACGATAGGTAGCCACCAGCCAGCCAAAAACAAGGCGTATCCCAATCCACACAAACCACTGCTCAACGCTACAAATCGGGCACCGATATGCCAAGCAGGTAGATTTGTCTTCAAAGACGTACTGTAAAGTACTGAGCGACTAGCCACAACGCTGATAGCTATCCAGAGTATTACCCACAGATATTCTGCATAGGTCGGCACTGTCCGCAGAAAAGGTTGACCGTCCAAAGCCGCTCGTAGTATCTGGCTGAGTAGATGGGCATGAACGTAGACGCCTGCGACCTGCATATCTCCATCTACAGGCGTATAGAACAGGTCGTTGAGACTAACTGCAGTTGACCCGACCAAAACAATGCGATCGCGCACCATCTCATCTGTCAATTCTCCGTTCAGTACCGCTGTCATTGAGACCGACGCAAACTGAGTATAGCTATCGTGGTAGTTCATCATTACCTGATAGCCACCGCTATCCATATCCACGTAGCCACCATCGTTTCCTTCAAAGCGATTGATTATCGACTGTCCTAGCCGCAGTGTCTGTCCACTTTCATCATTCTCAACCGCCTCTATTTTAATATCTCGTTTATCTAGATAATGCAAAGCAAGCGTAGCAGCTAACCCCTGCCTTACCTCCCCTTCAGGCGACAGTACAGATAGTAACCCGCGTCTTACTCTACCGTCAGCATCTACAACCAAGTCTATAGCGGCAACCTGACCAAGCTCTGCTAGGGTCTGGTGCGATTCCACGCCTTCACCTAGCACTAGCTCAGCTCCAAAGACGTTGGGCAACGACTCAAACGTCTCAATAAGTTCTTCGCTACCAGGCTCAATTGGAAAATTTCTATATATGTCTAAACCGATGCTAGCAGGCTCATGTTCGCTAATATTACGGACCAGACGAGACAAGGTTCTATCAGACATTGGCCACTGTTTCATGTTGGCAATATCTTGTTCATCGATAGTAACGACCAAAACACGGTCATTGACTGTCGACCGACTCGCTCGCAGCACAAAGAACCGATCTAGCAAGCCTAGCTCAAGCGGCTCAAACCAACCTTGCGCCGCGCCAAACACCGTTAGCCAGGCCAAGCCAACCCCAATAAGAGCGATCTTACGTCCCTGGGATATATGGCGTTTGAACTTCGACAACATTTGCAAAGACAGGCCGCGAACGATGCCTATAGAATGCCCAACTCGGTCGCACCACGTCCAGCCTTCTTCGTAGGCATCAACTATTCTCTAATGAATTTCTGGTGAGCTAGTTGATAAGACCACCCCCAAAACACATACAACAAAGTAGAACAGCGTAGAGATGTTTCTCTACGCTGTTCTAAAGCTCATATCTTTACCTACTTCAAAACAGATAAAAGTCTGGTAAACACACATAATAAACATCATTCAACTGCCTCAAATTCGTCAAAGATGATGCCGAGGTCTACCGCTCTTAAAGCAGCTTCCCAGTTTTGCAAAAGTTGCATACTATCAGGATTTTCTTCCTTCATCAGTGTTAGCGCTGAGATATAGTCGTACCAAAGACCTGCTTCCGCGTACACTCTTGTCTTCTCCTGTAGGGACATCGATGCTGTCTCTGCTAAGGATGCTATTGAGTCAACCCGCTGAATACCGCCTTTTACAGAAGGTGAATTAACATCAAATTCGCTATCGCACAATAGCGCCATGGTCCAGCTGTATCGTTTGTTTGGCGTTAGCTCCACTAAAGAATCAGGTAGAGGAACTTCTGCAAAGCCTTTCCCTTCTGGCAAAGTAAAGTACTCATCTTCACCGTATGTGTACAGCTCGCTACCGTCGTCAGACTCTATTTTCACCCACACACGCTTAACGCCCGCTTGAAAATACGCTTGTAGCATTGGTCGCGTTTCAGCCGTCAATCCAGAACCATTTTCAGGCAACACCTGTAGCGCATCGCATTCAGGATTACGCGTAGCGCCGCCTCTAGAGTAAGCTGGAGCACCGTCGTCCGCAGGTGGAACGAACCCAACGTTTGCAGCAGAAGATTGGGACTGCACAAGTGTTGAAGAAGTTTGAGCGATCGTAGTATATCCACTTAGCAAAATAGAACAAGATAGCCCTACCGCTGACGCAACAGATAAAACGCAGTGTCTTTTCATTAATTTAGTAGTGTCCTTTTTATTACGATAACCAGTTCCCAATTAAAACAAATGCAGACCAGAAGTAGGGATGGGAGTACTGAGGAGTTTGCAGTATCTTTATTTGTGCGCGTCGCAGCGCTTCTGCCTTTGTTAGCTTAGCATTCGACAATTCCTCGTAAAATTCTGTCATTAGCGCCGCAGTTGAGCTATCGTTCACAGACCATAGTGTTGCCAGCGTACTTCTTGCACCGGAGCGAATAGCCATACCGGCAAGGCCCAAAGCCGCTCTGTCGTCGCCTTCTGCGGTTTGGCACGCGCTCAACACCATCAGCTCAATCGGCTCATTTTGTTCTTTTCGCGATCGCAACAAACTATCCAAATCGCCTACGCTAATTCTCTGGTCCCAGGCCAACAGGTAAGTCTCTTCAATATTCGAGCTAAACTGTCCATGCGTCGCCAGATGCAGTACAGGGAAGGGGACTCGGCTAACTTCCTTAGCCAGATTGTCTCGTGTAAAGTCTTGATCAAAAAGCACCTCCGCATTTACACGGTTAGCCACCTGTTCTATCTCCGTTTTTACGCCAGGTAACGCTGCGAATCCACCTCTAGCCTCCGTCAGGCCCAGCATGAGTGCTCGCAACGGCTTTGGATCTTGAAGGTGCGGTCCTAGGAGTCGTAAGCCAGGCGTTAGCGCTATCCCATAGTTTTCTAGCAGATAATGTTCGCCATCATAGAGCGCTGCCATAGGAATTTTTCGAAACTGACCGTCCAAGACGAAGACTAAAGTATGGATATTGTTCTCAGCGAGCGCTACTTCAGCAGGCGTAATCAGCCAGTCATAAATCTCGCTAGAAAGGCTCAGCCGTCTTTCCTCAGATAAAATCGGGTTTAAATACCGGTACAGGCCATTAATTACTCGATTGGTCTCTTCTTCGGTCTGCCATTTACGGTAGTGTTGCAGTGGCTGATCGGGTAGAGACAGCACTACCTCTACTCGGTCTGAGAGCACAATGGGATACAGTACAGCGGCTTGTGCATCTAGCTTATCAATTGATGCGGTAGCAGCATCAATACAGGCCGACCGAAAGTAGTTTTCCATTTCTGCTAGCTGTAGCTCTTCTATCACAGTTCGCGACTGGGATAGTGCCTCCTGACTAGCCTCTTCCGGTAATAGCAGCAAGCTCACTAGCTCTCTGTAAACAGGTTCTACTGTTTTTCGAAAGGAGTGCTGTACATCGGCGTTGGTAGCTAGCAGGTCACGACGAACCCTGCCTAGCGTGTTTACAGCGCTGATATAGCTTGCGATCGCTTCCGTGTTTTTCCCTTGCTGATGATATGCCTTGCCTAGCTGCTGCTGCCAGCGATAGGCCATATCTCGAGCATTATCGCCCTGAGAAAGAGACAGTGCCCTTTGAGCTAATGCTTGCGATTCAGGCCACTGCTGCGTGTATCCGTACAGCTTACTCAGCTCACCTAGCGAAAAAGCCCTCGCCCGACTATCGCTTAGCGTTTCGGATTGACTCAGCCCATCTCGCAGCAAGTCTGCAACCGCTCTAGCAGATAACCATTCAATCGGCTGATGCGTATCATCTCCATGAGTTAGCAAGCTCTCAGCCAAATTTACGCGACTGTATACAGCCTGTCTGCTAGCCGACAAAGCTTTTATCTGAGTCACTAGCTCAAGCAACATTTGCTGCGCAGGTAACCACTGCTGCGTTTCTAGCAATAGGCTAAAACGGTTGAGCTGCGATCTAGTCTTGAGTACGGATGGTGGCAGTAAGTCCTCCGATTCTTTGTAGTATTGCTGTGCGGCGTCGCTCTCTTTCATCAGCCGCAGCGTATTAGCCAAGCTAAACAGCGTATCTGCAACCTCAGCTTCACTGCCTATACGCCTATATATCTCTAAGCTTTGGTTCAAATACTGTTGCGATTGATCCAAACTACCCGCTGTTTGAAACACGTTTCCTAAGCTTTTGAGTGTGATCGCTTTCACTTTAGAATCAGGCCGCCCTTCTAGAACTACCGCAACCGACTCCAGCTGTAACCGGGCGCGACGATACAGACCCATAGTTTGCAGTGCTTGACTTTGATTAATCTGGACACCCACCTGACCTAGGTCGTCACCCGCTCGAACATAAGCAGATTCTGACTGCGACCAAGTTTCCCAAGCCATTTCTGGCTGCCCTTGGTTGAGGTGCAAACGGCCCTGCGCGTTCAGTATCTGAGCTTGTGTCTGAGCATATTCAGCAGATTGAGAATGGGCGGCCAGTATTGATAGGGCTTGGGCGATCGCATCCTCAGCCTGTGACCATTCACCCAAATCCTGCGCGGCAATAGATACATAGCTCCAGCCCAAAGCCCTCTGCAAAGGATTCATACCAGCAGTCTCAGCAAACCATTGCCAGCTTTGCAAAGCAGCTAGCAGCTGACCAGAGTTGTACTGACGCTGTCCTTGAAGTAAAAGAGAATCTTCATTGTCTGTAGCAGCGATAACGACTCCAGAACGAGCAGGCATATCAGCCCAGGAGAAACCAACATCGGTAGATAAATCCGAATCAGCACAAACAGCTGGCCTACCCAAAACTGTAACAATTGCCAGCAGTATCAATCCTAGAAAAACTATCCTTTGCCAAACCCGCCAAGACGAAGCCACGCGCAGTTTCCACAATCGCCTCAGTCGCCCTAGGTTCGATCTTTTCCTAAGTCTATTACGATTCAGCTTATTGCGGTCCATAGATGCCTATCTCAACTGTGCTAATTACAGCCAACGCTGTTAATATTCGCCCGCCTACCCAGAAGCTAGCTCACAGTTATCTATGCCCGAATGCAGATTCTAATTCTCCCTACTCAGTAGATACAACAACGTCATCTTAGCCGACTTTCATAGCACTCACTACACCTGCTACACCTGCATGAAAACTCACCTTTTGCTTGAACATGTTAGACCTGCGAGCGATGGATGTGCTGGAAGTGACGCCTATCTCTACTATCAAAATGGCAGCTTAGATTTAGCTGCGGTTCTCAAGCATGCTGGCAACTCTAATTTCAATACTGGCTTTCAATTTGTATCAGCTTTTTGGCACTTACAGTCCAGTAGTCACACAGCAGGGTAAGCGCGTACAGTAGAAAGTAACGCTTTTTACCTGCTGGCAAGCTGTGGATCAATCAGATTATTTAGAACGCATTTTAAAGGCCCGAGTTTATGAGGTGGCAAAAGAGACACTCTTAGAAAGAGCACCTCAGCTATCTGATAGGCTGGGCAATCAGGTTCTGCTGAAGCGAGAAGATGAGCAGTCTGTCTTTTCTTTTAAGCTGCGAGGAGCCTATAACAAAATGGCTCAGATGCCGTCTGATCTTTTGAGCAAAGGCGTCATAGCAGCGTCTGCGGGTAACCATGCTCAGGGCGTAGCATTGGGAGCCGAAAAGCTAGGTACGACTGCCATAATCGTCATGCCGGTGACAACGCCGCAAGTCAAAATAGATGCTGTAAAGGCGAGAGGAGGCACTGTTGTTTTACACGGAGATACTTACGACGACGCCTGTGCCCATGCAAAACAGTTAGAAACGGAAAAGGGCCTAACGTTTGTACATCCGTTCGATGATCCTGATGTGATAGCGGGTCAGGGAACGATTGGTATGGAAATTTTAAGGCAGTATCAAAAGCCGATTCATGCCATTTTTGTGGCGATTGGTGGGGGTGGCTTGATTTCGGGCATTGCGGCTTACATTAAGCGGCTACGGCCCGAGATTAAAATCATCGGTGTAGAACCGATAGACGCAGACGCGATGAGTCAGTCTTTGGCAAAGGGCGAGCGGATTACGCTAGATCAAGTAGGGTTGTTTGCCGATGGGGTTGCGGTGCGACAGGTTGGCGCAGAAACGTTTCGGCTGTGTCAGGAATATGTGGACGAAGTGCTGCTGGTAAGCACAGATGATATTTGCGCTGCGATTAAAGATGTCTTTGAAGATACGCGGTCCATTCTGGAGCCAGCAGGAGCGTTGGCGATCGCTGGGGCAAAAGCCTACGTAGAACGCGAGGGTATCCGAGATGAAACGCTAGTTGCGATCGCCTGCGGTGCCAATATGAATTTTGACCGACTGCGCTTCGTCGCTGAACGCGCTGAACTCGGTGAGCGTAGAGAGGCTGTGTTTGCAGTTACTATTCCTGAGCAGCCCGGCAGCTTGGGTAAGTTTTGCGACACGCTTGGCAATCACAGCATTAGTGAGTTTAACTACCGGATTGCGGATGCGAATAAGGCGCGTATTTTTGTAGGGGTAAAGATTAAGAATCGAGCGGACGCGGAGGCGATCGCACACAGCTTTACAGAAAGCGGATTTGAGACACTAGACCTCACAGACGACGAGTTTGCCAAAATGCATCTAAGGCATATGGTTGGCGGTAAGTCACCGCTCGCGCACAACGAACTGCTCTACCGATTTGAGTTTCCTGAGCGCCCCGGCGCACTGACAAATTTTGTATCGGCAATGAGTCCAGCTTGGAACATTAGCCTATTTCACTATCGCAATCACGGCGCTGACTACGGCAGAATTGTAGTTGGGATGCAGGTTCCTCCGGAAGACATGCCGCAGTGGAGCTTGTTTTTAACAAGCTTAGGCTATCGCTACTGGGACGAAAGCGATAACCCAGCGTACAAGTTATTTCTATAGCAAGTCTACTTGGGTCGCGTAGGCTTTTCCTTCCAAATACTTCACAGTCACCACAACTGGGGTACCTCGATCTAATTCGTCGAAGATATCAGCGTTGATATACTTTTGATGAAAGAGGATATCTTTTGAGCCATCTTCTGGCGTGATGTAGCCATGAAAGTTGCCTTGTTTCAGCTTAAACAAGAGCTTGACAACGCCATTCTTAGTCAGTAGCTCTGTGGGGACTTCCTCTGTGTTTTTCTGAGCTGAGGGTACTGCCATAAGCCAGGGGTTCTGCACTGGCGTGGGCGGCAATTCTTCTATCTCTTCGGACTCTGTCACCACCGGTTCTGTTTCTACCGGCTCTACTATCGTTTCTGGCGAGGCTGCTAACGCTTCTACTGACGGTTCAACTGCTAGTGGTTCTGCGGCCTCACCAGCTTGTATGTCAGCTTCTTCGCTCGCCTTGTGTGCTGTTAGCGCATCTGATGAAGGCGTCTGCGCTTGAGGGATCTCTACTGAAGGGATCTCTACTGAAGGAATCTCTAATAAAGAAGCCTCAACGGACGTATCAGCTTCGACGATGTCGAAGCTGAACAAGGTGGCTTGGTCATCAACAAAAACACGCTGAGCAGATTCAACGATAGGCGCATTAGGCTCTATGGCACTCTTTGCGATATCTACAGTTTCTGGGACGGGCTTTGCGGATGCGATCGCCGTTTCATCGACAACAGGCTGAGCATCGAAAGATATATCTTCAGCTTCATCCGACTCAATCGCAGGAAGTAAATCGTGAATATCAGGCAGATCTACGGCTTCAATAGGGGGCTCTATATTAGGAGCAGGTAAGCTATCGGGCTCATCATTTTTGAGCACAGGACGCTGTGAAGGCCGCGATGAGATCAGCTCAGACACATCCGTTGGAAAGCCAGGCGCAGCGAGTGTATCACCTGACAAAGACGCGGGGGCGGCATCTAGGCGCTGATGAGTGTCAAATTCATCAGCGCCTAGATCGTCGGGACTCTCTGGCGCTGAGTAGTTATTTGAGCGGAGCGTAGATGTAGAGCGATCAAGCAGAACGGTCCCAAGCTGGGCGCTTTTGGTGCGCACAGCAATAGGAGCATCGCCGTCCGGGTCTTGTCTGCTCGACTGCAGCCTTGAAGCAATTTTCTCACCTATCTGAGTAGATTCTGATGTCGGAGAGTTGCTTCGTCGCCCAGCCAAAGCACCAAGCACGCTTTGCAACCGATGTAGCAGCCAAGCCATAAACCGTTTTAGCACCGCATTTAGCCTCTGTAATGCCTATCGTCTCCGTTCCCCTTCGTGTGTAAACACACGGGCTTTATATATTAACAGCCACAAGGAATACCCAAGTTCAAATTTAAGGAGATATGACAAAAGGGCTATGAGCTCACCGTATGATTGCAGCTATGAAATTACGATTGCCTAGGTTTTACCACTTGCCAAATAATGAATAGAGTAAAGGCCAAGTAACCTATTGCAACGCCCCAGTTTTGCCAACTATCTGCACTATTCATAGATTTCTTTTGAGACACGAGGCATTTGAGACAACTCTTATATTGTATTCATCGTCAGTTATTCGTCGTCAGTACTGGTTGAAAATCCTATAAAGCAACAGATAAGGCAACTGGCAAAGCGGTGCATCTGCACTTTGCGACAAAGGATTCTCTTTTATGTTGAACAGCACTATTAAAGTCGTCAGATGAAACCAAGCGTTACCTGCGTGGGTAAGCAATCTGCGCGTACAGCTTCCTACATTTTGCTCTGCAATGAACAGATGGGACTTTTCTCATCCATTTTACTGGTCACCATTTACGATGATTGGCAATCCACAGTGCCAGATAGAAACACATTCCCATTCCCCATTCCCCATTCCCAATCTTCCCTACCAAACCCGCCAATCTTCCCAGTCAAGATTGAAAATAGACGTATCCGGAAAGGCCGTAGGGTTGCCGTTAGCGTTGAGCTGGCGCTGAAGTTCCTCTAGCTGAGGTTCGCGGCGGGGCAGGTCGTCTATCAGTTCGGCGGGGAGGACGTCATTATTAAGGGCAAAGTCGATGGTGGTGCCTGCGGCTGCGCCGACGGACCATTCGAAGGAGTGGACGCGGTAGGCGGCGGCGGCGATGTTGCTGGTGGCGATAGTTTTACCGGCGATGAGTAGGTTGTCGATATTTTGCGGAATCATAGAGCGCAAAGGAATTTGGCCAGGGTAGGCTTGGCCGTGTGCTTTGCGGATGTTTTCGCGTTCGGTGTTGCCAGGTGTTTCGGGTGGGGACTGGGTGAGACAGGGGTGGAAGTCGATGGCGTATTGGGCGATGCCGACAGAGTCTGGGTAGATGGTGGAGCGCGATCGCCTCATAATGTCCGCTGCTGGTACATTGTTTTCGATAACTTCTACTGTGTTGAGTCCGGCCAACGCTCGCCACAGGTCTAGATAACGTTTGGGACCCAGCGCGGTTTGATAATACTCATCGCGATAGTCAGCGCGGGAGATGTCGATTTCATTGACGCTAAAGCCACTGGGGTGTCCGTAGGCAGGTCGCCCTACGATGCGGCGCGCCTCACGGATGTATGGGAACTTTGACAGGCCGTGGGCAGTGCCCATGGGTGCGTCAAGGCCGTAGATGAAACGATGGTTGGGACTAGGCTCTTTTACATTGGGTCCAAGCTGAGAATCGGTATCGCCTTGAACCAGCCAATAGTAGTAGCTGTAGGCGTTTTCTTCTGCTTTTTGCAGGGCCTCTACGCGCAGACCGCCGAACCAGCCGTCTGGTTCTAGCTGGCCTGTCGATAGAAGCTGTTCGTTACTAAAAACAAGGTTATCGCTGGCAGTGCCGGGACGATAGTCGTTGCCCCAAGTCCAGTTCTGCATGGAGATATCGCCGGGGGCAACCGCTGAGACGCCAAACTGCCGACCTTCTGGCCTGGGCGCTGGGGCGGCGATTCTTCGGTAGGTGAAGACGTAGTCTAGATAGTCGTTAGTATTGCGGGGACGCTCGTAGCTGAAGTAGGGCTCGTACTGTTTGTAGTAGCTAGGTTCTTGCTGGGGCTGCGGTTCTGCGGTGCGCTCCATGCCGAAGGTGTAGGTGAAGCCTTGGACGCAGTAGGGGTCACCGGTTTCAGTGGGAGAGGAGGGGTTGAGAGGCGATCGCGGATCTAGGCCCAATCGGTAAGGCACGCCTGATAGCGCAATCACTTCACCTGTTTCGGTCGCTTCGACAACGTACCAGTCGGCAGGGCCACTACTATTATTAACCGCAGGTACAAACTCAATGATTTTCTTAGCAAAGCGTTCAGAGTCTTCGTACTGGTAGCTGTCGATGAATGTTTCGGAGAGTAGCTCTGTGTTGATCGGTGGGGTGCCGGGTTGAGGCGTGTGTTGGATAGCGATCGCACTGTCAATCATCCGCCCATCGGCGCTGATTTCAATATCCTTCACGACCGTAGAAGGAAACCACTTCAGCTTACCGCCACCTTTTCTAGCAGCGTCTTCTAACTGGTCAGCTAAAATCGCATGCGCATCGCGAGGGAGAAAGCAAGATAGCGAAACCCAACAGCCGCCTGGGTTAAGCTCATCGTAAAAGTTTTCGATGCGGCTGCGGAGATTTTTGTAGCCTTCTGCGTAGAAGAGAAGCGATCGCTGCTTCTTAGCCTCGTCTAAAGCGGACGTTCCCTGAGAAGAAATCTGCCCCCCGAACCAATCGGTTAATTCAGTCATACAAACGGTACGTCCTGCCAGCAGACTTTCATAGGCCGTCGCCGTTCCAGACAGCCCGCCGCCTACAATCAGTAGCTCACAGTCAACGGTTTCGTCTATGGGCCTAGACTGAGCAACTGCTGACGGTAATGGCAGAGCAGAAATCGCTAAGAAGCCGCTTAAAGCACCTAGCGTACAACGACGAATCCAGGAAGAAGCCATAAATAAAAATTAGAAACTGTGGTGTTGTAAGGTTCCCGCTTTTGACCGGGCTTGTACTTACGCTACGCACTTACCGATAAGAGTGACAACCCCCCTTGTATCATTTATGAAAGTGACGCCGACGGAGCACTTTCAACCCGTATTGTAAAATAGGCTGAATCTTCACCATTGTCTCCTTCGCTCTTTAGCACGCAACTTTTGAGAAGTTGAAAATTTTCATGTCTCAGCGTCTTTTGTACATTAGCAATGGTCATGGTGAAGACAATCATTCCTCCCACATCATTAGAACGCTCAGAGCCATTCGCCCAGACTTGGAGATTGTGGCACTGCCGATTGTGGGAGAGGGAAACGACTATCAAAAGATTGGCGTACCGATCATTAGCCCAACCTACGTTTTGCCCTCTGGTGGATTTACCTTTATGAATCGGTGGCGGCTGGTGAACGATATTCGCGCCGGGCTGCTGACTATGACATGGAAGCAATACCAGGCGATGAAAGAGCATATCGGCCAGGTAGATTTTGTCGCGGCAACAGGAGACGCGGTCGGTCAAGTGTTTGCCTACTTGAGCGGCAAGCCGTTCGTTGCCTTTATTTCACCGCTGTCTTCTACCTACGAAGGCACGCTCAAAACCGACTTTGTGCTGCGTCATGCGATTGGTTCTGACCGGTGCAAAGCCGTGTTTACCCGCGATGCCCCCACTGCGGAAGACCTGACAAATCAAGGGTTGAAAAAGATACATTTTGGGGGCATTCCTGCGCTAGACCGGTTGAAACCTACTGGTAAGGACTTGCAGCTTGCAGAAGCAGACCGAATGGTGGCGCTACTGCCCGGTTCGCGGACGGTTGAAGCGGTTGAAAATTTAGCTTTGGAGATGCGAATGGTGCTGGAAATTGCGCAGCTGAATCCGCAGCTGAAATTTTGCGCGGCGCTCGTGCCTAGTGTGATGAACGCGCTAAGAGATATTGCGTCTGACCAGGCGCAAAAGGAAAGTTGGCAAGCGTGGCAGATTGAAGAACGGCATACCGACGGTCAGGCTCCCTGGATAAAACTGAGCCATCGTAAGACAGCCGAATATCCTCAATCGGCGGAGATTTTCTGCTACAGCGACGCCTTTAGCGACATTGTGTATCGCACGGAGGCTGTAATTGGCATGGCAGGCTTGGCGGTGAATCACGCGATGGCTATTGGCAAGCCAATTGTTCAAATTGCGGGGAAAGGGCCGCAGTTTACCTATGCTTTTGGCGAAGCGCAGCAAAGGCTTTTAGGGTCTTCGGTGCAGCAGATTGGGACTGAGCCTGCGACGCCTGAGATATTGAAAGAAGCGGCGGCTTGTGTGGTGAGAACGGTTGATGATGAGGCGTACAAGCAGGCTTGTATTGAGAACGGACGAGAGCGGTTTGGGCCGTTTGGGGCGTCTGCGCGGATTGCAAATTCGATATTGAAGCATTTGGATGAGGCAATGGCGGTAGAGAACCTGTGATTGAAAGCGCTGTTGAAACAAAAAAATCTCGCTCAAGCTATCGGCATCTGTGGCCCCTTCTAAAGTCTGAAAAGAAGTGGTTTTTGCTGACGTTTGTGTGCGTTTGTGGCTACGTGATTACGGTGCCGTTTCTACCGCAGCTAGCTGGAAAGGCGGCTGCGGCGATTGGCCAAGGCGATGTGCCTGAAACCGCTCGTTGGCTCGGTTTTGCAATGCTAGATTTTGCGGTGCAGAGTGCTTTTCTGTACGGGCAGCGGGTGTGTTCTATCAACGGCTCGCTCAATGTAGTGCTGGCGCTGCGCAATCGCGTCTATGCCAACTTGCACAAGCTGGGTATAGACTATTTTGCTGATTCGCAGACGGGAGATCTTAGCTATCGGCTGACGGAAGATGTGGATCGGCTAGGCGAAGTGATTTTTAAGATGTCGCAGCAGTTCATTTCATGCGTACTACAAATTGTGGTGCTTACGGGCTACATCCTTTACCTGAACTGGCAGCTGTCGCTCACGGGTGTGTTGATTGCGCCTGTGATCGGGCTGTTGATTGGGCAGTTTGGGAAAAGGCAGCTGGCGCTGAGTAGGAAAAACCAGGGTGCGATTTCTGAGCTGTCGTCGCTGGTGTCTGAGGTGTTTAGCAGCATTCGGATTGTGCAGGCGTTTGCGGCGCAAAGGTATGAGCTGGCCAGGTTTGACAAAGCCGCTCAGCTGAATCGGAAGGCTAGATTTGACAGTGAGTACCTGACGTCGGTGCAGTATCCGGTGGTAGGACTGCTTCAAGCTGTCTGCATTCTGCTGTTTTTCTTGGTGGGTGCCTGGCAGATATCTATGGGTCGCCTTACCGGACCTGATTTTGTGAAGTTTTTAGCAGCGATCGCAATCCTTATCAACCCTATCGATCTCTCCATCCAGCACTACAACCTATACAAACAGACAGAAGCTTCAGCCGAGCGGATTTTTGAGCTGATGACGCTGAAGCCAACGCTGGTAGAAAGAGAAGATGCGATCGCACTCCCAGCAATCACCGGTAAAGTCCACTACCAGAACGTCAGCTTCGGCTATGGCGCGGGCAATCAATTTAGCCCTATCCTCACAAACCTGAATCTAAAAGTGCGGCCCGGAGAAGTGATTGCGCTAGTCGGCCCTTCTGGCGCAGGCAAAACTACCATCGTTAACCTGCTCGCCCGCTTTTACGATCCGCAGGCGGGACAAGTATTAATCGATGGTGTCGACATTAAAACCGTGACCATTGAGAGCTTACGGCATCAGATGGGAACTGTCCCGCAGGAAACGGCGCTCTTTTCGGGCACGATTGCGCAGAATATTGCCTACGGACAAACCGAGCTGGATTACGCGGCGATTGAGTCGGCAGCGAAAGTAGCTAATGCACATGACTTTATCAGCGCCCTGTCGCAGGGGTATCACACCTGGGTAGGAGAGCGAGGGAGTAACTTTTCGGGCGGGCAAAGGCAAAGGATTGCGATCGCTCGTGCCATCTATCGCAACCCGCGTATCCTCATTCTCGACGAAGCCACGAGTGCGCTAGATCCAGAATCTGAAGCATTGGTTCAAGAAGCGCTAGAACGAGCCATGAAAGACCGCACCGTATTTATTATTGCCCATCGGCTCAGTACCGTCCGCCAGGCTGACCGCATTCTATTTTTAGAGAAAGGCAAGATTTTAGAGTCAGGAACACACTCAGAATTGCTCAGGCAAAAAGGACGCTACGCTCAGTTTCACACGCAGCAGGTTAATAGCTAGCAGACCTGAAGCAAAGACACGGCTTAATTATCTAAACCAGAAGAAAAACCGATATTGTCGTAGTGATAGGAGATCTAAACACTGCGGCAATATCGGTTCAAAAGGTGTGTGGAAGCGAGTTATCACTCCTGGGTATATATACTGGAGCCCTCGTATGGCTTTCGTGTGACAACAGCATGAAGTTTGTGTCTCGATGCCTCTGTCTCAACGTCTCTGATAGCCAAACAGGTTTCCCAACCAAAATCAGTGAAGCAGAGGAATCAGTGCCAGGCAGGAAATAACCAAATCGATGAGAAACAGCGAAATCCAGGCTGTAACGACCGCAGATGTTGCTGACTGCCCAACGCCCTTACCATTTAGCGCTGCTGTCAGCCCACGACTACAGCTAGTCACGGCGATCACCCAGCCAAACAAAGTGGCCTTAAGCAGCACCAGCAGCACATCTGATACACTCAAATAGCTTCGTACCCCATCTAAAAAAGTAGTCATCGATAGCTCATAGGTCTGCGTTGTGACCAAACCGCCGCTGACCACGCCGCAAAACAACGCCAAAATTGTGAGAACAGGTAGCATGATGGCGCAGGCCAATACACGAGGCATCACTAAATAATCGATAGGATCCGTGCGCAGCATCTTTAGCGCGTCAATTTGCTGAGTCAGTTTCATCGTCGCGATTTCGGCGGCAAAAGCAGAGCCCACTTGACAGGCCAACACGCCCGCCGTCAGCAGCGGCGCCAGCTCACGACAATAGGCAGCTGCAAAAGCGCCACCCAACGAACTTACCGCTCCGAAGCGAGCCATTTCACGCGCCGTTTGAATTGCGAAGATGATGCCAGCGCAGATATTAGTCACAACGACCGGAGCCAGGCAGCGTGGCCCAGCGCTCATCAGCTGATCCATAATTTGGCGCTGCCCCCATCGACCGCGCAGCAGTCGGTGAATGACCTGCCCAGCGAGCAAAAGAGCCATTGCGCAATGGTAGACAGGATTGTCTGCTTCGCGACCAGAAGAAGGGCTAGTAGGACGGCGACGGACAGCAGATTGTGGCAAAGACGGCTCTATAAATCGCAATATGCGTCGAGATCTCTTCCAGTCAGCTTTGACCATTAGCCTCGATGATCCTCTCTATCTATTAGTCTTTATTGTGTGGGGCTTTTTGCAGCTTCGTATGCATAGCTTATGACATATATAAAGGCGTATCCGCTCTTGTAGAGAATCGCAATCATGATGAACTCTAGATAATTGACCCTGCTCGTCAGTGAGTTGTGCCTTTGAGATTGCCTGGTAGCTCACTCAGAATGCCCGAAAAAGTCAGTCAGCGTTGATATGTGAGCATATGACTCGAAACCGTGGCTTTCTTACAGTAGCCCCTTCTTACATAGACAAAAGAAGGCCAGCGTCAACAACAGTACGAATCGCCTCTGTACTCGTTTCAATTAACACCAGTAGTACACAAAAACTAAAATATTTCCCTCTGTTCTCTAAGCGTTCTGCGCCGCTACACAAAACGCCTCAACCCCCGATCATGTTGAGGCTTAGCTACTTGAGAAGATTCTAACAAATGCAGAATTTGCGCTGCTCTACAAACTTTTTTTGGTTTGTATATTTGATTTTCAAGAGAATATATAGTACACTTGTACCAACAACAGAGAAGAGCGTCCCATCTTCCTTTCGGCGTCCTACTGTGTGTTTTCGCGCTATGAAAAAAACTGACATGGAACTGCAAGCTATTCGAGACAAATTAAGACTGCTGGAATCTGAGTCTCCTGCTGGTGATGTGCTTTCAGCACCCTGGTCTTCGCCAAAGCGATCGCCTTTTAGCGCATCGCCGCTTGGTAATGCATCGCAACCTGACCAGCTAAGGAATGTCCAGCAACAGGCTACACAGCAAGTAGGTGCTAGCAGTCCTCAAGCTGTTGCAATAGAAACGCTCAAGCAACGCTCAGGGGCGGCAAACCATGCAAATAGCCGCGCAGACGAACTCATTTCTCAAGAAATCTATCGTCTGGAGGTGCAGGCTCAAGACATCAACGAGCGATCGCAGCAGCAGGCTAACGAGATTCTGGCACTCAAGCGCTCAGCTCAGCAAGCAGCCGTAGCCCTGCGCCGCCAGGGTATCTGTAGTCATCCGCAGCTTGGCACCATTGCCAAATTCTTGGAGCAGTACCCTTCTGCCGCTGTTCCCCATCTAGAAAGAGACGGTCAGGGTCAGTTTGTACTAAGCCACACTACGGTTAACTTGCACCATGCGGAGCAAGAAGCGCTGAATACAGCAGAAGCCCTGCGCAATCGAAAATCGAAGTCTCCATTCTTCTATCAAGAGCCCGATCAAGCCGATAAAGAAACTGAGACGACGCTTGATCTGAGAACTGTAGCGCAGCCTTTTGCCAGGGTACCTTTTTCGCAGCCGGTGGCTTCTGGTCCTAAATTTAACGATTCCGTGGAGAAAGACGCAGCAGAGAAAGGCGCAGCAAAGCAGCGAAATCGTCGTTCCAGTCGTAGAGGAAAACAATGGACAGCGAGCATTCGATCTCTTTTTAGACGAGTAAAACAGAATGCATTGACCTACAGCTATCCAGCCAACAGTCGGTTTTCTTTACTAGACGGTGCAATTTGGTTCAGTGGCGCTGCGATCGCTCGCATTGTCCTTGAAGCTTTAGTGCTGAACTATCCGATCCTAAGAATGCCGCTACTGCTCGTTCTGTTCAGCGCTATTTCTTTTGCCATCTACCGGGTTGTTGTTTCTAAATCAACTGATTTAACCTCGGCCTACCGTTTAGGAATCACACTTTTAGGATTGTTCATAGGTGGTTCGTTCTAAACCGTGAACGCACGCCTCAACTTTTATAGTCTTCAATATCCCCCGTAGATATTCACCATGCTACATTCACAGCCCACCGGCCTGACCCGTTCTATCAAACCTCTGCTAGCATGCGGACTTATCTTTTCGCTAGTTGTCTTGCTGCTAGATATCAATGGCATTAAGACCTTGCTCAGCAACCCAACTGCGTTTATGCGTGGCCCTGTTGGCAACAGGGCCATAGAACAACTTTCTGCCGACTGTACTACTGACGTTGTCAATACAGCTCAGCTTTCTCGGCAACAGCTGCTAGAAATCCTTTCTGTTCCTGAAAGAGACACCAAAGCACGTATTCGTCAAATCGCGGCAGAGCCCTACTGTCAGCTTCCTGCACTTAGTATTCGTGCAGGCGTGCAGGCTGAGCGCGAGGCCTATCCACTCGCTTTTGACCCCAACACGACTCTGGTTATTCTCTATGAAAACGAAGAATATGCGGGCTACCGTTTTAAGTATTAGTCAGAGGCTTTACAGCTGGTATCAGCAACATCTGCCGCTAGAGCGCTTGTTGCTCTTGATTGGCGCAGTTGGAATTAGTAGCTGGCTAAGTAGCTGTAGCACAAACGCCGCACCTACCCCTCGTAAAATTACGCTGCAACAGCAGTGGGAGCTAAATCCGGGGGATGCGATCGCTGGGCACCCGATCGCTGGTAGCCTCGGCGACATCTCCTTGCAGATAAAAGGAGCCAAGATATACGCACCTTTCGATGGCGAGGTAGAACTGAGCGAGGCTAGCGGCTGTACCCTTTACTCTACGCCCGAAATCCCAGCTTACTTGTTTCGACTGTGTGGGCTAGAGCAAGTGAACTACGGCGGCATCGAAGCGCACGCACCGATTGGGAAAGGCGACTATCTAAGCTTTGCCACGCTGCGCCGACAGCCAGATGGGACCTGGGTCATTGTTGAACCAGCAAGAGATGTTTTAGAGAAATCTCTAAACGCCAATTAGTTATTCATAACTTTCATTGAATTTATTGAATGAATCTGCGATCGCTACAGCCGTCGTTATACAACACTAGCCAACTGACAGAAGAGCATCCTACACAAGCTGTTATCACATAGACCGCTATCACCCAGGCGACAACTCTCCCAACTCTCTACGAAATCGCTTCACAGCCGACTCAGTTCTCATCTAAGTTTTTAAATGCTGAAATCTCCTTTCCTTTTTGCAGTTAGCGCACTGGTTACTCTCATCAGCTCGGCAGGCGGGGCCAGCGCTGAAGACTTGAGTATGGGCTTAAGCTTTGCGCTGCCCCCAGTACAGGCTCAAACAACAGAATCTCAGTTCGTGCCGACTGCGCCCAACGAATCGACACGAACCGAGATTACGGCTGTCCAGACAGCTGTTGCACCAGAGACGTTAGGCTCATCATCTATTGCGTTAGTGCCTTCAGAGCCAATGCTTTCTGATTTGTCGCGCGCCCGAGAAGCGCTACCGCCGCTTCAGCTCAGCGATGTAGAAGCTAACTTTGAAGCCGAGCCAGATAGCGTCGCACTGACGTTTGCGACAGATACTGTATTGATAGAATCTACAGCAGCATCAGAGATAAAGCCTCCAGCAGCCTCTGCTTTAGTTGCTTCTTCCCCACCTAGCGAAGCCGTTACCCTTAGCCCAACTCCCGATGTTTTGGGTCTAGACAATTGGATTTTTGAGAATGGTACGCACTCGCTGGTGGCTCGCACGGTCGGCAGTGCTGAGGGCACCAGGCGAGCAGACGGTAAACGCACCCAAGCTTACTACGGCCATACCGACCCAGGCAACGGTGTATGGAACCTGGGCACATTTTCTTACCAGCACGGGGCACAGTCACCTGAGGAAGCGGATAGGAAGCAGCTAAAACGTTTGAAGCTACAGGGAATTGAACTAGAGTCGCAGGCTACGCAGCTAGGAATGACGCTTTCTCTTGAAGAGAAACTCAACGGTTTGGATCTGGCGAATCAGGCACCGCTCGCGGCTCTTGATGAAGGCGGCTACATTGATCGTCTTGCTCAAGCCAAACGCCTCCAAATGGAGAGAGATGAAGCCATTTTGTGGGCACGTACTCACGCCTACATAGATCCTAACACCCGCCAATGGAACGCGCCGGGATTAGGCAACAATGTTCACAGCATTAGTGAGGACCAGGCGCGTCGAATTTCCGCAATTTCTTCAGCGCTAAGGAACTACAACCATAGAGACAGAAACGTTGTCTCGCTAGACAGGCTAGCGCAGGTCAATCTGGATGGCACAAACGTGGCTTCGCCGAAGTTAACCGCGAGTGTTCACGATACCAATCAGTCGATCTTCAACAGTACTATCTCTGAAACAGCTCGCTTAGAACAGCAGGAGCCAGCTGAGTTACCCGATTTGGGAATCTCCTTCGGCCTGCCACCCGCAAGTGTAGAGGAGCCTAATGATATGTCAACAATAATCGCGACAGTCGCACCGCTACCGATCTTAGAAAACGAAGCGCTTATATCAAGCTCTGAAGAACAGCTGACAATCGACTCTGATATTAGCGTGGCGTTCAGTCCTACCGAGAACGTAACTGATACGATTTCGGCGGATTCGGTAGAGATAACCGAGAGAGAAGCCGCTGACAGCGAGATTGAAGAAGAACAGACATCAAATGGACCTACAGCAGATCTATTCTCGATTGCTCGCCTGACGGAAATTGCAGAACAAGCTGAACCACTGAGCGCAGCGGATAGCGTAGAAACTTCTGTGATGACTGATGCTATGACGCTGGAAAATGCGATCGCACCGGAAGACAAAACAGAACCCGATAGGATCGAAGGAGTACAGGCACAAACAGAAGCATCGGCAGCACAAGACTCCGCAGCTAATCGCAAAGCTCAGCTACAAAGACTGCTATTGGGCATTGAAACCTCAACAGCATCAGGCGACTTAAAAGCGATACAGAATGACGAACTAAAAACGGAAGAGCCACAGGCACAACCGAAAGCAGACCCGCAGATAAGCCGTACTCGGCAGTTCTTTCGCACAGAAGACAAAATAGTTGAAGAAAAGTAGAGCGGAGTCCTCTTTGAGTCGTTTTCGTCATCACACCGCGAGGCATACATAGCGAAAAAAGAGGTGCTAGTACAAGGAACAGCGTCAGCAAAACCACAGTCGACGAATCTATAGCAAATAGACAATTCTCAGAAATTCGAGCTAAAGTGGTTGTGACTACGGCTTGGAGTGAGCTGTATCTGAACCCTTCATAGAGGGTTCGATATTGCGTCTGCTGATAAGCCTTTTTGTGTCACTTGCTATTCGTCACGCTATGCAGACATCAGCTACCCCTACAAATCCCATCGAATCGTTAGAGGGCGCAATTGAGCGATGCCATACGTTGGGCATGCGGCTAAGTCGTCAGCGGCGCTACATCTTAGAACTTCTGTGGCAAGAGAAAGAGCATCTATCTGCTAGGGCTATTTACGACCGGCTCAATCGACTGGGACGCGAAATTGGTCATACTTCTGTGTACCAAAACCTGGAAGCGCTGTCTGAACAGGGCGTAATTGAATGTGTAGAGCGCTCCGACGGTCGGCTGTATGGCCACAGTAGCTCGTCCCACAGCCACGTCAACTGCATCGACACACAGCAGATTATCGACATCAATATTGAGCTACCTGCCTACATACTCAAACAGGTAGAAGCTCAAACAGGCATCAAAGTCGCCGACTACCGAATTGATTTTTTTGGCACAAAAACTGAGACAGCTGTAGACCAGTAAGCTATTGTGACTAAGCCTTATTGCAGCCCAAAAGTCCTCGTATCGCCAATACGAGGACTTTTGGGTTTAACAGAACGTACTTGCTGTTTAACCGTTTAGGACTTCTTTGCTGAACATTATCAGCACGGCACCAAACATCAATGCTGCAAAAACCAGATCCATAGGTCGTTATCTCAATGAAGTACAGTGATTTGGAGCAGGCAGCCCTGCTGCTAAAGAAGGCTGCGATCGCGCTACATATTAAAGATGCACAGAACAGAGACAGCAACACCGTGATCTAGATCTCAATTGGTCAGTATTCTCTAATGAATATAGCCAGCTTATCTAGGCCGTTTTCCTGCTAGAGATGGCACAGGTGAGGCAAATTAGCAAAGCACACTCTAGATGGGATTTAGTTGAGAAGGAAGGTCTTAGCTGCGGATTTGAACCGGCATGACCAAGTAAGTGATTTTCGGTCCGCCAAGCGGTGTCAACACAGAAGGACTCGTAGCCGTGTTGCACTGGATTTGAATTTCGGAGGTAGGGAGCGCTTTGAGCCCTTCGAGGAGATATCGCACGTTGAAGGCAATATCTAGACTATCGCCAGAAACCTGTGCGGGTAAATTCTCAAGACCGCTGCCAACTTCCTGTGCTTCTACAGATAGCGCCAACGACTGGCTTTCGCCGTTAATAGAAAGCTTGACGATATTATTGCGCTGATCGGCCATGACAGCGATTCGCTCTAGCGATGAGGTGAATTGCTTACGATCTACGGTTAGCTGACGCTCAAACTTGCTGGGAATGAGCTGTCGGTAGTTGGGATATTGACCTTCTAGCAGGCGGGTTGTGATTCTCTGCTGTCCTAGGTCAAACACAACTTGAGTTTCGTCTAGCTTGAAAGCAACTGGCTCACTGCTAGGGTAAGCCTGGAGAATGCGCTCTAGCTCTCTGAGCGCTTTGCCAGGAATCGTTACCTTCATGTCGAGGTTTGCCGTAGCAGATTCGTTTTCGTCAATAGTTTGAACAACGGCGAGACGATGCCCATCGGTCGCGGCAAACTCAAGACTCTGATCGCTGGCGGTGAGATGTACACCGGTAAGCACCTGCTTAGTTTCGTCGCTGCTGGTGGCAAAAAGGGCACCTCTTAGCCCTTCGAGCAGGGCATCGGCAGAAATTTTGATTGTCTCTTGCGACTCAATTTCGGGCAGGCTGGGATAGTCTTCGGCGCTAAGGCCTCGCACCTGATAGCGCCCAGCTGAGCAGGCCAGAATAACAACGGGATCGTCCTCATCTTCGCTGATGTCAATGTCTTCGTTTGGCAGACGAGAGACAATGTCGCCTAGGAGCTTGGCCGGTAGAGTGAGTGAGCCACTTTCGCCGACCTGCGCAGCAAACGAGGTTTGAATGCCTAGCGTTTCGTCGAAGCCTACGAGCGTAACCAGCTGCGTATCTGTGCTGGCCGTAACAAGAACATTGCCTAGAACTGGCTTACTGGGCCTAGAAGGAACTGCGCGACTAACCAGTGAGAAGTGAGTGTTGAAATCGGTTTGCGGGCAGCTAAATTTCATCGCTCAAGCAGGTCTAGTAAGTAGGGGCGAGGTAAGTAAAGAAGCCCAAGTCAAGGAAAAATAAATGTTGGGAAGAGCTGTAAGACAGATTTCTAAGGCTGCCCAATACTATCACCCCATTTGTCCCGCTCAACAAATTCTCGCTGTCAGAATTTTAGCTGTTCTACTCTTTCCGATCTCTTTTTTAAAATTGTTTAAAGGTAGTAGTAGTAGAGCCTGTGGAAACTGTGGAAAACTTAGCTCAAGTCCCTATTACCAACAGTTTGAGCGATCACCTGCCTGTGGAAAACCTGTGGAAAACTATGGGGGTTTTCCACAGGCTCAAAAAAGCCTGATTATTTATCCACAGGCTAGCCAAAGTTTTCCACATTTTATACCCAAGTTTTCCACAGGTTTTCCACAGGTTTTGGGTAGTTTTCCACAGGCAAATGACGATCATACTGTATTTTTTCTTAACATTTAGAGCGCCAAGAAAGCCCCATTCGGGTTGTGTACCTGAATGGGGCTTTCTTCTGCTGGGGCGATTAGCCGTTGAAGGAGAGTGTGATGCGATCGCTCACTTCTCGAACGGTTTGAGCCAGGTTGAGGTCACGCTTGATGAGCTGAGCAATTTTGTCGCAGCTGTACATGACGGTGGTGTGGTCTTTACCGCCGAACTGGTCGCCGATCTTTGGCAGGCTCAAGTCTGTGTGCTGACGCATTAAGTACATCCCGACCTGACGCGCAAGGCTGATCTCTCTGCGGCGAGAGTTACTCATCAGGTCTTCTATAGAGATGTTGAACGTTTCGGAGACAGCTTGAACGACGGATTTGGGTGAAGACTCTATGCGCTCGGCAGGTGGGTTGAGTACGGGGACCAGGTTTTCTACCGTCATGGATAGACCGGAGATAGAGGTATATGCGATCGCACGGGTCAACGCGCCCTCTAGCTCACGGATGTTGGTGACGTAGGAAGAAGCAATGTACTCCGTGACTGGCCTGGAAAGATTGACCTGCTCATACTCGGCCTTCTTTTGCAAAATAGCCATGCGCGTTTCAAAGTCGGGCGACTGGATATCGGCGATCAGGCCCATTGAGAAGCGTGAGCAAAGCCGGTCTTGCAGGCGAGGAATTTTGTTTGGGGGGCGATCAGAAGCGAGCACGATTTGCTTACCGGCTTCGTGCAACGCATTAAAGGTGTGGAAAAACTCTTCTTGCGTATATTCTTTGCCTTCAATGAACTGAATATCGTCTACCAGGATCACATCTACCGCGCGGTACTGTTCGCGAAAGCGCTGCATCGTGTCGCGGCGAATAGAGGCAATCAGATCATTAGTGAAGGTTTCCGTCGAAACGTAGGCGACCTTGGCGTTTTTGTCGCTTTCCATCCGGTAGTGGCCTACCGCCTGCATCAGGTGCGTTTTGCCTAGTCCTACGCCACCGCACAAAAACAGTGGATTGAATTCGCGGCCGGGTGACTCTGCAACCGCAAGCGCGGCGGCATGAGCCATGCGGTTATTGGCACCCACGACAAAGCGCGAAAAAACCGCTTTGGGATTTAGTTCAGAGGAAGCGGTTTGATTTTTTGTGCTTGTGCTTACCGCGACAGCGGGCACCGTTGGTGATGGGGCTGGCGTCGGCGATGGGGAGGTGGCTTCTGATGGACTCGGTAGCTTTTCTACGTCGTCTCGAACGGCGATAGAGATGCTCACCTGATAGCCCAAAATTTCGGCTGCGACATCTGAGATTTGGCCGAGGTAGTGCTTTTGTAGCCAGTTACGGGCGAAAGGGTTGTCTGTGAGGAGAGTCAACTGCTGCGCTGAGAGCGCCTGAATGCGAGTTGGCTTAATCCAGGTTTCGAAGGTAGGACCGCTCAGCTGTTCTTCTAACTTGGCTAAAACTTGGTTCCAAAGGTCTTCTTTGAGTTGCGGCACAGATCAACCTCTACGATGTTCATGGATGAGAAAGTGAGCGAGCTGCTGAGTCGGTTCAGCTGTTGCGTTTTTACACTAAGCAGGCCCTCTGTTTTTGAATAGCTTGAGTGGCTAGAGTGGTGTGAGTTGGGACTTCATTACAGGAGAACGTCGACAAGTGCGATCGCGTATAAAACCATGCCGCGATCACACTGTGCTTTGCTTGGAAATAACACATCGTTTTAAGAAAAACTGCACCTAATGAGACAAAAAATCTCCTAGGACGTCTGCTTTAGCAAGTTCCCTATGAAGGCTATGGGCATCAGGCCTCAAGAGCGATCACGGTTCTCCAGCGTACTAGATATAGCGTCAGTAAAACGTGAAAAATCAACATATGTGGTTTTTGAGGGTGTATGAATTATACGAGCATTTTTCGCGGACGCTCGGTATGTAGAGAGTCTTTAAACTTTAGAGCCAAACCTTGTAAAGCTAAAGAGAGGCCAAAGAGAGACTTCCTGGCGAACTGGCACTGAGACAGACCACAGGACTTTCCGCTATCTGCTAGAACAAAAAAACTGGAAATGACAATCGACTCACCAGCTGTTTTCACTATCGTTGCCATTTCAACCATCGCCATTTCAGCGTATTTCTATCTCAACGTATGTCTATTTCAAGAGAGAGCCCAGGCATGAAACACGACGACAACGAACCCATCCGTACAGATGGATGTGGAGCCACAGAAGCGACTGCCGAGTCGATCTCGCTATTTGAGCTGTTTGAGCTGGCGATTTTGGCTGCGTCAGTCGCTAGCTTACGGACTGGTGAGCGCAGTGAGTGCCGGGACTGTTCTACTGGTTGCGCCGCAGTTGGCTTCTCGCTCTGCTACAGACGCTTCGACAAACTCATTTACTGAGACTGATGTTCCTTCCGCTGACTTTGCACTTGCCTACGAAGAAGCTCAATTTTTGAACGGGTCTGCGACTGCCGAGAGCGATCTGGCTACTGGCGAAGTGCTAGCAGGCGATATTGACCGGATGAATGACGCGCCCTACCTACTCAGCCAGGCAACAGACACAGAGCGACTGATGAGCGGTGCTAACTTCATCGCCGATGCAGTAGAACGAACTGGGCCTGCCGTCGTGCGAATCAATTCAGCTCGTACGGTCGTCAGCCGCGCGCCCGGTAGAAGAGGGCCCAGCGTATTTGACGACCCGTTTTTCCGTGAGTTTTTTGGCGATATGGGTGTGCCGAACCAGCCTTCACAGCGCCGGGTTGAGAATGGCACCGGATCGGGCTTTATTCTGGATGCCAACGGCACGATTGTGACGAATGCTCATGTGGTGGAAGGCGCTGATCGCGTAACGGTGACCTTAAAAGATGGACGTGAGCTGAGAGGCGAAGTGGTAGGTGAAGATCCTCTGACAGATGTCGCTGTCATTAAAGTAGACGCGAGCGACTTGCCGACGGTGACGGTGGGTGATTCTGATGCGCTGCGCCCTGGCGAGTGGGCGATCGCAATCGGTAATCCCCTTGGCCTAGACAATACCGTAACTGCTGGGATCATTAGTGCTACGGGGCGAACCAGCGCCCAAATTCGCGTACCCGATAAGCGCATACAGTTTATTCAAACGGACGCGGCGATTAATCCGGGCAACTCAGGCGGGCCGCTGCTAAATGAGCGCGGCGAAGTGATTGGTGTGAATACGGCAATTATTGGCAATGCGCAGGGCTTAGGCTTTGCGATCCCGATCAATCAGGCCAGGGCGATTGCCGATCAGCTAGTCGCTAAGGGCCGAGTAGACCATGCTTACTTGGGCATTCAGATGCGGACGCTAACGCCCGCGCTAAGAGAAGAGGTCAATGCTAGCGCCAGTCAGGGTGTGCGGCTAGATACAGATACGGGCGTTGTCATTTTGGGTATCTCACAAAACTCGCCAGCGTTGCGTTCAGGTCTTCAGATAGGCGATGTCATCGTGACGATGAACGGTGAGTCGGTGACAGATGCGAGCCGGGTACAGCAGATTGTGGCTGATACAGGGGTAGGAGATGCGATCGCACTTACGCTCAATCGCCAAGGCCGAACCGTTGAGCTAAGTGTCCGTCCTGGCGCATATCCCATCCAAGCCGGAAGATAGTGCTTTGTATTGGTAACACAGCTCACTTTGGCATGAACTGATATAGCGATAGCGGACGAGCTTCACTCTTGAAAACTGCCGCTATCGGTTTTATCTGTCGATAAGGTTATCTGCGCATAATGTAGAAAGTCGGCAACGTGCAAGCGAAACTACGATGACTAAAGGAATGACCAAAAGGCTAGTGGTAGCAGAACTGGGAAATGCGGTGCTGCGATCGCCTACGCAGCCGATAGAAAATATTCAAGATCCGGCTATTCAGCAGTTAATAGACGATCTGATTTACACTGCGGCTGAAACCAACGGCGTAGGCATTGCTGCCCCTCAAGTTTTTCAAAGCGTGCGGCTTTTTATCGTTGCGTCACGGCCAAACTTGCGCTACCTACATGCGCCCGTGATGGAGCCTACCCCGATGATCAATCCGCAGATTGTGTCATTTTCAGCGCAGACAGAACCGGGATGGGAGGGCTGCTTAAGCGTGCCAGGTATTCGTGGGCTGGTGGCAAGATCACGTGAGATAGAAGTTCGCTATACCGACCGCTACGGAGAGCCGCAGCAAAAAGTCTTCACTGACTTTGTCGCTCGTATTATTCAGCACGAACTCGATCATCTCAACGGCAAAGTATTTGTGGACCGGGTAGAACGCACTCTCGACCTGATGAGCGACACTGAGTATCACTCTCAAATTGTGTGCGGTTAGCTGCCTGCTCGAAGAACAATCGCGACAAAAAATCCCTTGCCTTTTGCCTTTCTAGCACCGTTTGCCTTCAGGAAAACCTGAAACTTTTATCGCACGCTACATAAGTGCAATTACGACGCTACCTCATTGAGACTCTCACGTACCCAGCCATACACTTCCGCCAGGTCGTCAACTTGGTAATGCGCGTTGAGTCCGCTGGGGTTAGGCAGTGCCCAAACCCGTATCCCTTGCCAGGTTGGCTGGGGACCGATTTTAGCTTTGGGCTGAGCAAAGGCAATGCGGTAGGCAGTAATTCCTAAAAATGCCAGACATTTTGGCTCGTATTCTTCAACCTTGGCCTTGAGCAATTCACGCCCCTGCTTAATCTCGTCTTTGCTAAGTTCGTCGGCGCGGGCGGTGGCGCGAGGAGCCATATTGGTGATGCCATAGCCAAGCTCAGGTAGGGTAGTGTCTTCGCTAGGATCGTAGAGCCTGGGCGTAAAACCTGCTTTGTGAAGCGCCTTCCAGAAGCGGTTGCCGGGTCTGCCGAAGTGGTGGCCGATTGCGACTGAGTAGAGGCTAGGATTGATGCCGCAGAAGAGGACATCGAGATTTGGGGCGATGATGTCTGGCATAGTTTGGCCGTGGCAGGCAGCGACTTCGGCTTTGGTAGGGCGGGGCATAGGGAGGTAGGGGATAGAGGAACCACGCATGTTTGGCGGTTAGATGCGCAATACTAGAGATTTATCTGAATTTGAGACAATTTTGCAGGAGCTAGGTAGAAGCGTATGAGCTCATGTGTTTACGGCTGATAGACCTTTATGATTGTTAGGTCTTGATTGTTAAGTCTTGATGTTAAGTCTATAGTGTGGTTCGTTTTAGAATTGCTAGCGGCGCGAGCAACCCCATATCAAAAGCTATGAAATCAACGCTGAATGAACTGAAAAATCGTGTGCAGGCTGCATTGGCAGCGGCGTTTGGCGATGCGTACAAGGATACTGATCCGCTGCTGGTGAGTACGAATAATCCTAAGTTTGGTGATTATCAGGCGAATGTGGCGATGAGCCTCGCGAAGCCGCTGAAGAACAACCCGAGGGCGATCGCAAGCCAAATATCAGAAAATCTAGACGTTTCAGATTTCTGCGAAGCCCCTTCTATTGCGGGCCCTGGCTTTATCAACTTCAAGCTAAAGGCGGACTATCTAGAAGCGCAGCTGAAGGCGATGCATGGGAGCGATGGCGGAGCCCTGCCGCAGGAAGATCGTCTCGGAATCACCAAGGTCAACCCCCCACTTAAAATTATCGCAGACTACCCAAGCCCAAACATCGCCAAGGAAATGCACGTGGGTCACCTGCGGCCTGCGGTGATTGGTGAGTGCCTGGCGCGAGTGCTGGAATTTCTGGGTCACGATGTGATGAAGGTAAGCCATGTCGGTGACTGGGGAACGCCGTTTGGGATGCTGATTGCGTATTTGCAGGAGGCGTATCCCGATCCGCAAGCGGCGGCAAAGGCCTCGACATCTGGGGAACTGGCGACTTTTTACCGCAAGGCGAAAAAGCGGTTTGATGAGGATGAGACGTTTAAAGAAAACGCGCGGCAGGCAGTGGTGAAGCTGCAAGCAGGCGACCCTGAAGTGTTAGAAGCCTGGGAGCGGGTGTGTCAGCTGTCAAAGCGCTCGTACCGAAAGATTTATGATCTGTTGAATATTGCAGAAGACATTATTGATAGAGGAGAGTCTTTTTACAATCCTTTCTTGCCTGCGGTGGTAGAAGACTTAAAAGAGATTGGTCTGCTAGTAGAAGACAACGGAGCGCAGTGTGTGTTCCTTGAAGGGTTTACAAACAAAGATGGCGAGGCGCTGCCGATGATTGTGCAGAAGTCGAACGGAGGGTATAACTATTCCACAACAGATTTGGCGGCGATTCGCTATCGCATCAATGAAGATAAGGTGGACAGAATTGTGTACACCACGGATGCGGGACAGAGCAATCACTTTGCGCAGATTTTTCAGGTGGCAAGGCGAGCGGGTTGGGTACCCGAAACGGTGGATCTGAGCTATGCGCCGTTTGGATTGGTGCTAGGTGAAGATGGAAAGCGGCTGAAGTCGCGGACGGGTGAGGCGGTGCCTTTGCAGGCGCTGCTAGATGAGGCGATCGCACGTACCCGTAAAGACATAGAAGCTCGCCTGGAGAAAGAAGAAAGAACAGAATCGGACGAGTTCATTCAGAACGTTGCCAAGAAGGTGGGCATTGGTGCAATCAAATACGCTGATCTGAGCCAGAATAGAATTAGCGACTATACGTTCAGCTTCGATAGGATGCTGGATCTAAAAGGAAATACCGCGCCGTACATGCTGTATGCCTACGTGCGTGTACAGGGAATCAGCCGCAGCGGGGACGTCGATCTTTCTACGCTGAATGCAGAAGTAAAGCTAACGGAAGAGAGTGAATTTACGCTGGCAAAGCATCTGTTGAAAATGGATGTAGTGCTAGATGAAGTGGCCGCTGATCTTTTACCGAACCGGTTGTGCCAATACTTGTTTGAGTTGAGCCAAAAGTACAATCAGTTTTACGACCGTTGCCCCGTATTGAAAGCTGATGAGCCTGCGCGAACATCAAGGTTAGTACTGTGTGATTTGACGGCCAGGTCGCTGAAGCTAGGACTGTCGCTACTGGGAATTGACGTACTAGAGCGGATGTAATTTTTGTCTAAAGCTTGGCCGTATGCGGAAACAGTATAGAAGGTGTGTGTTTCTATTTAAGAGAACCCACCTCTTAAATGTGACCGCTGACGATCAGGCCGAGTATCATGGCAAAAAAAAGTATGACGATGACAAAACTCAGTGTGCGGCCAGTGATGGCAATTTGGCGGAACTCTTTGCGGAAGCTGCTAGATTTTTATGCGGATAAGCGTGGCAGCCTGATGACGTTTTTCCCAAAGCTTTTCATCTTTTTTATGCTGCTAAATATGTGCTGCTACTGGCTAGCCATTATTACAGCCTATCCGCAGGAGCTTGCGGTGAGCGGTGAGCGCTGGGAATACATGATTATGCAGTTTCCAGTAGGCTTTTTGGGCGCACTGTTTGACAGTGTTTCATTCTTTATTACGGTGTGGATTGCCCGGCGAGCACTAAAAACGACCTCGCTGCCGAGCTATATTGCGCACTTGAGTATCGATGTGCTGATTGCGATTCTGGCAACGTTTTGGGTGCTGATGGTGTTTTCAGTATCTGGCTGGCTAGTCGCAATGTTGCAGCATTCCTCTGTGTCGTTAGCAGAAAGCTCGTCGAAGTATGAGGGGCGGCTGGAAAGAGCAGTGCGCGATCCGCTCGGTCGGCAGAATATTAAGAATATCTATTTCGGTGTGATGATGGGTTTCTCGGCAATGATTCCGACGCTGGTCCATTTATATCTATCGGCGCAGTCGGTGTTTTTATATGCGCGAAAGGTAGCGAAGCGACGGTTTAGGGTTTGACCTATGTGAATACTTGCAAGGCTATAAACAGTAGGCTAAATCCCGAGAGATAGACAAATCCAATAATTGCGAGTTTTGAGAGCCAGGGTTTGGGCTGCATCGCTTTGTCTAGAGTGGCGATGCTGCGCATGTTGAGCCAAGCGTAGAAGGGGGCGGCGACGAAGGCGACGATGGTGATGGTGTTGATAAGGGGCTCGAAGCCAGCGGTGAAGATGTTGAGCAGGAGAGCGGCAAGAGCGATGAGGATGAGTGCGATCGCCTGCCTTACCGGAAAGCTAATGTCTCTAGCCGAAGGCACCAGCTCGTGAAGCCCTGCTTCTAAAGTGCGGGGAAAGGCGTCGACGACGGTGAAGGTAGTAGAGAAGATAGCAGCGATCGCACACAGCCCAATCACCGGCTCCGCCCAGGCCCCGATGTAGCTGGTATACATGCCCACCAGCTGCCCTGCAAAAGCGCTAGGTTCAGCAGACATCCCTTGCGCTGGCAGTGTCAGCGTACCTAGCGTCAAAAATAGGCACGCCAGCACAACTGTGAGGACGTATCCAAAATTAAAGTCGAAACTAGCTTCTGACATAGAAGTGGCTTCACCGCTGTCTTGACCATCGGCCTGCACCCACAGCGATTGCCAAATTGATAGCTCTAGGCCCCCTGGCATCCAACCCATGAATGCGACCAAGAAAGGAACCGCAGACCAGGAAAAAACCGATGGTCTCGAATTAGTTGCCTGTGCAACTGCGTCCGTAATGACTCCTGGGACTTCCACAGTGCTGGAAATCGAACTCGCGATTGATAGCCATGAGCCAATGCTAGTAGAGACGGCCATCACAACGGCTGTCATCGTCGCAACCGAGAGAAAGATGACACACCACTTAGTGATTTGCTCAAACAGCCGATAGCGCCCTACCGCGATAAGTCCCCAGCAAAAAAGCAGTACGCCGACAGCCAGTACAGTCTCTGAAACCTGTGGAAACCAAAGAAACTTCAGCAGCATGGCCGCGACAAAAGCATCTACGGCAAAGCTACCTACCGCGCTAACGACGCTAACGAGCATGAATGGAATGAAAAAGCGTTTGCCCTGCTTGCGGTAGGCCTGAATTAGATTTTGGCCAGAAGCAGCGGCATAGCGATGTCCATACTCGTAAAACGGATACTTCATCAGGTTCGCAAGCAGCACAAAAATCAGCGCGCCCCAGCCGTACATGGCACCTGCTCGAGTACTCTGCACAAGGTGAGAAACGCCGATGGCTGCGCCCGCCATAAGCAAGCCAGGGCCCAGCTGAGCTAGGGAGAGCGTGAAGCTACTTTTTTTGCCAGCCGTTGTCATATTTGTATCAATACTCTGTGAGCCCTTTTCAGCGTAACAGCCTCGCTCTTCTGCAACCTGGTTTCTGATTCGCTGAGTCGCAAAACTGTACCTAGACGTCGCCAGTGGCTGTAGTGCCGAGATGAATTTGTTCGTCGATAGTACTATGAAGGAATATAAAGCCTTAAAACCCTGACTTCATGAATTTGCTTCTTTCACTGCTGTTGATACTGCCTGTAGTCGGCATTGTGGTCTATCTACTGACTCCTCGGCGCTACAACTCGTCTGATTCTGTTGCGAACTCTTACGATGAGTGGACCCAAGACGGCATCCTGGAGTTTTACTGGGGTGAGCACATCCATTTGGGTCATTATGGTTCGCCACCAAGGCAGAAAGATTTTCGCCAGGCCAAGTTTGACTTTGTACATGAAATGGTGAAGTGGGGCGGCCTAGACAAGTGCGCGCCTGGGACAACGGTGCTAGATGTGGGCTGCGGTATTGGTGGCAGTAGCCGAGTGCTGGCGAAGAACTATGGCTTTGACGTGACGGGTGTGACGATTAGCCCTGGGCAGGTGGAACGGGCAACACGGCTGACACCAGAAGGCGTGAGTGCGAAGTTTTTGGTAGACGATGCAATGGCGCTGTCTTTCCCCGATGAGAGCTTTGACGTGGTGTGGTCGCTAGAGGCGGGGCCGCATATGCCGGATAAAGCGATATTTGCGAGAGAGCTGCTGCGGGTGCTCAAACCCGGTGGCCTGCTGATTGTAGGTGATTGGAATCAGCGCGATGACCGCCGCAAACCGCTGAACTGGTGGGAGAAGCCGGTAATGACACAGCTGCTCGATCAGTGGTCGCACCCTGAGTTTTCGAGCATTGAGGGATTCTCTGAGCTGCTGGAAGAGACAGGACTCGTAGTTGGCGAAGTCGATACGGCTGACTGGTCGAGAGAGACGCTGCCGTCCTGGATTGATTCGATTTGGCAGGGGATTATTCGACCGAAGGGGCTGATAAAGTTTGGCGCATCGGGCTTTATTAAGTCTGTGCGTGAAGTGCCTACGTTACTGCTGATGCGATTGGCGTTTGGCAGTGGCCTTTGCCGGTTTGGCATGTTTCGGGCAACGCGGGCCCACGTGAAGGCAGCCCAAATTCTAGGCGGGCGTTCTGCTGTGGCTAACCTGTAAGGTCAATACACAAAAAAGCATACAAAAAGGAAACGCTGTTTCTCTATTGCACTTGCGACAAGTAGGCTTCGAGCTGCGAAAACTGAGCTACGTTGAGTTTGTAGTATATTCTTCGACCGTTCCGCCTGGTAGTGACAAGGCCGCACTGGTTCAACGTTTTAAGATGAAAGGAGAGCTTTGACTGGGGAATGCCGAGTGCGTTGCCGATATCGCTAACGCACAGCTCACCGCTTTCTTGCAGCAGCTCAATAACTTGTAGTCTGATTGGCTCCGAAAGTGCGTGAAATCCGGCTGACTGGTTGTTCATATCCTTAAATGTATTGTGATAGAGGTACGGATTGTCTGACGCTAGCTGTCAGATCGATGAGCGATCCGACAGCTAACGTCTTATGAGAACTTGCGTAAGAACGTAGGTAATGAACAGATAAAATCTCCGGCTGAAAGACTACTTTAGGAAGCCTTTTTAGCAGCCTTTAACAGTTCGCTCTGCGTTGGCGAGTTTGATGGCCTGATTAAGACGGCAGATCATTTTCACTTTGGTGCGCACACGCTGAGTCTGCAAACTATCCGGCCCTAAAGTCTCTTCAAATACTGCTAGGGCCTCTTTGAAGAGACTCTCTGCTTCTACGAAACGAAACTGGTTGTCGTAAAGAGCTGCCAGGTTGTAGAGGTTAGCACCTACGTCTGGATGCACCGGACCTAGTAAAGACCTGCGCAACGCGAGAGCACTTTCCAACAGGGGTTCGGCTGCTTCGTAGTCTCCTTCCTGAGTGAAAAGATTTGCCTGGATAGAGAGCAGGCCAGCGCCTACTGCATGCAGCGTGGTAGAAATCAGCTCTCTTTTTTTATGAGCCGCTGCCTCTTCTTCTCTGCGATCGCTGATGTCGATTTGCGACCCGGCCATCCGGTAGGCAACGCCCTGAGAATTCCACAGCGCTTCGCCTTTAATCATCACCCAGATATACTCACCGTCGGTTTGCCGAATGCGATATTCGCAGTAAAACTGCTGCTGCTGGCCACTTAGATAGTCTCTCAGTACACGGCTAAAACGGGCCTGGTCCTCTGGGTGAATCAGCAAAAGCCACTGCTTGAAACCGTCTTTCATAGAACCCTCTTCTGAAAGCTTCTCGATTCCTAGTGCAGACCGCCAATAGGATGAAAAATATAAACTGTCGCTCTCAATATTCCAGTCCCAAACGCTTTTGCACTGGCTAGCTAACGCACGGTGAGTTGAGTCGATTTTAGGCTGTCGATTGAGCTGCCTGGCTAGCTCTGCTCGTTTGACCGCATACTGAATGCGACGCACTAGCCAGTTACCCAAATCCGTATGACCTAGTTGCAACAGTCGGGTAGGAGAGAATGTGTCAGACTTTAAAACGTAATCCTGTGCGCCTTCTCTGAGTGCTTCTACCGCGAGCGTGTCGTCTTTAACCCCGGTCAGCACGACCACTGGCGTTTCTGGAACCTGTTGCTTTATCCGCTTTATGAGGCTAATTCCCTCTCCGTCAGGGAGATGGAGATCTAGCAGTACGACGTCGTAACAGTTTTCCTGTAGCATGCTTAGCGCTGCTTGAAATCTATCTGCATGGTGTAGTCTTGGCTGGGCTAGATTTGATGAGCTAACAATAGCCTTTACCATTTGTGCATCTGAAAAACTATCTTCAATTAGCAATACTTCTATGTTATGAGTCATACTTTTTGCAATAAACTAACCCTTGGCTTATAGAGTATGCCCACTCATAATCAATAAAGATTGATTGTGAAGGTGCGGTAGATACTGAACTTTTCCAACTAAGCCTACAAGTTTAGATCTCACCCCAACCTGGCTTAATACGCTTCATAATGGGGTTGTATAGCTTGAAATAGATAACAGAACCTACCTGTCGTAGAAGAGACTTTTGGGCAGTGTCGGCGCCCATACAGCGCTTGCATACAGGATTGGTAACCTGGAATCGATCAAATCCCTGACGCAAAGAACAGGCAGGTTGCTGATAATCGAGTATCGCTAAAAGCGTGTTGTTGTTGATATTACCGAGAGGGATTCTACCGTCGTAGTCTTTGCAACAGGGCACAACGGTGCCATCGTACAGAATGCCTGCTTGGTCGGTGGTACCGTTGCAGTAGCCGAAGCTAGCAGGCACGACGGTAGTACTTTCTACATTTCCCCAGCTGTCTAGCGGAAAGGTCTCTAGAGCAAGCTTGGGGGTGATCTCTATAATCTGCCAGCGGCCAGGCTTGTGGCTGGCGAGTCGGCGCTGGAGTTCTGTTTCTGTAGGGTGATCTGGGTGGTTGATAGGTAAAGCTGAAAGTAGGCGATCGCACCACTCCTTCAGCTGCACTTGCATCTGTTCTTTCCCTTCTACGACATGCATGGTCTTATGCGGCACTAGAAAGGGATGTGGCGTGGTATCTAAGAACTTGAGATGGACGCGAGTAGGAGACTCAGATAACAGGTTGGCGTGTACGTATTTTGTAATGCCATCGAAATATTGCTCGGGGCTAAGCTTGGGCGGTGCGCCTCGAATGATGAATGTGTCGGGGTCTGGCGTTTGCAGTGAGATCGTGACTTTGGGGATGCCAGAGCCAACCAGTCGCTCGATGTGTTCTGGGCGAATGTGGAAGGTGCTGCCGTTGGTGGTGAGGTGAAGGTTGAGATGGCGATCGCCTGCCATTGCGATCGCCTCAAAGATATGCGGATAAATCAGCGGCTCACCCATGAGGTGAAAGGCGACAATCTTGGCCAGCTGATGGTCGGCAATCTCATCGAGTGCTTTGGTCAAAAGATCGAGATCCATATGGCCGCGCTTACGTTCCATAATGGCATCAGGGCAAAATTCGCACTTGAAGTTGCACACATTGGTGACTTCTAAATGGATGCGCTCTAGCCGATAGCGTCCGTTTCGCTCAGCTGTAGACTGGGCCAGCGGCTCGGTAGATGAGCGGTCTTCCTGATGAGGAACAGGTCGGTAGGCCGTAGACATAGTCCCAAAATCCCGATAAGCGGTTCAGTAATTACGTCATTACCTTATCAACTGGGGTCCGAAGGCATGTGAGAATAACCTGAAAACTTTAGGAAGAAAGCCGCAATGAGTGAAACAACGCTAATAGAGGCGGTTGGCTATCTCCAAGGAGATTCAGTCGGTCGCCAACGGCCTAATACAGGTGAGGTGGTCGCGGCTTTGGCCACAGCTGAAAAGCAGAGTAAACGGGCGAAACAGCGCTATGACTACGCTCAGCTAGTCGGCACATGGCAGCTAGGCTTTGTCTCGGGTACGCGTAAGGTATCGCCAGCTCGTGCGGGTGCAAAGCCGGTAAAGCAGCTGGGAAAAGGCCGCTTCTTACCCAGATGGATCAATATCACAATTACCTACGGCCCTCAGGCTCAGCTCCTCAGTCCAAAATTGCTCAAGGCGAACGAGGCCAGCGATGAAACAGGAACCAACACGTCTGACTTACAGTCTTCAGCGGCGGTAGGCGCGGTGGTAAATCGGGTTGCTTTTGGAGCGCTGCGTCTTCAGCTCAGTGGCCCTACTCGCTACTGGCCCGGTACAAATACGCTGGGCTTTGACTTTGTCTATCTCAATGGTGGTGCAGGTCCGCTGACCTTGTACGATGCGCCTGTGCGAGGCGGCATAGAAAAAGCGAAGATATTTGCTGTGCTGCCGCTAAAAGAACAGGCGTTCTTTACGTTTTTTGCGATGACGCCGGACTATATCGCGGCGCGGGGGAAAGGCGGTGGGTTGGCGCTTTGGACACGATCTACTTCAGAGGAATAAGACTGAGAAGATAAGAGACAGAATCCTCGCGTAGATAGGAATACGTGCGAGCACTATTGGCAAATTACACCAGTATTTGCGGCCTTTGAATCTCGTAGCCTTGCACATAGTCAATTCCTAGCTCTCGCACCTTCTTTAAGATAGTTTGATTCTCCACATACTCGGCGATGGTTTTTAGCCCCATTACATGGCCGACTTGGTTGATGGCTTCTAGCATGGCGCAAACAATTTTATCGACGGGCGCTTCCTTGACAAAGTTGCCGTCGATTTTGAGAAAGTCTACCGGCAAATGTTTGAGGTAGGTAAACGATGACATGCCGCTGCCAAAGTCATCTAGCGCAAAGTAACAGCCCAGTTTTTTAAGCTCTAAAATAAAGCTCGCAATCTTCTGTAGGTTGGAAATAGCAACGGTTTCTGTAATTTCAAAGCAAAGCGATTTTGCCTGGCCAGGATGCTCCTGTAGTGCTTGCTTAAGAAAGTCGATAAAGCTCTCATCGTTGAGGCTACTGCCCGAAAGATTGATACTGTAAAGCTTCTTTAGGGGCTTGGGCTGCTTCGAGATATGTGCCAGGCAGGCCGTTACCACCCAGCGGTCAATCTTAGGCATGAGATCGTACCTTTCTGCTGTGGGGAGAAAGGCCATTGGCATGATGGTGTTTTCGATACCATCTACAAGGCTACAGTCGGTCGGCAGTCTTAGCAGGATTTCGCACAGCTCAACGTCGGTAGAGCTTGTATGGGTAGCTGCGATCGCCTGCTCGTACAGCACAAACAGATCGTTATCAAGCGCGTGGGTAATGCGAGAAAACCACTGACTGTCGTTAGACTGCTGCGCGGCTTCTTCGTCATTTTGATAGTAAACCTGAACTCGGTTGCGCCCTTTATGCTTAGCACTGTAGCAGGCGCTGTCGGCAAGCTGCATTACCTGCTTTGTATTGATGCTGTGGGTGGTGACTGGCACTAGGCCAATGCTGACGCCAATGCTAAAAAGCTTGTCCTCGTAGGCAAAGCGAAATTCTTGAATACTCTGGCAAAAGTTGTTGGCAATTGCGATCGCCCGGTCCAAGTCGCAGTCGTACAGCAGCAGGCCAAACTCATCGCCACCCAAGCGCGCCAAACTATCCGAAGCTCGAATCTTACTGCGCCACAAATCGGCGACCTGTTTTAGCAGCTGATCGCCTGCCGCATGACCGCACGTATCGTTGACCGCCTTGAAGTGGTCTAAGTCCATACAGCACAGTACGTGATGAGTCTGCCGGGTCTGCGCTTCTAGAATCACCCCGTCGATTGACTGAATAAACTTTTGCCGGTTGAACAGGCGTGTGAGCGGATCGTGCGCGGCCTGCCAGGCTAGCTGCTTAGCACGACCTCTTTCCTCAGTCACATCGTGAAAGACCAGCACTGTGCCGATAATATCGCCCGTGCTAGAGCGAATGGGCGCTGCTGAGTCTCCAATGGCAAACTCTTCGCCGGTTTTTGAAATCAGCGTAGGGTGATTGCTCAAGCTGGTCGCTTTACCCTCGTGTATTGCTCGAATCGCCGGATTGCTCAGCTGTTGTTTGGTACTACCATCTACCAGCTGACACACCTCTGCAATTGACTTATACTTGGCATCAGCCGCGCGCCAGCCAGTGAGTCGTTCGGCTACAGGGTTAAAGTCTTTTATATAGCCCTGTTCATCTGTTGTAATAACAGCGTCACCAATGGAGTGCAGCGTAATCTGTGCTAGCTCTTTCTCCTGATGCAGCTCATTTTCAAGAGACTTTTTCTTCGTCATATCGGTTTGTGACCCGGCAAACCGGTAGGCGACGCCCTTTTCATCCCATAGGGCCATGCCCCTGGTGAGCACCCAGCGATAGTTGCCATCAGCATGCAGTAGACGATACTCATGGTGAAACTGTTGTTGTTGTGGACGCTCAAGATGAGCTTTAAGCGTCTTCTCAAAGGTAGGCTTGTCTTCAGGATGAATTCGCGTTAGCCACTTGTTTGGGCTAGCGTTAGCTCTATCTTGAGTAGATAGCCCCAGTAAAGACTGCCAGCGAGAAGAGTAATATACTCTGTTTGTTCTAAGATCCCAGTCCCAAATGCCGTCGCGGGCTCCTTCTACCGCTAGAGCATAGCGCTCCTGACTGGTTTCTAGCTGCTGAGTAAGTTCGGCGCGCTCTATTGCAAAGCGCAACGTTTTTACCAGCAAATTACCAATATCTACGTAGCCGAGCTGCTTTAATCGCTGGGGAGAAAACGTATCAGATTTTACAAGATAGTCTTGAGCGCCTTCTTGCAGAGCTGCGACCGCCATACTTTCGTCTTGGATGCCCGTCATTACTACGATAGGAATCTGAGGAATGCGCTCTTTTAGCTGCCTGACAAGATCTATACCCCGTCCGTCGGGCAGGCACAGGTCGAGTAGAATAACGTCGAAAGTGTTGCTCTTTAGCGCGCTCAAAGCATCGTTGAAGCGCTCAGTATGGTGCAGTTTGAATTCTCTAAATTCTGACGAGCTGATGAGTGCTTCAAACAGGAGTACGTCTGATAGATTGTCTTCGATGAGTAACGCATCTATGCCGGTTTTCATTCAACAATCCTTGGGTGCAAAATCTGCTTCTAATGAGAGAGTAAAATGCAATGACTTAAAAGGTGACTGAGTGCCCAATGTGTGAGCGTATAAAAGTGTGTTTAACCTAGATGCACTAAGCTTTGATTCGTCTTACACAAGGCGCAATTTGAGAGATTATAGGTTACATACTTTTGTTTTCGCTGCTTTTTTGGATCTACTTTTTTGGATCTATGTTGAAGAAATCGGTAGTTGCAAGAAGGGGACTTGAAACATCATCTAGACGAGAAAGGCTTACATGGTGATACTAAAATCAACTTTTCTTGTTCTATTTGACCTCTGTCATACAGACTAATGCAAGCTTTACTTATCCGAGTACAGAAAAAATACCTAAAACGTTCCTTATATTGAACATTTAGGCGCTTCATCTTCTGAGGTTGTTTGAACGACGATTTTGCTCTTTTTGTCTGTGATTTTGAATACTTCCTGAGAAGACAGCTACTCGTGAATCGATTCGAGCGTATTCGTAAAGTTAAAGATACTTATATAGCCAAGACAATATCGGCGTAGACACTTTGAGCTTGTGAGTGTCGTCTACACCGATATCATTACTGATAGCTGTATGTTTGCCGCTGTACGGACCAGCTGATTTTCTCTATAGTGTCTCGTTGCCGCTTCCTGATGCGCGCTGCGCTCCTATCCTGTCGCTAGCTCAGCTGACTGTAGCCAAAAGCTGTGCAGCTGCCGAGCGACTCGCTCATACTGCGCTAGCTCTCTGGGCTTAGCGACATAAGCATTAGCATGATGCTCATAGCTTGAGCTAACGTCTTGAGGAGATGACGAGCTTGAGAAGACCACCGTTGGAATACGCTTCCAAATCGGATGCGTTTTGATATCTTCCAATACCTCAAGTCCGTTTTTTCTAGGCAGATTAAGATCAAGCAGGATAAGATCGGGCCAGTTTTTCATTTCTTCGCCCTCTTTTTCTTCTCCTATATTGCAAAGAAAATCAATCGCGCTTACTCCGTTTTGAGTGACCTGGATATCGCCTGCGTACCCAATCTCCTCAAAGGCTGCGACTAAAATCGCGGCGTCTGTCGGTGAATCTTCTACTAGTAAGATGCTACAGCTCATGCGTCGGACAGTCCTTGTATAGATAGACTTTCATAAGCAATCCGCAAGTAATCGGCTTCAGGCATATGTTAGCTCAAGAGCGTAGAGACGACTGCTAAGATAGTTTTGCTTAGCTCAGTATTGTTCGGCTCCTCGCCTTATGCACTTGACGTATCTACAGATATGTGTCTACAGAACAGACCTAAAGCGCAAAGCTAAACAGCTCAGTCGGAACTGACGAAACTGAAACTGAATCTCTATGGGAATTGTATAATCTTGAAGGAATAATTTGTTATAAATCTACGCGAATTTGACAAATATACCTACAAAGGAATACTTCTAAAAGAGTACTTCGTTATTTTGTTTCATGAGCTGTCTTGGTTGTAGCAGGCAACATCTTATTTGCTGCTGTAACCGATCTCTCGCTGCTCTCCGGCTTCCCTGTCTGATTGTGTTTTTTCGCATTCATCAACTGCGTGGTATTACCGGGTTTTGTGATATTAGCATGCGCAGAAAGCGTGAAGTAAAACGTAGCGCCCTGTGCAAGCTCCGAATCTACCCAGATTTGACCGTCGTGTCGTTCTACAATCTTTTTGCAGATGGCCAGTCCAATACCGTATCCTTCTAGCTCCTGACGCGTATGCAGGCGTTGAAACAAGGAGAATATTCTCTCTTGCTGGTCGTTGGACGATTCAATCCCAATGCCGTTGTCTTTGACGCTAAAGCGCCAGTACCGTACATCTGAAACCGAAGGAAGGGGCTCTGCGCTGATATGAATAGTGGGCTGATCGCTGCTTTTAAACTTGATGGCATTACTGATGATATTTTGAAAGAGTTGAATGATTTGGTTGGAGTCGCACGCTAAGCTTGGCAGTGGATCTAGGCTGATACTCACGTTGTTTTCGCCGAGCAGCGTACTGAGACTAGAAATCACGTTCTTAACAATAGAATCAACGGAGACTTCTTTTAGCACCTGATCGCGGTGGGTCACTCGTGAGAAGTCAAGAATGCCATCGATCAAAGCCTGCATGCGAATGCCACCTTCAGCAATGTGCTTGATATAACCGCCTGCTGTGCTGTCTAGATCTGCATAGTACCGCTGCTTTAGCAACTGAGAGAATACGGTCATGGCTCGCAGCGGCTCTTGGAGGTCGTGAGAGATGACGTAGGCAAACTGTTCAAGATCAGCGTTGGAACGCTCTAGTGACTGTGCTCTTTCGGCCAGTTCTCTTTGTGCTTCTATTCGTTCATTTACCTCTTTTTTAAGTCTCGCATTGGCATCTTGAATTTCGGCTGCTCTGCTAGCGACAAGTTCTTCTAAATGTTCTCGGTAGCGGTCGAGTTCTGTTTCTGCTTGCTTTCTCTCCGTCGTATCAACCAGCACTGTTAGCAGACAGTAGCGTTGGTCGCTTACCTCTCTATCGGCAACAGCGGAGAGTTCTACATCTACAATGTCGCCGTTTTTACACAAGAGCTGACAGGTGAACGCCTGACAGCCTTCCTCTCTTAGCCAAACAGACGGCTTAGCGTCGGCTTCGGATGGCTTAAAATCGTCGTGCAAGAAGTCTGCAAAGGGTCGGTCTATGACTTCTTCAAGCGTGTAGCCGAAGCGCGTTAGCCAGCTGTTGCTAACGCTCATGAAGTTGCCTTCGGCGGTGATAGAGTGCATCATCACAGGCGCATTTTGATACAGCTGGCGATAGCGCGCTTCGCTCTGCTGAAGTTTGAGCGAGTCTGCCTTGCGATCGCTAATATCAATCACCGCGCCCAATATTTGGATTGGCGAGCCGTTTTCTGCGCGGCTAAAGATCGTATCTTGACTAAACAGTGTCCGCCAGTTGCCCGCCTTATCCCTCACCCGGTACTCCACCTCGAAGATATGCCTGTCGCTCGTTGATGAGTCGATAATGGTTTGGTGATGCGCTGCAATTATGTGCAGATCTTCTGGATGGAAAATGTGCTTGTTGAGTCTGTCGCCCATGGCTACCAAATCTCCGTAGGCATACCCTAGCATCCGTTCGAGGAAGGTGTTGGCATAGATATTCTTCTGCTTGACGAGATCGTAGACATAGATGCCGTTGGGTGTGGATTCGGTGATAGATTGCAGCAGCTGCTGGCTGCTGTGAAGCTCGGCAGTGCGATCGCGCACCTGTCCTTCTAGCTGTTCATTGGACTCATGCAATCGTTCAGTAGCTGCGGCGAGCTGGTGCTGCGCCTGCTTGATATCGTCGACATCAATCAGCGTAATCACCAGACCATCGGTGAGCTGATCCTCATTCTTATACTGAGAGATTTGCATTAGCAGGTAGGGACCCCCCTTGTGCATTCTCACCTCACGTTCAATATTCTCAGGCGACGCTATTGCCTGAGAAAGCACCTCAGAGATATCAATATCCTCAAGACTGTGAGACAGATGTTCTAGCGGTCTGCCAACATCTGAGTCCACCAAATTAAACACAAGCGTGGCAGCAGGTGTGAACTTGCGGATCTGAAGATCCGCATCTAAATAAATCACCCCCACCTCAACGTTGTTGAGCAGGTTGTCGAGATCGTTATTGAGCTCAATAAGCTCCGAAATTTTGGACTGATACTCTGCATTAACGGTATACAGCTCTTCGTTGACAGAATGTAGCTCTTCGTTCGTACTCTGCAGCTCTTCGTTGGAGGCAATCAGCTCTTCGTTAGTGGCCTGTTGCTCTTCATTGGTCGTTTCTAGCTCTTCAACCATCGCCTGCAAATTTTCACGATTGGTCTGAAGCTCCTGCTGAAGCTGCTCAACATACTGAGCGGTATCTTCATCTACGGTAAATTCTTTGTCTTCAAAACCCAGCTGTTGAACATTTTTCTCCGCCTCTATTATCACCATCAAGAAAAAGCCAGCCTGAGCGCTTCTTTGCTGAGAAACTTCTATAGAAACGCTGCTAACGTCGTAGTCGTTGTATGAGGTTTCATCGGTAACAGCGCAGTGGGTATATAAAACAGGCTCTTTCTTGTGGCGAGCCCGGTGCAGCGCGGTACTCAATGGAATTTGCAAAGCTGTAGGGACTAATCGCAGTATATTCTGAGAAGCTTTGCCGTCAGACAATCTCAGGATGCGCAGCGTATCGCCACAGAGATGGAGTAGTTTGTTGTCTCTATCTACCAAAAAGCAGGTGGCCTTGCGACCGCGCAACAGCGCCTTAAAGGCATCTGCTAGCAGTGGGTCAAACTGAGTCGCCTTTTGAGGCCGCACGGTCTGTAGTCGAATTTTGTTAGCTTTGGCCTGCAAAATGTGATGATTCATTAATGGCAGGCGTGCATCTCGCAGCTTCTGGTAGATTTTCCACACTTGCTGCTTAGTAGTGAACTCTTTTTGTAGCTTACCTAGGTTTTCGGATTCGCCTAAGAAGAGAAAGGCGTCTTTTTTGAGCGAGAAATGCAGTCCGCGAAGCACCTGCTGCTGTAGGTCTGGCTGCATATAGATCAACACATTGCGGCAAGAGGCCAAATCTATCTGAGTGAATCCAGCATCCTTTATGAGGTTGTGGTTTGCAAAGATAATCATTTCTCGCAGCCCTTTGCTCACTTCAAAACAGTCGTCTTTAGGCGTAAAGAAGCGCTCTATCTGCTCTTGGCTTAAGTTGCGCAGGGCAGCTTCTGGAAAAATGCCGCTAGAGGCCTTGCTCAGTGCGATAGGGTCGATGTCGGTCGCAAAGATTTTCACGCCTATATCATTGGGGTTGTCGCCTAGCAGCTCCCGAAGCAAAATGGCGATGGAATAAGCTTCTTCTCCTGTCGCGCAGGCAGTTACCCAAATGCGAATCGATTTATTTCCCTCGCGGGCTCGCTCCACAATTAAAGGTAGCACCTCGGTTTTGATGCAATGCCACGCTTCGGGATCTCGCAGAAAGTGTGTGACCGTAATCAGCATATCGTCGCGCAGATGCGATCGCTCTTCGGCAGATATCTCCAACCATTGAACGTAGTCTTCTAGCGCGGTAAATCCGGCAATCATGCAGCGCCGATGGATCCGCCGATGAATGGTGGTGGGCTTGTAGTGAGTGAAGTCAATATTTTCGTAGCGTTCTAGGAGAGCAATGATTTGCTCAATATGCGTCTTGCTGCCAGCGTTCTGTTGAAGTTCTGCCCATTGGTTTGGCGAGGTGACGAGCTGATAGGTGGTTCTAGCCAGTTCGTCGGCAGGCAAGATTAGGTCTGCTAGGCCAGTTGCGATCGCGCTTACAGGCATCCCATCAAACTCAGCCGTTTCTGGGGTTTGCACCATTACAATGCCACCCATTTCCGCAATACTCTGAATTCCTATTGTGCCATCGCTACCCGTACCCGACAGCACAATGCCCAATGCCCTCTCATGACAAGCGTTTGCCAGCGAGTGAAAAAACAGATCGATAGGAAAATGGGCCTGACGGTTCGAGTCACGCTCTTGCGGCGTCAGCCGAAGTTCGCCCTCTTCGATGGATAGATTCTGGCCTGGCGGAATCAAAAACACCGTATCTGGCTCAATCTTCATGCCGTCGGTGATACTCCGAATCACCATTTCGGTACGGTTCTCTAGCAACTCTTTCATCAGACTCTTGAAATCAGGAGAAAGGTGCTGTACCACTACATAGGCCGCGCCGCTATCACAGGGCAAGTTATCAAAAAAAACTTCGAGCGCCCGTAGCCCACCCGCAGACGCGCCAATACCAACAATCGGAAAATCTTCGGCTGAAGCGTCGGACGCTCTCTGTAAGCTAGTTTCTCTTTGCAAATCTTTCTGCGAATCTTCCTGTGAGTCCGCTGCTACTTGAGCCTTTGCTTGCAGGTGAGCTTCCAAATCAACGTCCGCATCCGCTTGTGAGGTAGCTTCGAGCTGAGCGTTTGTCTCTAGCTCAGAGTTTGGTTCTGCTGGCGAATTGTGCTTTAGCCGCATGTCAGTTCGTAAACGAGCCGTTAATTTAGTGATGCTTTGATTCTTGTATCAGTATTAAGCGATTTGACAGGCACTTATCTAAATCACCATTATTAATAGTCTGTATGGTACTACATCTATCTGTGTACTTGTGTACGCTGTACGACCTTGCTTTCCCCAAATGTAACAATCAACTTAAGAAGTCAGCGATCGCCCTGCGTTCAATACAGAATCTAGCCCTAAACTCAAGGTCATTTCCAACAAAAAAAGAGATACTGCTAGCCAGCAGTATCTCTCTTCAGCTCGACCCTGTATTCCAGGTGTTTTAAAGCCCCACTTAAGCCTATCTAGCTATTACATTCATCAAAGATAAGTCTAAAGTGGAACGAATCCTAACATTTTAGCGAACCGTATTACGATTGGCTTCCATGCTAATCGGCTTCATCAAGTACAAGTTGATAAGCTTACTGCCAATGCCAATGATATGAGGAACTTTGCGCAGTGCCTGAATTACTCTAGGTTGGCTAGACTTGCTGATTTCGCTAACAGCAGCGGTGTGCTTTGTACACTTGTCTAGCTCACTGAAGAACTTAGGATCTTCTACATCCAAAATAATTGGGAACAGACGACCCGCCGACTCGTTTGTCTTCTTAATCACCTCAATATCGTACTCACGTGCATCGAGTCCTAGGGCCGCGTAGAAGCCCTTACGCTGAATATCGTTGAGATACATCGTGGCAAATACTGACAGCAGGAAGAACCGGCACCACAGGCGAGCCTTTAGGTCGTTTAAGAACTGAGGCTGAGACTTCATCATTGCTGCGAAAAAGTCGCCATGGCGGTTCTCATCCTGACACCAGTTATCGAAGAAGTTGAAGATAGGGTAGATAGTATCTTCGGGGTGCTGCTCTAGATGGCGGAAGATGGTGATATAGCGCCAGTAACCAATCTTTTCAGAAAGGTAGGTGGCGTAGAAGATGAACTTAGGCTTGAAGAAGGTGTACTTTTTGCTCTTGGTCAAAAAGCCAAGATCAAGCTGTAGGTCGAAGTCGGACATAGCCTTGTTGAGAAAGCCAGCGTGGCGAGCTTCGTCGCGGCTCATCAGGTCAAAGCCTTCTGCTAGGAGAGGATTGCGACCTTTGAGCTTGCGCGCTAGCTCTTTGTAGAGCAAGAAGCCGGAGAATTCAGCGGTGCACGAGCGCTCTAAGAACTCAACGAAGATCTGACGGCGCTCACCTTGAATATGGTCCCAAGCGCCATCGAACTGGTCGTTACGAACAAAGTGATGGCGGTTGTAGTCCACTTTGAACTCAGCGATAATCGCTTCGAGCTCTTCTGCGTTGGCGGAGACGTCCATATTGGCCATCTCTTCAAAATCTGTGGTGTAGAAGCGAGGCGTGAGGATTGTGTCCTTGGCCGGTGCTTTTACGCCGGGGCGAATCTCGTTGAAGTCACCTTTAGGCGCTTTTTCTGTGGTTGCTACCATGAGTCCTCTTGAGTGTGTCCTGAGCGGCCACTTCTATTCCTTAAGTATGAGTAGTGTAGCAAGGTCAAATGGTTGTATCTAGCGTCTTTAAGAAATGCAACAATATGCGACGATACCAATCTTTTGTTAATGGTAGGTATTGAGTGAGCACACGCCACCGATTTCAATATCACCTGCTCTAGCCTCCCTACCAGTCAAACCGATCAACCGCCTCATACAGGTTGGTCTGCGATTCCTCTTCGCGAATCTCTTCCTCCCCGGCTGCCCCGTTTTGCTCGGCCTGCTTCGCCTCATACGCTGCTAGCTCTCGGGCGACAATCGCCTGAATCTCCTCGTGGCTAGCCACACCTTCGTAGGCATAGCGGTTGTAGCCACCGCGCTCTACTAGCGCCTTAAGGTAGCTCACGCGATCGGCAGGGTTAGGATGGCTCGATATCCAGGTTGGCACGCTGCGGCCTTCGGCCTGTTCATTGAGGGTGACCATGACGTTGTACACGCCGTCGGCTGCGTAGCCGCCAGAAGCCAGTATCTGAGTGCCTACGATGTCGGCCTGACGCTCCATTTTGCGGGAGTAGCCGCTCATGAAGACGTTGTTGACAAGGCCGCCGTAGGGGATGTACTGGGCGACGCTGCTGGTGAGGTTGCCCTGGGTCGCGAGCTGGAAGCCGTGGGAGAGGACGCTATGGGCAAGCTCGTGGGAGAGCAGGCCAGCAAGTTCGGCTTCTGAGCGGGTGTCGAGGATCGCACCTGCGTTGACGAAGACTTTGCCGCCGGGTAGGGCGAAGGCGTTGAGATTAGGATCTAAGATGACGTAGAACTCGTAGTCAAGGTCGCGGCGACCGGTGGCAGCAGCGAGGCGACTGCCCATCTGGCTGACGTAGGCGTTGGCTTCTGGGTGCTGTAGCATGGGCAGCTGTTGCTCAATGCGATTGGCAAACTGGCTACCGACTGCGTTTTCTCCCTGTAGCAGTAGGATGGCGGAGTTGGCGGCAGTGAAGGGGCCAAATATGCTACCGGTGAAGGCGTAGCCAAGGACGCCTGTGAAGATATTGGCGATCGCACCGTTCCGAATGGTCTGTCTGGTTTCACTCTGAAAGCGCGATAGGTTTTCTGCGGCCAGCGCTTCTTGCTGAGGTGCGGCGGCATGGTCTGGGTTAAGCGCGACAAATTGACGAGAGGCGATCGCAGCTTCTATCCACTGCTCTTGACCCATCATCAGCTCCACCTGTGCCAGCAGCAGCTCGGTGTTGGCGGGATACAGGGTAAGGGCTTCTTCTATCGCTGCGTTGGCAGCTTCAAAATCGCCTTCGTCCTTGAGTACGGTGGCATAGAGCACAGTCCCCGGCGTGAACTCTGGATATTCGCTGGTTAGCAAGCGCAGTGCAGAAAGGGCTTGAGAAGGTCTTTGATTGTTAACACCCGCTTGGGCCTCGCGCCAGTAGACGGCCCCGCCAGGTCGTAGCTGCGCTTCGTCACTAAAGGGCTCTGGTGGTAGATTGGCAAACTGGCGAGGCAGTAGCCAGGTTTCGTCTTTGGCCTGCTGGTATAGGGCCTGCGCGGCGGCAAAGTTACCCGCTGCGTACTCGTTATCAGCCTGGATTAAAAGCTTCCTGCGAATTCTCTCACTGGCTGTAAGGGCAGACTCTGGCTCCTGCTGTGCCGTTTCATTCTCATCTGTAGCTTCTTCCGTCTCTGTTGTCACTTCTTCAATCGCTGATTCATCTGGCTCGGTAATTGTCTCTTCTGCTTCTGCCGTTTCAGTTTCTGCCGTTTCAGTTTCTGTTCCTTCTGCTTCTATAGCTGGTTCTATCTCTGGGCTATCCGTAGCCTCAGCTTCTGCGGCTTCAGCTTCTACGACTTCTGTAGCCGCTGGCATTTGGCCGATAGCAGGCCGAACGTAACCTGTCGCGGCAGCGAGGATAATGCTGAGCAGAGTTAGCTGACGCAGCGTGCAGGACGAAATTGAAAAGGGGCGTTTCATAAGATTTGTATGAGCAGAGGAAGAGGACTATTGAGACTAGAAATATGGGTGAAAACTGAATAGACGCCTGCGAGATAACGCCTTTTGTCGATGGTGATTCGCTATACTAAGAACTGTAAAGAATTTCTAAAGAATGCTATGAACTCCGAGACCCTAGAAGCCATCAAACCATGGCTTAATTTTATACACCCGCTGGCGATGTGGGGCATTTTGGCACTGACACTCTACGCGGGCTATCTGGGCTATCAACACAGGCAAACCCGGTTAGCGTCTGGGGCGGAAAAGAAAGAACTCATCAAGGGCAAGTTCTTGGCGCGTCACCACCAGGCGGGCTCTACGCTGTTAGCAGTCATGGTGCTAGGTAGCCTAGGCGGTATGGCCTCTACTTATATCAATAACGGCAAGCTGTTTTTTGGCCCTCACCTGTTGGCTGGGCTAGGCATGATGGGCCTGATTGCGACGTCTGCTTCGATGGTGCCTTTTATGAAAAATGGCAATGATACTGCTCGATATACGCATATTGCGCTTAATACCGTACTGGTGGGGCTGTTCGGTTGGCAGGCTGTAACGGGTGTACAAATTGTCCAGAAGATTCTAACCAGTATGTTTGGCTAGGGCGATAAAGCTAGCGGGTAGATCCCACCGTAAGATTTGCAGAACCAAAAGAGCGCTGGCTCAAAAACTCAATAGTTCAAAAAAAGGCAGTCCCTCAAACTTACTTGAAGGACTGCCTTTGAGCTATCTCACTGTTAATTCACGCAAAGCTTCAAACTCTGGTAGGGAGTTATTCCCACACAGTGAATCGACTTCGTTGACAGTAATATGCCCGACATATAAACCAAACTTGCTATATCTAATTCAAATTCGGTACTGATTTTCTTATACGGTATAAAAACTGCTGAAAAGGTGAATTGCGTTTAGAGATATGCAGGCCTTTAAGCGGTTGCGTTTGTTGATAGGTCAGGTATCAACTACCTCTATTGATGTAACGATGCTCTCTGCTTTTCTCAACAGGTGCTGCTGGAGTACGGTTGCAAAGCGATCGGGCAACTCAGTACTCTAAAACGGTCGGTATAAATACGGACCAATCATCGTCATGCGCGCCCATTCAACCAGACTATGCAACAGAGAAGATACTCAAAATCTCGACAGAGAAGTGAGTAAAAGAGTCGGTAGAAACCGAATGCAGATACAAGGACAAAACCTGTTGAAGTGCCTATCGGCGCTAGGGATAGCGGGCGGCGCTTTGTTTGTTACTTCTACGCCGCCAGCTCAAACCTTAGTAGCTCGGACCTCACTAGATGGAACGATATTCGGTGAAGCGATCGCTGTAAAATCCGCGATCGCTCAAGGCAGGCGATTACCGGCTAGAGACCCTCAGCAGGTGCCGACTGCTCGCTATGGCCGAGGTGAAGCGGTGGATTTGTCGTTGATTGTAGAAGAGTGGCGCGATCGCTATCCGGCTATTCCGGTTTACACCTGTAGCTGCAGGGCTGAATCCTGCGGTGATCCAGACGCTTGGCCGTTTAGGTCATTTACTCGCTACCAGCCTTTTCTCGCTTTGGGCGCGGTGAATGCAGCTAAAAATGAAGGCGCAGGCTTCAACTGTTTTGATATAGAGACGGGCGATCGCCCTGAGTAGTGAGCTGCGTAGCAGCGTACTTTGTATCCTTTGAAGCGCCCTTTGAAAATCGTTTATGGTCTTTCAGTAAAATGTGGTATCACTCTCTCAAGTTGCTTTTATCTATCTCTATAGGGTCCCTTTCTTTTGTGGCTTTGCCTTCTGTTGTTTTGTTCGCTCAGCCTACTGTTGCGCAAACTAAGCCACTCGCACCGACTGCCCGATATGCGCGAGGTGAAGAGGTCGATTTGGCTGAAATTGTAGCCGAGTGGCGCGGCTACTACGAAGATGTGCCGGTCTACCAGTGCGTTTGCCTAGATGGCACCTGTAGCCAGAGTGAGCAGTGGCCCTATCGTGAGTTTGATCGCTATCAGCTCAGTGTTGCGTTAGGCCCTACGAATGCAGGCGTGACGGAGCGCGCTGGGTTCAACTGTTTCGATATCGCCGACGGGTCTCGTCCGAGCCGTCCTAGAGCATTCTCCGCAGCGTTGAGAACGGCTGAACCGGGAACTATTCCGCTGCCGCCTAGTCAGGCAACTTCTACTCCCAACCGGCCTTCTGTGAGCCGTCCTACGACGGAGGGTCCAAGTGTTGCGCGCCCTGATAGCCCTACCGTAAGCGCACCGGTAAGCCGTCCAATGACTTCTGACTTTCAATCTGCTGCTACATCTGCGTCAACGGGTGGTGTTCCTACGGTGACAGTGATTAATGACGGTGACGATATCCGTTTGGACTGGCCGAGCGGCAGCTCGAATGTGGTGAATGTAGCAGGCAGCAGTTGGAATATCAACATTTTGAATGCGTTGGACTGTGAGAGTCTTAGCGTGGTGGATCAGAAGATGATGATGGCTCAGCGGGTGCAGGGTTTTCCAGTCGTAGAGGAGAGGACGGGCAATGTAGCGGTGCCAGTGCTACTGGATTCTTGTGTTGATGTTGACCAGACGGCTGTTTTTGTGCTGGATCCGGCTGAAGGGGGTGGCTATGCGCTGTACCGAACGCAGCTACCTCCAGTGCTTGGGTCGCTTTCATCGGGAACGTTCACGTTCTCGAACGAGTTTTCAAGCTATGCGTTTGGCACGATTCTGGAGATGCGGTATTGGAATGAGGCGCTGCTGGTAAGACAAGGAGCAGCGACGGGAGCGGAGGCGATTAGTATTTTTCGGGCAGGGCGTACGCCTGCGGGTGTTTATGCGGGCTGTGGGGTAGTGAGTGATGGAGAGGGGGCGGGGGCGATTTGCGATCAGTAATTGTAATCAGTGATTATGGCCAGTAGTTGGGACAGATGACTGTGGTGATTGGTTGTGATGAGTGAGTCTTCTTTGATTGAAGTGACGCTAGCGATTTTGTATCGGGAGGGTCGGTTTTTGATGCAGTTGCGGGATGATTTTCCACACATTATTTACCCAGGGGTGTGGGGCTTTTTTGGAGGGCATATCGAGCCGGGGGAGTCGGCGGATGTGGGGGTGCGGCGGGAACTGATGGAGGAGTTGGAGTATGTGCCGTCTGAGCTTTGGCTGTTTCGTGATGAGGCGGATGGGCGAGTAAGGCGGTATTGCTATTACGGTGAGCTGAGGGTGCCGGTGGAGGATTTGGTGCTAGGTGAGGGGCAGGACTTAGCGCTTTGTTCTGTGGAGGAGGTTCGGTTGGGGCAGATGCGATCGCCTCGGCTGGGGGAGGTGAGGTCTTTGGGAAAGCCGCATCGCGAGGCTTTGTTGGCGTTCATTGACAGCGGTTTGATGGATAGAGAGCGGTAAGAGGTAGGCAAATGGCCAAGTTATTTAATTCTCATTCCTTAAAGATTTTCTAGGAGAGATTACTGCCTTGTTAGAGAGTTTTATTTGGGTTTTGCTGGGTGGTTTTTTAGCAGGGCAGGTGGCTGCCCGGTTGAGAGCTCCTGCCTTGTTAGGAATGGTACTTGCCGGTATTGTGCTTGGACCTGCTGTGACGAATCGAATCGGATCTGATGTCCTGGCTGCTGCGGATGGGCTGCGGACGGTGGCGGTGATGGTGATTTTGATGAAGGCGGGGCTAGGGTTGGACCGGGGGAAGCTAGCGCGGCAAGGGTCGGTGGTGCTGCGGCTGGGGCTTTTGCCAGCGGGCTGTGAGGCGATCGCAGTTGCGTTGGCGGCGATGTGGCTGTTCAATTTTGATTTTTTGACGGGGCTGCTGTTGGGCTGTGTGGTAGGGGCGGAGTCTCCGGCGGTGATTGTGCCAGGAATGCTGCGGCTGAAGCGACTGGGCTGGGGAGTGAAGAAGGGGATTCCAGATGCTATTTTGACGGGGAGTGCGCTGTCGGATGTGCTGCTGCTGCTGGTGTTTAGTTTGTTGCTGGGGTTCCTAACGCAGGGAAAGAGAGGGCTCTCTCTTTTTGGTGTCGTGACGCTGAGTCCTTGGCAGCTGTTGCCTTTGCAGGTAATTGTTCAAGTTGGGCTAGGTGTTGTTCTGGGTGCGTTTGCGGCGCGTTTGCTAGTGTTGCTGTTGGCTTCACGTCGGTGGACGCAAAACCAGGTGCAAGATACTTTGGTGACGGCGACTTGTGCTCTGCTGCTGGTGGTGGCAGCGACACGTTTGCCTGTTTTCTCGGGCTATCTGGCGGTGATGGCGATGGGATTCTTTGTAGTTGAGCTGGATGCGCCGCTAGCTAGGCGGCTGAGGGAGGGGTTCAACAGTTTGTGGGTAGTGGCTGAAATTGTGTTGTTTGTGCTGCTAGGTGCGAGTATTGAGATTAGGGTGCTAGAAGATACGCTGCTAGTAGGGCTGCTGCTGCTGGCGATTGGGACGCTGGTGGGGCGATCGCTTGGCTGGTATTTGGCGACGCTAGGTAGCGACTGGACGGCGCGCGAGCGGTTGTTTCTACTGCCCGGCAATTCAGCAAAAGCGACGGTGCAGGCGGCGATTGGGGCGATTCCACTAGCGCAAGGGGTGGAAGGGGGTGAGGTGATTTTAGCGATCGCAGCGCTCTCTATCCTGGTGACGGCTCCCCTGGGTGCGTGGGCGATTCCGGTCTTTGCGCCAAAGCTGTTGGAGCGTGGGGTGGTAGATCCTACCAAGGTGGCGATCGCACAGCAAACCGTTTTACTTGTCGCTATAGATACCTCACCTACTGCCCGCGCTGTTTTAGCTAAGGCGGCAGAGCTTGCACGCCGAAACGATGCCGAAGTGGTTGTGCTACAGGTTGTTCATTCTAGCTCGGCTGAAGTAGCGCGGGCAGTAGATGAGAAGATCGATACTGAACCGCTAAAAGGTTTGGCTCAGCAGATGCTATCAGATATTCGCCATCGTCGGATGGTCTGCCAGGGAGCGGCGTGGGAGGAAATTGTTCGAATCGCGCAGGAAGTCGACGCATCTGAGATTGTGATAGCCAAGCAATCTTCTTCTACTCTGGGGAAATCGTCAGATGCAATAGACGAGCCGCGACTGGGAAAGACGGCTCGCGCTGTAATAGAGGCCAGTACTTTGCCAGTCATTACGGTTGATGGCAGTGCCGAAAGCTAATCTGCTGAGATTGCAAGAACGTTTTCCCTCTCTCTGTTAGTCGAACTTCTGTGACTGCCTTTTTTGTTACTTTCAGCAGCTTACGTTCTACCAGGTTTTGAATGAGCTGTGATCGCATACTTTCTGGCACACCCGTTCCCAATTTTTCTGCCGTCATCGATCCCTTACAGAGTCTCAGCAGCTTCAGCTCATCGGGCGTTACTGGCAAGCTAGTTGTCTGTAGGGTAAGCAGCATTCGCCCCGGCGCAGAGATTGCGAAGCGAAATATTTCGGTGTCGTACTCTACTAGGCCAAGCTCGGCTAGGGTGCGGCAGATACGATGGCAACGCCTCTGCGCAGGAGAATCGCGCTTCGCAACCGGCGTCTTAGCTGTTGGACTCAGATGGGAAATATCGCTTCTGTGCCCCTCACAGTTCCATAGTTTCAGCAAAAACTTTAGCTCAGCTGCCTTCAACTCAACCGCTTCGAGAGTCACCTGTTCAGTCATTTGCTTTACGATCGCTCAGCGCCACATTCCGCTCCCAAAAATAACCATTCGTATACCCCTGAATCGAAGCATCTTGCTCCACCATCTCCAAGCGCCTCTGTGCCAAACAGCAGTACAGCTTCTCTTGCTCAATCCCTACATAGCCACGGCCTAGCTTCTTGGCCACAACTGATGTTGTCCCCGAACCCAAAAACGGATCGAACACCACATCTCCCGGATCAGAACTCGCCAGAATAATTTTAGCAATCAGCTTTTCAGGCTTCTGCGTAGGGTGGTCTGTATTTTCTGGCATAGACCAGAAGGGGACAGAGATATCGGTCCACAGGTTTGAAGGGTGGGTAGTGCGGAAGTTTCCTTGATCGGTTGCCCGCCAATCTTTGGGGTTTCCGGTGCGATCGCGATAGGGAGCCCTCACCCGCCGCTGCAACTTCACCGCATCCACATTAAAAGTATAGGCATCGCTCACCGTACCGAACCAAATATCCTCCGAAGCATTCTTCCAGTTTCGCTTCGCACCACGTCCTTTTTCGCGCTCCCACGTAATCCGATTGCGCACCTGAAAGTACTCAGAGAACACCTGATAAACCGCATTCGACGACTGCCAATCGCAGCACATATATATAGACGCATTTGGCTTTAGCAGTCGAGGCAGCTGACTTACCCAAGTTTTCAACCAGTCAATATACGCCTGCGGTGATCTGGCCTTAAACGTGACACCGTTAAAGTCCTTTTTACGGTTGTAAGGCGGATCGACAATCAGCAAATCCACAAACTCATCCGGTAGCCACGGCAGCACATCGAAGGCACTTTGATGAATAGTCTGGTTCAAAATCGACTGAGCCGAGCAAGGTTTTTTCAGCGTGAGCAGCGTAGAAGCGTAGTGACTGACTTCTTTTGCACTCAAAGTCAGCGTTCTATTGTTCGGTGATGTTTGCTTAGGCAGACGTCTCAATCTCCGGCCGTCAATCCACAGATAGCTTATCAGATACCCTACGGACACTCGAATATCAGCATTTGGAACCAGACCCTTTAGAATAGGAATAACCAGTTTATTTAGCTCACCGCTCGCCCCAGTCTTATGTTTGAAGCCCTCTCAGAACAATTTGAATCCGCCTGGAAAAAACTTCGCGGCCAGGACAAAATCTCGGAGGCAAACATTACCGAGGCGCTCAAAGAAGTTCGCCGAGCCCTGCTAGAAGCCGACGCCAACCTGGACGTCGTCAAAGGCTTCGTAGCAGACGTTAAAGAAAAGGCCCAGGGCGCAGACGTTGTCTCTGGCGTTCGCCCCGACCAGCAGTTCATCAAAATCGTATACGACGAACTCGTAGAAACGATGGGGGATACCAACGTTCCCCTCGCTGACAGCGAAAATAAGCCGACCGTCGTCCTCATGGCCGGTTTGCAAGGTACTGGTAAAACCACCGCAACGGCCAAACTTGCTCTACACCTGCGCAAACAAGACCGCTCTGCGCTGCTAGTCGCTACAGACGTCTATCGCCCGGCTGCGATAGACCAGCTGCTCACACTCGGTAAGCAAATCAACGTGCCGGTTTTTGAGATTGGCGCAGATGCTAACCCGGTTGAGATTGCGCGTCAGGGCTTAGCCAAAGCGAAAGAAGACGGCATCGACACCGTGATTATCGACACGGCAGGTCGACTGCAAATTGATAAAGAGATGATGGCCGAGCTAGCCCAAGTCAAAGAAGTTGCCCAGCCAGACGAAGTGCTGCTGGTGGTCGATGCGATGACCGGTCAAGAAGCCGCCACGCTCACACGTACCTTTCACGAAGAGATTGGCATCACCGGTGCCATCCTCACCAAAATGGACGGCGACTCACGCGGTGGCGCGGCGCTTTCGGTGCGTCGTATTTCGGGCCAGCCGATTAAGTTCATCGGTGTGGGTGAAAAAGTAGAGGCGCTCCAGCCTTTCTATCCCGACCGGATGGCGTCTCGCATTTTGGGTATGGGTGACGTGCTTACCCTGGTAGAAAAAGCTCAAGAAGAAGTCGACATTGCCGATGCTGAAAAGCTGCAAGAGAAAATCCTATCTGCCGAGTTCGACTTCAACGATTTTCTAAAGCAAACGCGCCTGATGAAGAACATGGGTTCACTCGCGGGCATCATGAAGATGATTCCGGGCATGGGCAACAAGCTCTCCTCTGACCAGCTTCAGCAGGGTGAGCAGCAGCTCAAGCGATGCGAAGCCATGATCAACTCTATGACCATGGAAGAGCGGAAAAACCCTGAAGTGCTTGCGGGCTCGCCCAGTCGCCGCCGCCGAGTGGCTAGAGGTGCGGGCTACGGCGAAAAAGACATCAGCAAGCTGGTGACTGATTTTCAGCGGATGCGCGGACTGATGCAGCAGATGGGTCAGGGCAAAATGGGCCTACCCGGCTTTGACGGGGGCTTTCCTGGCATGGGCGGTATGGGCGGTATGGGCGGCGGCAACCCGATGGGCGGCAACTCGATGGGCGGTCGACAAATGCCCGGCTGGCGCGGCGCTGGCGGCGGCAAAAAGAAGAAAAAGAACAAAAAAAAGAAGGGATTTGGCTCCCTATAACTAAACGCAATGAACAAGCAGCTGTCTGTAAAGAGCAAAACCGGTGATGTGAGACTTAGCCTTGTAAGAGGGCTCACCGCTAGCTTAAGAACAGGCGTGACTGCGGGAATAACCGTTGCAGGGGTTTGGCTAGGGCTAGGGACAGGTGTGGTGCTTCCGGAAAGTGGCGCGGCGATCGCACTTCCTGGCCAAACCGCAAACGAAGCCGCCGCCTGGATGCAGGCGCACCCTACCCTACGCGCACTCCCCTCCGAGCGCACCTCAATCCGCCGAAACAACACACCTTCTAGCCGCTACACCTTCCACGCCTCTGTTTTTGGCCCAAGCGGTGGCAGTGGCGAAAGCCTCCTAGTGCGCCGCCGCTCGGGTGAGGCTATCCTTGTACGCTCAGAAAAATTCACCCTCGTAGACATTGTTCGAGGCGTGGATATTCCTCAGCTAGAAGACTCGCTTAGAAATATCTACGGCGCTGAAATATACGCTGACTACCGCCGAGCGCAGACCGTAATGGTGTACTCACCCGGTCGCGCAGAAGATAGAGGTACCCTCAGAGCCCACCGCGCTCAGCTGCTAGAAGGCAATCTGTATGCGTACCTCATTGAAGTGATGCCCAATACGAATGGCGTGGTAGAAACAGGTGCGGTGACTGTAATGCTTAAAGAAGACGTGCCAGCAATTCAGGAAGGACTCCGCAGCCGAGAAATTGAAAGAAGAGAGTTTGAGAATCCTACGGGTAGGCCCATTCATCATAGAGAGAGTGGTTCAACCCTACGAGAGCTTTTGGAATAGAGGGCAGTAGCAGAAGATGTGAAGCGCTCAGTTCGTTGCTAGTTGTAGAGGGTGCTTACTGCTGCATTAAAGGCAGCCGGATGGGGAAAAATTGAGCTGCGAATCGATGCCGAAAGAGCGTATTCGGCAAAGCAAGAGGAAGGTAGATGAAAGCTCAGCGTCAAATAAAGGATTGCTGGCTAGCGGTTAACCTGTCGGGACTGCTGCCAGGAATGGGGCAGTGCTATGGCAACCTGTGGACGAAAGGGCTGCTGATTTTTACTGTCTTTACTGGGCTGAGCCTCCGTGCGCTGTGGTCTTTGCTGGCGGCGGAAGGTAGCACAGTGCAAGGGTTTTGGCTGATGGGTTCGGCAGCTTTCGTCTATCTCATCAATGTGTGGGATGCTTTTGCAACGGTAGGACAGCCTCTGCATCCTTTGGGCGATAAGCGTCAGGGAAAAGACCTTTGGTATGGCGTTTTTCTATCTCAAATTCTGCCTGGATTGGGTCATTTATATCTTAAGCAAGCTTTAATCGGCGGCGTATTTTTGGCGGTGGGGGTTGCTCTGGCAATGGGGGCAAGCTATCAGCCTATTTTACTGCCGATGGCCTGTACGATTTGGTCTGTAGCGGGATATCACGCTTATCGCACTACGCCGGTTAGTCAGGGGCTTGCTGCTAAAAGCGGTGCTAGTCGCTCTAGCAAGACGCTGATGATTGTGGTGCTAGGTGGACTGTTGCTACGGTTGGCGATTGGCAGTTCGCCGATGTGGGTAGACCGGGCGATTATGCAGTGCATTGTGCCGAGTGAGTCGATGGTACCGACGCTTCAGGTGAGCGATCGCATCTTCGTTAGCAAAGACCGGCTGTATCAGCCCGAGCTTAGCGATATTGTTGTTTTCAAAGCGCCACCTATGGCCGTAGAGATATTAAAGACTGATTCGGAGACGCTGTTTGTAAAGCGGGTAGTGGGATTGCCAGGGCAGCAGGTGGAGGTCGCCGAAGGTAAAGTATGGGTAGATAAAGCGCCGATAGAAGAGAGCTACTTGAATGTGTCAGCGAGCTATCGATGGGGACCAGAGCTAGTGCCGCCGGGAAAATATTTTGTGCTAGGAGACAATCGTGATCAGAGCGCGGATTCTCACGTATGGGGATTTCTGCCAAGACAATACATTGTGGGAAAAGCGTATAAGATCTATTGGCCTGTGGAGAGAGTGCGTTCGTTGCAGCGCTGACGTAGCCCCATCGCTTCAACGTTAGTGCTCTGATAGTTTGTCAGGTAGCTGGCTGGGGTGGCCAGTCAAGATAGCTAACCTACGGGCGGTGAGCTTTTGGCGGCACCAGCGGTATGCGCTGTGGAGAGGGCTCACTAAGCTAGCCGTGTATAGCATCATTTCGCTAGCGGCGACTGTATCGGTGATTATTTGCTGACGGTATCGCAGGATATGACGCACTATTTTTCTCACATCGTTGAGTGCATAGGGCACTACCATCAAGGGCCGCTGCCAGAGATCTAGGCTCAGCATACGGGTGTGATAGCGGCTTAGGCCAATGCCTTTGAAGAGCGTCAGTAAATATTCTCGCGTGAGCCGATGCGCAGGAATATCGTGATGCATCCACATTCCGGCGTTGTACCACACGTCCCAGCCGGCCTTTTGAATGCGTAGAACAACTTCTAGGTCTTCTCCAGCTTCTCTTTCGCCAAACTTTTCGGCAAGCGTTCTTTCTTCGGGGACGTTGTCGAGCCAGGCCTGTCGACGCACAACTAAACCTGCACCCGGCGGCAGTATTTTTGCTTCTGGGCGATAGGGAATAGGCCGTGAGCCTCTGTCAGTGAGTGCTAAAAAGGCGGCAATTCTCTCAAAGTGGGCCGGTGGAGAGGTGGCAAATTTTCCTCGGATGCGGCTGCCGTATACCCCTACATTGGGATGCTGCTGGGCAAAATGATAGGCGGCGCGGACCCAGTTTAGCCAGGGTAAGTTGTCGTCGTCGAGGTAGCCGACTAGCGGGCTGCTCGCGACTTTTGTTCCTTTCTGACGAGCATAGCCAGCGCCCTGCTGAGGCTCAAACTCGTAGCGTAGGGGAATATTGTTGGGCCAGTGAGCCTGATACGCTTGTACAACGTCGGCAGTGTTGTCAGTGCTGTTGTTATCTACAACGATGATCTCCCAGGCAATGTTGCTGGTACCAATTTGGCAGCGCAGACATTTCAACACTTTGCCCAGCCGCTGCGCACCGTTGTAGGTTGCAATGACGACGGTAAAGTCTGAAGCGATTCGCTCCGGAAACAGGCGGCGAAATAATGGGCGCAGGCCTTGTAGTTTTTGAGCGAGATGGGCGCTATTAGTTGGCTGCCGCGAGGGTGGGGCGATAGAGGACGACACGGCAGATAAACGGGAGGACTGTATTGCAGTCATAGAAATCCAGCGTAGAACAGTTGCTTCGTTCTAGATTTCCCAAGATGACAGCGGACTACGAAGCTCTACTGAGCTCCGGCTGGCTATACTTTCTCAATGCTTAGCCACTGCGCGATTTTTTCGGTGAGTTCGGCGGCAGTGAAGGGTTTGCTGATGTAGTCGTTCATGCCTGCGTCTAGGCACTTTTCTTTGTCGCCCTGGAGCGCGTGGGCGGTGAGGGCAATAATGGGGATGCTGCTGTTGTCTGAGTCTTGCGATCGCAGCCGACGCGTCGCTTCATACCCATCAATCTCAGGCATCTGACAGTCCATCAAGATCAGATCGAAGTTAGAGAAGGCCGTTGTTTCTAACAGCTCTTTGCCATTCCTGGCGGTAGTGATATTGGTATAGCCAGCATCTTCTAAAAGCATGACGGCAATATCTAGATTGTCTTGATTGTCTTCGGCGATCAGAATGCGATCTTTTTCTGAAAGGGCTTTGCCATCACTCGCTAGCTGAGCAACATCATCCGTAGAATTCGTGGATTCCGTGTCTTCAGCCTGGAGTGACCACGCAACAGACATCGGCACCATAAACCAGAATGTTGAGCCCTCACCAAAATCACTCTCAACGCCGATAGTGCCACCCAATAGATCTACGATACGACGCGAAATCGTTAGCCCAAGACCTGTACCGCCGTACTGCCGTGTACTAGAAGCATCTGCCTGAATAAAAGGCTCAAACAGCTGGTCTTGATTTTCGAGCGGGATGCCAATGCCCGTGTCGCTGACGCTAAACTTCACGTCTACAGTATTGTTGCGCTGACTCTGGCGCTCTGCGCGTAGCTGAATGCAGCCGGACGCGGTAAATTTCTGCGCGTTGCCCAATAGATTGCGCAATACTTGCTGCAAGCGAAAGCTATCGCCAATAACCATTTGGGGGAGCGTACTGTCAATTTCTAGCTGTAGCGAGAGTCCTTTGGCTTCGATGCTAGGTGAAAAGGAAGAGCGCATTAGCTGAAGGACACTGTACAGATCGAAGGGCTCTAAAGATATCTTGAGCTCCCGTGCTTCGAGCTTTGAGAGGTCTAAAACGTCGTTGATAAGTGTCAGCAGCGTTTTGCCGTTACGGCTGAGCACGCTCAGCAGATTGGCCTGCCGTTCGTTGAGCGGCGTACGCTCTAGCAGCTGGCAGGTGCCCAAGATCAGGTTCATTGGCGTGCGAATTTCGTGGCTCATGTTTGCCAGGAATTCGGATTTGGCTTGGTTCGCTGAGTCTGCGGCTTGGGCAGAGGCGATCGCATCTTCTAACGCTGCCTTTTGCTTCTGCAACCGCCGCTCCGACAGCTTGCGCGGCGTAATATCAGTCGCTAAGCCCAAAATCTGATGAACAGTTCCCCCTTCGTCAGCGTTAAAGACCACATTGCGCAAAGTTAACCACTTCCACTGATCTTTCTTATTACGCACGCGCACTTCAGTTTCTAGTACCCGGCTAGGATTTGCCTCAAACTGCCGGTAGTAGCGCACCAGTTCGTACCTGTCATCGGGATGGATTAGCACCGAAACAATATTGGCACCCATATCTAAGATTTCCTTCGGAGAGAAGCCCAGCACCTTTGTCACAGAAGAGTTCGTATAGGCAACCTGACGTCTGGCTAAATCAAAAATGTAAATGATGCCAGGGTTGGATTCACTCAGCTGACGGGCAAAATTTCGGCTTTCTTTTAAATCGTCCTGCGTTTTCTTAAGACGCGTCACTTCATTGACAACAGTCCCAATCCAGCGTCGTCCGTCCTGTAGCTCGATAGGGAAATAGCTAACAGTCCAATGCCTGTAGCGCCCTGGATTTGTGGGAAGTTCGCCCTCAAAATCAATATCTAAAATAGATTCTCCTGTATCGAACACTTGCTGCTGCATGACTTGCGAGCGATCGCCTACAGCGGAAGGCAGCACTTCACTCACTAGCTTGCCGATATGCGCTTCAGCGGGCAGACCGTTAATATCAGCGAGCACCTTATTTATCCGCAAGAAGCGAAGCTTCTCATCGTGCAAGGCAATACCAACCGGGCTAGTTTCATACACCGTTTCTAGAATGATATTGGACTCTTCTAGCTGCGACTGCATCCGCTTCATTTCTGTCACTTCTAAGAAGGTCAGCACCACCCCATCTACAAGCCCGTCTTCTCGTCGGTACGGATAAGCCCGTAGCAGCAGAGACTGATGATTGCTAGCATTCACACCTTCTTGTTCAATGGGTTCTTTGCGCTCTAAAACCTTTCTGGCAAAAGCTTCTAAGTTGATATCTTCAATTTGATGAGTGAAGTCTGATATAGGTCTATCGACGTCTCCAGTGCGCAAGTTGATAACAGCAGCAGCAGCAGGCGTAAACCGACGAATATACAAATTACGATCTAAAAAGACTACGCCAACATTGGTACTACGCAGCAGGTTGTCGATGTCTTCGTTGAGCTGCACCAGCTCTTTTATCTTGCTCTGATACTCAGAGTTAACGCTATATAGTTCTTCGTTAACGGACTGCAACTCTTCGTTGGTGCTCTGCAGCTCTTCGTTAGACGCCAGCAGTTCTTCATTAGTAGCCTGCTGTTCTTCGTTGATAGTCTCCAACTCTTCAATCGTAACCTGTAGGTTTTCTCTCGTTTGCTTCAGCTCATACTCCAAAGAGCTGATTTGCTCAGCCGCATCGTTCGACAGCTCGTAAGACTGCACACTTTCTGTGCTCATCGCTGTCTGCGCGATTTCAAACAGGACCACTAAATAGTCTTCTGAGCGAACGTCGTCAGACTCAAAGCCAATTCTAAGATCGACGCTATAGGTCTGCTCGTCTCGCTGAAAGGGTATGCCGGTGTAGGTAACAGAGGTGCTCTCTCGCTTGGCGCGATGAAGGGCAGTTTCTAACGGCAGCTTGAGCGCTCTAGGCACCATATCGGTGATGGTCATATTGACTTCGCCAACGCTCAAGGACAAAATGTCGGCAGAGTTAGCGAAGATTCGCAGCATCTCGTTGTCACGGTTGACCAAGATACAGGTGGCTTTGCGATCGCTAAAAGCGTGCTTAAACACATTTTTAACGATGTTACCTTCCTGTATTTGCTGCTGTTTGCGCTGTCTGCTCGGCGAGATGGTAGAGATGGACGTGCGTAGCGCAGGAGAAGGCACCAGCTTACGGCCATTGGGCTTTTTCTGATAGATTTTGGCTTTGGCGCTAAGCGCGGCAAAGTCTTCTTCGTATTCTCCTAACGTCTCAGAGCTACCCAGCAGTAAAACGCCTTCTGGCACTAGCGTAAAGTGCAACAGACGCAGCACCTGCTTTTGTAAGCTTGGCTGCATGTAGATCAAAACGTTGCGACAGCTCACTAGGTGCATTTTGGAGAAGCCCGCATTTTTAGTGAGATCGTGAGGTGCCATAATCAGCATCTCTCGCAGAAAACGCTTAGCCTGATACTTACCGTTGATCAGGTTGAAATAGCGAGTTATCCGCTCAGCGGAGATGTCTGAGGTGATACTTTCGGGGTAAATTCCCTTACCAGCAAAAGAGAGTGCCTGCGTGTCGATATCGGTGGCGAAGATTTTGACTTTGATATTTTTCCCGGCGTTCGTAATGGCTTCATCAACCGCCATCGCCATGGTGTAGGCTTCTTCGCCGGTAGAGCAAGCCGTCACCCATATTCTTAGCTGCCCGCCTTCATCTATCTTGTCGATCAGCTCCGGTAGAGCATTCTCGATAAGGTATATCCAGGGCACACCATCTCGAAAGAAGCGTGTCGCTCCGATGAGTAGGCTTTGACGTAACAGCTGCCGTTCTCCTTCAGAGTCTTTAATGATGACGATGTAGTCGTCGATATTGCCGCATCGATTTAGCGCGCAGCGATGATGGATTCGCCGCCTGAGCGTGTTGGTTTTATAGTCTGAAAAGTCAATGTCTTCTTGGTCTGCAAGTAGGGTGATGATTTCTTGTAGCTGAGTCTGGTTGACAAATTCGTCGTCGTCTTTGAGGGCCGTTTTTTGATCGTAGGTGAAGCGGACGATGTCGAAAACGGCTTGAGCGAGTTCTCTAGGTGGCAAAATTTTGTCTACGATGCCGGATGCGATCGCATTTACCGGCATACTGCCAAACTGCGCCGACTCAGGCGTTTGCACCAGCGCCACACCCCCATTGCGGCTAATCGTCTGTAGCCCTTCAGTTCCGTCGCTACCGCCGCCTGTAAGGATTACGCCAATGGCTCTATCGGCAAAATGCTTCGCCATAGACTCAAAGAACAGATTGATTGGATAGTTAAGATGACTTGATCGCTCTGTAAGAAAAAACTCTCTGCCTTCGAGCAGCATGTTTTTACCCGGCGGCATCACATACACCGTGCCGGGCTCTAGCGGCATACCCTCTTCCACCTGGCGCACCTGCATCACTGTTTTACGCTGCAAAATCTCGCTCATCATGCTGCGAAAATCTGGCGAGAGGTGCTGTACCACCACAAAAGCAGCGTTAGGGTGGTCAGAGATCCTAGAAAAAAATTCTTCGAGTGCTTGAATGCCACCGGCTGAAGCGCCAATACCAACTACAAAAAAGTCTGGAGCGGATTTCTTTGAGTGGTTTAGCATTCTTTGAAAACTGGCCTTGGATAATTCTTAGGATGCAGATCGTATTGCTACATCTGCACCCTAAGAATTATCCGTCAAAGAATAGAAGACAGCACCGTCAAAAGGTCTATCATCAAGCTAAAAGAAGAAAAGTAAACACAGCAACACAATTACGTAAAAAAGTTCATACTTCTTAAGATGCGCCTCACATATTTTCAGTTGCCTTGTTTGTCAGCGGAGGGGATCTTTTTTTCGAGAGGCGAAGACTAACAAACAGCCAAAATCATGAGTACAGCTGAGTTCTCCGATATTCTGGCTGTCTACGCCTGCGCTTCTTGCTTGTCTAAGCGGAAAGGGGCTTTGTGTTTTCCAAGGAGGCGATCGCGCAATCGCTTAATCTGATCTCGATACTCACTGGCCTCTTCAAACTCCAGCTTCTTCGCCGCTTCTTTCATCTTGGTTTCCAGCTGACCAATCAGCATCGGAATATCTTCGAGCGGCAGTTCATCGCTGTGGTCTACGGCCTTCTCCAACTCTTCCGCATTGAGTCGGCGCGAGACATCTAGGAAAGAGAGAATAGAGTTGGAATTCCGGCGAATGATAGCTGTTGGTGTGATACCGTGCTCTTCGTTGTATTCAGCTTGGGTCGTGCGACGACGCTCTGTTTCGCTGATTGCTTTTTCCATGCTTTCGGTCATATTGTCGGCGTAGAGAATGGCTTTGCCTTCTATGTGGCGAGCCGCGCGACCGATGGTTTGAATCAGCGATCGCTGTGCTCGCAAAAAACCTTCCTTATCCGCATCGAGAATCGCCACCAAAGAGACTTCGGGCAGGTCCAAACCTTCTCTGAGCAGGTTGACACCAATGAGCACATCAAACTCACCGTTTCGCAGGTCTTGAATAATTTCAATCCGCTCAATGGAGTGAATCTCGGAGTGTAGATAGCGAACGCGAACGCCGTGCTCATTGAGGTAGTCGGTGAGGTCTTCAGCCATCCGCTTAGTTAGCGTCGTTACAAGCGTTCTCTCATCCTTAGCTGCCCTCTCTCGAATTTCGCCAAGTAAGTCGTCTACCTGGCCATCTGAAGGCCGCACGATAATCTCTGGATCGAGTACACCCGTCGGACGAATGATCTGGTCAACGACGTGCCCTTCAGAAAGCGCTATCTCCCAGTCGCCTGGCGTTGCCGAGACAAAAATGCACTGGTTGACCTTGTTCCAAAATTCCTCAGCTTTAAGTGGACGATTATCAGCCGCACTCGGCAGCCGAAAACCGTGGTCGATCAACACCTTTTTTCGCGCCTGGTCGCCGTTGTACATCGCGCGAATCTGTGGCACTGTCACGTGTGACTCGTCTACGGCCAGCAGCCAGTCGTCGTGCGGAAAGTAGTCAAGCAAGCATTCGGGTGGTGCGCCCGGTAAGCGACCGGCTAGATGGCGCGTGTAGTTTTCTACGCCGTTGCAGTAACCGACTTCTTCGAGCATTTCCAGGTCGTAGCGGGTGCGCTGCTCTAGCCGCTGAGCTTCTAGCAGTTTGCCTTGACTTTCTAGAAGAATAAGCTGCTCTTTTAGCTCAGCGCGGATGCCCTGACAGGCGGCTTGCAGCTTGTCGTCCGGTGTGACAAAGTGGCGCGCCGGGTAAATATTCAGCGAATCCATACTTTGTAGCGTTGCTCCCGTCACCGGGTCGATATAGCGAATAGCGTCAATTTCATCGCCGAAAAACTCTACACGAATGACCCGGTCTTCGTAGGCGGGGCCAATCTCTAACACATCGCCTTTGACTCGAAAGCGACCGCGACCCATTTCAATATCGTTGCGCGTGTATTGAACAGAAGCAAGATCGCGCAAAACTTGGCGCTGATTGGTTTCTGCGCCTACGCGCAAAGGGATAGAGGCGTTGAGATATTCGGAGGGAATTCCCAGACCGTAGATGCAGCTGATAGAGGCGACGACGATAACGTCTTTACGTTCGAAGAGCGATCGCGTTGCCGAGTGTCGCAGCATATCGATCTCATCGTTGATAGATGAGGTCTTTTGAATGTACGTATCGGTTACTGGAATATAGGCTTCCGGCTGGTAGTAGTCGTAATAGCTGATGAAGTATTCAACCGAGTTATTGGGGAAGAACTCACGCAGCTCATTACACAGCTGAGCCGCCAGCGTTTTGTTGTGCGCCAGGATCAAAGCGGGCTTCCCTACCGCGTCAATTGTACGTGCGATGGTGTGAGTTTTACCGGTGCCTGTCGCGCCCAAGAGCGTCTGATATTCGCGGTTGGCCTTCAGGTTTTTGACTAGCTGCTTGATGGCTTTGGGCTGATCGCCAGCGGGCTCGAAAGGGGCTTGAATATCAAACTTCTTTTTCATCGGGTAGAGGGAAGAGGGCGGCAAAGTTTACAGGGCTTAGCGTTTAATGTTAGACGATCTGACTAAAGGCGATCATAAAATGTCTCCACAGGAGAATCGCACATCTTTGTGATACAAAAATCGTACGGGGCAGTTCTAGTCCGAACGGTAGAATATCTTTGACAGAGTAGTACTGGTGTACTAAATAGCTTTTAAGACAGGCAGTTCATTTGGAAAAGACGTATGAGCAGTATTCGAGCGGATGAAAAAACAACGGGAAAAGTAATTGTTACGTTGATACTCACAAATTGGGTCGATCAAGTTCTGGCAGAACGAGGGTTCATTCAGTCGGAAGACATTCGGTCTTTTTCTGTCGATAACGCTTTAGTAGATACTGGCGCTACTCGACTTTGCCTACCAGCAGATGTCATTGAGAAGCTGGGTTTGAAACAGGCTGCCACAATTGATATTCAAACAGCTACGGGTACGCAGACTGCTAGAGTCTTTGAGGAACTAATCCTTGAGGTGGAAGGTCGAGAAGGTCGATACGACTGCGTAGAGCTACCTGCTGGACAGACGCCCTTCCTTGGATTGATTCCATTAGAAGATTCGGGTCTAGATCCAGATTTGCAAAATCAGCGACTGAAACATCTACCTACGAAGGGCAAAGAAACCTACTTGACAGTTCTATAGTCACTTGGAGCAACTATAGTTGGCGCAGAGGGCAAAGCGTAGGATAATCCGGAGTGTTCTAGAGCGTAGAGTCCCTTTGATGAACTCAATCAGTCAGTCTGACCCACTGCCAAACATCCCAGTATGCGTTTGGCAGTGGCCGATTGGGAAGAAATGGAAGACGCCTTACATCGTTCGCTATGCGAGTAATCTAGACGATGGCCCCGAGCACGGTGCGCCGCTAGGTGGCTTTGGTGCTGGCTGTATTGGTCGGTCGCCGAATGGCTCGTTCAATCTATGGCATTTAGACGGTGGCGAGCATATTTTTGATGCGTTTCCAGGCTGTCAGTTCAGCGTATACGAACAGACTGAGGGGAGCGAGCCTGTTGCATACACGCTGACAACAGACATTCCAACCGGTGAGCTGAGCTGCTGGCAACCGTATCCCGCTAGTATAGAGGAGCGCTCAACCGGCACTTATAGCGCACTTTATCCTCGTAGCTGGTATACCTACAAAAACGTTTTTCAGGCAGAACTCACTTGCGCGCAGTTCTCTCCTATTTGGGAAAACAACTATCAAGAAGCGAGCTACCCGGTCGTAACCTTCGTATGGACTGCGCACAATCCAACAGACAAGCCGCTGACGCTGAGCATTATGCTGAGCTGGGAAAATATGGTGGGCTGGTTTACTAATAGTGAAACCTCGCCAGAAATTCAACAAAGAGAAGATGGCAGTCCTTTCTACGACTATGTGCCGCCGTTAAAACAGAGTGCGGGTAACTACAACAAACTGGTGTGTGAGCATGGTGTCGCAGCAGGCGTTGTGATGGATGGGGCTTGGAAGGATAGTCCGTCAGAAGGAGATGGACAGTTTGCCATTGCAGCTCGCCACCCGGACGCAGACATCTCTTACTACACCCGATGGAACCCAGCAGGGGATGGTAATGAGCTATGGGATAGTTTTTCCACAAAAGGTTGTTTAGAGAATGTTGAAGATGTGAGTCCGAGTACTGGAGAAAGGATTGGAGGTGCGATCGCGCTCAAATTCACCCTAGCCCCCGGCGACACCCAACAAATCCCCTTCACTCTCAGCTGGGACTTGCCAGTCACCGAATTTGCAAAAGGCGTGAGTGCTTACCGGCGCTATACAGATTTCTTCAATCGCGAGGGACGCAATGCCTGGGCGATCGCAACCACCGCTCTAGACAACCATACCCACTGGCAGCAACAAATCGAAGACTGGCAACAACCCATCTTGGAGCGCGCTGACCTACCAGACTGGTTCAAAATGGCCCTGTTCAACGAGCTATACGATCTTGCTAGCGGCGGTACCCTATGGTCTGCGGCCAGCGAAGCCGACCCGGTTGGCCAGTTTGGCGTACTCGAATGCATCGACTACCGCTGGTACGAAAGCCTGGACGTAAGGCTATATGGCGGCTTTGCCACACTGTTACTATGGCCAGAGCTGGAAAAATCTATCACTCGCGCCTTTGCTCGCGCCATTCCCACCGCTGACGACAAGCCGAGAATCATTGGCTACTACTACACCATTGGCGAAGAGAACCACCTGGCACCGCGCAAGCTAAAAGGTGCAACACCGCACGATCTGGGCGCGCCGAATGAAAGCCCCTGGCGCGCGACCAACTACACTAGCTACCAGGACTGCAACCAGTGGAAAGATCTCTCTAGCGACTTTGTGCTGCAAGTGTATAGGGTCTTTCAATCAACAGGCAGTACCGATATTGATTTCTTGGCTGAGTGCTGGCCTGCGGTCGTGGAGACGCTGCGCTATACCAAGCTATTTGACACAGACGGCGATGGCCTGATTGAAAACAGCGGCGCGCCGGATCAGACCTTTGATGACTGGCGATTGCAGGGGGTCAGCGCGTACTGTGGGGGGCTGTGGATTGCGGCCTTGAGTGCGGCGATCGCCATGGGTGAACTGCTCCAAAAGAACAACAAAGTGCAGGGTACTATCGTCATTTTGCTCTCTCAATACCGCCGCTGGTGGCAGCATGGTCGCGCCGCCTATCAAAAACAGCTGTGGAACGGCAGCTACTATCGCCTCGATACTGGCAGCGGCTCCGACATCGTCATGGCCGACCAGCTATGCGGCCAATTCTGCTCGACTACTATGGGCTTACCTGACGTTGTTGACGAAGAATATATAGAACCCACTCTTACTGCCATTTACGATGCGTGCTTTGTAAAATTCAACGAGTACGCTGCCCAGCTAGGACCACAGAACCAAAAGTTTGAAGGTGCGCAGACCGGTTACTTCAGCGCCGCCGAACTGGGCCTCCGCATTGGCTGTGCCAACGGCGTCCGCCCAGACGGTTCGCCCCAAAACCCAGATGATACGCACCAGCTAGAAGTGTGGACGGGCATCAACTTTGGCTTAGCCGCTTTCTTCGCCCATGTAGGGAAGCGAAGCGAAGCCCTAGAAATTACAGAAGCCGTTGTGCGGCAAATCTACGACTACGGACTGCAATTTCGCACGCCCGAAGCCATTACGGCAGTCGGTACCTTCCGAGCCTGTCATTACCTCAGACCGTTGGCTATTTGGGCCGTTTACCATACGCTAACAGTACCTCCAGCTAAATAAGGAAAAACAGAACCAAACGGCCTGTCCGAAACAAGCTTTGAAGCGCTCACGTAGCAAGCTTTTGACGGAGTAGAGCATAACTTATCTTGATGGGTAACCTTACTTGAGCGGATGGTAAGTACCTAGCGAGAAAAGTCTGATGTAAGCCAGTTATATGAAGCGGATAGTTACCGGCTTTGAGTACCAGGCTTATCGCTATAGTTCAGATATAGAAGTTCAGATATAGAAGTGAGTGCAGATACAAACGCCAGGGGTAACAGCAGCATCCGCATGAAGTTAGCCTACTGATTATTCAAAAAGTTATAAGGGGAGAATTTTAGCCATGACATCTTCAGCAGTGCCCCAGCAGCCAGGGTCTGGGCAACCCGCAAGTCAACCAACAGAGCGTACAAAGAAGAGAGAGCGATCGCAACCTACCCTCTGGGCAGTCGCAGCCCTATTTTTTGTGATGGGCTCAGCCGCTAGCGCCGCCACTATTTGGCAGCTAAACAAGCTATACCGTGCTACCGTCGCACCACCTATTGCAGTAGAAGGCGTTGTCAAAGCGGAGTACGAATCTCAGCAAGTCGATGAGCTTACCCCTGCGCCTACTGGTTACTACATTGAAGGCACCAGCATTGGCAGAGTGTATCTGACCGGTCAACCCCTTCAGTCCTACGTAGGCGAATCTGTAGTTGCGACTGGTAGCGTTTCTGGCATTTGTGGTGCGAAGTCTATTCCCTGCTATCCACTGATAGAGCTTAGAGAAGTGCGATACCCCGAAGCAGCCGAATAAACGAAGTTAAAAGGTTGAACAGATAAAAACTTTTTTCAGTAAAAAGAGCCAGCGTACACACCTTCGTACGCAGGCTCTTTCTATATAGGCTCCTAGTACATCAGGTATCTAAGAGTATCTCGTAGGTTTCCTACCATAGACCTCTAATCGGCTCCTGTACGGCGGGCTCTACAGGCGGTATGGGTGCAGTTGTTTGTTCTGGTGGAAGCGGTGGCACAGCGGGTTCTTGTGGTGCGCGAGGGGGTACAGGAACAGGTTGAAGGCCTAATAGGCCAAAATCACCAACGCCTTCGCTGCATCCAATGTTAATGCCGCTGTTGAGCATTTTGCTTGCGTTTTGCAGCAGCTGTAGTAAAGAGAGAAATGTAGGTGACTGAGAAGCCAATGCGAGCTGCTGACTGTTTAAGCTGTTGATGAAACGGTTGGTTGAAGAGATGGCTGAGCGCACATCTGAGGGAGAGTTGGGAATGCGAGAGACTGCTACTAGGCGGTTGCCGATTTCGTCGGTGAGCTGTCGCTCTAGCTCAGTGAGGTTGGCCTCTAGGTCGGTTCGGCTGTTGGCCTCTAGGGAATTGCGAATAGTAGAAACCGCTCCTGGCGAGATGGACAGTCGCCCCCCGTCAACAGCTGGTACAGACGATCTGCCTTGAATTGATTCGAGCAAATCTAGAGATCCTTCTTTAACGCAGGTGTTAGACCGGTCGAGTCTTGGGGCAAGGTTATCGCCGACGCCTGCGTTGCTTGCGTCGGGGATCACGACAGGATATATACCTGCGATCGCAGCGCCGCTAAAAAGAACAGGCGTTGCTAGCACACAAGTCAGCGCACGGCGGAGAAAATTGGCCCGAGAAAGTTGGGCTCGAAAAAGGGTATAGGAAAGTTTGTTCGTTTTGTTCGTATAGCGCATAGTCAAGAAATCTCTCTTTAGATCGAGTTATTATCACTGCAATTAGAATCTGAAGCTATAGCCCAACGAACCTTGGAAGCGAGCACCCTCTGAAGTGTTGTCCGTTACGTCAGACACGCCTAACGTCAGCACAGCTGGGAAGTTGAAAGGCGCGGCAGAAGCTGCAAGGCCCAAACCAGATCCGTTCCAGCTAGAGATTAAAGAGACTTCAGGAATGACTCGAATAGCCGCACTGCCAAACACATTGAAATCGTTGTCATCGGTATTGAGAGCACCGGCTGAACGGAAGGTGCCTGTACCCGCACCCAAAGAAACGGTAACCGGCATCCGGTTAGTCCGGTTGGGACGCAGACTGAACCGCTGCGTAGCTACGCCGTAAAACGTATCTTCGGATTGGTTAGCTGCCCCCCACTTAATTGGGTTTGCCCAACCTAGCGCTACAGCCAAGTTATTTACTTGAGGAAATACCTTATGAAGCTTAAAACCAACAATGCCATCGTCTGCAAACCCGTCCAGGCTAATGATGCCAACACCTATTTCAAGGCCTACGTTTCTGACCGCGTCTCCTAGGCCAAATCCCAGGCTTGCAGAGCCGTCTAACCGGCTAGTATTGTTACCCCCTGTTGCACCCGCCAAACCAAAGTAGGTATCGCCCCAATCGGCACCATAGGCAGAAGGCGTTAAAAAGCTAGAAGAGGGAACGGGCTTAGGTCCAGAAAGATTAACAGCAGAAGTTTGGTCGATCAGCAGCTGCTGACGAATGTCTTCATCGCTAAGCGGTGAGAAGGTATCGCCGGTAGATTGAGTGATGCTCGCAGGTCTTGCAGCAGGCCTAGAGAGCATCATGGTATCTACAGAGACTGGCGTTAGCCCAATGCCGCTAGTACTGCCCGAGAGCAGGTCGCTGCCAGTCATTCCACCCGCTAACTCGCTAGCGCTACCGCTAGGAGATAACAGTGGATTCGCCTCCGCGCTAGAGAGTGTGCTGGGTAGCAGCACAGCAGTGACTAATAGCGTTCCTGCCAAAACTTTTCTATACAGTTTAGTAGTCATATTCGTCATACAAACGCAAATTGATGGATATGAGAAGATAAAACTTGAAGAGGTATCAGCATCAAGAAAGCTTGGCTTTTGAAAAGCTTGTAAGCAGCGCGAGCCAAGTGGAGTACGAAAAGAGTGGCTGAGGATCAGCGCTTGCAATTACGCACTGTACGTAGACAATCATTCCCGTATGTTTGGTGAAAGCAAACAAAGTTGATGGCTTTTTCGGTAAAACCCCGTATTCTCTTTTTGATGCGGCAGCTTCAGCCGATAAGATAGGAAGGAAAAAGTGCTATGAGTCAGTATTTTGCCACTGTTGCTAGGGGCCTAGAACCTTTGATGGTGCAGGAGCTAGAACAGCTAGGTGCGATGGATGTGCAGCCTGGTTTTTGCGGGGCTGCGTTTAAGGGCGATCGCGCGCTGCTGTACCGAGTGAACCTATGGGCGAGGCTGCCCTTTAGAATTTTGCTGCGCATCGGTGAGTTTCACTGCGCCAATAGCGACGACCTGTTTGCAGGCGTGCAGCGTATCGACTGGAGTGAATACCTCACCCCCGAACTCACCCTCTCAGTCACAGCCTCTGGGAAAACAGACGCGCTGAACCATACGCACTTCACCTCGCTTCAGGTCAAAAACGCCATTGTGCAGCAGCAAACCGATACCGTTGGCTATCGCTCTGATGTAGATACGCACGAGCCAGACGTTCGCATAAATGTGCATCTGCATGAAGACAAAGCGACCATTAGCCTCGATAGCTCGGGCGATAGCTTACATCGGCGTGGCTATCGGCCTGCGGTAGGCTCAGCTCCTCTCAAAGAATCCCTGGCATCGGCGCTGATTCAGATGTCAGGCTGGCAGCCGGGACAGGCTTTTTTTGATCCGCTGTGCGGCTCGGGGACACTGCCGTTAGAGGCGGCGCTGCGATCGCTGCGAGTTGCCCCTGGCCTTTTCCGCGAGCGCTTCGGTTTTGAAACCTGGCTAGACTTTGACGAAGCGCTGTGGGAGAGCATGCTGACAGACGCGGAAGATCAGCAGGTGGAGGATTTGGCTGCTTTTGTGGGGGAAGCGATCGCGACCTCAACGTCATTGTGCAGGCCAACAGCAACGCCCAAAAGTGCGGTATCGAGCATCTGGTGAAATTTCAACAGAGCGACCTTGAAAACGTAGAGGCCCCAGCAGATAGCGGCATCCTCATGTGCAATCCACCCTACGGCGAACGGCTAGGCAGAGACACCGACCTTGGCGCTTTTTATAAACTGCTCGGCACCGTTCTCAAGCAGCGCTTCAAAGGCTGGACCGCCTACGTGCTTAGTGGCAACAAAGCCCTCTCTCGCAACATCGGTATGAAGTCAGCAGAACGCATGCCTGTATATAACGGCGCGTTACTTTGTCAGCTAATGAAATATGAAATCTACTAGCACTTTTGCCCTTGCGTTACCGGTTCAGTACTAAGGGCAGTACGCTGTTCTTTCTGAGAAACTTATTACTTTGGCCTCAGGCGAATCTCAGCGTTATTCAATAAGATTACAACATACACGCTTTGCTCAAGGACCCATTCCCATGAGGGGAAAAGAATTTTTAGCTATGAAGAAAAGACGCTTTTTACAGACCGGTGGAATGATTTTGGGGGCGGTTGCCCTCTCAGAATTTTGGCCGTCGCAGGCAAAGGATAGTGCAGCGACGAGCGCACCGACACTAGATAGAGAGAAGGGTGAGTTTGAAATTACGAAGACAGAGGAAGAGTGGCGGGCAATTTTGACGCCTGAGGCCTTTGCCGTATTGAGAAAAGGCGGTACAGAGCGGCCGCGCAGCAGTCCGCTGGATGATATTTCTGTTGCGGGTACTTATAGCTGTGCGGGCTGTAGCCTTCCTCTGTACTCCTCAGAAACGAAGTTTGACAGTGGTACCGGCTGGCCTAGCTTTTATGCACCGCTAGAGAATGCGATAGGGACTTCGAGCGATCGCTCATTTCTCATGACCCGCACCGAAGTACACTGCCGCCGCTGTGGTGGGCACCTGGGCCATGTATTTGAAGATGGGCCTGCCCCCACAGGCCTGCGCTACTGTATGAACGGCGTTGCGATGTCGTTTACAGCGGCGTAGCAGTTTTAGGGTTTTAGTGATGTTTGAGCCCGCACCAGAACTGACGATTGACTACAGCTGTGGTGTGGGCTCTTCTGGTCTGAGGCTAGATGGATCTTCTATCAAGATACTGAGCTGGAATGTTGCTAGAAGCAATTACAGTAGCGGCTGGGTCCGTGACTGTAATCACATCTTTGAATCGTATCAGCCGACGCTAATTTTTCTTCAAGAGGTGGCCCTTCGAGACGAAGATATTGAACGCAAAGAGATGGAAATCTTGGCGGGGAATAGTGCGATCGCAGAACTCGCCCATACTGCGTGGTGCTTTGCCCCCAACTTTCATCAGTCTTCTCAACCGTAGCTATTCGGGAATTTTGACCGCTGCGAATGCTCAACCCTTGAAGAGTCAGTCTTTGCTTAGCCTCCACTGTGAGCCGATTGCCAATACGCCAAAAGTCTCTTTGTTTTCAGAATACGCACTTTCTACTGAAAATAAGACGCCTTCAAAAACCCTACTCACTATCAACATTCACGCGATTAACTTTGTTGGACTCGACAAGTTTGAAGCTCAGCTTCAGTCCATAGAGTCGAAGATTGCACAGCACGAAGGCCCGGTTATCTTTGCAGGAGACTTCAACACGTGGAGTCAAAAACGGTGGCGATCACTGTATGCAATGGCAAAGAGGCTGAGCCTAAATACCGTTGCGTTTGGGCCGTTGGAAGCTCGTAAGATTAAACGGTTTTTGAGTTCTCCGCCGCTCGATCACATCTTCTATCGTGGACTTTTCCAGAAAGTAGGCAGTGCGAGAGTAATAGATACGCTTTCGACCTCTGACCACAATCCGCTGCTGGTAGAACTTATCGAACAATCGCCCCGATCTGCTACGACCCATCCGTATAATTAGGGCATTCTGAGTGGACTGTATCTAGCGCGGCTATGCCCTTTGCAATCAATTGGTTCTCGATTTATAGTGCGGCTTCGCTGGTGGTGCACGCGCTAGGCATTCTCAATGCGGCACATGCGGTGATGAATGTGCGCTCGTCGAGAAGTGCGATCGCCTGGGGAATTTCGCTCGTCAGCCTACCTTGGGTCACCATTCCGCTGTACTGGATTTTGGGTAGAAGCAAATTTGAGGGCTACAGCGAAGCCATCCATACGGCGTACGCTGAGCACCGAGAGCTAGTAGAAGAAGCCTACGAAGAAGTAGTGAAGCATCAGGCAAGCCTGCCAGAAGCCTATGCCACAATAGAAAAGCTGGCGGTTACTTTTGAAGCATTTCCCTTTACGGAGAATAATGCGATTGAGCTGTTGATTGACGGCGAGCGGACGTTTGGCAGAATGCTAGAGGCAATTGCCCACGCGCAGCACTACATTCTCCTACAGTCATTCATCATTCACAGTGACGACATCGGTAACAAGTTCAAAGAGGCCCTGATTGCCAAAGCTAATCAAGGCGTGAGGGTATATCTGCTGTACGACGGTATTGGTTCGCGCACGCTTTCTCGTAAATATTTAGATGAGCTGCGACGAAATGGCGTGAACGTCAGTAGCTTTCGCAGTACGAAGGGTCACAACAGTCGATTCCAAGTCAACTTTCGCAATCATCGCAAGATACTCATCGTCGACGGGCAGTCGGCTTTTATGGGCGGGCTGAATATTGGCGACGAGTATCTGGGTAGAGATCCGAAGCTAGGTCCCTGGCGAGATACGCATGTACGGCTTCGAGGGGCTACGGTGAAGTGCTTACAGGCCGTGCTGCTAAGAGACTGGTACTGGACTGAAAAAGAGATTCCTGAGGTGTCTTGGGAGATAGAGAAGAGCGATCGCTTTCAGCAGACGGCGCTTATTTTATCGACAGGGCCCGCCGATAGGGTTGAAGAGTGTTTGCTGTTCTTTTTGAATGTGATTAATCAGGCCAAGGAGCGGCTGTGGATTGCGAGTCCTTACTTTGTGCCGGATGACTCTACGCTGAGTGCTTTGAAGCTAGCGGCGCTAAGAGGCGTAGATGTGAGAATCATTTTGCCTGATCGCCCAGATCATCTTGCCGTATACTTTTGCGCATTTTCTTTTTACTCGGAGTTGCAGCAGGTGGGCATTCAGCTGTATCGATATCAGTCGGGATTTATGCATCAGAAGATTATTTTGTGTGACGATGCGATCGCAGGCGTAGGCACCGTCAATCTGGATAATCGCTCTTTCTACCTCAATTTTGAAGTGATGAGCTTTGTGATTAATCCACTTGCTCAAAGAATAGACACAGCTGATAGTTTTGTTGAGTCTGGTTTTATTAGAAGCGTTGAGGAGATGCTGACGAAGGATATGGAGAATTCTCGTCTGGTAGACTTTGCTAAGTACAAAGAGAAACCGCTTTGGTTTAAGCTCGCGGCTAGGGTCTCTCGCCTGATGGCTCCTGTGCTGTAGGATGTTTTACTGATTTACGCTGAGGTGCTGTCGTCACCTGCACTCAGTAACTTAGCAACCAGCTGGGTTTGAGGAAATGATTCTAGCAGGAGCGTTTTCACCATAACTGTAAGCGGTAGTGCCATGAAAGCGCCGATAGGACCCAGTATCCAGGTCCAAATTACGACGGCTAAAAAGCTCATAAGCGTAGAGAGGTCTAGCCCTTTTGCCAGATAGCGAGGCGCGATCGCAATGTCAAAAAAGTTGTTGATCAGCACGTATAAAAGGCCAAAAATCGCACCTTTTAAAAAGCCCAGCTTTAGCACCACAATGAGCAGCGGCGGCAATAGCGCGATGTAGAAGCCAATAGTCGGAACAAAGTTTAAGAAGAATGAGAGAACGCCCCAAAGAACGACAAAGTCAGTGCCAAAGGCCCACATCAGAACCATTTGTGCGATCGCTGTCAGCGCACCTAGCCACCCTTTAATCAGCAAATAGGTACTCATGCTATTTGAGAACTCTTGAAACCGGCCCAGCATAGATGAGTGTGAGCCTAGTCCTTTGCGCAGCTGGGCTGAGAAGGCAGGCGCGCTCGCCAGCATATAGATGAAAATCAACAGCGTCAGACCAATGTTGGAAACACTATTGAGCAACACAGAGACTATCGAAAAAGAGAGACCTAGCAGCTGTTCAGGCTGAAATAGCTCAAGCGACTGGATGTATTCTGATGTAATGCCTCGATTGTTTAGCCACTGCCGTAGCGCATCTACTTGAGTAGAAAGTCCGCTAGCGTAAGTCGGTAGCGCGTCTGTTAGCTCGTTTAGAGACGTTGCCAAAAAGAGAATAACGAAAGCGCCAATAGTAATCACGCCCAGCAGTACAAGCGTATAGGCTAGCCAAGCAGGAGCACCCCGCCGTTTTAGCCAGGACATAATAGGGCTAGTTACCAGCACTATAAACAGAGACAGCAGGATAGGACTCAGTAAGTCTGACATCGCTTTGACGCCAGCCACAATCAGCACAACGCTTGCAAGTCCGACCAGCAGAGAAACAATACTCGGCTCTTTCCGTAGTTCCATGGCTATTCCGTTGAGCGCGCTCCAAGGTCTTAAGAGGTTTTGACTAGGTTACCTTTCAAAAAAGCGTGAAGCACGCAGTCTCAAACGCAGATAACGATGAACGTATCATAGAATACTGCCGCGAAATAGAACCACCTATGCTTGGCCTATGGCCTGGCCTGCTAGCCATCCTGTAGTCCAGGCATTTTGAAAATTGAACCCGCCAGTGATACCGTCGACATCTAAAATTTCTCCTGAGAGATACAACCCCTCACACTGACGACTTTCCATCGTTTTAAAGTCGACTTCTTTGAGGCAGACGCCGCCACAGGTGACGAATTCGTCTTTGAAGACACCTTTACCAGTGATGGCATAGGTTCCTTGGGTGAGTTCTTGGACGAGGTGATTGAGCTGCTTTTTCGACAGGTTGGCCCAGGTAAGCGTAGGGTCGATGTCGATGCGGCTCAGGAAATATTGCCACAGGCGTTTAGAAATTTGTGAATAGGGGCTATAGGTGGCGATCGCCTTTTTCGCGCTAGACGTCTTCACCTGCTGTAATTCGCTGCGCACCTGTTCTTGGTTAAAGGCCGGTAGCCAGTTTACCAGCACACTACCTCGGTACTTTGTAGTGTGCAGCAGGCGAGCGGCCCAGGCCGATAGCTTTAGCACTGCCGGACCGCTCAGTCCCCAGTGGGTGATGAGCAAAGGGCCGGTTTGCTGTAGCGCTTTCAGCTCTTTTTTACTGGCACCTTCTACCTTTAGCTGCACGTTCACAGGGTTCACCGCCACGCCGCTCAGCTGGTGCAGGCGCTTGTCAGCGATGTTGAAGGTAAACAGAGAAGGAACAGGCATTTCTAACTTGTGGCCCAACGCTTTGACAATGCGGTAGCCGGTGGGACTGCTGCCGGTGGTGAGTAGAAGGCGATCGCAGTCCACTTCCTGCTTAGACTTCAGCTGTAGCTTAAATCCACTGCTGGTTTTCTCTGCGCTGACGATAGGCGATCGCACTTTCACCGTCACCCCCGCCTGCTCAGCCGCTCGGCTCAAGCACGCAATCACCGTCCCCGAATCATCCGTGATAGGAAACATGCGCCCGTCTGGCTCAGTCTTTAGCGTCACCCCGCGCCTTGCAAACCAATCCACCGTGTCTTTTGGCTGAAAGCGGCTGAAGGCGCCGCGTAGGGCTTTTCCGCCGCGCGGATAGCTTTGCACGAGCTGAGCGGGTTCAAAGCAGTGATGAGTGACGTTGCAGCGGCCACCGCCGGAGATGCGGACTTTGGCGAGGGGCTGAGGACCGGCTTCGTAGAGGGTGACGCGGGCTTGAGGGTTTGCAGTAGCAGCTGCGATCGCGCCAAAAAATCCTGCTGCGCCACCGCCAACAACGGCCACCGTCAATCCTCGCTCACTCATGCTCTGCAAATCCTGGTAAAAATCCTGCTGGGGTATCTATTCTATGGCGCATCTATGGCGCACTGGACGCTTCTTTTAATCCTTTTTGAGGATTAGCAACCACGCCTCCACCCTATATACTTTTATTAAGTAAGTTAACAGACCTAATTTTTATGGCCAGTAAAGACAAAATCAGACAGCACCTCGCGCAGAGCGCCACTATCTCTCTCGGCATCTCCAAGCCTACTAAAGGCGACGAAGCTAAGAAGATGAAGATGATGGAACATGTGAAAAAGAGCCTTAGCAAAGACAGCAATTCCTAAGTCCGCATCTAACTGTGAGTTTTAACTGAAGTCGCCGAAGCTTTTGCACTGCACCGCTCGGCGACTTCGTCTGTTTTAGCTGCCATGATGAAGTCGTTTTGATGTAGGCCAGCGATCGCATGAGTCCACCAGGTCACCGTCACCTTCCCCCATTCGGTGAGCAGCGCCGGATGATGCCCCAACGACTCGGCCAGTTCGCCCACCTGATTGGTAAAGGCCAGTGCCTGCCGGAAGTTAGCGAAACCATACTGGCGCTGAATTTGAGAGATGCCGTCGGGCGAAATTACCTGCCAATGCGGTAGATGAGCGTGGTGCTGAGCAATCTCCTCTAGCGTTGCCGGAGGCAGCGAGCCAGAGCAGGGAATACACGTTTGCTGGGCAAGATTTTCTGACATCTAAGTCTCCTAACGCCGCTACTTTAGATTGTCTTCCATAGATTGCAAAGCGGCACTAACTTAGTAGCATTTGCCTACATTTGCACCATACGTTTTCAGCTATGGTGGCGAAGTGCTTTTTTCCCTCTAGCGTTGCTGTGATTCAGTTCTCTTTTGTATTAGTCGAACCCGGTGAAGCCGGCAATATTGGCGCAGCAGCCCGTGCTATCAACACTATGGGCTATACCGACTTACGATTGGTCCGGCCAAAAGCCGATCATCTTAGCGGCATTGCAAAAGCTATGGGTCACGGGTCGGCGCACATTTTAGCAGCTGCTCCCGTATACGAACAGCTGTCGGACGCGCTGACTGACATCGATCTTGCCTGCGCGACAACGGCTCGTCACCGCATCGAAAAACACCACTACGTCTCGGTCCGCGACTTACCCACAACGCTTGCAGTAAAAGGCAATACCCTTACAAAAGTGGCGATCGTTTTTGGCAGCGAGCGCTCTGGCCTTAGCAATCAAGATGTCGGTATTTGCGATGTGGTGACGACCATTCCGCAGGTGAGCTTACAGCCGTCGTTAAACCTTTCTCAAGCGGTGATGATCTACGCATTTGCATTGGCTGAGTCACAAACGCAAGTTCAGATAAAAGATAAAAGGCTTGATACAAAAGAGATGCCCGTAGAACAATACGCGCAGCTAAAACGATCACTGTCGCAGCTGATGGCAAGAGTCGGCCTTTCTGAGCGCTATCAGGGCTACGTAATTAAGGCGCTGGTGCGTCTGGGCTATGAAGACCTTTATCTAATTCAGAATATTCGTACGGTTGTTAGCAACAAACTCGACAAAAAATAGTGATGGAAGAAGTCTTGCTCAGTTTACAGACGAAGGCGCGCTCCAAACTAGCAATTTTTGGCGGCTGTAAGCGCCTATGCGGCCAACGGCTCGACACAATCCGCAGCGTCATTTCGCGGGTTGTTTACTGCTGTGCTTACCTTGTAGACCCGCATGTCTTCTGCGCTGAAAGGTTGCAGTAGAGGCTGTAAGGCGTCTCTATCTTGAACAGCCGGACTTAGCCACAGGTCATAGTCCTGTGGCTTCATGATTACAGGCATCCGGTTGTGAATAGGTTTCATTAGCGAATTGGGCTCAGTCGTTAAAATGGTGCAGCTCTCCAGATAGCTGCCGTCACCGCTCTCCCACACCTCCCAGAGTCCGGCCATGCCAAAGAGCGCTTGGTCTGCCATTTGAATATAGTAGGGCTGCTTCTTAGCACCTTTGGCTTCTGCTTTCTTCCATTCATAAAAGCCGTCGGCAACGATGAGGCAGCGGCGACGCTTGAAGGCAGTGCGGAACGATGGCTTATCGGCGGCGGTCTCAGAGCGGGCGTTGATCATGCGGTTGCCGATGGCCGGATCCTTGGCCCAAGAAGGGATAAGACCCCACTGGAAAAGGCGGTATTCGCGCTCGGTGTCAGGCTGAGCGATCGCTGATATGGGCTGCGAAGGCGCGATGTTGTAGCGAGCGGTGGGGGTGGGCGCGCTGGTTAGGTTGAAGGTAGCTGCGATCGCACCTCCATCTTTTGTCTGTGTATAGCGTCCGCACATTTGTATACTTCCATCACAAAAAATACCTGCTTATAGCCTAGCAATATGTAGAATCGATGACAGACATTTCACTTGTTTAGCGATCGCCTCGTCGCCTATACCGAGGAAAGGAATCCTTCTAACCCAGTGATAATACGGGGATCGCTCGTGATAACCATCAGCCTGTCGCGGTCGATACAGGAAAACAGTGTCGAATGTTACTTAATATTTCGGCTTTCTGTATATTGCAATACGGTTTAGAAGGCTGTAAAACATAGGTAGCACCTAAAAAGGTTGTTTCAACTTATCCGCGTAGGATGCTTCAAAAAGTCTCCAAGATTTAGCTTTTTTCATCACTGACGGCTAAGCGACCAAACAAAGCATAAGAAAAACGTAAATAGAGCTAATGATTATTGCATCAGCCTAGCTGCTGATTCATATCAGCAGCTAGGCCAAATGCTTCGCGCTATTTCCATAGATTGACCGATAGCTTAACCCATCAACAACTAGCAGTTCACAGCCAGCTTCGGGCTGGTATCTTCCCAAAATGCGTACACCAACCGACATTTATGCGAACGAACTACAGGCTCAACACACTATTCAAAGCAAAGACCTGCTGAAAATTTGCCAGCTAGCTGAAATCGAGAATGTATTTGAGAAAGTAGAATCTTTCAGCTTCGAACAGTTTTTTGGCTTCGCCTGTTATCTGTTTCTCACAACAGAATCTTGCGACAGCCGTGAGCAGCTTGCTGCTATCCTGCCTAACTTTGGTAGCATCGCTGTTTTCTCGCTGTTAAAGATCTCACATCATCTTGAGAACGCTGAAACATCTCTAGAGAGAGAGCAGCATTTGATAATGCTGGCGCAGCAGAGCCTCAAGGCTATACCACTTCCTGCCTTGGTCACTGGCCTATCACAGATTTTAGAAGCTGAAAAGAGTACACATAGCAGTCACCAAGATGCTATCAATATGCTCGTACCTGAGCTAATTAGCCTTACCGCTTACCACGGCGAAAGCATTCTCTCGCTACTATCTGCGCAGCTCTCTACAGACACCTGGAACAAAGTGCACAGACAGCTGCTACACTCTCTTTCTACGCTCAGAGCGCAAGAGGCTTGGAACAGCAGTACGCATTTGGTGAAAATTAGAGTCAGAAACAATGACTTGCAGCTAGCAAACGTCGCTTGCTAGAGAAAGCGATAATATAGCTCGAACAATCTGCTTGCTTGTGATCGCCCTTACCCGAACCTTCTTTTGGGAGAAAGTCAAAATGAGGGCGATCGCTGCTCTCACATGCAATCAAAACGGGGCTGGCGCGATTCGAACGCGCGACCTACCACTTAGGAGGCGGTTGCTCTATCCAGCTGAGCTACAGCCCCATAGCTTGACGTAACGACCGGACCCAGCGACCTTAGGTAGGTCAGCCTGTTAACAGGCGTTGACCTGTCAACGATAGGGCTCGTTACTCAAAGTACTATAGCAAGCTGCATCAGTTTTTCAGCTGAACTTTCTATCAATTTCTACTGACCTACACGCTAGCCCATCAATCTTGAGACCAGGCTTCATCCCAAGGGCCGCCGCCTACCTCTAGACCTGCCAGGTCACTCGACGCATCTATCAACAGCTGGCCACTCTTTATCTCCCAAAGCCTAATGCTCAGCCGCCCGTGGGTCGTATCGCGACACAGCCACTGTAAGCCTTCTAACGTAGGCACTCGTACCAAAGCACCCTTGTCTGACGCATAGCCTACAATCTCGACCCTATAACGGTAGTCTTGAGCGCTCATATGCCACTTTCCCCAGGGTTCTACCTGCCAGGTAAATCGAGTTTGGGTAGATATGAACTCATAGAAATGGCCTGAACAGTGAATGCCAATCAGGCCAATGTTCTCTTGCCAACTCAGCACGTCGCGAATGCCACCTACTGCTGTGATGCTCAACTCTGGCCTCTCTTCAAACGCATTGCACTGAATCCAAAACCACTTGACAGGAAAGGCCCCGCCCCAGTTTTTCTCTGCATAAGCAGGCGCGTCTTTAAATGCATAGTGCTTGCCCTGCCAGCTTACCCAGCCCGATGCCTTGCCATCGGCCAACAGCACCTGCCATCCAGGATCAAATACGGGTAGATAAGATAGCCAGCCTGCTGTAGCCTGCTGAGTCTGCGATCCCCAGCTAGCTACGGGCGTTATTTCGTAGTTCCATTCGGCCTGCACCGTGCCGGAAGGGTGAAGCAGCTTGCCCTGATGATGTCCGCCGCATACCTGGTAGCCTTCCGATACTTGATGGGAGAAGGCCGTAGGCTCTAGGTAGCGAGGCCGCACACCTTTCGCAGTTCGCCAGTGCCCCAGACCTAGCTGATGGGTCCAGGCCCAAAACCGATGCGCATCTGGAAAAGTACGGCAGCAGTAGGTTGCATCCGGACCTAGAATTTGGACTGCGCCGCCGCTGTGGTCTGTACCCCCTGCCGGATCGTCAATGGAGTACATGAAGGCAAACGTTTGAGCTACTTCAGGCAGCGTTAGGCGAAAGTACCAGCCTTCAAAGAAGCGTTTGGATTGACCGCGCCAGTGGTAGCCGCTGTGTGGCCCGGTGAATAGAGGTGCCAGTGTAGGTACTGGGTCGCGTGCCGGTAGAGATGACTCTGACAATAGAAGATGGTTCATTTGGTTTCTACCCAACGGGGCACGTAGCGCCAGGCATTTTTGATGGCCTTGCGTCGCCACAAGTAGTCGGGCTGTTTTTGGCCAACGAGGGCCCAAAAGTCTTTGGAATGGTTCATATGCACAGTATGACAAAGCTCGTGCACCAGAACGTAGTGCACAAGCGGGCGGGGGAGAAACAGCAGCTTGAAGTTCAAACTAATATCTTTGCGGACCGAGCAGCTGGCCCAGCACGTCTTTTGACCGCGTACTGAAACGTTGCGACAGGGCAGGCCAAGATCTAAGCCCAGCTGTCGTAGCCAGGGTGCTAGCTCTCTTTTTGCCTGGTAAGCCAGCCAGTTTCTTAAAACCGCTTGGCAGGCGGGTAGGTAATCGGTATTGCCTTTTAGGGTGATGTGGTGTGGTGGGCCTGGAATGCAAATGGTTTTGTCGCCGGGCATAAGATCGTAGCCGACTGACCACGTTTCGATAGCGTCGTCTTGTTGATAGGCGTTCTGATGATTGTCGTCTATTTCATTAGAACGCCAGCGAAGCAGGATGGTGTCGGGCTTTTCAACCTGCCAGTCTTCTGAGGTGTGGACGCGATCGCTCAGCAACCGGGCTCTTGTCTTCTCAATCCAGCCCTGCCGCTTCTTCAAAATCTCTGGCAGCTTCGAGCGCTTAAACCGAGGCGGCACCACCACCTCTACCTCGCCTTCTACCGAAATCTTGATAGAAACACGCTTCGCCCGACTGCTTTCGCGCACCTTGTAGGCTGGTAAGCTAGCTGATCGGGCTGCTGATAGAGCCGCTGAATAGTTGGCAGACGAGTTGAGCTGAGACATAGTCGAGTGAGTGATCGATAATTCTATTGAGTAGTGTACATACAAACAAAAGCAGGGCGGTCTACAAAACGCGCTATTCAACCATTAAAAAGACCCGGCGCTGGAGGTAGAGATCTGCCAAATCGACAGAAGAGGTTGCAGAAATTGACGCTAGCTGGCCGAGATAGAATTTCTTAGTGCTAATCGTTGTCTTTTTTTGGCATAACTGTTGAGAAAGTTTCAGCATCTATTATTGTACAACAATCTCTGACTACACAAAATTTTTGGAGCGTTGATTCTAACAGTTGTTATTCCGAGAGGATTGAAAGCTTTCTAGAATTGTTCCTCATCAGGAGATTCTTATATAACTTTCAACAAATCTACATCTACTGGCAAAGGTTTATCAGTAGTTTGTGAATGTCTTCAAATAAATCGTTGCTACGGAAAAACAGCAGAAAAGGGCATTGCTAGTCGATAAAGCTTCTATTAGAAGCGACTTCTACGACTGTTCTTTGTTTGCCGATTTGTTCTGTTTAAAGTCTTTCTACATTCACACTACACAACAAAACTGTAAGCACTATGATCAACACTAAACAAGTTCTCTTTTCCATCGAAAATATTGCGCCTGAGAATGGCACTGCCCTCACGCCACTATTACGCCGGGCGAAAGGGGCGAGCTTCTCATTGATGTTGAAAATGCAGCAGAACGGGGGCGCTATTTTAACTATGCCGCCATGGTTCTTCCTAGCAACGATATTTTTGTTGCCAATGACGACCAGCGCGAGCACCTAGTGTTCGACCGTCGCGATCGCTTTCGTGGTGCAGACTTTATCATCACAGGTGACGAAGTGCTCGATGCTGGCACCGAAGTGAACGACGAAATCCCAGAGAACACGGCTTTCTTTGGTCAGTCGGTTCCTGATACGGGCGTAGAAGAAAACGGTGCTATTGGCATAAGCGAAGGATTCAAATAACCTGAGCCCAACGCGAAAGGTTAGGTATCTACCCGTTATGAGCAGGCCCGTTATGAGTAGGCCCATTATGAGTAGGGAAGGGTGTTGATGTGCGTTCTTCCCTGCTTTCTTAGTTGAAGCTACGGATACTTTAGGGCAGCAGTGCTACGGGGATCGCACTAGCCTGACAAAAGTCTCAATGCATTAAATCCACTTATTATAATTTCTGTAAACTGGCCTATCCAAAACAAGCGCAAATAACCAATTCGTGGATAATATTTAACAACGTGTTCCTGCTCGTTGCTGATGGTACTAAGTTCTTTATATATGGTGCTTACGCGCTGAGTCACAAAAATAAATCGCTACGCTTTTTGCGCAGCATCTCTTTTTACGGCTTCAATATCCAAACATCTGTCACTAGCTTAACTGTCACACCTATCTCTGTAGATTTGTAGTGAGGCAGTAGTATTCAAGATGACGGTAGGAAATATCGAATGAAACAGTTTCCTATTTCTACATTCCTTCCGTATGATTGGCTGGCGGAATATCTCTAAGGCGAGCTGCAGCTCTATCCAGGGACATACCATTTAGCTGACGATTTATCTTTAATGGAATAACAAGGCTTTAGTAAGGCGAACGGCTGTTTATCCACAAGGTTACCGCCAAAAAAGCTAGCGCAATAAGCTGACTATCTATATAGATTTTCGTATGCGGACGGATAGGTGGATAGGCAGTATGCCGTTAGTCTCTAGCTGCGATCGCAGGTAATTCGACAATTTAATAGGCAAAAGGTGGAGAAGGAGAAATGAAAAATGTAAAGCTGAATCGATTGAAGCAGTTAGGGCTCGCTGCGGTAGGAGCCTACGTAATGACGGGCTGCCCTAGTACGCAAGCAAGTAACAGCCTACTGGTGAGTGATAGTGACGCTTCTCAAGATCAAGTTGCTCAGGCTGTTGTTTCAGAGACGACTGCTGCCGACAACAGTCTTGAATTTGAAGTGTGCGCTTCGCCCGATTGGCAGCGACCTAGTGACGACGAGCAGGCAAAACAGCTCGGTGATGATGCTCGCTACACGGTAGCGCTAGAAGACGGTTCGTTGAAGCAGGCCGCTGAGCAATTTTGGTCTCACGATGTGGTGAGTTTTACAACCTACGGGCTAAGCGCTCGCATGGAACCCACCAGCCTGACTGGTGTATGGACAGTCGCCGACGAGCTGTGGGATTGTTACGAGCCTGAGACGATGGTTGCTATCAATGAAGGTGATTTGGCTGAAACCTGGTTGCTCAACAAAGAAGTGACTAGCCTGACTTGGGAAGGCGATCGCTACATCATGACGGTAGCGCCCGCACCAACCGGTATGCAGGTCGTTCAGTTCAACCGTGTTGATGAGCTAGCTACACTTCCTCTAGAAGTGGTGAGTGAATCTGGTAGTGCTGTTGATGTTGTTTCAGGCGACTGGCAGTAGTCAATTATTTGTTACTTGGGTCTAGCGAATTTGACACTCCCACGGCTAAAGCCAGTGGGATTCTTCCTTCAGCGAGTCCACTTACAATAGAAGCCTAGCGGTCTCTATTCCAGAGGCGGATCTCTCCAGAAGCGATAGCCCTATTGCAGAGCTGATTCCCGTATGCCCTACGGTATCTGAGGTTCACAAAAACTGTGGTTCTCTGTACTTGTTGCTTCGGTCTTTTACCTGCTCAAGCCTTCCTGAGCAGAACCCTATAGCCGAGTTTTCAAGGTGCGTTTTGCCGTTAGGCAGCTAGGGTTTTTTAAGAGGTTGATTACCCCGCCTCAGTAGTGATTGTATCAAAAATAGCGATACGCTAATACAAAGTTACTGGCAAGATTGTTCACTACGCTCACCAGCTTATATCCCACCCTTGAAAGCGGTGGGCTTTACGCTCGCTTCTGTAAGAAAGCGCAGGGAATTATCTATTCCCTGCGCTTTCTTTTATTACGAACCCATCTTCTTTTTTAGCTCGTCAAGCTCTTCTTCCGCTTCCCATCGCCGGAAGCTTTCGTCTAGAGGATCGTAACCTTTGCCAACACCGAAAGTGGTTTGATTCCAACCGGCTGTTCCCCAGTCAGTAGATGGTTTTGGCTGAGCGGCCTGCGTCGCGGCCTGGGCGATCTTAACTTTGACTTCTTCTCGCTTCTTTTTCACGCGCGATCGCAGCTCTTTCGTTTGCTCCACCCGCTCTTTCACACTCTTCATCTGTCCCCACAGATGATTACCCTCCCGTAGCAGCGCCGCTTCTCTTTCTTGCGCCGGACCTACCAGATCCTTGCGGTTTGAAGCCTTAGCTTTTTCTATCCGGCCATGCCACTGCTGAATATCTTTGGCCGTTTCCAAAATACTGTTTTCGAGCTCTCTTTCACGTCGCTTCAAGTCGCCTAGCAATCGAATAGCATCTTCCTCTTGGCCGCGCAGCTGATCTTCGAGTGCTCTAAGCTCCAGGTGAGGATTGGCGCGCAAAAATTCATCTAGCCGCGTTTCTAAAAAGCGACTGAGGTCGTCAAACAAACTCATAGCATCCTCCGAAGTCTAAAGTTGGAGCTGTCCAACTAATCCGGAGATGCCCCCAATTAGTTAGAACCTTTGACCAATATAGACCGATCGCACTTCGCCATCGCGGCGGATAACAACATCTTGGCCGTTCACACTCACTAGGCTCCAGTCGGAAGTGCCAATGCGATCGCCCACATAGGCCCTTTGCGAATTACCATCCACATCAAACAGCGCCGCCGAGCGACTGCCCAAATTCAGCACACCAACAAGTACCTGCTCCGAAGCCGGTGTAGTGTCTGTTAAGCCAGTGACTGCTGCGTTCGTTGGGGCTACTGCTGTGTTGACAGAAGGCGTTGGCAGTGCGGGTAGTGTCGAATTGCCTGCTGGCACGATGGGCATAGAAAGCGTAGCCGCTGCCGGTGCGCCAGGTGGGATCGCGGCGGCGGCGGCGACAGGAGCTGGTACAGGTACGGTAGGCCGTCGGGCCGTAGTGCCAGGTACCGCTACGTTAGGAAATGCCGCGTTCGCAGGTGCCACCGCGACTTGATTGCTAGGCTGTTGATTTTGATAGACCGGTACGAACACTCGTTCAATCACGTTAGGCGCTGCTGTTGCACCTGGTAGGTTGGGCAGTGTGCCTACAGCAGGCGCTGCGTTTACGTTGGGTACGACCGTCGGTAAGGTTGCAGGCGCAGATACTGGAATAACGGCTACAGCTTGGTTTGCCTGGACCTGTGAAGCGCTAATCGTCTCTAGCGATTTCTGTAGGTAGACGAGAAAGTCTTCTTCAGAATTTGACGGTAGCTCGGCGGCAGACGCTTCTGTGTTGAGCGAAAGTAGCCAGCCGCCATTTGGCGCGGCGTTACCTAGTGCCCACAGTCCCACAGTGCTTGCAACCGAAATTCCGGCTGCGCCCATAAGTAGAAAGGGCAAAGATACTGGCTGCGTAGACGACTTGGGCTCAAAGATAGTTTGAGGCGGACGGGGTGAAGCAGTTTCGTGAAAGCTGCTGCCGTCGAGCGGCTGTGATGGATATAGGGGGTTGGTGTCGGAATGAACCGAGGAAGGCTGCACATCAACAGTTGTCGCGCCGAATCCGTTGGACGTCTGAATGACAGCGCTACGGAAATTTCCGGATTGAGCGGCGCTAGAACGAAAGGATGTCATAGGACGTCCACCGTTGCGGTAGGCCCCGCTTCGGTTAGTAGCTCTAGACAATGTTCCAGACAACGCAGAACTCTGTGGGAAGGATGGCGAATGGTAAACCGAAGGGCTAACGACCTGATGAGAACCTATGCCAGTTGGGGTCACCGGCTGAGAGATGCTGACGCTGTTGCTAGCGGCCATTGTCGCCTGGTAAATATCTGCGGCGCTGCTAGGCGAAAAGTTTGAAGGGAGCTGAACGGTTCTGGTTCCTGGACTTGCAGTCTTCTTTTCCGAAGCGACGAGAGTCATGCAGTCGCTGAGATCACCTTCTAAAATCCGATCTACGTCGCCAAATAGATCATCCATCAGGCTGTCGCTGTAAGACTCGCTCGCCCGACTAGAAGCGTGTAGCGCGGTGCCAATAGAATCGTTTTGAGTCGCGGAACGGCTATTTGAGGTCATGGTTTCAGCGGTTGGGTAAAGCGAGTCTGGTAGAAACAAAGAGGACTATCGTTGAAGCGAACCTGTGGACGCGGCTGATGAAGTGTTTACAGTCCGCAACTTTTATTGCTGATATCAAGTTTCAGTGATTTCATTACAGCTTCATGTTGCCCGACTAGTCGCCGAACATATCAACTATTGATGTTTGTTCTTAAGTACATTCTGGGTAGAGGTGCTCGGCTCTCGGTGGAATCGCTGATAGATAGGATTCGGCGAGAACCCTCAGACTTGGTATTATCTAGCAGACTTCTTGGATAGCAATTATGACTGGCACGACTGGTGGTTTTAGTGCTTCTTTAAGTGTTTTAGCGCAGGTACTTTCTACTGATCCTACGTTTGGTGCAGGCGCTGGGCCTTCGCCTGGCGCAGACTTACAGGTGAAGGGCATTACAACAGATACTAGGACCGTGAATGCAGGGGATCTGTTTGTTGCTCTAACGGGCGAAACGTTTGATGGTCACAATTTTGTGGAAGGTGCGATCGCTAAAGGTGCGATCGCTGCCATCGTCCGCAGAGGCGCTATCCCTGCAACAGCTACATTTCCTCGGTTGGAAGTCGACGATACCCTCATCGCCTACCAAGCGCTAGGGCAATGGTGGAGACAGCAGTGCGCGATTCCTGTTGTCGCTATCACAGGTTCTGTCGGCAAAACTACGACAAAAGAATTAGTCGCTACCGCCCTGTCTCTGTTTGGCCCTGCGCTCAAAACGCAGGCCAATTACAACAACGAAATTGGTGTGCCTAAAACGCTTTTGAGTATCGCCAACAGTCATGACTACGCGGTCGTTGAAATGGGAATGCGCGGCCTTGAAGAAATTGCGCTGCTCTCACAGATTGCACAGCCGACAGTAGGGCTGATTACAAATGTGGGGACAGCTCACATTGGCCGTCTGGGATCGCGCGAAGCGATCGCTCAAGCCAAATGCGAACTTCTCAGAGAAATGCCCATCGGTAGCACCGCCGTTCTCAACTACGACAATCCCCTGCTCATTTCAACCGCCGCTAAATTTTGGTCTGGCACGCAAATCACCTACGGCCTGACCGGCGGCGACGTTCATGGCGAGCTAAAAGGCGATGTCGTTGTGGTCGATGGCGTAGAGATTCCGCTGCCGTTGCCAGGAAAGCACAATGTGCTGAATTTGTTGGGTGCGATCGCAACCCTCCAAGCTCTCAATCTCAACTGGAAAAAGCTTGCCAGCGGTCTCACCGTTACCCTGCCCGCAGGCCGCTCCCAAATTCACCAACTGCCCAACGACATTACCCTGCTAGACGAAACCTACAATGCCGGAGCCGAAGCGATGGAGGCTGCCTTGCAGCTACTGACTGACTTGCCCGGTCAGCGCCATATTGCAGTGCTTGGCACCATGAAAGAATTGGGCGACCAGTCGGCGCCGTTGCATCGTCATGTTGGTGAAACAGTAGCGCGACTGGGATTGGACCAATTACTAATATTGGCCGATTCCGCTGAGGCTGAAGCGCTAGAGACAGGCGCTGGAGATGTGCTAACTCAGCAGTTTGGGAGTCACGATGAGTTGGCGGCGCATTTGAAAGGAATGTTGACAGCGGGCGATCGCATTCTTTTCAAAGCCTCTCGCTCTGTCAAAATGGATAAAGTCGTCGACCAGCTTCTCCAAAGTTTTGCAACCGATACGGCGATGAATACATAGCCCCGGATGTACCGTCCCGTATCCTTATATAATTGTGTGATTCCAACCCTCTTTTACGAAAGCAGCCGTCTGTGGTTTTAGTTCTTTCCACGCAGCAACTTACAGCTATATCTGCCCATGCCGAGCGGGTGTATCCCGAAGAGTGCTGTGGGCTCATGTTGGGCAGTGTGCACAAAGATCAAAAGCAGCTGGTGGAGCCGGTTCCTTTGCGCAATGAGTGGACGCCGGATGTATTACCCTCTCAGCCGTCTGTGACGACTTCCCAGGGTGTGGAAGTAGACGCGCATACCAAGCACCGTCGATATTGGATTGACCCCAAAGACATGCTGAGGGTGCAGCGTGAGGCGCGTGACAAAGGGCTCAATATCATTGGGATCTATCATTCGCATCCAGACCATGCGGCGGAGCCTTCGGAGTGCGATCGCGTCTTGGCCTGGTCAGAGTACGCCTATGTAATTGTGTCCGTTTGTGAGGGTAAAGCTGTCGATGTCCAGAACTGGGCGCTAGACTCAAAACATCAGTTTCAGCCCGAAGCCATAAAGATTTCCGAGACCTCACAGTCTCATTCAAAAGTCTTACTCAGCTAGCTGCTGCCGTCAGTAGCAAATCAGATAGGTGCTCGATTACTTCGTGCCTATCTCAACTCTCTGGTTTCCACCCGTGGGATCTTCAAATGTTCATCGCCAAGGCCGAATACACTGTCGGCCATTCATCTCTCAAACACCATGCTGAACCCCAACTTGGATGAAATCCAACTGACCAAAGAAGAGTACGAACGCTACTCTCGCCATTTGATCCTCCCCGAAGTCGGGCTCGAAGGTCAAAAGAAACTCAAAGCCGCCAGCGTTTGCTGCGTTGGTACAGGTGGCTTAGGCTCTCCCCTTCTCCTATATCTAGCCGCAGCGGGCATCGGTCGCATCGGCATCGTCGACTTTGACGTTGTCGACCATTCCAACTTGCAGCGACAGGTCATCCACGGCACCTCCTGGGTAGGCAAGCCCAAAATTGAATCGGCCAAGCACCGCATTCACGAAATTAACCCTTACTGCCAGGTGGATCTCCACGAAGTCCGCCTATCTTCAGACAATGCGTTAGAGATCTTTGAACCCTACGACATCGTGGTCGACGGCACCGACAACTTCCCCACGCGCTATCTCGTCAACGACGCCTGTGTTCTGCTCGACAAACCAAACGTCTACGGTTCTATCTATCGATTTGAAGGCCAGGCGACCGTTTTCAACTACGAGGGCGGACCCAACTACCGCGACCTCTACCCCGAGCCACCACCACCAGGCTTAGTTCCTTCTTGCGCAGAAGGCGGCGTATTGGGAATTCTCCCCGGTATGATCGGCGTTATCCAGGCGACAGAGACCATCAAAGTCATTTTGGGTAAAGGCAATACTTTAAGTGGAAGGTTGCTTGTCTATAATTCTCTAGAGATGAGCTTTAGAGAACTCAAGCTGCGTAAGCCACCCGAAGAGCACCGCGCAGTTATCGACAAGCTCATCGACTATGAGCAGTTCTGTGGCATTCCGCAGGCTGCTGAGGAAGAAGCAAAACAGGCTGCCAGTATGAATGAAATGTCCGTCAGTGAACTAAAAAAACTCATCGACAGTGAGAAGGATGACTTCTTCTTGCTAGACGTTCGCAACCCTAACGAGTACGAAATCGCCAAGATTCCGGGCTCTACGCTGATTCCACTCGGTGAAATTGAGAATGGTGACGGCGTGCTGAAGTTAAAAGGTATGCTAAATGGCCACAAGCTAGTTGCTCATTGCAAAATGGGCGGACGCTCAGCCAAAGCACTAGCCATTTTGAAAGAAGCCGGAATTGAAGGAACTAACGTAAAGGGCGGCATTCAGGCATGGAGCCGCGAAGTCGATCCGGCTGTGCCCGAATACTAAACGCTTAGCGTTCACGTCCGATTCGATACGGTCTAGTTCGATATAGAAGGATTCGCTCGGGCGGGTCCTTCTTTTTTGTATAGTTATCAAGCAGTGGAACGGTTTTAACCATGAGCTTGAAAGATCGCATTTCCGATGAAATCAAAACTGCGATGAAGGCCAAAGACAAGCTGCGGCTAGAAACCGTACGTGGCATCAAAAAAGTCATCATCGAGAAAGAAAGTACCATCCGAGCCGAAGGCCGCGAGGAGCTCAATGAAGAGGAAGAGCTAGCTATTGTGATGCAGCTAGCCAAACAGCGCCGCGACTCCATCAAGCAGTTCACCGATGCGGGCCGTCAGGAACTAGCCGATAAGGAAGCGAAAGAGCTCACAATTCTAGAAGAGTATTTGCCTGCTCAGCTTTCAGATGCGGATATTGAGGCGGCTGTGGATGATGCGATCGCACAAACTGGAGCCACCAGCATGCGCGAAATGGGCAAAGTTATGGGCCCCGTCATGGCCAAGCTCAAAGGCCAGGCCGACGGCAACAAAGTTCAATCCATCGTAAAAGCGAAACTGTCTTAATTGCTAGACTTAACTCAGATGGACTCTATGCAGTAGATTGCTATGTACCTTCTAGAAGCACCTCCTAAGCCAGTTGGAGAAAAGCGCGTTGTTTTTCGTGATTTAGAATGGCCCGCCTTCAAACAAATTCAGCGTTTATTGACCGAGCGCACGCATGCTCTTTTCACCTATGACGACGGTGTCTTAGAAATTACGATGCCTCTAGAAAGCCATGAGCGATTTTCCAGACTGATTGAGCGTTTCATCTGGATTTTGGTGGGTGAGATGGGCCTTGACATAAAAACGATGGGCTCAACCACGCTGGATCGAGAGGACTTGCTCAGAAGTGCCGAGCCAGACAACGGCTACTACATTCAGAATTTTGAGCTAGTTGCAGATCACACAGTTGATTTGAGTGCCGATCCCCCACCTGATTTGGTGGTAGAAGTAGATATCACCAATACGGATATCAAGAAAAACGCACTCTACGCGAGCATAGGCGTTCCTGAATTCTGGCGCTTTAATGGTCGTGAGTGGAAGATCTTATGCTTACAGGGAGATCAGTACATTGAGCAAGACCGATCCCCTACTTTCCCTTTTGTGCAGAAAGCAGATCTGTACGAATTTCTAGAAGTCGCATTGGTTAGAGAGATGTCTGCCGAAGCAAAGCTACGAAAGTGGGTCCGTGAGCAGATATAACTATTTGTGGTAGCTGCCGTTTTGCAGAATCGTCTTGGCTCGATACAGCTGCTCTACGAGCATGAGCCGGGCGACTTCGTGCGGAAAAGTCATGGCTGATAGGCTGATCGTAGGGTGCTTTTTGAGGCGATCGCACACCCCGTCCGGCCCCCCAATAAACATCACCAACGTCCCAAAAGCTTCCTCCCCTAGCCACTGTGCAAACGCCTCAGAGTCTCTCTTTTTCCCATACTCTGTCATCACCACCAGCCGATCCTGCACGCTAATCATACTCAGCAGCTTATCGGCTTCCTTCTCTTTATCACTATCTTTAATCTCAACAATCTCAACCTCGGGCAGCCGCTTCGCATATAGCGCAATCCCATCGCGCAGCCAGGTCTTCTTCACTTTCCCCACCGCGATAATTTTAATCTTTGGAAAGCTCTGAACCATCAGTCAAGCGCGTAACAACATGACTACACTACGTTGTCGGGTTCATCCTACGCTCTAACCAGGAAAATACTTGAGAAGCCAGCACGGTAAGGAGCAAATAGATGAGAGCAACAGTGATGTAAATCTCAAAAGCTCGAAAATTCTTCGCTACGATCAGCTGTCCCTGCTTCAGTAATTCCTGGTGACCTATAAAAGCTACCAGACTCGTATCTTTAAGTAGCACAATAAACTCATTACCCAGCGGTGGAATCATTCTGCGCAGCGCCTGTGGGAAAACAACATAGCGCATCGTCTGGCCAGGACCGAGGCCAAGCGATTCGGAGGCTTCTTTTTGCCCTGTTTCAATTGATTGAATGCCCGCTCGTACAATCTCCGCTAGGTAAGCTGCGGAGTTAAGGCTAAGACCCAGAACGGCAGCCGTTCCGCGACCTAAACCAAAGTTGATACCGATAGACTGTAGTAGGGGAGGAATACCAAAGTAAATAATCAGCAGCTGAACAAGCAGCGGTGTTCCTCGGAAAAAATCGATATAGATTCTCGCCAGTAGGCGGATTATCCAAATTTTTGAAAGTCTGGCAACGCCTAGTGCTATGCCACCTAGAGACCCGAAGAAAGTCGCAGCGGCTGTGAGCTGTAAGGTAACCAGTGCGCCAGTTAATAAAATGGGAAGCGCATCAATAATGAAGCCGAGTGACTTATCCAACAGTAAAACTCCGAAGAAGATAGGTCTGAGACTGTTTTAGGCCAGTGCCGCAAGTCTATAGCGCGCTGATTCAGACAGAAGATCGCTTGGATAGCTCTCTTTTGCCTGAAAATGCCTTGCCCTATATTCTTAAGCTGCTAAAACTATGCACAGTAGCGAGGGTTACTCAGCTGGCGGCTCTGCATCAAACCACTTGCGATAGAGTTCTGCGTAGGTTCCGTCGGATCTGATCTCTGCGATCGCAGCATTAATCGCCTCTACATTCTCAGATCCTTTTGGCAGCGCAATACCATAAGACTCTTCAGTCAATAGCTCGCCGACCACCGTGATGCCAGGAATATTGCCAGTCGCGATCGCATCCAAAGTCGCAGGCGCATCGTTAATTACAGCGTCAGCGTTGCCATTAGACAGCTCTTGCAGCGCCAAAGGCGCATTCTCAAACGTCGTTACTTCTGCGTTAGGCACGCCTTCTGCTGCCGCTGCGCCAGTCGTTCCAATCTGTACTGCGATTCGCTTACCTTCTAGGTCATCTAAACTCGCAATGTCTGTCGTTTCTTCTTTAACTGCGATCGCCAGTCCCGCATCAAAGTAAGGATCAGAGAAGTCAACCGTTTGCGCTCGCTCTTCGGTAATCGTCATACCACTGATTGCCGCATCAATCGTGCCACCTTGCAAGGCAGGAATAAGGCTATCAAAAGGCAAGTTTTCAAACTCGATGGTCTGCCCAGTCTTTTCACCAATCGCGTTAAACAGATCAATGTCAAAGCCAACTAGCTCACCGTCATCACCAACCGATTCAAAAGGCGGAAAGCCTGCTTCAGTACCTACCTTCCAAACGTCCGCGCTGGCCTCAGGCGTTTCGCTGCCGCCACCACCGCAGGCCGCTAGTAACCCAGCTGACAACAGTCCTATAGCTGCATTTCTTAAAAAAGTAGAGCGTGTTAGTTTCATTGCTAAAGCAGTTCATTCCAAAAATTAATACCTCATTATCCCGCTCCCGCGTACGCGAAAAGTTATCAATGTTACCTAAGAAAACGCAGCGCAAAAATGTTCATCCTTTTTGTATAGCTGCTGTCATTGCACAACGATGTTTTAAACGCCAAATATCTATCCTCAAGGCATTCCCAGCTGCTTGGCGCTATGGGATAAAGCTATAGATACTATTAGCGAAGTGGAAAAGATACTGATGGTTTCTACGAACGCTTTTTGAAAATGTAGGATGCTAGGCTTCCTTTAAGGTCAGCCTAAGGTTAGCTTTTAAACGATAGGAACAACACGTCGCTATGCCAGAACAAACCCCTGCCATTATCAGTGCCAACCTGCAAAAAAAATTCGGCGAATTAGAAGTACTACGTGGTATTGATTGCCAAATCAATCGGGGCGAAGTTGTTTCTATCATCGGGTCGTCCGGCTGTGGTAAAAGCACACTTTTGCGCTGTTTCAACCGACTAGAAACGATTACTGGTGGTCGACTCATTGTGAACAGCATTGACCTATCTGAGCCGAGCCTCAGTCGCCGTCGCCTGCTAGAACTTAGGGCTCAAGTAGGTATGGTCTTTCAGCAGTTCAATCTATTTCCTCACCTGTCCGTTCTCGAAAACCTTTGCCTAGCACCTAAGAAGGTACAGGATCTGTCAGACGCTGAGAGTAAAGAAACAGCAAGGTTCTACTTAGACAAGGTGGGCCTATCAGAGAAAGCCAACAGCTTTCCCGATCAGTTATCGGGTGGGCAGAAGCAGCGAGTTGCGATTGCCAGAGCCCTCTGTATGAAGCCAGAGATTCTTCTGTTTGACGAACCGACTAGCGCCCTCGACCCAGAGCTTGTCGGTGAAGTACTTCAGGTCATGCAGCAGTTGGCGCAAGAGGGAATGACTATGGTCGTTGTCACCCATGAGATGCAGTTTGCCAGGGAAGTCGCGAGTCGCGTTGTCTTCCTCAACAAAGGAAAAGTGGAAGAAGAAGGTAACCCGAAAGAAGTATTGGCTAATCCTCAGAGCGAACGGCTACAATCTTTTCTAAGTCGCATCAGCATGTCCTTGGCTGCTTAAGCACCGTCTCTAAACTGACTCCTTTCGCTAGAGAGATGTCACTAGCCATCTTTTCCTCCACTCTGTAACTACTTTGCTCACATCACAGCAGCAATGGCTACCTGCGATTATAAGCGAAGTGGTTAACCCTATATAAACGATAGATGACAGCTAAGTCTAAAACGGTGGTTCCTGCGGGCATTCGTGCGATCGCCCGCCGGTTCTGGCAAGATAGCCGCGCTCTACCAAAGGCTGCCTGGTTAGCATGGTGGAAAACCCTGTTGATTGGCCTAGGCATTTGCGCCCTGATTGCTTACGTCGGGACCCGTATAGCAATGGGTTGGGAAAGTAGCTGGATGCAAGCATGGGATGAAAAATGGCTGCTACAGTGGCGCGATACGTCACCGCTTTCTTTCTCAAAGGGAATCACTTGGGAATCCCCTGGTAATTTGGTGGGAATGCTGCCTATTTTCTTCACGCTGACGGCGCTAACCGCCTGGTTCCGAAAGCCGCTAATCGCCGCTACCGTTGTGGCGACCTATATCGGTCAGTTCGCGCTAGTTTGGATTAGCTGGGGTATGTGGAGCCGTGATCGCCCAGACCTAATTGCTGATGGCTTAGCCGCACCTAGCCTACATTCATTTCCTTCAGGTCATGTGGTTGTCGCAACGACGATGTACGGGCTGATTTTTTATCTATGGTTTCGTGCTGCTAGCAACGTTCTAGAGCAGTTGGTTGCGATCGCGTTCGGAACGCTGTGGATAGGTCTGATTGCATTGTCTCGCCTGGCGTTAGGCGCACACTGGCCTAGTGACGTCATCGCAGGCTCATTCATCGGTGCTCTATGGTTGACTACTGTCATCACTGCTCTAGAACGAGCGAACCGCACTGCTACTCGAACCATGTCAGATAGCGTTGAATAACCTGCGATAGCTGACTTCTCGCCTTCAAATCTCATTCTCAAAAGACACTAACGATACTTACAGCGGGTCAATACTGCGATATCTCGCCTGAAAAAACATATGGATGCCATAGGCAATAAATCCTCCTCCTAACGTTCCTAATATGATTTCGTCAGTAGGGTTGTTGTTGAACGTCGCCAGTGCATCTTCTGTTGTTTTAATCATTTCAGGATTAAACTCCCAGCCAGCTCTCATTCCATAGAACCCGATAACTACATATACAAACCCTCGCGCTGCAATACCGAGACGACCCGCAATTGTCGCCCATGTCTTTGCAATATCGCTCATTTGATGCAGCTTAAACCGCTTACGAAATTCAGCCTTGATCGCTCGATAGAAGTAATAGCAGCCAATCCCGGCAAAAAGCAGCCCGCCTGCAACGACCAGCCACGACCAAATGGTTTCTGCATCACTTGAAAGGCCCAGTCTGCAGGTGTTTTTCCCCCACTATCGGGCGATCGCATTAAAATTTTGACAGCACTAAACGCGACACCGGCATACACAAATCCGCTACATGCATAGCTCAATCGCCGTACAATATCCGAAAAGTCATGACCCTTATGCTCTGGATCGAGAGCAGCCTGAATAAACCGCCACAGCACATATCCCATCAGGCTAAAGGCGACAACCGCAAGTAGTATCCTTCCAAACGGTTGCTCCGCTATCTTGCTCAGAGCCCCTGTTGAGCCCACCGTATCATTATCGCCAAGATCCAACGCAGCTAAAATCGCTAGCACGCCACTACTGCCATACACAATCCCCTTCGCTGCATAGCCAAAGCGCGCATAGTACGAGATCCACTTTTCATGCGGCTGATCGAGCTGTTCAGAAGGAGCCATAGTGCCTTGCGATAACTAAAAAAGGGTGCAGTATAAACTTCACAGTGCACTACACTTACAGCAAATACTGTACCCTAGTCATCCTTCTATAGCCTAGAGACTAATGACTGATGACCCTATCTATCATGCACAAATGGCATCGCCATTACACATGTCCCTCTACAAATCGGAATAGCTAGTGAGCTGCGTGCGATCGCCTTGTACTAGGCTTAATCAATCAAACTTTGTGTTCCTATGAAATCTGTCCAGCTTTTATCTGCTGCTGTCGCACTTGGGAGCACAGTCCTCCTCTCTGTAGCGCCTGTTCTTGCCGCCCCCGAAATCGCAAGTGGCGACGGCATAGTCAACTCCAACGTCGATAGCTGCCTTTCTCGAACCGACATCTTTGTCAGCACGCTCGACGTTCAAGTAGAGCAAGGACAAATTGATCGCACTGGCTACTTTGGCGATGGCTCATTCCGAATCCTCTGCTACCCGAACCCTTACGGTCAAAGTGCTCAAAGCCTTGTCGTAGTGTTCGCCGCACACGATACCGATTTCGAAGTCGCAGATACGTTTGTTCAGATTGCCATTGAAGAGATTGCCGGTAGGTAGCTGTTAGCAAAAAATACTGCGTAGGCCCAGCTAATTGAATTAATCCACCGGAGCCATCAAATCAACTGCCAACTCATCTTTCAGCCAATTGATGATTTGCTGTCGCTCTCCTGCAGTCAGATAAAATTGGCCCGTCTCTCGCATGCGCTGGTGAATATCTTCCATATCAGCCTGACTTAGCAGCTCCGCCGTCGAACCAATATCACACAAAATGTCGTCCTTCCCCGACTGATCTAGCTGACCATACCGATACCGACTAATCTGTTTCTCCAGTCGATTTAGCGTATAAGGATCTACCGCTTCCAACCGGTCTCTGCGCTCCTCAGCGATAGTTTCACCAGCAACCATCTTGGCGTAGTCAGTGTCCAGCATATCCATGCGGACAATACTGGGCTGATCATCAGGCTGATATGTACGTTGATTGCTCATCAGCGCTCCACTACAAAACCAACGAGTAATAAGCCTAAATCAACAAACCAACTATTTAGCAAACTCTGTTTCGTAAATTAACTTCTTACCGCCATCATCACAAGACTACTGCCGAATTCGCATACTTATATCCATCCATGGCGATCGCGTAATCGGTGCACTGCTTGATATATAGTCCACCCCGGTCTCAGCCACCACTCGAATCGTTTTCAGCGAAATATTACCCGACGCCTCAATCTTAATTCTCTGATTAGTTGCTCTGATGACTTTTACCGCCGCCTTCATCTTTCCCGGCGGCATATTATCCAGCATGATAATGTCCGCACCGTGCTCAATGGCTTCTTGCACCTGTTCCAACGACTCAGTTTCTACCTCAATCGTGATGGGATAAGGAATGCGATCGCGCACCTTCGCTATCGCAAGCACAATTCCACCCGCTGCCGAAATATGGTTGTCTTTAATCATCACCCCATCATCTAGCCCCATCCGATGATTCTGCGCGCCACCTACAAACGCCGCGTATTTTTCTAGCACCCTCAGTCCTGGCGTCGTCTTCCTGGTATCCACTAACCGCGTCGGCAAATCCTCAATCACATTCGCAAACCGCCTCGTCATCGTCGCAATCCCGCTCAACCGCATCGCCAGGTTCAAAGCCACCCGCTCTCCTGTGAGTAAAGTCCCTAGCTGGCTGTCTATCTCGGCAATCACCGTCCCTACCTCAACTTCTGTCCCTTCTTCCACCTGCGCTCTGAAGGAAACATCTTTATCTATCAAATAGAAAACACGCTGTGCAACAGGCAGTCCAGCAATAACACCTGCCTCCTTCGCTACCCAATAGGCTTTCCCTTGCTTCAGTGCCACCTCACCCAACCCCAAAGTCGTTTGGTCCCCTCGGCCAATGTCCTCTCGCAGCCAACCCATCAAAAGCTCATCTAAAACTATCCAATTTGGCAACATCTTCTTTCCAACCTCTACCAGGCCTGACAAATATCTTGAACTCGAATTAGTTTCAGCCTAGAGCCATATTGAGTGAAGCTGTTACTCCGTAAACACTCCATCTACTAATTCATCTAGATATATCAGCCCTCGAACTCAACAATCTGGCGAGGAAGCACCCATAATCCGTCAATTCCTTACTAATAAAGAGGCCAGAAGCCGGATACCATCGGGCTTCTGGCCTCTTTGAAAAAATAAGTCAGAAATTTGTTGACACTATTCGCCAAGTGTCGCTATAGTGATTAAGCGCTGAAGGGAACGGACCCGAACGGGACCGAACCTAGAGGCGAGGAGTAGCACCTAGAAAATCAAATAATTTGAAGAGAATTAACGAGACCCTCGTTAAGAATTAAAATTGCACTGAGTGTAGCATGTCTATGTTCAGGGGAGCAATAGGATAGCCAGAGAAGGCTGAGTAAAGAGACAAACTAATTAGCTGTGCATGTAAGAGTGTGAGGTTAGTTATCTGTTGATAAAATGGAGAGTTTGATCCTGGCTCAGGATGAACGCTGGCGGCGTGCTTAACACATGCAAGTCGAACGGACACTTTCGGGTGTTAGTGGCGGACGGGTGAGTAACGCGTGAGGATCTGCCTATAGGACCGGGACAACAGTGGGAAACTGCTGCTAAAACCGGATGTGCCGAGAGGTGAAATATTTATAGCCTGTAGATGAGCTCGCGTCTGATTAGCTAGTTGGTGGAGTAATGGTTTACCAAGGCGACGATCAGTAGCTGGTCTGAGAGGACGATCAGCCACACTGGGACTGAGACACGGCCCAGACTCCTACGGGAGGCAGCAGTGGGGAATTTTCCGCAATGGGCGCAAGCCTGACGGAGCAACGCCGCGTGAGGGAGGAAGGCCTGTGGGTCGTAAACCTCTTTTCTCAAGGAAGAAGTACTGACGGTACTTGAGGAATCAGCATCGGCTAACTCCGTGCCAGCAGCCGCGGTAAGACGGAGGATGCAAGCGTTATCCGGAATTATTGGGCGTAAAGCGTCCGTAGGTGGTTTAGAAAGTCAGTTGTTAAAGCCCATAGCTCAACTGTGGATCGGCAATTGAAACTACTAGACTTGAGTGTGGTAGGGGTAGAGGGAATTCCTAGTGTAGCGGTGAAATGCGTAGATATTAGGAAGAACACCAGTGGCGAAGGCGCTCTACTGGGCCATAACTGACACTGATGGACGAAAGCTAGGGGAGCGAAAGGGATTAGATACCCCTGTAGTCCTAGCCGTAAACGATGAACACTAGGTGTTGGCCGTATCGACCCGGTCAGTATCGAAGCAAACGCGTTAAGTGTTCCGCCTGGGGAGTACGCACGCAAGTGTGAAACTCAAAGGAATTGACGGGGGCCCGCACAAGCGGTGGAGTATGTGGTTTAATTCGATGCAACGCGAAGAACCTTACCAGGGATTGACATCCTACGAATCTTTTTGAAAGGGAAGAGTGCCTTCGGGAGCGTAGAGACAGGTGGTGCATGGCTGTCGTCAGCTCGTGTCGTGAGATGTTGGGTTAAGTCCCGCAACGAGCGCAACCCTCGTCCTTAGTTGCCATCATTAAGTTGGGCACTTTAAGGAGACTGCCGGTGACAAACCGGAGGAAGGTGGGGATGACGTCAAGTCATCATGCCCCTTACATCCTGGGCTACACACGTACTACAATGCAACGGACAAAGGGCAGCCAACTAGCGATAGTGAGCTAATCCCATAAACCGTTGCTCAGTTCAGATTGCAGGCTGCAACTCGCCTGCATGAAGGCGGAATCGCTAGTAATCGCAGGTCAGCATACTGCGGTGAATACGTTCCCGGGCCTTGTACACACCGCCCGTCACACCATGGAAGTTGGCCACGCCCGAAGTCGTTACCCCAACCTTTTAGGAGGGGGATGCCGAAGGCAGGGCTGATGACTGGGGTGAAGTCGTAACAAGGTAGCCGTACCGGAAGGTGTGGCTGGATCACCTCCTTAGAGGGAGACCTACTAAGTTATCAACTGAAAGCGATTAGCGAATAGGTTGTAGCTGTAGTCACCTAAGGTCGTTGAGGGTTTTGTTAGTTAAAGCATACAAGCGAGAGAAAGAAAGTTATTTACCCTAAACAAGTAAGTAGCGAGTAAAGAATCGAGTAAGTATTCCTCTTCAAATTGTTTGGGTGTTACGACACCACTATTAATAAGTGAGTCATCTGGAACTAGGGAACTAGGGAGAGTTGATGAACAAATAGATAGCGGCATGGGCTATTAGCTCAGGTGGTTAGAGCGCACCCCTGATAAGGGTGAGGTCCCTGGTTCGAGTCCAGGATGGCCCACTTTCATACTACAAATATGGGGGTATAGCTCAGCTGGTAGAGCGCCTGCTTTGCAAGCAGGATGTCAGCGGTTCGAGTCCGCTTACCTCCACCAACGACAGGCTATCATCAACTACAGCGTATGAGCTGTTGATTGAATAGGATTAATTGTCAAAAGAAATCAGCATCTAGTAATGCCTTCTGCGAGGGAGAGTCATTATAGAGTGCTGGTCTTTCGAGACTAGCAAGAACCTTGACAACTGCATAGAAAACTATAAGAAAGCAAAGGTAGTTCGAGTGTCTTGTAGACATTTGAAGATTAGAAAGCCCAGCTATTAGTTTACGAAACCAAGTAATCGAGGAAGGAAAGCGAAAGCTAACTGACCGAGAAAGTAAGGGGAAGAGAACTAGTAGATGGTAGCCAATGATTTTCTAGAGATAGAAGGTCAAGCTACAAAGGGCTCACGGTGGATACCTAGGCACACAGAGGCGAAGAAGGACGTGGATACCGACGAAACGCTTTGGGGAGCCGGAATCAGGCATTGATCCAGAGATATCCGAATGGGGCAACCCTAAATACAGCTCACTGAATCCATAGG
>CAWILA010000003.1:0-147500 GCA_963836895.1 uncultured cyanobacterium | reverse complement strand
ACGCGCTGTCCGATAGTCTGCACCTGCTGCCACTTGTGATTAGCCTCTACGAATACTTCGGGGATAGAGGTACCTGGCAGAATGTCGTGAAATTGATTGAAGAGAAGCGTTTTCCAAGCGGTGTCTATGTCTGCTTTGGGATAGGGTCTGTTGGTGGTGATGTGAGCGATGGTAGCAAACACTTCAGCCTGATACAGCAAGTCTTCGCAATGGCGATTGCTTTTCTTTTGGTCAGCATGGCTGGTATAGCAGCCACGATGCAGCTCAAGGTAGAGTTCGCTATTCCATATAGGAAGAGCAGTAGAGGCTTGGGCTTCGCTCTGCTCAAGTGGGGAGGAAGGAAGATTTTTGATGTAAGTATTGGGATTTGTAAAACTGAGGCTGGGAAAGAAGGGTGATTTTTTCCAACGGTAAGCTTTCTCAAGCATGTCGCGTGTCGGTCCGCCGCCGTGGTCTCCCATGCCCGGAAGCCAGATGCTATCTAGTATTTTGGTACTGTTCTCCCATCTCGCGGCGTGATTTACCATTTTGATAGGGTCGATATCGGCGCCGATAGGTGGGAGCATGAGGCTGAGGATGCGGCTGCCATCAAGAGATTGCCACCAAAATAGCTGGTGTGGAAATTCGGTGGTGTCGTTCCAGGAGAGTTTGAGTGTGGCAAAGGTTTCAATGCCGCCCTGGGTAAGCAACTGAGGGAGCTGCCAGCAGAAACCGAAGGAGTCAGGGAGCCAAGCGACTTTGCTGATAGTACCGAACTTTTCTTTGCAGTAGCGTTGGCCGTAGAGAATTTGACGGGTGATCGCTTCACCACTGACAATGTTGAACTCGGGCTCAATCCAGAGCCCAGCGTCGATGCTCCAACTGCCTTCGGCAACTTTTCGCTGAATTTGTTCGAATAGTGCTGGCCGATTGTGCTCTAACCATTCGAAGAGAGCAGGGCTGGAATGTGTGTAGGTGAGTTCTGGGAAGTCTTCTTGAAGAGAAAGGATGGACCTGAAGGTGCGCTCGGCGGCTTCCCATGTGTCAGCAATTGGCCACAGCCAAGCCATGTCTAGGTGCGCATGACCGACACATTGAATTTTTCTAGCTTTTATCTTTTGGCTGAAGGGTTTAAGGCTGCGGCGGAACTGGCTAAGGGACTGCTGGAAGGGATGGGTGGTTGCAGGGATGGGTTGAGGTGAGGAGATTTCTGGTGTGGAGAGGTTTTGCCATAGGTTGAGATCGGCGGCTCTTAAGTTATTTTGTGCTGAGTTTGGAATGAGACTATCCCAGTTGAGGAGCGCGATCGACTTCTCAACTGCTTTCTGACTGTCCGGCTCAAGGGTTGCTAGAACCTCGATTTCATCAGCGACAAAGCTGGGTTCAGGCGTGAAATAGTTTTTGGGAAGTTCGTAGATGAGCTGCGATCGCACCAGCGCCCCATCGTCATGACCAGGACTCACTAACCGGATAGCTACTTGAAATACCTGTCCTGGTACGGCCTGCTCACATAGACAAATACGTGTGAAGCACTCGAACAGGTCTCCAGACTGTACAAGGGTGCCATTCACATAGATTTGAGCGTCTTCAGCCCACCATGTAAGCGCTAGTCTTAAGGTAAGCCCTGCTAACGGGTACCCCGAAAGATCTTCGGGAACTGTGATAGCCTGACGAATCCACAGAAGATTGAGCCCTTTATTCCAGGCGATATGCTGTCGGTCATTAAGCGTTGCTGATGACCACTGAGACAAGGCTTCTGGTGAGGTCGTTGAAATGTCTGCGATCTCAAAATCTTGGTGGCACAGCTGCCACTTGGTTTGTATATCTTGCGTGTTGAGCTGACGTAGGCGATCTAGTGTCTCTTGTATTGCGGTGGAGAGAGATGATGTTGCGACAGTAGCGGTCATAACTTCCTTTAGAATTGAGAGCAGCGATCGCTGTTGTCTACAAATTGATTTTGAACAGAGGGTTTTCTAGAAATGGCTCTTGGTCCGTATCAAAGTAACTTACTACGTTTTTTACTGGGTCAGTACTGGCAGGGACTGGAACGCCATCAAAGAGCTGTACGTAAAACCCGTTCAACCGTTGTGCTGAGCAGTGAAATAGGTTTTATGGTGGCACTTTCTCCAGTGGTTGCTGCGGTGCGGACCTCTCAGAAGAGATTACAGAAGTTGCGCCAGTCTGTGACAAAGCTGCGACTATTTCTAGGTCATTCTCAACCTAATACTGCTCTTTTAGACCTCTCGGGCTTCGATAGACTGCTGGCTGTTTCAGATCGATTGAATTTTCAAGGGTTGAAGCCTTTGCTCAAAGCACTACAGGCTGAGAAAGTTAGTCCCGATGAGACTGTTTCAGGCATTGATGTCGTTACGAAATCAAACGACTCTGTAGATAAAGTTTCACTAGAGAAGGTTTTGAATGCAGAAGCAGCGATGGCACAAACTTTGCTATCGGCGGGTAACTGTTTATCGCCAAAGCAGGTAAATCAATTGACTTCTACATCTTCTCGGTGGCTAGCTTCTGTGATCCAGGGATGGCGGCTCGTGAGTAGTGCGGTCTTGTTACCTGTTCGTCGGATAAGTGTTCTATGGAGGGGTTCCTCTAGAGACTTATTGAACGACGCTACAGGAGAGGTCAAAGAATCGAAGGCTGGTCGGATTATGGGTATTGCAAGCGATTTGAAAGCGCGATCGCTCGTACTGGTGATCGACTACATGCGTGTTTGGAATGGACTGACCCAGACTCAGAAAATGAAGCTACAGCAAAATACAAATCGCTTTATAGATGTCAAGCTTACGGAGGAAACACTGCAGAAGTCTCGACAGCCCACTCCGCTAAAAGAACAACGTTTCCCAATATCGTCTGCATTAGTAGCGTCTGATTCGCCAATTGCGCTGGTGGCGCAGCCTGTGTTGGTACATTCAACGACAGCACCGCTGATATCCGACGGTGTAGCAGGTAGCCGACATTCAACATACGTAGAGGCAGACGTGATTTCTGTTGACTACATTGAACATTCGTTAGAGAAGCTACTGAAGTGGGTGGATAGAGTTTTCTTTTGGATAGAGAAGCGGTGGACAGCGCTGCAAAAGCGGTTCGTTTAGATATCGTTCTAAGAAAAAAGGAACACCCGGTCTTCGGATGTTCCTTTTCTATAGTTGAAACGGTGTAAGTCCGATAGCTGAAGTCGCTATCTACTTAAATATCTAAGTCAGATATTTGACTTAGGCGAACCACTCTTCTAAGGCTTCTACCTTCGTATTGGTATTGCGAGAAAGTGTCTTGCGCTCGAAGTCCATGTGCACAGAGCGAGTTTGCTCACCATCGACTGCAACGGCAACGATGGGATAGCGCAGAACGCCGTCTTGGAAGGAAACGTGAAAGCGGAATGTACCGTCTTCTTCTAGCTCGATTCTCTTTCCGTCGATAGTGACAGTAGCATCAGGCTCAGTGGCACCGTAGACGATGAGCTCAGCATCGGCAATTAGCCAGAACTTGCGAGGTTTTGGCGGTGGTGCGGATGCGAACATGCCCGCACCGGACATATTGACACCAGACGCGGTCGGCAGTGCCCAGAGTCCAGCACCTGAAGGGAAGACGAAAGAGCTAACAGCCTGCTCGGGTACCTGATGCATGGAGCCAAACAAAGATCCCGCTATACGCTGAGCTTCCGTAGACTGCGCTTGCGAGAATAGCTCGTCGTAGATCTTGTTTTTGCCAGCAGCGGCGGCAGATGTGCTTGACTGAGCCGTCATGCTGTCTGCCTTTTGACTGGGAGAAACTAGCTTAGCAACGGTATGACCTTTGAGGCCTTGCTTCCAGTCGATGGTGACAAATTGATCTTCAATCCAGTCGGATGGGTAAACGGGGGGAATGCGAATAGGCGCAGAGCGGGAAAGCATGAGCCAGCGACCGTCATCACAGACGTAACCTACTTCGACGGTGTATTCGCGATCGCTTACAGGTACTGGCAAGTACCACTCGCGAGACATTTCACCGCAGTCGTACTGCTGAAGGCTATGAGGGCTTTGGCTATTAATATCAATATTGGTTACATCGTAAAAGCGAAGTGCTAAGCGGCGGCCACCTTGGTTACGAAGTTCTTGCTTGTGCTCGTTGGGGATATCCCAATATGCGTAAGCCCATTGCGGATCGCGAGGAAGTAGAACGATGCGACTTTCACCGTAGCCACTAGGCAAATCAGTCAGGCCTTGATCGACAGTCGATAGAGATGCCATATCTAGCGCCGTTGACGTAAGCGTGGCTACGTTGCTGCTAGTGGAGTTACCGACAGTATGACTTTGCGCAGCATCTGTGAATCGAGAGGCTTCTGCTGTTGTCTGTCCATTAGTGTGCATTACCACTTCTGGAGATTCGCGGCGATCTCCTGCTGCAATCTGCTTTTGCTTGATAGCAGCTACTAGCGCTACTTTTCTCATGCGGCTGTAGCGTGATACTTCGTACTCACTAGCAACTCTACGCAGCTGACGTAGAGTCATCTCTTCTAACGGGATGTTGGGAACTGAGTTTGACATGTTTTTCCTCACTAGGGCTAAAGCATAAATCCCAAAAAGATAAGTACTGGGATCAAATGTGGGATCAATGTCTTAATGATATGACATGTTTTCCTTTCGGGATCATAAAAATCGTCGTTTTTCTACAAACAGCGGCAAAATGCTCATAGCTGGGATCAAAATGTCATGAAACAATGATATTTAAGATCATAGGTCGGTAGGAGAGGGCTATAGGCTTCCTGCAATTAGTTGGGTGCTACGGCGATTGGCAGGAATAATAGAACTTGTAGCTATGGACCGTACTTGTGGTTGAACCCCGTAATTTTTCTGAAGACGACGAGACTCAGGGTTCGAAGTCTAGCAGTGGAAGTCGTATTATTGGGCGGCTTTTGCCTGCGGCTGTGCGGCTGTGGCTACGATCACAAGTAGAACAGGTAGAGCAGCTTTCGATTGATTTAGTGAGGGCGTGATCGCCAAATCATCTCAGGCTATCTTCCTGGGATTGCGGTCTCCGCCGAACGAACTATTTATCGAGGAATTTGTATTACTCAGGTGCAGCTATTTGCTGAAGATATTCGGATCAATGTTGGTCAAGTGGTGAGAGGCAAACCGCTGCGACTAATGAAGGCGTTTCCAGTGCAGGGAGAAACGACACTAAGCGCTAGAGATTTGAACGCATCGCTAGCCTCTCCCCTGTTGGCTGAGGGTTTGAGCAGCTTTTGGCAATCATTGATTCAGCGCCCTGAAGTCGCTAAATCAGTGGATGCTCGATATGGACCACTTCCTCTAAGCTCCAATGTCACACTCAATCGCCCTCAAATTCAGATAGGAAAGGGCTCTCTGGGCTTGAGCTTCTATCCCACAACACCTGTAGAATCCGCAGAGCAGCCAGTGATTTTGGCAACTAATTTATCTGTGATAGAAGGGCACATTTTGCAGCTGAATTCTGCAAGATGGCTCGATCAGTTAGACGATTTGACGCAACGTACTGTAGGTGTTCCTATCGAGGCTTTAGAAGGATTCCAGTGGGATTTGGGGCAAGATACAAAGCTAACTCAGCTGGATTTGCACCCTTCGCATCTGTTGTGCAGCGGAGAGATAATGGTCAATCCTTAGTAGGCTGTAACCGGTGCAAGATAAGAATGGTTTATTTTGAGATGTTGCTCTAGTAGCGATTGACCAGAGGAATCAAATACACCACGAAGTAGTAAACCAGCGGTGCGGTAAAGACATAGCTGTCAGTGCGATCTAAAATGCCGCCGTGTCCAGGGATAAGCGTACCGGAATCTTTGACGCCTGCATCTCGCTTCATAAGAGATTCGGTGAGATCGCCTAGTAGACTAGAGATGCCGATGATAGTACCCAGAGCAGCGCCTGTAAGCCACCAAATAGGCCAGCTGAGAGACCACGCGCCGACAATGCCAATACTAATACTCGCGCTAATACCAAAGATGGCGCCCTCGACGGTTTTCTTCGGGCTGATATTAGATAGTGGGGTGCGGCCAAACGAACGACCGAACGCGTACGCTCCAATATCGGCTCCCCAAATACATGCGAAGGCAATGAAAGTAATCGTCAGGCCAGTTGGTAGCACATCCCAGCTTAAGCTAGTAGGTAAGTAGCCGCCAAGCGGTAGATTGGTTGTGGCTTCAGCGCTTAAGTCGCGGATGCGAATCCAGTAGGTAGGCAGGTAGCCGCCGTAAAACAAGGCCAAAATAGAGGCTGCTACATCGGCGATGGTGGCAAACTTGGGCTGAAAGAGTAGATAGAAGCAAATGCAGGTGCCTGCTAGTGCCAGCGTTGCGTCGGTTACTGGCGGCGAAATGTGAGCCGTGACCAGTAGAACTTGGCTAACGATGAGCGTTGTTTTTCCAGCAGGGTTAATGCCTTTGGCACGAACCAGATCAAAAACTTCGAGCTGACCCAGGTAGACGATGATGCCAAACCCAAGGGTGAAGTACCATCCGCCCAACACGATAAAGCTGATTGCGATCGCGATCGCAACGATTCCACTGGCAATGCGAACCCAAGGCATAGGCGTATGAACTCAAAAAATATGCAACATCTGTACGGCGTAAGAAAGGATTCTATTAACCACTACAGTACAGTCTATCTTGCCTGTACCTGAGCGTTGATGCGGTTGGCATCATTTGTCATAGCGACCCGCCCAAAAGTTAGCGGCTGAGCTACGTATTTGTCAGTCCTAAAGCCTGGCGTGAGTCAGTGAGATATGCCAGTGGACTCTTCTTTCTGTCATCGGTCGGCCCCAGGATTGAATAACTTCTAGATACTGTGGCGATTGCCAATGAGAATACGCCATCTCATACAGTGCCATTCCGTCTGAAGCTTCTATGGGCTCTACTTTCAAAGGCGTCATTTGCTCGTAAGGCCAGTTCTCCTGCGTGTCTCTGCTGGAGAATTTAGCGTGATAGTCCAGAATTGTCTGGAGTCCTACGTTGCGATCGCTTTTGTAGTCATACAGGTTAACCCCCTGTTGTAAAGCTAATTCGGCTGTTAACGTCATCGCATTGAGTGCATACAGAGAATACGAAAGGGACTGTGTGCGATCAAGCTCTTTGATGAGTCGGCCTTGCCTGTCAACCTGGGTGGGAATAAGTTCTTTGTATCGCCCAAACGCATAGCTTAGTAATGACTCGTCCTTTAAGTATGATCCCGCTAAGGCGATGAAATGAACTCGCCAATTTTCAAAATTATTTTGTCGATTCCACAATAAAGCGTCGTTCGCTATCTGGCTGGTCCAGTCAGCGAAGGCTGCTTTTTCTGATGCTGACCAGGTGGGCGCGTTATAGATAAGATCTGCGCCGTAGAACAATCCTGGTAAGGAAACGGATAGCTCAATCTTCGACTGCTGGGTTGTAAAAGCAGGGGTCATCCGTGTCTGCGTGTCCAGGCACCAAACGCGGATGAGAGAAGCTGCCTTTTCGGCGTATTGGTCTTCCTGTGTAAATGCGTAGGCTAAGCCGAGGGTTGAGACGTTGCGGGCGAGGGCGATCGCGTGGTCATAGTCCTGTCTATCTGCTTGCGGATTGATCTGTCCATCTCGGCAATCCGGTTCTAGTCCGTCGACTTCCGTCCACCCACAGTAAGCCTGAGAGCTTTTAAAGTCGTGACCGTCATTAGGTCCGCCATTGTCAGTCACGCTATAGGGCCCTGCTAAGAGCGCTTGTTCTGCCGATACCATCATGCGCTCGTAGGCGCTTTTCCACGGCTCTGCTCCCTGTTCAACTTTTATTTTGATAGCGTCGAGTCTGTCTGTGTCGAGATAAGTGTTGGGGTGGGTGTTCTGCTGAGCGATCGCTTCAATCGACGTCAGTTCGTCCGAGCGTAAGTAGATGCTTGGATCTGCTGACAGCTTTGGCGCCCTAGCTTTGAGCAGAAAATAGGCTAGCGATGCCAATACGAACAGAGCAAACCCTAGCAAGAAGAAAATAACTACCTTTTTGGCAACGAGGTACTGCCTGATCATAAAAATGCTCTAGATAAGAAATTCGTCACAGGACTGAGTGTTACTCACCGCGCTAGCACTCAGTGAAAACAAGTCTTAGTGGAAAACAGGTCATTGCACATAAACAGATCCACCAATCTTTGTGCATGCACTATATTGCATACATAAATACATCTGTAAAAATTGATGTGTCACTCACAGTAAACATACTTACAGAGAAATGAAAATTGCCTTCGTCAGTCAGCCCTGGAACAACCTACATCCGCCTGTTCAGTCTGGGTCGCTGGCAATTTTGACCTATCAAGCAGCCTATCGGATTGCTAGAAAAGCAGGTGTGATAGTTTATGCCAAGGGAAACGGTTTTAACGCTCCACCTACCTATGATAGAGGCGTTGAGTATCGGTGGATTAACGTAGCGCTAGACCGCCGATGGCACAAGCTGCTGAAGTACTTCACATCAGGGGATTCAGAAGACTCTCTAGTTTCCTCAAATCTCTATCACTTCGGCTATATTCTCAAGATTGCTCTCGATCGGCGAAAGCAAGAGTGCGATGTTGTGCATCTTTTCAACTTTGCTCAATTTGCACCCATTATCAAAAGATTCAATCCGAATATTAAGATTGTTTTGCAGATGGGCTGTGATTGGCTCACTCAGTTCGACCCAGCTGTTGTTGATGCCAACCTAACGAGCGTCGATCTTATTATCGAATGCAGTGACTACATTACCAACCGCGTGAAAGCGGCTTTCCCTTACGTTTCTAGCCGCTGCCAAACCATCTATAACGCCGTCGACGTAGATTACTTCTCTAAGAAGAGTCATCAGCTCAGCTCTAATAGCTCTGATAGCATGGCCCTTCCGAAGGAGGAGCCTACTCGAGTTAGGCATCTTACATTTGTAGGTAGGGTTTCTCCCGAAAAAGGCATTCATACGTTAATAGACGCATTTCAGAAAGTTGTCGCTCACTACCCCAACATTCAGCTAGAGATTATTGGGCCAAAGGTGCAGGCTCCCTTGGCCTTTATTGTGGGCGTCAGTGACGACCCAATTGTGACCGAACTGCTTCGGTTCTACGATAGCGACTACTACACTGCTATGAAACGATTAGCAGAGGAGCTCCTCCCTTCTACAGCTATGCCTATGTGCATAACAAATGACCCACTAGTTGTGATTTACAAATTGCGACTTACAACAGGTTGATACTACGAACAGATCCTGCGAGCTAAGCCTACGTAGCTTCAGCTGTTGATGGCGGCAGAGCTGTAACGGTTACATTGCCAAACTCAACTTGAGTTCTGTGTGCAACGAGTGCGACTGCGTACTCACTTTCAGGTAGCGGCACACCTTCTGTATCGGTCACCTCAAGCCAGATATCTGGTTCGTTATCTTTTGCGGCGAACCATTTGACGCGCTGCCTGTAGTGCAGGTGCTCTCCTTCTGGGGTAATTTCTGGAAAGCATTCTGCGATGACTTTGTAGCTGACATTGCGATCGCATTCGCAGTTGCGATAAGAAGCAACCCAATCATGATCTTCCTTTCCCGCCTTGTAAGAAAACTCCGCGCCAATGCCGTTGTAGGTGGAGTAAAACCAAGCAATTCCATAGGCCCATCCCCTGCGTGGGCTCACCCCTATCTCATCTGGATGACCTCCCCACATAGGCAGCAGCCCAAATCCGTAGCGCTCCCCTTCTATGTAGCTGCGAAAAGTCAGGTCTGCCTCAACGCGCCTACCCCCAGCGAAAGCACCCGTAACGTTTAAGATGCGATCATAATCTTCGTATCCAGGCGTTGGCCTTACCCGCCAGCCGTTGTTCTCAGAGGCAAATGTTTCCCAGCGTCCATCTTGAACATCTAGCTGGGCCAGGTCGTAACTCTCCCAATCAGTCGTCAACGGCAGCACAACGGTAGAGGGCTGATACTCAAACGTCAGTGTTTTTGTTTCTACGTCCCCTCGTTTAGGCGTTGCTTCAATTTTGAGCGAATTACTGCCTGCTTCCAAGGCGTCTGCGCTGAGTTCGAGCGTGAATAGCGGAGAAGGCACCCTAGGCCCTTTAGGTGAGAAGGTGATCCACGGTTCATCATTGACCTGATACCTAAGCTGCTCTAGCCGTTTGCCGTACTGACCGATAACATTTGCACTCAGCGATCCGGCCCGCCGAGAGAACTGATTAGGCAGGTGCAGTATCTCGATAAGTTCGTTGTCGCCTCGATTCGCACAGCCAAAGGCCAGCGTTCCACCCGCTGCTAAAAGACTCGTTTTTAAGAAATTTCGGCGACTGTAGAACGCAGGACTGTACTGAGATAGTTTGGAACTCATTTTAGGTTTTTTGGAAACTGCGAGTGATATGGACGAAAGGACTCATTAGACAACCTAGGAAAAAGCTCATTTGACATCTAGCAACGATATCGCTATCGAACTGGCCCCTGTGCTGGACGTAGTGTTTGAGTACTTTCTTTGAGCTGCCTAAAAAGATTCGGCCTACAATCAATGGTTTCTGCCACATCTTTGCGCTAGAGAGCCGCAAAGTACAGATATTAAGCCCACTACAGTTAACCAGCTCCATCAGGTAATCTTCTTCTAAACGCCAGGCGGGGATTCTGTGGTGAAGGCGCATTTTGGGGTTGTACCAGATCTCCCAGCCAGCACGGCTGATATGGATCATACTCTCGAAGTCTTCTCCTTTCGACTTGAGCGAATTACCGACGGGCCCTTGAAGCTGTAAGGTCTGAGGAACGGCTTCAAGCCATACCTGCTTCCGGACGACCATACCCGCACCTGCAGGCAAGTCCAGGAGACTCGCATTAAACTTACGCGGCTCTTGTCCGTACTCTTTGATCGCTAAGAACCCCTGTATCTTCTGAAAGTCTTTAGGCGGTGGAATTTCAAAGTCTCCGTGTATTTGACTGCCGAATACACCTGCTTGAGGATGTTGCTGATCGAAGGTATGGATAGCTGAGACCCAGTGAGGTCCAGGAATATTGTCGTCATCTAAAAAACCGACAAGTACGCCTTTGGATTCTGCGATCGCTCGCTGCCGTGCAAAAACAGCTCCCTGCTGGGGCTCTAGAACATACCGCAGCGGATAGGGATAGTTCCATTGCTCCTGGTAGCTTCGAACGATTTGGGGGGTTGTGTCTGTACTGTTGTTATCAACGACAACGACCTCCCACTGAAAGCCTTCTGTTGCTGCTTGAGACTTGAGCGCGTCTAGAATTGTTGGTAGGTTCTCTTCAGAGTTGTAGGCTCTAATAACGACTGAAATGGCAGTCGTAGAAGCTTCTAGCTCCTCTCTTGTCGCGTCTATTGTTTCGGAACCCAGGGTTTGCATAGTGCCCTTTACTGTAGTGAATTGAAGTTCAAAATTTTCTGACTATAAATTTTCTGACTATACTGTATGGACTCTCTAGTACGAATCCTATGGCTTCTGTAGCTTCTGCGGGTTGCCCACACCACTATTGAGCCGTCTATGAGCCACGCTATAGGCCGATACCTGAATGAGGTGCTTGAACTCTTGAGCAATCTCACGACGTTTCCATCGAATGAACGTACGGATGTGCGCGAGGCACTTTGCTTTTTCGAGTGGGTTCATAGGCGTGCGGGCAACAGCGCGAACGTGTTCTCGTAGCAGTCGGTTCATTGGAAGAACGAGCTTTCTCTGATTGGTTGGGTCGAACCAGGCGGCGATGGATTCTGCGGTAGGGTTGGCACGCCCAGACATTTTGGGATGATCGCGGCGGTAGAACAAGTATTCTGGAATTTCAGTAAGCTTGCCTCTGAGAGCTAGTTCGCCAAGCAGCGTAATGTCTGAAGCTTCGTAGTATCCGATGAGGGCAGTTTCTTGCAGAATCGCTCTAGGCATGATGCCAAACACAGCGTTGCACTTGTATTTTTTTCGGAAGCGCTGGTGAAAGTTTTGGTATCTTTCGGAAGGTTTGTTCGACTGTAGATGAAGGTCTTCGGTGTAGTGGCCAGTAGGTTCTCCGGCGGGGTTGATAACGGTTGTATTGGCGTAGCACAGCGATATTGTGTCATCTTTTTCGAGAATATCTATACATTTTTCAAAGTAGGTAGGATCGCAAAGATCGTCGTGGGCTGCCCATTTGAAGTATTTGCCAGTGGAGAGTTCAAAAGCTCTATTGTAGTTACGGGCCGCGCCCAGGTTTTCTTCACTGCGATGATAGGCAATGCGACTATCTTTAGCGGCGTAGGCATGGCAGATCTCGGGGGTGCGATCGCTCGAAGCATTATCAGAGATAATAATCTCAAAATCCTCAAAAGTCTGTGCTAGCAGAGAATCTAGCGCTTCGCTGACAAAATCTGCGCCATTATAGATAGGCAGTCCGATACTTAGGACGGGATATGCATTAGCCATTATGTATTTGTCTGTATCTACAGTAGAGAACCGGTTGATTAAGGCTAGCCGCTTAAGAGTTGGTCAATAAAGAAGTTGGTCACCAAAGAAGTTGGTCAATAGAGAACAGGTCGATATTTGACTTGGTAGCAGCTACCTTATTGGCTACTACAGAAAGTTATGCGGTCAATCCTTACAGACTGGAATGTGGGACTTGCGATTGTGAGATGAATATAGCCTCTGAAGCTTGATGTGCGGGCGGTTGACGATATCTGCTGGCTGCTCCGTCAGTCGATAATACCGATTGCCTCTCTTTCTGTCATGAGCTTACGTATAAACACGGCATTTCTTCATAGCCTCTTTTTGAGCCTTGGGTGAAATTTTATACGGCGCTTAAAAGGACTACCGTATATTTAATTTTTCTGCTAGCGTACCCGCCTGCTTGCGGTGACTAATAAAAATCTCTAGAACGCGCTTGGTGATTGGGAGGCGAAACAATCTCGTGGATCGTGTCTGTACTGTAGACCTGTGGCATATATTTGTCGCAACGTCCGGGAGAGACCTATCACTTCAAATCAAATTATTTTGATACGTTGTTCTTTGGGTCAAGGTTTGGGTTCTATAATTTAGCCGATAGTTTTCAGTGAACTTTTTGGATGAGGCTTAAAATGCGCTGTCTTCGGCTTAGCGCTTGCCTGATTTCTAACGGAGGTGTCCAATTCTAGCTGAACAATATTGATCGCGAACTAGTGGCCTAGCCTACTGGGCTTGGTTGTTTAGCTGCCCACAATGAAAAAAGGCGTCTTTGCGATATCACGGACTGTCAGTGTGAAGACCCAGTTTAGATTCTTGTTAACAAAGTGCTGATGCTTGTAATTTTGGAAGCGTATTTCCTATGAAGGTCGCAATATTAGCCGGTGGACTGGGTACCCGGCTGTCTGAAGAAACCGTATCAAAACCAAAGCCCATGGTTGAGATTGGGGGAATTCCTATTCTTTGGCACATCATGATGCACTATGCGCACCATGGTTTCGATGAGTTTGCGATCGCGCTTGGCTACAAAGCCGACGTCATCAAGAAATACATGGTTGACTACTGTTCCCTGAACAGCAACCTAACCGTCCAGCTCAAGGATGGTTCTGTGAAGCGGCACGGCGGAGACGCTCCCGATTGGCAGGTTGATCTTATTGATACTGGCCTCTATACCAACACGGGGGGACGGATCAAACGACTCAAGCCTTACGTTAACAACGAAACCTTTATGCTCACTTGGGGTGATGGTGTTTCGGATATTGATCTGCAAGCGCTGTTGGCTTTCCATCGCTCTCACGGCAAGCTGGCTACGCTGACGGCGGTGCGTCCACCTGCTCGGTTTGGTCACTTGGACTTGCAGGGCGATCAAATCGTCGACTTTTCAGAAAAGCCACAGACCCGAGAAGGCTGGATTAACGGTGCTTTTTTCGTCTTAGAGCCAGAGATCTTTGACTACATTGAAGATGACAGTACTCAGTGGGAAAAAGCACCTTTAGAAAAGCTTGCTAAAGACGGGCAGTTGATGGCCTATAAATACTCTGGATTTTGGCAGTGTATGGACACGCTGCGAGACAAACGACGTCTAGAAGGCCTTTGGGACGACGGAAAGGCACCTTGGAAAACTTGGAATTAGGAGACTGCTGAACATGCGCGTATTAGTAACAGGACATCAAGGCTACATTGGCACCGTATTGGTTCCTATGCTGCTAGAAGCAGGTCATGAAGTTTCGGGTATGGATAGCGATCTATACGAAGCCTGCACGTTTGGAGACGACATCCCTTCAATTCCCGAGGTAAAAAAGGACGTTCGAGAAGCGACCGTTGAAGACTTTGAAGGCTTTGATGCGGTGCTGCACCTGGCAGGTCTTTCAAACGATCCGCTAGGCAATCTCAATCCCGATTTGACTCACGACATCAACTACAAAGCCACCGTTCGACTCGCTGAGCTGGCTAAGCAAGCAGGTGTAAGCCGGTATGTATTTTCCTCGTCTTGTAGCAACTACGGTGCGGGCGGCGATGACTGGCTCAACGAAGAGTCTGCGTTCAATCCGGTGACACCTTACGGGGTTTCAAAGGTGCGTTCGGAGCAAGACTTGGCAAAGCTAGCAGATGACAACTTTAGCCCTACGTTCCTACGCAATGCGACGGCGTTTGGCGTCTCTCCGCGATTGCGTTTTGATCTGGTGCTGAATAATTTGACAGCTTGGGCCTACACAACGGGCCGGGTATTTATTAAGAGCGACGGTACGCCCTGGCGACCGATTGTGCATATCGAAGATATTTCTCGGGCGTTTTTAGCTGTACTGCATGCGCCCACAGAAAAGATCCACAACGAAGCTTTTAACGTGGGTCGCAATGAGGATAACTATCAAATTCGCGAACTGGCTGATATGGTGCAAGACATTGTGCCGAACTGCGTGGTGGAGTATGCAGAAGACGCTGGCCCCGATAAGCGCTGCTACCGGGTAGATTGCAGCAAGATTTTGCGTGTGCTGCCTGAGTTTCAGCCTCAGTGGAGTGCTCGTAAAGGGGTTGAAGAACTGTATGCGGCCTACCAAAAGGTGGGCTTGACTTTGGATGAATTTGAGGGCGATCGCTATCAGCGGATTGCACACATCAAGTCCCTATTGAAGTCTGGCAAGCTGAATGAAAATCTGCGCTGGCAGACTGCTGTTGCTAGTCGTTAGGGTCGTGACGCCAAGAATAGACGTTCTTGGCGTCATCACTGTGTTTGCTGTTGTCAATATCGCTAAGAGAATTAAGTATGGATACGACTCCTGTTTGCCGGGCTTGTGGTCATGAGTCTTTGCTACCGATTATCTCCTTTGGAGAGACAACGCTAGCAGATGCACTGCTAAACGAAGACCAGCTAGGCCAGCTAGAATATACGGCTCCTTTAGATTTGGTGTTCTGCCCAAACTGCACCTTAGTACAAATTACGGTGAGCGTACCGCCTGAGATTTTGTTCTGCCGAAACTATCCCTACTTTTCGTCGGTATCGCCTAGTCTGATGAAGCACTTTAGAGAAAGTGCGGAATCGATTATGGAGACGCGTGGCTTAGGGCCAGAAAGCATGGTGATAGAAGCGGCCAGTAACGACGGCTATATGCTGAAGAACTTTGCGCAGAATGATATTCCTGTGTTGGGAATTGATCCTGCCGATGGACCAGCCGCAGCGGCGCAAGAAGCGGGCATTCCTACGCGCTGTACGTTTTTTAGTAAGGAACTGGCGAGCGAGCTGAAAGCAGAAGGCTATGCTGCTGACGTGCTGCTAGCTAATAATGTGTTGGCTCACGTACCGGACCTCAACGGGTTTGTAGAAGGGATTGGGCTACTGCTGAAGGAAACGGGTGTGGCGGTAATTGAAGCGCCTTACCTGGTAGAACTGGTGAAGCACGGCGAGTTCGACACGATTTATCATCAGCACCTTTGCTACTTCTCGGTGACCGCGCTAGATCGTCTGTTCCGCAGTCACAATTTGTTTTTGAATGACGTGAAGCAGACGTCGATTCATGGTGGGTCGCTACGACTATTTGTAGAGCCGAAAGAGAATGTACAGCCAGCTGTGAAAAAACTGCTGGCTCAAGAGAAAGCTGATGGTGTGGATGATATCAGCTATTACAACAGCTTTGCTGAGCGAGTAGAGACTATTAAGACTGAGCTGATGGACATTCTCTCTAAGCTGAAGGCAGATGGGAAGCGAGTTGTTGGCTATGGTGCGGCAGCAAAGGCGGCGACGATGATGGCCTATGTTGGCATTGACAAGCAGCATTTGGACTATGTGCTAGATCTCAATCCGCATAAGCATGGACGGTATATGGGCGGCAACCATTTGCCGATTGTACCGCCGACCCAGCTGGTGGAAGATCAGCCTGACTATGTGCTGATTTTGGCCTGGAACTTTGCCGAGGAGATTATGCGTCAGCAGGTGGCCTATAAGGAAGCGGGCGGACGATTTATCGTGCCGATTCCTTCACCTGCGGTGGTTTAGTCTCTACGATGGGTCCTGGTGTTGATAACAGCCAAGGTGGCTATCTTACGCGGGACTCTGAACGTTCTCCTTATCTGTCCTTTCCCTTTTATCTCAGGAATATAGTCATGGCTCAACAGACGCTTAGTCCTTTACTTCAGCAAGATAGCGATAGCTGGATGGCTGATAAAAATTGTCCTAACTGTGGCTCGCAGGGCCTTTCTGTGTTTTATGAGGTGCGTAATGTGCCGGTACATAGCTGCCTGATGATGCCTTCGGCTGAGAAGGCGCTGGATTTTCCTTCTGAAGATGTGGTGCTGGGTTTCTGTCACGCCTGTGGCTTCATTACCAATACAGAGTTCGACTCTAAGTGGTCGGCCTATGCGCCGAACTATGAGGATCAGCAGAGCTTTTCGCCGACGTTCAATCGATTTTCGAAGGAGCTTGCCGAGCAGCTGATTGAGCGGTATGACTTGCACAACAAGTCAATTGTGGAGATCGGATGCAGTAAGGGGGACTTTTTGCACTTGCTGTGTGAGCTGGGAAATAACCGAGGGGTGGGCATTGACCCGAGCGCGGTGCCTGGTCGGGTGGAGAGTTCGGCGGCAGATAGGGTAACGCTAATTCAGGATTACTATTCTGAGAAGTACGCGGACCAGGTGGGGGACTTTATCTGCTGCCGTCATACGCTGGAGCATATTCAGCCGACTGAGGAATTTGTGAGTACGGTGCGTCGATCAATTGGCGATCGCGACGTAGCAGTCGTATTCGAAATTCCCGATACGGTGCGCGTATTAGAAGAAGCCGCCTTTGAGGATATTTACTATGAGCACTGCTCTTACTTCACACCTGGTTCACTAGCTCGGCTGTTTCGCAAGTGCGGCTTTGAAGTGGTGGATTTGTACCGAGCATACGGCGACCAGTATTTGCTGATCGACGCGAAGCCAGTTGCGATGCCTTCTGAAGAAGCGCATTCTCTTGAAGATAGTCCAGAAGAGATTGCGCAGTCTGTGCAGACGTTTATCGAGCAGATTCATCACAAGCTAGATAGCTGGAGAGCGAGGCTGGCGACGGCGCAGCAGCAGGGTCAGAAGACAGTTGTATGGGGCTCGGGTTCTAAGTGTGTGGCCTTTTTGACAACACTTGATACCATCGACAAGATTGAATATGTGGTGGATATAAACCCGCATCGTCACGGCAAATTTATTCCAGGTGTGGGCAAGGAGATTATGTCGCCTGAGTTTTTGAAAGAGTATCAGCCTGACCTGGTGATTGTAATGAATGAAATTTATTGCGATGAGATCGGGGCGATGCTTCAGGATATGGGGGTGGAGACTGAGCTGATGCCTTTATAGGTTGTGAAAGTAAAGCTGTGAAGTAGGGCTCGAAGTTAGTGCGTGAAAGGCCCACCCACCTTGGCAGATGAACGCTGAGGTGGGATTTATTTTAGAAGACGACTATTTTTTGTTGTAAGTGAAACCTAATTGCATTATGACTACTACTGCTTGCCCAGTATGCCAAAGCGCCGAGCCTAAAACGTTTCTAGATTTGAAGAATCTACCGATTTACTGCAATTTACTGTGGGCGGACCAAGCAGAGGCGAAAGACTGTCCTAAGGGTGACATTCGGCTGGTGTTTTGCGAGCGATGCGGGGCGATCACAAATGCGGACTTCGACCCTTCGCGGCTGGGCTATTCTCAAGACTATGAGAATTCTTTGCATTACTCTGGCCGCTTTCAAGTCTATGCCAAAGAACTGGCAGAGCGGCTGGTAGAACAGCACGATCTCCACGGGAAGAAGATTGTTGAGATTGGCTGCGGAAAGGGTGATTTTTTGGTATCGCTATGTCAGCTGGGTGACAATACCGGTGTGGGTTTTGACAATAGCTATGTGGAACGGCCAGAGCATGTTGCTTTGGGGTCTCAAGTGACGTTTGTTCAGGATTTTTATTCTGAAAAGTATTCTAAGTATCAGGGTGATTTGGTGTGCTGTCGGCAGGTGCTAGAGCATATTCAGCAGCCTGCGGATATGTTGGAGCCTGTGCGGAAAACAATTGGTGATAGTGAAGAAACAGCCGTTTTCTTTGAGGTGCCAAATGCGCTGTACACGTTTGACAATATGATGATTTGGGACATCATTTATGAGCACTGTACTTACTTTACGCCGGTTTCTTTAGTCTATGCGTTTGCGGCGGCAGGATATCGGACAGAAGCGGTGCGCGAAGAGTTCGGTGGGCAGTTTATCAGTATTGAGGCTTACCCTACGGAGGACCAGACTATGACGGTAGATAAGTCTGCTGTGAGCGCGCTGTCTAAAACAATCGCTAGCTTTGGGGACCGGTTTGAGACACAGATGGCGCAGTGGCAGAGAACGCTAGATGAGATTTTTGAGCAGGGTAAAAAGGTTGTGATTTGGGGATCGGGCTCGAAAGGTGTAACGTTTTTGAACCTATTGTGCTTGGGAGAGCGAATCAAATATGCGGTAGATATTAATCCACGTAAGCAGAATAAGTTTATTCCAGGGACAGGGCAGAAGATTGTGGCTCCTGAACAGATGGCGGCATACCAGCCCGATATTGTGATTGTGATGAATCCGCTGTACGAGCAAGAGATTAAGGAGATGCTGAAGGGAATGGGACTATCGCCTCAGCTAATGACGACCGAGTCTCTTGTAATGGCAAAATGAACGCTACAGGCTCGGTTAGCGCTTAGCTACTCTTTCGTAGCACCTTTCTACGGAACAGTTTCATTCGCTTAGCGTTCGTTAGCTCAGCGCCACCCATTTGCTCGCAGGCTGCCCCACTACCGTATTGAGCACCCAGCTTTTCAGCAAGGCATCGACTTCTGCTGGTGCATCGTCGTGAGGACAGTGACCTGCGTTGATGTGATGTTCTTCGAGAGCGGCGTAGTGCTTTTGAAAGAGTTCGCCTCGGGCATAGGTGTCCATCCAAGGATCGGCGTCACCCCAAATCAGCAGGAGAGGGCAGGTCATTTGCTCAAGTAGCCTATCAACATATTCGCCGCGCTCTGCTTTGAAGAGGGCGGCAAAGGCTGCTGGGGCTTCAGGGTCGGTAGCCGGGCGAAACACGTCTTCTACTAGCTGTTCGGTGACTTCTGCTTTGTTGACATATACCTGTTCTAGCGTTTTACGAATGTATGACTTGTTTCGTACGAACTGAAAGACTACCCAGCTCGGTAAGGGCGATAGAATGACTGTTTTGACAAGTTCACCCATTGCTTTTTTAAACGGATTGGGCTCGTCGTCTGTCTGCTGTTCGCTGAAGGAACCGACGCCGTTAAGCATACAAACGCCAGCTACATCTTCATTGCAAGTAGCGCCAGTGTATAAGCTGCTGTAGCCACCAATTGAGTTGCCAGCTACAACGGCTGGGCGACGCGATGACGTCTTTGATAAAGGTGTCAATCTGGTCGCGCCAGAGCTGAGGGCTGTAGCCGCTATTAGGTTTGGAAGATCGACCAAATCCGATCAGGTCTAAGGCATACACTTCAAAGTCGGCCTGCAATTCGGCCATATTTTTGCGCCAGTGGTCGGTTGATGCCCCGAACCCGTGGATGAAAAGTAGCGGTGGCCTTTCTGGATGCTGGCTGCGTATGTCTTCGCCCATGCGGGTGTAGTGAACCCGGTGACCTGCGAAGGGCCAGTAGGCACCTTTGTATGCGGGGGGAATGACCGGAGCAGGCATATCGCTAGTAAGACGTTGGCTAGGGCGCGGGCCAGAAGCAGTGGCAACCATAGAGAGATGTACGAAGAAAAGTAAAGGCTTAGCTTTAGTCTATCGTGGTGGACAGCTGATCGTGGTGAGTCGCTAGCGGCGTTTTTGCTCCAATTTTTTCAGTCTTTAGGAATGGTTATGACGTTATCTCGGATGAAGCAAAAGAAGCGTCGGTCGAAGGCAACCTGGTTTGAGCGGCTGATGGCTGCGATCGCACTCACCAACCTCATTCTCGTTCTCTTTGACCTCAGCTATATTCGTTTTCGCGACCTCTACTTGCAGCTTCTCCCTGCGCCTACCGTCTGGTACGGCAAAACCTTCAAAGGCATTGAGCCAGAACGAATGACCGTTGCTTACCTAGCTTTAGTTGACGAGCTAGAAAGTCAGATTGACAGCGGCGATACAGATGAGCTAACTCAGCAGCGAATTTTGGCGCAGCTGAGTGAACAGAGCATCACTATTGTCGATGAAGATCCGTTTGCGATCGCCAATAAGTCTGGCACGTTAGAGCGAATCAAGAACCTGATGCGCGATCGCATGCAAGAAGAATCTTCTAAAGCCGCCTTCAGAGAATTTTGGAGCGAAGACGACTTTCAAGGAGACACCGCCAGGGAACGGCTGACCTTTTTCGATGATGAGATCCGACCGCTCATAGAAACGAATTATTATCGAGGAATTAGCGAAAGCGGTAATCCTACCGACTTATTCTGGCGGATAGATATCTGGTTTATGTCACTATTTGCCGCCGAATTTTTAGTGCGTACTTACGTTCTCAGTCGTCGTCACGCTAGGACGACCTGGCTCGACGCTATGCTATGGCGAATCTACGACGTACCGCTTTTCGTTGGGTTCTGGCGCTGGCTACGAGTAGTACCCGTTGTTCTACGGCTACATCAGGCTCACTGGCTAAACCTAGAGCCTGCAAGGAACCGACTGAGCCGAGCCGTGGTCAGTCAATTTGCGGTGGAGCTAACCGAGATTGTGCTGCTGCGGTCAATCGATCAGCTGCAAAAGCTAGTACGAGAAGGTGACATCAGTAAACTCATCGCGTCTGCTACCGACCGCAGTAAATACGTCGATATCAATGGCGTCGATGAAGTGCCAACAATCGCTAAGCGGCTTTCTGACGTGGTGGCATATCAGGTACTGCCAAAGATCAAGCCCGAGCTAGATACTCTTTTGCAACACAGCGTCATGAGTGCATTGCAGCAAGCCTCCTGCCTATCAAGGACTCCAGGTCATGCCAGGCTTTAGCAATCTCTCAGCCCAGATCTCTCGGCAGGTCGCTGCAGAACTTTCAAAAACGCTAACTGGGGGATTACAAAACGCGCTAGCCGATGAAAAAGGAGCCGCGCTGACTGGCCAACTGATGACTCGTTTTACCGATACCCTAAGCCAGGAGATGCAAAAGGCGGACACGCTTGATGAGGTGCGGGTACTTGTCGACGATTTGCTAGAGGAGATTAAGCTGAACTATGTAGAAAAAATTGCAAATGAGGATGTAGAGCAGCTGCAAGCCTCGCGCTATCGATTGTATGGTGCGACAAGTAGAGCCCGGTAGCTACAAAACGTTGCAAACCGGTAGCTACAAAACGTTGCAAAAGGGAAAGGAGCGATCGCGCTCTTTCATGCGCTAGACTGTCTTAGAACAGCGCAAAGTTGGCTGTTTCGGGTGATGCTATTTAGCTTTGCCTGACCTAAATTCGTATGGCCTAACTGGGCTGCAGCGAAAAGTGGGAGCTCTTGTAGGGCCCGCTTTTTTTATTGGCCGGTTGATTGGCCAGATGGTTGACCAGATACCTTCTTATGACCCATCCTTTAGTTCCTCAAGTCATTGAGTTAGCTTCTCCGATTGCCAACCGTTTGGGTTTGGAAATTGTCGAAGCCGTTTTCCAAACCAATCAGAGCCCGCCAGTAATGCGGATTGACGTGCGCAACCTTCAGCAGGAAGACACCGGGCTAAACGACTGTGCCAGGCTCAGCGTTGAGCTGACCGAAGCATTGGATGAGTCTGAGCTGATTCCAGATGCCTACGTTTTGGAAGTGTCGAGCCCGGGCGTCTCTGATATGCTGACGCGCGATCGCGATTTTGTCGTCTTCAAAGGCTTCCCAGTAGAAGTCCAGCTCAGCGAGCCCCATAAGAATAAGCAGCTTTGGAAAGGCAGCTTGGTCGGCAGAGATGAGGAGAAGGTCTCGCTAAATTTAAAGGGAAGGCCGGTGAAGCTGCCGCGTGCTTTGGTGGAGTCTGTGCAGTTGAGTACTGAGGAGGCTTAAACAGAGCAGCCTACACTCAGGCTCCTAACTTTTATTTTCCCCTGTTGTTTCACCTAGAGAGGTCGTAGCCCAATGTCAATGGTAGAGTTGCCCGGTTTGCAGGACATGATTCAAGGCATTAGCCAACAGCGAAACCTGCCGGAGACAGCGGTAGAAATGGCTTTGCAGGAAGCGCTGCTGAAAGGCTATGAGCGCTATCGCCGTACGCAGGAAATGAACGCTCAGTTTGACGAAGAATACTTTGACAACTTCAACGTGCAGCTAGACGTCGAAGAAGAAGGCTTTCGTGTGCTTGCTGAGAAAACGATTGTCGAAGTCGTAGAGAACGCGGATCATCAAATCGGTCTAGCGGCTGTACAAGAAGTGGCTCCCGAAGCCCTTGCTGGCGATCAGGTAGTGCTAGATGTCACCCCTGAAAAAAAGGAAGACTTCGGACGGATGGCCGCCATCCAAACTAAACAGGTCCTAGCGCAAAAGCTGCGTGACCAGCAACGTCGCCTTATTCAAGAAGAATTTCAAGACCTAGAAGGCTCCATACTCAATGCCAGAGTGCTGCGATTTGAGCGGCAGTCGGTAATTATGGCCGTCAGTAGTGGCCTAGGCCAGCCCGACACTGAGGCCGAGCTGCTCAAGCGCGACCAGCTGCCAAACGATAATTATCGGGCCAATGCTACTTTTCGTGTTGCGCTTAAACGCGTTTCAGAAGGCTCTCACCGAGGCCCGCAGCTGCTGGTTTCCCGTTCGGATGCCAGCCTCGTTGTAGAGCTATTTTCTAACGAAGTACCCGAGATTGAAGACGAGGTAGTGCGCATCGTCGCGGTGGCTCGTGAGGCTAACCCCCCTTCACGCTCTGTAGGCCCTCGCACCAAGATCGCTGTCGACACGCTAGAGAGCGATGTCGATCCTGTTGGGGCCTGCATTGGTGCGCGAGGCTCCCGGATTCAGGTCGTTGTCAACGAGCTGCGCGGTGAAAAAATTGATGTGATTCGCTGGTCACCCGACCCCTCTACCTATATTTCGAATGCGCTGAGCCCAGCTCGGGTAGATGAAGTCCGCCTGATGGACTCGGAAGGTCGTCAGGCTCACGTGCTTGTTCCGGAAGATCAGCTCAGCCTGGCGATTGGTAAAGAAGGGCAAAACGTACGGCTTGCGGCCCGGCTTACCGGTTGGAAAATAGATATCAAAGACTCAGCTAAGTATGACTACGATGCTGAGAACGCCAAGATGGAAGAGATCGCTGAGAAGCGACGTCTTGCGGCGGAAGAAGCCGAAAGGCTAGCGGCGGAAGAAGCGGCTGAAATCGCAGAAGCCGAGGAGTGGCGTGCTAAGGCAAGAGCAGTCGCAGAAGCGAAGAAGCTGGTCGCAGAGGCCGAAGCTGCTGGGATTACGGTTGAAGAACTCACCGCTCAAAGAGAGGCAGAAGCCGCAGCTATCGCGGCGGAAGAAGCCGAAAGGTTAGCCGCAGAGCTAGCGGCACTGCCTGAATATGAAGAGCCAAGCGATGAGCAGCTGGCGGCTGAAATGCAGCCTAGCTATGATGAAGAAGGTGACTATGAAGAACCTGATGAGTCTGAGGAGGCTGCATATGCTTCAGCAGAAACAGTAGCAGAAGAAGAGTAGCGCTTTATGGCAGAGAAGAACTATCGCCTGTGTATTAGCTGCCGTAAAACAGCCGACCGAAACCAGCTGTGGCGAATTGTGCGGACATTTCCAAACCGCCAGGTTCAGCTAGATACAGGCATGGGGCGCTCTGCCTATCTTTGCCAGACGGCTGAGTGTTTAAAAATGGCTCAGAAAAAAGATCGGTTGAGCCGAGCGCTGAGAACCAAAGTAACCACTGACGTTTATCAAATGCTGGCAGATCGGCTTGAAAAAAACACGCGCTAAAGCGCACACATCGTCTATTGTTTTGATTAGAATGTGTTCTCACTCGTTTACAGTGAGAATACAAGCACACATTGAGCGGATACTTTGAATGACTACCTCTAGAATAGCTACCTCTAGTAGGTAAGCTAGGAAAAGGCTCATTAAGTAGTCTAGAGAATAGCTGCCGCTTTACTTTACGCTTAAAGGTCAAGCGTGTTGAGTCGATAAGGGCAATAGGTCTTATGTAAAACACATTCGTTAGTCAGGTTTGAAGAGGATAAGGATGAACACAGGCAAAGTAAGAATTTACGAGCTATCGAAGGAGTTAGATCTGGAAAACAAGGACATTTTGGCTATTTGTAAGGATTTGGATATTGCGGTTAAGAGCCACAGCAGCACCATTTCAGAAGAAGAATCTGCCAAGATTAAAAGCGTCGCCACCGCTGAAGGGTACAAGCCTGTCAGCAGAGCAACCCGTCCTAAAGCCAGTTCTACTTCGAAGAGCGGCTCGGCTGGGGCAACGCCTCCAGTGGCCAAGCCCAACCGTCCTCGCCAGCAGCAAATTTTAGAGATTCGTCGCTATCCCAAGTCGGCTGAAGCACCTGCTGCTCGCTCTGCTCAACCACCTGCTTCAGCTAAACCTGTCGCCGATGCTAAGCCTCAAGCCCCTGCTGCCGTTAAAAAGCCTACAGTACCTTCGTTATCGGCTCCCCCGCCTAGGCCCGGTAAGTCTACGCCTGGCTCAAGTGCTGCTGTGAGTAGTGCTGCTGCGCCGAGTGCACCGCCGACAAGACCTACTGCGCCCGCCGCGTTACCACGTGAGCCTGAAAGACCTGTTGATTCTGCTGTGCCAGAACGAATCGTTACAACTTCTGGCGCTACTCGGCCTGATCAGCTTAAGCCTAAGCTAGTGTCGCCACCTTCTCGGCCTTCTAGTCGACCACCAGCCGCGAGCAGTGGTAGCAGAGCCGACGGTGGTAGTGATAGCAGCGATAGTGAGTCAGTAAGCCGGGTTGCTCGCCCGGTGCTGAAGCGTGATCGCAACGCTGCTAGTAGTAGCAACGACCGACCTAGTCCCAGCCGTCCTGTGTCAGAAAGCAGTGGTGGAACGGCTGTAGCTCCACCTGCGCCCAAGAAGCCAGTCGTAGAACTACGTCGTCCTGTTTCTCGCAAAACGGCTGTAGAAGACACCTCAACCGATAACGACAGTGATGACAACGATGATGATTCGTTTGTAGATCCTGCTTTGGAGCTGCGTCGGCCCACGCCACCGCGCCCACCTAAGCGCCGGGAACGCGTTCCTGGAGAGGAAGACGACGAACAAGAAATGCGGCCTAAGAAGGTCTCTAAGACTAAGCGTCAGCGGGTCATTGTTGATGACGATGACGATTTTGAAGATCTCGAATCTTCGAGCAGTGAAGTTACGCCAGAGCAAATTACGCTGTCGCTAATGAGGCCGCCCAAGCCGAAAGGTCAGCGCCAGTCAAAACCTGCACCTACGACCAAGAAAGCGAAGCAGCGGACGCCGTCGCGTCGTGAGCGTCGTGAGCGTAAGCAGGAGGCTCCACCAGAGAAGCCAGAAATGATTGTGCTTACAGGCGGGATCAGCGTTCATGACCTAGCTGACCAGCTTGCTGTTCCTCAGACAGATATTATTAAGCTGCTGTTCTTTAAAGGAATTGCAACTAACGTTAACCAAACGCTGGACATGCCTACCGCTGAGATGGTGGCTACTGAGTTTGGGGTGGAATCTGTTACCGCTGAGGAAGCGCCAGAAGCTCGTAAGGTCACTGAGATGATCGAAGAGGGCGACAGAGATAGCCTGATTGGTCGTCCGCCAGTGGTGACGATTATGGGCCACGTCGACCACGGTAAGACCAGTCTGCTCGACTACATTCGTCAGGCTAAGGTGACTGAAGGTGAGGCAGGTGGTATCACCCAGCATATTGGTGCTTACCACGTTGATCTCAAGTCGAATCCGAATAGCGATCGCAAGTCCGGTCAAATTGTCTTCCTAGACACCCCAGGCCACGAAGCGTTTACCGCAATGCGTGCCAGGGGAACTCGGGTGACAGATATTGCCATTCTGGTCGTGGCCGCCGATGACGGCGTGCGTCCACAGACGATTGAGGCGATTAGCCATGCGAAAGCAGCGGGCGTCCCAATTGTGGTAGCGATCAACAAGATCGATAAAGAAGCTGCGAATCCTGATCGGGTGAAGCAAGAGTTAATGGAGTACGAACTCGTCCCTGAGGAGTACGGCGGCGACACTATTATGGTGCCAGTGAGTGCAATTACAGGTGAGAACGTAGATACCATTCTAGAGATGTTGCTACTCGTTGCCGAAGTCGAAGACTTGCAGGCGAACCCTGAGCGCCTGGCGAGAGGTACCGTCATTGAAGCGCACCTCGATAAAGCCAGGGGCCCTGTGGCTACGCTGCTTGTGCAAAACGGCACGCTCAAAATTGGTGATGCCTTTGCCGCAGGTCCAGTGTTTGGTCGTGTGAAGGCTATGGTGGATGACCGAGGCCATCAGTCTTCGGCAGCGAAGCCGTCCTTTGCGGTAGAAGTACTTGGCTTGAACGATGTGCCGCCAGCCGGTGAAGAGTTCGAGGTTTACGCCGAAGAGCGTGATGCTAGAGCGGCTGCGGACAAGAAGGCAATTGAGCAGCGCCAGTCACGACTGGCACAGACGATGGCTTCTCGCCGAGTGACGCTGAACTCTTTGTCTGAGAAGGCTAAAGAAGGCGAACTCAAAGAGCTGAACTTAATTTTGAAAGCAGATGTGCAGGGTTCTTTGGAAGCGATTCTAGGGTCTCTGCAGCAGCTGCCTCAAGGTGAAGTGCAAATCCGTGTGCTGATGGCCGCGCCGGGTGAAATCAGCGAGACAGATGTTGACTTAGCCGCAGCTAGTGGCGCAGTTATCATCGGCTTTAATACCACTGTTTCTAACGCGGCAAGGCTAGAAGCGGATAACTTAGGCGTTGACATTCAAGACTACGACATCATCTATAAGCTGTTAGAAGATATCGAAGGCGCGATGGAAGGCCTGTTAGAGCCTGAACTCGTGGAAGAAGCGCTAGGTCAGGTGGAAGTTCGTGCGGTGTTCCCTGTACGCAAGGGTACGGTTGCAGGTTGCTATGTACTCTCGGGTAAGGTGACGCGCAACTGTAGGGTCCGCGTGAAGCGTGGTGACCAAACTGTGTACGAAGGTAACCTTGATTCGCTCAAGCGGATGAAAGATGACGCTAAAGAAGTCAATTCTGGCTTTGAGTGCGGTATCGCGGTTGGCGGCTTTAATGATTGGAAAGAAGGTGATTTGATTGATGCCTTCAAGATGATCTCGCAGCGTCGTACGCTAGCTCGCGCTTAAGGTAGTTGCCTTGGAGCCCTTTTCTTTGCTTGAGAAGGGCTTTGAGGCAAGAGTATAGTCGTTTTCTGAGTGGCGATGATTAGGTTGCAACAGAATCGCTATTTGTGGATGCATTTCGCAGGACTAGCGTTTGTACCGCTGCTGCTTGATATTTGCTTGGCAGGGCTTGCTTCGGCAGGGCCTGCTTTGGCGTTCGGAGGGCAGTTTTGGATAATTGCACTTCTCTCTGTCACACCAGCTCTAGCGATGCAGTGGTTCAAACCCTTCTACGTTTTTAGCCTGCCGCCGGTTGCGCTTAAGCCCGCTGTGCTTAGCAACGACCAGCGACGGTGTTTGCAGATATTTAAGTCCTGGCAGATTAAGGCTTTGGCGATCGCAGTCGCTATTTTCTCAGTTTGGCTGCTTGCTCAGCTGTATGGAATTTCGCCGCAGGTGAGTCCGCTACTGACGCCGAGAGCCGGGTTAGTGAGTGCGGCGATCACGTTTTTCTTAGTCTCTACGTTCACGCAAATTTCGGTAAGCGCAGCGAGGGCTTTGCTGATTAGTCCGGAGGCTTTGCAGCGAGTACCGGCTGTGGACGAAGGGGCGATTGCAGCCGACTTTCTGATCGCAGGCATCAGAGTCAACCAGCTTTTGTCTGACGGTTCTAATCAAGCCAACTCAGCGCCCAGCGAATCGCCTCAGGCAATCTATGAGCAGACTCAGGCTGATGCCGAACCTATCGCTGCCGCAGCATTGGTCGAAAAATCTGAAGAAGGAACGTCATTGCTGACTGTCGAACCGACAGAACCAACAGAAGAGATAGCGTTGACGGTAGAGCCTGCTGCTCAAACAGAAGAAATTATCATTCCCGAAACGCTTCCTCCTGAGGCGTCGGACGATTTATCAGTGTAGTCAATTTCAGAAAATATCAACAGGTGCTCGCATTTGGCCCAAACAAACTAATCCGTAAAAGCGCCGTCTAGCTGATCTACTGCCAGCTCTTGCTCGCTCGGGTTTAGTAGGGGTTGTAATGCGATCGCTTGCGCCATTTTCATCTGTCCGTACGTAAACACGCAGGGCGTTCCCTCCGGCAGCAGAGGTTGAAGCTGTTGCCACACATAAGGACTGCCGTAGACCACAACAGCCTGCACGTTGCTACCGAGCGCTTGAATGATCTGGGCGGCGATCGCACTCAGACCCCCACTGTTCATAAACGGATTTCCCCGGATGAATACCTGTACTAGAGACGTCACATTTGTCTTTAGCCGAGAAACATCCGCACGGCGAGCATCTATCAACTCAAGCGTGTAGCCTTGCGCTGTAGGCACTGTCACCGCAGGCGCAGTGCGATTTAAGAACCGGCAATGCAAAACATCGTCTACCAGCACAATATTCTGCCCTGGCATCAGTGGTCCGCTAATCACTTGACTCAGCGACTGACGCGGCGCGTGGCTCACCTGCTGCGAGCGGCGCAAAATCTCTGCTGCGAGCGACTGAATTTCTTCGGTTGCCATCAGCTCCGGCTGAACTGGTGGTACCGCATAGTGCTGCCACGCATGACGAGAAAGCCCGTTGGTTACCATCACATCGGCAATTTTGTGCTTGGCTCGCCAAATGCGCTCTACTGCTCGCAAAATCACCGCTGGTGCAATCCGCTCGGCCTTCACCGCTTCACAAACTGCCGCAATGCAACCTTCTACATCTTCTGGCATTAGTAAAATATCAGCCCCGGCTTCTACCGCTAGTACCGCTGCTTCATAAGGTCCGTACAGCTGCGTCACGCCGCCCATTACCAGAGCGTCAGTCACAATCAATCCGTCGAAGCCTAGATCGTGTCGTAGTAGGCCACTAAGCGTGATTTTAGAGAATGTTGAAGGCTGATGAGGATCTATCTTTGGTAGCTGAAGGTGTGCGGTCATGATGCTGTCTACGCCGGATGCGATCGCCCGCGTAAAAGGCACCAGCTCTACTGCCTGTAATCGCTCGAAGTCATGGTTGACTACCGGTAGGCTTAGGTGAGAATCCACAGCCGTATCACCGTGTCCTGGAAAATGCTTTGCCGCAGTCAGTACCTGAGAACCGCCTCGGTTGTCTCTTGTCCCTTTGATGAATGCGCTCGTCAGCTGTGCAACAACCTCTGCGTTCTCTCCGAAAGAACGCACGTTGATAACAGGATTCGCCGGGTTGTTGTTAACGTCGACTACTGGGCCTAATAGCCAGTTCAGTCCGATTGCGATCGCTTCTTGCGCTGTCGCTGCGCCCATTTGCTCAGAGAGCTGAAGCGCTAAAGGTATATCGCGCTTGGCAATTTCACCAAGTGCCATTGGTGGGGCAAACCAAGTTGCGCCGCTAAAGCGCTGGCCTACCCCTTCTTCTATATCTGCGGCCATTAGCAGCGGATACTTGGCCCAGCCTTGAAGCTGTTGCGTACGCACGCCTACTTCAGCCGCGCTGCCGCCGAGCAAAATGATACCGCCCACGCCGAGCGCTAGCACCCTTTGGAGATCGTCATTCTTCGATTCCCACTGCGGGTATTCCACTTCGTGGTCAAACAAATGGCCAGTGGTACGCACCACCATCATTTGCGCCACCTGCTCTTCGAGCGTGAGCGTATCGGGACTAGGGAGACGTGAGGAAAGCATTGGCCTAAGGCGTTTCAGTATCTTCTACTTCCTGTGCATCAATTGAGCTGCCCGTTTTACGCTCCGCGCTAACTTGATGAATCACGTTTAATACATTTACCGCCAGGTCAAACGAACGGTCTTCTTTAAAGGTGATCTCTGGCGTACGACGTAAGCTCATACGCTGGCCTAGCTGACGGCGAACGTAGCCCTGGGCGGCGATGAGTCCTGCCATCGTTTCGGCTTTGGCTTCGTCGCTGCCGTAGATGCTCACGAATATTTTGGCGTGCTGTAAGTCTCCGGCAACATCAACATCGGTGATGCTTACCATACCTGCGCCAACGCGATCATCTTTAATATCGTTTAGCAGCATCTGGCTGACTTCACGCTTGATAGAAGCTGAGACCCTTGCGACTCGTCTACTGGTAGCCATAGGTAGTTAGGAGATAGTGAAAGGAAGGCGGAGACAAAGCTTTGAGAGGTTAGGCGATGCCCAACATGCCCTGCATCGTGAAGACAAGGCCGACGAACGCTGCGATAACAGCGCCAATGAGTGGTATTGCCGTGAGCGGCTTTTTTAACAGCGGAATGAGCGGCTCTACGAAGTTGTAGAAAATGCCGAAGGAGAAGCTGATGAGATAGCGAGGATAGCGAGAAACGTTGTCAAAAAATTCTTGCATAGCGGCGAGATTGTAAACAGGGCAGAGAAGTAGGCTGTTTATTCAGTTTCTATTAAACGGACACAGCTTCTATCCTACCGTAAGAGATATTGTGGCAAGCTGCCTGTCAATACATCTTTAGCCAGCGTCTTTCAGAAGAGCCTCTCAAACGGCCACCCGGTAAAGCGGTAAAGTTTAGCTATGATTTCTCCTTCGCTATCTTCCTCTGACGTCAGCTTATCGGTAGCAGCGGCTCGCCCTTTCTTAAAGTGGGCCGGTGGAAAGTCTCGGCTAATAGAGCAGTACAAACCCTTTTTGCCTACAGACTATAGGCGCTATCATGAGCCGTTCTTAGGAGGTGGGGCGCTGTTTTTTCACCTGGCACCGCACCTACACGCGCAGGGCAAGAAGGCTTTTTTGAGCGATCTTAATCCTGAGCTTGTGAATGTATATATCTGTGTGCGCGATCGCGTTGAAGCTCTTATTGAGCAGCTAGCACAGCATCAGGGACAGCATGGAGAAACGCACTATTATGAAATGCGATCACAGCTCCAAACTGAATCTGTCGCTCGCGCTGCCCGTTTCATCTACTTAAACAAAACCTGCTTCAACGGCCTGTACCGTGAAAACTCAAAAGGCTTATTCAATGTACCGATGGGTCGCTACAAAAATCCTAAAATCTGCGCTCCTGACCTTCTGCGCTCGGCCTCAGCAGCGCTACAAATTGCCGATATTGCTGAGCGTCCTTTCACTGCTGTCTCAGCGTGCGCTACGGATGCTCAAGACTTTGTTTATTTCGATCCGCCTTACCATCCGCTCAGCGAAACCAGCAAATTCACCGCCTATAGTCGCGATCGCTTCGGCTTGGAGCAGCAAACTGAGCTAAAAAATCTGATGCAGCTGCTCGCAGGTCGCGGTGTAAGCGTCTTAACCTCTAACTCCGACTGTCCATTTGTTCGCGATCTGTATAGGGATTTTACAGTCGAGACGATTACCGCTGCTCGGTCAATCAACTCCAAAGCCAGTAAGCGCGGCAAGATTACTGAGGTACTAGCGCTGGCATAGGCTCTCTTCGAGAATTGCCTAAACCCATCAGGCAAACAACCGTTCTATCAGACACTTGAAGCCAGGCAAAATAGGGCTTGTTAGAGTATCGGCTAAGTCTGGCGCTTCGATCAAGTGCCCTGAGCTATCTAAAGCCATTGGTAAACGGTCTTTCCTGACTTTATTCTACTGAGTTCGTTTCGCTCTTTGGTTTACACATAATCAAAAGAGCAGCCCACATAGAAAGTAGGCTGCTCTTTTGGTCACTGATAATTAGCTGTTGCTACGCAAGGCGTCTTCGAATGAAGCGTTTAGCCTACTCCTCGTAGCTGCCACCGATGCTAATAGGTGTATTCACAACTTCCGCACCTGCTATATCAACATTGTCAACATCTGCGCCTTCGAGGCTAGTGTAGATGAGCGTTGACTCTGCTAAGTTGACATTTTGAATCGTGGCATCATCTAGCGATGCATTGGTTAGAAAGGCGCCCATCAAGTTGGTGTTTATAAGTGTTGCACCTGTAAGATCTGCCCCTTCTAAATTGGCGTAGGGTAGCTGTGTACCTGTGAGGTCCGCGTCTCTTAGGTCTGCACCGATTAAGTGCTCGCCTGTGAGGTCTGCGTTGGTTAAGTCACATCCTCTGCAAACGCCCGTTTCTAAAAGCTGGGCGATATCAGCTGGGTTGGCAGCTTGAGCAGCAGTAGGGATTATTACAGCGGTAAGGGCACTGCTTCCGATTGCGATCGCTGCGGCAAATAAACCGGTCTTAGTCATCGTCTTTGATGATTGTTCCAAGGCTTTTATTGTGCGTTTCATCTGTTCTCTCCTCTTACTCAAATCTCTCTAAAATCTTCAGAGAAAAAAGTGCTTTACTAATGGTGAGCAGATTCTTCTTTGTCGATTGATTGCTGATTAAACAGTGATGCTTTCGGCTATTAAATCTCAGCTGTTCTTTCTATACTCTTTCGACGGCTCTTAGCAGCCTGTCTGATGTATCAATGTTTATTGTCAATACCTGTTTTGACATTTTCATTTTACTTCTTTGAAGAAGTAAAACTATCTCTCTATGGATACACATTCACGGACGTACACTCGTGAGTCAAATGTGTTTTGTGTATGTATAAATTCTAGAACAAAGTGTCGTTCAAAGCTGGCGGTGATAACCGGCCTTAACTGTACGAATTCGCCTTCGAGTGCGATCGCTACTCTCAAGAACCAAACCTTCCATTTTTAGAACGTAGGCTGCAAAGATTTCTCAAAGGACTCGCTAAAGTCATCAAACGCGGGAGCTGACCGTTTTCAGGCTAGATCGGTGTAAGCTTATGAGCAATTCGCGCTCCCGGACCCAAAACGTACGCGCAAACTCGCACAGACTCCCCCGTTGAGACCACTCTCAAGGGCCTCCCGATAGCTATGAACGCGCTTCTTCTATTTATTTACTTTCTAGTCGTGTTTTACGTTCTTTACCAGATGGCGCTGTCGCTGGAAAAGAGGCTAGAAGATCGGGTCATTATTCATGTAGAAAAAGATTTTTTGGCAGAGCAAACGCAGACGCAGCTCGCTTGCCAGGACGATGCCGACCATATCAAAGCCTCTGCCGACGAGATGAGCTTTGGCAAGGGCAAGCTCAAGTACACGGTGCTCAAGCTCTCTGTGCGAAAGGCAGCCGCTAGAGCCATTTTGACATCGGCAGAGGCGGTCTCACTTAAAAATATGGGGTTAAGCGACGAAGGCATCCTGGCTCTTTTTGAAGATAAAATCTCTATTCGGGTGACGCCTACAGGTCAGCAAAGGCTCAGGCCGATTTCCTTCTTATCTGTATTTGTTAATAACGAAACCAGTGATATGCAAGTCTATATCAACTGGGACCATAGCTCAATCGAGCTGTTTGACGATAGCAACCGCGTTATTCGCAGCACGCCGAATATGCCGCACGACCTGTCTCAGCCTCAGATTTTCAGTGTGGTTAATCCAAGTCGGTCTATGAGCTCGGATGTAACTATCGAAAAAAATTACTTCTATAGCCCTGAGAGCGATCGCATGGAGCTAGGTGCTTCGCTCGTCAACTTAGAAGAGCGGCTAGAGCTTTCGCAGGTAACCGACCCAACGACAGAAGAGAAAAACATTCAGCCGCTTTACACGCTAGATCTGATGGTTGGGCTCAAGCGAGTCACAGAGCCAAAGGAGAAGCTGATCAATCTATTGATCCCATTCGTCTTTACGTTGGAAATTGAGCCAGATAAGATTGCTTTGCCGCCACTGCGGTGGGTTCTAAGACAAGTTGGCCGCCGCAATCGGCCAGAGCGCAGCTGGTTTTGGGGGCAGTGAGAATAGAAGCTACGCTAGAAATGAGGCTAGAAATTGGGCCAGAGACGATACACTATATCTCTAGAGTTGGCTCAGTGGTTGCGGGCGAGCAGGGCAGTGCTTCGGTGCTGGCCTGAAGTGCCTGAGGAAAGTCCGGGCTCCCAAAAAGTCACACTTGCTGGGTAACGCCCAGTGCGGGCGACCGTGAGGAGAGTGCCACAGAAACATACCGCCGATGGGTAGGTAACACTGCCACAGGTAAGGGTGCAAGGGTGCGGTAAGAGCGCACCGGCAGTATCGAGAGGTGCTGGCCAGGTAAACCCCGGTTGGGTGCAAGGCCGAGGAGCGACGGTTGACTTTTTACCGGCTCCGCTGAATGTGTGCCGCTTGAGGCGTTTGGTAACAGGCGTCCTAGATAGATAACCACCTTGTTGGCTGTAAGGCTAACAAGAACAGAACCCGGCTTAGGTCCAACTCTAGCCTCTCTTTTCCGTCTCTTTTCTTCTCAGTGTCGACGACAGCCGTCCATGACAGATCACAACATTGCACCCTATGTTTCTGATATTGATCCACTGCTGGCTCAGTTCAATATTGACCCGGCTGCTGTTCGGCAAGATCTGCTGAGGTTAGCACTTGTCGATATCTCTAGCTCGGCAGCAGTCAATAATGAAAAGTTAGAGTTTTTGGGAGATGCGGCGCTGCGGCTGGCTGCGGCTGAATTTTTGATGGAAGCTCATCCCGATATGGCGTTAGGAGATATGTCGGCGGTGCGATCGCAAATTGTGAGTGATCGCATCCTCGCCACCCTCGCAAAACAGTACAACCTCAGCCGTTATCTGGTGCTATCTCGCAGCGCGGCAGGCGACAAAGCTGGCACCGACTCCCGTTTGGCTGACACCTTCGAAGCCCTTTTAGGCGCGCTTTATCTAAGCGCGGGCAATCTTAGCCTTATCCGCCCCTGGCTCGACTCGCATTTCGCACAGCTCACCCACACGCTCCGCACAGACCCCGCCCGGCAAAACTACAAGGCGGCCCTGCAAGAACTCACCCAGTCGCACTACAAGTCACTGCCTACCTACGAAGTGACCGAAATTAGTCAGACTCACGGTGACGAAGAGCGCTTTGCGGCTAAGGCGTGGTTTCAAGATCAGCTGTGGGGTGAGGGAAAGGGGCGCTCTATGAAGATGGCGGAGCAGGCAGCGGCTAAGGAAGCTTTTGGGAAGATGAAGCGATCGCTAAACCTCTCTACGGAAGAATCGCTTGAAAGCCCTCTTTGAGAACGGGAATTCTCAATACGAAGGCGCATCTCTTTGCGCCTAACGTTTTGCACCGCACTCCATACCACAAAAAATAATGACGCGATCGCCTAGTCACAAAGCTCCGATTGATTTGGTTCTATTTGGCGCTGGCCGCTGGGGGACTCACCTATTGCGTAACTTATTGGCCCATCCTCAAGTGCGTTTGCGAGCAGTGGTCGACGCCTCAGCAGAACGCCTCCAGACCTTGAGAAATGAGCTAGATAGCTCGATTGAGCTACTGAGCGACTGGCAAGCTGCAATGGCATTGGGCGGCATAGAAGCCTGTGTCATCGCGACGCCTGCAAAGACTCACTATCCCCTCATAAAAGCCGCGCTCAACCAAAATCTGCACGTCCTAGCTGAAAAGCCATTAACGCTAGACGTAGCCAGTTCACAGGCACTATGTGAGCTGGCTACCTCAAAGCAAAAGCAGCTGGTCATCGACCATACCTACCTGTTTCACGGCGCGGTAGAAGCGGGTAGAAGCGCAATCTCTTCAATCGGCACGCCTCGCTACGGGTACGCTACTCGTACCCACCTTGGCCCCGTTCGCCGCGATGTAGATGCCCTCTGGGATTTGGCTATTCACGATATCTCCATCTTCAACCATTGGCTAGGAGAAAGCCCGACGCAAGTGCAAGCCCAAGGCAGCAGCTGGCTTCAGCCCCACGTCACCACACCGCTTTCCCCGCATGGATTAGCTGATGTTGCCTGGTGCCGATTGCAGTATCCGAGCGGTTTTCAGGCGACGATTCATCTTTGCTGGGCCAATCCAGATAAGCAGAGAAGACTGTGTGTTGTGGGCGATCGCGCTACGCTCATTTTCGATGAAATGAACGCAGAAATGCCACTTATTAAGCAGTGCGGTGACTTCTTGGAAGAGGACGGTTGGTTTACGCCGCAGAATATAGACAAGGTTGTAGTTTCAATTCCTAAATCAGAACCTCTTAAAAATGTCTGTGATCACTTTGTCACATGCATTAGAGAAAAACAGCCGCCTACCATCTCTTCAGGAGAGAAGGGTACTAACCTAGTAGCTGTTCTGGTCGGTTTGACAAAGTCGCTAGAGCGCGAAGGAGAGTGGGTGACTATAAATCTGTAGCAGTTGGTTCCCGCATTTTTTCGTAATCAGCAGTATCACTCTAAGTTTTGTTGATCCTCTTCAATCCTTTGTTTGCCAAACTCAAGCAAAGATTTGCCCTCATTTGTGAGAGAAATTTACTCGCCCTAATGAACTGTTTAAATCTGCCTCTAGTGGCGGCGGGTTCCTAATCCGGTAGGTCAACTACTTTAGCCAGGGTGCCGACACATTATCGAGCTGTTGGCACTCTACCTCACTCATTTCCCAACCCAGGGCACCTGCGTTTTGCTCAGCCTGCTTTGCATTCTTCGCACCCGGAATAGGCACGACATTACCTTTTGCAATTAGCCAGTTCAAGGCGACCTGTACCTGAGTTTTACCGTGCGCGTCGCCAATTGATTGCAGCGCGGCAAGCACGGGCTCAACTTTCTGAAGGCCTTTTTTACTGAATTTGGGATCTATTCGACGAGCGCCAGCTGGCTGTAAGTCGCTACCTACGGTGTATTTGCCAGTGAGCAGTCCTTGCGCTAAAGGGCTGTACGCCAAAATAGTCACTTCCAGATTTTGAGCGGCTTCCATGATGCCGTTAGTTTCTACGTTGCGATGCAGTAGAGAATACTGCACCTGATTTACGGCGAGGGGAATGCCTCTGGCGGCTAGGTAGCTGTGGGCTTCGCGCATCTGCTTAGCAGAGTAGTTGCTAACGCCAATGGTTTTGATGCGGCCTTGCTGCACTTCGTCGGCGAGGGCATTCATAAGCGTTTCTTGCCCAATGAAAAAATCGAAGGGCCAGTGGACCTGATAGAGCGCGACCGAAGGACGTTTGAGTCGCCTGAGGCTAGCCGTGAGCGCGTCGGCAACGGCCTGCGAGCCAAACCGCCAGGGAACGGGCATGTATTTGGTGGCAACGATGACCTCTTGGTCGCTTTCCTGCATAAACTGGCCTATTAGCTCTTCAGACTTGCCCAGGCCGTAGATTTCTGCGGTGTCGAGAAAGTTGACGCCTGCGTTTAGCGAAGCATTGAAGGCTGCGCGGACTTCATCTGCGCCGTAGGCTCCGCCGTATTGCCAGAATATAGAGTCTCCCCACGACCAGGTACCTAAGCCGAGAGCCGGTACTTGAGGGCCTTTTGGTCCAAGGGTTACCGTCTGAATTGTGGAGGAGGTCGCCATGGGAAAACAGTGTGTGAGGTTGGCCTATTTAAGGTAGCGGTTTTGGCGGGTTTAGTCACCTTGCTCTGCGATGAGAAAGTCGATAAATTGGCGGGCGGTGCGACCAGAGCGACCGTTGTGGCGAGTGGCCCATTGGCGCGCACGCCAGTCGAGGTTTTCGGCTTCTAGGGTGAGACCTGCTTGCTTAGCGAGCTGGCGGACGATGGTGAGGTAGGTGGGCTGGTCGGCGGGGGTGAAGGTGAGGGTAAGGCCAAATCTGTCGCTGAATGAAAGTTTTTCTTGTACGGTGTCCCAAGACTGAATTTCGTCAGCGTCTTTGGGCTTGGGTCGGTCGTCGAAAAATTCGCGAACGAGGTGACGACGATTAGAAGTTGCATATACAACGACGTTTTGAGGTCTGGCAGTGACGCCTCCTTCTAGCACGACTTTAAGCGCTTTGAAAGCTTCGTCGTCTTCTTCAAAAGAGAGGTCGTCTACAAAGATGATGAATTTTTGGGGGACGCGGCTGAGCGGACCAATGATTTGCGGCAGGTTTTGCAGGTGGTCTTTTGGGACTTCGATGAGGCGCAGGCCCTTAGCTTGGTATTCGTTGAGCAGGGCCTTGACGAGGGAGGATTTGCCTGCGCCTCGGCTGCCATAGAGCAGGACGTTTTGAGCGGTGTAGCCACGTAGGAGGGATTCGGTGTTTTGGATGAGGAGCTGCTTGGGATGGTCGTAGGCGACGAGGTGGGTTAGCTGGATGGGATCGGGAGCGGGGATGCCGATGAGTTGGCCAGTGGTGCGCTCAGGGCTGGTTTGCCAGCGGAAGGCGGTGTATTGGCTGAAGATGCCGACGCCGTGGGTGCGGTAGTGGGTGGCGGTTTGGGTAGCGCTTGGCCATTTGTGGGCGGCGGTGGGGAATTGGGGATGGGGGATGGGGGATGGGAAGTCGCAGGTTTCGCAGGTCCACTGGCTTAGCTGTTCGGCTGGGAGTTGATAGAAGTTGTGTAGGATTTTGAGGTCGTACTCTGCGGCGGCGAGGATGCTGGGTGTGATGTGTTTGGTGATTTGGTCGGCTGTGGCGCTGTTTGGGAGATGCTGAGACTGTTGGGAGAAGGCGTTGTCGGCGATGAGTACTTGCGTGATGAGGTGCTGCTGCCAGCTTTGCTGGTGGATAGCGATCGCAGAGAACCATCGACCGTAGGCCTGAGAACAGGCGATAGCGTCTCTTGTGATAAAGGCTTCTAAAAGCGCGAGTAGAGCCTGACCGATGTCGCTAGTGAATACTGACTGATATAGGAGCAATGACGCGGCTTGCTGACGGTAGTTCTGAATGGTGGCGATACTCCGTTGGAGTGGCTCTGCCATCTTGTCCTCTTTCAGACCCATCTTTTCACCTTTGCTGCCAATACAGTCTCTATCCTATATTGATTGAGATATGGTTCAAGTCTTCAGCTACGAAAACGTGCAAAGGAGTAGCACAGAGCAATTGCTCAATGTAATTCCCTATGGCGAAGGTGCTTATATCTGTTGGCCTCAAATAGAGCAGCTGTTCGAGCTAGAAGCGTTATTGGATGGTGTGCATGGACGTGAAAGCCAGATAGATAGGCTTAACGCTGAGGCAGTAGCGTAGCTTTCATGTGAAGATGGCGCCGTCGTACTAGTTTAGTGATGTACCTCTAACCTACCGAAAAGCCCACGATGAATATTACTATCGCGCCTTTCTTAACTTTGATCTATGGCATTTTGTCGATTGTTGGAGGTGCGATTGGCTATAAGCAGGCAGGTAGCCAAGTTTCACTTATCTCAGGCTTTATCAGCGGACTACTGCTATTGATCAGTTCGTATTTACTTTTTGGTGGCAGTTCGGCAGGTCCCTTGATTGCAGGGATCGTGACGCTAGTACTTGTTGTTGTCTTCAGTATTCGCCTAGCCAAAACGCGTAAGTTTATGCCTGCTGGACTAATGATCATTGTGGGTGTCGCTAACCTTGTCGCCATATGGTCGCTGTTTAGCGCTGTTTGAATCTATCTGTCTGAATCTAGCCGTCTGAATCTAGTGGAGATACGGTGAATAGCTTGCCAAAAGATACGGCCTATGGCCTATGAGCGAAGCTGCGAAATCGTCCTTATGAGCGTGGTCAAACTCGCACAAAAATCGGCAGGCTGAAGAGAGTCCTTCGCCTCTCCTATCGCAGCAGCTCATGACAAACCTCAGCGCCTTCATCACACCAGCTTCTGTTCAAGATGTTGCTGCAAATGAGCAGATGCCGCCGTTGCCTTCTTTGGAGTCGGATACTGCCAAACTGTGGAAGCCTCGACAGGTTTTATTTACCCCGGCGGCGTTAGAAGAGTCTTGGGGACAGCAAATATATCAGCGAGTGAGCGATCTAGGGCTACCTATTACCAAACTTAAGTCGAATCGGGTGACGGGTTTGCGCGGCGAGACTGAGCGCGAAACCTACGGCAAGGCTAAGCAGACGATGGCGGTGGTGAATGCGCCACCTAGTGCCCTGAAGCTACAGCCTATTCCACCTTCTGCTGATTGGCAGTTTCACCTGGCGGAAGGCTGTCCGGCGCACTGTCAGTATTGCTATTTGGCCAGTAGCCTTTCGGGGCCGCCTGTGATTCGCGCCTTTGCCAACTTGCCAAGCATTTTGAATGCGACGGACCACTATGTGAAAGATAACCCGACTAGCTTTGAGGTGAGCTGCTATACAGATCCGCTGAGCCTGGAGCATTTGACTGGGAGCCTTAGCGAGTGCATTCGCTATTTTGGTACGCAGGAGAATAAGCGTTTGCGCTGGGTCTCTAAATTCAACAATGTGGAGCCGCTGTTGAAGCTTGAGCATAATGGCCATACGCGCTGTCGGGTGAGTGTGAATGCCGGAGCGGTGTCGAAGGGGTTTGAAGGGGGGACGGCTTCGGTGCGCGATCGCATCCAATCTCTCAGAAAACTAGCCCTTCCTACTTCACAAGGTGGCGGCGGCTATCCGGTTGGCTTCGTCATTGCCCCCATCATGGCTTTTGACGGCTGGCAAGACGGGTACGAGAAGCTGTTTGACGAAATTTCAACAGCGCTTAGCTTCGAGTGCGACCTTACCTTTGAACTGATTACCCATCGCTTTACCGCTAAGTCGAAAGAGGTTTTGAATGGGTGGTATCCCAATAGCAAGCTAAATATGCAGATGGAAGCGCGTACGACTAAGCGCAACAAGTTTGGCGGCATTAAATACGTGTACGACAAAGAGACAACTCAGTCGCTGCGCAGCTTTTTTGAGCGTGAGATTGCTAGACGCTTTCCCCAGGCTCAACTGTTGTACTGGACTTAGGACAGAAAGTTCTCACAACTTTTGAAGACAATCGAAAATAAATTTAATATTTTGCGTAATCCTGCGGGCGCTAGCTGATTCTTGTATAAGAAGCCTCTGTACTGATGCCGAAGGTTGGTTTCAGTTGCTAGCTTGTAAGCATGGTGTTATTCAGTACTTTCACTGATTGGAACAAGCTCTTTCTTTGCAAGGGAAAGGTGCTTTGCTCATAGCTAGGTAAGTATAGAAGTATACGGTCCTCGCACATTCACTGATAAGTCTGTTTTCCACCGCTATCTACCGTTACCGGAAATAGAACGATGACCTCTAAGCTTGTTCCTGAGTTTAAAAGCAAAGCAGCCTGCCCTGCTTGTGGCAAGCATAAGCTGTATACCAACGATTCAGAAAAGGACGATTCTGACGTTCGCTATCACTGTTTGAGCTGCAATCACATCTCGTACGAAAACGGAGAACTCAAAGACTTCCGTAAGAAGAGAGAGAAGGCGCAAAGGGATAAGCCTTCGACCTCTTACGGTATTACTATCGTTGCGATGATGTTGATTGCAATTTTGCTGATTATGTTAGAGCAAAACCGCGATCCGCAGCCAGCTGGTCAGCCTGTAAATCAGATTGAACAGTTGAACTAATCCGCTGATGAGCCTTCTGGCAGCGAGTTTTCTTCGGAACCGCTCTCTGTATATTCGTCTGGTGAAGCGCTGTCTTTAGCTTCTTCTCTGGCAGTTTCCTCTGTAGTCGTTGCTTCTTTGTCGGCATCTTCTACAAAGGTATTTCCTTCAATGCCATCGTCAACGACTAAGAGCCAGTCTGCGGTAGGCCGGTTGACAGCGTTGACGATGCCTCCTGAGATCGCGTAGATGGTCAGCGCTTTATCCCTGCTTTCGTTAGTTTGCTCAGCTGAGTCTGTGGGCAGTTCAATGGCCTCTACGTAGCGCTTGTCGCCCAAGAAGTCGAGGCCGCCTACGCGTAGCCGATATTCACGACCGTTTGCTGTTAGCAAAACGGTCGATTCGGGTTCGGCCAGGCCGAATTCTTCTAAGTTGCTGGCTTCTACAATGACGGGGACAGCCGCCGGGGTTGTGACCTGGCTGAGGAGAAATGCGATCGCACCGCCTTCCGCCATCGCCTCTTCTGGCGCCGTCATTTGCCAGGTGCCATCGTCATTTTTACGAAACGACAGCTTCTCTTCAGCGGCATCTTCTGTGACTGTGCCTTCAGCATCGACATTGCTCTGAAGGCGCGTTATCGAAAACTGTTCTATCTCTTCTTCTTCAAAGGGAAATAGCTTTTCGCTAGCGGCGGTCTCTTCTGTTCCACCGCTGGCACTTTCTGTTGACTGAGAGCTGGACTGATTTTCGAGTAGCAGCACAGCGCCACCAAGTGCGATCGCGCTCAACAGCAGTAATAGCGTTCCACGCTTCAGCATCATAGTCAAAATCCTTAGCGCCGACGCGCCCACAGTGTACCGGCTCCAATGAGACCAGCTAGCGGGAACACCACCAGCGCTAGCAGCATCAGCAAAATCTGCTGCTGCACCGTCATATTCAGCCGTCGATTAGTCTGTTCTTTCGGCTGAATAGACAGCGTAGGATTATCAATTTGGCTCAGCCAACTCACCGAGTTTAGGAACACATCGCCATTTAGATAGCGATTGAACTGACCGTCGGTGGCAAACGTAGAGTTGCCAATGACCACCATGCGGCTATCTCGCTGCGATCGCTCTTCCTGCGTATCCGTCGTCTCTGCATCAGTCGCCGCCGTCACTTCTCCATCCACTTCCTCTTCTACCGCTTCTAGGTTCGATGAAACGTCGTCCACTTCCACTATCGCCGCCGGGCGAGAAAGTGCGACCCCCAATGCAAAAGGACCTTCTGGCGGCCTGTCTTGATCTACCGTGAGCTCATCGCCTTCGGTGATGGTTTCCGCATAGCTTTCCCGGCTAGTAAACAGCAGCGGCGATTCTTCTACATTAGGCACTTCGCGAATTTGTAGCGGACGCGCTACCTGATAGAACGATCTTCCCTCATTGAATGCTTCTGTAATAGGGTGATCACCATAGTCGGTAACTAGCGGCACCGCAGGCCCCAACCCAACGACCTGACCACCGCCCGAGTTGTCAATGACAATAGCGTCTCCAGGCACAACGCCCCACTGACTCATCAAAGCCTCTAGTCCCGTTTTAATCTGCGGATCGATCATGACAAACAGGCTGCCGCCCCGCTCTAGGTAATCTCGTAAAGCGACGACCTCGTTTTCAAACAGCTCTTGACGCAGACCTGCGATCACCACCACATCGGCAGTTTCGGGGACGGTAGTCGTCTCTGCTAGGTTAAGCGGAGCTACAGTAAAGTTTTTATCCTGTAGCTGCGTCACCGCTTCTAGTAATCCGGGCCTAGAGCCATCAATCGCGTATTCTCCGTGCCCTTGCAGAAAGTAGATAAAGGCAATATCTTCCTGGCTTAGCTGGGCTAGCTTATTGGTAAGCTGTCGTTCGCTTAAGCCCTCTTCTTCGCTAAGACGCTGTACCAAAATAGTTCGCTCGGTGCCACTTGCTGCCGACTCATCCGGCGCCTGCGTCTGTAAAAACACCTCTCCGCCTGTAACGCCTAGCTCCTGTGCCAGCTGAGGCCGAGACAGCGGCGCAATATATTCGTAGCTAAACTCGCTGTTGAAGCGGCGATAGTTTTCAAGCAGCTGCTGATCTAGTGGGTTGGCCGCAGGCGTGAAGATCAGGACTTTGGCAGGCTGCTCTAACGAAGCGACAACCTCTTGAGAAGCGGGTGAAAGGGTCAGCAGCTGACCTTCCGTAAGGTCTATGCGGCGGTCGTAGCGTGCGCCGACAAAATTCACCAGCCCTACAATGACCAATATCGACAGTACAGAGACTGCTGCGTTAGCGCCTGCCTGTGTTGATCGGCGCTGCCAAAACTGCGTGCTAAAGATATTGAAGTCACCAACGGCTAGGCCTGTGGCAATTAGCCCAAGGCCAACGACCAGTAGTGCTACAGCGGTGGGCGTCCAGCCGTTGAGCACACCGACGACCAGACCCGCTGTGACCAAGGAAAAGCCAGGCCAGATCAGATATTTCAAGAAGGGCTGAATACTTTTCATAGAAGATGCGGCTATTTTTAACGTGAATAGCGTCGGCAGTTGGATATTCTTATGGCGCTACGCACGGGCGGTTTTATGACGCTTTTTATGAGCGTTGAAAGCGAAGGGTGTCGATGGACTGGGCCGTAAGAAAAAGCCCGAGAAAGATGTAGCTTACAAATAAGATAAGGCCGCTACTGTCGAAAATGCCTTGCGTGAAGTCGGTGAAGTGAGTGAGTAGAGAAAGGTGGCCGAGACCGTCGCCCAGTAGACCTGGTAGTGCATTGGCAACCTCTTCGATGATCCACAGCACCAGTACGAGGCCAAAAGTCATGACGGCGGCTAGTACCGTACTATCTGACAATGAAGAGATAAACATACCAAGCGATAGCACACTTGCTGCTAGTAGTAGAAGGCCACCGTGTCCTACTAGCAGAAGCAAGGTGGGAAATGCCGGGTCGCTAGAGCCAAATACTATCAGCTCTAAAATCAGCAGCGGCATCAGCATGGCGCTGTAAAAGGTAACGACGCCCAGCAGCTTACCAAGTGCTACGACCCAGTTGGTAAGCGGTGAGGTGGCCAGTAGCTCTAGGGTGCCTTGCTTGCGCTCTTCTGCATATAGACCCATCGACAGCATTGGAAGGATAAACATAGAAAGCGAGCCGAGGAAGTTTAGATAGATCTTCAAAACTTCGTAGGGTAAGTCGATAGACTGGGGCAATCCTCCAAGCTGATCGAGCGCGCTTACCTGAGTCACAATACTGTCTGGAGAGAATAGCAGGAGTACTAAAAACAAGCCGCCAATCAGCCAAAACACGACTGAGATGACGTAGGCAAACGGAGAGCTAAAGTAGCTTTGCAGCTCTCGCCGGTAGATCGCCAGCAGATTGTTCAAGAAGATTTTCATGCGTTTGCTTCCTTCTCAGGAGCGGTTTCTGTAGCGGTTTCTTCAGACGATAAAGCAGGCTCTTCCGAAGTACTATCTTCCATCGTGAGGTCGATAAATACATCTTCTAAGGTGGCTCGTTCGCGTCTTAGTTCAAATAGCTCCAGCCCTTGCGCTACGACTTGCGCTGCGATCGCACTGCCCAAATCCTCTGCCCCCGTCGTCACCTGAAAGCGCGAATGTCCCTCAGCCAACCCATCCGCAGCCATGACCTCCGCTGCACTCACACCGGGCACCTCACCTAGCACCGCCAGGCTACGTTCCACATCGCCCCGTAGCTCTAGCTGGTAGCCGCCTTTACCGGTAAGCCTTTCAACCAAACGCTCTGGGCTATCGGTTGCGATAATTTGGCCACGATTGATAATGGTAATGCGATCGCACGTCATACTCACCTCCGGCAAAATATGCGTCGACAAAATAATCGTATGCTCCCCCGCTAAGCTCTTAATCAGGTTACGCACCTCAATGATTTGCCTTGGGTCGAGTCCTACCGTCGGCTCATCGAGCACAATCACAGGCGGATTATGCACAATCGCCTGCGCAATGCCCACCCGCTGACGAAAGCCTTTAGACAGCTTGCGAATAATCACCTTCCGCTTTTCCTGCAAATTACAGCGATTAATTGCAGAAGTCACCCGCCCAGCCAAATCCCCTGGGCTCACCCCCTTGATGCGCGCCACAAACTGCAAAAAGCCCTCCACCGTCATCTCCGGATACAGAGGCGGCGTCTCCGGCAAATAGCCAATACTTTGACGCACCGCCATCGACTCAGCATGCACATCTTTACCTGCCACCCGCGCCGTCCCTGCCGTCGCTGGCAAATACCCGGTCAAGATCCGCATCGTCGTCGTCTTCCCCGCACCGTTTGGACCCAAAAAACCCAAAATCTCGCCTGGCTCCACCGTAAACGTCACATCCTTAATCGCATCGGTAGAGCCATAAGACTTACTCAGCTGGTCAACTTCAATCATGATGTCCCTTCGGATTTACCTGCGTTCGATTGGCCTACACTAGAGAGGCGTTGGTGATCGGTCAGTTTTCTGAGAAATGGAGAGGGGGAATAGGGAATAGGGGATAGGGAAAGTTGATTCTGCTCCTAAGATCCAGCGCATGACCATATACCGATCAGCACGAAATTTTATCACCTCAGGTCCGATCAATATTGCCTCTACTGACAGATCCGCAAAGTGACCATTCCTTGTTCCCTCTCATTCCCTCTCTCCATTGGCAAAACAGAAATTCCCTCACCTCGTCGGCTCCAAATGGACCGCCCAGCAAAAGACTATGGGCTGGCGTCACTTTCACGTGGTCAATCGAAAAAACCAGGACAAGTGGGTATTCGCTGAGCTTGTAGCCGCCTGCGATCCCAACGTTCGCTTTTGGCTGAATGCAAAAGTCCTCAAGAACCGTCGGCTGTGGGCCGCAGGCTGGCAAACGCTAGGCGAGATAAAAGAGCTAGCAACCGACTATGATCCCAATCCTCAACCATTACCGGGTTCGCTACCCAACAACCCATCTCAAAAATCTTAAGAGGTGGCATTCAAAACTCAAGAACATCCATTAGGAGGAAAGCCTTCTCTGGAGAATCGTACTAATATATAGAGGAACTTGTATGGCAGTGACCCCAAACCACCTCTGCAATTGTTATGGCTGTTCCGTCTACTCCATCAGAGGATGCTGACTTACTCAAGTCTGTTCTACCCCCTTTGCTCGACGACTTTCAGCACTGGTTTGGGCGCACCATCAGCATGTTGGAGAGCCAAACGGTCAGCTTTCTCACCACCGCAGAGCAGTCAGACTTACTTGCAAGGGTGCACAACGCTCAGCAGCAGGTTAGTGTCTCTCAAGCGCTGTCGTCAGCGACAGATAGCCAGGCTGGAATCGAAATGCCAGTTGTCATGAGTTGGCACAAGCTGGTCCACGAATGTTGGGGCGTTGCCCTACGGTTGAGAAAAGAAAATCCTGCTGAGCAGGTTTCTGACATCACCAGCACTACTGCCAGTGCTAACGATAGACCGCTAGAAAGTACGCCAGACGATCTTTCCCCTTTGTAATTGGCACAGTAATTTGCATAGCGATTTGCACAATAATCGGCATAGTAATTCGCCCCGTTCTGTCATTCGTAACTGATCTCACCGCTGCCCTACCCTATCCCTACTCCTTGCCCCCTCGGATATACGACCTATGCTCCACTTGCTCTATATCTTAGCTTTCACAGTTTTAGCAGTCCTTGCGGTTTCTAATATGATCCGCAATCTTGTGAGGCTAGGCACTGAGGTGCAAAGGCCAACTCGCCCCGAGCGCCCAAAACGCTCCGTGTCACATCCTGAACTGCTCAACGACAGCGGTGACGTCATCAACGAGCCACTGCTGGTAATGCGCTCTATCTCTATAAATGATGCTAGAGAGCAGCTGAACGCCATCTACGAAGCGTCTTCTGGGAGTAGTGATGATGCTTCGCAAGAAGATGCCTAGCTATTGACCGCTGAATCTGTACAGTTTTGTCAAAAACTACACTTAATTAAAGACAGCAGAGCCCATAGACTAATTCTATGGACTCTGACATCATGACGAAACAGCCCCTCAGCCTTCAGCCTCCCTCATCAGGCCCTTCCCTAAGACCTTCGCTGAATGAAGGGCCCAAAAAGATAATCACCGTTATTCACAAAGACACCACCATTCCAGGAGTGGTTGGCCAGAAGCTGGTAGAGATGGGCTACGAGCTAGATATCTGCGCTCCTATTCTGGGCGATACGCTGCCAGTGAATTTGGCGGACTATGCGGCGACGCTGGTATTTGGCGGACCGATGAGTGTGAACGACGACGAACCGTATCTGCATCAGGAGATGACCTGGATCCGGCAGGTACTGGCAGCAGAGATGCCTTACTTGGGAATTTGCCTGGGAGCGCAGCTGCTGGCAAAAGTGTTAGGTGCCAAAGTCGGGCCGCACGCCCGGGGCTTAGAAGAAATTGGCTACTATCCTATTTGTGCCACGGTGGCAGGAAGATCGTTGTTTCCTGAAGTGTTTATGGCTTACCAATGGCATAAGGAAGGGTTTGATCTGCCAGAGGGAGCGGTGCTGTTGGCAGAAGGTAAGGATTTTCCCAACCAGGCGTTTCGGTGGGGCGATCGCGCATACGGTTTTCAGTTCCATCCCGAGATGACTGCTAGTATGGTCGACTTTTGGACTGAGCAGGGTGCAGATTTGCTCGGCGCACCCAACGCTCAAACGCGAGATGAGCAAATCATTGGGCACGAACGGCATAGTCAGGCCATGGGCAGCTGGTTGGAAATTTTTCTAAACAATTGGCTTTCCCCTGTCCGAGAACTAGCATGATTGAGAAGTTCTCAACTATTTAGGCTTACCCATGAGGCGCACAAACGAAGCAGTAAAATGGCTGAAGAAAACTTGGCTGCTTAAAGGTCTGTGGGGTGTTTTATTTGCCTTGGCGCTCAGCACGACGCTTCTCTTTCAAGCCTGCGGTAGCACCGCAACCGACGGCCAAACACTTGCGAGCGAATCTACCAGCCCTGAAAAAGCCGCGCCCAACAGCACCGACCCGCTTCTACAAGAGCACAATGGTGACAAGCCCACCGCTACGCCTATTACGATGGCAGAGCCCACCGTCCCTGTCACCGCCCAAAGCGTCACCTACGCCACTGTAGACGGTACACCTGTCACAGGCTACCTTGCTCAGCCAGAGAACCCAGCGAGTGCTATGCCTGCTATCATCACCATCCATGAGTGGTGGGGCCTCAACGAAAACATCGAAGCGATGACTCGGCGCTTAGCGGGCGAAGGCTACACGGTATTAGCAGTAGATCTCTATGGTGGCGAGGTGGCCACCGATCCAACAGGTGCGCGTGAACTCATGCGCGGCGTTGTGGACGGTCCCGCGCCCGCTCAAGACAATCTCTTCCAGGCGGCTGAATTTTTAAAAAGCGAATACGGTGCAACTGCATTGGGCTCTATCGGCTGGTGCTTTGGCGGCAACTGGTCACTGCGTACCGGTCTGCTGCTCTCCTCTGAGCTGGACGCACTGGCCATTTACTACGGTCAGCTCATCCTCGCACCCGAAGCACTAGATGCTTTAGACATGCCAATCATTGGCTTCTTCGGTGAGGACGATAGCTCTATCGCAGTTGCTGACGTGAACAACTTTGAGAAAGTGCTGAACGATTTGGGTAAGGAGGCTGATATCAATCTTTATCCTGGTGTGGGTCATGCTTTTGCCAATCCTTCTGGGCAAAACTACGACGCGGCGGCAGCTGAAGATGCATGGGAGAAAACGACTGCCTTCTTCAAGACAAATCTTCAGAGTAGCTAAAGGGACGAGATAGTTTTTAGTCGTGTCTTGGGGGTAACCTTTGGGCAACATTTCAAGGAATGTTGCTCTGTAGCACTGTAGACAGGCTAAGAAAAACGACATCTCAACCCGTGTAAGAAAACTGGAGTCAAATCTATATGAACCCTCTCAACAGCCACGATCTTATCCTGACGACGCTAGAAGGTGTGCCCGGTAAAGAGATTGTTGAACACTACGGACTGGTACAAGGCAGTACGATTCGAGCTAAGCACGTTGGGAAAGACATTATGGCTGGATTCAAAAATATTGTAGGTGGAGAGCTGAAGGGCTACACCGAACTCTTGCAGGAGGCCAGAAAAGAATCGGTAGAGCGTATGGTGCTGCAAGCTAAGCAACTCGGTGCTAACGCCGTTGTGAACGTGCGATTTGCAACGTCTTCTGTAGCGCCGGGTGCGGCTGAGCTGTTTGCCTATGGCACCGCTGTAAAGGTGCAGTAGTCGCTGTTTAGTCGCTATTTGATGGAAGAAATAGAACAACAGCCGGAAACAACACCAAACAGCCAAACTATGGAACTTTTAATCCCGCTGATTCTGACGGCGATTGGCTTTTTTGTAGGCAGAAGCTTGGAACAGAAGCACTATGCGTCGATAAAAGAGCGAGAGAAGCAGACGCTGCACATTCCGATGATGAACTTTGGCGCTAAGCAAGCCTTGCCTTACGCACACGAGGCGCAGATGTTTGTTGGCAGTGTAGTTGTTGCCAATGACTATTTCAAAACCCTCTCAGCAGCATTGCGAAACTTGGTAGGTGGCCGCGTTGTCGCATATGAGAGCCTGATAGACCGTGGGCGACGTGAGGCTTTGCTACGTATGAAGGCAGAGGCGATGGAGTGGGGCGCTTCGCAGATTGTGAATGTGCGCTTTGAAACCTCAAACATTGGCGGACAGTCGGGCAACGGACTGGCGGCGGTAGAGATTATGGTCTATGGCACGGCGATTCGCTAACGGTTAAAGAACAGAAGAGAAGCGGTATGAAATACGTTCCAAAAGAGATTACGCAGGAGGTTAACACGACGCCAGTTCACCCGCTGGTAAATTTGGCCTACCTGCTCGGAACGGTGACACTCGCTGGGGCTGTCATCTATCTCTTGTTGGGAGTTGCTGCGGATCAAATCGCGAGACGAATTGGGCCAGAGACCGAGGAGAAAATCGGGGCTGTGCTGGTGCGGACCATACCCTTTCAAACAGCGAGTTCGGCTAGTGAAAGTGGAGTAGACGGACGGTTGGACTATCTGCGATCGCTGGCGACTTCACTACAGGCTGACTTAGAAAAAGCTACGGGTGAACCGGTGGGCTATCCGCCGCTAAAGATTGGCATTTTGGATACGCCGGTAGAGAATGCCATGGTGACGGCAGGCAGTCATCTGTTTGTTACAGAAGGGCTGCTAGACGCGGTGAAGAGTGAAAATGAGCTGGCTTTTGTGATGGCGCACGAGCTAGGGCACTTGCAGCATAAAGATCCGCTGACGGCGCTGGGGCGATCGCTCGTGTGGCTAACAGTTAGTGGACTGCTCGGCATCGGGCAGCAAAGTTCGAGCGTGGTGCCTGGTGCCTTTAATACGGCAGAGCTGAGCTATGGCAGAGGGCAGGAGACGGCGGCAGATGACTATGCGATCGCGCTCATTACCCAGCGCTATTCCCACGGCGCACACAGCCTCGACTTTTTCAAACGTGCACAGTCCAAAGAACTAGACCTGGGCTCATTTAACCGGGTTGCCGAATGGCAGCAGACCCATCCGCTGTCTCAAAATCGAATTCAGCGATTGGAAGATGATCTGATCAACAGTGGATTCGCGCTTACTGGTGAGGCGACACCACTGCCCGAACATATAAACTGCTTCAACTTTGAACCCTGCAAAGAATAGATCTAAAAGCGACCGTAGCCTTTCTATGCATCCTCGCTGACTAGGGCTTCAGCTCAGCTAATCTCTATGAAGAATTGGCTCTCTATGAATTGGCAGTATGGATCGGCAATCTCAGACAAAAGCGGCTGCCCTGAGACTTGCCCGGTGACTCGGCCCAAATCTTGCCACCCATCCCCTCAATGAGGTAGCGGCAAATTGTCAGCCCAATTCCCATACCGCCTTGAGTACGCCGTAGGTAATCTTCTTCCTGATAAAAACACCTAAACACGTCGGCTAGCTTTTCGCCTTCAATACCCTCGCCCGAGTCTGAGATATCAATTGCTAGAGTAGACAGTCCACCCTGTTTGTCCCCAACCGATTGTTTGTTATCCGTCTGGTTTTCATCCGTATAGACATGGGTCCGAATGGTGATTTCTTTAGCCGCTGCTGTAAACCGGTAAGCGTTATCTAGAAGTCTCTGTATAACGGCAGCCAGGTGATCGCCATCAGCCCAGACTAACGAAGCATCTATGAGCGGCTCGATTTGAATGTTGCTGGGGTTCGCTGGCAACTGTCTCAAAAAGCTGCTGAGCGTAGTTTGTAGTAAAGATCCTAAATCTACCAGCTCTGTTCGAAACCAAACTTGCCCGGTCGACAGGCGCGATAACAGCTCTAGATCTTGAACTAGCGAGCCTAACCGCTTTAGATCGTCGCTGGCGATTTCTAGAAACGTCACCCTGTCTGCTACGGCGGCATCGGCCTCAACCTCTAGCGTCTCTAGACATACTTTCAAGGTTGTCAGAGGTGTTCGCAATTCGTGGTTGACAACGGCCAATGTCTGTCGCCATTCATGTTCTAGCAACGCTCGCTTTTGCGGCCAGATTAGCTCAGTGCGATCGCTCTGCGCGCTGCTTACAGCATCTAGAAAGGGTATCAGCCTAGCACTTGCCTCTTCTATCCAGGGCTGCGCCTCTATAAAGTTATCGGGTAGCGCTGCGAACATCGACTTCAGATAAGTTGCAGACTGCTTACTCGGGCGAAACTGCGCAAAATCTAACGTGAGTGCCCAAACCTGATTAACATACGACAAAAACCTTTCTACCAGTAGAGAAAGTTGATTCAGCTCTGATAAAGACAGCTCAATCATGCTGCGTTGCGCCTGAGCCGGAATCGTATCGCCTTCAAATAACGTTTCTACCGTTGTCTGAATCGTAGACAAAGGGGTTTGAATTGAATAGCTGAGCAGCGAAATTAGCACGCCGCGAATTTGCGCCAGCAGCTGAGCGAGCGCCTGCTGTGGCTCTGTAGCCGGTGAGCTAGCACCAGCAACAATTCGGCAGGATAAAGCAGTCCCTAGATGATCGTTCATTCCCAATGCTGACGCCACGGGCGCCCTGTTCACCAGATCAACCGGCGTCTTGAGTAGGTCTAAGATACTAAAACCTCAAGAAAGTCAACTTATATTAAGCATCGTAAACCAAATGGTAACGTTGTGTAACGTTCTTCGGAATTTCTGTCTATTGATAATTCCACGACCTTTTTCCTATCAAGAGGTTCGCGGTGTATGTGTCAATAGGAATAGATTATTAAGAAGCGTGTTATATGTCGTTACATTGCGTTACATTGATGTCATACCGACAGGCAAGCGCTTCTCCTTTGAAGTCTTTCTCTGTCCTATACATATCCTTCAAACCCGCAATCTTAAACACATGACCACTACTCTTCAACAGCGCGAAAGTGCTTCCCTCTGGGAAAGCTTTTGCCAATGGGTGACTAGCACCGACAACCGCCTCTACGTTGGCTGGTTCGGCGTTCTGATGATTCCTACCCTACTCGCTGCGACTGCTTGTTTTGTTATCGCCTTCATCGCCGCGCCTCCTGTCGACATCGACGGCATCCGTGAGCCCGTTGCTGGTTCTTTGATGTACGGCAACAACATCATCTCTGGTGCGGTTGTGCCATCGTCTAACGCTATCGGCCTTCACTTCTACCCCATCTGGGAAGCGGCTTCACTCGATGAGTGGCTTTACAACGGTGGTCCTTACCAGTTGGTAATCTTTCACTTCCTCATCGGCGTCTTCTGCTACATGGGTCGTGAGTGGGAGCTATCCTACCGCCTCGGTATGCGCCCTTGGATCTGTGTTGCTTACTCTGCTCCTGTAGCAGCGGCAACCGCAGTGTTCCTCATCTACCCACTCGGTCAAGGTTCATTCTCTGACGGTATGCCTTTGGGTATCTCTGGTACGTTCAACTTCATGTTGGTGTTCCAGGCAGAGCACAACATCTTGATGCACCCCTTCCACATGCTCGGCGTAGCCGGTGTGTTCGGTGGTTCACTGTTTAGTGCGATGCACGGTTCATTGGTTACTTCTTCCCTTGTCAGAGAGACGACCGAGACTGAGTCACAGAACTACGGCTACAAGTTTGGTCAAGAAGAAGAGACCTACAACATCGTTGCAGCGCACGGCTACTTCGGTCGGTTGATCTTCCAATATGCTTCTTTCAACAACAGCCGCTCACTTCACTTCCTACTCGGTGCATGGCCAGTAGTTGGCATCTGGTTCACGGCGCTCGGCATCAGCACGATGGCGTTCAACCTGAACGGGTTCAACTTCAACCAGTCGATTATTGACTCACAGGGCCGAGTGATTGGTTCTTGGGCAGATGTACTGAACCGAGCTAACTTGGGAATGGAAGTCATGCACGAGAGAAACGCGCACAACTTCCCGCTTGACCTGGCTGCTGGTGAGTCTGCTCCTGTTGCGATGAGCGCGCCTGCTATCAACGCATAATCTTCGGATTACTCTTTTGATATTCACAACTGAATAACTCGAAAAGCCTTCTGCACACTGTGCAGGGGGCTTTTTAACGTGTGATGAGCCGCTCACGTGAGAGTGTCGAAATGAGCACAAGCAACATGCAATTTTCGATGTTTGAAAAGGGGTTTGTAGCTAAATGCACGAAACATCCTTAGTGAGCCTGATAACGTTGGCTATCGACAAGAATTCGCTTAATCGCTTTTACACAAACCGTTTAGATAAATCAATGGCCTAAGCTGAGCGTTCTCCCTAGGGAGAATCTCTCAGTAGATTCGACTTATTCAAACAAGAAATATTCACAGGCTACAGCCCGCCTGCTGTGAGTGAGGTAGCGACAAAGTGAAGCGCTTTGGAACGCTGCTAACAAAGGTATCGAGAAAATCTGAGTAAGGATTTATTTGAGTGACTACTTCATCCAATCTAGCCCCACCGGTTTTACTAGCACCAGCAAATACTGACCCGCAAGAGCCGCGATTGCTTACATACCCGCAGCTTGTACTTTGTGCCGTTACCATTGGCATTGTTGGTGGCCTGGTCGCCACTGTCTACTACTTTGTTCTTGAAACAATGATGCACGGCGTTTGGCACACGCTGCCGGAGCGTATTGAGCCCTACTTTCCAAGCTGGCTGGCTACGAATAACTATGTTTGGATAGCGACGACGATTGGCGGTTTTTGTGTAGGCCTAGTGCTCTACTTCATGGGATTGCCGGGGGAAATGGCCAAAGTGGTTGATAGTATTCATCAGCCGGGCCGTATTGATATTCGTAAAACGCCGTCGATGGTGATTGCTTCACTTATTGCGATTACGGCCGGTGGTAGCGCTGGGCCAGAAGCACCGCTAGTACAGGTGAATGGAAGCTTTGGAAGCTGGCTAGGCGATCGCCTGAAGCTCAGTAACGCCAACGTACGGGTGCTTACTTTTTGTGGCATGAGCGCGGCACTGGGCGCTTTTTTTGGTGCCCCAATTGGGGCCGCTCTGTTTGCTTTGGAGATTCCTCATCGGCGCGGGCTAGAGTACTACGAGGCCGTCGCACCTGCGGTTATTTCTGCAATTCTCTCTTTTGCCGTTTTTAGAATCAGTACCGGAATTACGATTGGGGGCTTCTACCACTTTGAAACGGTGCCAGAGCTGACGCCGATGAACCTGTTTGAAGGTTTGGTTTTGGGAATTATCGGCGCTGGTGTTGCGGTGATGTTTATCTATGTCTTTCGCTTTATTGGCTATCTGCTAGAGCCGTTAGAGAACAATCTGGTTGCCCTGGCAACTTTGGGAGGACTGTGCATTGGCCTGATTGCTTTCTTTTTCCCTCAGACGCTGTTTTTCAGTGAAGAACAGATTCATACTGTCATTGAAACAGGAACAACGCTAGGCGTGACGATGCTGCTGCTGATTGCGATCGCAAAAATGTTCGCCATTAGCTTTACGCTCCACTCAGGCTTTCTCGGCGGCTTCATTTTTCCGCTGTTCTTTATCGGCGCTAATGTCGGGCTAGCAATCGCGATCGCAGTTCCTCAAATCCACCCTACGGTTGGTATGGTATGCCTGATGGCCGCAGTCAACGTCGCTGTCACTAAAACGCCAGTGAGTACTAGCATTATTCTCAGCGTGCTGTCGGGTACCGCGATGCTGCCAGTGATTGTAATTTCTAGCTTCACCAGCTTTATCCTAACGGGGCAGATCGCTATGATTGGCACACAGCGATCGCGTCAGCTTGAAATAGAGCGACCTCAGCTCTGGGCTCAAAGTGGTCTATTGGCAGGCTTGCAGCAGCTGTCTAGCCCTACACCAGAAAGCCTACAGGTGGATTGAGTCCTCAGCTGATATGGCCAGAATCTGCGCCTAGTAGAGGGAAACACTTAGCTCAGTTTAGCTACAAGGCTCAGCCTAGCTGCGAGTTTTGATGATTTTTTCGAAGGTGGTGTCGGTGATGGTTGGCTGGTTGTCGATAATTTCTACGGTGTAGCTGCGCTCTTCTCTTTGAGAGGTGCCATCGAGATACACATACGTATTCTCAACAACAACGTTAATGGCGTCGGGACTTTGTTGCACAATGCGCAAGTCGTCTACAGAAATGTTGGCGAACTGGTAGAAAAAATTGGGTTCGAGCGATCGCGCTAGCGAATCGTCTAACAGCGATCGCGCCTCTTCCCAAGAGCGGCTAGCTACCCGGTCATAAAAACGCGCGACCGTCGCTTTGGCAGTCGCTTCACTCAGTGACGCAGCGGCAGCAGGTTCTACGATGCGATTATCTTGCGACGCTACTGTAGAAGAATCGTCTGTGAAAGGCTCGCTTGCGGTAGCGTCAGGAACAGTTTGTTTGCTCGAAACATCTGCTGATATTGGAGGAGAGACTGCGGCTTCTCGATTGCTGCTTTCAATAACCGCAGTAGGGTCGGCGGCCTGCCATATTAGGGCACTTGCCCCTATTAGCGCCACTGCACCTACGCCTACCGGCAAGATCTTTCTCACAAGGCTCTCTCTGTTTTTCTTTTCTTTTCTGGCTCGTCAAGACTAGAAGCCGGTGTGATGAGCTGGGCGCTACGCTGTTGAAATCCGCCAAAGTTTGTTGCTACTAGGCAATGAGTATTGCGTTCACACAGCAAGTTCGACGGCTGCAAGTTCAGATGCAGTACCCCATGGCGATAAATGTGCGATACGGTGCAGAGTAGATCCCTCAAAAGTACAACCACCTGCTGGTCGGAGAGAGGGGCTGAAGCGGTCAGAATCTTCTCTAAGGGATAGCCTTCAATCCACTGGATTGGGAAGATAAACTCCTCAACAACACACCGTGCCTGATGCTCAGAAGAATGTAGGTCGCGAGCTAAGAAAGATTGCCGGACGCCTTCAGCGGTAAAACGCTCTATGAGTTCGTATCGCTCTACAAGCGGCGTTTTTCTAGGTGCTGACGCACGAAATAGGTTGAGCATTATGACTACGGCTGCTTATGTGTTTGCTGATATCTGTTTCTCATTGCAGAGCGTCGCGCAGACATCAATAGCGCAGCGAAGACCAGAGTAGCAACACAGCAGGTAACCTTCAGTAACTTTACTGAGATTAAACGGCAATACATCCATCCTCAGACAGAGTCTTAAGAAGATCGGTCCATAGGTCTAGGTTTTGTCGGCTTGCAGGGCGTGCCCAGGCATATCTGACCTGGCGGCATATCGCTTAGCACCGTACTGCGCGTTGCAATGACCGCATTTGCTCCAATCCTGACCGAGGCGGCTACGAAGCAATCTGCTGCCAACCACGCGCCGTTCTCAATCACGATTTCACCAGTTACCAGCATAAAGCGAGGATCGGTGATGTCATGACTGCCCGTACACAGATAGCTGTTTTGAGAGATGACGCAGTGACGGCCTACCTTGATTGGTGCGAGGCTATAAAATACCGCATCGTCGCCCACCCAGCTATGGTCGCCAATCTCAACATTCCAGGGATAGGTAAACCGGGCCGTTGGGCGAATTCTAACGCCCGTACCAATTTTGGCTCCAAAGCCTTTCAGTAGCCAGCAGCGAAAGCCATGCCCAAAGTGAGACGATAGCGGAAAACATACCGCCTGTACGAGCCACCAGGTCATCATCGCCAGCCGCGAGCCGCCCGCATCGTAGCCCGGTTCATGATACTGCCGCAGGTCTACAAATGGCGGCGCTCCAAATTCATCTACGCGATCGCCCGCTACGTCTGCTCCCATCTGTTCTCCCTTCACTAAACCCACGGTCAGCATTCAACGCTAACTGACCTGCTGAGCTGGTTTCGCTACAGTTGCCTGTTCATCTACCATGCGCTTATTCAGCCGTCCGCCAAACTTCAGCTCGTACAGCTTTACGCCAATTTGGTACTCATACTGGCTCAGCAGTCGGCCATACACGTAGCCCGCGTAGCCATCTAGGAAACCTAGCTGAATGAAGTAAAACAGAATGAAGCGCAAAAATGGCTTGAAGGGTAAGCGCACCCAAATCTTCTTCAAGAAGCGCTTCCTTTGCACTGCATCGCCAAATAAGTTTGCGCCGATAGTGCCGTCTTCGCCCATACCGTTAAGCATGTTGTAGTGCACTTTTGCCTCCCAGTTTGAGTAGCGATTATGGCGTGCTAACCAGTGGTACAGATCGCGGAAGTCTTCGTGAAGCATATCTTCTTCCAGCTTGCCTACCTTCTCCTGTGGGATGATGACGTGCTCGTGTACTTCGTTGTCGCCCGTGTTTTGAATATCTTCGGTGTTGAGATTTTCGTAGCGGCCTTTGGCGTGGCGAAACAGACGCAGGTTCCAGTCGGGATATTTACCGCCGTGGCGAATCCATTTGCCGAGGAAAAAGACCCGCCGGTTGATGTAGTAGCCATCCATATCTGGATTTTTGATCTTCTCGGCGATCTCTGCCCAAGACTCAGGGGTGATGCGCTCGTCGCAGTCTACAATCAGCACCCATTCATTGCGAAAAGGTAAGCTGTCGAGCGACCAGTTTTTTTTCTTGGGCCAGCGTCCGTTGAAGTCAAACTGGACGACTTTGGCCCCTAGGCTTTCGGCAATTTCGACAGAGCGATCTTCGCTGTGAGAATCTACCACAAACACTTCATCGGCCTGCGTAAGGCTCGCTAAGCAAGCCGGTAGGTTTTCTTCCTCGTTTTTAGCGGGAATTAGGACGGAGACAGGAATAGAGGCAGATGTCATGTTTTTGCAGCAGGAGTGTGGTTTGGAGCAGGAGATAGTGGTTTAGGCTAGCGGCTGAGGCTCAGCCGAACGCTGGAAGCGTCTCATCGTCAGGTGGCGGATGACGCTACTTAGGTATGCAACCTGGCCATAGGCATAGGCAAAGTTTTCAAATCGCTGTGAGGGTGAATGGATGTATTTAACGGTTTTGTACAGGCCGCGTATTAGCCGTTCGCCGCCCCCTCTGAGCTGCCAAACGCCTGTTGTGCCGCTGACCTGTTCGCGGTAGCTGTCGCTAATGCCCTGCCACCAGCTGCGGCTTAAGAACCAGCCGGGCTTCATTCTAGCGGGAGCAACGTTGTGTGCGGCGATCGCATCGGGAACGTAAGCAACTTGCTGCCCCTGATCGAGCGCGAGCCGAGTCAGCTGCTGTTCTTCATTGGAAAGGAGATTTTTCCCAACGCGGCCCAGGTGTGTGTCGAAGCCGCCCACCGCGTTCAAGAAAGATTTGCGAACCGCGTAGTTGAGTCCGCGAGGGGTGAGCGAAGGCTGCTGAATGTAGATCATTTCGCTACCTAAGTCATACAGGCCTAGGCCGCTAGAAAGGTCGTCAGAGAGCCAGCGAGGGGGCTGCGCGTTCGGCGGCCAAATGAGAGTGACTTTTCCACCTGCGATCGCAACCTTCTCGTTCTCCTCAAACACCTTTACCAGCGCCGCTAGCCAGCCCTCACTGGCTTCTGCATCGTCATCCAAATAAGCCACAATATCCGAGCGGGCCGCCTTAGCACCGCAGTTTCTAGCGACAGACAGCCCAAGCGTCGGCTCATATATATAGCGCACCCGAGCGTCTTTGAGCCGGGACTTGGCGATCGCCGCTGTGCCATCGCTCGATGCATTGTCAACCACAATGACTTCGTAATTGTTCAGGGTTTGGGCTAGCAGGCTGTCGATGGCCGCACCGAGGTACTGTTCGCGGTTGTGCGTGCAAATAATCGCTGAGATAAGCGGTATGACCATAGCAAACAAAAGCGGTAGGAAAAAATGTTAATACGCCGCGACGGTCTCAACTGTCGCTGAACACACACAAGAAGCATACAAACCTTTTAGGTATATTTCCGAGGCGAGTGACGGTCGTAGACAATACATCAAGATTGCCCCATCCCAAAGACACTTTCCCTCGCAGTCGTAGATAATCAGTAGAGTGCTTGAAAGAAAGCTTACAGATACGCGCGGCGTTTCTTTACATATAGACTCACCTAAACTTTTTAAACGTCAAGGTTCAGTAATTCCATGTAAACGCGCTGTAAAAACTTGACGCTGTTCACACTTCCGGCAAAGACCATATGCGCAAAGAGTCCGCTCAAAACACAGATCTTGCCCCGCTGATCGACCACACGCTGCTCGCGCCTGCGGCTACCGCAGACCATATTCGTCGCCTGTGCGACCAGGCCGATACCTATCGGTTTGCGGCGGTGTGTGTGTATCCAACCTATGTGCCCTTAGCCGTAGAGCTGCTGCACGGAAAACGACCTAAGGTGTGTGCAGTGATTGGCTTTCCCAGCGGAGCGACCACTGCCGAGACAAAGCTATACGAGGCTCAAGAAGCCGCAGAAAATGGCGCGACAGAACTTGACGTGGTGATTAACCTTGGCTGGCTAAAGATGGGAGAGACAACGCTGCTACACAAGGAGATTGCGGCTATTGTAGAGCTGACGGGGCAAGATGTGAAAGCCATTTTAGAGACCACTATTTTAAGCGCGGCGGAAAAACGGCTCGCAGCAGAAGTGTGCCTGGACGCAGGCGTGAAGTTTTTGAAGACGGGCACGGGCTGGCAGGGTGGAGCGACCGAAGACGATGTGAGGCTGCTGCGACAGGTGGCGGGCGATCGCATTGGCATTAAAGCAGCAGGAGGTATCCGTACGCCCGAACAGGCGATCGCCCTCGTTGAAGCAGGCGCAAGCCGTCTGGGTACCTCTTTTGGCCCAGAAATTTTGAAGCTGCAAGCTGAGGCCGCCGACTCATGACCCAGCGGACCTATGGTACAAAGGGCATCAACCTCAAGGGGATGCCGATGGGTGAGTCTGACCGGATGGTGACGGTGCTGACGAAGGAGTATGGACTGGTTAGGGCGATCGCGCCCGGCGCTCGTAAGCATAAGTCTCGGCTCGCTGGGCGCTCTGGCATGTTCGTGGTTAATGATCTGCTCTTTGTAAAGGGTAAGTCTATCGACAAGCTCATTCAAGCTGAGACGATTCAGTCTTTTCCTGGACTTAGCAAAGACCTAGCAAAGCTCACTGCCAGCCAGTATCTGGCCGAACTCGCTCTCGCTCAGGCGCTAACAGATCAGCCGCAAGAAGAGCTGTACTATCTGCTGATTGAGCATCTTACGCGGATAGAAGCTGCGAGCAAATCGAATATTTTGGCTTGCTTAGCGCAGGCAACGTTTCATCTGCTGGCCTTGGCTGGCGTTGCGCCTGAAGTGTTTTGCTGCTGCCTATCTAGGGCGCCGCTGAGCGTAGAACTGGGCAATCCTGACTGGTCTGTAGGCTTTAGTATGACCTCCGGCGGGGCTGTGGCCGTCGAGGAAATTGAAAAGCTGGAGTGCGATCGCCTCAAAGAAATTCAGCGGCGCATCGCAGAACGAGAAGACAGCCGGGTTGTCGCCGTTGGGCCGCTGGTAGCAGAGCATTCAGCCGCCTACGCGCCCGATGGGCAGGCCGCGAGCATGGACAATGCTCGCTCAACTCCGCCGTCCAAGCGAAGAATGCCGCACGGCTTAGAGGCCCAAGTCACCAGGGACATCTCTCGTCAGCTAGGGCTAGTTGCGCACCTTAGCGCCGCTGAACTCGCCCTGATGCAGCAGCTTAGCAAGCCAGAACTAGTGCTGACATCCGCACCTGCGATTGACTCACCATTCGCCCCAAAATCAGGCACAATAAGACAGACCGCCACGCCCCAGGCGGATTTTACTTCCGACTCTGGGCCCCACCTCATGTGGCGAAATATTGAAAAAGCCCTCAGACAGTACGCTCAGTACCAGTTTGATCGCCCTATTCGATCAGCTACGCTGATTGATACGTGCTTTTCTGTGTAGCATTCCGCTTCTCCGCTTCAGCCAACCCTTGCCTCACCCTGTCACCCCATGCTTTGCGAGTCTGAGTCAACAACTGAACCCGACATTTCTTTTTCAGATAGCCGAGAGCTAGACAGCGTAGAACAATTGCAGCCCCCTGATCAGGCCGGGCAACAGACAAATTCTAAAGCTGCTATCCCTTCAGCAAGTTCTACGACAGACTCTAAGCCTAATGCCTCTAAACCCAATAGCTCTAAAGCCAGTGTTCAGCTAGGCAAGTCTAAAGAACCGTCAGATGACGATGTCGTCGTTCCCAACGGTCTGTGGCCGGTTTTTCGCAACCGCAACTTCCTCGCCCTCTGGAGCGGCCAGGTCTTTTCACAGATGGCCGACAAAATCTATCTGGTACTGATGATTGCTATCATCTCGGATGCCTACAAGTCGCCAGACCAATCGATCAGCGGCTGGGTGTCGGCCATTATGATTGCCTTCACTATTCCTGCGGTTTTGTTCGGCTCGCTAGCGGGCGTCTATGTAGATAGGTGGTACAAAAAGCCGGTACTTGTGTGGACAAATTTACTGCGAGGTGGACTTGTTGCCCTGTTGCCGACTTGCCTGTGGGCAACCGCAGGTTGGGAAATCTCAGGCCTTCCTGTCGGCTTTTACATTTTGCTACTGGTTACTTTCTTAATCTCTACCCTGACGCAATTTTTCGCCCCGGCTGAGCAGTCGGCCATTCCGCTCATCGTTAAAGAAGCCAATTTGCTACCAGCTAATTCTCTCTACACAACGACGATGATGGCATCGGTCATTATTGGCTTTGCAGTGGGTGAGCCTATACTCGCATTTGCCGATACGCTGCTTGCGCCAATAGATGGCGGAACGGGTGTCGGTAAGTCTGTTTTGGTGGGATTGGGCTATGCGATCGCAGGCATCCTTCTTCTTTTCATTACCACCAACGAAGTCAAAAGCGACTCTACAGAGCAAACCAAAGCCTGGGAAGATATTAAAGACGGCTTCAAGTACCTGCAAAAGCAGGTGCAGGTCCGCAGCGCGCTCATCCAGCTGATTGTACTGTTTTCGGTCTTCGCAGCCCTTGCGGTGCTAGCCGTTCGCCTTGCAGAAGTGATTCCTACTATCAAGCCATCTCAGTTTGGCTTTCTGCTGGCCGCAGGCGGCGTAGGACTTGCTGTTGGTGCGGTTGCTATTGGTCAGTTTGGTCAGCGTTTTTTGCGATCGCAGCTTGGCCTCGTCGGCTCATTGGGAATGGCTACTATGCTGGCAGGTCTCTCGCTCGCACCTGCTCAGCTCTGGCCTAGCCTAGGGCTCATTGGCGGTCTTGGCTTTTTTGGCGCGATGGTCGGCATCCCCATGCAAACCACCATTCAAGAAAAAACGCCAGAAGACATGCGCGGCAAAGTCTTTGGCCTGCAAAATAACGTGGTTAACATCGCCCTTAGCCTACCGCTAGCGCTAGCGGGCATTGCTGAGACTTTCCTCGGCCTTAGAGCCGTATTCGGCCTGTTAGCTATGCTGGTTGCCGTCGGTGGATTCTTTACCTGGTCCCTGGTCAAATCCGCGCTCAAGGCGCAGCAGACGACTACGTAGAGCGATCGCACCTTGTTCTATTAGGAACATGGTATAGGTGAATTCACTCAAAACGGCACAAATTTACCGAGACCTATGCGCATATACTACGAATAGCCGATCGGTGAGATTATGAGTCCCAATGCTCGTACTCAACCACCGTCACAATGATGGTATAAGCGGCTGCGATCCCTTCAAAAAAGCTGGTAAAAGCGCTTTCCTTGTAAATGCATATTGCGTGGCTTGGTAAAAAATCCCCTTTTTGTGGCAATGTCACCTACGGTCGAGAAATTACAAATGTGCTGCTAGATCGAGGCCACAGAGTCACCTTCTTACACTTTGCCCAGTCAGATGAAGCGGCAGACGATCCCACAGGATACGAAGAAGTCTCACTGCCCTTCATTTTCAAGTCGCAGATTCTCACCATTCCTACGCTAGGCTCCGCTCGTCGCCTCACCGAAGCGCTGCAAAAGCTGAATCCCGATGTCGTCCACGCTTCGCTAATCCTTTCTCCGCTAGACCTCAAGCTTCCAGACATCTGCCAGAGCCTGGGCATTCCGCTCGTCGCGACCTTCCATCCGGCGTTTGACCAAAAGCGCCGAAATTTTTCTTCGAGTACACAGCATTTGGCCTATCAGGTTTATGCGCCTCGCCTCGCCAACTACGACAAGGTCATCATCTTCTCTCAAATCCAGCGCAATCTGCTCGTCAGGCTAGGCGTCCCCCCTGAACGCGTTGCCGTTATCCCCAATGGTGTTGATGTCTCGCGCTACTCGCCTGGGCCCTCAAGCATCAAAGCAGAGCTAGGTGCCCGGCAGCTATACGTATATCAAGGCAGACTATCGCCGGAGAAGAATGTAGAGTCGTTGCTCAAAGGTTGGCGCGCTGCCAAAATGCGACCAGACGACAAGCTTGTGATAGTCGGTAGCGGCCCCTTGGAAGCTTCGCTAAAAAACTTTTATTCGGACAGGAGTATTGTTTGGCTAGGGTTTGTCGCTAACGAAGAGCAGCGGATTGAAATTTTGCGCGGAGCCGACTGCTTTATTTTGCCGTCGCTGGTAGAAGGCCTATCGCTTTCTCTGCTAGAGGCCATGGCCTGTGGCACGGCCTGTGTGGCTACCGACGCAGGCGCGGATGGCGAAGTGCTCGATCAAGGCGCAGGCGTGATTCTCAACACGCAAAAGGTCTCTAGCCAAATGCAAACCCTGTTTCCCCTCTTTCGCGAGCAGCCAGAAATTATGGCTATGCTAGGGCAAAAAGCGCGATCACGTGTCCTAGAACGCTACACCCTCAGCCGAAATATCACCCAGCTAGAGCAGCTCTACACAGCCGTTGCCCCCCTGGCTACAACCCACTATTCCCTCAGCAAAAAAGGAGCATAAGCTATGACCGTCGCCCTCCCCTTCGAGCTAGAAACGCAGCTAGCTGAGCACAGTGCTGGCAACAGTGACGATAGCTTTGCCATTACGTTTGCGCCGTTGGACATAACTTGCACATATGAGCTGGCAGATGATGGTGCAAATGGTGCGATCGCCCTTTTCAGCGGCATGGTACGCAACCAAACCGACGGCCTCCCCGTCGTTGCCCTCGAATACCAGGCCTACGAACCCATGGCCCTGACCGTCTTCAAACAAATCGCCGCCGAAATCCGCAAGCAGTGGCCAGGCATTACACATGTCGTCATCCACCACCGCACCGGTAAACTCACCGTCGGCGAAATCAGTGTCCTGGTCGCCATTGGCAGCCCCCACCGAGGCGAAGCCTTCGCCGCCTGCCAATACGCCATTGACACGCTCAAGCACAACGCGCCCATCTGGAAAAAAGAGCACTGGGAAGACGGCTCTACCAGCTGGGTAAGTATTGCAGCTTGCATGGACTGAGCTTTGTTGTGCTCATGCTTGTGGTTGTTCTCCTCGGTCTGTTGGCATCGTAGTGTTTTAACCTAAGCTGTCAAATACTGATGGCAGCTTGCGGGGACAAGACGATATTCGCCGCTGAGCACGCGTGAGGTCTCTATCCAGAGGGCTCGGTCGATTCTATCGCCTTCTACAAAGCGAAACGTTTCTCTTACCTGGCAAAATTTAGGATCGGCAAACTGCGCTCGAAATAGCTGAATTAACTCATGCTTCGGTTTGCCGTTGTACACAAAAATGTTGTCCAAACAGGTAATGTACTCAACCGCTGTCAGCTCAGCGTCTACTTCTTCAAGAAACTCCCTCATCAGGGCCGCTTCACTCGTTTCCCCAAAGTCAATTCCACCGCCTAAAAACCGGTAGAAAGGCTCATGCGTTTTGGGATCTTCACTCTTGCTCACAAAAATGTGCCCTTCGTACTCGATGAGCCCTAGGGCAATCGGACGGATGCGCTTCGCCATAACCTGCACTCTCTCCTAATCTGGAAAGGCCGCCTCAGGATTTTCCTGGGGTACTGGCCAATCTTCGTTTTCGCCACCGATGACGATCTGGCGAATCTCTACATAGTCTTTGCTAAACTGCCGCATGGTATTGATTAGTACGTCTACTGCCAGCGCGTCTGCTGTACCCAAGTCAAACCAGCATCGGCTCCAGAGACCTCGGAACTCGACTTCTGCCATGTTATGCATCAGTGAGACAAGCGATCGCTCCGACTCATCCTCATCGTAGGCAAAATAGCTAATATCAACCCCTGTCTCCTGCACCTGCAAGTTCTCAGCGTTAAAGCCGCCTAGCTTGCCGATAAAAAACCAGGAATTTAGAATCTCTTCTACATACTGCTGTTCAGCGATTGAAGGTACCGTATCAAACTCTAGCCATATCCATAGATTAAAGAAATCACACTCACGGAAATAAACCTGCATAACAGCCCTACCTAATCACCAACACCTCCTAAGCACTATACAGTTCCACGTAGCTGCAAAACACATGCTCCACCTTCGCGACCTCTCCTACCATCCTGCTGCTACGCCTGCGCCTATCCTCAGAAGCATCTCTTTTGATCTCGCACCCAAGCAGCTCGGCCTTATCATCGGCCCCAGTGGATCGGGCAAAAGCACGCTGCTAGAAATCCTGGCAGGACTGGCTACACCTACCAAAGGCCAGATTCTCTGGCGTGAGCAAACCCTTCTTCCAGATGCCCTCCAGCAGCTCGGCGGCATCGTCTTTCAGTTCCCAGAGCGTCACTTTTGCGGCCACACCATCTTTGAGGAGCTGCGCCTAGGTCACCCCGAACTCACGTCTGATCGCGTTCACGAGGCTTTGGTATCCGTAGGCCTTGGTGACCTGTCACTACAAGCCTCTCCGCAGCAGCTCAGCGGCGGACAGCAGCGGCGGCTAGCACTAGCCGTACAGCTCATTCGCCAGCCCTATTTACTTTTATTAGATGAACCCACCGCCGGGTTAGACTGGTCCATGCGACAGCAGCTGGTAAACTTACTCGCTCAGCTCAAACAAGAATGGAGCCTGCTTATCGTCTCTCACGATGCAGAAGACCTGGTCGACATTGCCGATCACGCCTGGACAATTGATCATGGTCAGCTAAGTAGTGCTAACCTCGATGATCTCCGTCACCGCCACCGTCCAATAGATCCTACCTATGCTCCTGCCTAGCCAAACGTCGGCTTCCTTTTAATCAATGCCAGCAACCCTTCCCACCCATCTTGATCTCTGGCAAAGTAGCCTGCACTGGCAGCCTACTGAGCAGCAGCAAGTACGCTTTCAGCAGCTCTACGAACAGATCTTAGAAGGCAACAAGCAGCTGAATCTTACCCGTATCACTGAGCCTGACGACTTCTGGGAGAAGCATCTGTGGGATTCGCTCAGTGGCATTGCACCTTGGCTATCAGGGGATGAAGAAAATGAAGAGACAGAAGATGCGGATGGTGAAGATAGTTCGGAACTCGAAGAAGACTCAGTGCCGCTGAAGATTATTGACATTGGTACGGGCTGTGGATTCCCAGGGGTGCCTGCGGCGATCGCACTCGCGAGCAATCCTGCAACCGCCAATCTATCCCTTACCCTAGTCGACTCTACCCGCAAGAAGATTCAGTTCCTCTACACCCTTTGTGAGGCGTTAAACCTACCTGCAACCTGCTTGGCACAAAGAGCTGAAATTCTCGGTCAGGACAGCGCGCACCGCGAACAGTACGACCTTGCCCTTATTCGAGCTGTGGGCTCTACTGCTACCTGCGCAGAATACGTGCTGCCTCTCCTGAAAGTAGGCGGACAGGCCGTTCTGTATCGCGGTCAGTGGAGCACCGAAGACACAGAGGCAATCGTCCCGATTATTGAACTCTTAGGCGGCGAGCTGACGGATCTACAAAGCTGGCAAACGCCGCTGACGCAGAGTAGCCGTCACTGTCTCTTCGTCTATAAAGACCAGCCCACACCAGACGATTTGCCAAGAGCTGTCGGCGTACCGGGCAAGTCGCCACTAACGTAAAACATCAGCCTTTATTTTTGATTGTGATCACTTCTACAATCTTCAGCGCAAGGTCGTCTGGAATAACCAGTAAACGGCGCAAATCATCAACAAAGGCCTGTTCTTCGCGCGAAACAGTGCCGTCGGCAAACACCAAATCTACGGCAGTGGTGAATGCGGTAGGTCCCAGGTTTGGTGGTAGCGAGACCTTGGCACTTTTGACCAGCTCATTGGGCCCGTGTTTCTTTAAGCCTTCTAGCAAATAGGCTTTCATCCGAGACCAGCTTTCCTCGGTCACGCCTTCAAACAAACGCATGCGGTTCAGGCGCATGTCCATTTCTTCTTCTTCAGATTCTGAAAGGTAGCCATCGGATGCGATCGCAACCAAGCAAATTGCCGCAAATGCCTCAGCTGCATTCATCGCCACCTTGCTTTTAGACTCGGTCTTAAAAACTTGATTAAAAATACCCATCGCACCCTCTTTTTTCTTGCCAAACAACCGAGCCAAACAGCTAGCCGGGTTACTAATCAAAAACTCAGACAAACGCCTGACGCTTGCCACTCTAACCATTGTTGGCAGCCAGGCAGTGTTTCTATCAAGCAAAGACACTCTAGCACTGCGCATTTGGGAAAAAACTTGTTCTAAGTAGCAAAAAAGGAGAGAACACTGCGCCTTTTCCCTAATTCACTGCGAAGACTTGATAATAAAAAGTATCCAACTCAAAAAAAGAGGGTATGGAAAAGCGTCTTTGAACGACTTTTCCTATACCCTCTCTATCTACTAGCTAACTTCACTACTTCTAGCTAACTTCGCATTTGCCAAGTTCTGCGATCACGTTACAGCGCGGTAGCGCTATGCGTTTTGGTGCATTTCAGACTCTAGCTGCGCCAGCAAAGCCTGGTTGCCCTGAGCTTTAGCTACTTCAATACGATGCTCTAGAGCACGCGCGATATTTGACTGATGCAGCTGGCTAGACTCGCTTACTAGCTCACGACGGGCCTGAGATGCGGCGCTGGTACCGGTCAGCTTGCCACGCAGGTTCGCTAGCGTCGTTCCAGGACGCGCTGATACTTGAGCGCCTTCGCTGAGCTGCTGCACTTGGCCATAGCGATTCGTCTGATATGCCACGCCTCGGTAGCGCAAGTTTTCAGCAGGTTGGGGGATAGGTACGTGGCGAACGTAGGTGTAAGCCGTCTGATGACCTCTGTATTGGCAAGCTATTTCACTTTTTGTGACTTCCAGCATGGGAGGGTTGTAATCGTACTGAACACCGCGATAAGTAAGTTTCATTTGTCCGTTCCTCAAAGAATGGTTGTTTAGACTTTGTTGGGAACGCGTTCCTTCAGAGATACGGGGCTATATCTCTTAATTCCGTCTCGAAAGCTTCTTGTTTAGGGAAGCAGCGAGATGAACGTAATCCAATCGTTTCTGTATCTATTGTTACAGTTCCCATATGCAATGACAACCATCCATGACATTCGGGTATCCGCCTTTTTTTCTATAAAATAGAAGGGATACAGCCGTTAAACTGACGGAAACTACAAAAAATTTTTTACAACTCTTAACGGATCTTCTAAGGACTTATCGACCGATTCTCTGGTCCTGTGTGGTATTGCCACAGGCGATCGCATCAAAATCTACCTTTTTGCTCTCATACCTTCTGAAATGGCCTCATGAAATGCATCATCAATCGGCGATCGCAGTTTTCTGCCAGCCATCGATACTGGCTCCCAGAACTCTCAGCAGCTGAAAACCAGCGGCTGTTTGGCAAATGCACTCAAAAGATGGGCCACGGCCACAACTACGAGCTGTACGCCTCCATCGCCAGCGAGCTAGACCCCTACGGTATGGTGCTCAACCTCACCGAAGCCAAGGAGATCATTCACCGAGAAGTGATTGAGCATTTGGACTTCTCCTACCTCAACGACACCTGGGACGAGTTTGAAACAACGCTACCGACTACTGAGCATATGGCTCGCGTTATTTGGCACCGGCTTAGTCCGCATCTACCCCTCGTCAATCTTCAGCTGTTTGAAACGCCAGAACTCTGGGCCGACTACAAAGGAAATGGAATGGAAGCTTATTTGACCGTCTCTTCTCACTTCAGCGCGGCGCATCGGCTTGCCCTACCGCAGCTCAGCTACGAGGAGAACTGCGACATCTATGGAAAGTGCGCTCGCCCAAACGGCCACGGGCACAACTACACCCTCGAAATCACCGTCAAAGGCAATATCGACGAGCGCACTGGCATGATTGTGGACTTAGTTGCCTTGCAAAGTGCGATCAACCACCACGTCATAGAACCGTACGACCATACTTTCCTCAACAAAGACCTGCCCTACTTCACCACCGTTGTCCCCACGGCTGAAAACATCGTCCTGCGCATCTGTCAGCTGCTTCGTCAGCCGATTGCAGACATTGACGCTACGCTCCATAAGGTGAAACTCATTGAAAGCCCCAACAATTCGGCTGAAGTCTTCGCTGATGTGATGGAAGCGCCCGCTGGAGCGATAGAGACCGCGCAGTCCTTAGCCACTGTATGACCTAACCTCGAAAATTGAGACAAAAGAAAGCCGCTTCCTAATCATATAGGAGCGGCTTTTTTCATTAAGCGAGTTTAGACTCGCTCGTTCAACTCGTTGAGAACAACTCATTGAACAAGCAGATCAGACCGACTAAGCAACGCTAGCCATCTTCACATCGTTGGTGGCAAGTAGCTGCTGAAGCTCCTCAGAGTCGACCGTTTCCTTGTCTACCAGCATGTCTGCTAGCTTGTCTAGGATGTGACGGTTCTCGGTGAGGGTTTTCTTACAGCGAGCGTAGGCAGTGTCTACCAAGGAGCGGACTTCTTTATCGATAGAAGCAGCTGTCTTTTCGGAGAAGTCGCGTTCACTAGCGATGTCGCGACCTAGGAAGGGGTTGCCCTGCTGACGACCAAGCGCTACTGGGCCGAGCGTTTCACTCATACCGAAGCGAGTGACCATTTGACGGGCTGTATTAGCAACCTGCTGTAGGTCGTTAGAAGCACCCGTGGTCACTTCCTCATCACCAAAGACAATCTCTTCTGCGAGACGACCACCTAGGGCAACAGCCATTTGGTTCTGTAGGTAGGAGCGAGAGTACAAGCCAGATTCTAGACGCTCCTCACTAGGGGTGAACCAGGTCAAACCACCAGCGCGTCCGCGAGGGATGATGCTGATTTTTTGTACGGGGTCGTAGTCGGGCATCAAAGCACCGACCAAAGCGTGGCCAGCTTCGTGGTAGGCCACGAGCACCTTACGCTTTTCGCTCATTACGCGGTCTTTCTTCTCGGGGCCAGCCAATACGCGATCAATCGCGTCGTTAACTTCGTCCATTGCAATCTCGGTGAGGTTGCGACGGGCTGCTAAGATAGCGGCTTCGTTCAGCAGGTTGGACAGATCAGCACCTGTGAAGCCAGGCGTACGGCGAGCAATCTTCTCAAGATCTACATCTTGAGAGAAGGTTTTACCACGAGAGTGGACGTTCAAGATTTCCAAACGACCGGCGTAATCTGGGCGGTCTACAACGACCTGACGGTCGAAGCGACCGGGGCGAAGAAGCGCGGCGTCAAGAACATCAGGGCGGTTTGTTGCCGCGATGATGATAATACCGGTATTGCCTTCAAAGCCATCCATTTCGGTGAGCAGCTGGTTGAGCGTCTGCTCACGCTCGTCGTTACCGCCGCCGAGACCTGCGCCACGCTGACGACCCACCGCGTCAATCTCGTCGATAAAGACGATACAGGGCGCGTTGGACTTGGCTTGCTCGAACAGGTCGCGGACACGGGATGCACCCACACCGACAAACATTTCGACAAACTCAGAACCGGAGATAGAGAAGAAGGGAACGCCTGCTTCACCCGCAACGGCCTTGGCCAGAAGCGTTTTACCTGTACCGGGAGGGCCTACGAGCAGAACGCCCTTAGGAATCTTTGCACCGATGGCCGTGAAGCGGTCGGCGTTTTTCAAGAAGTCAACGACTTCGGTTAGCTCTAGCTTGGCCTGGTCAATACCGGCTACGTCGCCAAAGGTCACCTGTGTCTGAGGCTCCATCTGCACACGCGCCTTGGATTTACCAAAGTTCATCGCCTGGCTACCAGGACCGTTCGACGCACGGCGGAAGATGAAGAAGAGTGCTACCAACAGCAAGACAGGGAAGATTAGCGCGGTAAAGACCTTTGCTAGTGCGCTGTCGTCGCGGCTGGGCTGTACTGTGATATCAACGTTGTTCTTAGTGAGCGTATCTACCAGGTCGGCGTCTTGCGCCAGGTTGACGATGATGCGATTAGTGCCATCGGGAGAGGCAAAGCTAGCCGTAGATTTGTCGGAGGTAATCGTGACGTTTTCAATCCGACCCTGTTCGACTTCGTTGATAAACTTGCTGTAACGCCAGCGTTCGGGCTTGACGCTACTGGATTGTTCAAAAAATGCAGTTGCCAACACAATGACAACAACGACGAGTAATACGTAAAGACCCGTGTTTCTCCAGCGTTTATTCACCGGCGGGAAGCCTCCTTGGATAGTTGAGTGAGGATGCTTAGTCTTAAAGCTAGCCAATCTCTATAGGCTAAGGCCTTTAGAAATTTGGGTATAGCGCTCAACACTGTTAGCGTTTTTCCTTTGTTATTAACTTATGTTAACGCATTTCAGGAATCACAGGCGTTGCTAGGCAGAACTGGTGAGCCACTGGCGAAGTGCTTTAAGGCTGGCATGGTGAGCGTTGTATTCCAGTGTAGTGCGCCCGCTGAGAATTGTGTGAATGGGCATAAGCTCTACGACACAGTTGGTGTAGGCGATCGCATCAAACCGGCCCACCACCGACCGGCACCACCGCCGACCGTTAATCTCATACCCCTGTTCTCTCAAAATTCGCTGTACTCGGCCTCTCATTAATCCAGGCAGACACAAATTTCTAGATTGTCTTCCCAATTTATTTGCCGAAGTATCCTCCATCGGCGTCCACCAATGCCCGTCGGCCCAGCCCCACAGGTTTCCGGTTGCGGTTTCAAGCCAGTCACCTTGTGAATTGGTCAAGATAGCCTCTTGCGCGCCTCGCTTTTGGGCCTGCTGACGGGCTAACCAGCAGGCCAGATAGTTACCGGTTTTATGAGTGGGCAGGCTGCGTGCGTAGGTAGAAGGCGCTAGCCAGCCTGTAATGCCTGTGTGCTGCTGTGCATGTAGCTGAGGGGGTAGGGCTCTCCCGGTGACCCACTCTGCGCCATTTGGGAAGAGGGTGATGCGTAGGACTGGATACTGACTGGCGAGCTGTTGGCAGCCTTTGTAGACAGAAGACCAGTTTGGATGCGACCAGCTGAAGGTGTTGATGGAACGGATGAGGCGATCGCAGTGGGCAGGAAATTGCGATCGCGAATCCTCTAGCCCCTGCTCATATATCCGCATCGTCGTAAAAACGCTCGCCCCAAACCGTAGCGCCGCAGCATCTAGCGATCTATCAACTACAGACTGGCCATCTGCCAACAAACTGCCGTCGTACCACTGCATCTCTCTACCTTTAAGACGTGCCCTTCGCCGACCTTTCAAAAACCCCACAGGTTCCATCAGAAGTCACCTGCAATCCAACGAGCGGCGACTCCGGATTGCGACAGCGCTGCCCGCGCAGGTGGCGGCAGTAGTAGCAAGTAGATTCATTCTTACGAGCCTGCTTCGGCGTTACCTGCATCAGCTCTCTTTGATTGAGACCTCGTATTACCAGCTGATCGCCCTGCCAGCTAGCTTCGATGACGCCGGTATCGGCCAGCTGCATCCACCGAGGATCGCTCTCTAAGCTCTGCGGAAGACGGACCTGTACGCTTCCAGCACTCGCGTTTACTTCTCCTTCGTACAGCGTGTTGCGCGGTGGTGCAGGCTGCCAAAATTCTGACGCTAACGGTAGGTCAATAGACTGCGCTGGCGTGGGCAAATGCAGCTGATAGCGCGCCTGTAAATCGTCCAGGCTAGCCAAATCAGCAAGCTGCTGCGACCCACCGTGCACGAAAATGACGTGCTGCGGCCGCAGGTTGTGAATAAGCTGCGTTGTCCCGCCGCCGTCACAGTGGTTTGTAAGCATGTAATGCTCTACAGCAGGTGCTTCTATCGCAGTTTCTTCTGCTAGCTCGGTCCACCAGTCAAACTGGTAGTAGCGCGTATCTAGCTGACTTTGCCAGAGCGATACATCTGCCGCGTCTGGCACAAACACCGTCCAGGCACTGCCGTCGTTCCGAGCGTACAGGTTTGGATGTGTGGCGGGATGCACAATGAATATCGTCGCGCCAGACTCGGCTGACAGGCGTTCCGCATCGTTGTTGTTGCGATCGCCTACCGAACTGCTAAGCCGTCGAACTTTGGGCAGCACTCGCTCATCCCAAAACAGCGGCTGATGCTGGGCGAAATTTTGTACAGTTTCCGGTAGAGCGCTCAAGCAGCCCAAATAAGCATCACAGCCTGCCGCTACTATCGGATCTACCCATATATCAATCGGCTGTCCGGTGAACTGGTGATGGCTACGCAAGAGCATCAGTAATTCTTGGCCTAGTCCTATCAGCGGCACCGGGAAAACCGCCCGTCCGCGATTAGCCAACGCCGCGCTCAGTCTATCGATCAGATAGTTTTCCTGCTGCTTACGGTGAGGATGCCGCTCTGTGCCGTAGCTCCCTTCCACAATCAGCACGTTTGGCTTCAGATTTCTCAGCTCAGCAAGCGGCAGTCCATCTGCCAAGCGTCCGTTAGACAAAAAGCAGTCGCCGCTATAGAAAACGCTGTAGGTTCGTTCTGCCGATTTGTAGGTGATTAAAAAGCAGGCAGCGCCCGGTAAGTGGCCAGCAGGCCATAGCTGTACCGATAGCCCTGGTGCAATTTCCGTGCTGGTGCGCCAGGGTAAAGAGCGACAAAAACGTGCGTCGTCTTGTCCTGGCCAGTTGAGCGGCATGAGCTTGGCTGTAACATCGCTGCTAAAAATCGGCAGATGCGGAAACGCCCGGTGCAGCGGTAGCAGACCTCTAATATGGTCGGTATGGGCATGGCTACAAAATGCAAAATCGGCAGAGGCTTCGCGCAGCGCACTAATATCGGTGAGGCCGCAGTCGAGCAAAATAGAATAGGGGCCTATCTGAATACTCAGACAAACCCCCTCATCTTCATAGCCGACGCTGTAGGGCAAGCAGGACAGCTCAGTCACAGTGGATCAAAAATGCGCAGTGCATTTGGAAAATAGAAGGGGGCGGAGGCAAAATGACAGGTTTGGCTATTGGCTTAGTGCGCAGAACCGTTGCCGTGGTAGTTTTCAGAATCGTAAAAACCGTTGCGAGTGCCAAAAAATAGGCAGGCAACGCTGAACAGGCCAGTCAGAATGAAGAAGACGAGTTTGATATCCATTACGAGAATTGGCTGCACCTTTGCAGGCTTACCTTGAAAGATACGTCATGCAAGATCGTAACAACTGTGATTGGGAGAATCGTCAATTCTTAATGGTTTATGACAAATAGCTCTAGCGAGAAGAAAATAGAAAAAGGTATTCAATCGGAGATTATTCAGCCGGAATGGTGCGATCGCCCCTCCACCGAAGTCGCACCCGATCTCATTGGCACCACCCTCATCCGTCAGCTCTCAGACGGCCCGCTCATTCGATGCATCATCGTTGAAACCGAAGCCTACGCCCCCAGAGACCCAGCCTGTCATGCCTACAGCGGTAAAAGCAAACGCAACGCGGCCATGTTTGGTCCACCGGGTCACAGCTACGTATATCTCATCTACGGCATGTACCACTGCCTTAACGTCGTCACCGAATCGGCAGGCACTGGCAGCGCTGTACTTATCCGCGCCTTGGAACTAGATACTGTTCCACCGCACCTTACTCCCAAGCAAATTGAAAAGCCCCACCGCACTGCGGCAGGGCCCGGAAAACTATGCAGAGCACTAGAAATTGATCGCACGCTAGACGGCACGCTGTACCATCCCGATAACAATTTATGGCTAGAACATAGGACTCTACCTGTGTGCTCAAAAGATATTGTCCAAACCACCCGCATTGGAATCACAAAGGCAGCAGAGCGACCTTGGCGCTGGTACCTAAACCCCAGCCGCTCTGTCTCTAAGCGGTAGCCACAGACCCTGCTATAGAATCAGCTCTTTGCCAGCGTTGGTAAACTTCACTGCCTCTACATCCCAATCGGCATTGTTCAGCAGCGTTTCTTCTACGCTGCCAAAGAGCATACGCTGCTCACAGCTAGAAAGGGATACAAACTGACGCTCTGAGCCGGGCGCTAGTCGCATATCTACAATAGCGGTGTTGCCATCGATGTTGACCTGATAGCCGTCTAGCTTAAATGCGTTGAGATCTCCAGCGCTCACTTCTACAGCTTTACCTACTGCTGCGCTCATAGCTGCGCCGCTAGGCACTTGCAATGGCTGTTCGACAAAGCTATTGCACTGGTCGTCAATAGTGTATACAGACACCGTGACCATTTCATCGGGCGCTGTTGGCTGTTTACCCTCAGCAGGAAGGTTTGGCTGCTGCTTCGGTGGCGTCTGCACTGCTGGCGGCGGCGTTTGCTTTGGTAGCTCTACAATTTCGGGCGCGGGGTTGGTCGCGGGCTCTTCGACCACCTGATCTGGAGATGTTGCGCAGCCTGCTACCGCTAATGTAAGCGCCAGGGTAAGACCCGTAACATATGGGTGGTTGAGCCTGCGAGGGACAATCTGCGAAATACGCGTTTGAATATATTCTGGCAACCGAACCATCTGACGAAATACTGAGTACAGCACTATATAAAGGTATCCCTATCCTACAAAATAGATGGCGACCCGCGCTTATTTATGTGCCAATTTACGAAGCTTTGGAGAAAGCAAATAAACACAGCTGGCGCTATAAACTGTGCAAGCGGGCGGTAAATTTTCCCCTATGACTAACTTTCCCTGGACTCGACGCCATATTATCTCTCTGGCGGACTTTGTCCCTAGCGAGTATGAAAGCGTGCTGCAAACGGCTCTGAGTTTTCAAGGGGTGCTCTCACGTCGCAACAAAAAGGTTCCTACGCTGCAAGGTCAGGTAGTGGCCAATTTATTTTTTGAGCCCTCAACCCGGACTCGCAGTAGCTTTGAGCTAGCGGCCAAGCGGCTCTCTGCCGATACGCTCAACTTTTCGCCTGGCAGCTCCTCGCTTACCAAGGGCGAAACGATTTTAGACACGGCCAAAACCTACCTCGCGATGGGGACAGACCTGATGGTGATTCGCCACAGCGGCTCTGGCGTCCCGGCGACGATTGCTCAAGAAATGGACCGCATTGGCTCAGGCGTAGGGGTGTTGAACGCAGGCGACGGCCAGCACGAGCATCCTTCTCAGGCGTTGCTGGACCTGCTGACAATCTGCAATGCGCTGAATCCTGAGCAGCCCACTACACAAGACTTGCAGGGGAAGAAAATCGCTATCGTAGGCGACATTTTGCACTCGCGAGTGGCTCGCTCCAACCTGTGGAGCCTGACTGCGTGCGGCGCAGAAGTGCACTTGGCCGCGCCGCCTACTCTCTTGCCCAAAGCCTTTTTGGCCGCCTTCTCTGAGCCTTTATTGACGGAAACAGGTCAGCTTCCGCGCAAAGTATTTGTGCACTGGCAGCTAGATTCAGCGCTGAAAAACGCAGACTTTGTGATGGCGCTGCGCTTACAGAAGGAGCGAATGAGCGCTCACCTGCTGCCAAGCTTACGGGAATATCACCAGCGGTTTGGGCTGACGCGCGATCGCATCTCCCAATGCCACCCCGATGTTAAACTCATGCACCCAGGACCGACGAACCGAGGCGTAGAGATTACCTCAGACCTAATGGACGATCCTAAGCTAAGCCTAGTGTCTAAACAGGTTGCCAGCGGTGTGGCCGTTCGCATGGCGCTACTATACTTGATGGGCGGCTCGAAAAACGGTGTGGTCAAAAGGCTGTAGCGCGATCACTCTAAATCTGAAAATCTTCGTTCTGCAACGGCAGTTCTTCTGTCGGCAAGATGGGATCTTCGTCTTCAGGCGCAACGCGCATCTCTGACCTGTCTTCTGGTAGCTCAGCGCCAGACGCTAGATTTGAAAATGAGCCGTGTAGTTTTAGAATGGCGTCTTCAGCGGTCTGGTTCTCGGGTGAGTAGCGGCTAAAGAGAAAAATGGTTTCGTCGCCGTAGCCGATAAAGGTTGCGATCGCAGAACTCAAGTCTCCAGGCCGTTCGGCTAGCCATATCACCAGCGCCGACTGCTCATCAATCGTAATACTGCGGTAGCGACTGACAGCAGCGCCTTCTTCAATAAAGCTGTCGATGTTGGCTTCTACGAGAGGCCCAGGGGGTGCTTCTACCTGATAAAGCCTGGTTTCTATCAGCTCTAGCGGCGTTGGAGGAACGTTTGTAATCGCAACTTCTCCTGGCTCGCCGACTTCTATTTGCCAGGTCGCTGGGTAATCTATCGATATTGTCTTGTCTGAATAGTTGGCCGTTTGTGGCGCAGATGCAGCGTCCTGTAGCGCTTCGGTCTCGCCAATGGCAGGAATCTCGACCGACTGAGCCACCGACTGAGCCTTCATAGGTTCTAGCGAAAGTGCGCCTAAGAGCCCCAACGCCAGCAGCCCTGCCGTAGACATACGCAAAAACATAGCTAAACCTGATTTGTAAAGACTGTAAAGCGCATTATACCGAACCGTTTATTCATCATGTTTTGTTATATTTTTGTTAAGATACTCTAAAAATCACTAGCTAAAAATCACTAGCTTACCTATAGCTAGCCTCCTCTGCTCGCGAGACGGCTCATGAAGGCAGCCTGTCTATAGCGGCCCAGAGGCCTATCGATCAAACTTTCACAGCGAACTTTACTGCCCCGACAGAACTGTCATTACGGAGACGCTTGTCTATGCTGCGCCTAGAAAACATCAGCAAAATTTATCCCACTGGAGAAGTCCTAAGGGACATCAACTGGGAGGTAAAAGTAGGCGAACGCATCGGACTAGTTGGTGTTAACGGTGCGGGTAAATCGACTCAGCTTAAGATTATTCAGGGCGAAATAGAGCCCACTACAGGCAGTATCATTCGACCTAGCGGTATGCATATTGCCGCGCTAAATCAGGAGTTTGAGGTTGATCCTAGGCGGACGGTTCGCGAAGAGTTTTGGACTGTGTTTGCGGAAGCCAATAAAATTCAGCAGGCGCTAGCAGACATTCCGATTCAGATGGAGAGCGCCGATCCCAAGCAGCTAGAAAAGCTGATCAATCAGCTAGATAAGAAGCAGCGGCAGTTTGAAGCGCTTGACGGCTACGGGCTAGAGGCCAGAATTGAGAAAATTTTGCCTGAGATGGGATTTGAAAGCGATGCGAGCGATCGCCTCGTAAGCTCTTACAGCGGCGGCTGGCAAATGCGTATGGGCCTTGGTAAGGTGCTGCTGCAATCGCCTGATTTGCTCCTGCTCGACGAGCCGACCAACCACCTTGATCTTGAAACTATTGAGTGGTTGGAGGAATACCTAAAGGGCGTCTCGATCCCGATGGTGATTGTTTCCCATGACCGAGAGTTTCTAGATCGGCTGTGTACTTCTATCGTTGAAACTGAGCGTGGCGTTTCGACGACCTACCTCGGCAACTACAGCAATTACCTGGCGCAGAAAGCCGAAAGTCAGGCTGCGCAGCTAAGCACTTTTGAGCGGCAGCAAAAGGAACTGGCCAAGCAGCAGACCTTTGTAGACAAGTTTAGAGCTAGCGCGACTCGCAGTACCCAGGCCAAAAGTAGAGAGAAGCTGCTGGCTAAAGTAGAACGCGTAGAAGCGCCAACCGCTGACCTGCGCGGCCTACAGTTCCAGTTTCAGCCTGCACCTCGTAGCGGTCGTGAAGTGGTCACCGTTAGTGATATGACCCACAGCTACGACGACAAAATCCTCTTTTTGGGCGCTTCTTTGGATGTGGAGAGAGGCGATCGCATTGCCTTTGTCGGTCCAAACGGCGCGGGCAAATCCACCCTGCTGCGCCTCATCACTGGCAGCGAACCCGCAGACGACGGCGAGGTCAGCATTGGCTCTCACAACGTGATTCCTGGCTACTTTGAGCAAAACCAGGCCGAAGCGCTAGACCTGTCGAAAACCGTGATTCGGACCATTCACGACGAAGTGCCAGACTGGAAAAATGAAGAGGTACGCACCCTGCTAGGCCGGTTCCTCTTTAGCGGAGACGCTGCCTTTAAGAAAGTAGAAGCCCTAAGCGGTGGCGAAAAAGCCAGACTGGCACTCGCTAAAATGCTCTTGCAGCCTGCGAACCTGCTGATTCTAGATGAGCCGACCAACCATCTCGACATTCCCGCCAAAGAAATGCTAGAAAATGCGCTCAGAAACTACGATGGCACTGCCTTAATCGTGTCGCATGACCGGTATTTCGTTTCTCAAGTTGCCAACAAGATTGTCGAGATTCGAGACGGCGAGCTGCGTCAGTATCAAGGTGACTATCACTACTACCTCGACAAAATCGCAGAGGAAAAAGAAAGGGCTAAGCTGGAGAAAATAGACGCGGAGAAAGCAGCTAAAGCAGAGGCTAAGCGGCAGAAGCAGCGCGAAAAACAGGCTCAAAAGCGGCAGACTCAAGCGGCTGGAAAACCGTCTTAAAGCGGTCCCAAATTACAAGCGCTGCTTACCCTCAATGTAAGCAGCGCTTTATTTTTAGCGAGGACTGATGTTAAATAACTAGTAAATACATGCATAATCTCCATACGGGGTGATACAGACTACAGGGTTTAGTCCCACTGGTCTAACCTCCAAAAAAATAAAAACACCGATTAAAAACCTTAAGTTCCACTGTTCACCTAGAAAATAACGCTACGCTAAGACTTCAATTAAGTAGAGCTGTAGTGCAGGCTTGGTCAAGGTGATCCTTCAGACGGACCTTCGATTAACTCGAACAAACGTTGTCGCAAACAAATAGGCGGCTAATTAAGCAGCTACAGGCTAGCGTCAGCAGCATAAACAACAATATCAAAGAGGCGCGCAGCTCTCGAGCAGTCGATTTCCTAGCCGGATTGCACTATTCAGCGGTGATACGAGTGCCTGCTTAGCTGTCTGACTTAGCGAAACTTTCAAGTCTTCTTCCTACTTCACTTCGACAATGGGTTAGCGATCGCTTTAGTGAACCCGATCTCAGACATCTTTCTACGCTTGGAAAGCTTTTACAGTCTCAGATAGATATCTTTGCTAGAAAGCGCAGGCAGCTAATTTCAATGCCTAATATCTTCAGTTTGTTGCAATCGTTAGAGGTTTTTTGGTATGGCAGATTCGCCTATTTCCCCAATGGTGCTAGTAATCCTAGATGGATGGGGCTGCCGTGACGAAAGCAACGGAAACGCAATTAGCCACGCCAACACGCCCGTTATCGACAGCCTGTGGAACAGCTACCCCAGAGCTAAAATCAATACATCCGGTAAGTACGTCGGTCTGCCTGATGGTCAGATGGGCAATTCGGAAGTAGGCCATCTCAATATTGGTGCTGGGCGGGTTGTTCCGCAGGAGCTCGTTCGCATTTCGAACGCGGTGAAAGATCGAACGATTGAAGAAAACCTGGATTTACTCAAGGTCTGTCAAAAGGTGGCCTACACGGGCAGCAAGCTTCACCTTGTAGGCCTGTGCTCTGACGGCGGCGTGCACTCTCACTTAGATCACCTCATCGGCCTTTTAAAGATGGCTAAAGGGCAGGGCCTTAGCGAGGTGTGTATTCACGCTATTACCGATGGCCGCGATACTAAGCCAACCGACGGCGAGCGATCGCTTACCAAGCTACAAAATGCTATCGATTCGATAGGCATCGGTCAAATCGTGACCTTGAGCGGCCGCTACTACGCTATGGATCGCGACAACCGATGGGATCGCGTAGAGAAGGCCTATCGGGTGATGACCGACGACTCGAACCCTAAGAACATTTCTGCTTTGGACGCATTGAAGGCCTCTTACGAAGCGGGCATAAATGATGAATTTGTCGATCCTGTTCGCCTATCGCCAGGTGCGATAGAAGCAGAAGATGGCGTTATCTTTTTCAACTTTCGCCCCGACCGGGCCCGCCAGCTGACCCAGGCTTTCATGAAGCGTGAGTTTGATGGCTTTGAGCGTGATCCTCTCTTGCCGCTGAACTTCGTCACCATGACGCAGTACGATCCGTCCTTGCCGGTCGGCGTTGCCTTCAAGCCACAGAACCTAAAAAATATACTGGGTGAGGTTGTTGCTGACCACGGCCTGCGGCAGTTTAGAACGGCAGAAACTGAGAAGTACGCTCACGTCACCTACTTCTTCAACGGGGGCTTAGAAGACGCGCTACCAGGAGAAGACCGTGAGCTTGTGCCTAGCCCTATGGTGGCAACCTACGACAAAGACCCCAAGATGTCGGCGAAGAAGGTGACCGATACTGCGATCGCCGCTATCAACAAGCGAATCTATTCCCTGGTCGTGATCAACTACGCCAACCCAGATATGGTGGGCCATACCGGCAACATGGCAGCTACTATCAACGCGCTAGAAGCCGTAGATCAAGAGGTAGGTCGCCTGGTGTCTGCTATTGGGCGTGTGGGCGGTACGGCGCTAATCATTGCGGATCACGGTAATGCTGAGTATATGCACGACGATCAAGGTAGGCCCTGGACGGCGCATACCACTAACCCTGTTCCCTTTATCCTGATCGAAGGCGAAGGGCTGAAGATTCCAGGTCATGGCTGTGAGGTAGAACTGCGCCAGGAGGGGGGCTGCTTAGCAGACGTAGCGCCGACCATTTTGCAGATTTTGCAGCTGCCGATTCCAGCAGAGATGGGTGGCAAGTCGATGATTGTGCAGGAGGCTACGGAATATAAACCTAGCCGCACCCCTGTGAAGGTATCTTTGCAGCGCTAGGCAGCCCGGATAAGGCAAGGCTAGGATAGGATAATGGTCTATCCGTTTAGATCACCTATTATTACTGGGGCCACATTGGCCGAGTGAAGGATTTGTCATGGTAGTTACGGTCATTAAAGTTATTTGGGCGATCGCAGCTGTTGGCGTTTGCATACTGGTGTTGCTGCACAGCCCCAAAGGCGATGGCCTTGGCGCGCTCGGTGGCCAGGCGCAGCTCTTTACCAGTACCAAGAGCGCCGAAGAAACCCTCAACCGAGCCACCTGGCTACTGCTGATTGTCTTTATGACGCTGACCGTTGTGCTTAGCGGCGGTTGGCTGGGCGCGGCGGTTTAAAGCGGCGGTTCCCGATTAGCTAGCACTAGCCGTCGGTCACCTGAATGACCTTTACGGGGTGATTGCCTTTAATTGGATTGAACTGGCGCTTATCGGCCTCGGATAGTGCCTGGTAAGCCTTGTCGATAATTAGCTGCTCTTGGTTTGTGGGATGACTGCGGTCGGCGATTGCACCCCCTACTTTTGCATCTACCGCTACCATCGAACCGTCCGATAGCTTAAGGGGTTCTTGTACTAGCGCTGCTTCCAATACTTCTCCATACTGACGCAGATCGCCTTTGTTCATACCTGTGAGCACACACATAAACTGCGCGCCTTCAGCAGCTTTGCTATCGCAGTACAGCCACGTGTCGAAGGTGACGCTTTTGCGAATGACAGCGGCGATCGCTTCATCGAGCCGTGCATTCTGCTTTTCTGTAGTAGCTACCTCGCCTAGCGGCTCGCGCCTGTGCGCCTCGACGATTAACAAGCCAATCGAATCAAACTGAGGATTGCCCGGCTGAAGCTTCATTTGCTTGATGAGTGCTGCCAGGGTTTGCAAGAGCACCGTCGATGAAATAAGTCCTGTGTTGTTATCAATCATGCCCAGAGCTTGCAGCAGGTTTTGGTGGCTCTGGCGTAACCGATTCGTATTCTGACCCTGGTTGGTCAAGGCTTTCTCTCTATCTTGCAGCTGCACTTCAAGGGATTCTGCCTGTTTTTGCGCCCTAGCGCCGCGCCAGCCGCGCTTAATCAAAGACGGTAGGAGGACAAGGAGCCCGATGAGTACGCCAATGGCCAGCGTTGAGAGTAGGAGAAGGGCCAGGGAAAGCTCGAACTGCTGAACTAGCAGATGAACTTCAACGGGATTGTTGTTCTGTAGGGCGAAGGCGATCGCAATGAAGGCAATGACAATCGCAGCAACGATGAGTAGCGGCATGGGTAAGACAGGAATTTATGCAAATTGCTATAGCTAGCCTATCTTATGGTGAGCCTGCGATTGCGAATGGTGATAAGTCATCTGCGCCTCACACAGATTGCATGACGAGTGAGATGAGATGGGCTGGGATCTGGTTGATCGCGGACTGCTGACTGGCTAATCCTAGACGATCTCGATGCGATCGCACGTTGGCTACAATCGCGCTCAGCCGCGTCTTGAAGATAGAAGAGTCCATCGAAACCTCATCAATAGCCTGCAAATAGCTGTGCAGAGATTTTTGCAGGCTGTCGGCAACTTCGGTTTGCGACGATATATCTTCTAACATTTGGGCATGAACATCGCCTATGCAATGGTAGATAGCGGCGCTGTCCGTTTTGCTCAAGGCGTTGACATGGCTTGCCGTTTGCAGCGCGGACTCGAACGCTGTAATAGCATTGCGCTGATAGCGTAGCTTGTGCTCACCGTCTACGGCTTCATTCTTAGAGAGATCCCAATAGGATAGGGCCAGATTGTTATAGGTGATTGCGCAGGCCGCTGCGTCGCTTTCTGGCGTGCGGTACTTGAGCGCGTCGTGATAGGCGGTAATCGCGTGCTCTAAGGCCGTGATGGCGTCTTTGTGCTTTGCTAGGCTCCAATAGGTGATGCCCAAGTTGTTTTGAATGGCCGCGTAGTCCAGAGGTTTTTCCTGCGGACTGTAGCCCAGCAGTGCCTGCTGGTAAGCAATAATTGCCTGCTGCAAATACACCTGTAGCTGCGCTGAGTCCTGCTCGTAGTGAGAGAGCTTCCAGTACACAGAGCCTAGGCTGTTTTGTAAGGTAGCAAACTCCTGTGGATTGACATCCAAGGGGCAGAGCAACAGCGCTTTTTGGTAGGCACTGGCCGACTGCTGGAAGTGCGCTATGGGGTCTTGTCGCGTGGCGAGCATACTGAATACCGCGCCTAGATTGCTGTGGAGCTGACAGGCGATATCGGGCGATTCACTGGTATCTACTTTGGTAAGGGCCTTGCTGTAAAGCTGAACGCTGTGGTTCATGCAGTCGATAATCTGCTGCTGATCTTCTAGCTGCTGCGCTTTGAGCCAGTAGAGCGTACCCAGGTCGTTGAGGCCGCTGCCCCAGTCTGGATGAGGTCCACTGAGGCAGCGCAACGCGCCTTCGTAAGCTGCGATCGCAGGCTCAATAATATCTAGTCCTCTTTCTCCAGACTCAATTCGGCTGCGATATTGGCGGCCCACCTCAAAGTAGCCATCCGCTGCGTTTTGTCTCTGCGCTAGCGTGCTTGCAGAAGGCGGTAGTGGTGCTGACTCCGCTTCGTTTTGTAGTTCTACGTGGCTAGGTTCTTCTGGTGCATCCGGTGTCCGCGTTGTGAGCAGTTCGATCTCTGCCGCCTCTTCAGCCATAAGCTGCTGTTGGACAAGATGCTGCTTATCCAGGTGCCGCTGAACTGGGTACTGCTGGCTATATCGCTGAGCTGCAAACCACTGCTCCTGCTCTAGCCATCTTTCTTGGTCTAAGCGTTCTTCTTCTTCTTGCTCTAAACGCTCAGCTTCTTCCTGGTCCAAACGCTCAGTTTCTAACCTATGAGTCTCTGATACGGGTGTCTCTAACGATTGAACTTCTAGTGTCCGAGTCGTCTTAATGGTCGTTGCGGACACGTCCACCGTATCCCAGGTGGCGATTGTCTCTAGCTTGGGCTGGTCGTCGTAGTCGCTGGTATCACTGTCATCGGTTTCGCCGTAGAGCGCGACGACTTGATGAGTTTCTACCTGAGGGTATTCCTCTTGAGAGTACTTCTCCTGAGAGTAGTTCTCAGAAGCTTGAGATGCTGCTGCGTTGGGACGGGGCTCGCTGCTGTAGGAAGATGTTTTATAAGTGGCTGCAGGCGCTCTATTGCCAGCCGACAGATGGTCGATCGCGACAGCGAGTCCGTCGTGATCGTTTTTGATGGGCTGATGCGCTGAAGAGTACGGCCTTGAGTCGCGTTGGTTGGTCTCGCGCTGATTAGGTTCTAATAATGCTGGCGTAGGGTCGCTGACAAATTCAAAGACGCCGTTGCGCCATTTCCAAAAGGTGGGAGAAGATGACTGGATAGTCCGCAGCCAGGGCCACGGTAGCCATACGAGTAGGCTGGTATTGAGTCGAGGTAGCAGGGCCTCTACCTGCTCCAATGAACGCAGAAAGTGATTTTGGATGATTGCTGGCTGGCGAGTCATTTGCTCGATGCCCAGCACCTGCACCTGTGGCAGACTGTCTCCTGCCAGCATGGTCTGCCTTACCCAGTGCGCTACCTGTCTAGGCAAATGAGCATCTTCTGAATCAAAAATCAGTCGCTCTAGTGCTAAGGAGCCGCCACCAGAGGCTGCTGCGCCGTCTCTGGGTGGGAGCCAACTCGCCTGCGCAAGGTCATTCTCTAGCTGGGTAGCCAGCTGATTTTGAAGCACCACATTGTCGCAAACCGCTACTAGCAGCTGTCTGCGTAAGTTGAGGCTCATAGATGTTTTCAGCGCCTGGTAAGCCTGCTGGTTTACCCCGAGGATTTGCCGAGATTTTGGCTGAATTGCAATCATGAGATCAGGCTTTGTGTATGTGACCGGTCTGCCCACACCAAAGACGAGAGAGGAGGCGGATGTAGGTATCTTTTCGCGTACTCAGTACCTTGGTCAGGAATAATTTCAATCCCCAAAGAAGATTGGATACTCCGCCGAAACTGCTATGCTTAAGGCTTACAACCGCCTGTAGAAACAGTCGCTTCCACCGCCAAATACATGCCGATCTCTGTCGCTGCCTCCTCTATTCGTAAGCATCAACATCCTCTAGTACGCCAGCTGGCTGAGGGCATAGAAGAGATTTGGCAGAGGCTGGAGCTAACGCCCTACTATCTACCAGAGGATTTGGGCTATGTGGAAGGAAAGCTAGAAGGCGAAAAGCTGATCATTGAGAACCGCTGCTACCAGACGCCGCAGTTTCGCAAGCTGCATTTGGAATTGGCGCGTATCGGCAAAAATTTAGATATTTTGCACTGTGTGATGTTTCCACGGGCCGAGTACGGGCTGCCTATTTTTGGCTGCGATATTGTCAGCGGGCGTGGTCAGGTGAGCGCGGCTATTGTCGACCTATCGCCTGGGACAGCTGCTGGGCATCTAGATGCTCACTACATCAGTACGCTCAGTCCGCTAACTGAGCGGGTGTACGCTCAGCCACGCGATTTGCCCGAGTGGGGGCAGCGCATCTTTTCGGAGGTTTGCTGCTTTGTCAAGCCGGTAGACGATGTGGAAGAGCAGCAGTTTTTGCAGCAGGCCGAGAGCTACTTGAGTGTGCATGTGCAGCAGGCGTTGCAGCGTACTCCGATGCCAGCGCGGCGGCGCGAGTTTTTGGAACGGCAGCGCTACTACTGCGCTCAGCAGCAGCAAAACGACAAAACCCGCCGCGTGCTGGAAAAAGCTTTTGGTCCTCAGTGGGCGGAGCGCTATATGACAACGGTACTGTTTGATATGCCTGCTGATGAGTCCACCGTGTCTTGAGCAGTATCGTTATGGTTTCTCTTTCTAGCGCTGTGATCGCCAGAGGACAGCTGATTGTCTTAGCTGGACCGAGTGGTGTAGGCAAAGGCACGTTGCTACAGCAGCTGCGCTTGAAGCATCCGGAACTGCGGCTATCAATTTCGGCAACGACCCGGCAGCCGAGGTCCGGCGAAGTCGATGGTCAGCACTATTACTTCAAGAGCCGCGAGCAGTTTCAGGCAATGGTGGAAGCAGGCGAACTGCTGGAGTGGGCTGAGTTTGCAGGGAACTATTACGGCACGCCTAAGGCACCGATTGAAGATGCGATCGCCAAAGGTCAGCAGGTTGTGCTAGAAATCGAGCTGCTCGGTGCGCGTCAGGTGCGAGAGAGCTTTCCGCTGGCCAAGCAAATTTTTATCGCACCGCCAGATGTGGAAGCGTTAGAGGCGAGAATTCGAGCGCGCGGACAGGAGACGGAAGCGGCTATTGCAAAGCGACTAGCTCAGTCCAAAGTAGAGCTAGCCGCTGCTCACGAATTTGATACAACAATTGTCAACGACCGTTTGAAAACCGCGTTGAGCGAACTTGAAGCGGCTATCTTTGGCTAGGCTGTAGCTAACTTACGCGCATCAAAAAGGCACTTCAAAAAGACGCTTGTAGACTATGAAACACCTACCATTCTCAACGGTCCTATTGAGCTTGATTGTAGGTATTTCAGCCTGCACGCCAGCCGCCGAGTTGAGTCAGTCTCCGCTAGAGAATACTTCTGACGAGCCGCTGCAAGGCGCTTCGACGGATTCGTCTGAGATAGGATCTTCTCAGTCACCGGCAGCCGAAAGCCTAGAAGCAGCCGTCACAGATGCTGACGTGCCAGCTGGGCAAAGTGGCGCTGTCTGTGATGCTTCCTCTGTCCAGTCAGAGATGAACCTGTGTGCGCAAGAGAGCTACCAGCAGAGCGAGCAGCAGTTAGATCGTGTCCATCAGAGCCTGAAGCGCAGCCTGTCGGATAGTGGTCAGCGCTCACTCGTCGCTGTCAGCACCGCATGGGCTGAGTTTTTGAGCCTTGATTGCGCCTTTTCAAAAAATCAGTATGCCGGAGGCTCAATTGAACCGCTGATTTACAGCAGCTGTCTGGAGGGCTATACGGAAGCGCGCATTGCGGAACTTCAGCAGACGCAGTCGCCGCAGCTTAGCTATCAGGCGGCAGATACTCAGCTCAATGACACGTACCAGCGCCTTTTGGCTGTGCTAAGCGGGCCAGAAGTAGAGGATGTGACCGATATTCAGCTGGCCTGGATTGAGTATCGCGATCGCAACTGTGCCTTTGAAACCCTCTACGCACCAGAAGCAATTAAAGAATCGCAATGCCTAGCACGTATGAGTGAAATCCGCACAGCACAGCTAGAAGAAGACATCGACCAGCGCAGCCTGTAGCCGCTCGTTCTATCTAGTTCTGTATAGATGACGCGCTCATGAATTTAGCTTTATAGTCTAGAGAGACATCAAGTATGCATCTATATGACGCGCCCTGCCCCGACGCCTGAACACCTTCGTCTTCAAGAGCATCAAGATAATCAAGCCAATTGGAGAAAGTGGGGCCCCTATCTGAGTGAAAGGCAGTGGGGTACTGTCCGCGAGGACTACAGCGAATATGGCAATGCCTGGGACTACTTTACGCATGAGCAGTCGCGCTCTCGGGCCTATCGCTGGGGCGAAGATGGCATTCTAGGCATTTGTGACGATCAGCAGCAGCTGTGTTTTGCGCTGTCGATGTGGAATCGGCGCGACCCTATCTTGAAAGAGAGATTCTTCGGGCTCACAGGCAATGAAGGTAATCATGCTGAAGACGTCAAAGAATACTACTTTTATCTAGACAGTACGCCAACGCATTCTTATATGAAGGCGCTGTATAAGTATCCGCAGGCTGAGTATCCTTACGATCATCTAATTGCTGAGAGTAAAAAACGCGATCGCGCTCAAACAGAATACGAACTCATCGACACCGGCATCTTCGCCGAAGATCGCTACTTCGACGTGCAGGTAGAGTACGCCAAAGCCACCGACGAAGACGTCCTGATTCAAATCTCAATCACCAATCGCGGCCCTGACACCGCCGAAATAAGCCTGTTGCCCACCCTATGGTTTCGCAATACTTGGGTTTGGGACACGCCTTCTATGAAGCCCAACCTTAGAGCCGCAGACAGCCAAGGCAACATTGCCGTCATAGAATCGAGCCACCCTGAGCTGGGCCAAAACTGGCTCTACTGCCAGCCGCAGACTCACAGCGCTACAGATTCGACAGCAGGCCCTGCCGAGCTTCTCTTTACTGAAAACGAAACCAACAAAGAGCGTCTGTACGGCGGTATCAGCCGGTCACCCTACGTCAAAGACGCCTTTCATCGCTACGTGATGGATGGTGAAACGGCTGCGGTAAATCCCGCGCACACCGGCACCAAGTCAGCGGTGCACTACTCTCTAAGCATTACGCCTGGTGAAACTCAACAGATTAAGCTGCGACTCTCGCAAGATTCAACAATCAGCGATCCGTTAGGTGCCAAATTCGACCAGGTTTTCTGTACTCGCAAAGAAGAAGCCGATAAGTTCTATCATCATCTCTCTCCTTTTATCCATGATAAAGACTTGGAAAATGTTCAGCGACAGGCGTTCGCTGGCATGATGTGGTGCAAGCAGTACTACCTTTACGACGTTAGCACCTGGCTCAAGGGAGACCCCAATACGCTAACGCCGCCGCCCGTGCGCAAGCGAGGTCGCAATCAGCACTGGCATCATCTCGACAGTCAAGATGTGCTCTCTATGCCAGATACGTGGGAGTATCCGTGGTTTGCCGCCTGGGATACGGCCTTTCACTGCATTCCTTTGGCGATGATTGACCCTGCGTTTGCGAAGCAGCAGCTCGATGTGATGACGCGCGAATGGTACATGCATCCAAACGGGCAGCTCCCGGCCTATGAGTGGGCTTTTAGCGACGTGAATCCGCCTGTGCATGCCTGGGCGACATGGCGGGTGTATAAGATTGAGAAAAAGATGACGGGGAAGGGCGATCGCTTATTTTTAGAGCGTCTCTTTCAAAAACTGCTGCTGAACTTTACCTGGTGGGTAAACCGCAAAGACACCGAGGGCAACAATGTCTTTGAAGGCGGCTTCTTGGGCCTAGACAACATTGGCGTATTTGATCGCAGTAAGCCCTTGCCCACAGGCGGCAAGCTAGAGCAGGCCGACGGTACTAGCTGGATGGCGATGTACTGTCTTGACATGCTCTCTATTGCTCTTGAACTCGCGCTCGAAAATCCAGTCTACGAAGACATGGCGACCAAATTCTTTGAGCACTTCATCTACATCTCTGAAGCAATGAACAACGCTTCAGGAGAGAATGCTACCCAGCTATGGGATGAAGAAGACGGCTTCTTTTACGACGTGCTCCACCTGCCAGACATGAGCCGCTTCCCGATTAAAATTCGCTCTCTTGTGGGTCTCATGCCACTGTATGCAACAACAATATTAGAGCCCGAACTCATGGCACGCCTTCCCGGCTTCCTGGAGCGATTGGAATGGTTTGAAGCCAACCGCCCTCATCTCTCTAAAAATCTCACTACAACGGGCGAGGGTAAGCAAGAGCGTCGGCTCCTCTCTGTTGTTCGCCCCGATAAGCTCAGACGCATTCTCGCTAAAATGCTTAAGCCCCATGAGTTTTTAGCACCTACCGGCATTCGCGCCCTGTCTCGCTTTCATGCGGACAACCCCTATATCTTTGATGTCAACGGTACGGTATATCGCGTCGATTACGAACCGGCAGAGTCAAGTATTGGCCTCTTTGGCGGTAATTCCAACTGGCGTGGTCCGGTCTGGTTTCCGACCAACTATCTGTTGATTGAATCTTTGCAGCGCTACCATCGCTACTTTGGTGACGACTTCAAGATTCAGTGCCCCTACGGTGAAGGCGAACCTATGAACCTATGGGACGTGGCAACCAAACTAGAAGAGAGAATGATCGGCACTTTCGTTCGCGATAAAGACGGTCGCCGTCCGGTGTATGGCAACAACGAGACTTTTCAGAACGATCCGCATTGGCGCGATCATATTCTCTTTTATGAGTACTTCAATGGTGATACTGGCGAAGGCATTGGCGCAAGTCATCAGACCGGCTGGACTGGGCTAGTGGCTAAGCTAATTCATCAGTGCTGTGAATACAAATCCAACGACTCCTTTCCGTAGCTGAGAATGCAGTACTTGATCGGTCTACAGTCGAATGAAATCTTCGCGAACCCAGCCTTCTGCGCCGGATTCGAAGGCGACTCTATACCAGTTGTAGCCATCGTTGCCACGTACGGCGTCTAGAATTTGAACAGGGTCGCCGCCTAGCCCGTAGTGAGGAGAGCCCGCTGTGGTGGAGGGTGAGGAACGGACGTCGATACGCTCGTCGGCAGCGCCCGATAGTGTGGTGAACTTGGGCGCACTGCTGAGGATATCGGTGGGTGTGGGTGGTTGAGAGACAGAAGGTGCTGGACTATTACTGATAATGTTGCTTTCGGGTATCCAGCCTTCTATGCCAGAGTCGAAGCGTACCCTATACCAGACTAAGCCGGTTTCAGCGCGGACGGTCTCGCCGGTTGCCAGTACGCGATCGCCCGGCACCCCATAGCTAGGAGCCGCCGCCGAAAACGAAGGCTGCTCATACACATCTATCTGCCCTGTACTCGTGCCGCCTAGTGTTACCTGCTTACTTTCTGCGGTAACTACGGGTTCGGTCGCTGGTGGTGAAGGCGCAGGCGCTTCTTCTGGCGGGGTAGGTTCATCGCGCGATGGCGCAGACCCTTCGGCAGTTTGCTCATCTGTGGGTTCGTCCGATGGCTTTGGTGATCTGGCTGATTCTTCTGATCGGGTGGATACTACGCTGCTATCAACTGCCCCCTGACTGATAAACATGCCGAGCGCGATCGCACTCCCCCCAATCAAAAGCACAGCTAGCCCTATCATGAGCGGCGTCAGCCTTCTAATTCCAGATTGGCTCGCACTGGCCGCGCTATTACTTAGCCGTGAATCGCCAGCAAATTCTGTTTGGGTAGCCGTCTGAGGTTCCTGCTGCTGTGTAGCGGCAGGGACTACCGCCATTGTCTGAAGTTCGCTCACAGGCGTTGGCACGACCATAGGCGGCTGAGAACGTAGCATGGTCGCCGGAAGCGCGACGGGTGAAATCGGACTGTGAAGGCGTAGTAGATGCGCCTGGTAGGGTAGATAGCGCCTGTAGCATTTCTGAGGCGGTACTGTAGCGATCGCGTGGATGAGACCTAACAGCTCTATCTAGTATCGCCCTTAGCCCTACACTCACATGAGCCGCCGACTGCTGCCACACTAGCTCGCCCGTTTGCGGATCTAGCTGCAAAGTCTGCGGCATTTGGCCCGTGAGTAGATAAATTGCCGTTAGCCCCAGGCTGTACAGATCGCTCGACGGAATCGGTCTACCCGCTGCCTGCTCCGACGACATGTAGCCCGGCGTGCCAATGATAATTGAGCTAGTAGGATGATTGTGACTATTGACAACCGTGCCCATCGTCTCACGCACTGCGCCAAAGTCAATGAGCACCGGCTGCTTTGTACCGCTGCGCAAAATAATATTGTCAGGCTTCAAGTCTCGATGGATGATGCCCCGTTTGTGAATAAAATCTAGAACCGGCAGTAGAGAAGCGAGAATGTTAATCACCGTAGATTCGGGCTGAGGCACCGCCATCTCTTCTAGCGTTTCGCCCTCTATCCACGCCTGCACTAGATAGAACTTTTGCGCTTCGGTGAAGTAGGCATACAGTCGAGGAATCTGCGGGTGGTTCTCTCCTAGCTGTTCTAGTATCGCCGCTTCGCGCTGAAAGCGATCTTGCACCACCCGATACACTTCAGGGCTCGTTGTAATCGGCTTCAGCTGCTTGATGACGCACTTACGACGAGAAGGCATCTGGATGTCTTCTGCCAAGTAAGCGTGGCCAAAGCCGCCTTCTCCTAGAGGACGAATAACCTGATAGCGGTTGTTTATAAGCATAGAGGTGCGTAGGCATGAACGCTTGATTTGAGCGTATCAGAAGTATACTCCTTGTTTTCTCTACTAAGGCCGCTGGCGAGTCTTCAGCAAGGTAAAATAGGATCTCGACGTACCTATACCTATAAATATACCTATAAATAGTCTATCCTAAAAGAGTGAGCGTATTGATAGTGGCTGTGAAATCAGTACAGACTGTTTCGAAAGCCACCTAAAGAACCATTTAGAAAACCAGTCAGTCCCTGCCTACCTTGCCCCACCCCACCCACTCTGATAGTGTGAGCGACCCCACTCACGGTATTCCTGAACGCCTCGCCAAGCACACCGTACGCTACGCCGACTATCGCGAAGTCAGCCGCGACGACATGACGCCAATGATGCGTCACTACGCCGATGTGAAAGATCAGCATCCCTATGCGCTGCTGATGTACCGAGTTGGCGACTTTTACGAAACCTTTTTTCAAGATGCCATCATCATTGCCCGTGAGCTAGAGCTGGTGCTTACCAGCAAAGATTCGGGTAAGGCGATCGGCCGGGTGCCGCTCTCTGGCATTCCGCACCATGCGTTGGAGCGCTACTGCGTACAGCTAGTGGCAAAGGGCTACGCTGTCGCGATTTGCGATCAGGTGGAAGACCCGGCGCTGGCTCAGGGCCTGGTGAAACGGGAGGTAACTCGTATCATCACGCCGGGTACGGTGATTGAAGAGGGTATGCTCAGCGCTCGGCGCAATAATTTTTTGGCGGCGGTGGTGATTGCGGGCGATCAGTGGGGGCTGGCACATGCGGATGTATCTACAGGTGAGTTTCTGACGACGCAGGCGACCGATTTGGATCAGCTGGCTCAAGAGCTGATGCGGCTACAGCCTGCTGAGATTTTGGTGCCGACAAATGCGCCTGACTTGGGCGCGCTATTGCGTCCGGGTGAAAAGTCTGAGCGACTGCCAGCGTGCCTACCAGCGCAGTTTTGCTACACCTTTCGTTCGCAAACGCCGTTTACACAGACAGAGGCAAAGCAGCGACTTTTGGAGAGTTTGAAGCTGCGATCGCTCGAAGGCATCGGCTGCAAACACCTTCCTCTTGCCACCCGCGCCGCTGGCGGCCTACTGGAATATCTCGAAGACACCCAAAAAGCCAGTCTTGCCCCACTGCAAACCCTCTCTACCTATGCCCTTACCGAATTCCTGGTGATCGATCACCAGACCCGGCGGAACTTAGAAATTACCCAAACCTGCCGCGACGGTATCTACCAGGGCTCGCTGCTGTGGGCGCTCGATAAAACGGTCACAGCTATGGGCGGACGAGCCCTGCGCCGCTGGCTGCTGCAACCGCTGCTAAGCATCGAAGGCATTCAAGCCCGGCAAGACACGATTGAAGAGCTGGTGAGCAATGGCAGCTTACGACAGCAGTTGCAGCAGCTCCTCAAGCAAATTTACGATCTAGAGCGGTTAGCGGGTCGGGCCGGGTCGGGCACAGCTAACGGTCGCGACCTGGTGGCGATGGCCGATTCTTTTGGTAAGCTGCCGGACCTAGCAGCGCTGATGGCCCACGCAACGTCTCCTTATCTGGAGACTTTGCAGTTTGTGCCGCCAGAGCTAGAGGAACTGGGAAGTGTACTGCGATCGCACCTTGTCGAAACCCCACCGCTCTACCTCACAGAAGGCAACCTCATCCGCGAAGGCGTGAATCCCCAACTCGACCAGCTGCGCACGCAGGTCAGCGCTGACCAGCAGTGGATTGCCAACCTAGAGACAACCGAACGCGATCGCACCGGCATCTCCAACCTCAAAGTCGGCTACACTAAAGCCTTCGGTTACTACATCAGTGTTTCTCGCAGCAAAGCGAACCTAGCGCCCGACAACTACACGCGCAAGCAAACGCTGACCAACGAAGAGCGCTACATCACCACCGAACTTAAAGACTGCGAAGCGCGCTTGACCAACCTCAACGAGCAGATTCATCAGCTAGAGTACGATCTCTTCATCAGCTTGCGAGACCAAGTCGCCGAGCATGTAGGGCTCATTCGTCAGGTCGCGGCCAAAGTCTCTGCTGCCGATGTGCTTACCGGGCTAGCAGAAGTCGCTGTGTATCAGGATTACTGCCGTCCTGAAATCGTAGGAGGTCGCCCTGTTTTCGTTGAAGATGGTCGTCATCCTGTAGTAGAGCAGTCGCTGCCCGCAGGGTTCTTCGTCCCCAATGACACTGGGCTTGGCAATGTTAACGAAAGCACGCCTGCAGTGACGCCTGACTTAGTGATTCTAACCGGGCCAAATGCCAGCGGAAAGAGCTGCTATCTGCGGCAGGTGGGACTCATACAGCTAATGGCGCAGGTAGGCAGCTTTGTGCCAGCGAAGTCGGCGATGTTAGGGGTGTGTGATCGCATCTTTACCCGCGTCGGCGCAGTAGATGACCTAGCCACCGGCCAATCTACCTTCATGGTAGAAATGAACGAAACCGCCAATATCCTCAACCATGCCACCGAGCAATCCCTTGTTTTACTCGACGAAATTGGCCGAGGCACCGCGACCTTCGACGGACTTTCCATCGCCTGGGCAGTCGCCGAATACCTTGCTAGTGAGATTTGCGCCCGCACCATTTTTGCCACTCACTACCACGAATTAAACGAACTAGCTTCTCTTCTATCGAATGTAGAGAACTATCAGGTCACTGTAAAAGAGATGCCCGACAAAATCATTTTCTTGCATCAGGTTCGCCCTGGCGGCGCGGATAAGTCTTACGGCATCGAAGCAGGCAGACTAGCTGGCCTTCCACCTTCTGTAATTAGCCGCGCCAGGCAAGTGATGGGACAGATAGAACAACACAGTAAAATTGCTGTCGGCCTGAGAGAAAATCCAGACGACCCGGCGTTTAAGCCTGCCAAAATATCAAAGAAACGAAGCCGAAAAAAGCTGCCTTTGCATAATAAAGCAGCTATCGAAACAACAGCTAATGGAACAACCTACGACAAAGCAACAATTCTACCTAAGGCAACAGAAGAAGCGATCACTTCTTCAAAGGCCGACCCTGAAGAACAACTCGATATCTTCGGCTGAACTCGAAGCTAACTCACTACATTAGTACACCGCTCGACTATGAAAATCTATCGGCTACCGGCTCGCTCAGACAACTACATTTTCGTATTGCACGACGCTAAAAGTAAAACGGCTGCTGTCGTCGATCCGGCTAATGCACCGCCTGTTCTAGAAAAGCTAAAAGAGCTAGACGCTCAGCTAGTCACTATCTTCAATACCCATCACCACAACGACCATGTAGGGGGTAACCGCGAGCTGCTAAAGCGCTTTCCTACAGCAGAAGTCTATGGCAGCAAAAAGGACGATGGACGCATTCCAGGTCAGCAGCACTACCTAGAAGACGGTGATCGCGTCACTTTCGCTAATCGCACCGGACAAGTCCTCTTCGTTCCTGGTCACACTAGAGGCCATATCGCCTACTACTTCGCACCCGTTGCCGACAGCGAACCCGGAGAACTCTTCTGTGGCGACACCCTATTTGCAGGCGGCTGCGGCAGGCTTTTCGAAGGCACCCCTACTGATATGCAGCCCTCCCTAGCCAAGCTGCGCAACCTACCAGACAACACCCGAGTTTGGTGCGCTCATGAATATACACTCAGCAATCTGAAATTTGCGGTAAGTGTAGATAGTGAAAATGAAGAACTGCGATCGCGTCTCACCCAAGTCACCCAGCAACGCCAGCAAAACCAACCTACCATCCCCTCACTGCTCGAAGTCGAAAAAGCCACCAACCCCTTCCTTCGCTGGGACAGCCCTGCCCTTCAGTCTGTCGCCAAGAGCCAGGATCCTATTGCTGTCCTAGGCTGTATCCGTGCCATGAAGGACCGGTTTTAGTCCTTGGGTAACCCCCCCATCCCCCATCCCCCCTTCCCCAGAGCGCTAACTCATCCTCCCTCAGCGGCAAAGTGCGTTTCCCCTTGCACTCCGTCCCCAAATTCAGTAACCTAGGAGACTGCGCTGCGATGGAAAGCAATAAGTAAGAGCAATGGCGAAAAAAAGAACTCAACTGGTCCTCAGCCAGGACATAGAAAAGCTAGGCAACAATGGTGACCTGATAGAAGTAGCTCCCGGCTACGCCCGTAACTATTTGATTCCTCGCAGCTTGGCGTATCGCGTTACACCTGGCGTACTCAAGCAGGTAGAATTCCGCCGTGAGAAAGAGCGTCAGCGTCTAGAAGCGATTAAGCAAGAGGCTGAAGCGACTAAGACTGCGCTCAACACTATCGGCATGTTCACCGTGAAGAAAGCCGTCGGTGAAGACGAAGCTATCTTTGGTACCGTGACTGCTGCCGAAGTTGCTGAACTCATTCAAGCTAACGCTGGTAAAGAAGTCGACCGTCGTGACATCTCTATGCCAGATATCAACAAGCTGGGCGAGTACAAGGTAGACATCAAGCTCCATAGCGAAGTCACTGCGACTATCAACCTCCGCGTTGCTCCCGACTAATTCGAAAATCTCATACAGCTAGCGAACACTTGTACTGTTCGTTAACTTATTAGGGTAGAGAGCCAAAGTTGCTCCCTACCCTTTTATCATTTGAGATAAGATTCTTTAATCCCCTTCCTATGGTTGCTTCAGAACCCCGCTTCAAGCCTGCTATTGACCGCCTCCCTCCGCAGAATATTGAGGCCGAAGAAGCTATCCTAGGTGGTGTTCTCATCGACCCTGAAGCCATTGGCCGCGTTACCGAAGTGCTTACTCCTGAAGCTTTTTACATTGGGGCGCACCGCAGTATTTACCAGGCCGCACTAGATTTGCAGGCGCGTGGGCTCCCGACCGACCTTATGGGTATCGCCTCTTGGCTAAAAGATAAAGGCACGCTGGAAAAAGTAGGCGGGCAAAGCCGATTAGCTCAGCTAGTAGATCGCACTATCAGTGCGGCCAATATTGACCAGTACGCCAAGCTGGTGATGGATAAGTACACCCGTCGCAAGCTGATTCAGTGCGGTGGTGAGATTATTCAGCATGGCTACGAAACTGAAACGCCGCTCGAAAAAGTGCTTGACCAATCGGAGCAATCTCTGTTTGGCATTACCCAAGAGCGCCCGACGCAGGGCCTGACGAAGACGTCGGATATTTTGACTGATACCTTTACCGATATTGAGCAGCGATCGCTCGGTATGGTACTCCCCGGCTTATCCTGCGGATTTTACGATTTAGACGCCATGACACAGGGTTTTCAGCGATCTGACCTGATAATCACAGCTGCTCGTCCGTCAATGGGAAAGACCTCGTTTGTTCTTAACGTAGCTCGTAATATTGCCGATACTCACAAGCAGCCGGTTGCTATCTTTAGTTTAGAGATGTCAAAGCAGCAGCTGATTTATCGTTTGCTTTCAGCGGAGGCGAAGATTGAAAGTGGTCGCCTGCGTACAGGGCGAATTGCGCAGCACGAGTGGGGTCCTATGGGCCATGCGATCAACACGCTCTCTGAGCTGCCTATTTTTATCGACGATACGCCTGGCATTGGTGTGATTGAGATTCGCTCGAAGGCTAGGCGGCTTCAAGCTGAAAACGGCGGTACGCTTGGACTGATTTTGATCGACTATCTACAGCTGATGGAAGGCAGTGGAGACAACCGGGTGCAAGAGCTTTCTAAGATGACGCGATCGCTCAAAGGTCTTGCCCGCGAACTCAACGTTCCTATCATTGCGTTGTCTCAGCTCAGTCGCGGCGTAGAATCGCGTACTAACAAACGGCCAATGATGTCTGATCTACGTGAATCTGGAGCTATCGAGCAGGATGCAGATTTGATTATGATGCTGTACCGCGAAGAGTATTACGATCCTGATACGCCAGATCGTGGCATTGCAGAAATTATTTTAACGAAGCATCGAAATGGACCGACGGGGACTGTAAAACTGCTGTTTCAGCCAGAATATACACAGTTTCTTAATCGGGCTTCTGATATCTCTAACCGAGATTAAGATCTAGGTTACTTCAATGCTTTAATTTAGGCTGTATATCTAATTCCTTGACTTGGATGTGTAGCTTGGACAATTCTCACCTTTACCGGCATTAAGAGAAAGCCCGCAGCCTTTTAGAACAGAATGCTCCAAGGCTACGGGCTTTTCTCCTTTTCTCAGACTTTTTTCTCAATAGACAATCCTTATGCTTCTAGCTGCCGATGCGTAGCAGCTCTACATCAAAGATGAGGGTAGCGTTCGGTGGAATGACACCGCCTGCACCGCGTGCGCCGTAGCCTAGCTCAGGTGGAATAATGAGCTTACGACGGTCGCCCACTTTCATATCGCCGACGCCTTCATCCCAGCCTTTGATCACCTGGCCCTGACCGATAGTGAAGTCGAAAGGACGACCGCGATCGCGCGAGCTATCAAACTTGGTGCCGTCTTCCAACGTGCCAACGTAGTGCACAAACACCCGCTGACCGGCCTGAGGCTGTGCCCCGTCGCCTTCTGCAATGACCTCGTAGCGAAGTCCAGAGTCGGTCGTTACGATATTGTTGGCATCTGCCATAGGGTCAGTCACAGCATTTCCTCCTGTAGTACTTCCTGTCACTAGATCGCTGGCGCTACCTTGAGCGACTAGCGTTTCTGTTTGAGCAGCTACGGGCGCATCGGTTGCTCTACCAGCCACTGCATTTTCACTATCGCCGCCGGTAAATTGAGCAACTAGCAACACCGCGCAGCAGGCGACGACTACGCCAAAGCTAATTAGTATTTCTCTCATAAGGATCTAATCGAAAGGTCTAGTTTCTTCGGATAGTGTACGACGGTTGCCGTCATTTCCACTGCTTATTTTCCAAGTCGCGGATCTGCCGCTCCAAGCGATCTAGCCTACCGCGTAGCTCGTCCATTTCCGACTGGCGTGGGACGCCCAAGTCTTGCATGATATTGCGAACCTGGCGCTGCATTTGCTTTTCGATGGTGCCCTGGTCAATATTGAACTGAGTCATAAAGTCATCGACAAAGCCCTTTGCCTGATCAGGGTCTAGCTTGCCATCGCGCACTAGCTCTTCACTCATCTTTTTAACGCGCTCGGCGACCAAAGACGTTGTCCCGATGCCAAACATCAAAAGCTGTCTGAGCATATTAGAGCTATCCATCGCAATCTCCTCAAGAGTGAGCACGCTCTTGACTTAGCAGATCAAGGCGCTAGTTACGCTTTTATTTTGACAAACTATATTCATATAGGGCAGGCGGTTTACCGTATGAAAGCCAAATTTCGTTGAACCTGTCAGCTCACTTTTACCATTCCTGTCTCTGCCTTACATCTCTGCGCTTTACACTTCTGTAATTCTCGTTCTGCAATTCTTATAGAGTCATGCCCATCATGCCTGCTTGTCCAAGATGCGATCGCTCTATCTCTAGCACTGCTCTCACCTGCCCTCACTGTCAGCTCAAACTCAAGGCGCATGGACATCCCGGCATGTCGCTCAATCGCACTAAGGACAACCGCATTCTGTGTACTACCTGCATTTATGATGCAGACGACAGCTGCAACTTTGCCAAACGACCAAACGCAACTAGCTGTACGCTCTACCAAGATATTAAGCAAGCCGCTGATGCGTCTGCCGATATAGCGAAGCAGCCACTATACGCGCTGCCCTGGTGGCGGAAGGTTAACCGAGTTTGGCTGGCGCTTGGCCTATTGATTGCTATTAGCCTGCTTGTTACGCTTTTGTGACCTTGTAACAGGTCTGATACTTAGCGCGATAATTCTCTATACACAAATCAACACAGTAGAGCGATCGCATTTTTAGTCTGTGTTATCACAATCAATACACAGCCCCTTACAACACTTTTCCTATGCTGGCATACACTACTGTTTCCGATATCTTTGTAGCCCCTACCGCGCTAGAAGCTGCCGTCTACCTGGGCGGACTTGTTTTTCTATTGGCCTGTCCTTACCTCTTTCTAGGTGCTATGGACAAGTTCACACAAGCGAAAGAGAGCCTCAAAGAACAACCTCAAAGAAGTTCAGAGGTCTAGTAATTCATCCGTTTGGTCAGGCTCTAAGTAAGTTGCAGTCGATGCACTAGAAGCTCGCTAAAGAGGCTGGCTTAATAGAGCGGCGTTAACGACGCGGTGTTCTTGAAGCAGCGCTAATGCTCCCACCAATTGCAGGCAGGCTGCTCCAATCTTCAACAGCTACAGGCGCAGCGTTACTTTGCTCAACCTGATTGGCGATCGCAAACGTCACATACTGGCTCACCGAAACCCCTTCGCGTCGAGCCAGTATTTTTAGCTGAGTGTGAATACCATCTGGCAGCGAAACTATTACACGGTTCATATACAAGGCCTGTTCTCAGGCATAGATAGAGACAGCACACACTACAAGGCGTAGCTGTCACCATCCGAACGTTTCTTGCTTTATCGTAGTTTAGTTTTTCTCTATAGAGCTTATAGTCAAAAGCAGCTTCAGCCACGAATCCTCAACAGCGATTCTGTAACGCACTACAATTGTTGAAGCTTGCCACCGATTGACCTACCCATGACCTCCACACTCATAGCCAAAAGCGAAATTGCCGAAGCCGTTGAGCAGCGGCGAAATTTTGCCATTATTTCTCACCCAGACGCGGGTAAAACCACTCTCACTGAGAAGCTGCTGCTCTATGGGGGCGCTATCCACGAGGCGGGGTCGGTAAAAGCTAGACGAGCGCAGCGTCACGCGGTTTCTGACTGGATGGAACTGGAGCAGCAGCGCGGCATCTCCATTACGTCTACTGTGCTGCAATTTAGCTACGACGACTATTGGATCAATTTGCTCGATACGCCCGGTCACCAAGACTTTAGTGAAGATACCTATCGCACCTTGGCTGCCGCTGACAACGCGGTGATGCTAGAAGACGCGGCAAAAGGCCTGGAGCCCCAAACCCGGAAGCTCTTTGAGGTATGCCGAATGCGCGATATGCCTATTTTTACCTTCTTCAATAAGCTGGATCGTCCTGGCCGTGAGCCGCTAGAGCTACTAGATGAAATTGAGCAGGAGTTAGGGCTGACGACCTACGCCGTTAATTGGCCGATTGGGATGGGCGATCGCTTCAAAGGCGTGTTCGACCGTCGCAAAAAGCAGGTTCATTTATTTGAGAGAACGGCGCACGGCAGCAAAGAAGCTAAAGATCTGGTGCTCGACTGGGGCGATCCTCGAATTAAAGAACTGGTCGGCGAGGAACTCTTTGATGAGTTCACCGAAGAGCTGGAGATGCTCGATGAAATTGGGCCAGCGCTAGACCTAGAGATGGTGCACGCCGGGCAGATGACGCCTGTGTTTTTTGGTAGCGCCATGACAAACTTTGGCGTAGAGCTATTTTTAGAAGCCTTTTTGGACTATGCGCTAGAGCCGGGAACGCACGAAAGCACAATTGGGCCAGTGCCGCCTACTTACGAAGACTTTTCGGGCTTTGTGTTTAAGCTTCAGGCGAATATGGACCCAAGGCATCGCGATCGCATTGCCTTCATTCGCGTGTGCTCCGGCAAGTTTGAAAAAGACATGGTCGTTAACCACGCCCGCACAGGAAAAAACGTTCGCCTCTCACATCCGCAAAAGCTCTTTGGTCAAGGCCGCGAGTCTTTAGAAGTCGCCTATCCAGGAGACGTCATTGGTCTGAACAACCCCGGCATCTTTTCTATTGGCGACACCATCTACCAGGGCGAAAAGCTGGAATATGAAGGCATCCCCTTCTTCTCACCCGAGATGTTCGCCTACCTCAAAAACCCTAATCCCTCAAAGTTCAAGCAGTTCCGTAAAGGCGTTTCTGAGCTGCGTGAAGAAGGTGCGGTTCAAATTATGTACTCCGCAGATGAGTCGAAGCGCGATCCTATCTTGGCAGCAGTAGGTCAGCTGCAATTTGAAGTGGTGCAGTTTCGGCTGAAGAACGAATACAACGTAGACACCCGGCTAGAGCCGATTGGCTACAGCGTGGCTCGGTGGGTAACCGGTGGCTGGCCCTCGCTAGAAAAAGCTGGGCGCATTTTCAACACAGCGACTGTGAAAGATAGCTATGGTCGCCCGGTGCTGCTGTTTAAAAATGAGTGGAACTGCCGCCAAACTGAAAGCGATCACCCTGAGCTACAGCTCAGCAGTACTGCGCCTGTGGTCTCTGGAATGCAGCCAGAAGATTTGTAATGTAAGCAGCTTGTGAGTCCAACGGCGGATGCTGACGACCTGCCTTAAGCGTTAACAATAGGCGGGCGAGTTAAAAGGCTCGTTCGCTTATTTTTTCTTTGTCAGTCTTATGCCAAAAAATATCGCCAAGCAGGGAGAAGCCATTTTGAATCAGGTTACTAGTGCCGTTGAAAAGGCTGGAAAAGAAGTCGCTGATAAAGTTTCAAACCTTACAGAAGGTCAAACGGAAGAAATGACTGAAGAAGCTATCCAGAGCGCTGTAGATAAAGCCTTAGATGTGCTGCAAGTTGCTGGCGATCAGGTGCGAGCTAAAGGAATAAACGCTGAACGGGTGACCTTGAAAGCGGGCGTTGGTATTCCTAATGTGGCGCAGCTAGAAATTAGCACCGATGTGCCGAGCAAAAGTGAAGAGAGCCAGGGTAAGGGCTTCGATGTGAAGCTAAACGACGCTATGTCGTAGTGAGGTCATAGAGTGGTTACGCTGTTGCAGAAGAGATTAAGCGTTACTAAGCTTTGAGGGCGATCGCTTTCACCTGTAGTGCCAGTCGCTACCATAAGTAAGTAGCCCATCGGAACCTGGGGAGGACCACTTTTATGACTAATAGCATTCTCTTTCTCATCGTTGCGGGCATCGCGCTTGCCGTTCTTCACATCCCCAGCGTGGTGACTACGCTGGCTATCATTGGTGGCCTGTCTTTCTTCACTATTAGGCTCTTTTGGCGTGCAATGCAGCTGTTTTCATCTAGCGCTAAACAAGAGTCTGTGCCGGTACGCAGCGTATAAGTAGCAAGCTGCTCTAAGCGCGCACCTTCTATTAATTACAAAAGTCTCTGATAGTGCGCTATCAGAGACTTTTGTCTTTGTATCTTTATTGATTTCTTATTGCATGTCGGACTGTAGGTTATGACGACGCGATCGCCCATCCGAGCGAACGTACAGCACCATCGCTAGCGTCACCTGCTTTAGCGGCCAATACACGACAGCAATCGCTACAAACGTGATCAGCATCACCGCTAGCGGCCACGGCTCAAGCAGTGCTTTGAACAAGTACGCCACTACTCTATGTGGCTCAGTAACGATATCCCAGCTGTTAAATCGAGGGAATCGACCTAAGTAGATGCCGATAGCGCACAAAGCGTGGGCCGACAGCTCGGTCGCCAATACCCATTTTCCGTAGCCGTGTCTATGCAGATAATGACCCAAGTTTAATAGCGAAGCCACGTAAGCTTCCGTTCCGATCAGCATAAAAATCAGATACTGCGGAATAAGAACAAGCACGACTGTCCATAGCGATACGCCTTCTCGAATAAAACGCACCAGATGAATAATATCGGTCAGTACGTAAGGTGCATTCGGCAAAAAGGCTACCAATACTACAAACCCAATCCACCAAATGGGCTGGCGATCAGCCGACGACCGTCTGCGAAATAGCCAGAGGCTCAGCCCAAAAGGAATCAGCGCTAAAAAGGTGTTCCACAGCATAAACAGCATGCTGCGATTGGCCGCGTTGAAAGCGATCGCGAGCCATTGGGTTAGATCTGTCAGTGTCATGAGAAAAATCAGGAAAGAAAAACAACGCTCAGGCAGGTAGCTACTCGACCGGACCTATTGATTTCGGAGAAACTTGATTTCGGAGAAACGACTCGAATCGGAACGAAATATCAACATAGTGTGGGAGGTCGGCACCATACCCGATAAAATGGTCCGGTTGCTTTAGGCGATAGATCCCCTTGATAGAACGCTATACCCTGCCTGAGATGGGCGAACTATGGACCGACCAATACAAATTTCAAACGTGGCTTCAGGTAGAAATTGCCGTTTGCGAAGCCCAAGCGAAACTGGGAAAGATCCCGGCAGAGGCGGTCGAAACCATCAAGGAAAAAGCGAACTTCGACGTAGATCGCATTCTCGAAATTGAGCGAGAAGTCAAACACGATGTGATCGCCTTCTTGACCAATGTAAACGAATACGTCGGCGATGCGGGCCGCTACATTCACCTGGGTATGACCAGCTCAGACGTGCTCGATACCGCACTCTCTTTGCAGATTGTCGCTAGCCATCGGCTGATTTTAACCCACGTTGAGAATCTGATTCAGGCGATTCGCTACAAGGCGCAAGAGCATCGGAATACGGTGATGATTGGGCGATCGCACGGCATCCACGCTGAGCCTATGACCTTTGGCTTTAAGCTTGCAGGCTGGCTCGCCGAAATGCAGCGCCACCGCGAACGCCTTACCCGCATCACTGACGAAATCTCCGTCGGCCAAATCTCTGGTGCGGTTGGCACCTACGCCAACATCGACCCCGAAGTTGAAGAAATCACCTGTCAGCTGTTGGGCCTTAAGCCCGACACCGTCTCTACGCAGGTTATCTCTCGTGACGTGCACGCAGAGTTCATCATGAGCCTAGCGGGCGTAGGCGCTTCAATAGAGCGCTTTGCAGTAGAGATCCGTAACCTTCAGCGTACCGACGTCCTCGAAGTGGAAGAGTTCTTTTCTAAAAAGCAGAAAGGCTCTTCGGCAATGCCACACAAGCGCAACCCGATTAAGTCTGAGCGGCTGACGGGAATGGCGAGAATCTTGAGAGGCAATGCGATTGCTGCGCTAGAAAACGTCGCCCTGTGGCACGAGCGCGACATTTCACACAGCTCTGTAGAGCGCGTCATCTTCCCTGATAGCTGCATCCTCACCCACTTCATGCTGGTCGAAACCACCAAGCTAATCAAAAAATTGCTGGTGTACCCAGAGAACATGGCCCGCAATATGAACCTGTACGGCGGTGTTGTGTTCAGCCAACGGGTAATGCTCACCCTTGTCGAAAAAGGCATCAGCCGTGAAGATGCTTACCGCATCGTGCAGAGCAACGCTCACGAAGCGTGGAACACCACGGGCGGTAATTTCAAAAAGCTTATTGAAAGCGATCCTCAAGTAAAAGAAAAGCTTTCTCCCGAAGAAATCGAAGACTGCTTCAACCCTGAATATCAGCTGCGCAACTTGGATAAGGTATATCAGCGGCTAGACATTTGAGGTTGATACCGTACAGCTCATCGGGAATAAACGTCGTCAAAAACAAACAATCCGGTGAGCATAGCAAGGCTTAACCAGTCACTCGAAAGGCGTACGAAAATACTTCGCACGCCTCAATCTTTAGCCGTATTATACGAGTGATTTCTTACTCGTTCTCTTCGTCAAGATATTCTTCTTCATCGGGCTTATCCATTTCTTCTTTAAAGCCACGAAGCGTTTTGCCTAAAGCACCGCCTAGCTCAGGAATTCGCTTGGGACCGAAGACCAAGACGGCTACTACGCCAATAATGACTATTTCTGGAACGCCTAGTCCAAACATAACGCGACTCCTTTGTGCGTTGCTTGTACTCATCATAAACGCTCACAGGTCTACAAAAGTTGCGACATACGCAATCAGCATTCATCCATAAGATCAGCGATAGTCAGACTAACTATGGCTTTGCCTTCAGTGCACGTTGCGGCATAGCCATAGATTTACCCCAACTATTACGGCTTTACGCCAGAATCTCTAGTGCTGGTATCTAGATTCTAACCAGATACGTAGTGCTTCTTCAGAAGAGTGACCAATGCGCTGACCGCTTACAGGATCGTAGGCAAACCATAGGACGCCTTGCTTTGTTGATTTTGTCCATACGCGCATTTGCTGTGCGCCTGTGAGGAAAGCAAGTAAGTCTTTGGCAAACTGACGAATAGCCTCGGCAGTGGAAGCGGTGGCGGAAGTTTGGCGATCTGCTGAAATTTGACGATCTATTTGGCGATCTACAGTGGGCTGCTGCCAGAGTGCCTCTAGATGAGATCTGTGTCGGGCTGTGAATTGAGTCATTGTGTGTCCTCTGAACTCTATGGCTACAGCTTATGAAACTAAACAGAAAGCGGCAAAGCACGCTGTCAATAGGAGCTATGCAAAAGATAGATGTGCTACAGAGGATGAATCGCGATAACCTGGCAGCAAGCTACCGGAACCGTAACTATGGCCGGAAAACCTGCAAAAACGCTCAGTGACAAAGTTAAGCTCTCCCAGCTCAGAACCTTAGTTGCGATCGCCCACACCGGCAGCTTCAGCGAAGCGGCACTCCAGCTTGATGTCAGCCAATCCACCGTCAGCCACAGCCTGGCTGCGCTAGAAGATGCGCTTGGCGTAATGCTCATCCATAGAGGACGGCAAAAGGCTTCGCTGACGCCTGTGGGCGATCGCATCTACACCCAGGCTCAGCAAACCCTTAGCCTGGTCGAAACGATGGGCCAGGAAGCGAGCCGTGCTAGAGGCATTGACGGGGGACTGGTGCGAATCGCGGCCTTTCGGAGTTTGGCGAGTGAGATTTTGCCAGGTGCGATCGCTCACCTGCATGAGCATCACCCTACCGTTCAAGTTGTCATCACTGAGTTTGACAGTACTCAGCAGCTGACAGATACCCTTCACGAAGGGCAGGCTGATATTGCGATCGCCTCCCTACTCATCGGCGACGAATTTGAAACCTTCAGCATCATGGAAGACCAGTTCATCGCCCTTGTCCCCCCAAACTTTCAGGCCAGTCAGCCTACCAACGGTAGCTTAGTCCCTCAGCTCACCTGGGACGACCTACACGCTGAGACCCTCATCACCTCATCGAGCGACTGCTGCATTATTATTCGAGATCACCTCAAGCGAACCCAGCCCCCCATCAAGGTAGACTACCTGATTTCCAACGATTCCACCGCTGTGAGTATGACCCGGCAAGGCCTTGGCATTACCCTACTCCCTGAGCTGGCTGCGCAGCCTATCCCCAAAGAAGTCCGTATCGCTCGACTGCCTTTCCAAATCACTCGCCCACTCGGCATCAGCTGGCTACGCAACACGCTGCTTACCCCTGCCACCTACGCCTTTCTAGATACTTTCAAGCATCTAGAACGCGCTCATCAGCGGGGCACGCCGCAGTATGGTAGTGAGCGTGCACCCTCTCGTGCCTCTTCTACAGTCAACAGCGAAGCGCCCCGCTCAGATGAGAAAACTGCTATTTCTGCTCCCCGGTACCACTAAAGCCTTCTTTGCTGGCGGCCTTACCGCCGAACTCAAAACCCTCAAACTCGCTCAGCAAATTTGCGAAGCGCACGTGGTCACTTACCGGCAGCGAGAGGAAAGCACGCTTTTTTTAGAGGATGTCCTAGCTGACGCGAGCTACCAAAACTGCATTTTTGTCGTGTGCTGGGGGTTTGACGTTCCTAAGCTGATTGAGCGATTGGGCAACAGACCGACCGTTTATCACGCGCATAGCACTGGCTACGGATTCACCGTCCCGCCGCGCGTTCCTATCCTTACCGTGAGCCGTAACAGCATGGGCTACTGGGGAGAGAAGGCTCTAAGCTCTCTTATTTACTATCTGCCAAACGAGATCTCGTCAGACTTTGAGAACCGTCAGCTGCCTAGAGATATTGATGTGCTGGTGCAGGCGAGAAAATCGTCTGAATATCTTCTACAGCAGCTGGTTCCTGCCTTGCAAACGCAGTGCAATGTTTTTGTGCTCGACAGCTATGTAGATGATCTTATTGGGCTATTTAACCGCAGCAAAGTGTACCTGTACGACTCTGCGGAATACTGGGGCCGCTACGGCTTGAGCGAAGGGTTTGGCCTGCCGCCAATGGAAGCGCTTGCCTGTGGCACGCAAGTTTTCTCCAGTGTGAACCACGCCCTCGCCGACTACCTCGATCCTGGCTTCAACTGTCAAAAGATCTCAGGCTATGCCACTGGCTACGATAGGCAGCGCATTCTTCAATCTGTACAGTCATCAACGTCTCAAACCCAGCTCCTAGAGACCTTTTTTGCACCCTACCGAGCGGCTCAGCTAGTCCCTAGGCTGCGCATTATCTTGACTGAGCTAAATGCCTTTTTCGACTACCAAAGCAGCGCACCTACAGATATTCCTCAGCTCACCCGTCGTCGTATTGCCTATCTCACGACCAAGCGCATCTTCAATAAGCTGAAAACCCGGCTGAACCGACAGTAGCGGTAAAAAGGGTCGGTTCTTTCCTCCTCTTGGCCAGCGGTGAGTGCTCGTAGTTTCAACTAACCTCCAAACAACAAAAAATACGAGCTTAGCTGTGCTAACTACTGAAATTTACAACTTTCATTGATTCAGCACAAATAGTCGCTGGCTTTTATGCTTATGATGTTATGCAGCTGCTCTAACAGCATCGGGCTTTATTGGATTCTCTTCTAACGTATCTAGAGGGGTACATACCTGTAAAAGTGCGCTTTTGTAAAAGTGAGCGTCTTGCTGCTGTGAGCACGGTAGAGCACCTATCAGTTTTCAAAACATCTCTTTGCTGTAAGTGCTAAGCAAAACTATTGCAAAGAGCCATGACGACTGCTCAGAAGCGTTGTGTGCGCGTCTATATGCTGACGCGTTCCGTGCGCGTTCTAAACAGATGCAGTTGCGCAGAGGATAGAAAAACGCTGAGAAATGCTGATGCCGAATCTTTTTGTGAATCCGCTTGAATTCATGGAAGCCCATCAAAAATGGTTGGGAACAATTAAATTATATCTTTTCACTAGCTAGCATCAATGGCTATCTCTCCTCAAAACTCTATCGTTGCCCGGCGCCTAGGTAAGCATTACGAGATCCTAGATACCATAGGTCAGCCTTTTGGCTATCAGCAGCTACTCGCTAGCGATACCCAGACTCAGCGCCTGGTGATTATTAAATCGCTTACTATTGATTCCAACACGCCGACCGATGATATTTGTTGCTTTGAGCGTGAGATACATCTGCTCGAATCTTTGCAGCATCCCACCATTCCCCGCTGTCTGGAATCTTTTAGTATCGACACGGCTGATGGTAAGGGCCTGGTACTGGTACAGTCTCACCAGGAAGGTCAAACGCTTCAAGATCAGGTCCTGGCTGGTAGAACTTTTAGCGAAGCTGAAATCAAAGCGATCGCAAAACAGCTTTTACAGGGTTTGATCTACTTCCATAGCAAAGGTCTAGTCCACAGAGACATCAAACCTAGCAACATTACCTCCGCTAGCCGTAAGAGCAGCGCAGAGGCTGAACGAGTCACCTGGCTGAATCTGGGCACGGTGCAATACATTCAAGCGCAAACCCCTGATTCAATGGTGGGCACCTACGGCTACATGCCACCTGAGCAAGTCGGCGGCCAGGCAAAGTTCGTTTCAGACCTTTACAGCCTGGGCGCTACGCTCATCTATTTGGCAACGGGTACTCACCTGGGCGATCTTCCCCGCAATGGGCACATGCCTAAGTTCACTTGCACCACCTCACACTTAAGTGCTGATTTTCAGCAGTGGATCAACTGGCTGATTGCACCACACGCTAATAACCGACCTACGTCAGCTAGAGCGGCCCTGCGATCGCTAAACCATCTGCCGCTATCTATGCTCAAGCGACGCATTTGGCGACCTACCCAGGATCAGATGGCACCGGTTCCTATTAGCAACAGCGCCCACAATCGCTACGAGCCTTTCTTTACTCAAATTCGCTCTAAAAAGAAGCCGCATTCGCTAGAGCTGACTATTTTGCCGGTAGGTCCTCGCTCTGCTGCGTTTCGGCAGGCGCTAGTCCCGCTCACAGTTGGGGTAACTATGCTGGTTGCGGCTGCTTACCTTGTGCACTTGCTCGATTTTTCTACTAGCCTGCTGACGAGTCGAGACGGCCTTGCCACCCTGGTTGCGGCTGTGTTGGCTATGGTTGGCTTTACCTACAGCTTTCGCTTTTTGAGCAGTGCCTTGCAGCAGCTACAGGTGTGCTTGCTCAGAAGGGTGAAGATTCAGCTTGAGGCTGATGTCTTACTCGTTGCCTATCGCTACTGGCTCAGGCCACCTGTTTATATTGTCAATACCAAGCGTGAGTGCATTTACAATATCAGCGCGCTTCCCGATGGTAGTGCGCTGCGAATTTTGACCCATCACAATCGCACCCATGGCTCCTGTCTGTGCTACAAGCTAGGGCTGAATGACGGTGCGCTCAGTCGCCGAGACGTTCGTTGGCTAACGTCTCTGCTGAACGACTGGCGTAGCTGCTAGTACCTGTAGGTGATTCTCTACAGCGGAAGCAGCCATTTTCCCCACCGTGTGAAAGCGCAGGGAAAAGACGGCTGATTTTTTGGTGTGATCGCTCATGCCGAAGCAGCCTTTGCCGCTGTCAGCAGCTGTGTCAGTTCGATGAATCCATTCACTTCTGCTTCACTGGTAATGTAGGCTGGCACATGAGCCAATCGAGCCAGATAGTGCGCTACGTTAGCAACGCCTACAGAGTTGGGAAACAGCTCTGCATCGAACAGGCTTTCATCGTTTGGGCTGTCGCCTACAGTTAGCACTGACTGAGGGTTTAAATGCGCAAACTGCTGCTGAAGGACGCTCGTAAGTCCGGCGGCTTTGTTTTGCCGGGGAACCTGTATGTGGCACTGTACGTTGCTGTAGGTGAAGCCCATTACCAGCGACTTGCAGAGCGATGAGAGTTCGGCGATGTCTTCGTCGCTAAGATCGGCGACGTTAAAGGTCCAGTCGGTAATGCGGTAAGGATTATCGACAGAAGGCTGTAGGTGCGGATAGCGTGATTGCAGCTTGCGAAAAATGGAGGAAAGGCGATCGCGATGTTGGCTCATCCGAGGGATATCGGATAGAACCACGGGCTCTAAGGAAGCTTTGTCGATGTAGAGGCCGCCGTTTTCAGCGATCGCACCCACCACAGGCAGATAGTTCACCAGTCCGCTTACCCACCCCGCCGAGCGGCCCGTGACAATCATCACGTCGATATCGTGCTGACGGAGCTGCTCAAAGGCCTGAAGCAACGCGGGCGTAAACTCACCGCCCGCCGTTAGCGTGCCATCCATATCTGTGGCCACCAAGCGAATCTGGCCCAACTCAAGTGTAGGGACTGCTGATCTCAATGCCTGCGGTCGCATCGTCATAGGGTTTATCCGGAATATCAACTTTTGCCATTTAGACCGGCGACCTGGGCATTCTGAAAACAACTCACCGCTTGCGCTTTCTCCATGCTAACTGGTAATTCGACCACTCCCTGGCTAGCCCAAACATTAGCAGAGCCAGTACCCACACCACCCGCATCTATCAACCTGTGGATGTATAGCACTGGCGGCCTCTTTGCACTGCTGCTGGGGCTAGGCGTCTTTTCATCGCTGCAAACCCGCAAGCTACAGAAGCAGCTCAAGTTTGAAACCTACAAAAACAAAGAGCTACACAAGCGAGTAAAGCTTGCGCTAGGCACCATAACCAAAATGGAGCGCAACCCAGATCTGATTCACTCGCGCGACTTCAACCTCGACTACCTGCGCATGCGCATGGAAGAAAAGCAGTTTAACTTTGCCATCGTCAATCAGCTGAAAGTCAAAGTCAAGCAGCGCCTCAGTGAAGCGCTGCGCCCACAGCAGGCCAACGCTGGCATGGTCGGCATCGCCAACACAAAACCTCGGCAAATCAACCAAATCTTCGACGTCGAGTACACCGCACCTAACGATCAGCAAAAGCGTAAGCGCGTCCTTTTCCGCATTCAAATTCAGCTCACCAAGCTACCGGCACAGCCAACCTCCAGCACGGTCGCCGAGATTGTGAAGTGCATTGAAAACTTCCTAAACCCCAAAGACGCAGAAGGCTTCTGGCAGCCTACGCTACAAGGCCGCCTTGCCAACATGAAGTGGGATCAAAAGGCAAAGCCGACGCCGCTACTAGTACTACAGCAGACAAATGAAGGGGTGAATGTAACCTTTAGAACGAAGAAGAACAAGTCTTCAATCGTCTAGCGCAGCCAGTTCTTCAACCGAGAGGCTACCTGAGGCCGACGCAGCTTCCGCATTGCCTTTGTCTGAATCTGGCGCACGCGCTCACGTGAAAGCTGAAAAATACCGCCTACTTCTTCTAGCGTATGCGTTTCACCTGTGGTAAGACCGTAGCGCAGCGCGATGATTTCCTTTTCACGTTCGGTAAGCACTTCGGTAAGTACATCCGATATCTCCTGACGCATCATCGACTCACTAATCTGTGACTCGGGAGAAAGCGAATGCCCGTCTTCTAGCAGCTCCATCAGCTCGGTATCTTCGCCTTTTCCGACACGGTGGTTCAGAGATAGTGACTTCCGCTGCACCTGCTGTAGAGTACGCAGCTGCTCAGGCGTCATTTCTAGCGCAGCGGCAACTTCAGCTTCGGTCGGCGTTCGCTGCAACTCTTTACGCAGCTCGCGGTTGGCTTTTTTGAGCTTATTGAGCTTTTCTACGATGTGGATGGGCAGGCGAATAGTTCGCGCATCGTTTGCGATAGTTCGGGTAATACCCTGACGGATCCACCAGTAGGCATAGGTCGAGAACTTATAGCCTTTGTCGGGATCAAACTTTTCGGCGGCCCGGTTGAGACCGAGCGCGCCTTCTTGAATGAGATCGAGAAAGGGTACGCCCCGGTTGAGGTAGCGTTTGGCGATGGATACTACCAGGCGCAGGTTTGAGCGGATCATACGGCGCTTGGCGGCGCGAGCCTTGCGCAGGCGCTGCTTGAACTGCGCTTCGCTACAGTCAAACGATTCGGCAATTTCGGCCTTGGTCGGCTTGCGGCTTAGCGCTGCACTTAGCGACTCCGAGCGTTCTTCTACTTCTACGATGAAGCGCACCTGCCTGGCTAGCTCAATCTCTTCACTAGGCTGTAGCAGGGGATAGCGAGCCATCTCCTTAAAAAAAGCTCCTACCGCGTCGTCGTTGGCGGCTTTGCGATAGCGGGTAGAGGCGGTCGCTTTCTCTGAATACTGTACGGAGTATTGAAGATCGTCACTGTCTTCGTCGTCAACCAGTGACGAGGACGTATCTGCGTTCGCTAGGTCAGCGTCCGTAAGATTGACCTCTGCGAGGTCAATGGCTGACGCGCTATCTTGAGAACTAATCCCAAGATTACTGTTGTCACTGCTGAGAATGGCAGGCATAGTCATGGTAGGGCTCTGGCTAGGCTCCGTAGCGGTGGACACTTGCATAGCATTGGTAGACGTTGACATTGAGGCAGGTGCCGATAGACTACGGGACTTTGAGGCAATGCTGATGTCAGCGTTACGAGGGGCTGTCATAATTTAGAATTTGATTCACGTCATGACGATTTTCTGGACCTAGGTGCTTTACGCTGATTGCTTAACAATAGACAAGGTGAAGTTGTCTGAATTGCCCCTACTATAGCAATGCCTTATTAAGAAAATGTTCAATCTAATAACTTAGGTGTTGATCGACAGCGCTTCGAGGTTTCTAAAGCGCTTTGCCTGCGGGTTTCCATTTTTTTGTTACGTTTCGTTTTCCGCTCTCATAAAATAGGTCAGTTAGGCTTTATCCGAAGTGCACTCAAGTAATTTGTCTCGGCATGACAGCAACGATTCTATAGATGAGTTAGCACAGCCTTCTATGTCTTATTGGGTGGAGGTATTGGTAGATTGTCCGGGTGCTTCAGGGCTTTATACCTATGGCGTGCCGCCAGAAATAACCGTCAGCGCAGGCGATATTGTGAGCGTTTCTTTTGGCGCTCAGCAGGTCGGTGCGATCGCACTTCACCTGTCTTCAAAAGCACCCGAGGGGATATCTCCCTCATCTATAAAATCTATAGAAGAAGTCGTTAATACTACCTTCTTTACTAAAGAATATTGGCAGGTATTAAACCGTGTCGCAGACTACTATCAAACGCCTTTCATTCGCGTTTTAAAAGCAGCGCTTCCGCCAGGGCTGCTGTCTAAATCGCAGCGCAGAGTTCGTCTGAAAACGTCAAAGTCTATTGAGAACATAGAGTTCCTCAGCAACAGTCATGCGCTCTGTGAATCGGCTATCCAGCTGTTAGAAATTTTACATCGTGCGCCCGAAAGGGACTATAGCTGGCAGTACTTACAGCGGCAGGTGAAGGCTCCTCGTAAGACCGGCAGCGCCACCTGGGCCATTCGTCAGCTGCGACAGGCCGGGCTAGTAGAAAGCTATCTCGCCCCACCGCGATCGCCCAAAGCCCAAAAGCGACAGGCCGTAGTACTCACTCAGTCGGCCATTAGCGACTTCCAGCGCAGCCAAAGCGCTCAGCAGTCCATCCTCACTCAGCGGCAGCAGGTGCTTCTCATCGCGCTAGAGCGCCAGGGCGGTGAGCTGTGGCTTAGCGACGCCTTGCAGCAGCTACACACCACCAGCAAAACACTCAAGAAAATCGCCGATCTTGGCTATCTTGTCATTGAACCGCGAGAACTTCTCCGCGCAGGCAGCCATTCGCAGGCCGGACCCGATAGGCCCAAGCCGCTGACACCCGATCAGGCAGCCGCCTTAAAAACGCTGTATGTGATGCGCGGCTACGAAGAGGCGCTACTGCACGGCGTAACCGGCTCAGGGAAGACAGAGGTGTATTTGCAGGCGATCGCACCCATCTTAAAAGCCAACCGCTCCGCCCTCGTCCTTGTTCCCGAAATTGGCCTCACCCCTCAACTCACCGACCGCTTTCGCAGCCGCTTCGGCCAGCAGGTGTTCGTTTACCACAGCGGCCTCTCCGAAGGCGAACGCTACGACACCTGGCGACAAATGCTCACCGGCGAGCCCCAAATCATCATCGGCACCCGCTCCGCCGTCTTCGCTCCGCTGCCAAACCTCGGCATCATCATCTTGGACGAAGAGCATGACAGCAGCTTCAAGCAAGACCAGCCCATGCCCTGCTACCACGCCCAGCAAGTAGCAAGATGGCGCGCAGAATTGGAAGACTGTCCTCTAATCCTGGGATCGGCAACACCTTCACTAGAAACATGGGTGAGATTTCAACCCCCCGTCCCCCATCCCCTATCCCCCATTCTCCACTACCTCCCCCTCCCCACCCGCGTCCACGCCCGCCCCCTCCCCCCCATCGAACTTATCGATATGCGCGCCGAGCTTAAAGACGGCAATCGCACCATCTTTAGCCGTCCGCTGCAAAAGGCACTAGAAGCGCTAGTAGAAACCGGTAACCAGGGCATTCTCTTCATCCACCGTCGTGGCCACAGCAGCTTTGTCTCCTGTCGCAGCTGCGGTCAGCCGCTAGAGTGTCCAAACTGCGATGTGTCGCTATCGTTTCACCAGCCGCACCACGAAGCCACCGCGTACCTGCTATGCCACTACTGTGGCTACAGCAAGCCCCATCCTAAGCAGTGCCCCGAGTGCCTATCGCCCTACCTCAAACCCTTTGGTAGCGGTACGCAAAGAGTGGTCAACGACCTAGCCAAATATCTCCCGCAGGCTAGCTGTATTCGCTTCGATAGCGACACTACCCGTAATAAAGGGGCTCATAGGGCCTTGCTTACCCGATTTGCTCAAGGTGAGGCCGATTTGCTGGTGGGTACGCAGATGCTGACGAAAGGCATCGATCTGCCGCAGGTGACGCTAGTAGGGGTGATTGCCGCTGACGGACTGCTATTTATGCCTGACTACCGGGCGAGTGAACGGGCGTTTCAGACTATTACTCAGGTGGCGGGGAGAGCGGGGAGAGGAGAGCAGCCAGGACGGGTGATTGTGCAGACCTATAGCCCTGAGCATGCGGCGATTGAAGCCTTGGTACAGCCGGATTCGGCGGCGCGATATGGGGACTTTTTGCAGCAGGAGTTGAGCGATCGCGCGGCTCTTAGCTACCCACCCTGCGGTCGCCTGATCTTACTCAAGCTCAGTTCTTTAGATGAACAGAGCGTAGAACGCGCCGCCGCTAGACTCGCACACAGGCTAGAGACCGCACCAAAGGCAGACCGCTACGACGTGCTAGGCCCTGTGCCTGCTCCGATTTTTCGAGTGGCGCGCCGATATCGCTGGCATATTCTACTCAAGCTAGCGCCAGCGGCACCTTTGCCAAACCTCAGACGGCTCCGCAGTCCCCAGGGCATCAGTCTCACGATTGATGTGGACCCCGTTAATCTGTCCTAGCTCTCACTGACGCTGCGGTCTGCGGCGTGGTATTTTTCTGTGCAGAAAACGCCCTCTATTTTCCTCGTATCTAGCCGTTTCGAGAAAGGGGTAAACCAGCCTTAGCTTATTTTGTATCAGGCATTTCCTATCAGACAGTTCGTTTCCAGAATTCCCTCGAATTTGCTGCTTACCTCTTTGCTACCTCCTCACGGTGGCATCGCGATCGCACTCTCTATATTGGCAGCGTGGGCTATCAGCTTTTCTTCTGCTTTTAATACAGGTGCTAAAGGCATTGGCACTATAGGCTGCGCACTCCTTATTCCCTGGTTCACCTTTTTGTATACCGGCCTTTTTGTTACCGGGCACGATTCTATGCACGGCAGTGTGGCCCCGTCATATCCTCGGTTGAATCGTCTTCTGGGCGAACTTAGCCTGTTTTGCTATGGGCTCATCCCCTACGACAAAATGTATGAGTCGCACACTCACCACCATCAGTTCCCCGCGAGCCACCGCGATCCGGATTTTCACAACGGCAGCGATACCCACCCCATCCTTTGGTATTTCCGGTTTATGCGCAGCTACTGGACGCTGCGACAGTCTGTCGGCATCTGCATTATCTATAACGGGCTCCATCGGCTGCTGGGCGTATCCGAGGCAAATCTGCTGATATTTTGGGCGATCCCGTCGCTACTTAGCTCGGTGCAGCTGTTTTACTTTGGCACTTACCTGGTTCATCGTGAGCTGCCCGATACCTACAGCACGTCGCTATGTGCGAACAGCAACTATTGGCCCGAAGCGCTCTCGCTGGTTACCTGCTATCACTTTGGCTATCACCGCGAGCACCATGCCTTTCCGGATGTGCCCTGGTGGCGGCTACCGCAAACTGAGCTCGAAGCCTATCCTCAGTTCATCGCTGTGAAGTATATACCGGCTGCCACAGGCAAGGCGCTAGAGACGATCAATAGACCTTTGGTCCAGCGCGATCGCACCCGCCTAAATACATAGACGCTCGCTATCACCATCAGCGCTAGCTCAATCGGTGCAACGATATTGCCATGGTGACTTGGGTCCCAGTAGGAGATTGGGCTCTCAAAGCGAAACTGGCTCAGCGGCCAAAAGTGCCGATGCCCGTCGTCCACATGCACAGGCAGATCTTCGAGGCAGTGCAATATGACGCTGCCGAAGAGGAGCGCGATGCCTGTGCGGGAGAAATAGAGTGCGATCGCTAAGCCAAGCACTGCTAGCGGAATAGAGTTGAAAAAGTCGAACGTATTTTGCCAAAAGGGTCGATAGTACTCCTCTCTCCAAATTTGCGATTCGGGCACGTCTGACAGCTTGAGCAGTGCGTAGAAGCCAAACATTGCCAAATCGGGAATGAGCGCACCCCAAATAATAAGCGGGTTCCATTCTGGGTTCTTTTTGCGGCACAGTAGGGCCAAATTAAAAACAGCGTGAGCAGGCGTTTGCATAGGGGTCCCTCGTGAGGGCAAATCTTCAATGGGCCAAGGTTACAGTATAGAAATACTGTTAATCGCGTAAATGTTAGAACGCGAATATTAGCCGATGAAACTTGCTCCTACCCTGGCGTTGTTATCTATAGCTGCTTTAGGCGGCGCGTTGCTTTTTACCAATCCAAATGAAGACGACTATGCGGCTTATCTATCGCAAGAGATAACGATAGAAGCTCAAGACTCGCTGTGCAATCCGGAAGGATTTTCTAATTGGCTTGGGAAAGTGGGAGAAGCGCTGAGCAGTGCCTGTCAAGGCATTTTGACGGGCGGTGAGACTTTAACAGAAACAGAAGTACAAGCGCTGATCAAAGAAAATACTGACTATAAAAATCGCTTTCTCTTTAGCACTTACGACACGCAAACACCTTTCGGCAACTACAGAGCCATTGGCGTTTTTGACCGGTTTGTTCTTCGAGAAGGACCGGAAACGGTAGAAAGCGAATGAGCGTGACTCGTCCTATCTATTTAGACTGCAATGCAACAACGCCGGTTTCTCCTGAAGTTCTCGCGGTGATGCTGCCATTTTTTACCGACTACTTTGGTAATCCGAGTAGCTTGAATCATTCCTATGGATGGGAAGCAGAAGCGGGTGTGGAGAAGGCGAGGAAGATTTTGGCAGGGGCGATCGCAGCCGAACCCAGTGAAATTATTTTCACCAGCGGCGCGACAGAAGCGAACAATCTTGCCATTAAAGGCGTTGCTGAGTCCTACATGAGCGAAGGCAGGCACGTCATTACGGTACAGACGGAACACAGTGCTATTCTCGATCCTTGTCGGTACCTAGAAACGCTGGGTTTCAACATTACCTATTTGCCTGTTCAATCGGACGGATTGGTTGACTTAGAGACATTAGAAAACGCCTTTCAAACCGACACGATTTTGGTGTCGGTGATGGCGGCGAACAATGAGATTGGAGTATTGCAGCCGATTGAACAGATTGGAGCGATGTGTCATCGCCGCAGCGTCATTTTTCACACGGACGCTGCGCAAGCCCTCGGCAAAATCCCGCTCAACGTACAGACGATGAACGTCGATTTACTCTCCATGACGGCTCACAAACTCTACGGGCCTAAGGGTATCGGCGCGCTGTACGTTCGTCGTAAAAATCCTCGGGTGCAGCTAGCGCCGCAGCTGCACGGTGGCGGGCAGGAGAAAGGGTTGAGATCTGGAACGCTGTATACGCCGCAGATTGTAGGATTTGGTGAGGCGGTACGGATTGCGATCAAGGAGATGGAAGGCGAGGCGAAGCGAATCGGGGGGTTGCGTGACTATCTCTGGAATCAGCTTTCTGAGCTGCCGGGTATTCATCTCAACGGCCATCTGACCCGGCGGCTGCCGAATAATCTGAATGTGAGTATTGAAGGGGTGAAAGGAAGTGATTTGTTGGGTGGGGTGAGAGATGCGATCGCCATCTCATCCGGCTCTGCCTGTAGCTCCACAAATCCGGCCCCCTCTCACGTTATTAAAGCGCTAGGTCGAAGCGACGAGTTAGCAAAAGCAACCATAAGATTTGGGTTGGGACGAAGCACGAGCAGTGCAAACATTGAATGCGCTGTAAACACAATTAGACAGCGAGTGCGAACACTGCGCAGCTCAAAAATGTCAATATAGATTCACTATGCAAGAACGGTAGAGAATAGTCGCCTACTTCCTACCATTAATTTACCTTTGCTCTCCCAGTTCATTGACGAACCAAACCAGACCTAGGCAGTCAGAACCTTCCGCAAAGCGCTAAGAAAAACAAGAAATAAACGCTCAGCCGAATCGGTCAATCCCTGCGACAATGGGAGCCGACTTCCTTTAAATGCATCGTTTGTCATGGTTCAAGAAACGCCGCTTAGCACCGCGCCAGAAGAATTGGGCAGTAAGCCGTCTGCGCCGCTGACGATTTCGGTGGCGCTGATGTACATTGGCATTGCGATTACGGTGGTATTTTTGCTGGTGGCTATATTTGCGCCGCTGATGCAGGACTGGGGCTGGATTCAGGACCCTAAGGTAGTGGACTTTACCGAGTCGCCTCAGCTACCGCCTTCGGCAGACCACTGGTTTGGCACAAGCCGTCAGGGATATGACGTTTTTTCGCGGACGCTGTTTGGTACGCGGGCGGCCTGGCAAGTGGTGCTGCTGGCAACGGCGATGAGTGTGGTAGTCGGTGTGCCGCTAGGGATGCTGAGCGGCTACTTGGGTGGTAAGGTAGACCGGGCGCTACTCTTTTTAATGGATACGATCTATACGCTGCCTGGCCTTTTGCTATCGGTGACGCTGGCTTTTGTCGTGGGTCGTGGGGTTGTTAACGCAGCGGTGGCGCTTTCTATTGCCTATGTGCCCCAGTACTACCGGGTGGTGCGTAACCATACGGTGAGTGTGAAAACTGAGCTGTTTATCGAGGCGGCGCAGTCGATGGGTGCATCGACCTGGGTAGTGCTTTCTCGCTATCTATTTCTGAATGTGGTGCAGAGTGTGCCGGTGCTGTTTACGCTGAATGCGGCGGATGCGGTTCTGGTTTTAGGTGGCTTAGGATTTTTGGGATTGGGACTGCCTGAATCGGTTCCCGAGTGGGGTGATTCTTTGCGGCAGGCTTTGGACGCGCTGCCGACAGGCGTGTGGTGGACGGCGCTTTTCCCGGGGCTGGCGATTACGCTGATGGTGACTGGGCTGTCTTTGATTGGCGAAGGGTTGAACGAATTTATCAATCCGCTGCTACGCCGAGAGAATTGGGATTAAGCTAATAGTCTCAGGTCGCTTTTGATACGATGCCCCTCGACCCCCATGCCCGATACGCCAATTACCTGAATTTGCCGGAGCCGCAGCGCTTTTTGGTGCAGATTTATGCGCTGCTGTATGAACCGGCTAGCAAGGCAAAAATCCACAGCTGCTGGATTAGTGCGATCGCTCAGCAGGATAGCTTTGACAGAATAGAACCGCCGGATTCAACAGAATTTACCGCGCAGCTTCACCAGCTAACTGAGCTTGGAATCTTGGTGCAGCAGCAGGGGCTAGGGAGTCGCTGTCATGACGCTATTGTTGATTTGGCGGCAAGAGATGCGGTGAGGATGGCGACGCTAGAGCCAATTGCTGAGGCGATCGCACACCGTTTCCCCATCAGCGATCGCTTCCCCGGCGGCCCTCCTTTTTTCCGCAACGAAACTCAGTTCATGCGAGAAGTGCGCCTGGCTATCTACCGCGAAGACCTCAGCGCCCTAGAAGACCTGTTTGATCATGTCAGCCAGGCCTTTTGGAAGTCGACAGTATCAATTGAGGAATCTGTTCGTACGGTGCTCACTCACCCATTGGATATTGACTGGATAGACAGTTTATCTGATGAGTTTTTCGAGCTAGGCCTAACCGCTATTTTGAGACACTCTGTTCAGCAGTGCGAGCCTGCCGATGAAGTGTTTTCGCTGCTAGAAGACTATTGTAAAAACGGTCGTGTAGGCGCAGGGATACATTTGCTGTATGCCGAACAGCTCTGGCTACGAGGCCGTTTAGAAGACGCAGATCAGGTGTTGACAGCAGCAAAGTTTCCTTCGGCGATGGATGGGAAGCGCAGTGCGTTGCAAGGGGCGATCGCATTTCTCACAGGCGATACAACAAGTGCGATCGCTTACTACAAAAGCAGTCTTAAATCCGCTGGTAAGTCCCAACGTGCGCAAGCGCTGTGGTTTGAGTATCCCGCAAGCGTGATCTACTTCTTTGCGCTGCTGGCAGAAGGAGACGCCGATTCTCTCTGTGAAGCAGAAAAGTACGTATTGCTAATTCAGCGGCAGACCTCACATTGGCTCAAGCAAAGTATGCCGCTCTTGTTTGCGGTATTGCAACAGCAGACAGGAAAAATTACGGAAGGGACGCAGCGCTTTAGCCACCACAACCTAAAGACAGTGGGTTTATTGGGCCTTTTAGAGATTTATTCGCTCTACTGGCTACAGGTAGATGAGATGGAAGAATGGGCGTCTTTGCAGCTGCCCTGGCTGTGCCAGAAAACAAAGAAGTCTGGCTATCATTGGCTGACGTTCGCGACAGCTGAGCTGCTGGTACACTACCAGCCGCAGAGCCCTTTTGCTAAGCAGGTGACAAAGCTGCGATCGCAAATTAAAAGCGTGTCTCTTCTGAAGATTGTGGAACGCAAAGAAGACTGGGAGCGATCGCTAGACTGCCTCACCGCCTTAGCAGCTCCCACTGCCGAAGCAGACACGCCACCCACAGCAGAACCCACCTACCGGCTAATATGGAGAATCCGATTCGAGGATTTGGACAACTGGAACCTCGTTCCCGTAGAGCAAAAGCTCAGTGTGAAGGGTGGCTGGACTAAGGGTAAGAAACTGGCGCCGAAAAAGCTGTATGGCGGCTACAGCCTGCCTGGCTACCTAAGCGACCAAGATAGAAGAATTTGTAGCACCATCGGGTGTAAATATGGTGATGACTATTACTATCGCAGCAGCCCTACTTACTACTTCAGCGCCGACGCATTCGTTGAACTTGTCGGTCATCCACAGATTTTTAGGGAAGATGCGGTCGATGTGAAAGTAGACGTGGTAGAAGGCGAACCCGAGCTGCTGGTAAAACGGCTAGAAGGCGAGCGACTTCAGCTTTCGCTTTTGCCTCAAATTACGCGGCGCGATGTGATGGTGGTGAAAGAGACGCCAACGCGCATCAAGGTGGTGTCGGTGAGTGACCAGCATAAGCGGATTGCAGAGGTGCTAGGTGCAACGAATCAGCTGGTAGTGCCAGCGAAAGCGGAGGAGAGAGTTTTGCAGGCGATCGCATCTATCGCTAGCCTTGTTACCGTCCAGTCTGACATTGGCGGCGGCACGGAAGCCGAAGAAGTTCTCTCTAACGCCATTCCACACGTCCATCTACTGCCCGCTGGTGAAGGTCTGCGAGTCTCTTTTCTCATTCATCCTTTTTCAGAGGGAGGATCTTGCTACTCTCCTGGAGAAGGCGGCGAAACTGTGCTTTCGGTCGTGGAAGGAACCCGATTACAGACTAAGAGAGATTTGGCAGCGGAGAAGAGAAATACAGAAGCGGTGAGTAATGCTTGCCCAGTACTGTTTCACTACGTACCAGAAGAAGGTGAGTGGTGGATAGATGACCCGATGGACTGCTTGGAGCTATTGCTACAGCTACAGCGAGTCGGAGAGAATGTTGTTATTGAATGGCCAGAAGGTGAGAAGTTCAAAGTCTCTAAGCAGATGAGTAGCAGCGACTTTAAGATCAACGTTCGCCGTAAAAAAGATTGGTTTGCGGCCAGCGGTGAACTGAGGATCAGTGACAATCAGGTGATGGACTTGCAGCAGCTGATGACGCTATTAGACAAAACCTCTGGGCAGTTTGTGCCTTTAGAAAGCGGCGAGTTTTTAGCGCTAACAGAAGAGTTTCGGCAGCGGCTACAGGTGCTGAGTCGGCTGTCGCAGAAGAAGGGGAAGGAAGTGCGAGTGGATGGATTGGCTGCGATCGCACTGGGCGAAGTCATCGAAGGCTTTGAAAAATCAGCAGTAGACGCTGGTTGGGAAACCCATATTCAACAGATTAAAGCTGCGCAGTCGATACATCCTAGAGTCCCCAAATCGCTAAACGCAACGCTACGAGACTATCAAAAAGAAGGCTTTGTGTGGCTGATGCGGCTAGCTAACTGGGGCGTAGGCGCGTGCCTGGCAGACGACATGGGCCTTGGAAAAACCCTGCAAGGATTAGCTGTGTTTCTCAAACGTGGAACAGACGGTCCGGCGCTGGTCATTGCCCCCACATCGGTGTGTATGAACTGGCAGAGTGAAGCCGAACGGTTTGCGCCGGACCTAAACGTACTGAGCCTGGCGGACGCAACTCGTGCAACTCGTGAGCAGCTATTGAAACAGCTTGGCCCACACGATTTGTTGGTGTGTAGCTATGGACTGATGCAGCAGGAGACTGTTGCTGATGCGCTGGCAGAAGTTGAGTGGAACACCATTGTGCTAGATGAAGCGCAGGCGATTAAGAACCATGCGACCAAGCGATCGCAGGCCGTAATGGCCCTCACCAGCAGCTTCAAAATCATCATGACCGGCACCCCTATCGAGAATCATTTGGGCGAACTGTGGAATCTGTTCCGCTTTATCAATCCCGGCCTACTAGGTTCTCTAGAACAGTTCAAACAAAAGTTTGCTAACCCCATTGAGCGAGACCCAGACAAACCTGCTAGCGCTGCTGCTAAAGACGCCTTACGCCGACTCATTCGTCCTTTTATCCTGCGGCGCACCAAAGACCAGGTACTTAAAGAGCTGCCTTCTAGAACAGAAATTACGATTTCTATAGAACTTAGCGAAGAAGAAACTACTTTCTACGAGGCCCTGCGGCGAGACGCTGTAGAAAAGCTCAAAGAAAAGAAATCACCTGCTGGGCAGCGGCATTTGCAGGTGCTTGCAGAGATTATGAAGCTGCGCAGAGCCTGCTGCAATCCTTCACTGGTAAAGCCAGAGCTAGCAATTTCGAGTACCAAGCTAGACCGATTTACCGCGCTGATAGAAGAACTGTTGGACAACGGGCACAAGGCGCTAGTCTTCAGTCAGTTTGTAGATCATCTGAAAATTCTACGCAACCACTTAGATGAACAACAGATTAGCTATCAGTACCTGGATGGAAGCACGTCTGCCAAAAAGAGAAAGCAGTCAGTGGACGCTTTTCAATCTGGTGAGGGTGATGTTTTTCTCATTAGCCTCAAAGCTGGTGGCTCTGGTCTAAATCTCACAGCGGCGGACTACGTGCTGCATATGGACCCTTGGTGGAATCCGGCAGTGGAAGACCAGGCCAGCGACAGAGCGCACAGAATTGGCCAGCAGCGGCCTGTCACTATCTATCGCCTTGTGGCAAAAGGAACCATCGAAGACAAAATCGTAAGCCTGCACAAGACGAAGCGAGACCTGGCAAACAGCCTACTAACAGGTGCAAATATGAGTGGCAAGGTTGGGGCAGATGAGCTGCTGTCTCTGATTCAGCAGTAACCCTTGATTGGGCAGTAGTATAAGGGTATACCGGTTGAGAAGATGGATTACCGCACGGCATGGATAATGACAGCACATTTATTCGAGATATTTGGTACTACGCGCTAGAAAGCAAGTATCTGAAGCCGGGACAAATGCTCAGCAAGATACTCCTGAACGAACCGATTCTGTTTGGGCGCGATCGCACCGGAAAAGCCTTTGCCCTGCGCGATATCTGCCCACACCGAGCTGTCCCCCTCAGCGAAGGCCGCTTCGATGGCAAATCGGTAGAATGCGCCTACCACGGCTGGCAATTCAATACAGACGGTCAGTGCACAGCCATTCCGTCTTTGCTAGAAGAACACAGCCTGGACCTGAGCCGCTGCCGCGTGATGAGCTACCCGGTTCACGAGTCTCAGGGCAATATTTGGATATTCATGCCGTCTGCTGAGACAAAACAAACGGTGAATCCCCCTATCGCAGCGCCCGCTGTTGCCGGATTCGACGCAGCTAAAACCTACCAGATGGCCGTAAAGACAACCTTTCCCTGCCACATTGACCACGCTGTCATCGGCCTGATGGACCCAGCGCACGTACCTTTCGTGCACCGCTCCTGGTGGTGGTACACTCGCCCTGAGCTTTCAGAAGAAGTTAAAACCTTCGATCCGTCGCCCTACGGCTTCACCATGAGACGACACAAGCTTGAAAATATGACATTGCTCTACCGCCTTATCGGCAAAGCGCCAGAAGTCGAAATCTCGTTTCGGCTGCCGGGTGTCCGCGTGGAAACCGTCAGCGCTGAGCAGAATCTACTGGCCAACCTCACCGCCATTACGCCCATTTCTGACCATGAGACAGAAGTGACGACAATGTTTTACAGCACTATTTCCTGGATACCGCTGCTGAAGCCAGTGTTCATTCCTTTGATAAACACGTTTCTCAATCAAGATAAAGGCATGGTAGAAAAGCAGCAAATTGGGCTGCAATACGACCCGCGCCTGATGCTCATTCCTGATGCCGACATGCAGGCTCGCTGGTACTACCAGGTCAAAAAAGAATTCATCAAATCAACGGAAGAAAAGCGAGAGTTTGTTCATCCGCTTAAAGAACAACGGCTGAGCTGGCGTAGCTAGAAGGTAAAGAAGCCAGAAATAGGCGTTTGAAGTTCTTGCGAGCCTCCATTTGCTACCCGTGGCTTTATAAACTACGGGTTTGCCTGCATAAGTTGTTTGATACGATCAGCGTACCTCTATCAGTACCCTTCATGCCAACCAATCGCCGTAAACTCATACAATTGGCTGAATACGCTGCACTCACGGCGTCGGTAGCAGGTGCGATCGCAACTTTTCAAACCCAACAGCCTCTCTTCGTCGCTGTTCCACTCACCCTATTAGCAGCTATTAGCCTAGTCAGCCGTCAGCAGCAGTCTCAGCAAGTTGATCGACTTTTGCAGCAGTCCGCACAGCAAATAGAAGCAGATAGGCTACACATCCAGCGGCTTCAGCAATCGGGAGACGACGTTCGCAGCGAATTTTTAGAGCATCAAAAAGCGTACGAAGCGACGATGGAGACGCTTCATACAAGGGTTTTAGATCAAGGGAAAGTCGCTGCTGCAATGGCTCGCTTAGTTCAAAGGCTAGACAGTAAAGCTGACGCTGTTGCTTTACAACAGCTTGTAAAACAGCTTGAAGCGCAAGCTGAAAAGAATCAACAGATCGATCAAGCCATAAAGGGCCAAGCGGCGAAAATCAATCAAGCGGTTCAATCTATACAGGATCTGGCTCACCAAACAGCCACTATCTCTACACCTATTGATGATCAAATCGATACGCTCACAGACTATCTCAACGGTGTGCGAAAGCTGCTAGAGGCAGAGATTAAAGATACGCAGCAGCGTATTAACACGCTCACTTCACAGACAGCGACCCGCGTCGATAGAGATCTTCAGACCAATAGAGATCTTCAGGCGCTATGGCAGGACTTAGAAGCACGACTACGACAGCTCGAAGAAAGAGAAAACACTTTACTAAGAGAACCTACAGAGAAAGAAGAACCTGCTCCTGCATATGAGAAAGAACCTAGGCGCAAAGACTTTCGGCATATTGTGCCGCAGCTGCCGACGGTAGACGACTTTGATCTTGACATTCAGCTGGGCATTGATTTTGGCACGGGCTATACCAAGGTCTGCTTTCGCGATATCGCACGTGACAGATCAGAAGTCGTTACGTTTGCTCAACCCGCTGAGACTGGCCTTACGTTGGAGCAAACGCTAATCCCCACTCGGCTCGCAATTTTACAAGATGGTACAGTGCTCACCGGGCTCACCATTGCCGAATGGAAAGATCAAAGCTCGCCTGTTGCGAAAGAAATTAACTACATCAAGATGCGGCTAGCAGCAATTGATTTTCGCCAAGAGAGTAAAGAGGATGAGTGGCGCCTAGAGCAAATTTCCGAGCTGGACGAAGATGAGACGGTTGAGAGTCTGTGTGCGTATTATTTGAGCTGTGTGATTAAGCGATCGCAAGACTGGATTATCCGTCACAGACCCGAGCTTTTTGAAAATCAAACCGTTCGCTGGAGTGTGAATATCGGTGTGCCGGTTGAGTACTGCGATTCGCCCGCGTTAGAGCGGTTTCAACGGGTGCTCGCGCTCTCCTGGCTACTCAAAAGTGCAGATATCGGAGATCAATCGCTAAGCGTCAACGAGCTAAATGATCTGATGTACCATCTACAGAGCTGGATGGACGCTAACGATATCAGTAAGGAAGACTTGGACTGCTTTACAACGCCTGAAATTGCCGCTGCCGTTTGGTCTTTTCTCAACTCGCGGCAGGCGCAGGAAGGTTTCTACACCTTCTTTGATGTTGGCGATGGCACGCTAGACGGCGCGGCCTTTGTCTTTAAGCAGGCTGATGGGCATCGGCAGGTAGACTTCTATAGCGGTCAGGTAGAGCCTTTGGGCGTTACCGCGTTTGTAGAGAAAACAGCAGATGAGCTGAGCCTCTCCTCTGAGAGTATTAGGCAGTCGCTGAGCGATGAGTCTGACCGGGCTCTGCAAGAGAGAATGCAGAACAGCAAAACGCGGAAGAAAGTACAGCAGCTTGTGGCAAGCGTTGTGATGGAAGGCAACGACAAACATCACCAAACCCGAAAGTATTCTGTGCAGCAGGATATCGGAGAGAAGCTGAAAGTTTTTGTCGGCGGTGGCGGTGGAAATACAGCGTTTTTCCCGAAAGCTATTGACTCAACCCACGGTGACTTTCAGCAGAGCAATGCAGATATTCCACCTTACGAGATTAGAGAGATTCCGACGCCTGACGATCTGTCTATCAATGGGCTAGACAACAAGGATTTTAATCGATTTGCGATCGCATACGGCCTCTGCATCCCAGACGGGGAAGGCCCTACCGTACAGCTGCCCAGCCAGTTTGCAACCGTAGAATCTGGCGGCGAGATAGAGACCCATGAGCCAGACAGCTACGAAGATACTCGCGACGCGATGTGAGACCGGTCGTACAAGAAGCAGACCGTAAACACTAAAAACACAGCAGCTGCAACAAAATGGTTCAAGTCTCTAAAAATGCCTCGCTAAACTGGGACCCTGAACAGCCAGGCCAGGACGTTCGCATCAAGGCGAATCCGGGCCGACGAGGTAAAACAACGGGAAAAGTTCGCAAAGCGGGAACCCGCACGCTGGTGGAAGTTGCGTTTGGCCCAGCTGAAAAAATCTACAAGCCCAAAAACCTGCTGGAACTCTGCGGTGAAGACGAGAGCATAGAAGGGCTGCTACGACAGGGTAGATTTGGCGGTCCGGACGATCTGCGCCGAATCCTCACTTTTGAGAAGATAAAAGGTCAGCTGACCAACGTTTTTTACAGTATGGAGTCGAGCCAAACAGACTTCTACGCCCATCAGTTTAAACCGGTGCTCAAGTTCTTGGATTCGCCTGTGGGCCGTATTCTCATTGCCGATGAAGTTGGTCTTGGTAAGACTATTGAGGCGATGTACATTTGGAAAGAGCTGCAAACGAGAGCCGATGCCAGACGCCTGCTGATTGTGTGTCCGGCCATGCTGCGCCAGAAGTGGAAAGACGATCTCGCTCAAAGGTTCAACATTTTTGCTGAAATTGTCGATGCCAAAGATTTGCTTAGCCGTACCAGGCTCTGTCTGGAAACGCAGCAGAACCAGTCATTTGTTTGTATTGCCAGCTTGGAGGGTCTACGCCCTAGCGGTAACTGGGAAGATGCCAACGCCAAAAACGCCCGCGCCGAATTCGCCCGGTTGCTCGATGCCAACCCTGCTAGCGACGATTTTGGTCTTTTCGATCTGGCTATCATCGACGAAGCTCACTATCTGCGGAACGCGACGACTGCCAGCAACCGTATCGGCCAGCTCATTCGCGATGCCTCCCGTCACCTGCTGCTGCTGACGGCTACCCCCGTACAAATAGACAGCGCCAATCTCTATCAGCTGCTGCGTCTTATCAGCCCAGACGATTTCTTCAATGAAGATATCTTCAACAACATGCTAGCGGCCAATCAGCCGGTTGTGAACGCGCTGAGATATCTATGGGCTAGTCCGTCCGAGCCCGAAAAAGCGCGAGTCGCTATCGATCAAGCGTTGAAGTCTAGCTATTTTAAGGGGAGTCACCTGCTTGAGCAGGTAAAAGAGACTTTGGCACGTTCTGACGATATGGCGGAGTGCGATCGCGTAGAGCTTGGCTACAAATTAGAAAAAACTTCCCTGCTGGGGCAATACATCACCCGCAGCCGCAAAAGAGACGTGCTGCCCAACCGGGTAAAGCGAGATCCGCAAACGCTGACGGTCACATTCTCTCCTCTAGAACGCAAGTTTTACGACGAAGTGACCGAGCAGATTCGTGAGCAAACAAAAGGAAAGAAAGGCGTGCCGCTTCTGAGCCTGATTTCTAGACAGAGGCAGATGGCGAGCTGTATGGTGGCCGCGCTAGAAACCTGGCGAGCTAACAACAGTTTGCAGGGGCTAGTAGAAGAGTCGCTGTGGGAAGATTTGGGCGTTGCCGCTCAGCTGAGAAAGGCTTCTGAAACGACTGACACACCAACAGTTCTGCTCTCGTTCAAGCGAATTAGCATCAAAGACCTGGAAAAACAAGACAGTAAATACAACGAGCTAAGAACATTCTTAAAAAAAGAGCTGAAGCAGGAGCCCACTCAGAAGTTTGTAATATTTGCTTATTTTAGAGGCACGTTGAAATATCTAGAGCGGCGGCTGCGAGAAGAGAGCATTCCGACCGGGCTGATTATGGGTGATATGGGCGATCGCAAGTGGGATATCGTCCAGCGCTTTCGTCAGGAAGACGGCCCTTCTGTGCTGCTATCCTCCGAGGTTGGCAGCGAAGGTATCGACCTACAGCACTGCCGATTTTTGGTCAACTACGATCTGCCCTGGAACCCGATGCGGGTAGAGCAGCGCATTGGCCGACTGGATAGACTAAACCAAAAGGCCGAGCGCATTTCAATCGTGAACTTTAGTCTAAAAGATACCGTTGAAGCCGAGATTTTGGAGCGGCTGTACAAGCGAATTCGAATCTTTGAAGAAAGCGTTGGGGATATCGAAGGCATTCTAGGAGAGATGACCGAGCAGCTGATGGTAGAGCTGTTCGCAGAAAAGCTGACGGCTGATGAAGAACAGCAACGAATTGAACAGACTGTCATCGCGTTAGAAAATAAGCGCGTTCTGCAAAACGATTTGGAGAAAGAAGCGATCAACATGTTGGCCTTCTCTGACCATATCCTAGAAGCGATTAAGGAGAGTAAAACTCAGGGCAGGTGGCTACAGCCTGAGGAAATGTACGCCTTTGTGCATGACTGCTTTAATAGATATTATCCAGGTACGGTTGTTGCCCCCTACCCGAAAGACGATCAGACTAAAGATCCGCAAAGTAGTCAGCTGTTCAATATTTCGCTTTCAGAAAAAGCCAAAGTTGACTTGCAGTTTTTCATCTCTCAAAATCGCTGTGCTACGCCCACTCAGCTACATAAGTCGAGCGCTCCGGTCGTCTGCTTTTTTGACCCTAAGATAAAAGGCAGTATGGGCAAGCGCAACGAACTGTTGGACCCTACGCATCCCTTAATTTTGTGGATACGTGATCGCTACGCCACCGCCGCCCAAAAGCTCCATCCCGTCTCCGCCATCCGCACCACTCCACATCAGAGCAATCTGTTGGCCGGTCTATATGTCTACGCCGTGTCTCTGTGGACCTTTGAAGGGCTCAAAACCGAAAGCCAAATTGCCTATCAGCTCATACATACCGACACGCAAACGCTGCTAGACGCGCAAACCTCTGAAGCGGTGCTCGCCAGACTCATGCAGCATGGCCAGGGAAAGCCCAATGCCAACAACTTCATCAAAGATATGGAGAGCGTTCTTCAGCAGCAGCATATCTGTACTCAGACGATAGAGGACGCTTTTGGCAAAGCCTTTGAAGCCTTTGACATTGAAAATGACAGCCGTTGCAACGTACAAGAGAAGAGTGCTAGAGCCTTTGCTGAGCGTAAGCAGAACGAGCTAAACGCCCGTATAGAGAGATTTCGACAGGCGAGTAAAACTAGAATCATTCCTGCTATAGAAGGCCAGATAAACAAAGTTATCCGAGAGCTAGAAGTAAAGCTCATCAGCATTCAGCAAAAGCGGGACGGTGTGAGCTTTGAGCAAAAGGCGCTAGCTTCAGGCGTTATTTTTGTAGAAGATTGACAGTGAGCGATAACAATACACCACTTAGTGAAAACACTATGAGACTGTTTATCCGTCAAGCAAACTTACGGACAAAGTTAGGTTTGATGATCACTTGAGCATTTCTGATGATGTAGCGTTTTTATATCAGCGAAGCGGTTGCACAGTGCTCGTGCTTAAAGATGAGCCGCTAGCAGCACCGCTGCCTATGTCAGTGTTTTTACCTCTTTTGAGCGTGCGCATTCGGCTTCTATATTCACAGGGATTTACTCATCGCTTTTGACAGATTGCTAGTAGGATGTTAGGCAGTTTAACCGCCCCGTGAAAATATTTGTGAAAACATTCATGATCCCCCGTCAGGTTTGCCGCGCCATCATCACTGGTACGCTCCTTGCTGGTACTGCCGTTGTCACCACAAGCTGTAGTAGCTACACAAGCGGTTTGTTTGGCAACACGAGCGCGGCTAATGCAGAAGCCGCTGCTGATACAAGCGCCGCTGGCCCTACACCACAGTCGCAGCCAAAAGCCAGTAGCGAGCGCCTACCCGATGATCAAACAGCTCGCAAAGGAATCCGCACCGACCACGATATCTTTCACAGCAAAGCGCTTGAAGTCCCAGCGGGCACACCCGTCCCCGCTATTAGCGTTCGCGTCGATGCTGATCCCGTCCAGGGGTGGAACCTCTACGTCGGTACCGCTAACTTCACCTTCGAGCCCACCAAAGTCGATGGTGAGAGCAGCCCGACTGAAGGCCATGCCTATCTGTATATCAACGACAAACCTGTGCAGCGCATTTACAGTACCTGGACACATCTCCCTACTTTGCCTGACGGTGAGAGCGTGGTGAGAGTGACGCTCAATGCGAACGGCCACGAAATCTTGACCACCCAGGGAGAACCTATCGAAGACAGCGTTACCATTGATGTTTACGATCCTTCGGCTGAGTGAAGCGGTAAATCATAAAATAGAAAGAGCCCTTCACGAAAGTCCCTATGCCTTCGGCTGATGCCTACAACGACAATCTGTTAGATCGCCTCTTTATCTGGCTGTTTTCGCACAAAATGGCTAGGGCGCTGGGGTCAGGTACACAGGTGGAGGGCTACAGCGGCTTTGTAGATCTCTCGAAAAAGATTATGCAGGGGCGCGATGCGGCGCAGCAGCAGGCAGTGGTTGCTAAGGTGTTGCAGTCGCTGATGCCTGCGCCCGTACTGTGGATAATTCGCACCGTCTTTTCGCCGACGAAGCTGGTGTGTGTGCTGAATGCCTGGTTCGCGGCGCAGATGTTTGAGTGGCTAGTAGGGCCTTGTACGGTGGTGGAGACGGAGGTGAAAGGGTTTGATGGGGTTGTGCGATCGCAGCCCAGCGCCGTCCAAATCGAAAAGTGCCGGTATCTGGAAGAAAGTCAGTGCGTTGGCATGTGCGTCAACATGTGTAAGCTGCCCACCCAGGCCTTCTTCACACAAAAGTTTGGCATTCCGCTCAGCATGACTCCAGACTTTGAAGACTTCAGCTGTCAGATGGTATTTGGCAACGTGCCGACAGAGCCCAGTGAAGATGAAGCCCTACAGCAGACTTGCTTGCAGGAGTGCTCAGCGGGTAGCCCAGATGCGTCTGCGTGTCATAAACTGGCTGACGATGCTATTGCCAGCAAATAGCCTTCCTCGCAACATAACTTAAAGAAACCAGCCTAAAATAGAGACGTCGCTAAGCACTTCTCTACAACGACTCTTAGATATGACGCTTTTAAAAGCCGCCCTAAACACCAAGTCCGCAGATAGCGAAAATAATTGGAAAGTCAATCTCCTCTACGATGGCGACTGTCCGCTGTGCCTGCGTGAAGTGAGCTTTCTCCAGAAAAAAGACGCCGGGCGTGGCCTTGTAAAATTCACCGATATTGCTGACTTGAACTACCGCGCCGAAGAGAACGGCGGCGTGGACTTTGAGACGGCGATGGGTCGCATCCATGCGGTGCTTGCCGATGGCACCGTCGTCAAAAACGTCGAGGTTTTTCAACAAACCTATGATGTATTAGGAATCGGCTGGATATACGCCGCGACTAAATGGCCCGTTATTGGCCCGATTGTGAACAAAGTGTATGACCTGTGGGCCGATAAGCGACTGGCGGTGACAGGGCGAGCGAGCCTAGCTGAGGTAGTTGCAGAGCGAGAGGCTAAGCTAGCAGCTTGCGATATAGAAGGTCGCTGTCGCCCAGCCCAGTAGGCCCCACGCCAGTAGGTTTTATGGCCAGTAGGTTTTACGTAGAAGCCCAGCGTTACTGTGCCGTCCATTCTGCCCAGGGTATTTCTTTCCCGGGAAAGCCTACGCGCTCAAAGGGCCAAGCCTCTGCTATCCATGCTTTCACGGTCGCGAGCAGTCTATCTTCTAGTCCGCTCGCGACCTCACTTTGCCGCGCCCACAGAATCACCTGCGCATCGTAGTCCGCTGGCTCTGCTGGATAGATATACACACAGCCCAAACAGCGAGTTTCACCCAGGCTCATTACCGTATAGGCAAAAGAAGACCGATTCTGAAACTCTTTCTGATGCCAGCCTAGATCAATCAAGTCTTGCTCTAGGCTAAGATCGGCAGTAGGCCAGGTGCTGTTAGGGCCAAACACGCCCTGCAAATGAGTAACGCTAGACATCACCGCGTCGTAGTCTTTCACCACGTCGTTGATAGTGAGCATTCGCAGGCGAAATTCCTTGGTTACAAGGCTGTGAGGAACGGAGAAACCAGCAGGAACTAAAGATGAGACAGACATAAGAGAATGACGTTCCTTTTTGAAAAATTGCCTGCTCAGAAAAGAGGGCGTTGCGAGGTCACTTAAAACGTGAGCTGTAGGCCGCCAGCTACTTCAACATCCCCGTCGTCAAAGGTGTTCTCGACGCGCACGTAGGCACCGGGGCCTTTGGCCTTGCCGGTACCGACCTGTTCAATAATGCGATCGCCCGCCTCATCGAGTACGAACTGATGGCGCGCCACCTCAACCGACACACCATTCTCATCTGTAAGCATATCCATCACCGGCGCTCCCTGCTCATCAAAGACAGGCTCAGTCTGATACACCGGCAGCACATTTCCCGCTGTATCTAGCTGATACGCATCGCGCTGCACTTCTCCAAACGGATGAAACACAGCCTCAGCTCGAATACCTGTATCTGATCCGCTATCACTACGCCCAAACACGCTGTCTCTTAAGAACAGCTCAGTGCGAAGCGTATTGGCCGCTGTCGTCCATGGCGTGTTGCCAAAGTTGTAAACACCGCCCAGCGTCAGTTCGCCTTGCACAGCAGCCAAATTTGCGTAGCTGTCTTTCTCGCTCACCGATGCTTGATTTATCTCAAGTGGTCTAAGCGATTGAGAAACTGTCTCGTCTCCTGTGACCGTCCCTGTCTGCGTCCGGTCTCCCAGTATTACATCGCCGACTTCGCGAGTCACTCGGCTGCCGCCACCCGGATTGACAATGACTGTGGCAACGTTAGGGTCGCGCGTAAATCTCACGTTGGTGAGCAGGCCTGCTTCATTGATGTCAAAGTCTGCTCTTCCTCGGTTTTGCGTGATTGTGCCGGTATCGGTTCTGATGTTGTCTATTCGCGATCGCGGCGTGGCAAACGTCTCAACAATCTGCTGCCGACGGCGTTCCTCAACAGCATTTCGCGTGGTGGTGCGAGAAAGGAGAACCGTATCTTCTTGATTACCTAACCCACCAGTGAGGGCCCCGCCCAGGTAAAGCCCACCGGCTCGAGTTGTTCTCACATAGCCCGGCTGTCCGGCTTCTTCAACTCGGCTAATGGGTATAAGCGCGCTGCCCACACGCGCATCTGCTTCCGCCGCGTCTGCTGCATCTACCGTAGAAACCAAGTCACCACTAGGCACTTCTACATACAGACCCTGCACACCGTTAAACCGGTCAGTCGGTGCGTTAGCAGTAGCAACGGTATCCTCTACAGCGTAGACTTCTGCGGTTTCTGCAACAAAGTTTTGTGGTTGGAGGTCGGCAGAAATCACTCTAAAACCGCCGTCCGAAAGGGTATATTCCCCGCTGGCTCTAGTCGCCGTGTAGGTCTGCCCAAGCTGGATATTTTGTCCCGGCTGCTGTGGAACTAGTGCGTAGATAATTCGAGTCGCTTCACCGACTCCCAAAGAGATAGAAGACTGGGCGTAGCCTGCTTTCGTCCACTGAGGGATAAAGGTGATTACGCCGTCGGCGCGCTCAATCAACAAACCACCCACGTTGTCAGTATACGCCGAGCTACCGCGTCCGACTCGCTGAGGATTGGGCGGCGAAATTTCAATCTCTCGATCAGCTGGTAGAGCAAAAACGCCTCCCGTAGAAGAAAGCGGTGTCCCCTGCATTACCGACGAAACAGTCGGCACGTAGCCCACAATTCGACGGTTGTTGAATAGGCCCGTTGGCACTAGCAAAGGCGCTTCTTCGCCGTCTGGGCGCACCACGCTATTGCCGAACACATCTGTTGCAAAACGGTGGGTGCGCGTCAGGTACTGTGTCACACCTACGGTTGTTGTTAGCCCTGCTTCATTGTTGTTGGCAAACGGGTCAAAGCGCAGATTGCCGGTCAGCAAAGTAGGCGGCGCACCAGGATTGTTGATCAGCGGCCTAAGCTGAGCCGTTGCACCTAGGCCATCGCTACCTAATCGGGCTTCAAAAGCGCCAGAATACTGATTGTAGATCAGCTGCTCTCCTGCCTCGGTTCTAGTGCCGCTAGCGTGACCTAGTAGCGACAGCGGATTCTGGCTGTTGATCTCAACTTGGCCTCTGTCTCTGCCTATCTCTACATCTTCAACGATTGTTCTTTCACCAACATCCGCAACCGCTTCATTGATAGTAGTGGCGCTATCAATAAAGTCTGGTAGTGGTACCGTAACCGGGACATTGGTTGTCGATTGCGCCGGGGTTTCTTGAAGGGCGATCGCACTACCGGTGCCCGTAGGCGCCTGCACGTACTCCCCGTCGGCAAAGTCTAGATCACCGCCCCCCTCAAAGTCCTCTACGACAAATTCACCAACCTGACCGTTCTCCGTGAAATTTTGCGTGAAATAAATCGCCGATTCACTCGGCTGCGCACCGTTACGTCTGATATTGAGCACCCGCAGCTCAACTACATCATCAGCGCCATAGGTAACACTGATCTGTTCATTGAGTCCTAGTGCAACGCCTCCGGGGCCCTGCGTTACCCGGTTGCCGCGAACAAAGGCCGTTTGAGGAGCGCTTCTCGTGCCGTCACGGCTAATTACCGTAACCTGAATGCCCTCACCAAAAGCGTGCTCGGTCAGCACACTGTTTATCTCAAACGTAGTCGTGATGCTCAGCGAGTCTCGCTGCAAATCGTAGCGCTCATTTCCTCCTGTCTGGCCATTAACGATGGTATTAAAAGACTCTTCAATATACGAAGAATCAGATCTAATTTCGATACTGTTGGGTGCTTGCCGGGTTCTATCTACATTCACAGGAACACGGTTGGACGTGTTTGCAGGCAGGCTAGTCGGTAGCGGAATTCCAGATCCGTTACGCAAAGGGCCCGTGCGGATTTCGCGAGCGTTGTTGTTTACCCGAACAGCACCGCTATCGATGCGAACAGGCACGTTGGGCGGGGACGTTTGGGCAGAAGCGGCAGGAGAGATCGCTCCTAGACCACCGACTGCCAGTAGCAAAGCGGCTATCTCAACGGGAACAATTGAGCTAACTAATTTGAGAAAGGTAGCGGGCGAAGAAGAAAAGTAAGGCATTAGGAAGATGGTTTTGAAGCGGAGGGCTTTGACTGAAAATGTTGGAAACTAGGGCTCAGTGCTGAGCGCTATGGCGCGAGCTTTGCAACAGCTAGCCGTGCAGTGGTGCTACGTAGACTGTGTCGGTACGGGTGACGCCAGTGCGAGCTATCAATGAAGGGTGAGTGGATGATATCTAACCTATGGAAATTGTTCAGGCTAGAAAATTCTACACAAGTTGTCTTGATATCAACTACTCTGTTCTCATTATTTACACGGAGAAAACTCAGAGTCTTTACACAAGCAATATTTAATGCCTGATGGACTAGCTATCCTCTCAATCCCTTTCAGGCTTCCTTCAAGAAGTTGAGGTAGTCTTCGATCAGGTCTTTGACAGCTATCTCGTAAAACTGCCGTCCGTGCTCTGGTGTAGCCAAGTCTGGATTCGAGCCCATCCGCCCATCTGCGTAAAACTTGCGAAAGTCACTCGGGCTATAAATAGAGCGACCCTTCGGCGCGATCGCTGGAGAGAGCTCAGCGTTCTTCACCACTTTTGGATACACGTACTGAGTGAGTGCAACCTCGCTTGGGGTAGCGTGGGATCCTTCTGCTTCGCCATAGAGCCGGTCGGCCAGCGCTGTGACCGCTTCGCTTTTGTACCAGTTGGCGAGTTTGCAGCGCACATCGCCGACATTAGGAAGGTTGGCATCGGCGATCGCCGCGTACGTTTCAGAAAATGCCGCTTTCATGGACGCGACGTTTCCACCGTGCCCATTAATGAAGTAGAAGCGCTCAAACCCATAGCGCACTAGCGGTTTTACATAGTCTTGAATTAGCGCAATGAGCGTACTAGGCCGCAGGCTAATGCTGCCAGGAAAGGCCAGATGATGCAGCGCCATGCCGACATTAATGGTAGGACCGACAAGCGCATCGGTCGCTTCGCCAACGCCCTTGGCAACCACTTCTGCGCAAATCGCATCTGTGCCGATAAGACCCGTGGGGCCATGTTGCTCTGTAGAGCCGATGGGGAAAATGATGCCGCGCGATCGCGTCAGGTAATCCTCTACCTCCGGCCAAGTACACAAATGTAGCAGCATAACCTCACCTCACTAAAGCTAAACCGGCAGATGAGCGCCCATTTGACGACGCTCAAAGGCTCGGTTACATACGAGCTCTTTCACACCTGTTTTAGTCCGCGCCTACCAGGTCGAATACCTGCCCATCTACCAGCAGTCGGGTAATGCCCTTTGCTGTGAGGTAGGGACTTGTTCGCGTAATCAGGCTACCGTCTGGCACCTTAATCACCCGCTGCTTATTGCGAGAAAATCGCCTCGCCACTCGATGGTTGTCAAACACAGGAAGCGTATTTTCTCTTTCTTCTGAGCTAGGAATTTTACCCAGGTCAGAAAACTCTACGAGCGGTCTGGTAATTAGCTCAGCGCGCATGTCTACCACCAGGTAGCAGGGCTTTGGCAGTACGGCTTCGCCTAGCGGCATAATCTCGACCGCAGCTTCAGACGAGGCTCTACGAACCGGCATATCAATGCCGTCATCGTCCTCATCGTCCTCGTCGTCTTCATCCTCATCGTCGTCGCCGAAGTCGTCACCTAGGGTTTCGTCTAGACCCAGCAAGTCGTCCTCGTCGTCATCATCGTCGTCATGTCGTCATCGTTACGCTGGCTAGCCAGAATAGGCTTGGGCCGCCCAACGCCTGCGCGTTTCTTCTCAGGTGCTTCTTCTACTTCCGCTTCAGTCTCTGCGTCAGAGGTAGCCTCAGCGTCGTTGCTCAATAGAGGTAGCTGTCCGGTATCCTCATCGCTCGTCCGGCTTCGTTTGCGACGACGACGGGTACCCGGTTTTTCTTCGGCTGTGCTTTCGGCGGGGGCTTCCTCATCCGCAGACTTTAGCTTAGGCGGAGAGACTTTTGTAGGCGACGCCGACATGACTGAGCCATCGGCGGTTGGCTGGTTTGCTGCGGGCTCAAATTCTGGAACGGTCTTTGTCTCAGAGACCGGCTGCGCTTTGGCAACGGTAGACTGGGCCTTTTTTCGGTGGGCGGGTGCGGCTGACTTGTCTGAGCCGGTCATCCGCTTTTGAGAGATCAGCTCGCTGTATTCTTCAGACGGTATTGAGGTCTTTAGAATACGGCTAATCGTGCTATTGCTGACCCCATACTGCTCAGCCAAGGTCGAAGTCGTCTGACTAGGTTCTCTGTACAGGTCAACGATTTCGCTTTTATCTGAGTCAGACAGTTTTCGTGGGGCCATGCTGTCAGTATCCTTTTCAGTGATCTTTCCCAGTATGGCAGGTTTTTTGAATATCGCTGTGGGTTGTATCAGTCTGTTTTTTGAGCCATATGTAGGCGCGCTCAACGATGCCTGGCAATGGCTACAGCCACTGGCGGCGAGGGGTTCTGCGTTTTAACCCAGCAGATACGCTGTGCTCTACGCCCGCACTAAGGCCAAAGCAGAGGGCTGAAAAGATCCAGAAAATTTCCCAGGGTGCGCCCTGGCGGTAAGCGCCTTGTCCCATTTGATAAATCAAAAGCATGTCGGCAACGTATAAGCAGATACCGGCGATCGCAACTAGCTTCCACGTCTCGGAGTAGCTGCCACCCCAAAAAGCAACTAGCAGCGCGATTGCCATCACGACCAGCGCGCAGTCACCGGCTATGTATAGCAGACCCATATGCCTTGCAACGCCACCAAGCCGCTCATCGATGGTTGTCACGATTGCCGGGGCAGACCGCTCGCTGCGGGTAACTGCGCCTGCTGTGGCTCCTTTATAATCTTCTACTACTGATGCGCCTGTCTCACTTACTGGCAGGCCCGTAGGCTCTACTGTTGGCATGTAAAAGTTAATCCAGGTTGCCAGCACGATGCCTGCAACGCCTGTAAAGGAAATGCCTAAGGTTTGCGTCAGACTGAGGTTGATAGGGCGAGGGAGTACCGCTAGCAAGAGTCCAATGGCTAAAAATAGGTAGCTCGCGCCGTAGAATACGTCGCCCAGTGAAGCGGTAGCGCTTATGCCCCATAGGCTGCGCCAGAGCATGACGGTAATATCGCCAAGTGCGTAGAAGAGCATGCCAAGTGCGATCGCCTGCCACACATTCCGTCCGCTCAAAATATCGGGATGCCTGGCATTGCGCCAGCACAGCACCGTGGCAATCAGAAATGAGCCTATCTTCAGCAGGCTCACCACAATGACAAACCAGGCAGGACGCAGTGGTGCAGGCGCACTCTCTCCCAAGAGAGGCGGCGCAGCGGGCAACACTAGCCCTATCCCAAACACCAGTACAGACAACAGCGCCCATCCACCGCAGGTCAGCAGCACCTTTCGTTCTACTTGCCTTAGTCCTGTGGCAGCACCCCTATTGTCATTCACACGTTTGGCCCTTTGTTAGATGTTGTCTCATTGCCTGCTGTCAACCTTTGAGGCTGCTGGTGCGGTTCGTTTGTAGTGAACTACTGGGATAACCAAAGATTTCCTAGCAACGAAGCCTGAAGCCAGGTCAAAAACACGGTCTTATCGTTTTGTGGCAATGCATCTAGTGCCAAGAGCGTACGCGTCGTAAAATTGGAGCGCCCAAAGAACTTCACGCCTAGCCGGTGCAGCTCTAGCAGCACCGCGCTCAAATCATCTTCCTCCCAGCGCGGCGGCACCTCCGTCAGCGGATTGGTCCGCAGCACGCCGCCAAAGCCACCTGCTTCATTCATCTGCTTTTGCGCATTAACTGATAGCATCTCGCCAAACTTTCTCGCCTGCTTTGCACCTAGCAGCTGCTCCACATCTCCGTACAAAGCCTGAATCATCAGTACGCAGGCCTGGGAATACACTACGGGCGCGGTTGGATTCAGCAGCTCTTTGTCAATTTTTACCATTCGCCATAGGCTGAAGCGATGTGGTTCTTCTAGCAGCACGCAGGCTTTTCCCTCGTGGTCGGTCAGGTCTCGCCAGGAGGCGTGGGCTTCTGCTTGCTGCTGCGCATTGAATACGCTCAGCAGGCGAAAGGTCCGCTCCTGGTAAGACAGGATAGGAATTTTCTTAGGTTGTTTGGGATGTTGGATGCTGGTGATCTCTACATCCGCAGGGGTGAGCAAAAACATGAAGGTAGTCGCCTGCCAGGCCACGAAGCAGCAAAGCTAGCGTACCCAAAACAAGATAAACGCTGAAAATCGCAGCAATCCCTTTCGATATGACCTTCTATCACGCCCACAGCCGACTCATGCTCCGCCGTTTCGCGGCTGCACATATTTGCTGTTCTGCGGTAAACTTACTAAGCCTGATTCCCTGGATCCTTAGCTCAGTTGGATAGAGCAATCGCCTTCTAAGCGATCGGTCACTGGTTCGAATCCAGTAGGATCCGTTGACCGTAGATTACAGAAAACAGAAATTGTCTTAATCTAAGAAAGAGCTAGTGAAGCTGTACTCCCTTCTAGCTCTCTTTTTCAGGCGGAAGCTGTAGAAGAAAATTGTCTCAATTAGTCGTTGTAGGTGTGTTGCTCATTCTCAGCTAGCTGATCGCCCAAAATTCATCACAAACCCGCGCCATCAGTATTATAGATTTAGATACTGCTCTCTCTTGAAGGGACTGTTGCTAGCGCTGCCCCACCCTTTGACTATGGCCACGACTCAACCTAAAGTACTCAATACTCTCGAAGAAGGTCTAACCTTCCACACGGTAGATGAGCTGAAGAAGCTGCTTCAACTTCTGCCGCTGAAGAAAAAGCCTACCCGCAAGGCAGAGCTAGTCGAGGCTATTGCTAGCTATTTGCGACCTGCCGCCGGAGGGGCTTCGCCATCGTCCAATCTAAAAAAGCTCTGGAAAGACCTCACCGAACTTCAGCAGGCCGCGATCGCCGAAGCTGTGTATGTGACCGACGGCCTCTTCTTACCCGAGCAGTTCCGAGCCAAATATGGTGAGCTGCCCGAGTGGGAAAGCCGCACCGTTCGCTATCGATACAATCAACCGGCGTCTTCCCTCGATTTGTTCTTCTATCCGCTCAGCAACTACTACGGCCCTGGCGACGTTTTGCCAGAAGACTTACGGCAGGCGCTCAAAGCCTTTGTAAAAGCGCCCAAGGCGCTCACCCTGGAGAGTGTCGAACAGCTGCCTGAGAGCATTCAGGTCAAATATGTCTCTTACGACTACAAACAGCGCAAGCAAATATACAAACTGGAAAACGTTCCCGTAGTTTGCTACCCGACAGAACAAGCCGCTCAGCAAGATTTGCTCGCTGTCTTACGGCTGGTGCATTTGGGTAAGGTCAGCGCGAGCGATAAAACGCTGATGCCAGGAAAAGCAGCCCTGAAGGCGATCGCACCTCTACTTCAGGGCGGTGACTACTACAGCAACATTGAGCAGCCTAACGATCAAGACCCCATCGGCGACATCAAACCCTTTGCCTGGGTGATGCTTCTGCAAGGCGGCGGGCTTGCCCAGCTAGAAGGTAAAAAGCTTCAGCTCACTAAGGCCGGGCAAAAAGCCATGAGCACTGCCCCCGCCAAAACCATTCAGACGATTTGGAAAAAGTGGCTCAAAACCACCCTGCTAGACGAACTCCGCCGCGTCGATATCATCAAAGGCCAGACCGGGAAAGGCAAACGCGGACTCACGGCAGTCAGCGGACGGCGCAAGCAGATTGTCTCGGTGCTTGGCCAGTTTCCGCCGGAGAAATGGGTGAGCTACGAGAATCTCACAAGCTATATTGTTGCCAGCGGTCAGTCGTTTGAAGTGAGCCGTTCTCCAGAGAATCTTTACATCAGCGAGCCGGGCTATGGCTATCTTTACAATGACAGCAGCTGGAGTATTTTAGAAGACACTTACCTGAAATGCTTTTTGTTTGAATATGCGGCGACGCTGGGCCTTTTTGATATTGCCTACGTGCCTCCTTACGATGTTCCTTCTAGCCAGTTTAGCCAGCTATGGGGGACAGACGATTACGACTTCCTCAGCCGCTACGATGGCCTGATGGCCCTCCGAATGACGCCGCTGGGTGCCTTTTGCCTGGGTCTGGCCGACAGCTATACCCCTGCTACCGTTACTGTAGAAAGTACGCTGCGAGTGCTGCCCAATTTAGACATTGTGATGACAGGGCCGCCGCTGAGCCCGGCGGAAGCGCTGATGATGGACACCTTTACGGCGCAAACTTCTGACGCGGTTTGGAAGCTGGAGCGAGAAACAGCGCTAAAGGCAGCGGAAGCGGGTCACGACTTAAAAGAGTTTCAAGATTTTCTGACTAAGGCCAGTGCCGACGCTTTCCCTAAGACGGTAAAACAGTTTTTTGAAGACTGCCTGAGCCGTTCACAGAGTCTTCAAGATAAGGGTATTGCCCGCTTGATTGAGTGCGCAGATGCCACTTTGGCGGCGCTGATTGCCCACGACTCTCGCACGAAAAAGTACTGTCAGCTGGCAGGCGATCGGCATTTGGTAGTGTTGCTCGATCAAGAAACTCGCTTTCGCAATGGACTGCGCAAGCTAGGCTATACGCTACCGCTCAGTGCGTCCAATTCTAAATAGGGAGGAGAACTCGTGAGCTATTCTCCTGATAATTCGCTGATTATTCAGAGCGATCGCACCGTTTTGCTAGACGTTCACGCGCCGAAGGCTGAGGCGGCCCAAGAAGCGATCGCCCCTTTCGCCGAACTGATCAAAAGCCCCGAACACATTCACACCTATCGCCTCAGCCCGCTGAGCATTTGGAATGCGCGTGCCGCTGGAATGCCCGTTACCGAGATGATCACGGCCCTGCAAGACCATGCCAAATATCCTATGCCCGAGTCGATTGCGCAGGAGATTGCGGCGCTGGGCGATCGCTATGGCCTGACAACGCTTAAACCCGGCACGGAAAGTGGTTCATCATTGCTCTGCGCACTGGTGCTACAGGTAGAAGACGAGCCTTTGGCCGAACTGTTGCAGCGTCATGAGCAGGTGGGGCCAATACTGGGAAATCGCATTTCGCCAACTACCTTTGATATCGCTTTGGGCGATCGCGGTTTGCTCAAGCAGGCTTTGCTGTCCGCAGGCTACCCAGCAGAAGATCTGGCGGGCTACTTAACCGGGGACGAACTGACATTGTCTCTACGGTCGAAAACCGACGCTGGCGAACCATTTCACCTGCGCCCGTATCAAAAAACAGCCGCTGAGCTGTTTTATCAATCCGGCAAAGCTAAAGGCGGTAGCGGTGTGATTGTGCTGCCCTGCGGCGCCGGGAAAACCATGGTCGGCATGGCCGCAATGGCAGAGGTTCAACAGAAGACGCTCATCCTCACCAGCAGCCTGACCTCTGTACGCCAGTGGCAGCGAGAACTGTTGGATAAAACCACGCTAAAAGCAGAACAGCTAGCCGAATACAGCGGCAAACAAAAGACAACCGGCCCGGTCACTCTGGCCACCTATCAAATTCTCACCTACCGGGCCAGCCAGGATGATGACTTTCTCCATCTTGGCCTTTTTGACCGGCAGGCGTGGGGCCTGATTATTTACGACGAAGTTCACCTGTTGCCAGCCCCCGTCTTTCGCATTACCGCGCAGCTTCAGGCCCGTCGTCGCCTGGGGCTCACGGCCACACTCATCCGCGAAGATGGCCGCGAAGGCGATGTGTTTACCCTGATTGGGCCAAAGCGGTATGACGTGCCCTGGCGAGAGCTAGAAGGGCAGGGCTTTATTGCGGCTGCCTACTGCACCGAGATTCGGATGGCGCAAACGGAGGAGCGGCAGATGGAATATGCCACGGCGGCGCGGCGCTATCAGTTTCGGATTGCGGCGGAAAATCCGCTTAAGCTAGAAGTTGTTCAAGCTCTGCTTAAAAAAGAGAAAGGTCATCGGGTGTTGATTATTGGGGAGTATTTGGATCAGCTGAGTGCGATCGCTCAGCAGGTTGACTTGCCTCTTATCACCGGTAAAACTAGCCAGACAAAGCGCGATCAGCTCTACACAGATTTTCGCAGCGGCGAGATTTCGGGCCTGATTCTCTCGCGGGTCGGTAACTTTGCGCTCGATTTGCCCGATGCGGATGTGCTAATTCAGGTCTCTGGGAAGTACGGGTCTCGTCAGGAAGAAGCCCAGCGCCTGGGCCGGGTTCTAAGGCCCAAGCAGGACGGCCACAGTGCTCAGTTCTATACGCTGGTTTCACGGCGCACCTGCGAGGAAGAGTTTGCTCAGCATCGCCAGCTGTTTTTGACCGAACAAGGATATCGGTATCACATTGAGCAGTGGGAGGGTTGAGAACCGTCGAGCATGCTATGCGGTGATTGTTTGAGCGATCGCTTCTACAGTATGTCGGCGCAAATTGAAGCCGAACGCAAAATCTACTACTACCAGCCGCTCGAACGTCAGCAGCGAAATTCTGTTGATATTACCGGGTGGCTAGATTGGTTTCTCGACTGTCTCGGACGTGCGATCGCCACGGCAGAAAAGACGCTGTCAGCTGTACTTTACAAAGCTGAGCTATGGAAGATCGCCAATCGCTGTGGCGTCAGCGAGCGGCAGCGCCTTATTCAACCATGCTATTAGCACGGACTCTTCCAGGTGTGAACTTTCCAGAAAATGATGGACCAGAGTCCCTTACAAGTGTACGAACTGTATTTTTCCTGGATTGCCCAAGCGTTTGCCTATTATGCTCGCAGTGTAGTTCTTCTACTGCTAGCAGGAAAGCGATGTCATTAATAGCGATCGCAAGATCTCTTTCTAACTTACGTCTATCAGCTATAGTCTGCCCGATTACGGCAGCGGCGACTGCTGCAATCAGCGCGCTCAAAACTGTAAATATTCCCGAAATCAACGCGGCTTGAATCTCGGCGTTAGACAAATCGATGGAAGGCACTTTAGTAAACCTGATGAATAGCTTTGCCCCAGCGTATCAAGCAGTAGTTTCATCACCCAAAGTCTCGCTGTTTACCGTTCCAACCTACCGAAAACCAGAAGTAGTGGTCGCGCACCGAATCAAAAGACACACATTCCTGCACGCCGATTTGATTTGCGCTAGCGGCCCAGTCTTGATATTCAGACAGAATCTTGTGAATGATTTGGCGGTACTGAGTTAGCTTATCCACTGCACAATCTCCTGTTCGTCTATGTTGACAACAAAAACCTTGATTTGA
>CAWILA010000002.1:0-146326 GCA_963836895.1 uncultured cyanobacterium | reverse complement strand
TTTTCTTTCCCAAAACTCATGAGCTTTCTAGACTACTCGATCTACTTTTAGCTACCGAGCCAGACTGGAGGCCATAAGGTTGCCTGTGGAGGCTGTAACGGCATATGCCGTAGAGTATCGTTACCCAGGTATCAGCATCCGATGCACGTGCGCACAAAGCTTTGAATGATTGTCGCCAGATCAAAGAATTTGTTCGACAGCACCTCAGAACAGAAACGCTAGGGTAAAGTCTATGAGGCGACGGGCGACGTTAGCTATACCTATTGACTATGCCTTGTAATGTCATGTTTTCTGCGATCGCATCATGCGGAATCAATACATAAACCCAAGGCTTACCATCATGCTGTTGCATGTAGTCCGAGGCATGAGCGCACCATTCTACAGCGGCTTTTTTCTTAGCAAGCACCTCAGCATCGTCCAGCTGCTTACTCATCTTCGGCTCTAGCATGTATACCGCGTCTTCGGTTTCAGCGACAAAGTCGGGCTGATATTCTGGCTGTTTGCCGTTGTAGCGATAGTAAAGCTGAAACTGACCTCTGACGGGTCGAAACCACTTGAGCGCGTCTCGTTCCAAAATAACCGCCAGCATTCGCTCACTGTTTGAATCGAACTTCTGGATGGGATAAAGACATTTGGAGAAGCCACCGAATAGATAGCTCGACATCTTGCTTTTGTCTTCGGGTGCGTGGCGGTAGTTGAGCAGCGGCTGACTGTTTGTAGCGGTGTAGGCGCTTTTTTTGAGTTCGGTAAAACCTCGGCTGACTTTGGCTTCGTAGCTAGTGGCTTCTTCCCAAAAGTGGGGCTGCATTTGAGCGTGAATGAACTGGGCAATGTTCTTTTGGTAAGTGCGCAGCACTCGCTGGGTTTCTTCTTCGTCTAGATAGCTGCTGAAGCGGTTTACAACCTGCTCAGCTAAATCGTAGAGCAGTTCGGCGTGGGCATCGTATGCAATGTCATCGAAGTCGATCAGGCCAATGACAATATAATCTTCTAGGCAAGAGACAGTGATATTCCCTTCACCGAGTCCAAGAACTTGGCGATCGCCCGTTTGCAAGCTCTGCACCCACATTTCCTCTGAAGGCGGCTGATAGTTCAAGCCCTCAAGCTCTAGTGAAAAAGCATGAAATCCGGTTTTCACTTCGCCCGTTGGAACTACCGTGATTCTAGGAATGTCGATAGTTTGCTGAACGACGATCTCTGTTGTTTTGGCAATGACCGCCTCGATATCGGGTTTGTCGGCAATGCCTTCTAGCGTTAACTGTGCGGGGCGGTACTGTGCTTCGACTTTCTCTTTAACGAGCTGTTGCACTTCTGGCGACTGGAGAGAGGCGGTTGTGGGGGCGATGTCGGGCTTGCTCTCCAGCTCTTGAATAGCTTTGTAGGTGAGGTGGGCGATCTGTTGTTCTGCTGCTGTCTTGAAGGCGGGCGGCGTTGAAGCGGTAGATATAGAACTATCTGTTTCTAGAATCGCTGATTCCTCTGGCTGCGTGTCTGAAGCGTCGGCTGATGAAGGGATGAACGATTGACCTAGTAAGGCAGTGATGTTGGGTTCGGAGATGACGCTGATTTTGGTGCCCGTTTCGTTGGGGTCGATAAAGACTTGCTGGAGCTGACGAACGACTGAATCGGGATGGTTGGATTCGTCGACAATCTCTTGAAATCTATCGTGGGCAACAATGTTGAGTCGGTCGACAATGGGTTCGCCAGTTCTTTTGCCGTAGGGCAAGCGCAGTCCTCTGCCAATGGACTGGGTCACGAGCGTTTTGGCGTTGGCGGCTCGCAGCGGAATGATGGTGTAGAGGTTGGTAACATCCCAGCCTTCTTTAAGCATGTTGACGTGGATGACGATTTCGGTGGGTTCGTCGGTACTTTCTACTTTTAGTAGCCGTTCGACCATTTGTTCTTCTTTTTTCTTAGTGCTGGAGTCGACCTGGATAGCTTTGCCCTGGTAGCGGCCTTTGAAGAAGTCGTCGGATTCGATGAAATCTAGGAGCTGCTTGGCGTGAGTGGTGTCGCGGGCGATGACTAGCACGAAAGGCTTGACTAGGGCGCTGTCGGTGGTGCGGGCATAGGTGGTGAGTTCGGCCTTGATGGTCTCGTGCAGGCGCATTCCGTCTTCTAGCTTGAGGGTTTCGATTTCAGCGGTGTTCATGCCAGCGGCGCTGAAGTCTCGGCGGGTGGCGACAGCCGGATCTTTGACAAAGCCATCGGCGATCGCACGCCCTAATGGATAGTCATACACCACGTTCTTAAATTGATTCGCGCCCTTGCTAGTTTCGACAAAGGGAGTAGCGGTCAGCTCTAAGCCCAATATTGGCTTGAGTTCGTTGATGGCTCGGACGCCTGCGGAGGCCCGATATCGGTGGGACTCGTCCATCAGGATAACGAGGTCGTCTAGGCCAGCGAGATATTCGAAGTAGCTTTGGCCTAGATACTCTGAGAGGCGCTTGATTTTGGGGCTTTTACCGCCGCGCACTTCGGAATTGATTTTTGAGATGTTGAAGATGTTGATTTTGCAGCGAACGAAGTCGGTAAGAGTAGCTGCTTTTTCATAGTCGTCGCCAGTGATGATTTCGGGCGAGTCGGTGGCGAATTCTGAGATGCCTTTGAAGACGTATTTGGGGTTGCCGGGGGTGAAGTCGGCGATGAGCTTTTCGTAGATGGTGAGGTTAGGGGCGAGGACGAAGAAGTTGCGGACGCCGTGAGCAATGTGCAGATAGGTGATGAAAGCTCCCATCAGGCGGGTTTTGCCGACACCGGTGGCGAGGGCAAAGCAGAGGGAGGGAAAGTCGCGCTCGAAGTCGGTGACGGTGGGATATTCGCGATTGATGAGGCTAAGGGCGGTTTCGAGGTCGGCTTTTTGGGCGTTGCTGCGAGTGGGTGGGATGAGTTCGCAAACGTGATGCAGGATCTCTAGCGATTTTCGCTGTGGGTGGCGGAGGCTGAGGCGGTTGGCGATCGCGTTGACGTGGCGGCTCATAGTTTTTTGGCGCGTGAGCGGCTGGCTATGTCTTATTCTGTGCTTAGTATGCTTTTGATTGAATACGCTTTTGCTTGAGAAATTCAGCAAAGTTCGTAACTTCTTCTAGCGTGTTTTCAGGTAATTCATCTACGAGTGCGAGTAGTTGAGCGCGAATACCGACGGCTTCTCTAGCAGGTGTCACTAGGCGGAGCTGAGAAGGGGCAAGCGTTTCTACACCGATAGTTTCCATGAAAGAGTCAGGCGCTTCGCGGGTGCTTTCGGCGAAGTCACCATCGACGGTGTCAGTGACCCAACCGCCAAATAGCTCAACCATGTAGGCTTCGCCATCGTTGAAGACTTCAACGATAGAGCCTGCACAGCCTTCTGGGGCAATGCCGCCGTCTTCTAGCGAGATCTCTTCTCTTAGCTTGACGGAATCAAATAGCTGAAATTGGCTCATGGTTATTCTTTGCGCTTGCTGGGAAATGCGGTCACGAATCTAGCGGTGGTTTCTCCAGTGAGGACTATCCAAATGGTTCTGAGCTGCCGGACGCTGCCGGATGGCCCCGTGATAGAAATGATAGCTTGGTAGCGCTGACCGTAGGCGTTTGGTGCAATTGCTTCGAGCTAGCTGGGCGTCGCTTGAGCCAGAATCGCTTCGCAGATAGCCTTCGGGCTCTCAAAGCCTAAAATCACGCGCCAAAATTTCTTTTTATCGCCCCCTTTACCGGGCTCGCCCTCCTTGTTAAACAGATATTCAGCCTTTGCGATAGGTATGTCTAGTCGTTCGACAGTCATAGCGGTTCAAGTGGGTTATGGGCACTGCTTACACGCCTAGAGATAGCTGATCTGGGTTTGAAGGAGGGACGGACTTCTGGATTGTAGGCGGCTCTGGTTCTATGGGTGCCTGCGGTAGGTTTTCGACTTTGAGGCTGTAGTCGTCGTGGCCCCATTCGCAGCGGGCGAGGATTTGTTTGGGGATTTTTTTGACGGTGAGGTTGTTGAAGGGGTCGGCGCTGCCGCGAAAGGCCATGCAGAGGATAAGGAGGCTGCGGTCTGGGCCAACCTCTTCGCTGAGCTGGGCGAGCTGTTCGTGGCTGAGGTTTTGGGTGGTGACGTAGATGAAGTCGCGTTCGGTGGAGTGGCCTTGCTGCCAGTAGAGGGTTTCGGAAGGGGCGTAGGTGAAGCCTTCGAGTTTGCAGAGGGCTTCGGCGAGCATTTCGGGGTTGTAGGTTTGGTTGATGACCCAGTTGTGCCAGCGGTCTTTTTCGAGCAGGGAGGGGGCGAGGTGTTAATAGCGGAAGCCGCCGCCGCCTTGCCAGTTGACGGCTGTGGTGATGCCGCCGGGATCTTCGTTGTCGATGACTTTTTGTAGGCGGGGGATGATGTGGGTGTGGCAGTGGTCGCCGAGTTCGATCATGATCCAGCGGCGGTTCATTTTGTGGGCGACGGCTCCTGTGGTGCCGGAGCCTGCGAAGGAATCGAGGACGAGATCACCGGGGTTTGTTGCAATCTCTGTGATTCGCTTCATCAATTTTTCCGGTTTGGGAGTATCAAACACGCTGTCACCGAATAGAACTACACTCTCTTTCTTTGCTTCTTGTGTATGTCCAACTTCTTTGTAATCCCAATATGTTTGCGGTACTATTCCCTGCTTGACTTCTGAGAGAAATCGCTTCATGGCAGGTACATTGCTACCGTCCTTACCCCACCAAATACGATTATCTTTGTCAAGCAACGACAGTTTCTCTTTCGATACGCGCCAGTAGGTTCCGGGCGGCGGACCTTCGATGACTCTACCGGAAGGACAAGTAATGGAATACAAGCCTGCTGAGTAGTAGTTTCTCGCAGATAAGTCACCGGCCTTCCATTTACCTCTTGGATCTTTGTCTAGGTTTTTGTATGCTTTATTCTGCTTCTCTGACCGAGGCATAGGATTTGGAACCCACTTCTCGGCATTCTTGCTGAAGATCAGAACATAGTCGTGGTCAACTGAAAAATGGCGAGCGCTGGATTTTGGAGAGTAATTTTTTCTCCATATAACAGATGCAATAAAGTTTGTTCTTCCAAAAATTTCGTCACACAAAATTTTCAAGTAGTGCATTTCGTTGTCGTCAATCGTAATCCACAAAGAGCCATCTTCTGAAAGTAATTGTCGAATGACGTTCAATCGGGTGCATCTCACTTTTGCAGTGAGTATAAATACTTAGATTTAGAGTCATTGCCCTTCAGTTATGCTAAAAGCAATCAACCGAATGTTTAACGTTGGTATCAACCATGGACGCATCCAAAGCAGAGCAAATCAAAAGCCACGCGAGAGCGATCGCCAAATTGCTGTACACCGAAACAGAGGCAACCACGCCAGAGCAACTAGAGAACTTTGAAGGAATAGAGCAAGCAGTACGAGGTCATATTTTGGATCATGTCGGGCCAGAAATAGGGGAGTTTTTTGTCAAACAGCAAGCGGCCACCGAGCTGGGCGCAGCCGTACGCTTAAAAGCCTCGTTGGAGACGTCCAAATCACAGAAAAGCAAGCACAACAGTTAGCCGTCAAAAGTCATAGTCAGCTCAGTCCCCTACTGGAGAAATGTTGCTTGCTGTTGAGTGCGAATGAGTCGTATGAGCGAGCAGCCCAAGACATTGAAATGCTCACAGGCAGGTCAGTGAGTCACAGCACACAGCAACGGCTGGTTCATCGTCAATCACTGGCACTGCCAGGAGCAGAAGACCTGGTAGAGGAATTGAGTGTTGATGGTGGAAAAATCCGACTGAGGACACCGCTAGGCCAGCCTTGTCATTGGCGAGATTATAAAGCAGTAAAACTCCATGAACAACTCATAGGTGCGAGTTATCGAGACAATGAGTCGCTGATTGAGTGGACTAACCGACAACCGTTAGCAGCAACGCTGACCTGTCTAGGTGACGGTCATGATGGTATCTGGAACATTGTGAGTGAGATTGGCAGTAAAGACCAACGTCGAGAAATCCTCGACTGGTATCACTTGATGGAGAATCTAGCTAAAGTAGGCAGTTCACAAGACTTTTTAGATGAGGTAAAAGAGTTCCTTTGGGAAGGACGAGTGAATACAGCAATAAAGGCGCTTGAGCATTGTTCTGATGAACATGCGGATACCTTTGTAGCCTATCTGATAAAACATCGACATCGCATTGTGAATTACCAATACTATCAATGGGAAGGAATCTCTATTGGTTCTGGAGAGATTGAATCAGGGATTAAACAAATTGCTGCTCGCGTTAAGCTGACGGGAGCCCAATGGGAAGAGCAGAATGTACAACAAGTATTGAAACAGCGTTGTGCTTATCTCAATGGTCAATTCTCAACAGCGACTTACGCTGCTGGATGAAAGCTCGTTAGACAGCATGAGTAATTATACTCATCGCAAAACTGGGATGCACCCCGTTCAATCTCTCTCGGATCAACGAGAGCCAAAGAGAATGTTCTAGTCCATCATCGTACTGTGCAAACGCGCTACCCGTGTTATACGGCGGATCTATAAAAACACATTTCACCTTCCCCGCAAACTCCGCCTCCAACGCCTTCAGCGCCAGCAAGTTATCTCCAAAAATCAGCCGATTATCAAAGCAGTCATTCTCTGTCACCACATGCGCTGCGTGATAGGACTTCGCTGGGTCTTCCAACAGGATTCGCGGCTCTAGCTTGGGCCGATTCTCTTTGCCTATCCAAGTCAGCTCTAGCTTTTGCTTTTTTACCACTGCCACTTTGCCCATCCATCCACTGCACTCTATCAGTCACGGGCAGACATCGACCATCCATCAGCGGGACTCTATCAGCTACGCCCGGTCGCATCCTACGCAGTCTTACGTATCAATTAGTTGACGCCTGCAAAAGCATACTGATAGGGTAATTTCTATGGCTGTAGCGATGCTCAATCGCAATCACAGCCCAAACGCCTCGAAAAATTTAGCCGCTACCGGCATTGGCTGGCACCAATACCGATAGCTCGCCCCTAACACTGTTCTCGCCAGTGAGAGAGGTTGTGGTCATGATCACAGCCCCCCTGACTTTTGGCAAGTTGGGGGGGCTAAGTTTTTCTGGGTTTTCCTACCCCGTTGAACAAAGGAAAAACCATGAAAACGACGATGTATATGACCACTCAGCCTCTAACGGGCGCTGAGCCAGAAGGCGCTGAGACAAGCGCGCTAATTCTGCCAACCTCTGCGCTGCCGACTGTCCCTAGTCCAGATAGCCCGCTGCCCGGTGAGACGGTAAAGCATATTCTGCTAGGCTCGCCCGGTGCAATTCGGCAGACGATTCATTTGCTGCATACGCTGCGCTACGCGGAAACGGTGCTGTGGAGCCCGGTGCTGCGAGTAGAAGAACCGCTGGTGATTACGCCTGAACAAGGGGAGGCGATGAGCCTGCTGCGAAGGATGGTGTAGGCAATTGGACTGCGCTTGGCTTGGCGGTGATGCTGTTGCTGCTAGCTGAGTGCAGTCGTAGATTGTATGTAGAGAGGGTGCGTTTGAGACTGCGATCGTTCAGTCGCAAGCCGCACTCTATCAGTTTTGCTCTGCAACCTCTCAGTCATCAACTGCACTTTATCAGTCACACTCGGAAATCGTTCAGTCATCAACTGCACTTTACCGGTCGCACTCTGCAACCTCTTAGTCATCAACTGCACTTTATCAGTCGCACTCGGGAACCTTTCAGTCACTAACGGGACTTGTTGACTACTCCCCGCGCTGAAGTGACGGGGATTGCCTGGTCACCCAGAGAGGTTTTTGCTTCAAGGCAACTGCCTTCGAGAGCTAGGCTCTTTCGGGTCTTACGTTCGCTCCACAAACTGACACCGCTAGACCAGCGGCCAATATATTTTTTGCCGCGTTGATATCCCTATCGTGACCTACACCACAACTAGGACAATCCCAAGACCGAATGCTCAAAGACAGTTTGTCAACGACATGCCCGCAGGAACCACAGCGTTTAGAGCTGGGGAACCAGCGGTCAATCTTGATAAACTCTCTCCCGTACCATTCGGCTTTGTATTCAAGCTGCCTAACCAACTCGCCCCAGCTAGCATCACTGATAGCTTGAGCGAGCTTATGGTTCTTAACCATATTCTTCACAGCCAAATCTTCCACGACGATTGTTTGGTTCTCTCTAATCAATCGTGTTGTCAGCTTGTGAAGGTTATCTTTGCGAGCATCGGCAATCTCAGCATGGACACGCGCAACACGCAGTCTTGCTTGATGCCGATTGTTAGATCCTTTCACTTTACGGCTAAGCGCTTTTTGAGCCTTACGCAATTTGCGATACTTAGCTTTGAAGCCTTTCGGGTTCGCCACTTTCTCGCCATCGCTGAGCGTCATCAGTGCGCTGATACCCAAATCAATGCCAACCTGTTTTTTAACCGGCGGCAATGGCTCAATATTCACGTCCACCGACAAAGAAACAGTCCATCTACCCGCAGGCGAAAGCTTCACCGTGATGGTGGATGGCTCAACGCTTTTGGGCAGCAATCGACTCCAACGAATCGGCAATGGTTCAGCGCATTTAGCCAAGTAGACTTGACCGTCTCTGTACTTAAACGCCGATTTAGTAAACTCAGCGCTGCCACCGTTGCGCTTCTTTTTGAAGTTTGGGTACTTGGCCCGCCCTGCAAAGAAGTTAGTGAAAGCACCTTGCAGGTGCCTCAATCCTTGCTGAAGAGGAACGCAGCTAACACCTTTAAGGAAAGATAGCTCAGGCTCTTTCTTCCAGTCGGTCAGCATAGAAGACGTTTCTTTGTATCCAACTCGCTTTTGCTCTCCATACCAAGCTTCTGTCCTTGCGGCCAAAGCTTTGTTGTAAACCAAACGAGCGCAACCTAATGTCCGCCGTAGCAAGTCTTCTTGCTCAGCAGTCGGATAGACTCTGTACTTAAACGCCTTTTTTACCATGCTCACATTGTAGCAAATAGCCTGTGAAGTTCCCGCGACACATTGTTCAACTCGGATTAAGTCTGCAAGATGCGGACTAGAAGTCCGGGGTTTCAGACCCACCCCAAATTACTTTATCAGTCACGCTCTGCAACCCTTCAGTCATCAACTGCACTTTATCAGTCACGCTCTGCAACCCTTCAGTCACTAACGAGACTTGATGAGTCGCACTCGGGAACCTTCCAGTCACTAACGGGACTTGATGAGTCGCAATTAAACAGTTAGGTAGCGAATGATCAAGAGCGAACCGATGGCCAAAGTCCTTTTTTGCTACGCTAGCGCCATCAGCCAAAGCGGACTTTCTACTATGGCATTCGGTCGCGGTCGCATCGTTCAAGACAGATACATCAGCCCGCTTACAGACTTCGGCTTCAAGCGTCTGTTTGGCACAGAACCCAACAAAGCACTACTCATCGACTTCTTAAACGTGGTCTTGCCGCAGCGCCACACCATCAGCGATCTCAGCTTTCGCAACAGCGAAAACGTAAGCAATACAGCCCTTGATCGCAAAGCCATCTTTGACATCTACTGCCAAAGCGAAAGCGGCGAACGCTTTATCGTTGAGATCCAAAAGGCCAAACAAAACTTCTTCAGAGACAGAAGTGTCTACTACTCGACCTTTCCCATCCAAGAACAGGCACAGCCGGGACTGTGGAACTTCCAGCTCTCACGCGTCTACGCAATCGGCGTTTTAGACTTCGTTTTTGATGATCACAAAGACGACGATACGGTCCTGCATACCGTAGAGCTAAAGGACGAGAAATGTCAGATATTTTACGACAAGCTAAAGTTCATCTATTTAGAGCTACCTAAGTTTCACAAAACCGTCGATCAGCTAGAGGGCCATTTTGACAAATGGCTGTTCCTGCTAAAACACTTACCCGATCTAGACGATCCGCCCGAAGCATTTCAAGAAGATCCCTTCATGCGTCTTTTTGAAGTCGCTGAGATTGCCAACTTCTCAATCGCAGAACAGGACGCTTACGAAGACAGCCTGAAATACTATCGAGATCTTAACAACGTCGTTGATACCTCAAGGCAAGAGGGAAGGCAAGAGGGCCGCGAGTTGGCAACAACCAACCTAGTCGTTCGGCTATTGACTAAGCGCTTCGGCAGCCTGTCTCAAAGCAATCTCGGCGCTATTGAAGCACTCACCATAGAGGACTCTGAAGCGCTCAGCGAAGCACTCCTCGACTTTGCGAGCTTAGAAGAGCTAGAAGCTTGGCTAAACATCAACCGAAGATAACAAGACACAACCTTTAAGAATAGACAAAACAAAAAGTCGCACCCTCAGCAAGAAAAGGCACGCTAAGTACCTCAGAATGTGTACAGAAGACATTTCTAGCTCTATTGCCGCTGATGAAGATTGCGAAGAAATTTATGTTGACGTCCTTACCCGTACGCTTACTCTTAGTTGCGATCGCATCCATAGGGCTATACCAAGGCTGCACCACATCCGGCAACCAGATAGACCAAACAGCAAACGCTCAAGTCCAAGTACCTGATCCACCTGGCACCAAGCCCGAAGATGAAGCAGTAGACGGAGCAGAGCCAGCCGTAGCCGAATGCAATTTATCTACGCAGCTTGGCCAATTCTCAAATACTGAGACCGCCACGCCTCAGACATACAGCGTTATAGACGAGCAGGAAGCTTTTCAATACAATGTGCCGGGCAGTGATGTTTTTAGAAACGGTTCGCTGCCAAGTCGTACCGTCGACTTCGATGAGCAGGCGCTGCTAAACGTTTTGAAAAGTACCCGAACCTACTTTACGGAAGAGGGCTGCGAAGATCCTAAGATTTTGCAAGATGGTATTTTGGGAACTCGAGGGGTGAGCGTGGAAGATGCGATCGCCACTCTAGACTTCATGATCAAAATCTTGAACGAAGACATCGCTGCCAATCAACCCACCCGCCTCAAAGACACCAGTTTTATCAACGAAAACTTTAAGGTCATTCGCTGGCTCGCCTACGACCCGAGCTATCTAGACGAAATCCGTACGCGCATCACCAAGTACGCCGTCTTCACCCACGCCGGTTCTAGAGAACGCACCGCAATCTACAACACGCCCGTCTACAAAATCACAGATGACTTAGAAAACGAAGACTTCATCACTCAATACACCAAGCAAGAAGCGCTTAGCGGCATCTTTGAACCCGGCGGCGCAGAGCACGGCAAGGTAGAAACCCTTGCCTATCTCACCCGCGAAGGCCTCGAAGACGCCCTGCTTCAAGGCACTGCCTTTGTCACCTTCCCAGACGGCACGACGACTTACTTCAACGTTGATAGAAACAACGGAATTGCTTACGTGCCAGGATTAGCTCAGCCTCAGCAAGAGCGCTTCTGGTACTTCAAAGAAGTTACCAAGCTCAATGGCTATGGCCGCAGCACTGAGGTCAAAATTCCCATCGAGCCAGGCGTTACCTTTGCAGGGGACGTGCTTAATATTGGCCTGGGCAAAATTGTCGCTATCGAAGATCGCGATCAGAATCTTAGGATTGGCGTCATTGCTGACACAGGCGGCGCGTTCCTGCCAAACCTGCATCAGCTAGATTTCTTTGCAGGCGTCTTCCCAGATCGCGCTACCTATCAGGAAGCCGTTCAGCGGCTCCCCGAATTCACACCCACTTACTTCTTAGTGAAAAAGTAGGTTAGCTACTGTCTAGCCAACGTCCAGCTATGGTCTTCTGCCAACCGTAGCAGCGACTGGTGATATAGCTTCAAAGAATCGCGGTGCCCTACGCTGACATACGCGGTCTTTGCAGCAGCCAGATGGCTATAAAGCTGCTCTTCGTTTTTCTGATCTAGCGCGCTCGTCGCTTCATCGAGAATCGCGTACTTTGGCTGATGAACCAACACCCGAGCTAGACTCAGTCGCTGCTGCTCACCTAGAGAAAGAACATCGCCCCACTCTTCTACAGCATCGAGCCCATCAAATCGATCGGCTAAGTCGGGCAGGTTCACTTTAGAGAGCACGGCTTTGAGATGCTCATCTGTCGCGTCGACATCAGCATAGGGGTACAGCAGCTGAGTGCGCAGGCTGCCGAGCACCATGTATGGCTTTTGCGGCAAAAACAGCAGATCAGAAAGTTCAGGTCTGGCAATAGTACCTTTACCCGATGTCCATAGACCTGCGATCGCTCTCATCAGAGAACTCTTCCCACACCCGCTCGGTCCCATCACCAGCAGCGATCCATCACCTTCCAACACCAGCGAAAGATCTTCAATCAACGTCCGCTGATAGTTTGGCGTCTGCAACGTCAAAGCCTTCACCACTATCTCGGGCGCAGTCTGAAAATTGATCAGCGGCTGAGTGACAACCGCCTCTTCTTCTATTGCAGAAGGCTCACTTCCCGCTTGCAAAGACTCGCTCTCAGTCAATGCTTCTTCAGCAATGTCTCCAGCCGGTTCGCCCAGCGATTCAGAAAACTCATAAAGCCGGTCAATCCCTGCGCCAAACGCCGTCAGCGACTGCAGCCGAGACACAACCACATTGAGCGAGAAAAACACTCGGATAAATGCGCCTTGAGCCTCACTAACTTTGCCAACCTCAACTTCGCCACTAAAGACCGCAGGTGCAACCACCAGAGCAGGCAGCACAAAAGGAACAAACTCATAAAAGTTAGTCAGTCCATTCAAACTCAACTCCCAGTTCAGCAGCTTCTTATAGTTATCAAAAGCGGCCATAAACCGAGATTTTATCTGGTCAGACTCTTGCGCTTCACCCTGATAGAACGCGATCGCCTCCGCATTCTCTCTCACCCGCACCAGGCCAAAGCGGAAATCTGCCTCCTTCTTCAGCTGCTCAAAATTCAAACGCACCAGCGGCTGACCAAATACGCCCACCGTCAGCAGCGATCCAATTAACGCGTATGCAACCAGAAACAGCACTAGCTCCCGGGAAATTCCCCAAAGCACTCCGCTGAACGCTATCAGCTCCAGCATAGATCCAATGACTACCAGCGCCAGCGTCAGCGACTCTTGCGTAAAGCTCCGCACATCTTCCGCAATTCGCTGGTCAGGGTTATCCACTTCAGGATTGAACTGATTGATAAGGTAGAAAGCGCGATCGCTAAAATATCGCTCTACAAAGCTATCGGTAAGCCAGCGTCGCCAGGCTAAGCCAAGGCGATCGCGCAAATAGGTATATCCCGCCAGCAGCGGCGCATACACCACCAGCACACCCAAAAAAATCGTCACCGTCTTCCAAAAACGCGGTTCACTCTTCGCCGACAGCGCCGAAATCAGCTCTCCCCGCTGATTATTCAGCACCACACTCAGCCCCGTATAGGCCAACAGTACCACTACGATTAGCAGCAAAGTCCCTAACGGCTTCCACTTATTGCTACCCAACCAATAGGGTTTTGCGATCGCCCAAAACCGCCGAAAAACCTGAAAATTAAACCGCTGATTCAAAAACTCAACCCAAAAGCAAAACCGTCCTTAGTCTAACCAGTAAAGCCCATACGCTCCGTCTAGATCACCTCTGTTGAGCGTCACGCGTGACGGTCCCACCCACCAGACACCCATGCAGACACTATGCTTATCGCCAACAACCTCTTATTCGAGAGGCTAGGGAGGAAATCCCCATCCTTCAAGCCTTGCTAAACGCTGAAATCAACGGCCACAAAAAAGAGGGCAGTAGCCCTCTTTCATCGTTCTATTCTTGTCATGCCACCGGATTCAATCCAGGTAACCCATCAGCATAGAAGGATGTTCATCAATATCGTTGCTAGCAATAGGACGATGGCCAGGTAGCGAATCAATATCAGAAAAATCAATTTTGTTCACAGCAACTGGGCGGTGACCAGGCAGTGAGTCTGTCGTCGAAATTTCAAATGAGTTGGCCATAACCGGGCGTACACCCGCTGAAGAAAGTGAATCTACGACTTCCACTTCACTCAGCCCAATCGGACGGTGGTTGGGTAACGAGTCAGACTCCATCACACGAGTGTGATCGGCCAATTCCATAATTTCGTTCTTAGGGGCTTTAACCAGTCCGCCTTTCTTGGCCGGTTCAGTCTTAGCTTCACTATCAGCAGCAGTCGATACTTTCTTACGAGTGCGGCTGCTGGAGGCACTTTTACTAGTGGTGCCGTTCTCGTCGGTAGTACTCATGGCGTTAACCTTGTTTTCTTATTATCGGAGACCTATGTGAACCCAGCATTGGCACTCTAGAGACCTTTAAGCGGATCTCTATTTGAGTTTAGGCAGGGCTCGGCAGGTGAATAATCTGGCGTCGTTATTCACTAAACTTAAGAAATTATTATAGGTTAAAACACGACTTATTCAGCTTACGAAAGGTGATAACACCTATAAAAAGGACGCAACTTGTACACATGAATACATTGATGACGCTATAATTGTGAAGCATCCAATGCAAAAGCGCAGGATGTAAAACATGGGGCTGTAACGGTTTCGACGTTTTAACGAAAGTCGTACTGTGATTCAGGTCAAGAGTGAGTCTACTCTTGTAAATAAAGGCTCAAACTTAAAGATACATGCAAACAACATCGTACCTTTTGCTCGTAAGCGCGCTCTTGTAGCTGCCGCCTAACAACCTCTTATAGGTTCGAGCGTCTGAACTGTGACTCCGTTAAGCAGTAAAGACTAAACCCCCAACGGGCGCTCTGGCAAACTTTCTTCGGTGGGTGCGCCAGCTAAGACTTTCACTGAAGCATCCTGTTTCCGGGACAATGGAAAACTCCCGCCTTGAGGATTAGAGAGGCTATACCTGTGAATGAGTGATACGTGATTACTTAGGGCGGACACGGGTTCGACTCCCGTCAGCTCCATTAGAAAAGGCTTGGTCAATTGACCAAGCCTTTTTTGTGTAAGGGAGTTTAGAGCGTGGAGATTGCTTCTGTATGTTGTCTCTACTTCCTTCTAGTTATCTCAAAGTGCTGATTGCTAGTGTGACGAGCAGGGCGCTGACGACGTAGAACACGCTGACGACCTGTAGCTCTGACCAGCCAGATAGTTCAAAGTGGTGGTGCAAAGGTGCCATTTTGAAGAGGCGCTTGCCTTTACCGTCGGGTCCCTTAGTTGCTTTGTAGTAGCCAACTTGTAGAATCACAGATAGGGTTTCGGCAAAGAAGAGCAGGGTTACAATCAGCAGGCCAAATAGGTTGCCACTGAGAATACCGACGGCTGCGAGTGCGCCGCCTAAGGCAAGTGAGCCGGTATCACCCATAAATACTTTTGCAGGGTTGCGGTTGTGCACGAGGAAGCCTAGGCAACCACCGCTAAGCGCCGCGCAGAAAACCATCAGCTCCGGGTTGGTCTGTGCAATGAGAACGCCAAGGCCGAAAAGTGCGATCGCACCTGCTCCACCCATCAGGCCATCCACACCGTCGGTTAAATTCGTCGCATTGCTTTCAGCGACCAGCACAAAGCCAGCCAGCGGCCAGAACAGCAGTCCTAGCGGCAGCGTTATACCCAACGGCATAGCAACATCCGTAATCTCAGCGGCCTGAGTCGACATTGCCCAGGCGCAAAAAGCAACTGCAAACCCAACTTGTAAAAGCAGCTTCAGGCGAGGAGAAATACCTTTGTTAGAGCGGCGGCGCATTACCTGCCAGTCATCTAGCCAGCCAATCGCACCGTATGCCAGCGTCATTAGGCTCACCGCGACAACAGAGGCAGAAAGCCCAGACGAAAAGCCCGTCCAAGCTAGGGCCACAAGTACCGCAACCGGAACAAAAAAGATACCGCCCATCGTAGGCGTGCCCGCTTTTTTAAGGTGAGCCCGTGGACCATCTTCTCGAATAAACTGTGCGGCCTTTAGCCGACGCAGTATCGGCAGCGCGATATAGCCCGATAGCGCCGATAGCACCGCACTTAGCGCCAGCGGTCCAGCGAGGTGAGCGCTAAAGCCAAACTCACGCCCAGCAGATAAATCTAGTCCAATTGCTGCTGCTACAAGGCAAACCGCCAATATGATTGATAGATTTACCCCTGACAAACCGACCGACTTAGTTGAAAATCTTGCGTCCACGACATAATCCCTTCACTTACCACACACCTTTCCCAATTTTCACTGAGACTCTACATCGCCAGTCTGTTTATCCACAGAAGGCCTGAAAATCAGTGCTTATAAAGGCTTTCACAGGCTGGAAAAACGCTGTAAAGCCTAACTTTCACTTGTATTGAAACGCTAAGAGGCGTACCCTTGGCAACTACTAAGTAGAAATACGCAAAGGCCGCATCCGCTGAGATTCTACGACGTTGTGTTGCAATTTTTTATGAATCTTTGACTTTTCGTTCGGATTCATCGCAAACAGGCATTTGTCCACCGTGTCAGCGCCATCATCGGCCACGTCTTCACTCGTACTGGAGCTTGGCAAAGACAGGTTTTTGATGACCAGCCGTAGCACTAAATCGACTCAATATGACGACAAATTTAGCAGCTGGGAGCAAAAACAAATGAAACAGTGTGACAATCCGTCTCGCTAGCCAAAGACCGTCGAGCCCAAACGCTAATTCAAACTTTTGGATGAGATATAGCAGACAGGCCGTAATCTACCAGACTTTAAGTCTTGGCAGAACCTAGTCGTCTAAAGACATATCTTCATCGTCATCATCGGTATCGTCGGCGGCGTCATCGACATCGTCTTCCTTATCTTCAGTGCCCATTAGGTCAGCCAATTCTTCGGGCTCTGGCTCGTCACCAACACTATCGATAGGTTCACGAGGAATCAATCGACCGGTGCCTTCTAGCCAGTTCAAGATAGAAGAATCGCGCTGCAGCGGAATCACATCGGCAGGATTTTCACGAGGAATTTGACGGACAGATGGGTTATAAGTACTCATTCAGCGAGGATTGGCCAATTACAGGCAAATAAAGGTGCGGACTAACGTGCCGCTCGGAAGCAGGCACTCAAAACAATGGCAAAAGCGAGGTAGAAGACCGTTGACTAGTAGCCCAGCGATAATCACTAGCTACAGCAGCCAATCAGACCTGTCGGTATATCTTTCACCAAAAGCAATTGCTAGGGGTATCAGTCTATACACTCAAATCGTTTTTGCGACAATACTTTAGTAGATTTATCTCTGCTGAGTCGTTGGTTCTTATGCACTGTTATGTGTATGAGAATCAGTAGTTAAAGGTAGCGCACTGCTATTCAATGAACTGCTATCCAATGAACTGCGGAGCAAAGATATTAATTTACAGTACCATCGCATTAATTACATCGAATAGGAAATAGTGTCAATCTCTGACGTATATTTCTTTTTACTGTCTTCTGGCAAATGGGTCACTATGCTGAGCAAAACCGATTTGAGAAATGCGATCGCCTCCAAAAACCGTGGCATCACCGCCACCGCCAACGACCGCCAGGTTATCGCTAGCATCATCGCCAGAGTTGAAGATCTCAACCCCACACCAGATCCCTTAGCCGCAACCGAACTCCTCGCTGGCGACTGGCGGCTGCTCTACACCACCAGTAAAGAACTGCTCGGCATAGACCGCTTTCCCCTAGCGGCCCTAGGCAACATCTACCAGTGCGTACGGCCAGCGCGATCGCGCATCTACAACATTGCCGAGCTCAAAAGCCTCCCCTTTTGCGAAGGGCTAGTATCGGTAGTCGCTAACTTTACACCCGCCCCCTCAGACTACCCAGCGACTTCGTCTAGCAATCTGCCAGAGAACACAGCCACAGCGACCCTGTCAAAAAACCGCGTAAACGTAGCCTTCAACCGAGCCGTCGTCGGATTGCAGCGCGCACTAGGATATCAATCTCCGGCCCAGTACATCGAGCAGCTCGAAGCTAACGAAAAATTTAATCTGCTGCGCGGTATTGACTTCGCCATCAACCCCGACCGTCAGCAGGGATGGCTAGAAGTCACCTATCTCGACAGAGATCTCCGCATTGGGCGAGGGAACCAGGGCAGCCTCTTTGTCTTAACGAAGGATCTTGACTGACTATGATTCCGCTTTCTCAAAGCCACCTTACGCATCTAGACATTTGCGCACGTAAGTATCAATACGTCTTCTTTGACGCACTCTTAGGCCCTTCAACCTATGAGCAAAACGTCACTACACAATGGGGCTCTCAGTTTCACCTGCTCATGCAGCAGCAAGCGCTAGATCTACCGGTTGGGCTCCTCTCGCAAGCGGATACAGACATGGCGAGAAGCTTAATCGCACTGGAAGAGGCTGCGCCCGAGGTTTTCGCCTACTTATCTCAATCTCAAGTCGCACAGTCTCAGACGCTTGCAACTGAGAATCATCAGCTTCCGCAGAGCGACTCAGACATCTTTAGCCAGAGCGAGCATCGGCGAACGCTTGAGTTTAACGGCTATCTGCTAACCGTAATTTATGACCTACTGGTGATATCGTCATCTACCACGCTCACTCAGCCATCTAATGGGCAAATCTTTGACTGGAAAACGCATCAGAAGCCGCTCAAAAGGGACCGGTTACAAACAGACTGGCAGACGCGGCTGTATTCCTACGTTCTTTGTGAAACCAGCGGGCTAATGCCCGAGCAAATTTCTATGACCTACTGGTTTGTAAGAACAGAGGAAGATGCAGATGCATCACAGCCAAGTCTCACACAGTCGGACCCACAAAAACCTAGCTTTTACCGGTTTGGCTACACCCTAGAGCAGCACGATAAGACAAGAAAGGATTTGCAGCGACTCACAGATAGCCTGACGCAAATGAGGGAAAAAGCTAATTTTCCCAAGGTGGCAATCGAGAAGGGATACTGCGACTACTGCTCTTTTAATGGGCGATGCGAGCGTCTTATAGAGGGGCCTCGTGAGCGCTCCACGTTCGGTCAAATTCGCTTTGAGACGACTAACACAACCCCTACCCAATTCCTCAAGGCAGCCCGTCAAATCACCGCCGAGACCGTCGAGGAGATCCCGCTCTAGCCTTCGAAAATAAAAGCTCTCCGCCGTTCAGTCCCACCAGATAACTGCCAACAGGTTCGCCCAAAGCGTTATGCTTGTGCTCTGGCGTATTGTCACCTTTTGCTATTGGTCTCCCGCTTATGGAAGCGCCCTTTGAAATCACGCTACAAATCGTCCTTACCGTCCTAGCGGGAATTTCGGCGCAGGTGTTAGCAGCCTATCTTAAGCTTCCTAGCATTATTTTGCTGCTGATCTTTGGCATCGCGTTAGGAACCGACGGGCTCGACTGGATAGACCCTCAAACGTTAGGTGTTGGGCTAGAAGTCATTGTTTCGCTGTGTGTCGCCCTGATTTTGTTTGAAGGTGGCCTCAACCTGGAACTTAAAGAGATTGGGAAAGTCTCTGGCAGCTTGCGTAATCTTATTACCATTGGCACTTTCATCACTCTGGTGGGTGGTGGAATGGCAGCTCACTGGCTTGGTGAGTTTCCCTGGTCTATCGCCTTTTTGTACGCCTCTCTGGTAGTTGTTACCGGTCCTACAGTGGTTACTCCGCTGCTAAAGCAGGTCGGCGTAGAACGCAAAATTGCCACTCTTTTAGAAGGTGAAGGGGTCTTGATTGACCCGGTAGGGGCAATTTTGGCGGTAGTCGTACTCGACATTATTCTCAATGGAGATACTGATCCTGCCTACGTCTTAGGTGGATTGTTCGCTCGCCTCGGGATTGGCGTTATCATCGGCGGCGGCGGCGGCGCACTTATGGCCCTGTTCCTAAGAACGGCTGACTTCTTATCAGAGGAGCTGCGTAACCTCGTGGTGCTCGCGGGCATTTGGGGGCTCTATGGGTTAGCTCAGAGCGTACGTGGCGAATCTGGCCTGATGGCAGCGGTCGCCGCAGGTATTGTTGTTCGCGCTATCTCTATCCCAGAAGAACGGCTGCTAAGAAGGTTCAAAGGTCAGCTGACTATCTTCTCGGTGTCGGTTCTTTTCATTCTGCTGGCGGCAGATTTATCTATTGCCAGTGTGATTGAACTCGGTCCTGGCTCCGTACTGACGGTTCTGGTACTGATGTTAGTCGTGCGGCCAATCAACGTGTGGGCCTGTACTCTCAATAGCGGGCTCAGCTGGCGACAAAAAGTATTCATGAGCTGGATTTCGCCGAGAGGCATTGTCTCAGCGTCTGTCGCTTCTCTGTTCGCTATTTTGCTCACGGAGCGCGGCATCAACGGTGGCGACTCGATTAAGGCGCTCGTCTTTCTTACCATTATCATGACGGTTTTCGCCCAGGGGCTCACGGCTCGCAGCCTAGCGCAGGTTCTTAGCGTGACGTCGGATAGTGCAACAGGGGTGGTGATTGTCGGCTGTAATCCGCTAGGACTTACAATTGGTCGGCTGTTCAAGGCGCGAGATGAGTCGGTCGTGATTATCGACACCGATGAAGCTGCCTGTGAGAAAGCAGAAGCGGAGGGCTTTGAGGTCTACACAGGCTCAGCGATGAACGAAGAGATTTTAGAAGTTGCCGGGCTTAGCTCTATCGGTACGTTTCTCGCCATTACAAGCAACGGCGAAGTGAATTCTGTAATTGCCGAGCGGGCCCAAGAAGAATTTCAGCCGCCTCGTGTGTTTGCCGTACTGCCCCGTACAGAAACAGAGGAGTCCAGCATCCAAAACAGAGGAGAGCTGCGGACGCCTCGGCTACCGGTCAAGCAGTGGAACACCTTTATTCAAGATGACGCCGTACAAACTGGCACCTACGATTTCACAGAAGAGGCGTTAGAGCTGCAGTGCGAACAGGTCAACAAATTGATTAAAGCAGGAGACATGGTACCGCTTGTCGTGAAACAGGCTGACACGCTAGAAGTGGTGCTCAGCGAACGGCAGTGGAAAGCCGGTAGCCAACTCACCTATCTTTTGCATGACCCTACGCCCCAGCTCATTAAGCGGCTTTCTGGTGCGCGTAAGCCATCTCGGCAGATCATCAAACCCACTAAAGACACACCAAAATCTGCTGACGACAAGGCAATAGTGGACGCCGAAGGAAGCAGTAAGGCTCAAAAAAGTAAGCTGCTCAAAAAGGCCAAGGCTAAAAAGCTCAATACGCAACCGTCCGACGCACAGTCGCCAGCAGCAGAGGTAGCAGCAGCTATCCAAAATCCGAGCGACCAGCCGTCAGCCCATCCCAACAAGGAGCAGCCGTAATATTCAGCAAAAAAAGGCCAACAGCGCCAGCAACTCTATGCTAACCAGCGGCTCCAGTCTTCCACAACGGCAGGAGAGCCATACCAGAGCGCATCTTTTCGAGGCGAATGCTGTACATCTTTCAAAACGATATTGCGAGCACCGTCTAGGTGCGCCGCTGATAGTGGAACCACACCGTCGCCCCACAGCTCTCCGCTGCCAGCGGTTATTTTGTAGCTGTTGAAGGCGAACCAGCCGGACTTTCTGTTTGCGACGACAGAGCCCTTCCGAGGGAAGATCGCCTTTCCAGCCACACACACATAGTTCACGTCGTCGTAGAAAGCGCCTGGATAGGTCTGATTCACAAAGTCGAGATTCTTACGGGTCCAGCGCTCCTGACTTGTATGTGGTGTACCCAGTGTAACTAAAGTACTGACGTGACTTCTCGCTGGCCTAGGAAGCGTTCTGGCGCGATCGCTAGCGTGGACATCGTAGGGCGATTCTCCCAAATAGATGCGAGCAATCCAGCCGCCTGCCGAATGACCCACTAGATTGATTCGGTTGCACTCATGGTCAATCATCACCCTTTGAGCAGTGGCATCTACTGCCTGGATAATGTTGATGACTGAACGACCGCCTACAGTGGGGAGCCAATCGCGCCGCCTCAACGGCACTGTCACTGCAGCGATGCCCACTTGAGCCAGGGCAGCTTCCATCTCTTGATACGGCTGAGCGCTCGCCAGATATCCCGGCACTATCACCGTCGGTAAAGCCATAAGCAGATATCAAAACAACTTCAAAGTTCTTCTAAGAGGGGGGGTTGACCCTAAACGTTGCTGTCGCTTTTTAGGCCATAGTATTAGCTTATACCCAAGCTGACAGAACGCTTTGCAGAAACCACAAGCTCGCCTCCAGACGTCTCAGACCGCTTCGCCCGGCAAACTTTACGGCATTGGAATAGGCCCCGGAGATCCAGAGCTTATCACTGTAAAAGCACTCAACCATCTGCGCGCTTCGCCCGTTGTTGCCTTTCCGGCTGGGTTAAATAGTCAATCCGGTGTCGCTGAGCGCATCATTGAACAGTGGCTATCGCCAGAGCAACAGCGACTGCCGCTAGCGTTTCCCTACGTGCAAGATTCGCAAACGCTTGATAGTGCATGGAAAGCAGCAGCTGATGCGGTTTGGCCCTATTTACAGCAAGGAGACGTTGTGTTTGCCAGTGAGGGGGATATTAGCTTTTATAGTACGTTCACATATTTGGCACAGTATGTGCAGTGGCAGCATCCAGAGGTTGTTGTAGAGGCGATCGCAGGCGTCTCATCTCCCATGGCCGCCGCCGCCGCGATGGGTATTCCGCTTACCTGCCAGGCGCAGCAGCTCGCCATTCTCCCTGCTCTCTACACCGTTCATCAGCTCGAAGCCGTTTTAGCTTGGGCTGAGGTCGTTGTGCTTATGAAAGTTGGCAGTGTTTACGCCCAAGTTTGGCAAATCTTAGAAAAGCACCAGCTTCTACCCCATAGCTATGTCATAGAAAACGCAACTAGACCCAACCAGGTCATCTACTCAAACTTGCAGCACCATCCGGCGCTAAAGCTGCCATACTTTTCGCTGATGATCATCAAAAGAGAACCTACAGTCTCTACGCCACCGCCAACAGCCACCGTCTGAAGCCAAAAACTGGCGGTAAATCCTAAAACTGGCCTACCCCCTGGTTAGCATTCCTGCCCAGATCGCATACGCTTAGGTATATAGATAGCGTATCCACTAGCGCACAACCCACGTTCTACAAGCCTCCGTTTTTGAACCGCCATGGCTATCCCTTCCCGCTCTTTAAAACCAGCTGCCGCCCGTTCTCCTAAAAAGACGCCGAAGAAAACGCCGAATAAAGCGCCAAAGACACCTCCAAAGGCACTCTTAAAATTGGCCAGCACGCTCAACCCAACAGTTGTCACCGTTCTGCTATCGCTACTCGCCCACGGGCTCTTTCTCGCTTTTGGCCCTCGCGCTAACTTTTCGTTTGCGGCGCTCACCGAAGCCGCTCAGCAACAAGAAGCAGAAGAGTCTATCGTTCCTGTGGTGGAGCTAACACCCGCTGATCGCAATCGCCTTCCTGGCTTTGCGCAGCCCCGCCGCACGCTGCCTCCCACAGAACTAAACAGCCTCGCACTTCCCCCAGGACTACCCAGCACAAGCCGGGTCACGATCCCTCAGCAAAGGCCACCCCAAAGACGAATTATTCAGCCTAGAAGCCTGCCTTCACCCGTCCCAAGGGCGCAAGCTAGCAACAGGCAGCTGACAACCCGTCGGATTGATCTCTCGTCGCCCAGTACATATAGCGTAAGGCGATCGCCGACTCCAAACAGCGCTCCAGCCTCACTGCCAACCCCAGTACTACCGAACCTACCCGGTCAAGATCTAGGCGGGATCACTAGCGAGACATCGGGCATTCAGCTAGGTACTAGAGAAGCCTTCGGCACTCAAAATGGCGTACCGCAGCCGCCTGGAACAAGAGATCCCAGAACGGCCACATCTACCGGATCCGCGCGCGATTTGCTGACCCCCGAAATAGAGGCACAGGCGGAAAGCAACACAGGCAGCCCCACATCAGAACCCAGCACAGACGTAGCGCTGAGCAATCCTGGACCCGCCTCAACAGAAGCAGGCGGTGAGCAAGGTGAAAATATTCCAATTACGCCTCCCGTTATTGATATTGCCTCGGCGCAAGATGATCCATCACGGCTGCGGCAAAGCTTTGTTTACGACGGCAGAGAGACTACTGAGGCCGAAGCCACAGAAAATCTAGAAGTGTGGCTAAGAGATACCGCCAAGCGCGAAAGCAGCATGGAGAGCGCAGATACCAGCCTCGAAATCGACTCAAAATTCAAGGTCTGTAAAGACATTCCACCGAACCCAGGGCTCGTTGGGGTCGTCGTCAATCCAGACGGTAGCCAGGAAGAAGCCAAAATTCTAAGAAGCGTTGGCTATGACATCCTCAATCGCCAGGCATTGAGCGCAGTTGAGTATGCAGACTTTGGCCAGATAGATCAACCCACGCAGTATCAGGTCACTATCGACGTTATCTATGAGCCGCAGGGCTGCGTAGATGATTTACCAGAGATAGAGTAGCTTTTTCCATGTAGTGCCTCAGCCATCTAGAGCAGCTAAATGAGCGCGCGCGTCACGCTTCTTTGTGCTTTGCATCCTCTTTGCGGCCTAGTAGAGACCTATCCACATTTTCATATGATTTTAGGAAAAGCCGGGGATCGCCAGGATATAGCCCAGTTTCTCCATTCTCTTAAAGAAAACAGGGCGCTTAATATTTCTTTATACATCGCTCATATCTGTTAAGCAGCGTTGCGTTTGTTTGCGGGATGTTGACTAGACTGATAGATAACTTAGCATCGTCATAAGCTTTAAACAGTTGATGTTAAGGCTCTATGGCCCGTGCGTATTATGAAAGTTTCTCGTAAAGTAGGACTTGGCCAATCAATCGGATTAGGTCTACTGCTAATTGTTGGGTGTGCTGGAATTATTACTTTGATGTCTTCTTTCTAAGAACGTATCTCTAGAGATATATTTAGAGACATGGAAAAGCAGATATAAAGCGGCTATCAAGCAGCACAGAAAATCAGTCAAAAAAGAGTCCCTAGCGTTTAATGCTAGGGACTCTTTTTGTTCGAAGACTGTCAGTTGAAGTTAGAGACGCTTTGTTAAAACTTTGCCGTGTGTGTCAGTACCACAGCTACTGAGCAGGCAGTGCTCCACCGCCAGTGCCTGGACCCGCTCTGTCTTACCAGGACTTGGTCGCCAAACCTTGGGATTGTCGTAGGCGTAGTAGGTTTCTACACCATCTATACCAAGCTGCGCGGCTGCGCGGATTAAAATGCCCTCATCGGTTCGATAGCGCACAGGGTGGGCCAAAATAGCAATGCCACCTGCTGTATGAATCGCGTTGATGACGTTGTGAGCCTGGCGGTCTTTGCCTCTAGGAGAAGCTCCTTTCAGGTAACGCTGCATCGCTTCGTCGCCAGGCCTAAAAGCGTAGCCCAGTATGTGAACGTCGGTATCTGCTAGAGAAGAAGTCACTTCCACGCCTGTCCAAAGCTTGGGTAGCGTCTTGGATTTTGAAGGTGATTTTCCGCCTGCTTTGGCACCTGACTTTGATTGACGTCGTCGGCTCCAGCTAGAGGGATTTTGCCAACGCCAGTCTTCCATCCACTGTCGGGCCTGACGATAGCCGTTGACGTTGTGGTGGTCGGTGATGGCCATGCCGAGCAGGCCAATCTCAACCGCCTGAGTCATGAGTTCAGCAGGCGAGAGCTTCCCATCTGAACAATGAGTGTGCATGTGAAAGTTGTAGGTTTTCGGACAGCTTTGCGCACTAATACTCTGTAATACTTCTCTGAGTAATAAAGAATCCTGCGTCGCTGTCCGAGGGCTTCCCTGTGTTACAGAGGCCTGATCAGCAGGACTAGCAGACATGATGTGTAGAGCATCTACTCTTGATACGACATAACCTACTATACCCAAACTCTCGGCAGATGGGGAAATTTACTTGACAGTTATGCAGCAATAGAGTTAAGTCAGCTGCTGTCTCACAGTTTTACGGCTCACAGTTTTACGGCTCACAGTCTTACAGCCTGCGGTTTTTGGCCGTAGTGCTGACTAGGCGTAGTCGAAGAGGGTATCTAGGTAGATGCGCGATGGCGTGCGATCGCCTTCTTTCTGCCCGTTTTGCAGCAGGAACAAAGACAGCGCGGCGGCGTAAATTCGGTTTTGGTCCCAGGCAGGGTGAGTATCGAGGAAGCCTTTAAGCGACTCGTGTAGATCTTCAGGAATTTCTGCCAGGATGCTGACGGTAACTTGCATAGAAAACCTCTAGGTAGTGACTGCGCTTCCGGCAGGTGGTTGGACCATTCTGCTTAGCAAGGGTAGGGTCTGTCAATGATAGAAAATTACACTCAAGCATTTTTTGGTTTTGACCAGTCAACGCTATATCAAGCTTTTTCAGCATTTTTAGTTACAAAACTTTCTATAGATGTCACTTTTTCTCATTTTTTCAGGTAGCGTTTCACGAAATACCAAGAAATCCGTGAAGCTACTGGTACGCCGTTAAAACCTGTGGAAAACTCTTGCTAGTCTGTGGAAAACTTCGGCCATATCGGTGGATAACCTGTGGAAAGCCACTCCAAATTACTCTCCAAGATTAAAAAATTAGCTTAGCCAAGAAGATTCAGCACATTGAGTGCAAAGTTGTAGCGCAGATATACGTTGATGCAACCTTCAAAAGTTGATACTCTACTTATCCCGTTAATTTTCCAGTACATACCTTATGCAGCGACGCTCAAAATCCAGGACAGTCTCCGTAATCTCCGGCCTGTGCGGGTGGCTAGCAGCAAGTGCTGTTAGCTGGAGCTGCACTTCAGCAGACGTTAACAATGCTCCAGAAGCTCAGCAGCCGCTAGCGCAACAGACACTTACAGTAGGGGCGATTCCAGACCAGGATCCTCAGAAACTACAGAGGCTGTATGGCATTTTGGCAGACTACTTGAGTGCTGAGCTAGGCGTAGAGGTAACTTATCAGCCGGTGACGGACTACACTGCTGCGGTCACTGCCTTTCGCGTTGGCGACTTAGATTTGGTTTGGTTTGGTGGGCTCACAGGCGTGCAGGCAAGGCTTCAGGTGCCAGCGGCGGAGGCGATCGCACAACGAGACATCGACGCCGAGTTCCACAGTATTTTCATTGCTAGTAGCACCAGTGATCTGAGCCCTCTATCTAGCGCTGAAGACCTCAGCACGCTTAAAGGGAAAACCCTTACATTTGGCTCAGAATCTTCTACCTCTGGCCGACTGATGCCGCAGTATTTTCTAGAAGAAGCAGGCGTAGCACTTTCAGATTTAAAGGGAGAGCCCGGGTTTTCTAGCTCTCACGATGCCACGCTTAAACTTGTAGAAGCCGGTACATACGATGCAGGGGCGCTGAACGAGCAGGTTTGGCTCGACCGAGTAGCTGCTGGAGACGTTGATGAAAGTAAGGTTCAGGCCATCTGGCAAACGCCTGCCTACTACGACTATCACTGGGTGGTAAACAGCGAAAAAGTAGATGAAAAATTTGGTGAGGGCTTCACAGACAAAATCCAGACCGCGCTGCTGAGTTTGGATGCTGACAATCCGGAGCACGCAGAGATTTTGGCACTGTTTGGAGCGGAAAAGTTTATCGAAACCAAGAACGAGAACTATAGCCAGATTGAAGCCGTGGGTCGAGAAATTGGTAAAATCAACGATTAATTTGCGATCGCAAATCATCTTCATCAGCGCACCCTTTCTAGTCACAGCCTTCTGCGCTTTCCCGTGATGAGTCACCCAGCGCTAGCGCTCAAAAATGTGAGCTGTCAATTTGAAACGTCCGGTGGCAGCGTTCTTGCGTTGCAGTCGGTCAGTTTACAGGTTTTGACAGGAGAGCGGGTTGCACTTGTAGGCCCCAGCGGAGCCGGGAAAAGCACGCTCTTAGCGCTGCTGAACGGTTCTTTGAGCCCAACAGAAGGAAGCATCTGTCTGCTAGGGCAGTGGCACGGAGGCACGCATAGAATGCTCAGCAGTACGCAGCGTCGCCGCCTACAGAAGAAGATTGGCACTGTCTATCAGCAGCACCAGCTGATTAAGAACTTAAGCGTTATTCACAATGTCAATGCCGGACACCTAGGCCGCTGGCCGCTATGGAAAGCGCTGTGGTCTTTGATTTGGCCGCAGCAGGTAGAGGTTGCTCAAGCGGCACTCGCTCAGCTGGGTATCAGCGATAAGCTGTATGCCCGTACCGGCAGGCTTTCGGGTGGGCAACAGCAGCGGGTTGCCCTCGCCCGCGTCTTAGTACAAGACCCCGATGTCATTCTGGCGGATGAGCCAGTGGCCAGCGTTGATCCGGCGAGGGCGCACGACATGATGAAAATTCTCTGCGATCTTGCGCAGAACCGTACATTGCTTGTGAGCCTGCACGATATTGAGCTGGCGAAAGCTTATTGCGATCGCATTATCGGTCTCCGCCAAGGACACATTCTCTTTGATCTACCTACTGCTACTGTCAGCGCGGCTCAGCTGACGCAGCTGTATGAGCTAGAGGTTAGTGCTCCCTATTGAAAGCGTCTTCCTCAACGCAATGGCAGCGTCAGCATGTGGCGCTATTGCTGTGGCTTAGTCTTTTAGCCGGGTCAGTTTGGTTGACTAAGCTGGGCCGCGTGCCGCTGATCAATTGGAATGGCCGATCGCTGATTGGGCGGTTTTGGCTGGCGATGTTTCATCCCTCGCTAGAAGGTGACTTCTTAGTTGTGATCGCTCAGGCAACGATGACGACGTTTGCGTTCGCCGTTTGTGGAACTGCGCTGAGCCTTGCCATCGGGCTTTTTTTTGGAGTGCTTTGCTCGCGGGTATGGTGGCGCGTTCGCTGGCCAGGACCTACAGGTCTGTGCCTGTGGCGAGGGACGCGCAGTGTGATGGCGATTCATCGGGCGATTCACGAGCTGATTTGGGGACTGCTGCTGCTAGGCGTGCTGGGGTTAGATCCGATTGTGGGCGTGCTGGCGATCGCAATTCCCTTTGGAGCAATTACCGCAAAAGTGTTTGCCGACATCCTAGATGAAACGCCGCTAGCGCCGTTAGAAGCGCTTATCAATAGCGGTGTGCGGCCTGACGTTGCCTTTTTTTACGCTCACTTCCCGCAGGCGCTGCCAAATCTCATCTCGTACAGCTTTTACCGGTTTGAGTGTTCGCTGCGGGCGGCGGCGGTACTGGGTGTCATTGGGGCGGGCGGCTTGGGTGAGCAGATTTTTATTAGTCTTAACGCTTTGAGATATGAGGAGCTGTGGACGGGCTTTTATGCGCTGATGCTGCTTAACGGAGGTGTGGATGCGTGGAGTGCGCGGCTGCGGAGGCGGATGGGGTTTGTGGGGAGGATGGATTTGGGGAGGGGGTGTTCTTCGTCGGGGAGGGAAATAGGGAATAGGGGAATGGGAGATGGGGGAGGGAAGGGAAAGCGTTTTGTTGTGGGGTCTTTGGGGGCAATCGCACTTTCTATCCCGCTTTGTTTTGCCTATCTCGGGTTGGATTGGGGAAGGGTTTGGCGCTCGGGGCCGTATTTGTGGGAGATGGCTGGGAGGGTGTCGCCGGAGAAGGTGCTGCCTGAGTTTTCGATTTTGCTGGTGCCGCTGGCGGTGCAGACGGTGGCGATGGCGGTGATCGCGATTACGCTGGCGGGGGTGGGGGGAGTGCTGTTTTCGTTTCCGGCGGCGCAGAATTTCTTCTTGCCGGGTGGTGTTCTAGGGGCGGCAGGAGATAGAAGGCGCTGGAGCTGGGGACATTTGGGAATGGTTGTTGCCCGTGTGGTGCTACTGGCAGCGAGGGCGATTCCGGCTCCGATTTTGGCGCTGGTGATTTTGTATGGGATGTTTCCAGGGATTCTGCCGGGGGCTTTGGCGCTAGCAGTTCATAATTTTGGGATTTTGGGGCGGCTGATGGCGGAGGTAAATGAGAATTTGCCGGAGGAGCCTTTGCGATCGCTGCGATCGCTCGGTGCAACCGGTGGCGGTGTTATTTTCTACGGCATTTTACCGACGAACCTCGCTCGTTTTACGGCCTACGTTCTCTATCGCTGGGAAGTGTGCCTGCGTGAGACGGTAGTTGTGGGCTTAGTGGGTGCAGGTGGACTGGGGCGACTGATGACCGAACAGCTCACTAGCTTTGACTACAGTGGGTTGGCGGCAACGCTTACGGTGTTTATAGTGCTAACCATTGCAGTGGACTTTGTCAGCGCTTGGATACGGACGGCTATCAGATAGGTTGGGTAGCGTTTGCGATTGCACAGTTTGCTCGTAGGGTATAGCCGCTTTGGTTCAAAGACGGAAGACGTGCTGAGTCCAGGGAAATGATTAAATAGTGTTTGGTCAATTTTCGGGTGACGCATCTATAACCTCATAGAGTGCACCCAAAAGACTGGGGTTGTGAGGAGAGATTTTGGGTAAGCGATCGCTAGCAGGAATTGCAGGAATTGTGGCCGCTGCCACGCTGCTAAGCAAGGTATTTGGCCTATTTCGAGCCGCTATTATTGGAGCGGCTTTTGGCACCAGCCCGGTTGCCGATGCCTACGTTATTTCTTACATCATTCCAGGCTTTTTCTTAGTGCTGCTCGGCGGTATCAACGGCCCCTTTCACAGTGCCATTGTCAGCGTTGTTTCTAAACGAAAGAAAGAAGACGTTGGGCCTTTAATTGAAACTGTGACGACCGTTGTGGGCATTGCCTTTCTGGTCGTTACTATCGCAATGATCGTTTTTGCCGTGCCTATCATTGACCTTGTGGGTTCTAGGCTAAGTGCAACAGAGGTCGGTGAACTTGTAACCAGGCCGATTGCTATTACGCAGCTGCGAATTATGGCTCCGATTTGTGCGATCGCCGCGCTCATCGGCATCGGCTTTGGCGCACTCAACGCAGACGACCAGTACTGGCTACCTTCTGTTAGCCCTATTCTCTCCAGTTCGGCTGTGATCGCGGCTATCGGCGTTTTATGGGCCATTGTCGGAGCGGATATTACTGACCCTAACTACTACATGTGGGGTGGAATTGCACTTGCAGTCGGTACGCTTATCGGCGCAGCTTTTCAGTGGTTAATTCAAGTTCCGGCGCTGTGGAAGTCCGGACTTGGGCGGTTGCGGCTACGGTTCAACTTAAAAGATCCGGGCGTTCGCGACGTGCTCAAAGTGCTAGGACCGGCAACGCTCTCGTCGGGCGCAATGCAGATCAACGTCTACACAGATATCTTTTTTGCCGGGGCCGTACCGCGAACGATGGCAGCGCTGGACTATTCAAACCTGCTGGTCCAGGCACCCCTGGGAATTGTTTCCAACATTATTCTAGTCCCGTTCTTTCCCATCTTCTCCAGGCTCACTGACCCAAACAACTGGCCAGAGCTAAAGCAGCGAATTCGTCAGAGCCTTGTGCTAGTAGGGCTGACAATGCTGCCCATTAGCGCTTTTATTATCACGCTCGCACCTGCAATTGTCCGAGTCGTATACGAGCGAGGAGCGTTTGGCGAAGACTCTGTAGAGATTGTGACTGCGCTGCTAATTGCCTACGGCGCAGGTATGTTTGTCTATCTCGCTCGCGACATTATGGTGCGCGTCTTTTACGCGCTTGGCGATGGGCAAACGCCTTTCAACATCAGCTTGGCCAATATTCTGACCAATGCGGTTTTAGACTATATCTTTTTCAATCTGATGGGTCCGCCGGGCCTGGTCGTAGCCACAATTGGCGTCAATATTGTGTCTTTGGTAGCCATGACAGTGCTGCTTTCACGCAAGCTTGGCGGACTGCCTATTGCTGACTGGGCGCGCACAATTGGCGTATTGACCGTTGCTAGCTTTATTAGCGGAGTATCTTGCTGGCTAACCTTGGGTGGTCTGGCGAGCATTATGGGAACGCAAGGCTTTCTCGTTAACCTAATTCAGATGTGTATCGCCGGACTGATGGGCGTTGCGACTTTTGCGCTGTTAACTGTCGTACTCAAAATTCCAGAGGCCAGTTTGCTAATAGATAGAATTCGCCAAAAGCTGGGCCGGTAAATCACGTTTCTCGTTGCCATATCGAAATGACTTCGTCGGCACTGGCGGTGACAAGCGCTTTGCCATCTGGAGAGAAGGCGATCGCACGCACCCCCCAATCATGTGCTAGCTCAGCCACACGATCCCCAGTTGTCAGCTGCCACAGCGCTAGCTGCCTATCTTCACTGCCAACCGCTAGCAACGCCTCTGCATTGAGTGCGATCGCACTAATCGCCGCCGCCGACTGACAAAGCGTAATGGGCGTTGACACTTCCAAGTAAGCATCTATGTGATACAGCAGTACCGTGTGTTCTGTCGCGACGACCAGCTGCTGCCCGTGTTGAGAGGTTGGCCTGGCAGCAACTGCGATCGCCCTCGCTTTCTCTGCACCTATGCCACCCATTCCCTTTCGTGCTGCTGTTTCTTCGGGTAGGGTGATTGTCTTCGTGAGCTGGGGGGCAAGGTGGTCATCTTTTGGTTCTTGCTTCCACAGCTTTACGGTGCCGTCGTCGCTAGCACTGATCAAGAGGCCGTTGGAGTAGGTGTTGCCTGGGGAGAATGCGATCGCGTTCACACACCGCTGATGTTGACTCAGCTGAGCTGTTGGCAGCAGCGAAGCGATCTCCCATACCACGATCTTCCCATCGCGGTTGGCACTCATCAGCTGCTTACCGTCCGGCGTCACCAGTAAATCCGCGGGCGTCCAACCGTATACGGGCAGCGTATTGAGCAGCCGACGCTCCGCTAGATTCCATTCCTTTACGGTGCCGTCTGCGCTGGCGCTGTACAGTGCTAAGCCGTCTGGATGAAAGGCAAGTGCGCTGATGGCTCCTCTATGGCCGCTGCCTATCAGCCGCCGCCTGGCAAAGGTATGCGTTAGCTGCCCACTCGATAACTCCCACAGGCGAACAGCACCGTCGCTGCCGCCACTAGCTAACATTTGTCCATCGGGGCGAACAGCTAATGCCTGGGTTAGGCCAATGCCTGGTGCCAGTCGGTGCGATCGCCGCCAGGACTGAGTCACTCTCGATAGAGCGTTTGCGTCCTCAGCAGAGGACAGCGATTGAACAGAGCCTCCCGATATCAGTCTAGCGACCGCTGCTCTACCTTCTGTCTGGATGAAGGTTCTCAGCCCAGGCATTGATTTTTTGGCCTGCGTGAATAGCTGTTTTGGCGTGCTCAACAGCAGACGCTGCGAAAACTTCAGATCAAGGTCCACCTGATCCATTGACTCATAGCGCTGCTGTAGAGAACGTGCCACCATTTGGTCCAAAACCTGTGCCAGCCTCGGCTCAATAGGCGACGTCAGATAGTCTCTCCACACCCAGCGATCTTCTGCCGCTGAATATAGCCCAAAGGGATGAACAGCTGTCAGCATGTGCAAACAAGTCAGACCCAGGCTGTAGATATCGCTAGCAAAGGTGGCCTGACCCATAGACTGCTCTGGTGCCGCATACCCAGCACTGCCGATCACCGTCTTGGCTGGGTTTTGCCGCACCCACTTTGCCGAGCCAAAATCGACCAGCATGGGCCGTCCGCCTGGGCTAGACACAATGTTGTCAGGCTTGATGTCGCGGTGAATAATCTGAAAGCTGTGTACGTATTGAAGAACAGCAACCAGAGATTTTAGCAGCGATCGCACCTCATCCTCATCCCACGGCCCCTTCTTTTCAACCTGCTGCTGCAGATTTTCGCCTGGGGCAAACTCTTGCACCAAAAACTGACCCAGCTGAGTTTCAAACGCATCTAGCAGCCGGGGAATTTGAGGATGGTCACCCAGCTTGCGCAGCCGCTCCGCCTCAGAGCGAAATCTTGGTCTTGTGGCAGCAGCGCTCTGATGAATTTGCTTAACTACACACTGACGCTGAGGCGCTTGAAGAGAAACCACCGTGAGCGCTTCTGCATTGATCGTTTCTACATCAGCCGTTTTTACATCGGCCAGTTCCGCCAGGAAAGTACGGCCAAATCCACCTTGTCCCAGCAGCGATACCAGCCGATATCGATTCTCTAGTACTAGCGGCGTCCCACAGGTCTGGCAAAAGCGAGCCACTGAAGAGTTTTGCGGCTGCGGACAAACAGGATTAAAACAGTAGGCCATAACCCGACAAGCACCACGTAAATCTATCTTCTGCGCTCAAGGGTTAGTACAGTGCCCACGAAGGTTTGCCTGAGTAGGAGCGGCCTAAGTAGGTATAGCCTCGCCCGGTCTGAGTCTTGCCCACTTCCCAAACGACTCGCGGAAGCTATTGCAGCCCACCACGTCGTACTCAAAGCCAAATTCAGTTTCCTGAATCATTTGATCGCCCTGCATCTCTACCTTTGGCAGCGAGATATTGGCATTAATTGTAGGGTTGTTCGGCTCAAAGCTGGGCGTTTCGCTAAGATGCGGCTGCTGATGGTTTGTTTCCACCGCATGATAGGTAATACAGCGATCAACATAGTCGCAGTTGACACAAATGCACATAGGTCAAAGCCTCTGCGGAATCCTTTGTATCACTGTAGCGTAAGTTTTTTGTTTCCTGCGCACTGTTCGCTCAGCGTCCGCTTATCCTGTTTACATGTCTCTTTCGCCTGAATCTTGGCCTTTCCCAGCCGCACTCCTGCCAAAAGATGCGCACCTCGTAGGCGGCAGCGTTCGCGATTATCTGTTGCAGCGTCAGTCTAGCTACCTAGATTTAGACTTCGTGCTGCCAAGTCGGGCTGTAGAAACCGCATCAGAGCTAGCAGGAGCCTGCAACGCCGGGTTTGTAGTGTTAGACAAAGTGCGAAAAATTGCGCGGGTCGTCTTCGATGAGGTGACGGTCGACTTTGCCCAGCAGCAGGGAGATAGCTTAGAAGCAGACCTGCGCCGACGAGACTTCACGGTCAATGCGATCGCCTACCATCCGCAAACCCAAGCCATCGTCGACCCACTACAGGGCCAGGCGGATTTGGCCAGCAAAACAATGCGCATGGTCAGCGCTCAAAATCTTGCAGACGATCCTCTACGTCTGATGCGAGCCTACCGGCAGGCCGCCCAGCTTGGATTTTCTGTAGACGAAAGTACGCAAAGCACCATTCACCGGCTTGCTCCTCAGCTCCAAGCGATTTCTATTGAGCGCATCCGCAGCGAACTCGATGCGCTGCTAAGCGTTCCGGCAGGCACCGCACGGCTTGCAGATATATTGACGCATCAGCTTTTGAGTTTCTGCCTGCCGCACTTCACTGCTCACAGTATTGAGCAGATCACCGCTATTGATAGGGCTGTCATCCGGATAGAACGGGCAATGCCGGACTATGCCAAACAGCTCTACCAGTGGTCAAAGCCGGTACCGGCAGGCAGCTATCGTAGCTGGATAAAGGCCGCGAAGCTGAGCTGTTTGGTTGGGAAAGAAGCAGTGATCGCTAAAGACGAACTTATAAGTCTCTCTTACAGCCGAGCTGAAACGCAGGTCATCGTCACCCTCATAAAGGTGCAGTCGGCCATAGATTTGATGAAGCGCCAGCCGCTGAACCGATCACAGCAGTTCTTCTTGTTTAAGGCAGCTGGTGAGCAGTTTCCTGTGGTGTCGCTGCTTGCCTTGGCACAGGGTGTGAATCTAGAAGTTATCAAACCCATGATTGAGAGGTTCTTAAATCCACAAGATGCGATCGCCCACGCGCAAACGCTGCTCACAGGCAATGAAATTATGCAGCAGCTCGATATGAAACCGAGCAAGCAGCTAGGTCAGCTCATTCAGTCGGTAGAACAAGCTCAGGCGGCGGGTGAAATTAAAGATAAGAAAGCGGCGATCGCATGGCTCAAGGCAAACTACACACGCGGTTAGACTACCGAGGTTAGACTACCGAGATTCAACTACCGAGATAACTACATCGCTGAGCGCTGAGGCCGCACGTCCATCTGATGAGCCAAGCTGCCGTTCGACCAGTCCAAAGCATGGGACTCATTGGCGGGCACTACGCTCACGAGGGGCTGTCGCCGACTCGCTGCTCGCATAGCCGCTCTTCTAGCCTGGCTTCTAGCAACACGCGTTGTAGGACGCGCTGGCGATGTGCCTCTAGCAGATCGCATGGAGTTGGCAACCTTTTGAACCGCTCTAGGCGCGCTCTTTTGCGTCCTTTTAGGCTGACCTGTTCTTTGCTTCTGGGCGGTCGCTCTCGATGCTAGAACGCGAGTGCCTGTACCGGTAGATTTTGCGGCGATCGCAGACTTTCTGCCGCGCTGACGTTTTTTCTTAGAACTTGGACTACTAGTTGAACTACTGGGCTGAGCGATCGCAGATGCACTCATCGGCGCGCCATCCTCTCTTGCCGTACGAGCAGGCGAGCCAGTAGACCTATTCACTAATTGGCTTCTACGCTTGCGCCCCTGAGCACGAGCAGCCGCCAAGCGCACCATTGCCCGCCGCCGCGAAATCACCAAAGAACCTACCGCGCAAGCCCCTACCAGAGCCACAACCGGCAGTACGAGAGAGCTAGTCTCTCTCTGCGCAACGTCGGCACCAGATCTACCAATCTCAACAGCTGATGTTGTAGCCGGTGCTGTTTCTACAGCACTATCTTCTGTTGGCTCAGCGCTGAGCAACGTATTCGCTCGAGCAGATTCACTGCTTTCTAAAGCGGGTTCAGGCAGAGTCATCGTCAGCTTACGAGGGCTCAACATGCCGTTAAGAGCAACTGTTCCCGTTGCCATCGACAGCAGCCAAAGGCCCAGTACCAGCACCCAAGGCCGCACTAGCAGCAGATTGAGTAAGACTTTAGGCCCTTTAGCATCCTTCACATCCGACGGAGATGGAATAGCTCTAAAGACCTTTGATTTACCGAGCTTCGTACGCACGCTGCTGCGAACATTTCTCAGCACTCGACCAGACAAACGCTTCAAGGGCCTGACGCTTTGACGCCTCATCTCCTGAAAGGTATCAGGAAACTTGGCGGTAGGAAGCTTCATATTTTTCAATCTCTCCGGCGGCCTAGTCATATGCAAAGAGTTCCTCTAAAGAGCCTCTTTTCCAAAAGTTATCGGAATTGTAGAGGCATATTGAACGATTGGCTAGCTCTAAAGCTAGTTTTCTTTTGAAGGCACTTTCTCCGTATCGGTCGAACGCGTATGCAGCCTATGGTTACAACCATCACTGACGTAGCTCTAGCGCAGGTAAATATTTACCCGGGTCTTGAGCAATCCAGCCCGAAGCAGAATTAGTACGCACCTCAAAATAGAGATAGGTAGCACTAGCTGCTGCCTCGTTGGCACCTTCGTCTAGGCTATCAGCAGCGCTCCCCACGGAGCCCACCACCATCTCTTCCGTCACAGACTGCCCCACCTCAACTGAGATGTCACTCAAGTTGGCATAGCGAGTTTGTAAGCCCTGCTCATGGTTAATCACCAGCAGCTGACCGTAGCCTTCACGCTCTCCTACAAAAGCTACCGTTCCAGCACCAACCGCCCGTACCTCTAAAGGATCAGGAATCGCAAAAGCTAGGCCGCTGTTAAACACCAGCTCATTTCTTGTTGGGTGCGGCTGCCAGCCATAGCTCAGCGCAATATCGGCGGGCTCAGAAAGCGGATAGCCCGATAGCTGCAACGTTCTAGGCTGCGCCGCCGTTGGCGCAATCAGGTTGGCACCGGGTACAAATACGCGGCTAGGCAGCTCACCTACACAGCCATTGACTTCAAATAAAAGATCCGCCCGGCTCCCGTAGCGCTCAGCCAAAGACTGCCAGCTATCACCCTGCGTCACGGATACCACTTGACCGTTGAAAGGAGGCACGGTCAGCTCGGCGCCTACGGGTAGCGGCGACTGAAAGCTACTGCTCACACCAGAATTGAACCTGGCGAGTGTTTCTGTTTGCAAGCTGTAGTCTGCCGCTATGCTAGCGAGCGTTTCATTAACACTTACCGAATGTTGCTGAAATCGGTCTAGAGCCGCAGGGCAGCTTTCACTAGCGGTAGCGGGCATAGCAGACATTAGCAGTAGCGGTGTTGTGCTAAGCGCAGCCGTTAAGCGGCTTTTTAGATAGCGACTTTCTACAGGACGTAGCCAAAACATAAGGTATAGAGAAAGTATTGGGTGGATAAAAAATGACGTTGTCCGAAAGCATACTTGGAAGATGTCTTGATCTTAGCTGAGCTACCTATATAAGGAATGAAGAGCATACTCAACTTTTTCAAAGCAAAGCGGTCTTTTTCAGGACACAACGATTCGACGGCTGTCGCTAGCCTAGACGACATAATTCACGATACGAACAGGTCTTATAACCAAGCTGAAAAACTGTCTACCAGCGAAGCGATACAAAGTAGGCGTGAATCTTGTGAATAGAAGCGCTCTAAGTTTGAAGAATGGCTAGAAAATAGGTAGGAACTCGCTAAGTGCAGGAAACGCCTTTATACTTTGGGCAGTGGCACTCTGGCTAAGGAAAACCTAAAGCAACTGGCTTACCTTTGACACAGCAAGCATTTAACTGATTTATGAAGTGGGGACAATAAAACATGGGGGTTTCTCCAAAACACCTAGGGCTCGGTGGAACCTTAATCCTTCTTGGCACCTGTGCTGGCTGGGTAGGACATACCTATGTTTACCGTCAGGCGGCTTTAAGCATTCGCGCGGCGGAAGAATCACTATCGGCGGTTATTCCTGCATCTCAAGAGGCATTTGCTCAAGCGCCATTGCCGCCTGTAGCCCCTACAGATTCAAACTTTATCGCTGACGCGGCCAATCGAGTCGGTCCTAGCGTTGTGCGGATTGATGCTTCTCGCTCTGTTAGCGGCCTATCTGATCCGTTTGATCGTCGATTGTTCAAGCGCTTCTTTGGTAGCGAGAGTCCAGATGATCTGCCACAGAATCCACAGCTTCCAGAGCGCTTTGAGCAGGGCACCGGTTCGGGATTTATTCTCAGCGCCGATGGCAAATTGCTGACTAATGCGCATGTTATTGAAGGGGCAGACACTGTTAATGTCACGCTCAAAGACGGTCGCACTTTTACGGGTGAAGTGATTGGCGCGGACCCTGTTACCGATGTCGCTGTTATCAAGATAGACGCAACTGATTTACCAGTGGCTCCACTCGGCAGTACCGATAATCTATCGCCAGGTGAATGGGCGATCGCAATTGGCAATCCGCTAGGCCTAGACAATACGGTCACAGCAGGCATCATCAGCGCGTTAGACCGTACCAGCACCCAGGTCGGCATTGCCGATAAGCGCGTTCAGTTTATTCAAACCGATGCGGCCATCAATCCGGGTAACTCAGGCGGACCGCTACTCAATGCCAACGGTGAAGTCATTGGGATGAACACGGCGATTAGAGCGAATGCGCAGGGTTTGGGGTTTGCTATCCCGATTGAAACGGCAAAACGAATTTCCGACCAGCTCTTTGAGACTGGGGAAGTGCAGCATCCTTATCTAGGAATTCAGATGGTGAACCTGGATAAGGAGATGCGCGATCGCATTAACCAAGATGCAGACATCGCCGTCAGAATTGAAGATGAGCAGGGTGTGGTTATTGTGCGCACAATGGAAGGCACGCCCGCTGAAGCCGCAGGGCTCAGGCGCGGTGACATCATTAAGGAAATTAACGGTGAGGTCGTGACCGATGTGACCGACGTACAGTCTCAAGTAGAAAATGCTGGTCTTGAAGAGGAACTCGAAGTTAAGGTCAGCCGTGCAGGAAAGCTAGAGATTATTAAAGTGCGCCCTACAGCGCTGCCAGAGAACCTGCAATAGTTCAGTCTGTAGCGTAATATGCGGCGTTAATCTATAGCTCTGCGCTTGGGTCATCTACGCCCAAATCCAAGGAACTCGACAGATTAGTCTCTAGCTCCATACGCTGCTCCATTTGCCGTAGAAAGTAGCCTGTCATCATCGCTGAGGCCAGTAGCCCCGACAGGTTTTCGCGGTCTGTGCTTACCTGCACGTTGAACCCATCCGAAGGTAGGACACCTACTAGTCCCTGCACGTTGTGAGAGATGATTTGTTTGATCTCACCACTTACTGACTGCGCCACACGTGAGAGTACCTCAGGAGGCTGGTGTTGCAGATAGTTTAAAAGCTCATTCGCCTTGGCATCTTCTGGATCTAGGCTGATAAAATCTGCACTTTCAGGATTGAAGACCATAGCAAAGCTGGATAATTGACCTTAGCTTATCCGTCGAAACCAAATATAGAGTTAGCGATTTTCATAAGAGCAACTTTCACAAAAGCGACTACAGTGCGCTTAACGATCACCCATTTTAGGGCACCAATCTTAAGAAAATCCTGTGATTTCTAGGCAAGCTTCTAGTCATAGCTTAGCTAATAATGTGCCAGATCGGGGTTTTCTTAAGGTTCGAGCTACTGCTACATGCAGCTGTTTGACTCTATCGAGCCTATTTATCCTCGCGCGAAGTCTCTTCTACAGGGTCATCAATAGACACCTCTTCTGTTGCAGAGGCTGGTTCGGCAGAGGCTAGTTCGCTGTCATTTGCAGCCGCATTCTGTGCCCCTGCATCCTCTACATTCATATCCAGCGGAAGGTCTTTTTGCTTAGGCAGTCTGAGGCTCTCAATTTGAGGCAGCTTGTCAATTTCAAAGTGCTGGTAAAACTTTTCGGTGACTTGCAGCCAGGAGGAGCGACCGTCGGCCTGACGACGTTTCTTGACAAAACCTTGCTCGACTAAGTCTGGCACATGCTGATATACGCCGGAGCCACGAAGATCGACTAGCTCACTTTGAGCAATAGGGCCACGAAGAGCGATCGCAGCTAGCGTTCGCAGCGCACCTAGGCCAATATCTAGCGGCACAACCGCATCGACTAATGGCTTGTATAGCTCTCTTAGCTGAAGCGCATAGCCGTCTTCCGTCTCAGCAATTTCTAGAGCGCCTTCTCTATGGGCATATTGCCCCATTAGCAAAATAAGTCCTTCTTCAGCGCTGTCGCGATCACACTGAGCAAACTCAGCAATCTGAGCAATCTTCAGCGGCTGCGCCTTAAGATAAAGAATCGCTTCGATTTTATTGGCCAGACCAGACATGCTTGATTCCTGTAAAACGCAGCTATCCTAATCTAGATTTCGCCCCGTCAGCTCGACGAAGATATCTTCCAAATTCGTAGGTCGCGTCATCATACCCGTTTTATCCGGCTGCTGGTCAAGATAGCAGTTCGCCTCAGCCAGCGTCGGGAAAAACAGGTACTCCCAGCGATCGCCATTTTGCTTCATAACAATGCCTTCACCATGCTTTCGGCGTAGGCTCTCTAGAGTGCCATTTTCAATCAGCTGACCCTGATCCATAATACCGATGCGATCGCACAGATACTCCACCTCCTCCATATAGTGAGTCGTCAGCAGCATCGTCATCTTCTGCTCTCGGTTCAGCTTCAAGATAATCTCCCACAGCCGTCTGCGGGCCTGCGGATCGAGCCCTACGGTTGGCTCGTCGAGGAATAAAATGCTGGGGTTGTGCAGCAGAGCGCGAGCAATCTGTAAGCGCCGCTTCATGCCGCCTGAGAGGGTTTTTGCTTTATCGTTAGCGCGATCGCTTAGTCCCACATAGCTCAGCCACCGCTCAATATCCACCTTCCGCTGCGCCGCTGGAATGTGATGCATACGCCCGTGGAATTCCATATTCTCCCAGGCCGTCATATCAGCATCCACACTCACCTGCTGTAGCACCACCCCAATTTGTCGCCGCACCTGCGCAGGCTGACGGCTCACATCGTAGCCTGCCACCACAATATCGCCCTGGGTCTGATTCGCCAGCGTCGTTAGCATCCGAATCGTCGTCGACTTACCCGCCCCATTTGGTCCTAGCAGCCCAAAAATCTCACCGGGTTCAATCGCCAGCGACAGGTCGTTGACAACGCAGGTATTGTTATAAACTTTGTGAACGTTTTGCAGGGAAACAGCTGCAACCATAGCTTTTCAATCCACCAGATACCATGCTCATACTTAAGCCTATAGCAATCTTTCCCCTTCATTCTCCTCTTAAGAGATAGTCCCTCAAACATTGACAGCAGCTACGCTCAAGCAGCAAGCCGTAATTTCTCATGCAAGCTAGAATCGACAACGGCGTCCTCTTCATTCGCAACGAAGACGTTCCACCCTACAAAAAAAACGGACCTATCGTTCGTAACAGCTACTTTTGGGCCTTAAAATCTATTGCTGATCGCGCACCCTTTAGCAAGGAGTGGGAATTTGAAGAGCGCGTATGGATTGCGCTGAACCGAATGCTCACATCTTTTGCAGAATCTGGATACCTCGGCCTTAGAGAAACGCAGCTAGAGTTTCATCCCGACGACGAAATTCCGTCCGAGCTGAGAACCATGGCCACATGGCGAGACCCATCTGAAGAAGAGGAGGAGGAAAAAAAGCCCTGGCCATATAGCTAGCCTCTACGCAGAAGTAAAAAGGACCAGGCAAATTACCCAACCCTTCTGTCTCACGCGGCTACAACGTGTTAGCTGCGATGGGATTTGGCCTACATGATGCCAAGCTGCGCTAAAACGCCTTTACCCGTTGCAAACTCTACTGCAAGCGCAGAGACAAAGCCAATCATTGCCAGGCGACCATTCCAAGTTTCAGCAAACTCTGTGAAGCCTAGCTTGTTCTTCGGTGCATTGTTGTCCATGTTGGTTCCTCAGTTATGTCAGCAAAAATGTGAACATATGTTAACGACTCTACCAAAAGGCGGCTGTGTTTTTCGACATTTCGACATATTTACTGGTAGGTAGAGCTAGCTTAGGGCGTGTTCACAAGGACACACGTTGACAGGCGCACACTAGGGGTTAGTCAATAGCTGCTCACCTGCTGTAGCTTGAGCACCTGTTTCAGCCACCTCACGCTCTTTGTCTAGCCGCCGTTTTCTGGCATACAGCTGAATCGTCACCACAAAGGACAGAATCAGTCCTGCAATTAGCCAAGTTGTAGCGTTCGTAGGGAAGCTGTTTTGAAAAATTACCAGCAGCACAATTGTCACCAGTAGCAGAGTCGGGCCTTCATTCAGCGCACGTAGCTGCTTTGGCCCCCACTTACACTCATCAACTGCTAGCTGTTTGCGCAGCTTCGCGCAGTACAGGTGATACGCCACCAGTAAGGCCACAAAACCCAACTTGGCATGCATCCATCCTTCGTGGAGCACATCGGGCCTTTGCCACAGCAAGCCGCCTGCCATAGCCAACGTCAAAATCATCCCTGGCGTTGTGATGATTTTCAGCAGCCGCGTTTCCATAATGGCGTACTGCTTTTTTAAGATGCTCCGAGCGGGCTCGGCCTCTTGCTCGGCCTCTACATGGTAAATAAACAGACGCACCAAATAGAACAGGCCCGCAAACCAGACTACGACACCAACGATATGAAACGATTTGAACCAGTAATAAGCCATTAGAGATAGTTGCCTGGGAATGAACCGAAAGGTTAGCTAAAGGTTAGGAGCGAATAATTTGTGAAGAGTGGATTTATCTTATTTTCCGCTAGCGCCTAATATTTTGATCGCCTAGCTCATAGGTTCTTAACGTTACGGAAAAATACTCATGCCCGTCACCTGGCAATCTATCAATACCTACGAAGACATCCTCTATCACAAAGCTGGCGGCATCGCCAAAATCACCATCAACCGTCCCCACAAGCGCAACGCCTTCCGGCCCAAGACCGTATTCGAACTGTACAACGCCTTCTGCGACGCCAGAGAAGACACACGCATTGGGGTAGTTCTCCTCACGGGCGCTGGCCCACACACCGATGGCAAATACGCCTTTTGCTCCGGCGGCGATCAAAGCGTACGTGGCGCAGCCGGGTATGTAGGCGAAGATGGCATTCCCAGGCTCAACGTTTTAGATCTCCAAAGGCTCATTCGTTCCATGCCTAAAGTGGTCATCGCGCTGGTTGCAGGCTATGCCATCGGAGGAGGTCACGTCTTACATCTGATCTGCGATCTGAGTATTGCCGCTGAAAATGCCGTCTTTGGGCAAACCGGACCGAAGGTAGGCAGCTTTGACGGTGGGTTTGGAGCTAGCTACCTCGCACGCGTCGTCGGCCAGAAGAAGGCGAGAGAAATTTGGTTCCTCTGTCGCCAGTACAGCGCGCAGCAGGCGCTAGACATGGGCCTTGTCAATACGGTGGTGCCGGTGGAAGCATTAGAAGAAGAAGGGATCCAGTGGGCCGAGGAAATTCTACAGAAAAGCCCGATTGCCATTCGCTGCCTCAAATCGGCATTCAACGCAGACTGCGACGGCCAGGCTGGATTGCAGGAGCTAGCAGGAAATGCAACTTTGCTCTACTACCTCAGTGAGGAGGGGGCTGAGGGTAAGCAGGCTTTTTTAGAGAAGCGTCCGCCGGACTTTAGTCAATATCCCTGGTTGCCGTAGGGAGATGGGTTGGGAGGGATAGAGGTTGGGGGATCGGGAATAGGGGATAGGGAATTAGCTCTCCATCAACCTATTGCTTTATTGAAGAGACTGTACCAGCGCTATCAAAAATCCCCTGCGCTTCTTTTGTAGAAAGCGCAGGGGATGTCATCTTATTTTTTTAATCAGACATGTTTTCAAGGAGAAAATAGCAACGAGTGGTGAGCCTAAATCAGCGGAGTGAAAATAGTAGGTAAGCTATTTCTACAGAGCCAATAGACACAACAGCAATGGATTGTTCTATCTTTCTGAAGTAACTATCAGAGAAATAGAACGGGATCGCTCAGCCTCTATCGGGTTGATGGCTCAAGTATTGATGGCCGAAAAATTGCTGCTGCTGGTGCGCTCACTGACTCACTAATCGTAGGCAAAGCTGATGGCTCCCTGGAGGAAGTCAAAACCAGCTCAGCGATCCCCGCAGACTCTTTGGCACTAGGGAGAAAAGGTGCGTCGCCCAAGCAGCAGGCTTTCCAGTGAGAATCGACGTTAACGTTTAGCTGACTGCACAAACCGCCACGACGTCCTTCGTGGCTGTAAAAACGACAGAGCCCACAACGAGTTACTTCACACTTTCCAGCAGCCATAGTTCAAGTTTTTAAATGATAGTCTGAGTCTTCATAATGGCTTAACTTAAAAGCTCAATTTCAAATAGCAAAAGACCTAGACCTGTTGATAGATAAAGTGAATTTGTAGGTAAGCTTTCATCTTTGCCTTCAGATTTTCTTTATATTCTGTTAAAGAACTGAAACATCTTTAGTAGTAGGGGTTGCAGCGTTTCAATTAAAATTTATAAGTACGATCCCAGTCACTGGGATCGCACATTCACCTGTCACGCAGGCACCATTTATGAGTAATGTCGTAATATTTCTTTACGATGTTCTTCTCTCTCATTAGATTCATCTAGAAATGTCTTCTATTAGCCCTACTTTTGTGCTGGTTTTGCTTCTTACATCAGCGAAATTACGGTTGTACGATTTGGTTAGATACGGGACTAAATAATTCATTTGTTCCAATGTTTTGTCGCACATAGAGCGCAAATTGACCACCGGTCGAGTTCTCCCTGCGGACAGGAGCACTGACAGTGAGGACAGGTAGATTGGGTTTGCTGCATCTTTTGAATGGTGGTGGCCCATCGGTTGAAGGCTTCGGCAGGCGTCTGTGGCTCACGCGCTTTCGATAAGGGGCCATGTTGTGGGGCACTATCTTGTAGGCTAGTTTCCGAGATTCCTACATAGCTTGGGTGCTTTTGAACAGATGGCGTTGGTGCTGGTGGTGGCTTAGGCTGTTGCCACTGAGCAGTTGAAAATCGAATGTTTTTGAGAGGCCGACGCTGATGCTGATTGAGCTTTCGCAGAATGTTTAACCGTTCGTAGGCTAAGGTCTGTGCCCAAGCAGCAGTTGCAGTCGCTACATACAACGTAGATCGCTGTATAGCCACAGGACGAGTCTGCCTGGCAACGGCGAATCCGACTGCCTTTGGCCAGTGCTGTACGACTAGGCGAAACTGCCGCTGAGCCTGCCAGCTTGCCTGATTTTCGAGTCCTTTAATCAGACCGCTAAGACCTTCTAACGCCATACGTTCCGTATATTCAACCTTGTTGGCCAATTCTTACTAAGATAACTTGATGCACTTGAGGGCCAACTGTTAGCGGTCCCTATTCGCTCATCTTTATTCAGGGCATCTGTCATGGTAGGTCACCAATCATCTCATGTGTTGTCTCCACCGCTGAGCACTGTTCTTAGCAGTCTTAGTATTAGCCTGGAGGATGAACTCAACCGCTATCGCCGTAATCGTCATATCGGTGCGGTAGCAGAAGAAGACCTGTTTGCAGAGCTAGAAGATCCCTCTTTTGATCTGGAAGCTATGGAGCAGGCGGTAGAAGCTTCAGTTGCTCATACGGCCACTCTGGCGCGGCCCGTTGTACCACCGCCTCTACCGCGAAATAAAAAGCTATCTACAGAAACACAAACAGAAGATTCTTCTTCTGCGCTGGCGATCACAAACAGCGCACCGCCAGTAGCTCTGGCAGTAGCCGGGCAGCTATATCCCTCAGAACCAACAGCAGGACCAAACACGAACAGCGCACTCCTACCTCATTCAAACGTTACGAATGCAACCGCTAGCAATACAAACATTACCGATGCGATAGAGCCAACAGGATATCTGGCCTCGTCTGAAAAGCTAATTGAAAGTCTAGCAGACATGCCAACTATGCCTGAACCGATAGACACCGCCATCAAGCCTAAGCGCAAAACGGTGTCGCTACTAGCTGGAGCCATACTAGGCTTTTTTGGACTCGCTGCGGGGCTAGGGGCTAGCTACCTTATGGCTAATCCGCTGGTTGCTCAACGCATAGCCAGTAGCTTTCAGGGCAAAGAGGCAAACACGACCATAGAAGCTGAAAAATCTTTTGACCCGCTAGGGCCCGATCTGTCTGCGAACGAGTTCATCGATTTGGAAATAGACAACCTCAGCTCGCTAAAGATGCCTCAAACGACAGGCGTTCCAAGTATAGAAGCACCTACAGAGACGTCTGAAGCAGCCCTTGCCAACCCAGCGGCATCTAGTAGCTTACCCCCTATTGAAGGCGCAGTCACGCCATCTTCTATACCTGCTGCGCCTGTTCCGGTCGAGACCCAGGCTGTTGTTGTACCCGTTGGGCTGACTTACTACGTCACAGCGCCTTTTACAACAGAGCAAGGCCTTTCCACTATCCGCGATTCGGTCAGCGAAGCCTTCGTGCGCAGATTCTCAGACGGTAATCAGGTGCAGATTGCTGCTTTCGATAATCCCCAAGCGGCTCAGTCCTTTGTTGAAGAGCTGAAAGAAAAAAGTATCACAGCGCAAATCTACGGCCCTACAACGGAATAGCGCGATTATCACAGAGCTGCACAACCGTTCGGACAACTGCTCGGTAAGCTTGCTATGCTGCAATGAGTAAGATTACTAGATTTATTCGCTAATGGGACTTCTAGATCGCATCTCACGCTTGGTTAAGTCCAATGTCAATCAGCTAGTTAACGGTGCTGAAGATCCTGAGAAGGTGTTGCAGCAAACCGTGTTGGATATGCAAAGTGACTTGGTTTCGATGCGGCAGGCGGTAGCACAGGCGATCGCAACCCAAAAGCGCACCGAACGACAATACGAGCAGGCCAAACGCACCGCCGCAGAATGGTATAGCCGCGCCCAGCTAGCACTACAAAAGGCTGACGACGACGCAGCTAGAGACGCCCTCAGCCGACGGCAGACCTATGTTCAGACAGAGCAAGTCCTTCAGCCCCAAATTGCACAGCAAAGAGAGATTGTGCAGCAGCTCAAAGCCAACATGGGCGAGCTAGAGCGTAAAATCTCTGAAGCGCGCACTCAAAAGGATATGTACATTGCTCGGGCCAGGGCAGCCCAGTCTAGCGTTCGGCTCAATGAAATGATCATGGGTAACACATCTAGCACAAGTGCTTTCGAGAAAATGGAAGCTCGCGTGCTCGATCTTGAAGCGCAAGCAGAGGTTTCTGCGGAACTAGGAACAGACAGCGTAGAACAAGAGTTTGCTCAGCTAGAAGATCAGGGCAACGTCGAAGCGCAGCTGGCACAGCTCAAATCAAAAATGATTGAAGGCGACCAGTCGTAAGCTCCTCTACCCCTAGCCTCTGTAGACTGGCAGCGTGAAGTGAAAGCAGCTACCCTCACCGCGTTTGGAGTCCACCCAAATTTGACCGTAGTGCGCTCTTATAATTCGCTGACAAAGCGCTAAGCCCAGCCCATAGCCATCTTTGGCATGGTCTCGCTGCAATCGAAAGTTTTCTTCAAAGATGCTCTTCTGGTTACCGCGAGGAATACCAGGTCCATTGTCACGGATGCTGATTTGTACCTTCTCAGTCGTCCGGTGTAGCGCGGAGATGCCAATTTTTCCGCGAACGGGTGTGTACTTAATAGCATTGTCAATTAGGTTGCTCAGCACCCTTTGCACCTGGTCAGCGTCGGCATAGACATAGGGCAAATCTTGAGGGATGTCCGGCTCTAGGGTCTGATGCTTATTGGCTAATTTGGGTTGAAACGAATTTATCACTTCAGCACATAGGTTCTGTACATCGAGCCTTTGCGGCGAAACTTGCAGATTGGCGCTAGGTCCTCTGGCCGCCTGCAAAATCTCCGTAATCATGCTGTTGATGGTTCGGATCTGTACTTTTGCGTTTTTTAACAGGTGCAAAATCAGCTCAGGGGTGAACTTCTTTGCCTTCTTGCTTCCTGGCTCGTAGGCTAGCTCCAGCGTTTCAATCGCAATCGAGGCGGCCGTCAGTGGATTCCTAAGATCGTGAGCCATCATCGAAATGATGCGATCTTTAAAGGCAAGCTGGGCTGATAGCGATTCTTTTTCTTGATTAAGCTTAAAAATCTCGTCTGATAGACGCAAAATTTCGGTGGACTGGGCAACGGCGTCTACCGTTACGCTCATTGAGCTAGCACCGTTTGAGCTAGCACCGTTTGAGCTAGCACCGTTTGACTTAGCACTGTAAGCATCACTATCGGCAGGGCGACGGGTCTCCTCTAGCTCTCGCTGCCAGCGCGGCCACCAGTGAACTAGCTGCGTTTCAATGTCGCTGCCAGCCAGTATCTGGTGAGTATCCGCCGACAGCTTAATAAGCGCTGGGGTTGCGACTAGCTTGAAGTGCTCGGCTAAGTAAGGCTGGTTGGTTACATCGACAATCTCTAGACTCATCGGGTCTAGGGCCGAAAGCGTTTTGAGCTGCTGCCTTATTTGCCGTACCTGCTCAGTGGAGTTAGGCCGTTTGTCAATAAAAAATAAAAGCTTGAAAGGCCCATTAGCTTCGGGCAAAAGTGGAGCATAAGCCTCCATTTAGCCTCCTATCACACTGTTTGTATCAGGGTTTACCTACCATACCCTTTGACAAATCCACTTCACAAGCAAAAAGTGAGCCCAGAGAAAAAATCAAAAGTGGCTTGGCTTCTGTAGCTGTACGCATTTTTGCGTGGTGTCAATTGAGACATGTAAATACTTATACTTTGTATCTAGCTTTGTAGATGCACCTGGGAAAGCTACGTATGGTGCTATTCGAGTCAGCGAATGAGGATTGAGAGGAGTTTAGTTTGATGGTATTGTCGGCGATCGCAAAAGAAAAGCTCTTAGACATTCGAAAAATAGTCCTACGCTCTGCTGGCACTATCGGCATAGTGCTTGCGATCGCAACCGCTTCGCAGGCCAACGAACCCCCTGCAAGCAGCCCGATTCAAACAGATGCTACAGCCACCGAGAGAGGAGCCATCGAGAGAGAGGCCGCCGCAGACAGAGTAGGCTTAGAGAAACTTAGAGCCCGGCTGCTCTCACCTAGACCCACCGCAGAAGTAGCTTTGCCATTGGCTAGCAGCACCTACCTATACGGACAGCAGCCCATCGCCAACCAGCCAGATACCGCCTACTTTGTATTTGAGTCGCAGGGCGCGCAGATTACAGGTGCGCTGTACATGCCATCTTCCTCTTTCGACTGCGTTCAAGGTCAAATCATCGACCGGCAAATGGCACTGAGCATCACAGATAGCTACACAAAAGAAACCTATTCGTACGCCCTTATACTCAACGATCCTTGGGTAGAAGTTGCCAGTCAAACTAGCAACGTGACGCCTCCTCCCAGTATTCAGGGGTTTTATCCACTCCCAATACAAGCGCAAGACAGAGCTATTCTCACGACCTGTCAAGCCACTTAGAATTTTCATTCCTCCTTCGTCTCGTACTTGCAAAAAGCTGCGACAAAGGTAGAATTCATCAATATCCGACCGTTACAATAAAATGGCCGAATTCCGTGAGGTGATGTGAACGCAGCCGAACAAGCATCGACGATTGAGTTTGCCAGTAAAATTGCAGCCACCGTTGGACTGTTTAAAGCCGAACTCCCCGATCTTAAAGCCGACCTCAAACCATGGGCCAATGACCCTGGTGTCCGCAGTCTGATTGATCCTGACTCGGTAGATATTGGCTTTCACTTTCCGGGCCTTAGCCGTCCGTTTCAGTGCCGCAGTTTGCTGATCCAGATTCGCCTACATCAAGACAGTGAAAGTAAGCAGAGGCGGGCCATCGGCCTAGAAGTCGCTGGGTTTGACCACAGAGGGCAGCAGTGGCGACTCTCCACTATCAACGACTGGCAGTTTGAAGGACCGATCACGCCTGAGCCACACTCGGGAGAATCGCTGCGTAACTGCTGCCGCCGAGTCTTTGAAGTATTCAATCAGACACCACCGGCAGCCTGAGAGAAGAGGCGCTGGTGTGAAGTGTCAGTGTGATAATTTGTGCATCAATTGAGCGGCTCTCAGTTAAAGGCGCACCTGTACCTAAATTGACTGGGTACGCCGGGAAGCAGGCCGCACTCAAGCTCAGTCGCAGACCCTCACCCGGTGCCAGACTAAAGCAGGTTGGGTGTAGCGGAAGAACTCGTTGTGAAACAATCCCAGGGTCGCAAGTAGCGATCTTGTAATAGCCCTGAGTCAGGTTGTAAACCTTGCTATCTTTAACCCGCGAGAGCACAGCGCAGAGGTCATAGCTAGGAGTTGAAGCGGCGATCGCACACACCACCTCCACCACGCCGACTATCCGCAGCTCATCCGTCATTGGCGCGCTTGTGTATGTCATCACATCCCCTCGGCTGTCCACTACCGTCCGCTCAAATGCACCCGCTGGCACAGCGCTATGTCCACCCAGGGCCGGGGCAGGATTCCAGGGATCGTGCACGATAACATCCACCATCGAATCCATACCATGACTGGCCGACAGCGCGCCGCTATCCTCACGAATATTGGAGAGTCCTTCGCCCTGCAAGTAATACGTCTTCATCGCAGCTTGTGGCCATTCATCTAGCGATCGCCACTGGTCTCGACCCATCTCAAACAACGAGACCGACGACGCTGCGACTAGCTCGTTCTCTTTACCTTTTAGCACCGCATCAAACCATCGAATCTGTAAGCGGTCAATCGGGCTCATCGCAGCCGCACCAAAGTCTACCTGGCCAACCTTACGAGCCCAGGGAATATGCGCCCAAGGCCCCACCCAAAAATGATGCAGATATTGACTGCGCGCTGCCATCTCACGGTACAGTCGCAAATCGCCTCTTAAGTACGGATCAAACCAACCGCCGACGTGCAGCATAGGCAAGTCCACCTCATCTAGCTGCGGCGTTCGCTGTTGCCAATAGTCATCTGTTGCCGAGCGGTCTACCCAATCGTGGAAAAAAGACTCAACGCCAGCTAGGACCACCGGGCAGGCAGGCGTCGGATCGCTAAGCGGCAGGTTACGTGCGGCCACACTGAGCTGCTGAAACAATGGAACGTTTTGTGCTAGCCGAGCGGTCTCAGCGGCCAACTGTAAAGACCACATCAGTCCCAGTTGAAAGCAGAGCGCGCCATTCTCTGTGGCCCAGTCTTCGTAGAGGCGGTAACCCGTCATCGCAGGCGCAATTGTTTTCAGCGCAGGGGGCTTTGCTTGGGCTGCCTGTAGCTGAGTCATTCCCTGATACGAAAACCCATACATCCCCACTTGACCGTCGCTTCCGGGAAGCTGAGCGGCCCAGCTCACCGTATCTTCGCCATCAGCGACCTCGTTAGCAAATAGCTCAAACGTCCCTTCAGAAGTGCCTCGCCCTCGCACATCTTGAATGACGACAATGTAGCCGTGGGCAGCATACCAAAGAGGATGGGCGTAGACGATAGTAGAGGCGATCGCTCTTCCATAAGGCTGACGCATTAGCAAAACCGGAAAAGGCCCAGCCCCCTCCGGTCGGTAGACATCCGCATCCAAACGCACGCCGTCTCTTGTACGCATAGAATGGGTTTGGCTAGCCTGAACAGAAAGCATAGTTTGGGGTATGGTTTTGAGTATTAGTTTTTAACACCAGTGAACGCAGGGAACAAAGGCGGCTGAATGGAACCCATTTTAATCATTAGTAACTTACTACTAGTGGGACTAACCGGCACCTACGCCTGGTTAACCAACAGAAACATCAAGGTTTTACGCCAAGAAAGCACCTACTACCGTGGCGTGGTTGAAAAGCAGCTACGCCTCACTGCCCTTCCCCATCTATATTGGGATCTGCAATCCACTGGCAGGCTAGAAGACAGTAAGCCAGGCAGCTGTAACCTGGCGCTCGAAGTTTTTAACATCAGCAACGTACCCGCCTACGACATTCACGTCAGCCTGATTGGCGCTTACACCGAAGAGGGCTTGGGCATTGCTACCTTCATGCGTACCCACGTGCAGCCCCGTCATCGAAAATATCCGCTCCAGGCCGATAAAGTAGGCTACTACGGCGTTCGTAGTGCCGTTCGGCTCTCACTGCTACCCACCCAGCAAAAAATCGTACTGTCACTCCCATTTCCCATACAGCCAGCAGATGTCTATACCCTGGTGCAATATCGGGAGCTGTCTGGGGAGAACTACTATCAGGTTTGCTGCTTCAGCGCTATTGATGAGTCTGGCGCTTATCGCGCCAACATCTTAGAGCCCGCCGAGATTCAAACGATGGAACGACTACACCTTTTTGACCTAGAAGATTTTGCGCTGCCAGATGCCACGCCTAACAGCGCCGCTTCCGCTAACGGCGCTTTAGCGATCGCAGCGCTTGCGAGCCACAAAGAAGAAACCATCGACGCCTATCCCTATTATCTCACCGACTTTGTTGACCTCTGGAACCACTCTGTTTCTAGCCGTTTTGTCTTAGAAGCTGCGGCTTCTTCAGAAGCGGAAGTTCCCGTCAAGGCAGCCTATGACTTTTAAAGTACCTTCTTTTGGGTCAGCTTTCGACGGCTCATCTCCGACCGTAGGACTGCACACTAGCGCCGTAGACATCCTCGTGATTGATGACGATCCGCTGATAGTCGAAAGCCTGCAAAGACTGCTGCGCAAAAGAGGATATCAGGTCGCTACAGCTAGCGACGCGGCTAATGGCATTCAGCAGGCGATTGAGCTTACACCTTCTGTAATCATCTGCGATTTGATCCTGCCAGGCGGCCCCAGTGGGCTCGATATCTGCCGTCACATCAAGCGAGAGTCTAGGCTATCTACTACCGCTTTTTTGATCATGACTGCGCACACCGACATCGCAAACCGGGCAGAAGCGCTAGAGGCAGGCGCAGACGATCTTTTATTCAAGCCTGTCGATACTGATGAGCTTACAGCGCGGGTAAAGTCTGGACTGCGTCTTCATCAGCTTACGCAGGCGCTGATGTCGCAAAAGCGTCGGCTTGAGGATGAGCTAGCAGAAGCGGCTACCTATGTCACGTCTCTTTTGCCTAAAGACACGCCAGCTGATGCCAAAAACTGTGTTTCTATCACCTCTCGGTTTATCTCGTCTCAAGAGCTTGGCGGTGATTGTTTTGACCATTACTGGCTCGATCCTGACTATCTTGTGGTGTACCTGCTAGATGTGTCTGGTCATGGACTTGGTGCGGCGCTGCTGTCTACTTCTGTGCTGAATGTATTGCGATCGCAGTCTCTTCCCGGCGTCAACTTCTATCGCCCCGAAAGCGTGCTCAGGGGGCTCAACGAAGCCTTCCAAATGTCCAAGCAAAACGACAAATACTTCACCATCTGGTACGGCGTCTACAATCGCACCACTCACCAGCTGTCCTATGCCAGCGCCGGACATCCTCCCGCGCTGCTTATCACCCCTCGCAATTCTAGAGCGCCCCTAAGCGCTAAAGAAGTCGTCCTTACCCAGCTGCGCACGCCCGGTATGCCTATTGGCATGATGCCAGACAGCACCTATCAATGGCAGCGTTGCAACATCTCTCGAAACAGCCGTCTGTACGTCTTCAGCGACGGCATTTATGAGATTTGCGCTGCCAGCCCACCACCTAACAATCACGCGACCCTTTTGGGCCTTGACGGATTTGTCGATTTGCTTACCATCCTAGAGTCTCAGCGTCAGCTCAGCTTAGATACTCTCATCGACGAAGTCAGTGCCTTTGGCGGCAACCAGTTTGAAGACGACCTTTCTCTATTAGAGATTGATTTCCAAGTCTGATACTCAAAACCTGATAGGAGCTAGATCTGCAAGCTACTCAAATCGGTCAGCTCAGAGATTGGCGCGATCGCTAGCTTCAAGCCAAACACCTGCTCAAACTGCTCAATCACACGCTGCCGTACATCGTTGAAATCAATCTCTGGGAGAAATTGAGCGATCGCACCCACCTCACGCCCCTCAATCCCACAGGGCACAATCTTCTCAAACCCACTCAAATCCGGACATACGTTCAGCGCAAAACCATGCATCGTAATCCACCGGCTCACCTTAATACCTATCGCAGCCACTTTACGACCTTCTAGCCACACGCCCGTCAGGCCAGAAATACGCTCTGCCGACAGGCCATAGCAAGCCAGCGTCCGAATCAAAACCTCCTCTAGCTGCCGCAAATACCAGTGCAAATCCATTCTGTATCGTTTTAGATTCAAAATAGGATAGCCCACCAGCTGACCAGGACAGTGATAGGTCACCTCTCCACCTCTCTCCACCCGGTGAATCTCACAGGCATCGCTTTCTAAATCAAAGCGGACAAATTTAGGATCTGCCCCCTGACCTAGCGTATAAACCGGCGGATGCTGTAGCAGCAGTAGTGAATCTGTCGGCTCCTCTTCTACTGCTCCAAACTTAGACATCCCGTCTTGCTTGTGGGCCTCAACCAGCTTTCTCTGCCATTGCCAAGCTGTTGAATAAGAGATTTGATCTAGCAGATACAATTTTCCTGTTGACCTCACCAGGCTAGTGTCACACAAAGGGCTAGCGTATATTTTAGGGTTTGTGGTATTCATCGGTACTAACTGTCGCTCCAGGCGAACAAATTGAAGTCAAGAATTATCAACGGATGCTTATATTCTTGACAGTTTACAATTAGACGAAAACGTGAGTGCTACGGTTAAAGAGTATAAACCTACCGCTACGGGGAGGCTGCTCTATGAAGCTAGTAATCCAAGGTAAAAACATTGAGATCACAGACGCGATTCGCAGTCACGTCACTCAAAAAATAGAAAAAGCCACAGCGCACTTTAAGACGCTAATCAACAAAGTAGACGTTAACCTATCTGTTGAAACAAATCCAAGAATTGCACCTAAGCAATCTACTGAAGTCACTATCTATCTCAACAACACAGTTGTTCGCGCCGAAGAAAGCAGCGAAAATATGTACGCCACCATCGACATGGTGACCGATAAAATTACCCGGCAGCTGCGTAAATACAAAGAGAAGCGCCGAGACCAAACCCACGACTCGGTCCGTCCACTCAACCTAGACGCCACCATCAACACGCCAGATATTACACCAGAAGGTAGCCCAGACATCAGCGAAGTGCTGAACCATCAGCCAAAGCTTCCCGAAACGGTTGTGCGCAGCAAATACTTCGCACTGCCGCCGATGACCGTACAAACAGCCTTAGAAAATCTAGAGTTGGTAGGCCACGACTTTTACATGTTCCGCAACGTTGAGACCAACGAAATCAACGTCATCTATGAGCGGAACCACAAGGGATACGGACTGCTGCAACCTAGAGCGCAACCGAATAAAGAAGCTAATAACAATCAGAAAAGCATGGATGCAACAAACGTTACACCCATGGTAACAGTAGCTTCATAGCACCTCGCTAGGTTGTTCTATCGGTTTGTTGTTTTATCCATAAGAAGAGTGGGCACTTAATAGTCATTGAGTGCCCACTCTTCTTAGCGTTCTTAGCCAGACTGGCTAGAGAATCAAGCAGCCGCTAGTAGGCTGTCTAGCTCGCCTTTACGGTCAAGCGCGTGCAGATCATCGCAGCCACCAACGTGCTTATCATCTACAAAGATTTGAGGTAAAGAGCGTCTGCCTGCGCGCTCGGCCATTTCGCTACGTGCGGCTTCATCCCCATCAATGCAATATTCTGTGTACTCAGCACCCTTACGGTCCAACAAGGACTTGGCTCGAATGCAAAAGGGACATCGGCTCCAGGTGTAAATTTCGATCTTGGGCTGCATTTTCTTTCCTGAATTATATAGAGTAGGACTTCTCAGAGTAATCAAACTTCGCCTTCTTACTCCTTACTATCACAGTGTAAAAGGCTCTTCGCGACTTGTGCAGTGTGCATAGCATCACAAACAGCCAAAAAAATAGCTGATAGTTCCACCACGCTAGCAACACTACTAGCCGCCTTCTGAATCGGCTGAGAGATGAACGGTGAAGGAGGTGTCATCTACTGTCACTACGTCGCTATCGTATAGCTTGCGACCGCGTCTTAGCTCCATCTCACCATTCACACTTACCTCGCCACTGCGAATGATCAGCTTTGCCTCTCCACCGGAGCGGGCAACATCTGTAACCTTCAAAAACTGGTCGAGCTTGATAAAATCTTCGGACATATTTCGTTTAGCAAAAGCCGTGAAATGAATAGTTCGGCCTCTTGACAAACTCTATTATGCCGCGTGCGCATCTAGGCCGAGCCATAGCTCTTTGAGAGTCAGTTTGTAGGTCAGAAAGGATGCAAAGCTAAACGAGTGCGGGCTCAGGCGCGGCTACCGACTGCAATACCTGCTGAGCGTTTGCGATCGCAGCTTGCTTTTGAGCTTCTGCCGACTGTACTTCACCCACCCTAGAAGACATAGAATCTAGCCCTTGAGAAAAGCTCACAACTTTCTCTTCTAATGGGGAAAGCAGCGACTCGTAGAGCGCAACCTGGCCTTTCCCTTCACCGAGCTGCTCCTGTCGCAGTCTACAGACTGCATCTATGTCATCAACTGCCTGCTGCTGCGCTTCTAGCTGCGCCTGCTGCTGCTGACGAGACTGTTTGAGGGTGTCAATCTCTGATTGGATTTGGGCAATCTCGTTTTCTACCTGCTGAATCTGCTCACCGAGCACAGCGCGCAAGGCATCAATCTCATCTAGCACAGGCTCTAGATCGGCGGCAGCACCTGTCCCTTCTGCGGCTAGGCCCTGTCTGCGAAGCAGCACCGCTCTGTGCTGACTCAAGACTTCTTCACGCTCTAGCAAATTCCGCCGCTGGCCGACTAGAGTGCGGTTGAGCATCACGTGCCGGTCTTTTTCTTCAGCGATTTCTGTCTCTAGCTGTAGCCTCTCATAGTCACTTGCACTGTCCAGCTTTGCTTTAATTGCATCGATATCATCTTGCTGTAGCTTCAGCTCTTCTTCCTGGTCATTTACAAAGCGAACCATCTTATCTAAATCTTGCTCTAGGCTAGCGACTAGCGCTTGCAGCTCACCTTCAGGCATCGCTTCTAGCGCGGCAACATCGACTTTCTTACTCAAGCGGACCTTATCAGCCGAATTTAGCAGCTCATATACCTGCTGATGAATATCGGTTTGATTTTTAAGCTGATCGGTTAGCAGCTGGTTTTGCTCTTGCTTAGCACCGAGCAGGGCCTGCTGCTGCTGTAGATGAGCTTGCGTAGTGTGTAGTCCAGATTCGGTTTCACTGAGCGATCGCTTGTCTGCCTCTAAAGCATCTAGTTCAGCCGCTAGAGCTGATTCTGTCGCTGTCATTTCTTCTCGCTTCTGGGCAAGCTGATGTTGGTTTTCAGCTAGCTCAGACTGGTAGCTAGCAACCAACGCCTGTAGCGTGGCAAGCTCAGAACTTAAGGCGTCAGTGTCGGCTGAGTTTTGAGCGAGCTGTGCGATCGCAGTCTGCATCTGATGTGTCTGCTCATCGCTTAGCCCAGCGGCTCCAACCGGCATAGCAGACTCTTTTTGCTCCTCAAACCGCTGAATCTCTCCGTTTAAGTGGGCCCAGGCACCTTCTAGCTCAGCCGTCTTTCTCGTAAGATCTTCTTGTAACTGCTGAGCCTCGGCCTTTTGCCCCTCTATTTCCTGCCGCTGAGCTTCTAGCTTTTCAATATCGGCTTCTGCTTGTTCTATCTGCTCCTGCCGAGCCTCTATCTCCATCTCTCGGCGGTTGAGCGCCTGACTTTGATAGGTCAGCGACTCCTTCCACTGCTCAATCTCATCCCCTTGAGACTTAAACTTCTTGCTCAAACTCGAAAAGTTTTGCAGCACGCTTACCAGCGTTCGGCCCGCCTCTTGATGCCGCTTCACCTGACGGCTGTTGGTCAGCTCAATTAAAACCAGCACACCGCTAGCGTAGGGCGCGTCATCTGGCGCAGCAATTAGCTCATCGCCCGGCACACTGCTCCAATCGTGTTCAGAGCGCTGAGCGGCAAGCAGCTTAAACTCAGCTTTGCCACCACCTATAAATCCACTCTTCTTCTGTGTTTCAGCTAGATAAAGCACGCTAGCAATCCCTCTGTGTATGCAAAGCCGGGCAGACACCCATGTGATCTATAAGTTCCCTGCTGCGGACTTAAACAAACGCAAGGTTTTTTAGCGTGTTTATCAATTAATGTTTAACAAATAAAACGAGGGAGGGTACTTTGATCACACAGCAGCTGTCACAGATGCATTTCGCTGGGCAATCCAGTTTGGAGTGCCCCAGGCCTGTTGCTTTCAAGGTGCGCTATTTGTCCGGCTTCCAGGGAATGATTGAGCCAGCTGACACATCGCAGATGCCGCCGGGTTCAGACGAAACGTCCAAAGTGAAACGGATTGCCAGCCGGTCAAAAGACCCCCATGGTTTAGAAAAAGATTATGAGCACAATTTTGGTCGTCGAAGACAGCGCCGCCCAGCAAGAAATGATGAAAGATCTGCTAGAAGGTAGCGGATTGGACGTCACAATTGCGAGCGATGGGATTGAAGCTCTCCAGCGAATCCAAGGTCATCCACCCGATTTAGTCCTTCTAGATATTGTGATGCCCAAAATGAATGGTTATGAGGTCTGCCGCCGAATTAAAGCCAACCTGGCTACGCAAAACGTACCTGTGGTGATGTGTTCGGCTAAAGGGGAAGAATTTGATCGCTACTGGGGAATGAAGCAAGGGGCCGATGCCTATATTGCCAAACCGTTTCAGCCCACTGAGCTTGTGGGCACCGTCAAGCAACTGCTGCAAGGGTATTAATTAGCACCATGGTAGGAAACCCTGACTTTCAAACAATATCTGGACAGGACCAGGCCCCTGAGCTTCAAGAAATTGAAACGCCAGAAGGCGAGCTTCACCTGCGCTTTTTCATCACTGAAGAAGACGAGTTTGCCCTACCTGCAACAGGTATCCGTCGCATCATTGCACATGCGCCCGACCACATTACACCCGTCCCCAACGTGTCGCCGCTGTTGCTTGGTACGCTCAATCAGCAGGGGCGGGTCATTTGGGTCGCTGACCTGGGTCAGTTTTTAGGCTGCGCCAAGCCAATGAACACTGATCGCGCTGAAATCTCGGTGATTGCAGTAGAAGACCAAGGCACGATGCTAGGGCTCGCGGTTGATAAGGTAGTCGGGACCGACTGGCTAGACAACGAAGCCCTCAAAGCCCCTTCTGTAACCGCTAATGGCATGGACTCTTTCTTGAAAGGAGAGTGGGCGCTAGACGCCAGCAAAACCCTGAGATTGCTAGATCATATTGCAATCCTGCGCTCTGCGCGGTGGGTGGCATAATGTGCGATCGCCACCACAGCTAATCAGGTAGTTACTCAGGCAATCACTCAGGCAGTCATTCGGACAGTACTTGCTTACGGTACTCACTCACAGTAATATCTCGGCTATCATTAGCCCTTTTACAGCTCCCACAACCAAAAGACCAGCACTAGGATTAGATCGGCAAGAGGAAAGAAACAATGGTATCGGGCACCGACTACGCAGAATCATATCAGGCCGCAGAGAAAGCCTATATGCAGGGGAGCTACGAAGCGGCTGCACAAACTATCGACCAGCTTGCTGATGAGTACCCAACAGACCCGAGTGTGCTGTTGCTAAAAGGGCATATCTACTGCTATGGACTGCATCAATACGAGGTTGCTCAGCAGCAGTACAAAACCGTACTGCATCTGTCTTCCGATCCTGAGTTTGTAGACTATGCCAACAACGGACTGGCCTACGCCAACCAAACGGCAGAACAGTCGGATGAGCCAATAGCAGACCAGTTGGAAGAGGGGCTGTCTGAGGCGATCTCGCCTATGCCGGAAGAGTTTGACGATGAGCTAGCGGACTTTGACAGCAGCAGTGAAGCAGAAGTCTCTGCCTGGTCGGGCTCAACGGCGACAGAAGATCCTGACGGAGATGATCTTGGCATATTCAGTGATTTTGCAGCTGCAAACGGTGCGGAGAGCGGTTCGGCGCTAGATGATTTTACATCAGATGATTTCTCATTAGAGAGTTCCCACTCAGCAGAAAGCGAAGACGGACCAGATAATCCGTTTGCCTTTGATGCGCCATCTAGCGCTTCATTTGGCACATCGTCTAACGATGGTGGTGCAAATGATTCGCCAGAAGAGAGTGCAGACAACAGCAATCCCTTCAGCAGCAATCCATTTGATACTGACACTTTAGAAGACATTGGTAGCGATCCTTTAGTGGCTACTTTGGACATGCCTTTCGACGCATCGGCGGACGACCAGGATGCTGATGCAGGCGGCACGACCACATTTAGCGATGCTAGCACCAATTTTGATATGGCAGAGTTTGATGAAGCTTTTGGAGATACCGGTGGCTCGGTAGCACCTGTAGAAAGCTCATCAGGTGCTACCCCCTCTCCGTTTGGAGAAGATAGTCATGCCATGCTAGACAGCAGCACCCTAGATGACTTTCCGTCACTAGCAGATACCGGCAGCGATGAATTTGAGGGGTTATCTTTTGAGCCGCCTGCTGAGTTGGAAGATAAGACGTTCTTTATGATGGACGACCCAGTCGCTGCTGACAACGGCGATGGACCGTCGAGTCCCGCTCTCGAAGACTTCGACTCGGGGTTTGGCGAGTCTGAATCAGAAGGTGGTTTTGACAGCAGCAACGATTTTAGCGCTGAGCGCTTTAGCAGCAAAGGCGGATTCGGCACAGGCGGATTTGGCAATGATGGATTCAACTCAAGTGGGGACAGTTCAGAGACATCTAGCAAAGATTCCTACAGCGACAGCTTTGATGACTTTGATGATTTTGAAAGCGTTCCTGACTTTGACCTATCGGATAGCTCTGCAGGCTTTACCAATCCTTCTATGGGGGTGATTCCTAGCCAGTTCGGCAGTACTAAGACAGGTGGAGAGAGCTCTCTGCTAGGCAATAGTGAGTTTGCAGCAAGTAGTTTTGATGGCACAAAAGCCTCACCGATGCCGGTTTTCAATAAAAAGGCGGTGAGTAATCCTAAGCCGCAGAAGCAGGGAGCGCTAGCGCCTATTGAGAATGCTTCGATGTCGACAAAGCGGCTGATGCTAGCAGGCTCCGCTGGTGTTTTGAGTGCGATCGCAGTTAGCGCAGTCAGCCTATTTGCAGCGCCTACGCCCGAAAACGGCAGCTCAAAAGGAATCTATTCACTAGCAGCAGGCGGTACAGCCGGGCTTGCCAGCTTTGCTAGCGTTCTAGGACTCGGCTTCCTTATAGAAAAGCGAACAAAAGAAACCGTCAACGAACTGCAAGTTCGCTTCGACCAAATTTCGCAGGGCGACCTCAACGCCCGCGCCACCATCTTTACCCGCGATGAATTCGGCCAGCTCTCCGAAGGATTCAACCAGATGGCGAGCTCTATTTTTACTACTACCAGCGAAGCGCAGCGGAAAGCGCAAGAGCAAGAACAAGCGAAAGAAGACTTGCAGCGTCAGGTCATTCGCCTACTAGACGACGTGGAAGGCGCGGCAAGAGGCGACCTCACCGTTAAAGCAGAAGTCACCGCTGATGTACTCGGCGCGGTCGCCGACTCATTTAATCTCACCATTGAAAATCTGCGAGAAATTGTGAAACAGGTAAGTGTAGCAGCCCGTCAGGTGAGTCAGGGCTCCACAGAAAATGAAGCATTTGCCCGATCGCTTTCAGCAGACGCCCTTAGACAGGCCGAAGAACTGGCCGTCACCCTCAATTCTGTGCAGGTGATGACCGACTCAATTCAGCGTGTGGCCGAAAGTGCGCGCGAGGCTGAGGAAGTCGCCCGCTCAGCTTCTGAAACCGCCCTGCGCGGAGGTGAAGCTGTAGAGCGCACTGTAGCCGGTATTCTAGACATTCGTGAAACAGTAGCAGATACAACTCGCAAGGTTAAGCGCCTCGCAGAATCTTCGCAGGAGATTTCTAAGATTGTGGCCTTGATTTCTCAGATTGCTTCGCGGACAAACCTGCTGGCACTTAACGCGAGTATCGAGGCGGCAAGAGCGGGTGAGGCAGGGCGAGGCTTCGCTATCGTGGCAGATGAAGTCAGGCAGCTAGCAGACAGAGCCGCAAAGGCATCGAAGGAAATTGAGCAAATCGTGCTGCAAATTCAAAGCGAGACTGGCGGCGTGATGACCGCAATGGAAGAAGGCACGCAGCAGGTGATTGAAGGCACACGGCTAGCTGAGCAGGCCAAGCAATCGCTAGATGACATTATTCAGGTCTCTAACCGCATTGACGTGCTGGTGCGCTCTATTACGGCAGATACCGTAGAGCAGACAGAAACATCTAGAGCCGTTGCGCAGGTAATGCAGTCTGTAGAGCTGACTGCGCAGGAGACCTCGCAAGAATCACAGCGTGTGTCTGGATCACTGCAAAACTTGGTGGGCGTTGCTAAAGACTTACTTACCTCGGTAGATAAGTTTAAGGTGAACACGACGAAGGAAAAATAATTGATTTAATCGCAGGTATCGACAACCGTCATCATTGCCGCTAGAGTCTCTCATCGGCACAGCCATTTACACCTACTTCGGATCGCACTAAGGGAGAACGCAGCTATGCTGCCTGAGCAACAACAGCGAATAATGGGATATTTCATTGAGGAGGCCAAAGACCACCTCAACACCATTGAACAAGGCTTGCTCAGTCTTCAAGCAACGATTGAAGATTCAGAGAAGGCCAATGAGGTTTTTAGAGCCGCGCACTCTGTGAAAGGCGGCGCGGCCATGCTGGGCCTAGAGAGCATCCAAACGATCGCACATCGTATGGAAGATTATTTCAAGATCCTTAAAGAATCTTCTGTTCGAGTAGATAGCACGCTGGAGACGATGTTTCTGCGGGTTTCTGACGGGTTGAAAGACCTTTTAGAGCAGCTCGAAGGCCCCTTTGGCCTGACGCCTGAGAAAGCTCAGGAAATTATGGCCGATGTAGACCCGGTATTTGGGCAGCTGGAGAAGCATTTAGATTTACTCGTTACAGCTGATAACGGTACAAGCAGCGGTGGAGCTGCACTGGGCAACGCCACTGCCGACGCGCTACAGATTAGCTTCAGGCAAGACATTTCTACTCTGCTGCGTCAGCTGCTTTCAACCTTCAAGCAGGCCGACACGCCAGAAAGCAGAAGACAGCTCCAAGAAATCTGTACTCAAATGAGTGCGATCGGTCGGCAGTTTCAGCTATCAGCCTGGTGCGACCTGACAGAAACCGCCCGGCTAGCAGTAGAGGAACCGAATAATGAGTATCGGACGCTTGCACCTATACTCATCAAAGAGATCAAAAAGTCTCAAGACCTGGTGCTGGTAGGGCGAGCTTCTGAAGTAGGTGTTTCGGAAGCAATGCAGGGACTGCTGCCAGAAGATATTTTAGCGACAGATACTTTAGCAGCCGATGACTTAGCGCCTACAGAGGCTTTAGAGAATACCGCCGATAGCTTGGAGAATACGCTGGACACAGCAGATGTCAACGCAGACAGCTTTGAGCTAGATGCTGACCTATTTGCAGAAACCGCCGAGACCGAAGAGGCTCTCTTTGTAGACGGCTTGTTCGATGCTGAAATTGACACTGATACAGAAGACATCGATGAATTGTTTGGGCTAGATACTGACAGCGCAGAGCTTCTAGCTAGGACGCAGGTAGAGGCGAGTAGCCAACTGGAATCTGCATATTCGGTGGGTGAGTTTGGCTCGATACAGAACAGCTTGAATCAGGCAGAGAACGTTGAATCTGTAGGCTTGGAGAACGAGCTAGAAAAAGACTCTACTAGCCGACTCAGTATAGATTTAAACTTTAACGAGATTCCGTCTGAGCTTTCTGCGCTCAACCGCAACGCTGAGGTTGAAGAGAGAACAGACGAATCTTTGGATGCATTACTAGCTACGGTGAACGTCACCGGGCCCGATGTAGGGACAGAGGAACTCAACAGCCTAGCAGATCTTTTTGATGGAGACTTAGAAGAACTCGACAACACCCTGGGCGGTCATCCATTTGTTTCTGAAGAGATGCGGCTACACCCTGAGAGAATTGATCTGAGTAACGATGAAGACCTCACAGATTTGCTAGCAGACGATAGCCTAGACCAGACTGGTAGTGAAGAAGACAGCGCAGCTGAGGATGAAGACGATCTCTTTGGCGGAACCCTCACAGACGGCGGGTTTGCTGATATTGCTGAGCTAGATCTTGATGATGAGATTAATAATGACGAGATTGATGAAGTCATCGGCGAAGGAAACTCCCTGGATACTGAGCTAGCCGCTCTCACCGAAGACCCCTGGGCAGAGGGAGACGATGAAAACGATCTAGGAGACCTTTTTGGGGAAGGTGCTAATAGCTTGCCTATAGAACCCGGTTCACCTGAGCCGAAGTTTAGCACTGCTGATTCGCTAGGAGAGCAGACAGATTATTTTCAGCCAGATACAGACATCGGCGAATTGTCGGTTGCGGAAGAAGAAGAGAAGCTAGAGGTCGCGGACTCTTCAACTTTTAATGGCGGAAACAGAGAACAACCGGTAGGAAACCTGTCTAGCGGGCTGTTTGCAGTAGAGCCGCTTAGTCCTAGTGAACAAGAGATCGAATTTCCAACGCTGACTGGTGCCAAACTAGAAGAAGCAGAGAAAGATATTGATAGCTTCTTCTTCGATTCGCCCTCTGATTCATCAGCTGATTTTGCAGAAGACGTTGAACTTTCTCTAGAGATTGACATAGAAGCTGGCGAAGAAAGTCCGCAAGTATCAACAGGAGAAGAGATTTCTGAAGATCCTTGGAGTGAATTAGCTTCGGAAGAAATATCGCTCCAACCTGATTCAAGAGATGACCAAGGTTCCGTTGATAGTGAACTGTCTGAGACAGAGCAGAGACATTTGAATCAGCTGAGACAATGCTGGCTAGTACAGAAGATGAACTGGACGAGCCTATTGACTTCGACCTACCAACGCTTAGCATCGAAGTAGATATACCAAATGTCGAGGAAGATAGTAGCGCAGCAGCCGAGGAGCCTGATGCAGCTACAGATTTGGCAGATAATTTATTCGATTTTGATTCTTCAGATTCGTTGTTTGACCTGAGCTCGGATGATAAACAGCCTGATGAACAGACGGACTTAGAGCTATCAGAATTACTTGAAGAAGAAAAACCTGCGGCGGCGGATTCCATAGAACAAGAGAGCGTCACAGAAGAAGAGAATACAACTGTAGCCAAAGAGAATGTAGCAGACGATTTGTGGGACGAGCTTTCGCCGTCTTCAGAAGAAGACTCAGGCGACGACTTGTGGGATGATCTTTCGCTGTCGTCAGAGCAGACAGCTGAGCAGGGTCAAGGGCTAGTTTTTGAAGATGTCGTAGAAGATGCCGTATTGGACCTGAATACGGATGACGGTACAGTAGACGACGCATCAGACGTTGAGACAGTGTTCTCAGCAGACCCTATTGCGGAAGACGATTTTTTACTAGGAGATCTTTTCAGCGAGGAAGAGACGTCTGAGGAAGAGGCATCTACAGAACAGTTTGTAGAGGAAAATAGCCAAGATGAGGGAACGATTTCGCCAGCTGCATCGCTAGATGAGCTGTTGACAACTAGCAATACAGCAGATGGCTGGGCAGGTGAGGATGAACCGGAGACTGACTTACCGACTGAAGATATTCAGATAAACGCAGCATCTCTTGATATCACAGGAGATAGTGTTTCGGAAGATGATTTTGCAACACTAGATGGATTGCTAGACGAGCTTGAGGGAGACACTCTCAGCACTCTAGGAATAGAAGAGGATAGCGGCGAATCTACTGACGATGATTTGCTTCTAGATTTTCAAGACGTAGAGAGCGAGGGTGCTGAAAACACCAAGCGCGTAATTGAGAATGAAGGAATAAGCGAGCTAGCGCTCAGCGATGAAGCACTGAGCAGTGAAGCACTGGATTTTGACGATCTTGATTCTTTGCTGGGTGACGATCAGGCGCAGACGGATGTGATCGCAAAGACGGAGGCCAAGACTTCAACAGTTGTCAGCGAGCCGCCTTCCGAAGAAGCATTGGAAGATGAAGAGGACTTTGATGATTTAGAAAGGCTGCTGGAAGATGGTGATAGTGAGAGCACCCTGCCTTCTACAGCGCCTCGCAGAACAGTGCCTCGCGCCACCAGGCGAAGCAACCCCGCACGTGAACAGAATATGCGGGTATCTGTTAATCACCTGGATAACCTGAGTAATTTAGTGGGAGAGCTGGTCGTAAATCGCAATACGCTAGAGCGAGATCAGGAGCGATTGCGCCAGTTTCTAGACAATTTGCTCTTTCAGGTACAGCAGCTGAATGATGTGGGCCAGAGGATGCGAGATCTGTATGAGCGATCGCTGCTTGAAAGCTCTCTCGTTTCTAACCGCAAGGCCTACGCGGCAGGCAACAGTAAGCAGCAAGCTGAACCCGAGAATCATGCAACTGGTGCAACGTTTGACGCCCTAGAGATGGACCGCTTTACAGGCTTCCATACGCTCTCACAGGAGATGATTGAACTGATTGTGCGAGTAAGAGAATCTTCTTCTGACATTGGCTACACCGTAGAGTCTTCTGATCAGGTGACGCGGCAGTTTCGTCAGGTGACGACGCAGCTACAGGAAGGCTTGAACACGGCTCGCATGGTCTCTTTTTCACAGGCGGCAGACCGGTTACCAAGAGCCGTTCGCGATATTTCGCTGAAGTGCGGTAAAGAAGCTCAGCTAATTGTGGAAGGAAAAGATACGCTGATCGACAAGATGATCGTAGAGCACCTTTACGACCCGCTTACTCACCTGGTTAATAACGCGATTACCCACGGTATTGAAACGCCTGATGCGAGGCGAGCAGCGGGCAAGCTGCCGGAGGGTACGATTACGGTGCAAGCCTTTTATCAGGGTAATCAGACGGTCATTTATGTAGCGGACGACGGTGGTGGAATCAATCCTGAGTTTGTACAGCGTAAGGCCGTTGAGAAGAAGCTTATCACCCAAACTGAGGCCGATAATCTTTCTGATATTGAAACCTACGAGCTGCTTTTTCATGCTGGGTTTAGCACGAGAGACCAGGCGGATGACTTTGCTGGGCGCGGTGTAGGCATGGATGTGGTGCGCACCTCGCTAGCAGAAATTCGCGGTGTGATTACGATTGACTCTGAGCAGGGAAAGGGGACGAGCTTTACGATTCGTCTACCGCTGACGCTGAGTATTTCTAAGGCGCTGAGCTGTGTGAGCAATCAGGCGCGGATTGCCTTTCCGATGGATGGTGTGGAGGATATGGTGGATGTGCCGCGCGATCGCATTATCAAAAACGAGAAGGGTCAAGACTGTGTGAAGTGGCGCGATCGCACGCTTCCATTCCACGCAGTGACTGACCTGCTGAAGTTCAACCGGACCCTGGGTCGTGGCCGCGTATACGGCGGTAGCCAAGACGATGACGTGCTCTCTATCATTGTGCTGAGAAGCGCCAGTACCTTTGTAGCGATTCAAGTTGATCAGGTGATTGGCGAAGAAGAAATTGTGATTAAGCAGCTAGAAGGACCTGTGCCGAAGCCGCTGGGCATTGCAGGTGCGACTATTTTAGGCGATGGCCGAGTGATGCCGATTGCTGACGTGCTCGAACTCATTGACATTGCGATGGGCCGAGTTCGCCGGGAGCCGAGTTCGCTACTGTGGGCAGAAGCAGCGGCGGAAGCAGAAGCAGAAATCACGGCTAAGACAGATCCGACGGTGCTAATTGTAGACGACTCAATTACGGTGCGAGAGCTGCTGTCGATGAGCTTTAACAAAGTGGGCTACCGGGTAGAGCAGGCTCGCGATGGGCAAGAGGCCTGGGATAAGCTGCGCTCTGGACTGCCTTGCGACCTTGTTTTCTGTGACATTGAGATGCCTCGCATGGATGGACTCGAGCTGCTGTCGCGAATGCAGAAAGACAGTCACTTGAAGAGTGTGCCGATTGCGATGCTGACATCTCGCGGTGCGGACCGTCACCGGCAGATGGCAGTGGACTTAGGCGCAAGCGGTTACTTTACGAAGCCTTATTTGGAGGAGGCGCTGCTAGATGCGGCGCAGCGGATGCTGAATGGGGAGACGCTGGCGAAGGGGCGCGGAGGTTAGCGGCAAGTGCAAGGCGTAGCGCTACTTTTCAGAATTTGTCTTTCTACGATAGGATCTAGGGGCGTTTTTGCTTTGGGTTCTTATGGTTGCTGTTGCTACTCGCTCTAGTTCTCGTGATTGGAAGCCTGTTGTTCGAGCGCTAGAAGCGCTGCTGGATAAGAACCGGGTGATGCGGCGAAAGGAAGAGCTGCTGGTGTATGAGTGCGATGGGCTGACGAGCTATCGTGAGCGGCCAGCGGTGGTGACGCTGCCAAGAACAACAGAAGAAGTGGCAGCGGTGGTAAAGCTGTGCCACGAGCAGGAGATTCCTTTTGTGACTCGTGGCGCGGGGACGGGTCTCTCTGGCGGGGCGCTGCCAATTAAGGAGTGCGTGCTGATTGTGACGACCTGTATGCAGAAAATTTTGGATATTGATTACGACAATCAACGGGTTGTGGTAGAGCCGGGCGTGATCAATCACTGGATTACGCAGACGGTGAGCGGTGAGGGCTTTTACTACGCGCCTGATCCTTCCAGTCAGCTGGCCTGCTCTATTGGTGGGAATGTGGCTGAGAACTCTGGCGGGGTTCACTGCTTGAAGTATGGGGTGACCACAAACCACGTGCTAGGGCTGAAAGTTGTGCTGCCAAACGGCGATGTTGTAGACACAGGCGGCGCTATTTCTGAGATGCCGGGCTATGACCTTACCGGCGTTTTTGTAGGGTCGGAAGGGACGCTTGGCATTGTGACGGAGGTGACGCTTCGGATTTTGAAGTCGCCTGAATCTGTTCAAGTTATTTTGGCTGATTTTACAAATGTTGAAGCGGCGGGTGAGGCTGTTTCGGACGTTATTCGTGCGGGCATTATTCCGGCTGGCATGGAGATGATGGACAACTTTAGCCTGAACGCGGTGGAAGATACGGTAGGAACGAACTGCTATCCGCGTGACGCAGTTGCAATATTGCTTATAGAGATAGATGGAGCTCCGGCGGAAGTGACTGCTAGTGCGAAGCAGATAGAGGCGCTGTGCTATAAGAACGGTGCTCGGCAGCTGATACACGCGACGGAAGCAGCAGAAAGGCTGCGACTGTGGAAGGGCAGGAAGGCAGCTTTTGCGGCGATGGGGCAGATTAGTCCTGATTACTATGTGCAGGACGGGGTGATTCCTAGAACTCGACTGCCGGAGGTGCTGAGGGAAATTGAGCGGCTAGGCGATGAGCACGGGTATCGGGTGGCGAATGTGTTTCATGCGGGGGATGGAAATTTGCATCCGCTGATTTTGTATAACAATTCGGTACCGGGTGAGCTAGAGGCGGTAGAGGCGCTCGGCGGCGATATTTTGAAGCTGTGTGTGCGAGTAGGTGGCAGCATTTCGGGGGAGCATGGCATTGGAGCGGATAAGCGGTGCTATATGCCGGAGATGTTTAGCGCGGTGGATTTGGAGACGATGCAGTGGGTGAGGGGGGCGATAAATCGGAAGGGGTTGGCGAATCCGACGAAGATTTTTCCGACGCCGAAGACCTGTGGGGAAGCGGCGCATAGTGTGATGGGTCAGTTTGAGGCGCTGGAGCGGTTTTAGGGGTTCCCGATAGGGAATTCACTTTGGGCGGTGGGGCCTGTGAGGGATGAGCGTGCTGAAGGTGAATTACAATTTGGAGTCGGGCACCTATCGACGGCAGCAGGGTGAGCCCTACTGGATGCCGGAAGTGGGCCTAGGGATTGGCCGATACGATGGAGAGGTCGGTGGTGTGCCGATGGAGATATTGACCTGGTATGACGCTGGGGGGAATCGACATTTTAGTGAAGCTGAGCGGGAACGATACCGGGCTGAACGGGCGCAGCTTGAGGCAGCACAGGAGAGGCAGCGTGGGGAGGCGTTGGAGGTGTTTTTGCGATCGCAAGGTTTTGACCCGGATAATCTGCCAGGACGATCGTAGGGGGCTTACTGCTCGCAGGCTCTCGTCTTCGCCGAAGATTTATGGGGTGGGGCTCTGAAGCAAGAGGCTTCCGTCCCCGAGTTCGGGACTCCAAGACAAGATGTATTTAAGCTCTCTGACCCGATGGGATAGAGAGTTCTTCGTTGTTTGGAACTGTTGCTTTAGCAAGTTATTTTGATTTGGAATTGGGCACTCTAGTCTCGCTAGCGTGTGCCTTGTGGTGGGGAAAGTGCCATTGGAAGTGGTGAGCAGGTACCGGCAAAGTACTGATTAATGGGTAGCTGAATTGTTTTGGCTTGTGTAAATAAGCTGACTGTTCAAGAAATATTGAGGGGCAAGTTAAGTTCGGAGCAGAAAGCCAAGGCGACGACATTCGCTCCGGCCAGTCGCACTGAGAGTTTCAAGCGTTTTGAGAGTCTTATCGTGCAGGCGGGAAACTTAGCTTTCGAGATATGTCTTTCACTAGACGACACGCAACTTACTTCAAACATCACGGAGACACTTTTCATGACAACTCAACTCAAAGCAAAACTACTTCAGCACTTCGCAGGCAAGAAGAAAGCTAACGGTGGTTTTACTCTCATTGAGCTTCTCGTTGTAATTATCATCATCGGTATTCTATCGGCGATCGCACTTCCTTCTTTCTTGAACCAGGCCAACAAAGCAAAGCAGTCTGAAGCCAAGACTTACATCGGTTCTATTAACCGTGCTCAGCAAGCCTACTTCATGGAAAACAACACCATGGCCACAAATGATCGCTTCGCACAGCTTGGACTAGGTATCCAAACAGCTACTGACAACTACGCTTATAGAATTGTCACCCCTGCTGGTTCAGATCCTCAGTATGCGCACGCGATTGCAAAACCTTCTGGTGCCCTAAAGACATATGCAGGTGGCGTTGAATCTACCACTATTGGCTCTGGTGTAAATATAGAATCGACAACCATCGCTATTCTTTGCGAAGCTCTTCTTCCTAGCAATGCTGCTGGTTCTGTTGATGGTGCTGCCGATACAGAGGCTACCTACTTTGTTGCGTTAGATGGAACTGATTCTTCTGGTACAGATTTGGGATGCGTTCCTACTACATTCAAGAAACTATAAGCCTTTAGCTTCTTGTACCCGTTGATTAGGATATAGTGTGAATCCGGGTGGCAAACACATTTGTTACTCGGATTTCTACATTCCGGTGGGTTTAAACTCCTGATCTAGCTTTTGGCACTTTATTTCCTACTCAGTTGATGCAACCTTAATTGAACACAAAGAAGTGCGTATCAAGACGCACAAAGCCCTACGCAACCAGATATATAACGCTTCCTTCCATACTTAAAAAGATCGTCATGAAAAGTTTGGTCACTGTACTGAGCGTCTTCTACATAGGTATTATACAACTATCTGAGCTCCCTACCAGTAAGAGCCCAGACATGTATGAGAAAGAAACTACATCAATCTCAACAGAAGAACAGAAGAGGACTCTTGCTGTTAGGAGACTACTTCCTTGTTTAGGGTTTCGTGGTATGAAAGCGAATATTACATTCCTACAATTTCTACAGTATTTTGGGGACGATAAGGCTAGAGACGCAGATGGTTATACGCTGAGTGATGATTTCTTTCAATCTATTCTGCGTGACGATCCTTACTATAGAAACTTCTATGTCTTTATGACTGGTAGCGTGAGCCTACGCGCTGCAATGCCTGAAAAATCAGTCGAGCTCATCAATCTGGGGTTAGAGTCTTTAACCGATGGGTATCCAGAAGATAGCTTTTATATATGGAGATACAAAGCAGTTGATGAATTACTCTTCCTGGGAGATGTAGAAGCGGCAAGATTATCTTTTGAAATGGCTGCTAACTTGGCTAAGCAATCTAGCCTGCCAGAGAGTGACTTGATTGCTACTACTTCTCAACAAACTGCTGATTTTTTGAAACAGAATCCAGACAGTAAATCTGCACAAATGAGTGCATGGAGCAGTGTTTTATCGACAGCCATAGATAACGAGACCCGTAAACGTGCAATCAATAGTATTCACGCGCTTGGTGGTCAGATTGTTGTTAACGACGATGGTAGCGTTACTGTTAAGTATGCTCAAATAGAACAAGACACTGAAAGTTAGTTAATCAACATGTGTAGATGGGTAACTTACGGTTTCAGGAGAGATTCTGCGACCGTTTTTCGATTATAGAAAGAGCCCACTATATGAATGAAGATAGGCTAGCCGCACATTACATTCCCGGCAACCACAGCCAGCAGATGACATCGGACGCACTAACTCGATATCTGTTGAAGGAAAAAGATGTGAGCACAGTCATGGATTTGGGCTGTGGTCCTGGGGACTCTGTTGAGTTCTTTCGGTCTATCGATCAATCCATTGAGTGGGTCGGTCTAGATGTAGAACAGTCGCCAGAGGTTGATAAACGCAAAAGAGCGGATGCAGCGTTTGTATCTTACGATGGAAAAACAATTCCCTTTGGAGACAGTCATTTCGATCTTATCTACTGCAATCAAGTATTTGAGCACGTCAGATATCCAGAAGCTCTATTGAAAGAAGTTGCGAGAGTATTAAAACCGGATGGATACTTTGTAGGCGCTACTTCACAGCTAGAACCCTATCATTCCTATAGCGTGTGGAACTTTACGCCGTATGGTTTTCAGTTACTAGTAGAAGAAGCAGGTCTAAAGCTTGTAGAAGTGCGCCCTAGTATAGACGCACTCACTCTAATTGTTCGTCGTGGATTGCGGCGGCACAAAATCTTTTCGCGATGGTGGAAGAATGAGTCACCCCTGAATAGCTTCATAGGCCTAGTCGGTAAAATGACGCGGCAGAGCCATCAGGAAATCAACCAAACAAAGCTGCTGTTCTGCGGGCAATTCTGCTTCTTGGTACAGAAGTAGCGAGCTTGTAGATATTTGAATAGAACTGCGACTGCTTCGCGTTTTAATGATAAACAGATTTTATAGCTATGTTATATCAGTCAATAGGCTATCTACTTTCGGCTTCTTCAAATACCGCCAAAACTAAGAAGAGGAAAAATAGATGATAGCTGCTTTAAACAATAAGATCGCTTTACAAAACTGGAAGCCTGTAGCAAAACGATTATCCTGGCAGTCGCTTAAGATAACGTTCTCTATCGTCAACTATGCGATTAAAATCAGACCCTTCTGGCAGCTTTTCAACTACGTATACGAACGGGCTCCCTGGAAGATTGTGAATGTTTGTGTGAGATGTATTGAAATGCCTCATTCTGAGAGAGAGTGGCAGCTTAGACTGAGCAACGGCAGAACAGTCAAGACACTGATTAAACTTGAAGATGAGATAACCTCTCAGTTTGCACTGTCGTATCAATGGCACGCTCCAGAACTTAACCGATTGGAACTAATACTAGAGACGTACTATCCGCAATCGGTCTGCTACATCGATATTGGTGCGAACGCAGGCATTCGATCACTATTGGCACTAAGCAATGGCCGCACTACGCTGATGATAGAACCTAACGCAGCGGTCAACCGGCTTAATGTGGAGCGGGCCGAGCTGAATGGATTTAGCAATTTCAAGCTTATAGAAGCAGGAGTCTCTTTGGAAGAAGGAACGGCTGAGCTATATATTGACCATTCCTCTTACTTAAGTAGTTTGGAGGCAGAGGCCGTATGCAGCGACGTGCTAAAGAAGAAAGTGAAAATTCCTATTACGACGCTGGACTGTATTACGAAGGTACACAGTATAGGGGCGGGGTTCTTTGCGAAGATAGATGTAGAGGGGCACGAGTGGGAGGTTATCAAAGGTGGAAAGCATTCTATTGAGAGAGATTATCCGACGCTTATAATCGAGATCAACAAAAAGGGCGAACATGTTCAGCGAATTTTGACCTATTTTTCCGAGCTTGGATATACTGTGTTTTCTATCGTGAAGCGACCAAAATATCGTCGCTTTTTGAAGCTGATAGATATAAGCTCTCAAGACGAAGACTTTCTCTATGACGATTTCTTATTTGTGAGAGAGCGTGGATTGCTTAATGCGCTGAAGGCGTATGTTTTATCGTCGTAGATAGATTGCTTATAAGAGCTTTACTTCAGGTAGTCATGTAAATTAGTCTATCTTGCTCTGTAAGCTGTCTGTTACCTAAAACTTAGCCGATAGTGTTCTTTCGACTGCGTTTGCTAGCTCAGCGGCTTGCGGAGTAGGAAGCTTACTCGGTAAGGTGACGCTAAGGAAGTCTGTCATTAGGATATTCTCGGACGAGAAAGAGAAGTCTCTGGGGAGGGGACCGTCGATGTGGCGGCTAATGGTACCAAATCCTAAGCGTTGATTTCGTCTCTGCCGGGATGGGGCCGAGCGCTTCAGCCACTGGTCGAAAGTGGAAGAGTCGGCAATACTAGCTTGGATATCAGAGACGAGAGTAGTGTAGTAAGCTTCGTCGATGTATGTACTGTTGGGGTCTCTAGATAAAACTGTCTGGAGTAATAGCAGTTCGCTTTTAGGGTTCTTAGCCCAGGCTGCGAGCATAGCGTTTGATTTTAGTTCATTGCTTGCTCGCACAGCGGTAGAGTCGCCAGCGCTGCTCTCTACTAGCAATAGTAATAATTGGTTGAGATCGGTAGGTGCTTGAGAAAAAGCTGCTTCAGCAAGGTCATATTCGCCTTTCCACCAGTGAAGCATACCTAGCGTTTGGTACGTGCTAGCAGCGGAGTTGGGCGTTTGTGATGCGAGCGATCGCAAAGCCTCTTCTCCAGAAGATCGCAGCTGTAATTCCAGCTGATCTAGAATCTGCGGGTATAGAGGTTGCAGCTCAGGTGATTGCCAAACGGCGCTAGTGAGGAGTAGAGGTTGTTTCATCAGAGCCACAACCATCGACTGGGTTGCGAGGTCTATTTTGCCTTGATTGAGTAAGCTATAGCCTAGTGCAAAGTAAGCGCCTGTCTTTTCTGGAACTAGCTTAATAGATTGAAGAAAAGCTTTGGTTGCTTTTTTGGGTTCGGTGTTTACCAGTAGCCAGCCAAGATTGGAATAGCCGAACTCCTGGTAAGGGGAAAGTGCGATCGCCTTCTCAAACCATCTCACACTGTCTTGCCGCAATGCTTCTTGCTGAACCGCATCCGTACTTTGGAAAGCAAGCTCCCCCAAGTTCCACGCTAGCTGATAGGGGTAGTAAGGCTCCCAGGGCGCTAATGTGTGTGCCTGCTCCAAGCGAGCTACAAAGCCCGCTACATCGTCTTGCTGTAAAGCAAAAAATCCCTGACTAGACAACATCCATGCTCGATGCACCGGATATAGCCAAATAGAGATAGCCAGCAGAAAGCCCGAACTCGCAAAAGCTATCTTCTTCGATAGCATCGGTCCAGGCAGCTTCAGAGCATCTGTTGCTAAGGAAATGTCAGAAGACTGAGAGGCAGCCCTATTTTCAACAACAAGAACTACAACATAGATGATGAGCGTACCGCTAATGCAAATATTATCTAGCTGATAGTCTGTAATGGCATAGACGCCGTAGCCTAGCAGACCGCTTATAATACCGATTGTTGAAAATTGAGAAACCGCCGAACCTTGAGTTTCAGCAGGAGAAGCCGATCTTGCTTTGCACCAGCTAACGCTGAGATAAATCACGGCCAAACCGCTTACCAAACTCAGCAACACACCGAAAAAGCCCAACTCAGCCCACAGCTGAGCGGGCGTACTGTGTAGCTGATAAGTTAGCTCAGCATTTTGCCCGGCCCAAGCAGGCCGGTACTTTTGGTATAGCAAAGGAACACCGCCCAAGCCAGCGCCAAATAGGGGACGATCCATTCCCATAAACCATCCCGTCGCATTAGTGACAGCCCGATAGGAAAGCTCACCATCATCGCCTTGGTTCAATAACGACGAAAATAGACCTTTGATGCGAGGACTGCTCACACCCCAGACAGCGAACCCAATAAAACTTACAGCGCCAAACCCTAATAGCCTTTTACGTAGTTTGGGATAGTGCCAGGCTGTAAAAGCTAGAAAAACAACCACACTGACAAAAAGACCAAACCAGCTGCCGCGAGAGGCCGTACTGTACAAGGTGAGTAAGCTAATCGCACAGCCTCCCAACCACCCAAAGCGCCAAGCACCCGTCGAAGAAAGAGCTAAGCCAGCTAAAAGAGGAATTGCCAGCAGCAAGTAGCCCGCAACGTAGTTTTGGTGACCGAGCGGATGCCAGTTCCGCAGAGTCAGGATTTGCAAGTCGAAGCTTCTTTCAATACCGTAGCTTTTGAGTTGGTCTAACGTGTGAAGATAAGGCTGGACCGTTTGAAATAGCCACGCGGTAAGGCTGTAGCTACTGAATACAATACTGAGGATGCCTTGGAAAGTAAGCAATTGCTGTGCGCGTTCTGAGGAAATAAGCCAGTTATGAACAACGTAGAGAAACGCAATCCCACAAAAGGCAGCCCAACCGTACCAAATTGCTTGAGGCCTGAACTGGGCGAAGGCAGCGCTGAAGATAAGTAAAAGGCTCCATGCGATCGCCAACCCATCCAACCGGCTACCCAACCTCCTAAAGGACTGTTGCCAAAGCTGAGAAATCAGCATAACCGGACCTAGCATCAGCCCGAACTGCCATATGAAGACCCAGGGCCATTTCACCATGAGACTATTGCTATTGGGCAATAGTGTGAACAGAACGTAGAAGCTGATAATGCCGAAGCCAATAGCTCTGGGCAAAAGGCTAGTAGATCGTTTGAGAGAGGTAGAAGACTGCATAGGTAGTGGTATTCACGTTGGAAATACTAGAGATAATGCTTGGGTGCCAATTTCAGCTATCTTGCGGTCGAGCAGCAGAAACTCTCTAGGCGGCGGTGGAAAGAGGGCGAGCTGTTCTAACAAGGGAAGACGCTGAGGACCAGCAGCAGATGACACGCTGCGGATATTGTTTGCATGCGCGTTGCGATAGGCGAAAGATAGACCGAATCGCTGTTGTGTCGATATGGGCTGATGTACAGATGTCAACCACTCGCGAATGTCGCGATGCGCACGGATATCGTCTTTTAGCCGCTGCTGTTCTTCTGCGGTGCTCTCTGACTTTTCTAATAAGGTGCTGAGATATTGGTCAGGTGCTAGCCAAGCTTTTATAAGTGATGGTTTTAGCGCTTCTCCATTCATTTGGTTGAGCAATCTGAGAGCAAGGTCTGGATTATTATCTATCTGAAAGATGGCTTGAACTAAAGGATTATCTGATCGAAAAGAGCTTGCAGGAGAATGACCTTGCCACCATTGAATAAGTGCCATCTGCTGTGTGAGCCAGGCCCGTTGGCTAGAATCAAGCGTAGTCGCAGCAAGTAGCGATTGCCAAGCTGTAAGCGTTTTGGTAGTCACAGCCGGTAATAAATCAGAAAAAGGAGATTGTTGCCAAAGGGGTTCTACGAGAAACTGTGGATTGGCTATAGCTTCCAAAGTGAATGCGGTGGTCGCCTGGGTATTTTCGCCTTGTTTGAGATATATGCACCCCAGGGTGTAGTAGGCATAGTGAGGACTGCGAGGAAATAAGCGTATCGCATGGCGCATGTGCTGTTCTGCTTGTGCCGGATCGGTTGAAAGTGAAAGAACGGCCAAGTTTTGATTGAAGAAAGAATCATTAGGAGCGGCCTTGAGCGCAGACTTCAAGGAGGCTATTGCGGCTGAGACTAAGCTTTCAAAACTGTCTGAGTCAGTCGTGTTTGGCAGCGTGGAGATGAGCTGATCAGCAGAAAGTGCAGCGTACGTAGGATCCCAAGGGACCAGATAGGCAGCTTTTGTCCAGTCAGCATCGGCGGCAGCAAGATTAAAGTTTTGGCTGTTTTGCTGAGCAATAGTAGAGAGGTATAAACCGACGTCGGCTCTGACCCAGAATTGAACCGTGATACTGAGATACAGAAGTAGACCTAGACTGGCTACGCGACGAACTCGTTTTGTAGGCTCAGCCGACAGAGAATTCGGTATGTATTGAGTAGCTAAGTAGATGAGTAATGCTGAAGTAATAGTAAGCGTGCTAGCAATACCAATATTCTCGAGCTGATAGTCGGTAAGGCTAGAGATGCTGTAGGCGAACCAGCTAGCACCAATGCTGTAGAGCAAAATGCGATCTGTTCTATCGTTGATAGTGCGATGCAGGGTATAGCCTAGCTTGAGGAGAATAGCTAGCCACAGTAAATAGCCACTGCATCCCATAAAGCCCAGCTCGGCGAGCAGTTGAGCAGGTGTGTTGTGCAGCTGTTGAACCAGATCGAGGCCGTTGCCCACTTGCAGAGGGCGGTAGAGATTGTAGACACGGGAGAGATTACCGGGACCTACACCTAATAAAGGATGCTTCCTAAAAATGTTTTGACCGGCTTGCAGCATGAACAGACGATCTTTGGTAGGACCATCCGTAATATTCTCAATAGTGAACGTGCTATTTGCCGAGAATGGGCGAGCCATAGAAAGTGATCGCACTCGCGGATTACTCACTAGCATGGCTACTATTGCAAGGCTCAGTAAACCAACGACAGCCCAGTGCTTTTTATTTTTGTGGGGATAACGAAAGCAGTAAAAGAAAAGGGAAACGATACCAAGTGACAAGACGCCGAGTAGAGCACCGCGTGAACCACTGACATAGAGCGCGATCGCATTCACGACAGTCGCAACGACCCCAGCCCACCTTTGCCCACGAGACTGACTGAGTGTGAACCCGATCACTATTGGAAGGAGTAGCAAACAGTAGCCGCCAACAAAATTGTGATGGCCTAGTGGCCAATGGTTACGAATAGCTGAGTAAAAGTTTTGACTCGACCACATCTGGCTAGTGGGTCGCCAGAAGGCTAGTCCAACGCCACAAGTCAATGTACTGACAAACACCAGCCCTCGCCACAGATTCATTTTCAGCGCAGGCGATTGGCACAGCCAATTGACGCAAAGGTACAAAACTATCGCGTAGCTAGCAATGAGCAGCAGATTAGTCGTGGCTACTGCGCGAAATTGGGCAAATAGGGTAGAGAGCGCACTGCTGCCAACAATCAGCAGCACAACCCAATCTAGCCTGTAGCTAAGTAGACGTAGCGGCTGCGAAAACTGACGACTGATCCAAATGCTCCAAAAGAGTAATATAAAGAAAGCACCCTGCCACCATAGGCAGTAGGGCCAACTAACCATCAGCGTATAGCTGTTGGGCAGAGCCGTAAAACTCAGCAGTGCAGACAGCCCTAATATTCCAAGCCATTGTCCTTTCCATATAGAAAAAGGCGAGACGCTATCTGGGAATGAAGCGGACGGAGGACTGGCAAACTGCATAGTTCAGTGAAAAAGGGCGAGCAGTCCTAATATGCCCCTTTTCCTAAACAAACTATTTTGATGGTTTCTAATAGAATTTCAAGGTCCAGATTGAGAGACCAGTTATCGATGTAGTGCAGGTCCAGGCGAACGGCATCGTCGAAACTTTTGATAGCAGATCGGCCCGAAATTTGCCAAAGGCCGGTAATACCAGGAAGCACTTGATGACGGATATGATGCCATGGCTCGAACTGCGAAGTATCTCTTAGGGGCAGCGGACGAGGGCCGACTAGACTCATTTGACCCAGGAGAACGTTAAAAAGCTGAGGTAGCTCATCTAGACTGGTGCGTCTGAGCCATTTACCAATAGGGGTAATGCGAGGATCGTAGCTAAGTTTGAACATGACGCCGTCTTCAGTTTCGTTTTGGCTTTCTAAGCTGGCTTGTAGGACAGGCGCGTTCATCACCATCGTTCGAAACTTCCAGACGTGAAAGATTCTTCCCTGTAAGCCCGTACGCTCTTGACGGAAAAAGGCAGGACCGGGTGAGGATGATTTGATTGCGATCGCAATGGCAAAGAATACGGGCAGCAAAAGGAGAGTCGCGATCGCAGCTAGCACAAAATCTAACCAGCGCTTAAGACGATAGTCGAATCCTCGAAAAAAGGAAGCTTCTACCCTGAGCGTTGGCAGGCTGGCAAAAATTTCTGGAATACCGCGACGATAGATCATTTCACGGCTAGATGGCAGCAGACGAAGGACAATACCAACGCTTCGCAAGCGCCAAAACAGCGTAGAGGCAAGCTCAGCGCTAGGAATATCTTCGGCGAGCACTTCTTGGGGCTGGCGCTTAGCAATGGTGTGAAAGGTAGTAGCAGAATGGGCGGTAGATGCGATCGCAGCGCCTACCACACGGTAATGTGGCTGATTTTCTACCATTTGAGAAAGTAGCTGAAGCCGACTCGCTGGCGCAATTAAAAACACCGTTGTTGGCTTCCGGTGAGACTCAAACTTATGAAGCAGTAAATGAGTCAGCAGTCTCGCAGAAACGACCGCAACAATACTGATAAACCAGGAGGAAAAGAAGAGCGAGCGAGGTAGATCTAAATGCGGATCGTAGAAGTAACTGACGACCAAAGAGGCCAGATAGACATAGCTGATAAGCTGCGCAGCCTTTGCGTAGTCTTTGGCAGCAGTAAGGTAGCTGTAGAGTCGGCAGTGAGCGAAAGCAGCTAAAGTACAGCCAGCAAACAGCCAAAAGACGCTGGGCAAACCCAGCCACGTCCACCATACCAGTGAGCCGGGTAAGGGCGAGTAGAACTGATTTAAAAACTGAGCAACCTTCCAGGCAAATGCAAGCGCAGCCACGTCGCTACATACTAAGCATGAAGCTCGTAGGTTCAGCTTCTGTAGCCACTCAATATTATTTTTACGAGATGCTCGAATATCTGTCTGAGCGCTGTGGATAGGAGTTTCGGTAGGTGTTTTCATGGTAGAGAATACAAGAAGGCCTACCTCAACAAAAGGCAACGCACGTTAGTCGGCTAGCTTATCGACAGGTTTGCCGCTGAGTATGAGCGTGCTAGTAAAGTGCTTGACTAGCTGAAGCCCAAATAAGCAGACAAAAGCTGAGTTGGTAAACAAGTAGCGAGACCATAGCCGCCTTGGCTCTTGATACAGCCGAAACAACCACTCCAGGCTGTATTTCATCATCCATTTTGGGGCCTGAGTGACTTCCCCACTGTGAAACTTAAAGGCTGCGCCAACCCCAACCATGACTGCATTTAGCTTACCCAGCTGACGATACATCCACTCCTCTTGTTTTGGGCAGCCAAGGCCAACAAACACAACGGATGCACCTGAGCGATGAATCCGCTCAACATCGGTAGACTCTTCCTCGGGTGTTAGCGGTCTAAACGGGGGGGAATGAGTGCCAGCAATGCGTAGATGTGGGAATTGCTGACTCAGGTTGTCTGAAAGTTTTTGCAGGGTTTTTGTACTGCTGCCGTAGAGGTAGATGGAAAGGTTATTTTTTTGAGCGCGATCGCACCAAGCTAGCATCAGATCTGGTCCATACACGCGAGGCTGATACCTAGCACCTAACCACCGCATTCCCATCACCAAAGGTTTGCCGTCTGGCGTGATAAGTGCTGCCTTCTCCAAAATTTGTCTGTAATGCTTCTGCCAGTAGGCAGTCATGACGACATGTACGTTGGCGGCGATGATGTAGCTAGATTGATTGACTTGAGCTAGGGTTTGGATGCGATCGCAAGCATACTGATAAGAAGTTTGGCTAATACCCGTACCTAAGATATCGACACAGTGACTGTGAGAACCCATGACCGTAGACCAGCAAAAGAGTACCTATAGATTTCACAGATTGAAGCAAAGTTCTATCACGTCTATGCAATATCTCATAAGCTTATTTTCCTACAGAGGGTAGTCTACGGCGACAGCACTTGTTGTGGGCTAGGTAGTGAATTCTGTTGTAAAGGTAGTGCGCTACTAATATGTTCAAAAATCTGTTCTACAACTTGAGCAGAAGTGCACAAACGATTCACATTAGAGGACGTTAGTTCACCATCAATGGCTTTTATCAACATGCTTTCAAAAGAAGCGGAATCTAAAGGATCAAAAATATTCTCATCTGGCAGAATCTCACGAGCACAGCCAGCATACTTGGAGGAAATAACAGGCAGACCCGACCATAAAGCTTCGTTTACTACTAACCCCCAGACTTCTTCTAGAGTCGGGAATACAAGAACATCTGCACTCTTGTAGACAGAAGGCATCGCCTCTGGAGGCTGGGAAGACAACGCTGTTACATTTTTCAAGTCTAGGTCAGCAGCGAGTGTAAGTAGTGCCTTTTTCTCGATGCCGCTACCTGCTATTAAAACAGAAAATACGTACCCCTTCTGCTGTACTTTTGCGGCTGCTTTCAGAAATAGGTCAACGCCTTTGCGCTGAATGAATTGACCGGTGTACAGCAAGACTGGAGATGGAGACGGTGTCAGGAGAGGGGACGTGAGTGGATTTGTGAACTGGGTTTCGTCGATACAGTTTTGAATTTGGAGGATGTGCGATCGCTCAATTCCGAGCCCTTCTATCAAATACTCTGTCGTCGTCTCACCGTAGCTAATCCATCTGGCGACTCGCTTAAATATGAGATGGCGTGTTAACTTCTTTACTTTGCTGCGTTTCTGCTCTGTGAGGAGCGTTCCGCCCCACAGTATCCAAACGGGCTTTCTAAAGAGTAATCCGTATAATAACGCCGCGAGACTACGAAAACCCATCTCAGCGGAAATAACGGCATCTGGACGAATCCTCAACAGCTCGTAAAAGTATCCCGGATTAATGTGAAGATAGCGAGGATCAAAAGGACTTCCTTGTCTTTTCTCGAAGAATCGAAATGTTAAGCCCCAAACTTTGCGGATATTGACGTTGGGTAGTTTCTTCTCTAAATCACTCCAAGTATCGCGGTTGGACTCTTGACCAGAGAGAAGTAGGTATGTGGAGATGCGATCGCCCAACCCTTTATAGACAGGCACGCGATAAGGCGTTATCAAGTTATTGAGAATAGCAAGTTTGTAAGATGTTTTTGTGGACATAACTTAACTGCGCTTTAAAGCTTTCAAAACAAATAGAAGCCTATGCTAGGCAATCAACTCTGAGTAGAGATTCTCTAGAAGTCTGCTCTGGTGTTGAATATCAAACTTCTCTCGGACTCTTGTAATAGCCCTTCTACTCATATCCTGCCAAAGTACCGAATCCTTCAGAAGAGATACGAGATATTCTGTGAGAATGTTCACGTCTTTTTCCACAGCTAAGAAACCGGTTTCACCATGCACTACAGCCTCTGATATTCCGCCACTGTCGAAAGATACAACAGGCAAACCCATAGCTTGTGCTTCAGCGAATACCATTCCAAAAGCTTCTGCATGTCCACTCTTAGCGGTAATACTAGGAACGCAGAAAACTTTTGCTCTATTCATCCACCCGCGAACAACTGAGGGAGATTGGAAACCTAAGAAGCGATATTTTTTGAGTCTCTGATGTGACATCTCCTCTAACTGAGACTTTAAAGGGCCATCGCCTACTACGACAAGCTCCGTAGTAGGCAAAATAGACTGAACCTCTGACATTGCGCGAATCAAATACTCACAGCCCTTCATTTCCACCAGACGTCCGACGAATAAGACCGTTGAGGTTCGTTGAATAGACTCTGGAACAAACAAAGAAGTATCAATACCAATGTAGTGCGTTGATATTTTTTCAGGTGGGAATCTCTGCTCTAGCAAAAGCTTTTTGATAAAGTTTGATACAGCAATGAAGTGGCTAGCCTTCTTCTTTAGACTGTGCTTTCGAAAGAGATATATGAGCTGACTAAAAGAAGCTCGCCAGGCATAAGTAGGTTTTACAGTCAGGTCGTAGCCATGAAAAGTAACAACCAGCGGAATATTTAATTGCTCTGAGATAGGAATAGCACGTACTGCATCTGGACCAAAGTGAGCATGTATGAGCTTAGGCGATAAGCTACTCAGCTGCCGAATAAAGGGCGGTGAGAATCCTGACATTTTGTAGGATAGCTCGCTTATCTTTTGAATTGGACTGGGTCCGCGAACAGTGATGACTTTTTCGGAAGGAAGAGTTAGCCCCGGAACGCAGCGAAACCCAACGTATCGGCAATCGTACTTTTCTATGCAGCTTACCTGTTCGCGTATAAACGTTTCAGAATGAGGCAGTAGGTGATTTCGATATATCAGTACGGTAGGTGATCTGGGTTGCATAAGAGTGTTGCTTCAAAGAAGGACGGACGGAATGTACTGATTAGTTTTTAACTACTTGATGCTGAAGCCTTAGATATGAAAATCTAAAGGTGTGAAACGAACATTTAATGAAATTAAGCACAAGAAACTTTGGATACATATTTCTGACTAAATGCTTCAACACTTCCTCTGTACACCAAAGCGCTCGAAAGGAGAAAATCGATAGCATCTCTGCAACACCTTTCACAAAGAGCTTATCTGCAAATAATCCGATTTCGGGAAATTGTTCTTGAAGATAGTAACCTGTCTTGATATGTATTTCAGCACGTAGCTGGTGGTTGTCTTGTCGAGATGTGTATGTATTGAATCCATGTATTCTCTGCACAGCTAGCTTCTTGTCTAGTAATAGCCCGGGAACGAGACCGATGGCAGCGTATTTTATATAGTTGTCACTGATACTTACGCCCGTAGACTCCGGCATAGGCAAAATTTTCTCAAGCGTACTTCGACGAAAACACAGCCCGCAGGGAATAGATTCTTTAGGGGGAATGCCTAACCTTAGCTTCGCTCTGAAATCGATTTCCTTAGAGCAAACAAGGTCGCTTGCATCAGCTTTTGGAAGAGGTGAGCCCTGCCTATCGATATACTCCAAGGGATGAAAAATCCATCCAATATGAGAATTCTCCAAGAAAATCCTCACGACTTCTGAAATTTTCTCAGGGTAGAAATAATCGTCAGCATCTAAAAAGCAAACAATATCGCCTGTAGAGAGAGAGAAACCGGCGTTGAAAGCTGAAGCTTGTCCAGCATTCTCTTTTTGCAATGCACGTATGTCAGGTAAGTATCGGTCAATAATTTTTACGGACTCGTCCTGCGAGCCATCATCGACAACAACGACTTCGCAATGGTCGTAGGTTTGACTCAGAGCACTCTGAATAGACTCACCCAAGAATTGAGCATAGTTGTAGTTATTGATTAGAATGCTGACTCTAGGCGGTTCATAAGCTTTAGGAGAAGACATGTTATTGAAAAGAGCATTTGAGTGTAGGAAGAGTACACGAACCTGAGAAGACGAGTCTTTAACTAGCGAAAATTTCTCGCTTAACGAGAGATATCTTTTTTCTCGCTCTGACCGGCAATAGCCTCAGGACGGTGATACAGGCCAAAAGAGCGGCTAAGCGAAAGAATTTCAGCACAAATAGAATAACACCACAGTATTGATAGTCTTCTGTGTACAAAGTCCACCATACTCTCCAGCTCATCAGAGAATGACGGTTAAATATTAGGGATGTAATCTCTACAGTTGATATGTTCCCTGTAAGCCAATCACTAGGATTTGTGGAAGATTTTTCAGCTGTAGAAATATTTGTAGCTGGCCATCGGTTGTCGACAAAAAGTGAATAGCCTGCTTGCCTAGCGCGAATGAGAAATAAGGAATCTCCACCATAATGAGGCGTTTTGTCAGTATCTGGATAGCCTATCCGACGAACAACCGCAGTAGGCATACAGACTAGATTTCCACTCAGTAAATCGCACTCGTGGACCTTCTGATCGGAAGGTTCTAATAGTTGATACTTTTTTCCTACTTTAACTTTTCCCCCAAAGCTAATCTTACTAGGACAGTCCGATTCGTACCCTGTAGCCCCGACGATGGAGCGATTATTTTTACGCGCGAAGGAGACTAAAGCGCTGATGGTGTTTCTGCCAACAAGACAATCGTCATTGAGCCATATTATGAGTGTAAAGCCTCGCGTGATCGCATCTTGCATTCCTATCTTGATAGCACCAGTCCACCACAGATTACCGTCTCCATAGAGTACCCTCACCTGCGGATACCCTTGACGAATGGCTTCGGAAGTTCCATCCGCAGATCCATCATCTATGACGGTCACAGAGAAGTCTGCTAGGTCATCAGATGCATTCAACCCAGCCAAACACTTTAATGTATAGCGCTTCCTATTGTGAGCAGGAATAATAATACACACTAAGGACTGAGAAGATTTAAGAATAGAAGGTGACATATTAGATTACGGCATTGAGCGGCTTTCCATAGTTACAGTAAAAGCACATAAGCTTTCTCTTATAAGATACCCAAGTCATGATCAAATCAATAAGCTTTGATAGCTTAACCTTTGCTTTCAAAACTACTAATAACTTCTCGATACAGCGCTCCATACTGTATTGATTGAAGCTCTATAGAATATTCTTCTACAGCGATTTTTCGGCACTGGATAGCCATAAACTGTCTCAATTCTGAGTCCTCGATCAAATCAACAATTCTAGCTGATAAGTCTGCTGCATTTTCCGGTTGAGCTAGATATCCCGTGATATCAGGCCTTACTAACTCAGGGACACCTCCTATATCGAAAGAGATCATAGGTAATCCGCATGCCATACTCTCTTGTAAAACTAAAGGAAGATTATCGGCACGCGTAGGAAAAATAAACAGATCAGCCGCCGAATAAACTAATGCTTTTAGCTGATCACCGCTAATATAACCGAGAGAGCGCACAGGGATATCAAGCAATTTCTCTATACCCTCTTCACGAGAGCCAAACAAGAGTAAGAGTAAATCTTGCTTCAAATCAGTTGGGATTCTAGACAGTGCTGAAAACAGTAGGTCTCCTCCTTTACGACTATCACTGAGGCTTTGAGCTGAGAAAAGTAATACTGTTTTGTCACTTGGCAGTTCTAGAGCTGCACGACACATAACCTTGTCTAGTGGTCGGTAGCACTGAACATCTAAACCGTTGGGAATAGTATGTATTTGATAATGTTCTAGCAAGCTCTTGCTAGCTAACTTAGCCAACCAACTACTAGGTGAAACAATCGTTAAATTAGAATGCTTGTATGTCCACTTTTTTAGCTTCCATTCAATAGAGGTATGATCGCACGAGACAGCGGGGTAAGTTGTTAATGCCGGACACTTACCGCAGCCCGTTTCCCAGCGATTGCATTCAAAGCTATAGGCACAATGGCCCGTAAAGCTCCACATGTCGTGCAAAGTGAGTACGGCGGGCTTTCGCTTAGTTAGTTTTGGTAACGCAAGATAGTTGAAGTAATCACCATGTAGGTTGTGGAAGTTGAGAACATCTGCCGCTAGATAAAATGGGTGACTAGAAATATTGAAAGTGCTTTTGTGATTGACGTAGTTTAATCCTGCATAGTAAGCCAGACGAGAGCTTAAGCTATCCAGATAATGCCTTCTAGGTATTGATGCGGTACAGTCACTACTTGACTGCTGTTTATCTACTAGTAGCTTGGATTGAATATTCTGTGTAGGAAGAGCCGTATGAAGGCGGTGGGCTGCGATCGCAGCTCCACCCAGAGTATCAGATTGATTAATATGTAGGACTTTCATTAGGCTGACCATCTCAAGAAAATCTCTACGGAAGTAGCACTCGGCTTTCTCTCAGACATTCATTCAGTTTCTTCTTCCACTGTCCCTGAGCAACATCTTCTAAGGTAAGCAATCTATTCATTGCATTTTTGTCCTGTAGATAAGATTGGATTTTTCCTCCATTAGTGTAGTCTATGGCAATATATGGAACACCTAGGGTTTGAGCAAATAAAACCGAATGAAATCTCATGCACACATTAAAGCTAGCATGACTCATGTTCTGGAGAATTTCTAGAGGAGAAACAATTCCTCTCGCATAGGTAATTTTACCGTTTGTGTTTTCTCTTTCAGCTATAGCCAACACATCTTTTACTATCTTCCGACTAAATTCCCTATCATCGCCACCTACCGAAAAGGTATGCATTGGGAGTAGACTTAGTCTAAGCTGACGCGAATTCAAGAGGTACGTTAGCATCTGCACTAGCTGCATCTCAAATTTTTGTTGCAATAAGAGGAACGGCTCTACACCAAGATCGCCTTTATACTCTAAGGTCAGTTCTCGCACAAAACAGCCAACATATTTTTCTTTTGGTGAAGTAGGCAGTCGAGGAAGTAAATCATAAGATTCCTTGACGTTTATGACGTAACTAGTCGCTGGATCTGAAACTAACTCTATATCTTTTCTACCGAAATCTGTCTTTCCACGCAATACAGAAGCACTGTCTCGCAGCGTGATGTGATCAGCTAAACGTAACAACTCAGAAACTACATTTACGTAGAGAGGGTCGGACAAGGGGCCAATGCCGCACCCTTCGAGTCTAGCAACCTTTCCATTTTTGGTAGCCTGAATAAACGCATAAAGGATATGATTTATGGGTTCAATATCCATCAAAGGGCCCCCACCAACAACAACTTCATCAGCGAAGCGACAAGCAGCTTCAAACTCTCTAGTATATGTTTCGACTATCTCAATTCCATATAGAGCTAATTCTCTTACAGTCCATTGAGAAACGAAAGGAAACAAGCTAGATAAGTATATTTTTTTAGGTGGATTTAGACGTAGATTTAGCTCATTCACCACAGACCAAAGGATGGCTTTGTCTCCAGCAGTTTCTGTCCCGTACCATCCAACAATTAGTACTGTGGAAGAACTCAAGGCAGAGAGCTTTACCGTAGGTCGACTTAACTTACCATAGCGCTTCGAAAGTACCAGCAATCGAGAACAGTCATATTTTTTTCGCCTTTGTTTTTCTAAGAAAGAAGTTATCTTTTCATAGGTAGTTATCGGAGCGTGATAGTCATGGATGCAATCTTTACACTTAGATTTAACTATCTCTTCTCGTTTTTTTATGTTTGAAAAGTATAATTTCTTTGCTGATGTTGTCAGTGCGCTTCCCAAATTAGGTGAATTCGGTGAGCAATAAAGGAGTTCTCCTTTAGCAGTAAGAACTACAGCTCTACTTTGATAGGGACAATTAATTTGCCGCTCTGACTCCTCTGTCAGCATGCTACGAATATTTCTATATGTCTTTTGAAAAGTTGGACTACTCTCAAAGTCATGTTCTAACCTAAAGAAGAACAATCCTAGATGATACAGCGTTTTATCATCAAAATCTCGTATATAATCTGATTGAGTGTCATTATTTAATCGTTTAATAAATTCAGCAATACGGAAACGACCATATATGTCTTCAGATTTAGCAAAATCTAGTAACTCATCAACATATAGAGCATTAGATGCCGTCACAGTGCATCCAAACGTTGTAGGTATGTCCGTCTCATCATTAAAGAATTTAATAAGCGATAGTGTTGAATGAAAATTGCCGGTGCGACCTCTGACTTCATCATGAACACCGCCAATGCCGTCAAGGGAAAACATGACATTGAAAGAAATACCAGCTGCCTTACAAACGTCAGCAGCCTCTAGTAATCTCGTTTTAACGATTTCCTTTGAAATCCCATTTGTGATAATACCAACTCCTTTCAGCTTCGGCGACTTGGCACAAATGACATCAAACAGTTGAGTAAAGTCTCCACGAAGTGTGGGCTCTCCACCGCTGACTCCCACATATTCTATATCGCTAAATAGATCATCTTCAAAAATATTTCGCAGTTCTACAGGTGAAAACTCTTTGCTCTTCTTGTTCTTCCAAATTAAACACATTTGACAACGAGAATTGCAAACGTCATTTATCAGAAGATTAATCACTGTAGGTTTCTGAGGAAATACCTGCGCCAGTTGCTGCTGTCGGAAGTCTTGAAGGAGACCTTTCGGAATATGTATTATTTTCTTTATGTTGTTCCAGTTTTGTTCACTATCACGAAATATCGAGCTGGTTTTCAAGTTTCCCCCTAGTATCATTTCCAACAATAAAAAATACATGAATCGCTTTAATTTTTCGCTTATCTGTTGGCAGCAATTGTGTTGATCTATCCGTATATTGAGAGCATTGTCTACTACACCAATATCTCCAGAGAAAAGCAAGATTAGTATCGGTGGCTTCTCTAATTCATGCAGTGACAGGGTTGAATCCATTTGAGATCTTCCATGCTGTCTTCTCAAAAATCACGCCGTCTCTGGTCCATCCAGGCGTTGCCTTATCCGGATTCACCTCAATGTCAAAAGACAAGGTATTGTCGAGCAGATCGTATCTCTTTGAAACCATATCCGCAAAAGAAAGAGAGACAAAGTAGTTGCCATGCATAAAATTATTTGTGGCTAGCTCAAAGCGAGCATTGTATAGCCCCGGCTTCTTATTAAATAAGGTAGGATCATAATCTGTATCTCTCACTGTAGTGAGAACTATTCCTAGGGCGTTGGTTATTTTAACTGCAATAACGCTGTGAATATCTTTCCGTACAATATAATTTATGGAAACATCGAGAAGATTGTCAGTCTTCTTATTGACTGATACAGTCGAAAATTCAATTGGCTTGCTCTCGTCGAAATCGATGGGAGGCTTTTTATAATAGTTATCGTGAGACTTATTCTGATTAGAATTCAAATAGCGGGAAACTATATCCTTCGTTAGACCAAAATCCTCTTGGCGTCCTTTGTCTAATAATAAACAAGAGTTAGTCAACTGCAAGATGGCCCCCATATTGTGACTAACAAATAAGACGGTTTTCCCAGACTTCCCAACTTCTTCCATCTTTCCCAAACACTTTTTCTGAAACTGGGCGTCTCCTACGGCGAGAACCTCATCTACGACCAATGTATCTGGCTCAAGGTGGGCAGCAACTGAGAATGCTAGCCTAACGTACATTCCACTCGAATAGCGTTTGACTGGCGTATCTAGGAATCTTTCTACTTCGGCAAAAGCGACTATTTCGTCAAACTTTTGACGGATTTCATCTCTACCCATCCCAAGAATAGCTCCATTGAGGAAGATATTTTCTTTTCCAGTAAGTTCTGGATGAAATCCCGTGCCGACTTCTAATAGACTAGCCACTCGCCCCCGCATCTCCACGAATCCTGTAGTAGGTTCTGTAATTCGGCTTAAGATTTTAAGCAGTGTTGATTTCCCAGCACCGTTACGACCAATGATGCCAACACGGTCACCTCGATTAATCTCAAACGAAACATCTTGAAGCGCCCAAAAATCTTCTCTCCTCTCGGAGTCGGCCTGACTATGAAACATCAGTCGTTGCTTCAGGTGACCTGCTGTATTTACAAAAACATCGCGCAAAGCAACATATTTTTCACCTTTTTCGTGACGAATAGAATATTTTTTGCCTAAGCTTTCTACTCGAATAATGGTATCGGACATAGCTCAAATAACATCCGCAAAAGTACGTTCCATCTGGCGAAAGTAAATAATCCCAGTCATTAAGAAAACGCTCACTAACAACATAGAGAGGATGAAACCTGGCCAGTACAATGCGGCATTGTCTCCTAAAACAGACCACCGAAATCCATCAATTACGCCAACCATAGGATTCAAGGAATAGAGCAGTCGCCATTGATCTGGAACTACGCTACTACTGAACCCTACAGGAGAGATGTATAGCCCCATCTGAACAATAAAGGGAACAACATAGCGAAAGTCTCGATACTGCACATTGAGTGCCGCTAACCAAAGGCCACCCCCCATCGCAGCGGCAAAAGCGACTGAGACAAAAAAAGGAAGCGCCAAGATTCGCCAGCTAGGAATAAAGGCGTACCAAGTCATCAATCCCAATAAGATGATTCCTGATATCAAAAAGTCGACGAAGCTGACAATGACGGCGCTCGTAGGAACGACTAAACGTGGGAAATATACCTTGGAGATAAGATTGGCGTTAGAGATAAGGCTGTTGCTGCATTCCGATAGTGCACTTGCAAAGAACTGCCATGGGAGCATCGCTGAGAAAACTAAAATAGGGTAAGGCGTGTCTCCATCTGAAGGCAGCTTTGCCAAGTGTCCAAAAACGACCGTAAAAACAATCATCGTTAAAAAGGGACGAATCAAAGCCCAAGCTACCCCAATAGAGGTTTGCTTATAGCGAACCAAAATATCTCGCCAAGCCAGAAAGTAGAACAACTCTCTATAACGCCAGATGTCTTGCCAGTATTGCGCTTCTGTGCGCCCAGCCTCAATACGTAAATAGTGCGGAGATTGTGCCATTGAGCTTAGTGGGGTTCATAGGCTTACATAGCTAGATTGCCCCAACTGATAAAGTTCTATCGGGTTTTGTTGATACGAGCGATTATTCTTCTTGTTTGGAGGCGATCGCACTCCCCTCCACATTCACCCCAGCCAACATCGCCTGCACCTCACCGTTCAAATTATCCGCCGCAAACAGCGCATAGCCCCCCACCGGCAGCTCACGCAGCAGCTCAATCTGATTACGAGCTTCAGAAGAAGGAAGATTAAGCAGACGAATGCCTGGAATAATCTGCGTAGAGTAAAAGCTAGACTCCATTACCCAGGGCTGAATGAGCTCTGAAAATTCCTGAGTGCTGTCGGCATAGCTCATCAGCACAATCCAATCGACAAGGCCCTGATCGGCCCAGTCTTCCCAGTCTTGCTGAATAGTGTGATGGCGGTAGTAGGTGCCCTCAGCAAAGACGGCAGCGGAGAGAAGCAGACCAGCGTGGTGACGGCGCAGATGCGCAGAGGCTTCGGCCACAAAACTGCTGACTTGCTGAGCGCGGAAGTTTGTCCACTGGCTCCAGAGACGCGCTAATCTGCGATCGCCGCCATTGCGAGAAGGAATCGTCACAGGATCAACGCCCGTAAGCTCGTAAAACTGCTCGCGAGCAGCAATGCCGTAGCCAAAGGTGCGGTTGTCGGCAGCGTCCTGAAAAGGATAGCGGACATAGTCGAGCTGGATGCCGTCTACATCGTAACGGGTGGCAATTTCATCGAGCAGATCGATTAGATACTGGCGGACTTCAGGATTAGCCGGATCGAGGAAAGGCTTAGGCTTGCCTGGAATCACCAAATTGCCCTGATTGTCGAATCCGGCCCAATCTGGATGAGCGCTGAGAATAGGACCAGAATAGCTTTCTGGCTGACCGAGGATACGATTGTGGGCTCGGTTGCCAGCAGCAAAGAGCCATACCCAGGCATGGACTTCCATGTCGTACACTTTGCCAAGATCAACGGCGGCCTGGAGAGGGTCCCAGTCTCGAGTAAGAGGATTTTGCTCCGGGGCAACATCGCTTGGGTAAATGGTATAGCCCGCGTTGACAGTCTCAACAAAGACGGTATTTATGCCAGCGGCTCGGAAGCGTTCAAAAACTTGAGCTAGCCCCTCAGGGTTTCTAGCGTTGACAATAGTTTCACGGTCGAGCCAAATAGAGCGGACTTCGGACTGAGCACGGTTGCGAGCTAGCTGCTGGGGCTGACTCGGAAAATCTGCTGGCAGCTGAGCGTTGGAGCTGTCGGCCTCACGCGGAATAGACGCTAGTAGTGTAGACGCTTCCGATGAGGCGGCGGCAAGGTAAGGCTTTGGCGCGGCAAAAGCACCTTCTAAAGTACCTAGGCCCATTACCGCAGCCAAAAGCCCACTATATATAGAGCGGTATACAGAGCGATGCCAATAAGACTTACTAGCAGGAAAACGGGCAGACATAAGCGTTGTGCGCAGGGGTAGAACCTGAAGCATGGAGACGGTGTGAGGCACTAGCAGAAGTCGCTCATTGAATAAGGCGACCTGCTCTGCTTTAAATTCCCGAAGAAGCGATGAAGATATCAACAGAAGGTGTTATATCCGAGCTGTTGCGGAGAATTAGAAGCTAGCGTCTCTACAAAGAGAACTCAGTAAGACTGTTACGCTGGTTTGTAGACAGAGATTGAGCTTGAGAGTTTTGCTGAACTGGCGCCTGCCTATAACCGGTAAGGCTGTGATAGAATCGAAAGCTCTATGTCCATATTTTTTGTCTAATAACACCGTAAGCGTATGGCTCTGCTACAAGAACGCAAGCAGGAGATTATCTCCGACAATCAGGTCCATGAAACAGATACCGGATCGGTCGATGTGCAAATTGCCATGCTGACCGACCGCATCAACACGCTCAGTCAGCACCTGCAAAAAAACAAGAAAGACTATTCTTCTCGGCGCGGCCTGATGAAAATGATTGGTCACCGCAAGCGTTTGCTCGCTTACCTCGTAAGCCAAGACGCGGATCGCTACAAGGCCTTGATTCAGAAGCTAGGTATTCGTCGGTAGGATTCACTTTCACATCTTTTGCAAGGAAAAAAATGGCTTCCAAGTCTGAGCGCGATTCTCAAAACGGGCGAGCGGGCGATCAGAGCAATGATCGCTCGGCTCTACCGTTTGAACCTAAACGTAAGCGGGAAAAAAGCGCTGCTAAGGAATCCGGCTCGGCTCAAACGAAAGACGATGGAAGCAAGACGAAGAAGGCAAAGGCTAAATCGAGTCAGAAAGATGAGACCTCTGCGGTTTCTGCCAAAGCCCAGGCTCGGGTAGATGATATTCGAGCAGCGAACCGTAAGCGAGCCGAAAAAGCGCGCGAAGAAAGCGCTAATAACAGCGGCCCTGATAGCGACGGTCGCATTCCAAAGGAAGTAAGCCGACGGATGGTACGGCGAATGGCTATTCTTTCGATTAGCCCGATTGCGGTGGGCGTGAGTATTTTCTTTTTGTCTTACTATCTGCTGAGTCGGCAGATAGTGACGTTTGCCCCTATCGTGACGCTGCTAACGACGATGGGCTGCTTCGGCCTAGGGGTTGTAGGGCTCACCTACGGCATGCTGTCAGCGTCTTGGGATGATGAGCCGGGCAGCCTAGTGGGCTTTGATGAATTTAAGCTAAACTTTGGTCGAATTATGGACGCGCGGAAGGCCTCGAAAGGAGCATAGCGGTCATACCCTTCGTGAAGCGCACTACGCGGCATCTTTGTCGGCTCTCGTTTGCTGAGCGAGCATGTACAGCTCCCCCCATTTGCTGGTGACCTGCTTTTGAGTAAGCCCAAACTGCTGGGCGACATCTGTGACGGTTTTACCCGATTTGAAGACTTCTAGCATTTGCTGCTGCTCAGCAGAAAGACTGGCCCAGTAGGTTTCCCACTCTGTAAGGGTGAGACCGAGGTTGTGCTGCTTCAAAGATGTTTTGAGCCAGGAGAATACGAGATCGGGCTGTTCTTTGATTGTGAAGATACGAATGGCGTGGTAGCTAATTTTTTCGCGGAGGCGGTAGGCTTCGCGGACGTTGAGCCCTAGCTGACGCGAGATGCTGTCCTGGGCATAGCCTTGCAGATGAAGATCTAGCCACTGAACAGCGGTATTGCCAAGCTTTTCTTGCAGATAGTCTGTGAACTGCTGCTTAACGAGCTGACGGGAGGCCTGCTGAGCTTCAAATTCTTTTTGCACTTCGTAGCGGCCCAGCGCTTCAAAGTCGAGCAGGCTAAGAGTGCCGTCGGCATCGTCAGTGCCGATTTCTTCTGAGATGAGATGGATAAGTTCGGCGCTAGGAACCTGGGTCATGCCGCCGCGCTGCGATCGCCTCAAATAGTTCACAAAGCGGTACACCAGCAGCGGCTGATTGCGAATAGGCCGCAGGCAGTACTCCTCAATGGTGGCTAGCGTCAGCAAATTGCGCAGCGCCGCGCGCTCAGTACACTGCGCAATCCAGGCCGTTTGCGCACGCATGTGCTTATCGCTTTGCAGCATTTCTTGAATCACTTCCTGGAGCACGTCTTTAACCGCACGCTTGCGATCGCGGCTCAGTGCAATCCACACCCGAATTTTGCTGCGCACCAGGAAAAGGCCACCTAACTTTTGTAGCAGTCCTTTGTAAGCGCGATCAGGAGAAAGTCCCCAATAGCGTGAAATAAAAATGCGGTAGCGATAGTCCATCGCTCGCTTTGCCAGCTTAATCGCTTTGACATCCATTGGCTCGAAGCGAGCTGCCTCGCCTACAAGCCACTGCGCAATCGACTCTCGGGTCGCTTCAGACTGGTCTGGCAGGTCTTTTTGTAGCTGCGATCGCCAGGCAGAAAGTATATCTTCGTATCGGTCGCCAGAAGTTGCCGCGACATTAACAACCACGTCAGATAGTTGCCGCTTAGGATTGCTGCCTTTTTGAGCGTCCAATGATGTCACGTTGTGCCCTCCACGCCAAAAGGCCTGCTGTCCGCCTTTACATCGCCAATTTTGCTTAGTGCCTTTTACTCTAACCCATCACCGAAAGCTCTAAGCAGCGATCCGCAGCGATCCAATCAGGAGTGCACTCAAACTATCAAAGGGTATCTATCGCTACTTCAAACAAACTTCACATACATAAAGGGATGAGAATGACTTGTCTATCAACGTCCGCTTTCCAGGAAAGTAACCTAACGTAATATTACGCACGTATGCGTAGTCAATCAGGGCACTTACTGCATTTTTCCTCAGTCTACAAAGTAGATGTACGGAGGCTTACTGCTGTAGTCATTCTTGCTTAGAAGAAGCTGCTTACACAGAAGACCGTACACATTCAGCTTGTAATCTACCCAAAGTTCGAGAATTCCGATGGTACGCAGCGCTCTATCCTATCCGTCCGCTAGGAATCAGTCCTATCAGCCGCCGTTCTACCGGATTCCTCATGTTTCTACGCGATCAGCTCTCAAAAGAAGCATAGACATCACGGGTGCGATGGTTGGGCTCATTCTTCTCGCTCTGATGTTTGTGCCAATTGCGATCGCCATTCGCCTCGACTCACCCGGCCCTATTCTCTACTCTCAAGAAAGGTTTGGCCTTCAAGGTAAGCCTTTTACCATTTGGAAGTTCCGCTCGATGGTCACCAACGCAGATGAGCTTAAAGCCAGTATTGACAACGAGTCTCAGGGCCTCATCTTTAAAAACGAAGCCGACCCTCGCGTTACAAAAGTCGGTCGCTTCCTGAGAAAAACCAGTCTCGACGAGTTTCCTCAGTTCTGGAACGTTCTGCTTGGCGACATGAGCCTAGTCGGCACTCGTCCGCCAACCGCCGACGAAGTCGCCCACTACAACGAACGCCACTGGCAGCGCCTCGACGTGCGCCCCGGCATGACCGGTCAGTGGCAGGTCAACGGCCGCTCTAGCGTCAAAGACTTTGAAGACATCGTGACGCTAGATCTGGACTATCAGCAGCAGTGGACACCGGTTTACGATGTGCTGCTGCTGGTGAAGACGGTGGCAGTGTTGCTATCGAAGAAGGCGGGAGCCTGTTAATTGCCCAACCATCTGGCAACATCTTTTGCGTGGTAGGTCAGTATCAAGTCTGCGCCAGATCGCTTAAAGCTGGTCATCGTCTCCATCACAACCTTCTCCTCATCAACCCAGCCATTAAGCGCGGCGGCTTTGACCATAGAATACTCGCCAGAGACGTTGTAGGCCGCGACGGGCAGATTTGTGGCTTCTTTGACGCGCCAGATAATGTCCATATAGGCTAGCGCTGGCTTTACCATCAGCATGTCTGCACCTTCAGCAATATCTAGCTCAATTTCTTTGAGGGCTTCGGTGCCGTTGCCGGGGTCCATCTGGTAGGTGCGGCGATCGCCAAACTGTGGGGCAGATTCAGCGGCGTCGCGAAAGGGGCCGTAGTAGGCGGAAGAATATTTTGCGGCATACGAAAGGATGGGCAAGTCTTCAAAGCCACCTTCGTCGAGCCCAGTACGAATAGCCTGTACGAAACCGTCCATCATGCCCGAAGGCGCGATGATGTCAGCGCCTGCGTTTGCCTGCGAAACGGCGGTTTTCTTCAGTAGCTCTAGGGTAGGATCGTTCAGCACGCGGCCCGTGAGATCGCCAACCTCTAGGTAACCACAGTGCCCGTGGCTCGTGTACTCGCATAGGCAGGTATCAACAATCACCAGCAGATCGGGTACAGCTTTTTTAATTGCTTCGGTGGCTTTCTGTACGATGCCGTGGTCGTGCCAAGCACCAGTAGCTTCAGTGTCTTTTTCGGCGGGAATGCCAAAGAGGATAACGGCGGGAATGCCGAGATCGTAGACTTCTTTGGCTTCTTCGACGATTTTATCGACTGAGAGCTGATACACACCGGGCATGGACTTTACCTCTTGGGAGAAGGCGTCACCGGGTACTGCGAACAGTGGGTAGATCAAATCGTTGGTAGTGACGATGTTTTCTCGCACCATGCGGCGGAGATTGGCGTGCGATCGCAAACGACGGGGGCGGTGAGAAGGAAACATAGGCTCTTTTTCCAGCTTTTGTGATCACACCAGTGTAAGGCTTGCACCAAGATGAATTGAGCGGTTTTACTCAAAAGTAACTTTCTGTAAAAAAAGGCCAGGCAGTAAACTAAGAGGTAGGCAACGGAGGAAAAACATCACGTGTTTGCGCCAGCTGAGCTTTTGTGGGCACTCATTGGCCTGATTTTGACCATTGGCAGCACGTGGCTAGAGGCCTTTGCCTTTGATGTGCCCTGGGATGCCTGGTGGAATGGCAGTAGCGGCAGCGTTGAACCGCTAGCGCTGGGCGTTTCGTTTCAGGTGGGGGCAGTGCTCTTTACCGGGTGTATGGGGGGTAAGAATGCGGCGGCGCTGTCGCAGATTGCTTACATTACGCTGGGCATTGTGCTATTTGAGCGATTTGGCCTAGAGGTGTTTGCGCAGGGTGCGGGCATCGACTACCTGCGTGAGCCCAGCTTTGGCTACCTGCTAGGATTTATTCCGGCAGGGTGGGTGTGCGGTGCAATTGCTTTTCGCAAAAAATCGCCGCTAGAGCGGTTGGCCCTCGGCGCACTGAGCGGACTGGCGGTGGTACATCTGTGCGGCCTTGTCTACCTGGTGCTTGGACATCTGTTCGGCTGGCTGAGCGCAACGCCGTCTTTGGACGTGTCTATGTTAGATTATTCCGTCATGCAAATTCCAGGACAGATTATGGTGAGCTGTGCGGTGGCGCTGATTGCCTTTGGACTGAGAAAAGCGCTCTTTTATTAGCGACTATTTTGCTAGCGACTATTAAGCAATCGACTTCAAGTGATCGACTTCTATGAAACCTAAAAACGCCCTTTTCTGGATAGTTGCGATCGCAGGCGTCATTCTCGATCAGCTCAGCAAGCGCTGGATTGTGCAAAATTTTGAGCTGGGTGAGAGCATTACCATCATCGCTGGCGTATTGAACTTTACCTATGTGACGAATCCGGGTGCGGCCTGGAGCCTGTTTAGCGAAAGCGGTGACTGGCTCAAGTGGCTGTCTATGCTGGTGAGTGCGGCGCTGGCCCTCTACGGTTGGTTTGTGCGAATTCCCAATCGGTGGGAGGCGGTGGGCTATGGCTTCATTTTGAGCGGGGCTTTTGGTAACGGCATTGATCGCATGCGTGCAGGTGAAGTGGTCGATTTTTTACATGCCTTTCCGGTGACGCAGTTTCCCATCTTCAACCTGGCAGACATCTGGATCAACGTGGGTATCATCTGCCTATTAATTGTTGCCTTCTTTGTTCCAGAAAAAGAAGCAGCCACTCGGACAAAGGGGTTGCGTGATTCAGAGCCCACTGGAAAGCGGCCAAGAGGATAGAGAAAAGAACCGTCCGAAATTATTACCGCTCGGCCTGTTGTCTCTACAGCCTTCCTAACGCAGCTTTCTAGCACGAGGGCATAGCCCTTCTGCGGGAAGATCGCCTACTATTCATAGAGCCTGCTTCGGATCTTAGAATTGAGCCATCAGCGCAACGTATTTGCAGCGCCCTTCGTTTGACCTATGACTTCTCCGCCACCTCAGCCACGTAAGCAACCAGAAAAGCCGGGAAACCAGGGCGGCGCACCTAGCCAAAGCGCGCCCAAGACATTCTTAGGCTCCCTTACCCAGGCCCTTCACACGGTGCAGGCAAACATTGACTTTGCCAAAATTCCGCTGAAGCCAAATGCCCGTGTACCGAAGCTTGTAATCGAAGGGTCTATCAACAATAAGTCGGAAGAGTATCCTCTCGTTGGTGAGCACTATCTTCTCGGGCGCTCGTCTAAAAACTGTGACATTGTGGTGCGATCGCCCATCGTCAGCCAAACGCATCTTTCGCTAACGCGCGATCGCAACCGCCCCGGCAATCCCTTCGTCATGAAGGACCAGGGCTCTACAAACGGTATCTATCGCAAGAAGCAGCGCCTGTCAAAATTTCCGCTGCGGCACGGTGACATTCTTACCCTGGGGCCCGAAGAGCTAGCCGACGCGGTTACCGTACGCTACGTCGATCCGCCGCCCTGGTACATGCTGGCACTTCGCTACGGCATTCTCGGCACTAGCGGACTGACCGGCCTACTCGTCTTTTGGATTGTGGCCTTGCAGTGGCCGAGAATATCGCTCAATCCCTTCCCCGAATCGGTGCAGGGACCGGTACTGGTCACCGCTGAAGAAGACGGCAGGCGCACGGGACTAAACGAGCTTCCCAACATTACCCACACAGAAAACAAGCGGCTGCAAGAATACTCCGAGTACTTACCCGCCGCCCTGGTCGCCTCAGAAGACTCCCGCTTTTACTGGCATCCTGGCGTAGACCCGGTAGGTATCGTACGGGCGCTCAAAGCCAACGTTGAACAGGGAAGCATTCGAGAAGGGGCCAGTACGCTTACCCAGCAGCTGGCTCGCAATACCTTTCGCGACTATGTAGGTGCAGAAGACAGTGCGTCTCGTAAAGTTCGAGAAGCGGTTGTAGCGCTGAAGATAGAAACGTTTTACAGCAAAGACGCCATTATGCTGCTGTATCTCAACCGGGTATATCTCGGCAACAATCTCTACGGGTTTGAAGATGCCTCGCAGTTTTACTTTGGTAAATCTGCTGGCGAGCTGACGATTAGCGAAGCGGCTACGCTGGTCGGCATTTTACCCGCGCCGAATGCCTTTAACCCTGTCCAGGACTATGACGCAGCTTTAGACTATCGCAATCGCGTGATTGAGAGGATGGTGTCTTCTGGCAGCATCAGCGCAGAAGATGGCCGACTAGCGAGGCGATCGCGCATTGAAATTAGCCCTAGAGCCCGCGAGCAGCTCAAAAGCGCCAGGGCTCCTTACTTTTACAGCTACATATTTGACGAGCTAGACGACGTACTAGGCACCAGTCTTGCGCGCGAAGGCAACTTTATTGTAGAAACCAGCTTGAACCTGCGCGCGCAGGAAATCGCTGAAAACAGCCTGCGCGATGCCATCGCTAACGAAGGACCCCAGTTTGGCTACAGCCAGGGCTCTATCGTTACCCTCAATACCCGAACCGGTGAGATTGAAGCCTTAGTCGGCGGCGCAGACTACGCAGAAAGTCAGTTCAACCGGGCTACTCAGGCCTACCGTCAGCCGGGCTCTACCTTCAAAGTCTTCGCCTACGCCGCCGCGCTAGAGCAGGGCATCTCTCCTAGTGAAACCTTCAGCTGCGCTCCGCTCGACTGGGAAGGCATTGCGTTCTCTAGCTGTAGCAGCGGCAATGGCGGTGCGCTCGATATGTACGCAGGTCTTGCCCGCTCCGAGAACCCGGTTGCGTTGAGAGTCGCCCAAGCAGCGGGGCTAGACTCTGTGATTGCGCTGGCTAAAAGGATGGGAATAGAAACTGAGCTAGCGGCTACGCCCGGACTAATACTAGGGCAAAGCGAAGTGATTCCGCTCGAAATAACGGGCGCATTTGGCGCGATCGCTAACGAAGGCATCTGGAATCGACCCCACGGCATTCAGCGTATTAGAGACAGCAGCGACTGTGAGGACATCCAAAACACAGACACCTGCCGCATCGTGTACGACTTTACCGATAGCTCAGAGTCCAACCTGCCCGTACTCGAACCCTATGTAGCGAATACGATGGTGAGCATGTTGCAGGGCGCGGTGCAGGGCGGCACCGGACGCAGCGCTTACCTTGGGCTCGGCGAAGCAGGGAAAACAGGCACGACCAACGATGGCGTCGATATCTGGTTTATTGGCTTTGTGCCACGCAGCGCCGTCGTTACTAGCGTATGGCTTGGCAACGATGACAACACACCTACCTACAGCACCAGCGATAAGGCCGCGCGAGTGTGGAGCAGCTACATGAGCCGGGTGCTTCAGTGAGCAAAGAATCAGTGAGCAGGAGCCGGTGAGGCGGTAAAGGCCATCTGCCAGAAGTCTTTTTCTAGTCTCGCAGTGTCTAGAAAGATGCTTTCGGCTTCCTGCTGTTCCAACTCGCTAGCTGCTGCTAGTGCGCTATCTGCCTGCTGTTCTAGCACCTTCACGTAGTCTGTAAAACCAGCATTGCCCCAGCGGTCGGCAAACTCAGCGTAGGGAGCAGGCATAGGGCTGTGGTCCTGCCAGCCCTGATTGTAGGCAAGTTCTATGGCCCAAAAGGCGGTTGCTTGAATGGCGTAGGACCGAGTTGAGAGCGATCGCATGACTTGGCAGTACGTTCGGCAGGTCGGCTGCATCGCCGCGCCTAGGGCCAAATCTCGCTCTACCGCTTTGGCTCGAAACCAGAGCAGCTCGTCTTTGATAGCGACCATGCCGCCAAGCAGCGTATCGAGATGGTCGGCAGGTGCGATCGCAATTAACCGAGCAGCTAAGCGGGTAAACTCATTGACAAACAGATAGTCTTGCACAAGCCAGGTATTGAACTGCTCAGCGGCAATCGTTCCCTCCTGACACTGCTGTAAAAACGGATGCACCGTCGCGGCTTGCCAGGCTTCTGAATGCTTTGAGAGTAGGCGATCGCACGTAATTGCAGCCATAGGACTTTATTAAAGGGGCCAGGTGAGGAGGTCGATTTGTATCTTATGAGATTTTGCAGGGCTATCGCCGTCTTGCCTTACTCATCATCTTTTGAGACATTTGGAGCGGCAGCTGCTCTTGCTCGGCCCACTCTTGCAGCATGCGATAAAAGATTTGACGATCACGGCTCTGCAATACAGCTGTCTGGTCGGCGGTTTCAATCGCGTACGGATAGCCATTCCCTACAATCACTTCAGCACGCACCTGATTAATCACAGTTTCAGCGCGGCCTGCTTCCCATATCCACTTCGGCAGGTCTAGCCGGGCGGGGTAGTTGGCGTTGGTTTTGAGGTAGGTAAAGGTAAGGCGATCGCCCATTTCCCGGTACTCGTTCAAAATGCCGCCGCGATCGCACGTCATCAGCGGGGTGCGATCGCCCCATTCCATCCAGCGGTTCAGCAGCTTGGCATCGTAAAGCGCTCGGGTATTGTCCAAATCGTGGAGCGATCGCAGCAGCGTCGTAATATCATTCGACTGCGCCGTATCGATATAGCCTACCAGCGGCACCTGATGCTTTTCGCTCGCCTGCAATAGCGTCAGCACCTGCTCTATGTAAGGAGCGCGAATATTCTCATCGAGCATGGACGCAAACGAAAGCACCAGCGAACCGTCAAAAAAGACCAGACACTTCTCTGGATCACGACTTTGATCTACCGCGCGGTCCTTTGCCTTCTTTATATAGTCGATTAGCCGCTGCACCTCCATCGAGAACCGCCGCATGTTGATCCACCGATCCATCGGCTGCGACCTGTCAGCCACCAAATCCTTCGGCGTCATCACATCGAGCAAAATGTCTTTCTCATAGTCGCCCGCTGTCCGGTGGTGATTCTCAAACCAACCAATTTGCACCAGCGCAATCGGAATCGAAAAATCCTTCTGTGGAAATACCTGCGAGCCATCGACAGCAAACGTCGTCACCCCTTCCAAATGCGTTTTAGCCCACGCCAGACTCTGCTCGCGATTATCCCAGGCTAGATTGCAGCGGCAAATCCCATGATTGGCGCTATCAATAGACTCCAGTGGCAGTGCGCCTAGAGTAGCAGGCGCTGACTCTCCCTGCTGCTGCATGAGCACCCATCGGTCTCGGCCTGTAGAAGGCATCGCCAGCCAGGCCTCCCAAGCTGCCCGGTACTGGGTTAGATAGCCAAAGGTACTCTCTTGAAAGCTAGAAAAATCAACGCGCTTACTGTTTAGAACCGCTTGAATTTGAGACGGATTGATAGCCATAGATCGCATCGGCAGCTGAGCACTGAAATCATACGACAGAACAGTAGAACAGGAATACTAAAAAGCTGTAAACAAGAGAGCTTTCACCCTCTTGCATCACGAAGGCCAGTTAAGGTAGATAGAATGTTAAAAAACGTATCTCGGAAGGCATAATTTTGTGTATAAAAGTTATGCCTTCCGAGATTAGACACACAAATTATCACCACCAGTGGGAATATCTACCTAGCATATACGACATCTTTTGAAAGAATTATTTGTATGGATTACCCCACTTTTACTTTCTTAGAAAGAAACTTAATATCGGGAAACGTTACTCCACCAAAGGCATGAGGAAGCGCTCAAGAGGGGCGACTGCTCAGCGTAAATACTCGCCCAATAACGCATCATGACTTCTCAACTCGACCAGGCCGTAATGCAGTGCGAACCCTACGAACGTGTGTCGACTGGGCTCGAGACGTTGGATGACATTTTAGAAGGAGGTCTCCCAAGAGGAGAGCTGTACGTTGTCAATGGCTCACCCGGAGCGGGTAAGACCACCCTGGCGCTGCACTTCTTGAAGAACGGGATAGAGCAAGGAGAGAAAGTACTGTGCCTGGCGCTAACCCAGCGCGTAGAGAGCCTAAAGCAGACCGCGCAGTCGGTTGATATTGATATCTCGAACGTGACCTTCTGTGACTTGAGCAGCGTATCGGCCCTAAAAAAGCTAGCCAAGCGCCAGACCATCTTTGATACGTCTGAAGTAGAGTTGGTCGAGACGATGCGAGCTATTACAGACATTATCGAAAGCGAAGGGCCTAGCCGAGTAGTCTTCGACGGGGTTTCGCAGCTGAGAATGCTGGCTAATAGCTCAATGACTTATCGGCAGCAGCTCTTCATGCTGCGCGACTATATGAACAATCGGAATATCACCGTTTTGTTGACCGATTCACAAGAGGCCGCGTCCGGCGATCATGAGCTTGTAGCCCTAGCGCACGGCGTTATGACTCTTGCTGTAGAAGTAACCGCTCACGGCAGTGCTCACCGCTACCTTTCCGTTTCCAAAATGCGGGCCAGTGACTACGAGCCGGGCAGGCACGATTTTGAAATCAGCGACAGCGGGATAAAGGTTTACCAGTCGCACCAGCATGCTGAGGGCACTCAGCTAGCCACGGTTCAATCAACGCAGTTCTTGGAGCCAAGACTGCGAGACAGTGGCATTCCAGCACTCGATAATTTGATCAACGGCGGCCTACATGCCGGTACTACCTGTCTTATGCTGGGCCCGTCAGGCACCGGTAAGACCTCTATCGCAACGCTATTTGCACATAGGCTAGCTAGCACCGGTGGCAAAGCCAGCATTTTTCTATTTGATGAGTCTATCAACACCTTTTTGCGGCGCTCAAAGGGGTTGGGGATGGACTTTGAACAGCTAATTGCGTCCGACCAAATTCATATTCACGAGCTGAGCTTTGGGAATATCACACCGGGCAAGCTTGCTGACTTGATCGACCGGGATGTTGAGAAGTGGGGCGCAGAGATTGTGGTGATAGATACGCTCACTGGCTACCTCAACGCAATGCCGACAAAGGCAAGGCTCATTTCTCAAATGCATGAGCTTATGCGACGACTAAACAAGCAGGGTGTGCTGACCTTTCTAATAGTGGCTCAGCACGGGGTCATTGGGCTGTCGATGGACATTAGCATTGATATTAGCTATTTAGCCGATACCGTTCTACTGTTTCGGCATTTTGAAGCGGCTGGAGAGCTGCATCAGGCAATTAGCGTCTACAAAAACCGCTACGGGGCTCATGAAAAGCAAATCTGTGAAGTTATTCTGCAGCCAGGCGGCATTCAAATCAGCGAGGCCTTGGGTCGATTCTCTGGCATTTTGTCTGGCCTTCCCCACTATAAAGACAATCCCGATGCCGACCAGGGACTTATAGCCGTCGATAGTTCAAAAAGCGATGGATAATTCTACTGGGACGACTGAAAGAATTCCCGTTGAACAGATCGCTGACAAGCATAGGGCTAGCGAACATATTGTATTAGCAGCTAGCCTGGGAGCGAATGCAGAGGTGCTGAGCGAGGTGCTGAGCGCAGAGGCGGAGGTGCATGTAGATGAGCCTACGGCTGAGACGGTAGCACAGGCGATCGCACAGGAAGCCTCTTTAGTCGTCCTTACCGAAGAGGTGCTCACCAACGAAGCGATCGCCCAGCGGCTAGGCGACTACATCAGTCGTCAGCCCACCTGGTCAGATATTCCCGTTATTATTTTGCTCAACGAGTGTCAGCGATTCGGTGACTGCCTGGCGCTGCTGGGCGAAACCACGCATCACCGCAGCATCTTGCTTTTAGAACTGCCGCTAAAGCGAATAATCTTTTCAACGATTGTGAAAGCCTGCCTGCAAAACCGACGACGGCAGTACGCACTACGCGATACCCTGTTCCAGCTTGAAGAAAGCAACCGGGCCCTAGAAAACTTCAGCTACACGGCTGCTCACGAGCTGCGCAATCCGCTAGGCATTGCGAAAACGAGCTTTGATTTGCTCGCGCGTACGTCGCTAGACACCAAGCAGCAAAAATTTGTCGAGATGGGTCAGCGCACCGCCGACAGGATGAATCAGCTCATCGGCGCGCTGCTGAACTACAGCAAAGTACAGTCCAACACCGACAACTTCACCGCAGTAGAGATGTCGTCAGTTGTGCAAGAAGCCGCTGACGGGCTGCAAGTACTGATAAGAGAAAAGCAGGCAGATATTATCTTAGGAACGCTCCCTACTGTCAGCGGCAACCGTCAGCTGCTTATACAGCTCATGAGCAACTTAATCAAGAATGCGATTGTGCACAACACGGCGGTGGTGCCCAGAGTCGTTATTTCAGCGCAGGTCGCTTCAGACTTCACGCCCAACACCTCGAGAATAGTTGTTCCCAAGCAAAAACAGGTTCGATGGGTCTTTTTTGTTGCCGACAACGGTCCCGGTATGCGCTCTGAGATTCAAACTGAAATATTCGATATGTTTAACCGGGCAGGAGCAAGCCGAGCAGAAGGGAGCGGCATTGGCCTCGCCCTGTGTCAGCGCGTCGCCCATCTGCACAAAACAACTATTGGCGTAAAGTCAGAAGTTGGCGGCGGCAGCACGTTTTACTTCGACTTGGACAGCGCATCAGAATAGAGCAATCCGCTCGCATGTCTGCTTAGAGCCAGGTCAAGTAGAATTCCATCACTTCACGATTCTTCAATGCTGACTATAGATTCAGCCGATCTTCCTTGCGGAATGTTAACCAGTATTTCAATATGCGTAACATTCAGCGGGGTAGGTAATCCTCCCTAAGAGAGAGTGCTACGATTCTGCTCATAGGATTATTTATTTCGTGGAGCATAAGCCCTTGGCACTTCGAGTAGCAGTTGTAGGCGGTGGACCAGCAGGGTCTTCCGCAGCTGAAGTACTTGTAAAAGCAGGCATCGATACATACCTGTTCGAACGCAAGCTAGACAATGCAAAACCTTGCGGCGGCGCAATTCCACTGTGCATGGTTGAAGAGTTTGACTTGCCCCCCGAGATCATCGACCGTCGGGTTCGCAAGATGAAGATGATTTCACCTTCAAACATTGAGGTGAATATCGGCTCTACGCTCAAAGATGGCGAGTACATCGGCATGTGCCGTCGTGAAGTACTAGATGGCTTCTTACGCGACAGGGCTGAAAAACTGGGTACTAAAGTCATCAACGGTACTGTGCACAAGCTACAGCTTCCAGACAACGACAAAGATCCTTACGTCATTCACTACGCAGACCATTCTAAGGAAGGTTTGCAGGGCGAAGCCAAGACGCTCAAAGTAGATATGGTGATTGGTGCGGACGGTGCTAACTCCCGCGTGGCAAGAGCGATTGATGCAGGCGACTACAACTATGCGATCGCGTTCCAAGAGCGCATCCGCATCCCCGAAGACAAAATGGCCTACTACGAAGAGCTGGCCGAAATGTACGTTGGCGATGATGTCTCCCCTGACTTCTACGCCTGGGTATTTCCCAAGTACGACCACGTAGCGGTCGGCACTGGCACCATGCGCCCCAACCAGGCGCGCATCAAAGAACTGCAAAAGGGCATTCGCACCCGCGCCGCTAAGCGCATTGAAGGCGGCGAAATCATCAAGGTAGAAGCCCACCCCATTCCTGAGCATCCTAGACCTCGTCGTGTGGTTGGCCGCGTAGCCCTAGTTGGCGATGCTGCTGGCACCGTGACTAAGTCTTCTGGTGAAGGCATTTACTTTGCAGCCAAGTCGGCTCGCATGTGCGCAGAGACTATCGTCAAGTACTCCAGCGGCGGTGAGCGTGCCCTCACTGAAGATGAGCTGAAGCTCTACATCAAGCAGTGGGATAAGGAATACGGCCTTACTTATAAGGTGCTCGATATCTTGCAACGCGTGTTCTACCGCAGCGATGCCTCTCGCGAAGCCTTTGTCGAAATGTGCTCCGACATCGACGTACAGAAGCTCACTTTTGACAGCTACCTGTACAAGACCGTCGTTCCAGCGAACCCCATCACGCAGATGAAAATCACCGCAAAAACTGTCGGTAGCCTACTGCGTGGCTATGCGCTAGCCCCTTAACCGCTGATTGCCGTCAGCGTTGATGCTGCGTTATTCTCTTTGTCTTAATGCCTTCTGCGATCGCAGAAGGCGTTTTTTTGTGGCGTAGAAATATGAGAAGACTCAGCGATACAATAAAAGCAGACCAAGAAAGAATAATAGGTAGGCATGGCAGATCAGCTAATTCGAGCAGTGGCCGCAGACGGTGGGATTCGGGTGGTAGGTGTTACCACGACTCGCCTGGTAGAAGTTGCCCGCTCGCGTCATGAAATGTCTTACGTGGCGACCGCTGCCCTGGGCCGGGCGATGACGGCAGGATTGCTGCTGGTGTCGAGTATGAAAAAGCCAGAGTCGAGAGTGAGTATTCGATTCAAAGGCAACGGACCGCTCGGTGGGCTGATGGTAGATGCTGGGCTCGACGGCACGGTGCGCGGCTATGTGGAAAAACCTAAGGTAGAACTGCCGCCAAATGCCAATGGTAAGCTAGATGTAGGCGCGGCAATTGGGACGCAAGGGTATGTGTATGTGGTGCGCGATGTAGGCGTTGGCTACCCGTATTCCAGCACGGTAGAACTGGTGACTGGCGAGATTGGAGATGACCTGACGCACTACCTGGCAAGCTCAGAGCAGACGCCTTCGGCGCTTGTGCTGGGTGTATTTGTAGGCGCTGATGGTGTAGAAGCGGCAGGCGGGCTGCTGCTACAGATTCTGCCGCAGGCAGCGCGAGATGAGGCGCTAATATCGCAGCTAGAGTCGCGACTGAGCTCATTGACAGGGTTTACGCCTTTGCTGAAGAGCGGAAAGTCGCTGCCGCAAATTATTGACGAGCTAGTGGGTGATATGGGTTTGGAGATGCTGCCGGGATCGCAGATGGTGCAGTTTAGCTGTCGGTGCGATCGCAATCGTATGCTCAGCGCGCTTAAGCTTCTTGGTACAGACGAGCTTACAGATATGATAGAAGTCGACGAAGGTGCTGAGGCCATTTGTCACTTCTGCAATGAGGTTTATCGCGCCGATAGCCAGCAGTTGCAAGGACTGCTAAGCGATCTGCGTTCAGAACAGGCGAGCGCTCAAGGCTGAAAGGTCGGACGAAACGTAGCGGCAGATACCGCATCCAACGTTTCGTTTTGTCAAAATCTTAAGGAATAGTAAAGGAAAAAGCTATTGTGGCAATGGGCGAAAAAGAAATATGCCCATCTTATAGAGGTGTCTATGAATACTGGACTACTAAGAACCATCTGGTCAGTCATTGAAGAAACACCTGCTTATTCTTTGCAGCGTATATCGTTAAATGAGCAGGCCAGGATTCTACTCCAGCGAGTCGAAAATAGGGTGATGCTCTCAGCACCAGAGCGCGCCGAAACTCACCGGTATCTTAGCGATCGCAAAACGCTTATTCAGGAAATGTCCTGGGAACAAACCATGTAGTTGATAGCTGTGGTTTGACAGGGTTACCACCATAGGAGCCCTGCGCACGATCTGCTTTAAGGCTAGCCCTAGGCTAGTTTTATGAAAGGCAGTATTGTGACCAAGTAGCTCACCAGCGTACAGATTAAGATCGAAGCAACATCAAACAGTCTGGCAAAGTTCTGACGGAGCTTAGGATTGTATTCTAGCGAGTCGCCCACAATTTCTAGAGTGGGTCTGTAGTTTTTTCCATCGGAGATTTCAGCGTCTGTATGCAGCTGCTGAGTGTGCCGGGCCAAATCGTTCAGCAGACGGCGAAGCCAGAAGGTGAGTATCACCACGGTGACAAACGCGAGGGTGCCGATAAGTAGAGGATGGATGATGATGTTGATGATAGCGATCGCATCTTCGGGCAGCTCGTAGCGCGATAGCCGCAGCACAGACCACACCAGACCAGAAACGCCTGTTTTATAGAGTAGAGAAATGTAGGTGCGCTGATCTTCTGCTTGAAACCGACGAGCGACTTCAGCTTCTGCGGCTGCGGTCTCAGACTGAGCCACCTCAGCCTTAGATTTTTTACTTTTACGCCCAGACTTAGACGCTGTTTTTTGCGACTTAGCGGTCGTTCGCGATCTTCGTTTGGAAGCAGGTGCCGCAGTTTCTTTAGCAGCGGGTGCCGCGAGCCTATCGCTCGTGCCTATTGACTCGCTACCTGCTAAACCTTTCTCTGCTAGCCCGCTTACTTTGTCCAAAACAGACTGGCTAATGCCTAGCTTACTCACCAGCTGACTCACCGAAGCAGGAATGCCAGGCTGCGCAGCCTGATCTTCAGCATTCGTTACAGCGCTCGCAGACGCAGAAACTGTCGGGAAGGGAGACGGTTTTACAGTAGGTCTAGAAGTGGGTGAGACTTCTCCTGGTCCCCGGTCCAAGCCATTGTCAATTACCGGTTTTGATGGCGCAGACGAAGGGGCTGTAGCCTCGGTTTTATTGGAAGATTTATTGGGCCCATCTGGTTTTTTAGGACTGCCAAACGGACTTTGGCCATAGGTTTTTGAGTCGTATGCCATGGGTGTGCTGCTGGAGGTTGCCTCCAGAAACTACATAGGTTGATTCTCTGATTGCTTGATGACTACTCAGCTGCCGCTAATTCAAGGCGATTCACCGCTTCGTCAAATAGTTCTAACGGAGCACCGGCAGGGACTAAAAAGCTGTCTGCTAAGTTGGTCATTAAAAAGCTGGGGGTACCGCGTAGGCCAAGCTCAAGGGCAAGTTCAGTGTCTTTGGTAGCGGCGGCTTCAGCTTCGGGGCTATTGCGATCGCGCTCAAACTGCTCCATATCCAACCCAATCTGGCTAGCAAGTTCTACATAGTAGTCTTCGCCTAGCTTTCCTTGAAACGCAAACAAGCCGTCGTGATACAGCCAAAACTGATCCTGCTGCCCGGCGGCCCAGGCAGCTCTGGCGGCAGGTAGCGCTTCGTCGTGAATGCTCACCAGCGGAAAATGCTTGTACACGTACAGCACATCTTCTTCGTGGTTATCAGTAAACGTTTTCATTTCAGCCGCAGCAACCGCGCAGTACGGACACTCAAAGTCAGAAAACTTCAGCAGCACAACAGACGCATCTAGCGGACCTTTGGTCGGCGAGTCGCCAATCAGCACGGCGCGAGGTGTCGACTGCACAACAGCGTTGACCTGTTGCATCTGAGCCTCCCATTCGGCTCTAGCAGCGGCTTCTTCATCGTTTAAAGCTTCGTCGTTTAAAGGCGTATCTAACGTACCGCTGTTTTCAGCTTCAGTCAGTGCGGCATTAGAAGGTTCTGGGGTTGCCGCTGGCCGCTGTAGAAGGAGTAGTGCGGCGCCAATAACAACAGCGCCTAATATAGCAAAACCGATAAGCCACCCTACAGGAATTTTAGATGCACTACTCAATACTCCGTTTTCGCTCTTGTTTACAGCCGATTCTGAGACCACAGGGTCCGGAACAGTAGGATCTACGGGTGTTGTGGGTTCTGTCGCGTTTGGCTCTGAAGTCATGATGATATTCGCATGGGTGCCTATTAAAAAGATTCTAGACAATTCGCGCGTCAGTCAACCCAGCCAATATCATCGTCACTCATCATGCTGTTGTTTTGACCGCCAGTAGGCGTACCCCGTTGGATAGCGTACTCGGGAATGGATTTATAGCTAGAGTAAGGTCTGCGCACGCTGAGTTCGTTTGCCTTTTTCTTATCAGGTGAGCTAGATGCACTTTGGCTGGCTTTTGCTTTCGCGACAGGCTCTTCTTGTTTGGCAGTGAGTTTTAGGATGGTGGCTTTGGCTTCTTCTAGCTCTGCTGTTAGCTTTTTGAGCTGTGCGTCTTTTTGTTTGGCAGTGCTTTCTACTTTCTTAGTAGTGGCCTCTGCTTTCTCCAAGCTGTCTTTCAGCTCAAAGATACGACTTTGATGCGTGTCAACGTCTTCTTGAAGCGCAACGATCTGGTCATCAGTTTTTTTGAGCGTACTTTCAAGCGTTTTGATCCTCTTGTTGAGTACGGCAGTGTCGGCGGCTGTGGATTTAGCGAGTGTAGATTCGGTCGATTTTGCTGCTTTTGTGGTCGATTTTGTCGTATCGCTTTTAGCAGGACTACTTTTAGCGGTACTGCTCTTTGTGGTAGTGCTTTTCGTGGTGGGGCTTTTTGTGGTGGTACTCTTTGCGGCACTGCCCTTGGTGTTAGTGCTCTTCGCAGCTGTACTCTCTGCAGACGAGCGTTTGCGAGCGCGTCCTTTATCAGCGGTTTTGCCGTCGCTGCTAGCTGCCGTTGAGGCGGGTTTTTCGACTTCTTCTTTGAGGAGGTCTGCGAGGCTCTTTTTGGTCATGAATCTTCCCAGTCGGTTTGAATTTCGTCGGCAACTCTGATGTAGTCGGCTTTGGCCTCTTTTGCGGTTTTACCCTTAAGCTGAGTGATAGCCACGCCCTCTAGGGCAGCGCGCTCATGGGCTTTGTAGGTTCTGATAAAGGCGTCGCAGGCAGGAATTTCTAGTTCCATTAGCATGTTTTGGGCTTCTAAGGCTTCACTGAGGCTGCGGGAGTCCACTTTGGTGAGCAGTACGCGGTGCATAACGCCAGCAGGGACGATAGCTTGCTTCACCGTTTGCACGAGAGCGGCAATGTCCATCGGTGAAGGTGGGGTGGGTAAAAGCAGGCAGTCGGCGATAGGAATGACGGCGGCTAGCGATTCGGAGCTGATAGCGGGAGGGGTATCTACAATGATGAGATCGTAGTTGTCTAGCTTTTCTAGTTTACCAAGCAATGTCGGATCGGTTTCTTTGCTAACGTCAAATCCGATAGTGCTGTCTGCGCGGTCGGCCCACCAGCTAGCGGAGCCCTGTGGATCGGCGTCAACGAGAAGGACGCTTTGGGTTTCGGCAAAAATGGCGGCGAGGTTAACGGCGGTGGTGGTTTTGCCAACGCCTCCTTTGCCGTTAAAGATAGCGATGATTCTAGGAGGCATTTGGGGGTGGGCGGGGGCAGCTAATGAGTCTAAGAATAAGTGGTAACGGATGTCAGCTGAAGATTTTGTTGATTTCCGTTACGAGTGCAGGAGATTAGAAACCAGACACAAGACTGCAACATGGAGAAATTTCCACCCCCATTCCCCATTCCCTATCGCTCACACCCCTCTCTTCTCTTAAAACTCCAAACTATCCGGTGTTCTCGGAAACGGGATCACATCGCGAATATTCGTCATACCCGTCATAAACTGCACAAGGCGCTCAAAGCCAAGACCGAAGCCAGCATGAGGAACGCTGCCGTAGCGGCGCAAGTCTAAATACCACCAGTAGTCTTCCTTCGGTAGGCCCGCTTCAACAATGCGGCGATCTAGAACGTCTAAACGCTCTTCGCGCTGCGCACCGCCGATGATCTCTCCGATACGAGGAGCAAGAACGTCCATGGCGGCGACGGTTTTGCTGTCGTCGTTGAGGCGCATATAGAAGGCTTTGATTTCGGCGGGATAATCGGTGACGATAACAGGCTTTTTGAAGAGGTCTTCGGCGAGGTAGCGTTCATGTTCTGACTGCATGTCAATGCCCCAACTGACCGGGTATTCGAAGGTTTTATCACCGCTGTCGATGGCCTTAGTGAGCAGGCGGATGGCTTCGGTGTAGGTGATGCGCTCGAAGTCGCTGTTGATAATGTTGTTGGCGGTTTCGAGTACGGTTTTGTCGATGCGCTGGTTGAAGAATTCCATGTCGTCGGCGCAGGTTTCCATAACGCGGGTGAAGATATGTTTGAGGAAGGCTTCGGCCAGATCCATGTTGCCTTCTAGGTTGCAAAAGGCCATTTCGGGCTCAACCATCCAAAATTCGGCGAGGTGGCGAGCGGTGTTGGAGTTTTCGGCGCGGAAGGTGGGGCCGAAGGTGTAGACATTGCTAAAGGCCATGGCCATGATCTCGGCTTCGAGCTGGCCGCTGACGGTGAGGTAGGCGGGTTTGCCGAAAAAGTCTTGGCTGTAGTCGGCTTTGCCGGTATCGGTGGTGGGGATGCTGTCGAGGTTGAAACGGGTGACGGTGAACATTTCACCTGCGCCTTCGCAGTCGCTGGCGGTGAGGATGGGGGTGTGCATCCAGAGGAAGTCACGGGCTTGGAAGAATTCGTGGATGGCGCTAGCACAGGCGTTGCGAACGCGGAAGACTGCGCCGAGGGTGTTGGTGCGGCTGCGCAGGTGACCGATGGTGCGCAGAAATTCAAAGGAGTGGCGCTTCTTTTGTAAGGGATAGGTTTCGCCGTTGGATTCGCCAAAGACTTCGATGGTAGTAGCCTGCAATTCTACGCGCTGGCCTTTGCCAGGAGACTCGGCAAGGGTGCCGCTGATTTGGACGGATGCGCCTGTGCCGATGCGCTCCATGTGCTTGGCGTAGTCAGGGATTTCTTCGGGGGCGATGACTTGCAGACCGTTCATCGAGGAGCCGTCATTGACTTCGATAAAGGTGAATTTTTTGGAGGCGCGTTTGGTTCTGACCCAGCCTTGAATGGTGAGGGTGTCGCCGGGTTGCCCTGAGGCAAGGACGTGCTTGATGCGCAAGGAAGAGGTCATGGCCGTACAAGTGAAGTGAATCTTATATATGATGCGGCGGATGAGGCTGCAATTTCAACGCAGACATTTACCGACTACGCTGCTTGCAGAACTCGTCAGCGCGGTAATGTTGGCTAAGCTAGGTCAGCCAGCCGCGCAAAAACCATCCCAACACCAAACCAATACCCACGAAGCGGAAGATCTGCCAGAAGGGTTCTTGGGCTTCGCGCCAGGTGAGCAGCTGACTTTCGAGCGTGACTTTCAGTGCTTCGATGCGGTCCTGCATTTGGGCTAGGTCTTCGGCTGGTAGGCGCGTGAGATCTACGGTGGTGGACTGTTCGTATTTTGCTTTGGCACGGCGGACGGCAAAGAAGCGATCGCGCAGCAACAAAAACTCATTGGCCGTTTCTCTTAGCTCGCTTTCAAAGCTAGCTAGCTCCGCATCACTCGGCAAGTGAGGCGTTCGTTTAGAAGCTCGACGAAATAATTTCATGTTCTAATCGTCAGATAGTCACGTTAGTATAGATGGCCACTACTGTATAGGGAGATCACCTTCTTGATAACCCCACAGCCCATGTCTCCAAAAATACGCTCAAATGCTGCGCCTTCAGACAATGCGCACAGCACAAGGCCACCGCTTGACCTTCAGGCCTTTAGCGCAGAAGCACTTGCCCAGGCACTGGCTCAAAAGCTGGCGATCGCACCCAACGACTGGCACAGACTCAGCGCCAACCGAGCCGTTCGAGCTCGTGAGCAGGCCGCCGCCGCCTTAGTATACATGCTCAAAGATAACCCCGAAGAAGCACTGCCCAGGCTCGCGCAAGCCGTCGGCTGGCTTAATAAAACGCTGAAGGCACCGCCTTGTCCTACCCATGGCGAAAAGCGAACTCACAGAAAAGAAGAATAATGTAGAGAGAATTAAGCCATCTCAGAACCAGCAAAAGCCGTAGTGCTACTCACTACGGCTTTTTGCATGAACAAAACTCGAACTATCTATCAGCTCGGACCTGACACCTGCGCTAAACGCTGCTTGCAGACGTCGGCGACCGCCGTCGCCACCAGCTTTCTATCAGGCGCAACAAGAGAGCAGGACTCACAAAGCTATGCAGTACAGAAGGCTTTATCTGCTTCGCTAGATGCACTTCCTTGCCGTCATCGCTCCAGCGCACCTGGTCAAACACCTGATGCAAGATAAATAGGCCTCGCCCGCACTCGCTAACAACAGCGTGGTCGGCAGAAGGACACGGACAGGCTACTGGCTTCTCAAACCCTTCGCCCTGGTCGGACACAATCCACCAGTAGTAGCCGCTCACTTTGGCGTAGCGCACAGAAACTATTTTCTGGGGATCAAGCCGATTACCGTGCTTAGCTGCGTTGACTAGCGCTTCTTGCAGGCCTAGGCGGAGCTCATCGTGAAACAAGTCTGGCGTAGGCGCAAGCAGCGCATCTAAAATAGGACGCAAATAGAGCGTAGACGCAAAGCTTAAGCTTTCCCATTCTTTGGGGCTTAGCATTTTGGTCTTGGACAATTCTTCAGAAGATGGTGCAGCGTAAGGCACTTAAGCTACTTCCCTACAAACTCAGCGAACTAATATCTATCGGGTTTATACGGTCTTGTGTTATAAGCGGCTACGCTCCAGATGTTAGCTGGTGCTTAATACCGTTTTTTTATTTGGCTCAAACCAGAACCGACGACAGCCAAACAGAAAATGCAGTATTTAATACATTTGTTAGCTCTGAACTAATCTCAAAATGTACTGAATGCTACACAATCTATAAAGCTGTATTTTAACAACTTTTGATATATTTCAATTCTATCAGAACATCTCGTGAGATAGCCGACGTGTAAAAAATATTGATGTATGAGCAACTGTAGAAAGACCACTACGCGCGTTTAAAAAGTCTCCATATAGGTCGTAGTCACGGACAGCTTCAGACTAGTTCACCGCAGCTGCTTCTAACGTTCGCAACCTTCAATCGCAAAACAGCTACAGACCATACTTAAAAAGCTTTTCGGGCCTTTTGAGATAGTCATTTTCTCGGCTAAATAGCCGTCGTCTTATCTCTGATTGTCTTGCATACTTGCCATTCACATACTACAAAAGAGAGTCACAGACGATAAAAGATCCTGTTTCTTTAACTTCTTAGAGAACAGACTTTCTCAGTAATCATAGGTAGCTCTTTTTAAGCATAAAGAGAACTTTTTTATCAGTAGAAGTCCGCACTTAAGTAACAGTTTGCTACGTTCTATACGTACTTGCTAAGTAATTCTAATGAAGACTCATCAAGTAGTCCGGACATAGACAAGAAGAATGAGTAAATATACGATTGCGCCTCTTGTGGAAGGCTCCATTTTCTGACAGCAAGACACTTTGCTCAGGTAAGAGCAGATACATCATTAAGAATTATTTTAGATTCTTAAACGCAGCGGCGATCGCGCCAGCAAGCTAACCGCCCCTCTCCTCCGAATATGGACGTTCAAAGACATCGACATTCGAATGGGCACTACTGCACTAAAACGTAAGATCTACGACTCAGTAGAGGCCGCGATCGCTCGTTTTGCTGTCTCTGCAACAATCTCAGACTCATCGTTTGCCAGCGTTTTGAGCGCCTGCGCAGTTTCTGCATCCGCTTGAAAGCTACCTAGCGCCTGCGCAACGCGGTGTCTTAGCTGCCAGTCGTCGCTTTTGGCATAGGGTAGCAGCAGTGGAATGGCTCGCTCGTCGCCCAGTTCGCCTAGCGCACCCACCGCAGAAACTGCTACCAGGCTGTTGTCTGCGCCTAGGGCTGATTCTAAAAGGTCGAAGGCGCTGCGATCGCCCATTTCACCCAGGCAGGCAATTACGCTCATTTGCACTAGCCATTCCGGTGTGTTTTCATAGAGAGCTTGCAAGTCGCTCAGCGCTTCGGTGAGCTTGAGTGCGCCCAAGGAATCGGCAGCAGCGGCTTGAACGTCTGGCTCGGTGTCATTGAGAGCCGCCCTTAGCAGATTGAGCGCAGCGGGTTTGTCCTGCTCACCTAGCGTCGATATCTGGCTCACCGCTGCGTAGCGTACGCGGGTGTTGCTATCGTTGCACAGCGGCGTGATCTGCTGGAAGGCAGCCGCCGGATCGATGTTGCGCAGCAGGTTGATGCCTTTGATGCGATCGCCAAAATTTTCCGAGTCGAGCAGCAGCTGAATCTGCTCTGGATTCTGTGGAGCCTCGGGCCCAGGCGCAGAACTGGCGGCAGAGGTAGGCTCATCGGGAGAAGACGCAGAAGAAGACATGGGGGAAAAAAGTTGAATAGCTACCGTTTAAGCATAGCGGCAAGGAAACAATGGGTGTATTAATCTCAGCGGTGCTGCCAATTGCGCTGGTTGCTCTCACAGGCGTTTGGGTAGGTCGCGCCTTTCCGCTAGATATCAAGACGCTCACCCGGCTCAATATATACGCGCTGCTGCCAGCCCTCGTAATAACGGGCGTCTATGGCAGTAGCCTGCCGCTAGGTACGACGCTGCGGATTGTGCTGGGGTTCTTACTCAACTGCGGGGTGCTGTATGGGATTGCGATCGCCTGTGCCCGCCCGCTCAAGCTGCCCGCCGAAACGCAAAAAAGCTTAGTCGCCACCACGCTCCTAGCAAACTCTGGCAACATCGGTCTCCCCTTCATTCTATTTTCACTAGGCGAAGCCGGGCTTGAGCGTGCCATTGTCTACCTCATCAGCTCAGCTATCTTCATCGCTAGCGTAGGGCCCATCTTTCTCAAAGGTGAAGGCATCAGCGCCGGATTGAAAGTCACGCTAGGGCTACCCGTATTTTGGGCGACACTATGCGGTATCGGCCTGCAAGCATTCGCCTGGAACGTACCTGAGACTATCGACAGGGCGCTCTTACTGCTGAGTTCTGCGGCAATCCCTATCGCACTACTCACATTGGGCATTCAGCTATCGCGCACGCCGCTGGGCTTTGGCGTCTATGAACTCTTTGCCGCTGCGCTGCGGTTACTCGTGTCGCCCCTGTGCGCCTACGGCATCGGACGGCTGATTGGATTGGAAGATCTAGACTTAGCGGTGCTGGTGATGCAGTCAGCCATGCCCGTTGCGGTCAACACACTAATTTGGGTTGACGAATTTGGTGGCGATACCGCTCGCGTTGCTAAAACAATTGTCCTTTCTACGCTGCTGAGTTTCGCCACACTGCCTACGGTGCTGTGGTTGGTCACACGATGAAGAGCAATCAGTTTGCAGGCGAATCCGTCTCGCAAGGTGTCGCCACAATTTGCTCACCCATTTGGTACACATACAGCCCAACCTGACCGTCGTAGTCGGCAATAGCATACTCATAAAACTCACCGTCTGCCTCTTGCGTAAAGGTATAGCGAATACCTGCTTCAGGATCTCGAATGATGAGCGGCTGATTCAAATTAGGATCCAAATCGTCGTACACAATCTCGCTAGTAAGCGTAAGATCATCAGCGCGATATTCCATCTGGGTTTCGTCTATACGGCTCAAACTCACCTCATAGAGACCGCCTTCGTAGGAATCCTCGCCACACTGATAGACCGCCTGCCACCCCACAGCCGGGAGCAAACTGCTAAACGTATCGCTTGTGGGTGTATAGCTCTGCTGAAAAGGCGGTTCGGGAATCGCTTCAACCCCATCTACACACTCATCTGAAATGCCGTCTCCATCGAAGTCAATACGAGAATCATCTGAAACGCCGTCTCCGTCGCAGTCTGTAAGGCCTCCGACAAACTCACCTTGCGCGGCTTCCGTCTTCGTCGAAGCGACAGACCGCTGCGCTGCTGGGTTCTTTGCAGAAGAAACTGCTAAAGACGATGCAGCATAAGGTTTAGAGACAGTCGCCTGCGCGGCTTGAGCGCCCACGAGAGTATAAGACGTGATACGGCTAGCGTGGTAAGCGCTCAGGACGACGGCCGCAATGAGGGCACTAGAGGCTAACTTTAGTGGAAAGGCGATTTGCATTGTTCTTAGACTGTGTTTTGGGGCGACGCGGGTAGTGGGATTCTAACATCGGTTTTTTTTGATGATTAGAAGAGAGTGGTCACCTTACTTAACTGTACATTCCTGCCCTCGTTTTTCCTCAGGGCGCTTATTTCTGTAGTATTTCGCACGCTTTCAACGCATTTTCATAACGTTTTACGACAGAGGCTGCTTATGGCAGGGGGGCGATCGCACATCCATATTAAAGAGAAACCGAGAAACAACAAAGAACTATATACTGTTGTTTCATTCGCCTTCAAAAGTCTCTTCCACTATCTGTCGATCCGCTATTTGACAATAGGCACAACCTATCGACATAGCTCACGTTTTCCAACCGAGGAACCCTTCAATTTGACTGGCCAACGTTGTGGGATCAAACGGCTTATGAATCACCCCTTGCGCGCCCAGTGCATACAGATCGCTCCGGTTCACCGCTCTAGACTTAGCGGTCAGAAAGATGACGGGAATTGACTGCGTAGAAGCATCTGCCTTTAGCGCTTTTAGCGTAGCCACCCCGTCCATATCTGGCATCATCACATCGAGCAAAATAGCATCTAGCACGTGAGTCTTTGCCTGAGCAATGCCTTCTTTACCAGAACTAGCAGTCAGCACTCGCCATCCGCCTATCATAGTCAGGCCAATACGAGCCACAGTTTGAATATCTGACTCATCATCGATCATTAAAATCTGTTTATTAAGCATGGCACTACGTGTTTACTAAATAAGGTTTACTAAAAGGTTGTTTTAAGGCGCGAAGCGCTAGTCGATAGCGGGTTGAGGAAGCGTGAAATAAAAGGTGCTACCGCGTCCGTGAATGCTTTGGACCCAGATACGGCCTCGATGTTGTTGAATGATTTCACGGCAGATAGCAAGGCCCAATCCGGTGCCGCCTCGCTTGCGAGCATCAGACGAATCTACCTGCGCAAACCGCTCAAAGATAGTTTCTAACTTATCGCTGGGAATGCCTCTACCCATGTCTTTAATAGAAAATTCGACGTAGTCACTCACCGGGCTATCTGTCTTACGGTTAGAGAAGCGTGATTTTCCAGCAATCGGTCGCGCCTGCATCCAAACCGTCGTGCCCTTCGGCGAAAACTTGATGGCGTTACTCAGTAGATTGGTCAAAGCCTGCATTACCTGATCGGACTCTGCATACACCTCCAGCTTTGGCGTAGGACAAATCACCAGTTCGATATCATACTCGTTGGCCATTGGCCGCATTGCCTCAGCGGCGCTTTGCAACAGGTCCTGCACAGGACAGTCAACCCGCATCAGCGTTACTTTTCCCGAACTCATTCGCTCCAAATCGAGCACGTCGTTGATCAAACGAGTAAGCCGCTCCGTGTTGCTGAGCGCAATGTCAACCAGCTGCTGACCTTGAGTATTCAGCTCGCCTAGGCGACCAGTTGACAGTAGCTTTAGCGAACCGTGGATAGAGGTTAGCGGCGTTCGCAGCTCGTGGCTGACGACCGAGACAAATTCGTCCTTCATGCGTTCGGCGGCCTTGCGATCGCTAATATCGCTCACCAAGCTAAACAGCCCTTTCACCCGTCCCTCTTGAATATCTGGAATGTAGCTAACGCTAGCCCACAGCCGCTCACCGCTACTCTGAATCATCTCCGACTCAAACGTAACCTTTTTACCCTTTAGCGCCTCTTCCAAATGCGGCAGCAGCTGCTGATATACCTCAATCGAGACAATATCGCTCACCTGCCGTCCTTTAATCTGCTGGTAAGGAATGTCGTACCAGGTTTCGTAGGCGTAGTTGTTAAACCGGTAGCGATGATAGGTATCGATATATGCCACTAGTGCAGGCAGCGCATTCGTGACCAGCCGCAGCTGTTTTTCACTGTGACGCAGCGCACTTTCTGTTCGCAGGCGTTCGTCCATTTCACGACGAAGCTGCTGATTGGTTTTAGTTAGCTTGGCCGTCCGCTCTACAACAATATCTTCCAAATGCTCTAGCAGCTGCGCATGATTAATCGCGACCCCGATTTGGTTCGCAAGCTGCTGCATCAGGTCAATTTCTAGCGGACTCCAGCGGCGCGGCTGCAAACAGTGGTGGGCAATCAGCAGGCCCCAAAAGTCATCCTTTCGGGTTTCTTCTGTCCCTTCTCGAGTGATCTCTTCAGGATGAGCGTCCGCTAAAATCGGCACCACTAGCTCAGATTTGACTGCCAGCTGGTTGAGAATATTGACAATATCAGGAGACGCCCCAGGTCCACCCATCGTATCTATCACAGAAACAGACTGCCACCGATAGTGGTCTACATAGCTAGGCTGTAGTAGCGGATTAAGAGGCCAAGGGCGGCGCAGCAAGCTCTGAGCCGGGCCTTGGGCAGAGTCGGTAATGGCCTCAGCCGCTAGGCGGACCTGTGCGCCCAAAGGAGCTTGAAGAATAAAAACGTGGTCGCAGCCGAGGAGTGCCTGGACTTCGCGTACGGTGGTTTGCAAAATCTCTTTTAGCTCTAGAGACTGACGCACCTTCTGCGTAATCTCTACCAGCAGATGGCTTTGGCGATACTGGTCTTCGAGCTGCCTGCGGCTGCGGCACTGCTCGGTCACCTCAGTGCCAGACGAAATAACGAAATCTACTCTGCCTAGTGCATTGACCAATACCGTATTAGACCAGGCAACGACATGGGTCTCGCCCGCTTTACCCAGCCAGGTACTTTCGTGATAGGTATTCGTTTGAGCGTAGATCAGCTGATGAAAAATTTCCTTCATCGCCGCCCGTTCTTCTGGGATCAGTAAAAAATCCCAGACGCAGTGGTTTTGAACCGCCTGCTCGGTGTAGCCAGTAACGGTTTCACAGGTTCGGTTGAATCGTTTTATTTTTCCTTGACGGTCAAAAACGACAATTAAGCTGCCAGCTGCATTCAGCAGTGTCTCGGTGTCTAAAGTCATTTCGTGTACAGTCTGCCCTGTCACCAGCAACGACGACTGCGAATTGGCCGATGTAAAAACTGTGTTTAGCGGAGCACCCTCTGAAGTCATAAGCTCAAAGTCGTAGGCGCTTTTTTCTTAGCCTACCTCAGCCCTTCTTTTTTAATCTACTCAGAGTTTTTTTATAAGCTGCACTAGCTTACTTCATAGCAGTAGATACACGGAGGGTTATAGCGTGCGGACTTGCTATTATTTACCGCTATGCAGTAGAGCAACAACCAAAAGTTAAATCTTGATTAGTACCTTTCTTCATAATTTACTCAGAATTGAGCCTTATGCTGATTACTGTAGCGGTTTAGGGTTTCATGCAATATCTCTACTATTTCGCGAATACCAGTTTAGTTTTACGCGTCTTGACGTATCTTTCTCGGCGGCGCGCTATTCAGCTAGAGTCGCTAACCGTGATTTACCTGGTTGATCGCTGGGTTATGAGAATTAAGACCAGTACGGTCCTAACGCTAAACCAGGATTTGAACTTTATTGCTTTTCTGGCAGAAAACGGCTCACCCTACACGCCCGTACTCCGAATTGAAAAGGTGATAGATCGTTTGGACCAGGGCGTTTCTATTACAGAGGTGATGAACCGCTATCACGTTGTAATTGTTTCTCACGGTGCGCTCAATCCAGAGGATATTGAAGCGTTTCGTACCACGTTTGTACAGGGCTTAGGCTACTGTCCGCCTAGCTTGGTGTAGGAAAACCTGACACGGCTCAGTAGAGAGGCATAGCGCAAGAAAGGCACAGCGCAGAGCGACAAACTGAACTACGTATAGATGGTCTAACGCTTTGTGTAGGTGCGCTGTAGCTGACTGTGGAGTCGCGTGGCTAGCTCTGTCGGGGCGATAGCTTTGTAGATAAAGTCGTCTGCACCTAGCTGGTAGGCCCGTAATCGTAGAGCGTCTTCCTGATGGTGGGTCAAAAATAGGATAGGGATAGATTGAAAACGGGCATCGGCTCTGAGAATTTGACACAGCTCTAAACCGCTCATTTCAGGCATTTCAACATCTAATACGAGAATATCTGCTCTAGGCTGTGCGGATTCAGACGGTACGGACGCTTCGGCAAGCCACTGCCATAGAGACGTTGCCCGCTCGAAGGTAATCACCTGAAAGCCCCAAGATTCTAAGCTGGTTTGTAGCAGTGCTAGGATATCGGGATCGTCATCGGCGATCGCAACTTTAACATCACTCACCTGAGCGCGAATGACCCTTGCTGCTGCGGTCATAATCTGTAGCGGCGGCGCATCTCGCTCAGTCACAATTTCTACACCGCGCCGAACCAAGCGTAGGCGCTGATCTAGCGGAAGCGATGCGCCTAGCACCACGGTCGGAAGCGCGTAGTTTTGCTGAACCTGCTGTAGAAAAGTCTGTACGTCGTCGCCAAAATCATCGCTAGATTCGCCATCGGTTTTACCGCGACTAGCGAGCATATCTAGCACAACCAGATCGCAAGCTGCCAAGTCTAGAACTGCGATCGCCTGCTGAACATTGGCAACTGCCTGACTTTGCAAACGTGCCTGCGAAGCACACTGTATAAGCGATTGGCTCAGCGCGCTATCCGCACTCACAATTAGCGCAACGGGCAACCCTTCTTCAACAGACGTTGCCAAAGCCGCTGTCACCGCCTGCACGGTAGCCTGGTCAACCCGCTGGCGCAAGGCGCTTACATGCTGATACAGCTGAGTTGTCATAGCCGCTAGAGCGCTTTCTATATTGCCACTATCTGCGCTGCTGCTATCCGGTAAAGTATCCGGCGTTTTACTGGCTTTCTTCGTAGCCTTCAGCCCCAGAATCTTCTCTAAGCAAGTCTCGATTCTTTTGGCAATTTGAGAGCCTTCGCCAACACCAAAACTGCCGAGAGATCCGGCGAGCTTGTGTGCGCACACTCGCCCTTCCTCATACGTAGAGCCAGCTGCAAAGACAGATAGCTCACTATCAGCACGAGCAGTTAGCTGCTCTAAGGTAGCTATCTGATAGCTAGCCGTATTCAAGTAGCGCCGACAGGCTTGAACTAGCTGCTGAGATAAATTAGCCTGATGAACCGCGCTGTTAGCCTGTGCTAGCGCTAGCATCCTAGGAACAGGCGTTAATTCTCTTTTAGAGGATTCGACAGAAGCTTCCTGTTGTTTAAACGATTGTTGTTTATCTGGCTGTTGTCTAGGACGCTGCTGTTCAGTTTTGGACTTGGCGACAGACTTTTCAGGCTGTGTGGATTTGGATGAGGCGATCACATTTTTCTGAAGGGGGTTTGTTGCGATCGCGTCCTCAGTCGGCCAGGCCGTACTTTGGTTTAACCGATAGCCTAGTCCATACACTGTTTTAATTAGTTTTTTAGGTGCGCCTACCGCCGTCAGCTTACGTCTTAGCCCCTTTACATGAGTGCGTACAGCGTCTTCGCCAGGCGGATCTTCAAACGACCACAGATCCTCGATGATAGTGCTTAGGCTATATACCCGATTGGGATGACGCAAAAATAGCTCCATCATCGAGAACTCTTTTGGCGTTAGCCTAACGGGATTATCTCGATAGGTCGTCTCGCAGGTACTAGGGTCCAAACGTAGCGGTCCCCACACCAGCACAGTAGGCAAGCCCTGATTTTCTCGGCGCAACAGCGCTCGAATGCGAGCACACAGCTCATCAAAGTCGAACGGCTTAACCACATAGTCGTCTGCGCCTGCATCTAGCGCTTCCACCTTTTGCGCCGTACTCTCCTTAGCAGTCAAAATCATCAGCGGATTAATGTAACCTTCCTGCCGAAACACACGGCAAAACTGAATACCGTCACCGTCTGGCAACATCAAATCCAGCACAATCAGGTCATAGTCAAAGAGATCCACGTAGTTTTGAGCGGTGTTGCCATTGACCGCAATGTCTACCGCATAGCGCTGCTGAATCAACCGTTCAGCCAAAGACTCCATGAGCGCTTCGTCATCGTCAACTAGTAATATACGCATCTATTTAGTACGGCATTCTTTAAGCACTCGCCAGTAAGCACTCGCCAGCATTTGTCTAGCACTCACAACGTGCAACGCACTACGACGCTTCCCTTCTAATAATATGATCTGTCTCGACCTAGGTACTGCCAAAACGATGGAAGTTTTATCATCGTTACAAAAAGTGACTTTGCTAAGAGCAGTACTCTCACAAATGTTAAGAAGCGTTCATCTGCTAGCAGCAACATCACAACACGCTATTGCTGCTGACAGGTCGGGCAGTAGTAAATCCGACGATTGTTTATCATCTCTTTGACAATAGGTGTTGCGCATACGTAGCAAGGCTTCTGTACCCGTCCAAATACCCAGTAGCGATAGTCGCGATAAGTCGCACCTTCTGCCTTCAGCTGATTGGCCAGGTCAAGATCGTTTGTCACCCCTTTGTACTTGTAAGACTGATAGGAGATTTCGATAGACGCTTTTGCCAGCGCTTCGAGCTGCTGCTCACTACAGTCCATCGGTCGTAGCTGTGGATACAGCCGAGCCACAAACAGTATCTCGCTGCGCAGATAGTTGCCGATACCTGCTAGAAAGTGCTGATCAAGGTACAGCGTAGAGAGGCGACGCCGATGGTGCTTTTTGGACTGGAGAGCAGCGACCAGCGTATCTGGCTGTAGGCCCTTACTCAGCACGTCTGGCCCTAGCTTACTCAAAAAAGGATGGCTTTCTATCTCTACCGGACTGCTCAGAATTTGAATATCAGAAGCGCTGTACAGTAGCGCTGACTTTTTTTCATTGTGAATGGCAAAGCGCAGCTGTCGGTTGGTCTCAGGAAAGTCGTAGGCCTTGCGAACCATCCACTTGCCGTACAGCTGGTTGTGCGAATATACGCTCAGGCCATTGTCAAAATGGGTCAACATTGCCTTTCCTCGTGTCTCGACCGAGGTCACCCGGCAGCCTGCTAGCTCAGACTCAAACGGCTTTAAATGCTCAAATGCGAAGAAAATTTCGGTGGTAGGACGAGGACGAATAGCCCGTTGGATTTTGTCGGCGGCGATGCGAATTTCTGGACCTTCGGGCATGGGAGAGAAGTCTACGGGTAGAGAAAGAGGGCTAGAGAGAAAGGGGCTAGAGAAAAAAGATTACAAAACGAACTAGGGAGTAAAGCCTTACGGTATCGTGATCATAGGGTAGAGACAAGTTCCTACCCTTCACTCTTTGGAGCCATCTCTGAAGCTGTCTCTGTCAAAAGCTCGCCAAAAGCCGTTCCCCGCCACCATGACCTCAGCTAACCTTTCGGCCAAGCCCCACGCTAAATCTAAACCGCTAAAGCCCGGTGCGGCCAAGCCTGCTAAGGAGCGATGCAGCGAATGCGGCCTTTGCGATACCTCATACATCCACTACGTCAAAGATGCCTGCGCTTTTTTGAATCAGCAAATCAGCGAGCTAGAAAGCGCTAACCATGGACGTAGCCGCCATCTTGAGAATGAAGATGAGCTGTACTTTGGCGTGCAGCAAAAGATGGTCGCCGCGCGTAAGCTAGAGCCAATTGATGGGGCGCAGTGGACGGGAATTGTCAGTACGCTTGCTATTGAGATGCTCAACAGGGGATTGGTTGAAGGCGTTGTCTGCGTGCAGAATACTGAAGACGATCGGTTTCAGCCGATGCCGGTGATTGCGCGATCACCCGAAGACATCCTGGCCGCACGGGTCAACAAACCTACCCTCTCACCCAACCTATCGGTCCTCGACCAGATTGAGCGCTCTGGGATGAAAAAAGTGCTGGTGATTGGCGTTGGCTGCCAAATTCAGGCACTGCGTACGGTGCAAGATAAGCTTGGCCTAGAAAAGCTTTACGTACTAGGAATGCCCTGTGTCGACAATGTGACTCGCGCCGGGCTGCAAAAGTTCTTAGAGACAACGAGCCGCTCACCAGAAACGGTCGTTGCCTACGAATTTATGCAGGACTTTCAGGTGCACTTCAAGCACGAAGACGGCTCAGAGGAGAAAGTCCCGTTCTTTGGGCTAAAGACAAACAAACTTAAAGATGTGTTTGCGCCGTCTTGCATGAGCTGCTTTGACTACACCAATTCGCTCGCTGATATTGTAGTGGGCTATATGGGTGCACCTTTTGGCTGGCAGTGGATTGTGGTACGCAACGACACAGGATCGGAAATGTTTGACCTGTTGGAAGGCATTATTGAGACGCAGCCGGTGATGAGTAGCGGCGATCGCACCCAGGCCGTACAAAACAGCATCCCTGCCTACGACAAAGGCGTCACCCTACCGATGTGGGCAGCAAAGCTCATGGGTGTTGTTATTGAGAAAATTGGCCCAAAAGGGTTAGAGTACGCTCGCTTCTCTATCGACTCTCACTTTACTCGTAACTATCTATACACACGGCGCAACCATCCTGAGAAGTTAGAGGCGCACGTGCCTGAGTTTGCTAAGCGAATTGTAGAACAGTACAAATTGCCTGAGAAGTAATCGCTACTGCTATAAAAATGAAAGAGATAAAGTTTAAGCTAAAAATCGGGTCGCTCTAGCAGACAAAACAGTGTAAGCGCGACTGTACAAGAAAGGGTTGCAGCAGAGAGGCTATCGCAGCCAAGCAGCTGAATAGGACAGTAGAGCAACAAAGCAGCTAATGTAGAAATGCCCGTTGGCTGGCTTAAAAAGTGAAAGAAGTCTTGAGTACTCTCCAACCACTCTAGAAATTTTAGGAATCGGCTAAGGAGTGTCATAGTGTGCTCTCCAAAAAGCTAAGGATAAAGTTGCGGAAGGAAAGGCTGTGTCGATGTAAGAACGAGCTGGCTAACCCAATGGCTGCTCGCCTAGAAGCTGCTTAAAAGCGTCCTTAAAAATGGGCTTCGGGACTTTGCCCACCCAAGTATGCACAGACTGATGTTCAGAATTTAGCAGTGTGAACTGGGGTACACCAGAAGCATTAAACGATTTCACCTGCTCAGCCCACTGAGCATCGTCAACATCGAGCATGACAAAGTTCATCTTCGCGCCATACTGCTCATGCAGAGAGCTAACCGTAGCAGACATGCTCTGGCAAGTCGTGCACCAATCGGCGTAGAACTCAATCAGCGTTGGCTTTTGACTCGTTAAGGCAGTCTCGTAAGGCACCGATTCACTCGCTAGGGCTTTCAGTGTCATCAGTCCTGAAAGAGGCGTCATGCTCATTACTGTTGCCGCCGGACGAGTGAGTAGCACGGTCGCCACCATAGCCAAAAAGATAGCTGCGATCGCACTCCAAAGCTGCCGGGCTTTATTCCCTTTCTCTAAGGTAGAAACCATCTATCTATCGGCCCTTGTAGCGACTGAGATCAGCTTGAGATCAAACGAAGGCATCGGCACATCCTAACGATAGTAGTAAACCAGGAACACATGAACCGCGAGCAAAATCGAAAATACGCTGACTAAGAATATGTGGGTTTTCAGCCAGACGGCTCGCATAGCGCGAATCAATGCGCCCTTGCCAATACCAGTGGCCTCACCGTCTGCTAGCTTCGGTGCGGCAAAGCTAAAGACTTTGCGCGGAGACTCCAAAACGCCTGTTTCGGCCACAACACCGACTAGCGCCGTCAGGGTAACGCCGATAAAAGAACCGAGGAAGATCGCATTATAGTTAATGCCGCTAGCACCAACCGTATGCACCACTACCGCTGCTAACAAAGCTACCCCTGTGAAAATATGAGCGCTTCGCCACAGCATCATTGAGCCTGGCATTTTTATTTTGAGAGGCCAGCTGCGACTGCGCTTTCGAGCGCTCAGCAGCATCTCTATTCCAACCAGTACCAGTGAGGCATAGCCAGTTCCCTGCTTATAGACTTCGCCCCGAAGAAACCGGTGGAGATCGAACGAGCGATCGCGCAATGCATCCAGGTACATAGGACTCACAGCAAAGGGGACCAGCAGCAGCGCTGATACCAGTGTAAGAATAATGAGGGTAGAGAATTTGGGTTGCATAGCAGTCACAGTAAGAGCATCGGCAGTGCTGCGCTCGTCAGCAGGTTGTTGGTTTTGTTCCAACGTTCGAGGCGTAGGGGTACAGCCCGCTACGCTCCGAACGTTGGAACTATTAGAACCGCAGTTACCTACGCATCCGCAGGCATACTATCAACTGGAATGTTGATCACAATTCCGCCCATCACTTCGCCCATCTCAAACACTTTGTCGGGATAGCGCTCGAGGTGAACCGGATGCGTGTTGTGGCAAGTGACACAGGCTTCAGCAACCGCCTTATCGGGATACATAGCAGAAAAGTAAGCCTGACCGCCCACTTCCTGATAGCCCTTTACCGGCTCACCAGTCTCAACCATCTCTTCAACCGAAACTGACTCAAATTCACCTTTAGGCGCCTGGTTGTCGTTAATGTTCCAAGGCGAAACGAGGCTATAGGTAAACTCGCCAGACTCGTTTGCAATCTCAGAACCGAGGCGGAACATTTGCGCGGGAAGCGGAATACCGTCGGTTTGCTGCCAGCCTTCGGTAGACTCTACGTTCAAGACGCCGTCATCTTTCGCTTTTCCTTCTAGCGTTTTCACACGGTTGATGACGTGTTTGGTGTACGCTGTTCTATCCGCCGCAAGCACGTTGTGAATGTAGTCCGCAACAAGATCGGGTGCAATTGAGGGGCCAGTAGCTGTTGCGGTAGTACCACCACCGCCGCCACTACAGGCGACTGCCGTAAAGCAAATAGCCGCAGCCAGGGCTAATAAAGCCATTGTTTTAGCGCGAATGCGCTGCATCCAGCTAGTTGTAACCATTGTTGTTAATCTCCTGATAAATTCTTTGTGTGGAGTTGAAATCGCCCGCATGCATTGGGATAATTGAGCTTGTAGGGCGATATGAAAATTCTGCTAAAGAGAAAATCCTATTCGGGATCGTCTTCCGCAGCAGAGGAATTGCCCGACCTGCGCTGTTCAGCTATGCGCATCAGCTCAAAGCTCTGATGCTCCAGCGTCGGAGGTCGGTCAAAGTTGGCTTCGACGAGTTCATCATCGAAAATACTGTTGTAGCTATACTCCACCCCGTGGCAGTTCATACAGACTTCTCCCACCATGCGATTTCGCGGCTTGAGCGTATAGGTATTGTTGTGGTTTACGCTCACGACCGTAGTGCCGTCTATCTTCTGTTTACCTGTACGAGGTAGGTGACAGGTCGCACAGGTTACTTGCTCAGCCCCTGGCCTTGGCAAAGAAGATGAGAGCACATTTTGCGCATGCTTAGAGTTCTCGTAGTTGAGAGAGTGGGTATCGTTGTGACAGGTAAGGCACGAGTCAACAGCGGCCTGCATAGTGTTCACAGTGTGTACGTTGTGGCATGCGTTGCAGCTCATCTGCTTGTCAAAAGCTTCGTGCTTCATGGGAATTTGAGCCATTGCAGGCGTGAGCGGACTCTCTCCTTCTAGGGTGCGAACGCCGTGTTTGCCAAGCAAGAAGGTATCCACCGGATTTTCATGGCAAGACTGACAGCTCTCTTGATTTGGGACCGCGACAAAAGCCTTGGTTTCTTCGTTTTGATGGCAGCTTGCGCAGTTCACGTCGTTTAAGGCGTGAGCGCTCGTTTGCCACTGCTGAGTAATCTCCTTTACTTCCTGCTCACTCGAGGCCACTGCTGGATAGGCCGTCCCTAAAACCAACAGTAAAGACAAGAAAATGACTAGCACCCGAAACCAAGCACGCACCCCTCGCGCTTTGAATTTGAGATTGGCAGGCTTCATGACTTACCCCCCAAAAACTCTTTGCTCAAGTTGGGCGCAGGTGCCTTCTCCAACTCTGTTGCCACTACCCGGTCGGGCAGCTTCTGCACAGGGAGCATATCTGGCGCGCCCATGTTCTTCCGAAAAAATCCGGTCGAAATGGTGTCGTGCTCGTGGAAGTTGTGACAGCCCGCCGTCCAGCAGCCGTCTGCCGCAAATCCCTCGTGGCTCTTAAGCTGAGTGAGCGTTAGCTCCTCATGGCAAGCCATACATAAATCTGGCTGTAGGTGCACCCCTCGCCCAAACATGTGAACATGCTCGTTGTGGCAGGCAGTGCAGGTCAGCACGTCTACATTCTCTCGATACTCGGCCCAGCGAGGATCCTTAAACTTCTTCGCTCCGTGCAAATCGTTCTCAAGCTCTGCCTCATGGCAGCGATTGCAGTTCTCGTTAGAAACCTGCTTAAAGCCTTCATGACAAGACGCGCAGGACGCTTCAAACAAGTGGTGTCCTTCCGAGGTTTCACCCGGCAAGAAAATCTGCTTTTGCTCTAGGGCGAATGCACCTGAAACCGTCACAAACAGAACGGTAATCGCGACAATAATCGCGGACTTCAGGCCGATTTTCTTACGCCAAAATATATTTTGGTTGGGACGATTCTTCATTTAAAGGTGGCAGGGTTATAGAAGAATCAACAGCAAAAGTAGCAGAATGCTACCACCGCCAATGATGCCAGCCGCTGTAGCGTTGCTGATGCCTTCAGGAGACTCAACCAAAGTTTCTGGGCTAGCTGTTGATACAGGAGCTGAATTGGGGGCTGGCGCTACAGGTGTTGCAACCGCAGTCGTAGGCGCTACAGCCGTGGGCGCTGCGACTGCCGCGACTGGAGTAGGAGAGGTAAAGCTAGGGGACGCGGCGGTAGAGACTTCTACCGGTTTTAGCTGAACGTCTGACTTGGAGTAGTCTGCACCCTCTAGCATTAGCTCTGCGATCGCACCGTAGGCGTCGGTCCAGGCACCTTCAAGCTCAGGCGTCCATGCGTCACCAGCATACTCACCCAGAGTTTTCAACAGGCTGCTACCTACTAGCGGATAGTGCTCTGGCAAAGCGCCATATTTAACATGGCGTGCACCTAGCCCACCCAAAGACTTGCTGAGCACTTCAGGCTTTCGAAGATTTTCTACCACCATCACCAGTGCGCCTTTCAGCATTTGCTGCTGCTTTGGCATGCTGGTATGCGCAAAGAGCGGCTTGGCCGCAGGGTAGTCGGTTAAAAGATTGTCGTAAAAGCTAGCAACAAACTCATCGGCCTTAGGCTTCACCAGCTCAAAGCTCTGCTCCAACAGCTCCACCTTTAAGCCTTTTTCCTGCGGCGCTGTAGTCGGCACGGTTTCTAGCGCGATTTCTTCTTTGGTATAGTCAGCACCTTCTAGCATGAGTTCAGAGATAGCGCCGTAGGCGTCAGTCCAAGCGGCCTTCAGATCTGGCGTCCAAGCATTGCCAGCATACTGCCCCAGGGTTTTCAGCAGGCTGTTGCCTACTAGCGGATAGTGCTCTGGGAGAGCGCCGTACTTCACATGGCGTGCGCCTAGCCCCTTCAAAGATTTGCTCAAGACTTCAGGTTGTCTGAGGTTTTCAACCACCATGACCAGAGCACCTTTTAGCATCTGCTGCTGGCTGGCCATATTTGAATGCTCAAACAAGGGCTTAGAAGCTGGATAATCGGTGAATAAATTGTTGTAGAAACTAGCAACAAATTCATCGGCCTTGGGCTTAACGAGCTCAAAGCTCTGCTCTAAGAGCTCTACGTTCAAAGACATGTCTGACATGCACTCCAGAAAAACAATTAATAATAGATTGGCAAACTAAATGGGCTAAGACACCCTGTTTGTTAAGTACCAGATGAGAAAAGGAAGAACCCGATGTGCAAACATCATTTGTGACTAGCAGACAATTCAAAGTAGACGTGTCATCTATCCTTGGTACTACATAAAACTACGGGGACTCAAATCCTTTTTTTGTATTTGTAGTTACCAAAAACGGATCAGATAAAACTTTCTGCATGGCTGCTCTGCAACAATTGCATTTGTTCTACATTCTCTATTTTCGAGAAATTATTTTCTTTGTTTTTTCTTTATGAATGAGCAAAAAACACCTGTATGTCTGTTAGGAATATTGTTAGCAGCGCCTTCAGCTAAGAGACGTGCGTGCCGATTGGTGGTCATTTCTGTGCGACACTTGGACGATCAACACAAACCGTTGTGATGCAACATATGCAAACAGAATATGTATAAAACGAACTATCTGCAGAATTATGCAACTTTGGATACAAAAAAGAACACTTATTTGACACAACTATTAAGTAGTAAGTAGTTCACGCCGTACATCTGTATCCAAACGCAGCTTTCGCACAATTTTTAGTGCTCTTTTTTTAGTGCTCTTTTCTCTGCCAAGTCTTCTCTTGAACAGGCAGTAAATTGTTGAAAGCACAGGCTACCGAGCTACACAGTTAGTTATCTGACCCTTAATTGCCTTGCTACACAGGCTCGCTTGCATGACAGTTAGTTTGAAAGAAGCTAGTCCGAAGAAAACAGACCCCAAAACAACTATCGCTAAGGACAATAACGCCTTTAAAGATGTTGCCAGCATTATCGGTTCGATTAAGCTGGCGGTACCTTTACTGGTTGCGATCGCAGCTATCCTAATCTTCGCTACCTTCTACGAAGCTGAAGTTGGCTCTACCGTCGTACAGCAAGAAATATACAAAAGTCCCTGGTTCGGTGCGCTCATGTTTTTACTAGCGCTCAACCTCGGCGTCTCTACGCTGTCTCGCTATCCGTGGAAAGGGGCGCGCAAAGTTGGGTTTGCTATTACTCACTGGGGCCTGGTCGTGATCATCGCAGGCTCTGCGGCGGTAATTCATCTCAGCGTAGAAGGCATGATGCTCGCTCGCACAGATGCAGGGCCGGTCAGCACGCTAAGGGTAGATGGGGACCTAGTTGAGGTGGCAGCGCCAGGTGAGATTCCTGAGCAGGCTTCTCTGTTTGTTAAGGCAGACGGCAGCGTGGTACCCAACAAAGTTGGAGGACTTTCTCTATTGGGCTACAGCAACAACACTATTAATACCGTTCACTTTGAGGCAGGCGGTAGTGTTGCGAATCCGGCGGTGCGGTTGGTACTGACGAGCGATCGCATGAATCAATCTTTGGAACGCTGGCTCGCCGTAGCCCCCGCTGCTTACAGCACCATGGATATTGGCCCTGCCGAACTTCAAATTGTGAGCGCGACCGATTCACAAACCCTTTCACAGGCACTAGCAGCGCCCGATGAAACCCAGAAGTTTGCGCGATGGGGAACGGTAGCCGTTGACTGGCAGGGAAAATCTCACCTATTAGATATAGAGAAAAGTCTGAATCAACCGATTGAGCTTCGCGTAAAGGGAGAGACGCTTATCGTGGAAACAATCGGCTTCTGGCCCGACTTTCGCTTAGACGGCGATCGCCAGCCCACAACAGCAACCAACCTTCTCAGGAATCCAGCGGTTCAGCTCTCGCTTTCTAGCGGTGAGTCGGTCGAGAACTGGTTCGTCTTTGGTAAGCCGGGCTTTGAACCCATACGCAATCAAATCGCAGGCGAACCGATAGCCGTTAGCTTTGCCTACGACATCGCCACAAATGCAGGACCAGACGCCTTCTTCCGTCTCGTCATTGATGCGCAAGGAGAGCTGCACTACGCCGCGAATTCCTCAAAGGGCTTTCAGTCTGGACCAATAGCGACGGGCGATTCGGTCACACCTGGCTGGGCCGATTTTGAAATCACACTGGCGGAGTACATTCCGCAGGCGCGTGTGGAGCGTGAGATTGTCACGCTACCCAAAGAAGCCGTCGGGCAAGGAGAGCCTGCCCTCCTGGTACAAACCAGTGAGCAGAGTAAACCCGTCTGGATAGGTTGGGGCGAACCGGCTGCCGTTAGCACCGAAGCGGGAGAGTGGTACGTAGCTTTTAGTCCCAAACTGTTACAGTTGCCCTTTAGCCTTCAGCTCAATGACTTCATCGTTGAGCGCAATGAGGGCAGTGAATCGGTGGCGATGTGGACAAGTGACGTATCTTTGATCGATCCACACGTACAAGACATCAGCCATCGCCGAGTATGGATGAACCACCCCACCTGGTTCAAAGGATGGAAGATTGCTCAGGCATCCTGGAATCCTGGAGACCTCAAGCAGTCTACTCTGCAAGTGAAGCGAGAGCCTTGGTGGGTAACCGGTCTTACCTGGCTCGGATCGATGATGGTGACTATCGGCGTTGCCACTATGTTCTATGGACGCGCAGTGGCGAAAAAGTTCAAGAAACTCGGGGCGCTTTTGGAGACACCTGTAGAACGGGCAGACTCAGAGATTCCTGAAACAGAAGCAGCAGCCGGGTCTATTCCTCTATTCAATGCATTCTTAGGACGATAGAGAAAACATGAAGCCTATAAAATTCGCAATCGGCCTCTGCCTGGGCATTCTGCTGATTGCACTTCCCTTTAGTCAGTTTCAAACCTCTCCGCTCAATCCGCTAGAGACCATAGTGGTGCAGCAAGGCGGCAGGAAAAAGCCGTTGGACACCGTCGCAAAAGAGACCGTTGCCAAAATTCACGGCGCAACCGTCTACAGGCACGACGGAATCGAAGAAGATGCTATGACGACATTTATGTCACTGTGGCTCAACAATCGCAACTGGAATGAAGAGCCCTTTGTTCTGTTCAGCTATCGCCCGCTCAAAGAGCACATCGGGCTCGATCCAGATCAAAAGTATTTCTCTTTTCAAACGCTGATGACGAATTCAGGGCTTGGGGACGTGGTGAGAGAAGCTCATCGAAAGGAACTAGAAGAACAAGATCTTAGCCGAGATGAAAGAGAAGCGCTTACCCTCGAAGATCGGCTCACGCTAATGCTCGGCTCGGTAGATGACAACACTATCGCTATTGTGCCGCATCCTAGCGATGTTAAAGGTAAATGGATGGGCATTACCGAAGGGCAAACGCTGTATTCTGAGTCGGCGATCGCACCCTTAATCGCCAGCTTTACCGCGATGAAACAAATGTTTCTCACCGGACCAGATCATCTTCCGATGCTGGTCCCTGTCGCCGCAGAACTAAAGGCAGGTCTGAGCGCACTTAGCCCAGACATTTATCCGATCACAGGGGCTATGGATCAAGAAGTGTTTTTCAATCACTTCCATCCGTTTGCGAAAGCGTGGACGCTGTACGGACTGGCCTTTGTTGTCATGCTACTCACGGTCTGGGTGAAGCCAGTAGAACTTTACTGGAGTGCTATCGGCCTGTTTGTCGGCGGTGTAGCGGTGCAGAGCTACGGCTTCTGGCTACGCATGCAAATTGCCGGGCGTCCGCCTGTGACCAACATGTATGAATCGGTGATTTGGGTTGGCTTTGGCATCGCTGCGATCGCCCTCACCTTCGAACTCATCTACAAGGCCAAATACTATCTCCTCGCCGCCGCGCCCTTGGCCGTCATGTGCCTGATTTTGGCCGACAGCCTACCCGCCGTCCTCGATCCCAGCATTTCTCCGCTCGTACCCGTTCTACGAGACAACTTTTGGCTGAGCATTCACGTTCCCACTATTGCCCTTAGCTACGCCAGCTTTGCGCTCGCGCTCGGCATTGGCCACGTATCGCTCGGCAGCTACTTGTTTACACCTCAAGCAAAGTCTCGCCTACAGCTTCTCTCACAGCTAAACTACCGAGTGCTGCAAGTTGGCGTGCTGCTGCTCACTGCGGGCATCATTCTCGGTGGAATTTGGGCGCACTTTTCCTGGGGCCGCTTCTGGGGCTGGGATCCCAAAGAGACCTGGGCACTCATCGCGCTGCTTTGTTACCTCGTACCGCTACACGGTCGCCTAGTTGGTTGGATCGGCAACTTCGGTATTAGCGTTGCAAGCGTTGCGGCTTTCAACGCGGTGCTGATGGCCTGGTACGGCGTCAACTTTGTCTTAGGCACAGGCTTACATAGCTACGGCTTTGGTACAGGTGGCTCTGAATGGATGCTGGCAAGTGTTATTGGCGCAGATATGCTCTTTGTCCTAGCAGCGACAGCCCGTTATAAGGGGTGGCTTTCCAAGCTCTCACCGGGCACAGCGAGTGCGAGTACGACTACGACAGAACTTAGCGCAAACTCATAGTCTGTAGACATCTGTTGATATATTGAAGGTTAGATTTGCCCATTCTTTGCCTCACTTGAGAAGGACTACACTATGAAGCGCCGTGCATTTATGAACTGGGTTGGCGTTAGCTTGATGGCGACTTCATTGCCAGTTGCGATCGCAGCCTGCACCCCCACCGCTGACACCGCCGAAGACACCGCCGAAGACACCGCCACCGAAGCCGACCCCTGTGCCGCTGAGCCTTGTGCCGCCGCTGAAGAGGTAGACAGCAGCGTTCGCGACGATGGCTTTGCCGCATTAGGTACCGTCTCCGAGCTCGATAGCGCTGGCTTCCTAGCTAGCAAGAACTTCGTAGCGGGTTCTGTCATCGTTGTTCGCGACCCTAGCAACGCTGATGATATTATCGCCCTCGACTCCCTATGCACTCATCAGGGCTGCCAAGTAGAGTGGACAGACACAGAGTTTGCCTGCCCATGCCACGGCTCTAAGTTCAGTGCTGACGGCGAGGTTACTAGTGGCCCAGCCACAGAAGCACTAGGCACCTACGAAGCCAAGATCGACGGCAATCTTGTACTCGTCAAAGCGGCTTAGGCGGGCGTCAAGTCATATACAGAGTATTTACGGAATAGGGCAGCTTTCTTACGGAAGTTGCCCTATCGCTTTATATAGGTAGCCAAACGGAACATTCAGGTTTTTTAATGAGTCTGTAACGGTATTGACACATTTAAACATTAGCCTGTGTCAAAGTAGGCAAAAAGCGAGATTTCAATCACTATAGCGGTTGCCAGTAGGCCCACTAAGAGAAATATGGTTAACTACTTATCAAAAAGTGCAATGGTTGAGCGGGTCTATAACCCCAATCTTTTCGCAGAAGGGGACACGCGGTCCTACGAGATGATTGAACGCCCCATCTTTTTGGTAGGTTCTGAGCGCTCTGGCACTACGCTATTACGCCTCATGCTAGACAGCCATCCTGACATACTGTTCTGGGCTGAGTTTGAGTATGCTACCGACCTTGTAAACGACGCAGGCAATTTTCCAAAGCTGCCAGACTACTACAAGTGGCTACAAACCAATCGAAATTTTTTGATGGACGGTCTAGTTATCGACCGTCGCCTTGGCTATTCGGCACTTGTCAATAGCTTCTTGAGGCAGTTTCAACAGTTCGGCAGCAATGAATCTAAGCCTCTGGTTGGCGCGACCGTCCATCACAACTTTGATCGCCTACTGCGCATTTGGCCAAATGCTAGGTTCATCCACATTGTTCGCGATGGTCGAGACGTCAGTCGCTCTTGCGTCAAAATGGGCTGGGCAGGTGATGGCTGGCACGGTGCGAGACGCTGGCTCACAGCAGAAAAACTGTGGGACGAAATGAAGCTGAAAGTGCCTGCTGAGGATCGGCTGGAAGTGCGCTTTGAGAATTTGGTCGAGAACACTGCCGAGACCCTGGATAGCGTTTGTCGGTTTATAGGCGATGACGTAGCCTCTCCTATGGAGATTCGCTACCATCCAGATATGATGAACTACGCGGTAGGCACAGACTACGGTCTGCCCGATTCATCTCTAGTTAACCAGTGGCACAGCAAGCTATCTAAGCGAGAAATTCAGCTGATTGAAGCGCGCATCGCTCCACTGCTGGTTGACCGAGACTATCGGCTCAGCGGCCTTCCTGCCGTCCGCGTATCGAAAGCAGATCGCATACTGCTCAAGGTGCAGAACAAGTGGGGCATTTTGAGCCGCAGAGCGCGGAAGTATGGCATTCCGCTGATGTCGGCTGATTTGATTGCCAGGCGGTTGAAGCTGAAGAGGTTGAGCGATCGCATCAACAAAGAACTCAGCGTCATCGACATCAAAAGCATGAAGCAATCCTGGTAGGCTACTGTCTCGCTGAGGCACTGCTGCAGACCATTTTGTCCTTCTTACAGTTATTCGGCTTGTTCCGCTTTCGGACTCTCTTCCGAACGCTCAGAGTGCTGCCTTGCCCAGGCTTTCAAATCGCTCTCACTATCAAAATTAAATATCGCTTCAATCAGCAATTCTAAGTCCGCTACGGACAAATTCACTATATAGCTTCGAACATCTTCCTCAAGGTCTCCAAAACGCTTTGTCAATATTTTCATCACTGCATTAGATTCCCCTTCTTGGCGACCTTCTTCACGGCCCTGTTCCAAGCCCTGCTCCAAGCCCTGCTCCAAGCCCTGCTCCAAGCCCTGTTCCAAGCCCTGCTCCAAGCCTCTTCTCTCAGCCTCCTCTTTTATCTCTCGGTAGACCCGTGTTTCCTCAAACGTGATATCTAGCATCGCTTCTACCTCCCGAGTTTCGAGTTCTTTAAACTTATACGAAATGATCGTTGTGATCATTTCTATGATGGCACGAGTTTTCTCTGCGTCGGCAATCTGCCCTGTGCGTTCGATCAGTCGCCGCGCTTCTTCAGGTGCTTCTGACTCACTGATGGTTGTCAGCACCATCAGCCCAATCCAAATAGGCAGCTCGCTGGGATCGCCAAGCTCGTCTAGATACACCCGATGTAGCTGCTGACCGTTCAGTAGGCTTCGATGCGGATATAGCCGATTCTGCTCGGTACTTCTCGATGGATAAATGGCAATAACTTGCCAGTCGCTGAACTTCTCAGCGTTTCGATAGAAATACAGAGCCGTTTCCGCAAAGATGCGCTCGTACAGCTTTTCATCTAGCTGAAACTGTACTTCGATGAAAAACACTGGACCGACCGTATCTTCTGGTGGTAGCAGAACACCGTCTATCTCGAACCTTGGTTCTTTGATAGCTACAGAATCAAATCGGTAGCGGCTAGCATTCTCAGGCACTTCCGGCACCAGCTCAAATAGCGAAGTTGGAGACTGGCTGAATAATTTGTAGAAGATTGAGTCTCGCTTCACAACAGTTGTCTAACAGTACATGCGATCTTATCAGAAATCTACTTCAAAGAATCAAATAGTTCTAACAGCTGCGCTTCTGTCAACTGAAGTACATTGCACTTTACTGCTTTTTTTAGCTTGTTGCCAGGGTTCTCTCCCACTACGATGTAGTCCGTCTTAGAACTAGGCATTTTGTTGATGCGCCCACCGGCTTGTGTGACTGTTTCCGTGATTTGCTCGTAGGTCAGCTCGCTGAGCGATCCTGTCAGCACAAATATCTTTCCAGCTAAAGCACCACCTTTGGCATCGTCTGAATCATCGGATGGAACCTTTTCAGTAGTTACTTGCTCAACGGGCGCTTTCTCTGGGGAAGGGTTCTTCTTCTCGACCTGACTTTTCTCATCGGATTTCTTAGATTTTTTAAATTCAACAGCTTTCTCAGATAACTTTCTAGAGGACTGTTGAGACTTTTCAGTAGAAGCTGTTAAGGGCTGAGCCACTGCTTTCGTATCCTGCTGTAGCTGTGTGATCACCTGCTGGCTAATTTTCATCGCTTCTTCTAGGGAAGCTTTATCTGCCCTCAATCTCGCTAGCTGTTTGTTCAATTCAGTAGCTGTGTCTTCTGCGGCTTTCAACTGTTGAGTCAAATCAGTTTGTGACTGGTTCAAGGATTTGATCTGCTGCTGGAGCGGCTCAATTTCGTTTGCCTGCTCAGCAGCTTTAGAAAGCGATGAGTTCTGCTGTTTCAGTTGCTCAAGCTCTGCTCTAAGTACTTCGACGGTCTTCTCAGCTACAAAGCGACTTTCACGTATTTTCTCAGACTCTTCTTCTAGCTGTGTTAGCTGCGTCTTTAGCGTAGCTACTGCCAACTCAGCATTTTTAGCAGCTTGCTGTGCTGCATCGCGCTCTTCTCTAAGGGGTTGAATCTGCTCGTTGACTAGAGCGGCTGACTGGGTGTCGGTAGCTTTGGCCATACTGTCCAACTGCTGTTCTAGGTCGCTCAGCTGACTCTGTAATTTGCTGGATTTCGCTGAGCGAGTTTCTAGCGACTGTTCTAACGTCTTTTTTTCTGCTACGAGTTCGTTGTGCTGCTGCTGTAGGCTAGCAAATGAGGTTTCGACGGTTTGCTTTTCTTGCGATCGCACCTCCAACTCTCCTTCTACCGCATCTTTATCCGCCACCACCGTATCTAGCTCCGCCTGCAACGCCTTCAGCTGCTCGCTTACCTGCGACTCATTCGCCTGCTGAATCGACTCATTCTGCGCTGTTAGCTCACTAATCTGCTGCCGCAAGGTCTCTACTAAAGTCTGCGATTCCTGCTGCTGAGCGGCACTTGTCTCCTGAGTAGCCCTGGCAGCGGCAAGTTCTTCCTGGAGAACACTCAGCTGATTTGATTTCTCTGTCGCGGCTTTTTCGATGGCTTCGATCTGCCCCTGCAAACCTGTCAGTTCTGCTTGGCGAGACTGCTGCGCTAAGGTTAGCTCGTCCTTCTTCGCTTTCTCGGTAGTCAGCTCATCTTGCAAAGCTTTAGACTGCTGAGTATATTCGCTCTCTTTTTTCTGCTGCTGGGTCTTCAAGTCCTCCAACTCTGCTTCTAGCGCATTTAGCTGCGTCTCGGTTTTTGAAGCTTTGGAGCGTACCTTGCCTATCGCCTTATCCAAGTGCTGCCGCTGCTTCTCTTCACCCTTAAACTTCTTCGTCGTCTCCTCTAAATGCTGCTCAAGATCATTCACCGTACTCTTGGCGAGCACTAGCGCTTCGGTGAAGGTTTTGTTCTCTAGCGTCAGCTGCTCTATTTTGGTATTGAGTTCGCTCTGCAACGATTCTGCGTTCTTAGTCTTGAGTGACTTTTGACGTCTCGACCCAACCAAACCAATGACAATTGCAATGCCACCAAGCGCACCGCCTACAATTTCATAGGTGAGTTGAGTATTCATTGCTAGCGTTCCTGCACAACTTCAATGCCCCCGTGCACTGGCCCTATCAAAGTAAAGCCATTACATCGTCAGCCTATCCATTTTGCCGTAAATTCGCTAACTTGCAGCATCGGCAGCGTCAGAATCTAGAGTGGGGCGAGCTTTTGGAGTAGGAAAAAGCGATCGCACCATGGCCTCCCGCACCGCTACAGACTCATGCTCTGCCTGCCAAATCAACTCGTAGAAGAAAAAAGCTGTCTCCGTATATCCCTACTGTCGAGTCGCGCAATCTTACTGAGCAATATGATCGCTTCAATCACCCTAGTGGACTGTCTTCCTTCAAACGTCGCGGTATATTGCGCCCAATCGCTGCATAGCTGGGATGATCTACCAACCCTGTTTCTAAGAGCACAGTAGCAAAAAAGATTGCCCAACCTTGAGCGCGGGAACAGGTTGCGGCATCTACACCATAGGTTTTGAGCGCTCGATTGCGTTCAAACCGGCTTCTAAACAACATCTAGCCTGCCGCTAAGTCTGTGGCTACATCGCCACTTGTCAGGTCGCCCCAGTCGATGATGCCAGTGATTTTGCCACGCTCAGCGAGCACATTACGCAGATGCAGATCTCCGTACAGCCATCGCAATTCTGTTGCCTTCGGGGCAGCTAATGCTTTCTGCTACAGCTGCCGGGTAGCAGGCGTTATCACTTTTGTTCTATGCGTGAGGCTAGCTATACATTTCTCAACGGCATCTGCACGCTGGGTGAGCGAAACACCTCGATACCTGTTCTTAGGTGCGTTAGTTGGCGCTAGGGTGTGGAGCATCGCAAAAATTCTACAAACCGCTCAGCTTCCCCTTCGTTCAAAACCACCCGATCAACCGTCTCACCATGACACCACACTCCAGCGCCATGGATAGTCGCCTTCCGGCTTTCCCGGTCGAATTGGCATCTAGCCTCACGTCAATCTCCACCTCAGCTAACGGTGTTCCCATTGCCTTTCACCTAGAACTCAAGCTTAGACCTCACAGGTGATGATGCCACGACATAGCTGATCAACTTTCTTCAGCAGTGTAGGAATTCGGTATTCACCGTGCATTCCTTCAATATTCGCCTTAGCCACCGCTAGAAGTATTTTCACAGAGGCAAAACGCACGCAGTAAGTCATTCAAGGTTCGTAGCTATCAGTAGCTATCAACAGATATCGCTTTCTACCCGTGCGAATAGCTAACAGGTTCTTGACAATGCCCCAGCAAGACAGCGAAGGTGCTATAAAATGCTGTTCGACAGACCTATTGCCTCTGCAAATGGCTCGGCACTATGACTCAACTCACCGCTCAAGAAGTGCTATCTCATATTCAAACGGGTCAATCGCTTCAGCAGAAGGAGCTAAGCGCAATTGATTTAGAATCACTAATATTGGATAAAGGAGACTTTTCTGAGTCATACTTGAGACGAGCAAATCTCTCGAAAGCATCGTGTCAGGAAGCGGACTTTTCGGGCGCTACGCTAATCTTTGCTCGCTTAGATGGAGCCAATTTGCAGGCAGCGAGTCTAGTCAATGCGATTTTGACTCAGGCAACCTTGTCACAGGCAAATCTTCAGCAGGCAAACGCCAAGGGTGCTAAGTTTTCAAATGCGGTTTTAGAAAACGCACGCGGCAGGCAGGTAATTTTGGATGAGGCGGATTTGCGTGAGGTGAAAGGGATGCGATCGCATTTCCCAGAAGCGTCTTGCATTAGCACAGCTTTTAGCCGCGCCGACTTTGAAGGCGCAAATTTTGAAGTCGCGGACCTCTTCCGCAGTCAGTGGCAGCAGGCCAATCTGCTAGGCGCATCTCTCGTCTCCGCTAACCTAGAAAAAGCCATCTTTGAAGAAACCAACCTCAGCAGCGCCAATCTTTCCACTGCCAGCGCACTCAATACCGACTTCAAGAGAGCAAAATTCTCCAATGCTATCTTGATCAAAACCCAGCTCGACTGGGCCAACTGCACAGAGACTAACTTCACCAACGCTCAGCTACCGGGAGCCTCTCTGTTCAACACAAATCTAAAAAGCGCAATTCTATCGGGTGCAGACTTCACAGACGCGGACCTAAGAGAAGCTGATTTTGAGAATGCACAGATGGAAGGCGTCTGCATAGAGGGGTGCAAAGTACGAAAGGCTATCTTCACAGGTGTTACCGGTCTCTCAGATGAACAGAAGATTTGGCTAAAGGAAAACCAAGCGCTCAACGTTGGATAGCCTTTCGCTACGGCAAGAAGTCGCCGTCTGAGTTCGGTTCGAGTGGCTGCACGTTCACCACCGTATCCACATTCAGCGGACCGTAGAGATGAGGAAACGTACCATGATTTAAAGTGTCTTCGTAACTGTACTGGGTAGCCGAATACAAAACTCACTGCCCTCATCCGGCTGAGAGCTTACCGTCAGGCTACCGCCGTGTGCCTGCACTACAATCTCATGGCTAATTGCCAATCCCAGACCTGTCCCCTTGCCTACCGCTTTTGTCGTAAATAATCGGTCAAATATTTTCGACTGCACCACCGCAGTCATCCCTTTACCATTATCTTTAATGCGGATTTCTACTGTGTCATCACTTATTGCTGTAGAAATTGTCAGTATCTGAGGATGCGTTTTCCAATATAGAGGAGAAGCCTTCTGCTGTGCCATTTCGTCAAACATATCCACGGTATTCGCCAGTATGTTCATAAAGACCTGATTCAACTGCCCTGGAAAGCACTCCACCATAGGCAACACGCTGTAGTCTCGAATTATCTTAATTGCGGGGCGATAGTCGTCACCTTTTAGACGATAGGTCAACAGCAACAGCGTGCCATCTAGCCCCTCATGCAGGTCGGCTAGCGCAATCTGGTCAGTATCGGCCCGTGAATAGTTGCGCAAGCTGATACTCATCGACTTCATCCGCTCTGTTGCTATCTTCATAGAAGACAGCATCTTAAACAAGTCTTCAGCCACAAAATCAACGTTAATATCTTCAGCATGATCAACAATCTCTTCACCAGGAGCCGGATAGTGCTGCTGGTAAAGTTCTATATGCTCAATGAGATCTTTTACATAGCACGTTGTGTTGTTAATACTGCCACTCAAAAAGCTTAGCGGGTTGTTGATTTCGTGAGCAATGCCAGCCATCATGTTGCCTAGCGCCGACATCTTCTCACTCTGTACAATCTGAATTTGAGACTGCTGTAGTTTTTCGGAAGCCGTTTGTAGCTCAGCCGTTCGCTCGTTGATACGAGACTCTAGCAGCTGATTCCACCGTCGATGATACAAGTGGGTGCGTACGCGGACTAGCAGCTCTTTTTCGTGAAAAGGCTTGGTAATGTAGTCCACCGCGCCCAGATCAAAAGCTTTGATTTTATTAGCGGTATCGTCTAGCGCTGTCATAAATATCACTGGAATGTGCCAGGTATCTGGGTTTCCCTTCAGCTGTTTGCAGGTCTCAAAACCGTCTGTACCGGGCATTTGCACATCTAGCAAAATCAGGTCAGGCGGATTTATGTTCACTAGCTTGAGGGCGCGATCGCCACTCAAAGCCACCGACACCTCACAGCCCGCATCTGTCAAAATCTGGCTAATAGTCTCTAAGTTAGCTGCCGTATCGTCTACTACCAGCACATCACCTTCTACCATTTTCTGCGGCATGGCTTAAGCCTCCATCACTAAAGACGCACTGATGCACTCATCCATATCTTCATTCGTCTGTATAGCTAAGTGTTCATCCAATAAAGACTCAATCTCATCGATGCACTCTGGCATACCGCCTATCACCAGCTGCAATAGCTGCTTATTGACGGCATCTTCAGTGGGAAAGTAATCCTGTCTGTCTATCATGAAAATTAGCATTTCGGATTGGCCTATACTGATAGGCTACCCACGAAACCCCTGTGCGTAAGTCTATATAGACAGACAAAGATTGCGGCT
>CAWILA010000001.1:0-285902 GCA_963836895.1 uncultured cyanobacterium | reverse complement strand
AAAGGCGTGGTCGCTCTTCATATCAGGTAAGACAACACCTTTTTGAGTTCGCGCTACAAGCGACAGTACCATCTGCCTATCACGGCTTTCTTTTGCGCAGTGTTACCTGAATTCCTCCTCTTGGACGCAGGGTAAAGCGTGGGTCGATCTCAACAGGCTGAGTAGAGACAAGATCGATATGAAAACGTTGGGCGATCGCGCTCAAGATCATCACTGCCTCCATCACCGCTAGGCTTTTCCCAATACACACATGAGGCCCCGCGCCCCAAGGCATATAGGCATACTTGGGCCGCTTACTCACCCGCTCAGGCAAAAATCGGTCCGGGTCAAACCGTGTTGGATTCTCCCAAAAGTCAGGGTGACGCAGCGTGTAGTAAAACGCGATATTAAGAATAGCTCCCTTCGGAATAAAGTAACCGTCTATCTCGTCATCTTCTAGCGCGGCTCTTGGTGCCAACCCCATTCCCGGCGGGCACAGCCGTAAGGATTCATCGAACACACGCCGGGTGTAGGTCAACTTACTTAACTGCTCATACGTCGCAATACTATCTGTCAGAATATCATCGACTTCATCTTGCAAGTTAGCCATAATATCTTGATGAGTGCCCAGCAGTTGCCAAGTCCACGCGAGGCTCGTCGCTGTTGTTTCGTGACCAGCGTTGATTAGCGTTATCACTTCGTTGAGCAATTGGCGATCGCTCATGCCTTCTCCTGTCTCCCCATCCTGCGCCGCTATCAGCATAGATAGTAAATCTTCTTCTTCATTCGGACGGCTACGGCGATCGCGAATAATTTCTAGAACAATCTCGTCAATAGTCTCCTTTGCTCGCTGAAACTGACGATTTGTATGGGTCGGCAGCCACAGTGGTGGTGACAGTGGCGAGGTTAGTCGGCTGTACACATACTCCACACCTATTCTCAGAGCCTGTCTCAATCGACCAGACTCATCGCTAATATCTACACTAAACAGCATCTTGCCGACAATCTTCAGCGTCAAGCGCGTCATCTCAGGCGCAATATCAAAAATCTCTCCTTCAGGCTTTGCTTCCCATTCTATGAGCAAGTCCTGAACACAATCTTGAACAACACCATGCAGCCGCATAATCTGCTTTTGCTGAAAAGCTGGCTGCATTAAGCGGCGTTGCTTCTTCCAAAAGTCTCCTTCACTCGAAAACAGTCCCTGCCCTTGCACCAAACCCATCGGCTTCAAAAAGAAGTCAGGCTTGGCATAGCGCTCTGAGTGAGTGACTAAAATATGTTCGGCATGGTCTGGATGCGTCGACAGAAAGATAGTAAGCCCTGGCATCACTGGCATCCGCACGAGGTCGCCATACTCATGCCATAAGTCACCCAAAAACTCCAACGGCTGCGCCTGTAGCTTAGACATCCGAAAGAGCATATATCCAGAAGGGCCTGGAGGCGTTTTAAGCACTTTCGGATTCAGCGGAGCAGTGACATTTGGCATAGAAGTATCTTGTCAGTTCCATGAAAGTATTGTGCTAGTTATTCTGAGATATCTTCAACTCTTTGAATCCGGTAGAGTGATCCATTTCTCGTTCAAATTTCACGCCGGAGACGAGCCCAATTACCAGCTCTAGCGTCGTATTCACCCGGCACCCGTACACCACATGACCCCCCTTACATTCGCCCTGCGTGTCGGCCACACTCATGTGTAAATGAACACCGTCTTTTCCCAGTGTGCCAGAGAGTGTCAGCACCTCGTGCTTACCGACTAGGGTTGTGTACTTATTTTGGTCGGCGAAGCGTAGGCACACGTTCGATAAGCTGCCCACCGCGCCAAGAACGACTGCGGCTGCAATGTTGTCTCTTTTAACCAATCTTTCCAAATCTCGGCGGATGTCAGCGTCTGGATGAAGACGTAGCGATACCAGTTCCATACCTGCTTTAGAGTGCATACACAATAGCCCACAGGGGCTAGCATTAGAAGGACTATGTTTATCACGGGCGCTGTATAGCGGTGGCGGCTCCTTCTTTGAGCTGCTGTGTCACAAGTTTATCAGCCTCTGCAATCGTTTCTGTAGAGACTTCTCTAGCAAAATATCGACCCATCAATCCGTAGCTTACAACGCCTAGACTTTCCCGAAAAGCCAGAAAGCGGTTTTGCTGAGCAGCGTTTGCCTCAGAAGCTACGACTTCTCTCACCAATGGCACAGGGTAAGGAATGACCTTAAAGCCAAAGCTCTTGAAGGTGAGCAGCGATCGCAACATATGCAGTGAATCGGTCACTAAGATAATGCTTTTCAGTCCCCGAGGTATCATGATTGCGGCTGTGAACTCTGCGTTCTCATATGTGCTCAAAGAACAACGCTCCTGCACGATAAAAGACTCAGGAATCTCCTCCCGCTGCTTGAGTAGCTGAGCTACTTTAGGCGCATCTATTCGGCCGCTCGACAAAATTAAAGGTGCGCGTTCGGCTCGCCACAGCGTTGCAGCAGTAGCAGCCCGTAAAGAATTTTCTTCAGGCCCTCGGCCCAACACCACGACAGCTGCTGCCTTCTCACCCGAATCAACCGGAAGCAGCTCCACCAGTACGGCTCGGCTGAGTATCAAAGGTAAGGGAGAAACTAAAAATAAGCAGAGCGCTATTAGAGCGAGGATCAAAGTGCGTCGGGTTCGCTGCCGTAAGTATCTGTGCCCAATCCACCAGAGAAGTCCTACGATCGCCATCGTGAGTAGAAGTGCGATCGCAGGATTTGCAAACAAGTGAGCAACGATCTTCCCACTGTCCATCCAAAGCTGGAAAGACGGTTCTTGAGTCCTGCACAGCGCAGATTTTAGCGAAGCCGCTACTATTTCAGTCATCCTTTTAGGCCCTAATCAAAGACGGCGCTACTTACGCCAAACCGACTAGCCTTTCACTGAGATCCCATAGCTTACCGGCCTTTTTAACATCTGCCGCTTCGTTAGAGACTTCCTGACAGAAAGCCTCGCGGTTTTCGTCCTGGCGGTTGCCCCAGCTCCAGTACACGCCAGACTTGTTGAAGCCCTCATCGGCAACCACCTGAGCAACGCGATCGCCCGACGCCTCTTCAGACACGTACCCACCGGTAATATTCTTCTGAAAGAACGGAAAAATTACCTGAAATAGCTTAGGCGCATCTCGAAACAAATCCGACTCCGCGACACAGCCCGGATACAGCGCGTTGAAGATAATGCCCGTCTCATCGTGATAGCGACGGTGCAGCTCTAGCATCGTCAGCATATTGCAAAGCTTACTATCCTTATATGCCTTGCCCGGCTTAAACTTCTTACCGTCAATCATCGCGATAGGAAACTTAAAGCCTAGCTCCATACCCTTAAGATCGCCCAAGTCCGGCGGTGCTGGAATCGGAATCTTACCGCCTAGCTCTTTTGGATTCGCCGTCACTGTTCCTAGCGTCACCAGGCGAGGCTCAGGGTGAGAAGACTTTTTCATATCCTCTAGCAGCATATTGCACAAAAGGAAGTGACCCAGGTGGTTGGTTGCTACGCTAATTTCGTAGCCGTCTTCACTGCGCTCAGGAGACTTCAGGCTTGGCTTATAAATCGCCGCATTCACCACCAGCGCATCGAGCGACTTACCCGAACTGCGAAAGTCATTTACAAACTGTCTCACACTATCCAATGAAGCCAAATCCAGCTTCATAATCGTGTAGCTACCCTCTGCTATTCCCACTTCTTTCGCCACCTGCTCCGTCTTTGGCAAATTCCGGCAGGCCATAATCACATGCCAACCGCGCTGAGCTAGCGCCTTAGCAGCATAGAGACCAACACCTGATGAGGCGCCAGTAATAATAACGTTAGAACTTGCGGACTGTTCCATGAGGCTTTAACAGGCTTTATTGACAACGAACTGATGGATTAGCCATTGTGTATGGCTAATCCATCATCAATGCTGCCATATTGTTGAACTAACACAACCAATCATTACCTTTTGCGAAGTTGAATTAAGCACTTGCAACCAAAGGCGCGACTTGAGCGCCAAACCAGTACGTTAGCGGCAACGGCTCATTCCCACAACTAACGGTACGCCGTTGCTAGTCGCTAATACAACACCTCGACGCCGGGGCTTTACCGCTTCATTAGTGGCCAACTGAAACGAGTGCTGTTTTAAAAGCGTTGCCAATACTATGTTCAGCTCTAGCTTCGCTAGTGCGTAACCCAAGCATCGACGGCTACCGCCACCAAAAGGGATAAATTCAGAGGCTGAAAACTGACAGTCTAAAAATCTCTCTGGTCTAAACTCTTTTGGATTCGGATAGAGGTCTTCTCTATGGTGCAATGCATATATAGCTGGAGTGATGAAGGTTTCAGGTGGATACGTACGACCCTTAAGCGTTACAGACTCTCTGGCGATGCGAGGCGCGGCAATAGGTGCAACAGGATAAATTCGCAGGGTTTCTGAAGCGACGGCGGTGAGATAGCGCACAGAGGCGATCGCAATTGGGTCCGCATCATCATCTAACGTATCTAGCTCCGCCATGAGCTTTGCCTTGACGTCAGGGAGTTTGTGCACCCAGTATAGGGCCCACGTGAGTGCGATCGCAGTCGTCTCTAGCCCCGCAAATAGCATTGTTATCAGCTCATCTTTCAGCTCAGCATCTGTCATCGGCTGTCCATCTTCGTCGGTAGCCATTAGCATCAGGCTCAGCACATCGTCGCTTGCAGCAGCGCCGTCAGCAGCCTTCGCGCGTCTATCCTCAATCTCAGCTTGCAACAGGGCATATACTTCTTTGCGCTTACGCACTATTTTGCCCCAAGGGCTTAGCGGACCCAAGTCTGTTTGCAACCATCGAATAAAAAGCACGCTAGCGCTCAGAGGAGAAGCCGTCAGTGATAGCAACTCAATCAGCGCAGTCTTTAGCTGTCGGTAGCGATCGCCCTCGTGCAAACCAAATACAGTATGCAAAATCACCTCCAGCGTGATTTCTGGCATCTTGTCACTGGCCAAAATCTGCTCACCAGGTTGCCACGTACTGCTGATCTCTTTCGTAATGTCGCGAATGGTCTTAGCGTAGGTATTTACCTTGGCACCGTGGAAAGGTGGCATCAGTAGCTTTCGCTCACGCCGATGACGATCACCATCGAGCAAAATCACAGAATTGTCGCCTAGCAAAGGCCGCAGAATATCTTGCCCTCTACCCGCGTCAAACTGCTTCGCGTCAGCGGCAAACAGCTCTTTTATCGCCTGTGGATCGCTCAGAAAAACCAGCGGCTCGAGGCCAAGGAGATGCATCGTAAACACATCTCCATACGCTTGTGTACACTCGTCCATGTAGTCGTAAGGACGGGCAATCCAGTTGGTTAGCTGCTTTAGTTTAGAGAGCTTGACGGGATTAGGCAGTGGCGGCATATTACAAAGCGTAGAGAAAACCAATCAGCTATGCTAATCCTTGTGTTCAGGTCACGACAGCTCACGACACTACGACTCTTCCGTCCGCTCGAAGCTGACCTGATGTAGCAAGTTCAGTGGGCCCATTTCCTGAAGCTGAGCGAGTTCAGCCTGATTTCTCACCAGCAGTGAACCGGCAAAGCCAAGGGAGTTGACCGGAATTCCAGCGTGATTTTCCTTGCTGCGCGGCACCAGCATCATCCACTGGCGGGTGCAAAGCAGGTTGTAGGGAGCCGTTTGCGGACCGTCTAGTTCAGAGGCATCAATGCCGACGGCCTTGAGCAGCATCAGGTAGCGACTCATGTAGAGCTTGGTGAGCACATCGCCGGAGAGACCTGCTTTTGCGGGGGGGAATTTAGCGATCGCATGTCGAAAAGGCAGCAGCGGCGACCATCGATTGCCGCCAGACACCTTCGCTTTTGTAAACGCAATTTCTATCGGCAGATCGCTCAGTTCACCCGTACGTGGCACTACCTGCATGTGCTTGTGAGGTTGGCTAGAGCCAGCGACCTGCCCACCGTTGTAAAAAGCCAGGCCGTCGACTTCGCTCAAGCACTTCGTCAACGCCTCAAAATCCGCAGGCGTTAGCCAGTTCTCCTGAGGTTCAAACTCACGGGTAACAATCAAAAAATGGTTTTCAACCACGTTGAACTTGTTGAGTAAGCAGAGGTGCGTATCCGTGACGTCTGTAACGTAGAGGTCTGGTTCGTAGGGAAGGAAAGGATTCTCGGGCTTAGTTTTCCCCTGCTGCTCGCGAGAGTCTTCTTTGTCTGCGAGGCTCGCCAGTAAGTAAACGACGAAATTGATATCGCCATCTGCAACCTGCGCCACCTCAGTACGAATCGGCTGTAATTCTCCTGTCTTTAAGCCATGAGCTGTCTGGTCCTTGAGCCGTTGCGCAAGGCTTCCAGGCTTCCATTGAATGCGCGTTGTCATGAGCTTTTTGCCGAAGAATTTAGTAAACGGAGCGTTTTAGCACCATCCTCAGTGTATGGCACCGAATGTGCTATTTTCGCACGTACCGTGCTCAGGCGATATGACGACGTGCAAAGCGTAAAAATGAGCCTACCGCCACGGTTCTCACTACTTTTCCAAAGCTTGCTCAGCTCTATACAATAGGTGCAGCAGATCAAGAGTGACTTTATGCAACTGAAGCGTCCCATTTTAGTCGGTGGTTTAGGTCTTTCAGCCAGTTTGTGGCTACTCAATATTGTGGGCCATTCGCCCATGGGTCACGCGCTTGGCGATGGCTCAGCGCTGATAGGGATGGTTGCACTCGGTGCGGGCATTTGGCTCTTTCAACAAAGCAGAGGCACTCAGCTCGCCGTTGAGCCGCCCCTCGCCCTTCAAAACGTCGATAGGTCTACCGTCGAAGAGGTTGTTGCCAATATAGAAGCAACCCTTTCTACGCTGATTGAAGAATTACCTGAAGAGATCAAAGTAGACAAAAGCCAGCCCGTTTGGACGCAGATAGAAGCGCAAAGACTCGCCGCTGCGCAGGTACTTAAAAGCATTGACAGAGATAATCTCTCTATTGCAGTAGTTGGTAATAAGTCCACCGGTAAAACAGCGCTAGTCTCGCGGCTTCGCGAACAGTGGCAGTCTGCTCATGACCACGTAGCAAGCATTACAGAAGTCGCTGGAGAAGACGCGCTGCCGCCTACAGAAGCAGACCTTGTTCTCTTTGTGACAGCAGGCGATCTCACACACTCAGAACTACAGAGACTTCAGACGCTGCTAAAAGCAGGCTACCGGCTCCATATCGCCTTCAATAAGCAAGACCAGCTCACGCCCGCAGACAGGCAGTCTGTACTGCAACAGATCCAAACTCGGGTAGAAGATTTGGGTATTGGGGTGAGTGCGATCGCAACTCAACCAAGCCTTATCAAAGTCCGCCGCCACCAGGAAGACGGTACCTTTCAAGAATCTACCGAGCAGCCCGAAGTGCAGCTCAGCAGCCTCAATGACCGGCTCACCCATCTAGCTACAAAAGAAGCGCAGCAGCTGGTCTTAACCACCACGCTTCGTCAGGCAAAAGCGCTCAAAGCTGAGACTCAGCTGTTGCTAAACGCGCAGCGTAAACAGCGTGCTATACCGATCATTGAGCAAATGCAGTGGGTCGCAGCTGGCAGCGCCTTTGCGAGTCCTCTGCCAAGTCTGGACCTATTGGCCTCTACCGCAATCAATGCGCAGCTCATTGTTGATCTAGGCGCGCTCTACGGTCAAACCTTCTCCTTAGAACAGGGTAAAAAGGCAGCTGTCACCCTAGCTGAGCTTCTGGTAAAACTTGGTCTCGTAGAGCTCTCAACGCAAGCCTTTGGAAGCCTACTAAAGACCCACGCGGCAACTTACGTAGCAGGCGGTGCACTTCAGGGTGTCAGCGCGGCTTATCTTACTCGCACAGTGGGTCTTAGCCTCGTAGAGTTCTTTGAAGAGCAAAGCTATCTGCCTGCTGAAAAGCGTAAGTTTGCCTTTGATGGAATGGGCGATCGCTTACAGGCGATCTTCAAAGCCACCAAGCAGGGAATGGGGCTACAATCCTTCGTTAAGCAAACGCTAGCTCACTTACCCGTTGGTGAGAAGACAGCTGAAACAGCAGCGGCAGCATAGGTAAATGCCATCCCAGAACCCGATCGTTGAGCAGGCTCGCAATAGCCTGCGTCAAGCTATTGATCGATACATTCCGCAGCTCAAGATGACTCAGCTTGACGAACAAGAGCTGAGTCGTCAGGCTGCTGTCAAAGCAGGCATCGATCAGCTAACAGCCCTAATGGGCAAGCTCGACAGCGCTAACCTGCGTATTGCAGTCTTCGGCTTAGTCAGTCGCGGCAAATCAGCCGTCATCAATGCAATTGTTGGAGAGAAAGTACTCGAAACCGGACCGCTCAACGGTGTGACAAAATGGCCACGCTCCATTTACTGGACACCGGAGCGAGCTGATACAACAGAATCGAACGGACAAAGCGCTAAAACCAAAAACGGTAACAAAGTAGTTTCATTAGAGGCTTCTGCTAAAAAGTCCCCGCTCAAAATAGAGCTTATCGATACGCCTGGCCTTGACGAAATCGAAGGAGAGGCGCGCGAGGCGATGGCAAAAGAGATCGCTCAGCAGGCAGATCTTATTCTCTTTGTTGTCTCTGGAGACGTTACCCAAACCGAGTATCAGGCCCTACAGCAGCTCTACGCGACCCGAAAGCCCCTTCTGCTGGTTTTCAACAAAGTAGATCTCTATCCAGATACGGATAGAGCCACCGTTGCCAACAACCTGCAAACGCTATGGCAGCAGGCCGAACAAACCGCAGACCTGCCGCAAGGCGCTAGGCTCGTTGACGATATCGTGATGATTTCCGCCGAGCCCGCGCCGCTGCAAGTGCGCACAGAATGGCCCGACGGTCGTACTACAGAAGAATGGGAAAGGCCGCCTGCGCAGATAGAGCCGCTCAGGCAAGCGCTGCTGAGCATTATCTATGAAGAAGGACCGACGTTGGTCGCACTCAACGCGCTAAGACAGGCAAGCATTATTGAGGAGGATTTATCGAAGAAGACGATTGAGCTCAATCAGGAAAAGGCGAACGAGCTGGTTTGGCAGTATGCAAAGTATAAGGCGATCGCAGTTGCCTTCAACCCCATTGCCGTCCTCGATATCCTCGGCGGCGTCAGCTCAGATATCGTCATGATCCGCGCCCTTTCAAAGCTCTACGGCTTTCCTATGACCAGCTTTGAAGCCAGCAAACTTTGGAGATCTATCATCGGCAGCTCCGGCACCCTACTGCTTAGCGAATTTGGCACTGGTATTATCCTCGGCTTCGGTAAAAGCGGCGCAGCTCTCTGGAGCACCCTCGAAAGCTTCTCTGGCTTCACCGCCTACGCAGGTGCGATGACCGCTCAAGCAGGCGCAGCAGGTTACGGAACCTACGCCGTTGGTCAGGCTGCCAAACAGTACCTACAGCAGGGCTGCACCTGGGGAGAGACCGGCGTCAACACCGTCATGCGGAGTATCCTCGCCCAGGCAAAAGCAGACTCTACGCTCGAACGTCTTCAGGCCGAAATTAAAGAAACCATCAGCAGCCCTGAAGCAATTAAAGAGGCTATCAAAACCGAAAAAGGGGTATAGAAGCCGTAAAGCAAGCGCTTACTGCGGCTCTACAGCTGCATCTTCTGGCGACTCAAAGACTGTCTCCAATGCTTCTTGCTCACCGCCAAACTTCTCTTTGATCCAGTCCAGCTTAACCTCGCGTAGATAATCCACTACCCAGGTCGCTCGCCGTTGCAGCATGTGGTTTGGATACACGTGCGCCACGCCTACTACAGGCACCGCCGCATTCTTAGCTGACTCTATTCCCGCAAAAGAATCCTCTATGGCAATACATTCATTCGCCTGCAAAGCCAGCTCAGGATGCGCCTGATTCAGCTGCTCAATCGCCTTAAGATAGCCATCTGGCGAAGGCTTACTACCCATCGCCGACACATCGTCTCCAGCGACAATCGTCCGAAAATGCTTGCTCAAATTGGCCCTTTCCAAAACGCTCACCACTTGAGAGCGCTGCGCACCGGTTACAATTGCCATCTTTATACTGGCGGCTCTACATCGAAAAATGAGATCGTCTAGCCCCGCGTATAGCGGCAGCTTGTCTAGCGAGTTAAGCCAGGATTGATAGCCAGCTGACTTCTTCGTCAGCATCTTGTCTAGGCTGTCGTCGGTGACCGTGCGGCCTCTTTGAGCCAGGAGCCCTTTTAGGCAGGCGCGATCGCTCCTACCCAAACACATCTGAGCATAGTCGTCATCATCAGAGCGTAAGTTCTCATCAACTAGGAGTTGATTGGTCAAGTCCTGGCGAATATCATCGTCGTTGATCACAATGCCGTTGAAGCCAAATAAAACTGCCTTAAGTGCCATAAGTAAAAAGGCGCACAGCGCCCGCTCCGCCGCTCAAACAACTGTTCAACGAACTAAGTTTCTTCTTCTATCTGCCTTCTTCTAATGTACAGGATGCTAAGCGAGCACGTACACAGCCTACGTCTGGTCAGGCCTATGCCTTTAACGCATCGGATAAAACCGATTTTGTAAGTTCTTTCGATATCAGGCGATCACGAAAGCCAAATCACGTTCTAATATAAGAACCAACGTATTGCGATCGCCCAATAGCTGCGATCCTCAAAGTCCTTCCGACTGCCGGGAGGCTTTATTCACCCCTTGCGTTTTTCCCCTTTTCCTCGTCGAGATTCTCTAGAACCACAGAGATGTGACCGCTAGAAACAAACAGTTTCTGAATGACCGTCTCAACCCACCCTATAAGTTTTCAGTTGAGAAGATTGTAAATGCCTCTACACGACTCATCTACCCATACCGCAACGCCTATCAGCAGTGTTTCTATTCCTATACTGCTCGACTGGTGGCAGCGTCGAAAGCGCGTCGCAGCTGTTCGCAGTCAGCTCAGCACGGCCCAATCCGCAGGAGATGAAACTTATCTCAAAGCCTATTACCGGCTAATGGAAGTGTACTCAGTTGTAAAATCGGGTGGTGTGCAAACCCAAATAGAAGCCGTACGAGCCTTTGCTGAGCGAGAATCAGTCCTTTTATATCAGCGACTGAGCGAAATAGAAGCCGCTGACGAACTGGCTGACGCTGCGAAAAAACAGGAAAAGGAAAAGATACAGCAGGAAATTCAAGAGTTGCGCAGTGCGAATAACTGGCGACTTCAAGCCCTTACAAACATCGCACCGGATGAAGAAGCCACCGTCAAACAGCATCTTAGCGATATTGAAAAAACCTTAATACAGGTACAGTACGCATAGCACGAACCTAAGAGTCCCATGTCGCAAGTATCCTCCCAGTCCGCAGATATCGTCATCATTGGCAGCGGGCTAGGAGGACTGGTATCAGGAGCATTGCTTGCTCGCTACGGTCGTAAAGTTATCATCTGCGAAAGTCACACCCTACCCGGCGGTGCTGCGCATGCCTTCGCCCGTCAGCACAAGGGTCAAACCTTTACGTTTGACTCTGGGCCTTCATTCTATTGCGGGCTAGGTGAAGTCGGTTCCGCCAATCCTATTAGCCAGGTGCTGGCCGTTTTAGGTGAAAAGATAGAGGCTACTCCCTACGAACCTTTCGGCTACTATCACTTCTCGGAAGGCACGCTGCCAGTGTACGGCGATAGTCAAAAGTATCAGCAGGCAGTAGAAGCGTTCAGCCCAGGCAGTGGTGAGCAGCTAGCCGCCCTAGAAAAACGGCTGCTAAAGATCTATGCGCCACTCAAGTCAATTCCAACCCTATCGCTCAGGGCAGATTTGCGGCTGTTGCCACTGCTGCTGAAACGGTACCCAGCAGCGATCACCCGCCTCATCCCCACCCTTCCTGACCTTGGCCGCTCCATGGGCGAAGTCATGCGACCCTACGTTCGCGACCCCTGGCTTAAAAGGCTGCTCGACCTGGAATGCTTTCTCCTCTCCGGTATGAAATGCGAGGAGACCGTCGCCCCCGAAATGGCCTTTATGTTCGGCGAACGGGCCCAGAGCGTCATCGACTATCCCGTCGGCGGTAGCGGTGCACTCGTCGACGCGCTAGTGAACGGGCTAAAGCGCTGGGGAGGTCAGCTTTTACTCGGCACCCACGTCGACAAAATCATCACCCGCAGCGGCAAAGCGCAGGGCGTCCAGCTCAAAAATGGAGAAACCATTACCGCGCCCGTTGTTATCTCAAACGCCACTATCTGGGACACCTATAGCCACCTGCTATCCCCATCAGACTTACCGGCTTCGTACCGTCAGCAGAAGCTAGAAACCCCAGCTGTCGATAGCTTCATGCACCTGCATCTAGCTATTAGATCCGATGGCTTAGAGGATATCCCTATCCACCATGTGGTCGTTCACAGCAGCGAAGCCGACGTCACCACGCCTGGTAATACCTGTATGGTCTCCATCCCTACCGTCCTAGACCCCCAGCAGGCACCTGAAGGCTATCACACCATTCATGCCTACACGTTAGAACCGTTTGACGGATGGGAGAAAGGCGATCGCTATGAACAGAAAAAGAGAGAGAAAGCTGAACCTCTTTTTAAGGCGATAGAGAGAATTATTCCAGACGTGAGAGAGCGTGTGGAGCTAGAGCTGATTGGGACGCCGCTTACACACAGTCGTTTTTTGCGGCGGCATCAGGGGACTTATGGTCCTGCGATCGCAGCTAACCAAGGCCGATTCCCCAGCGGCAAAACCCCTATTAAGGGGCTTCATCTCGTCGGCGACAGCACGCTCCCTGGGATCGGAGTGCCTGCTGTCGCTGCTTCCGGCATTCTCTGTGCTAACAGTCTCGTTACGTTAGGAGAGTCAACAGGACTGTTAGATCAGCTACAAGAGAGCAGGACGAAAGACTGAAGAACCGCTTAGAAGGGAAATACCAGTGGCGTTACCAAGACCGTAACAATGCCATACAGCAGGTTCAAAGGCACACCGATTCGCGCAAAGTCAGAGAATTTGTAGCCACCAGGACCGTATACCATCAGGTTAGTTTGGTAACCAATCGGCGTCGCAAAGCTAGCAGAAGCCGCCACCATAATTGCAATCACAAAAGGTAGATAGCTGACGTCTAGCTGCTTAGCCAGAGAAAACGCAATCGGAAAAACCAAAGCGGCGGCGGCGTTATTGGTAATAATTTCAGTGAGCACCGTGGTGATAGCAACGATCGTCACCAGCACCCAGAAAGGATCGTTTCCAGCTAGGCTCAAAAAGCCGCTGGCAATCACCTCTGCCGCCCCGCTAGAATCTAACGCTTGACCCATTGCAAGCGCCGCCGCAATCACCAGCAGCACCGGCCACTCAATGCTGCGAATGGCCTGAGCAGGCGAGCAGCAGCCAAACACCAGCATTCCTACAGCTGCTAGCACCGCCGCTTGCAGCATCGATAGCCAGCCAACTGCCGCAAGAATCACCATCATAATAGTGAGGCCAAAGGCGAAAAGTGATCGCTCATATCGAATTGGCTCAGAGTTCGGTACGCTGCTGATGAGATAAAAATCGCGCGAAATTCGGCGCTCATTGATAAAAGAAGATGCGGTCTCTAAAAGTAGCGTGTCGCCTGCTGTGAGCCGAATATCACCAATCTTTTCGGCAAGGCGATCGCCATCTCGCGCTGCTGCTACCACAACCGCATTGTAACGAGAGCGAAACTGACTTTCTCGAATCGTTTGCCCGACCACCGGACAAGTGTTCGATACTACCGCCTCAATCAAACAGCGCTCAGTACGCCTGGCTTCTAGCTTTTCTACCTGATCGGTCGCAGGCTGCAAACCTCGAATTCGCTTCAGGTCCAAAACAGAATCAATTACGCCGACAAAAGACAGCTGATCGTCTGCCTGCAATACTTCTTGAGAGCCCACTGCTGAAAGCACCTGCGATCCTCTCTGAATCTCAGCCAAGTATAGATCTGGCAAATGACGCAGCCCCGCGCTCTCCAAGCTCTTACCCACAAGCGGACTGCCCGCTGGCACTTTCATTTCTACGGTGTAGTGGCGCAGATCGTCTGTGTTGCTCAAAATAGACTGACGGTCAGGCAATAGCCATTTCTGCGTGACGAAGATGAAGAAAAAGCCTGCGATCGCACAGGGCAGTCCCACAAAAGCAATATCAAACATCTTCAGCCCGGGCCCCTGGGTCGCGTCGATCAGCAAACCGTTGACCACAAGGTTCGTACTGGTGCCAATCAAAGAACACAGTCCACCGAAAATAGCCGCATAGCTCAGCGGAATCATCAGCTTGGAGGGGCTAAAGCGCAGCTTACGGCACCAGTCGTTTACCACCGGAATAAACATCGCCACAATCGGCGTGTTGTTGAGGAAAGCACTGCCGCCCATTACCGGTAGCATCAGCCGAATCAACGCCATAGAAGGTGTTTTAGGCCTGCCTAATACCTGACTAGACACCCACTGCAGCGCGCCCGTCTGCTGTAAGCCAGCCACCACGATATAGAGCACGCCAACCGTAATCATGCCCGAGTTGCTAAACCCTGCTAGAGCCGCTTTTTCGTCTAACACGCCGCTCAAAAACAGAACAGCCGCCGCGCCTAGAAATACGATATCGGCAGGTAGAGAGGTGAAAGCGTTGCCACAGAAGGCAGCGATAGTGACTGCGATCGCTAACCACCCCTGCCAAGACAGTGCGCCAAATACAGCTAGCTTATCGCCCCCTTGAAACGCGAGCACAAGCCCAAGCCCAGCTACCGCACAGCCTAATAGCAGCAGATTTCTGTAGTCATGCCGTCGCTGAACTGCCAATTTCACAGCCATCTTCAAACCCTCGACCAATGAGTGTATTTTCAACTGATTAGAATCATACCTAAGTTAACTTCATCTGAATCGAAAATGTTTTCAAATTCATTTTTATTTTTAACTGACTAAACTTAGAATACATACTAAAGATAAGCAGGCAACAGTCTGCATAAAGAATCATCATCATGACTAAGGACTCTGTAGATAGAGGTTCTGTAGAAGTAGCCCCAGCTGAGTGGACAACCCTCGTCGAAAGTAATTTCTTATTTAAGGGTCTTGACCCCGTTGATTTAGCACAGCGGTTAAGCGGATCAGAATGCGTTGACGAAAAGCTGTACTCCAGTCGGCCTATCTACACGGCCTATCTACCCGAAGCGCCGCTAGAGTCTCTGTATGTTGTTTTGCGGGGGGGACCAGTTATTGTCCGCAGCACACCGCTTGATCGCATCATCGCCCTCACCTATGCAGGCGGCTGCTTTGGCATGTTGGATCTCGACTTTGGCGATGGTCCTAGCTATCGTGGATTCCCAAGCCTCGTTGAAGCCTATAAAACCACTGACGCCTTAAAGATTCCAGGCACCGTCATTCAAAAGCTATATCAACAGAACGCTGCTTTTCAGGCGCGCTATCGACTGCTTCTAGAACTGCGTGAAAAGTTTCAGTACCATCTGCTCAACTGCAGCACCTACCCACCCCAAGCTGTCGCTTCGCTGCTTAGGGCTCTTATTTATCAAGAGCGTGCCTTAGGCGCTCAGCCGCAAAGCTCAAAAAAGAGTCACCCAGCAGACAACGAGATCTTCTGTTTCGACTTACCTGTTGATATTATTGCCCGCACCTGTCAGCTCAACCATCGCACCGTAGAACAAGTGCTCAAAGGCATGACAAAAGTAGGCCTGCTGAAAAAGAACTCAAAATCTGAAGCAGCAGATCTCGTTCAGGTAATCGACCCAGAAGGAATGAAAGCCGTGTATGGAGCCACTAGAGACAAAGTGGATTGGTGGCCCCTGCGGTAGATTTCAAAGCGCACGTAGCCCCTTTTCTTTGAGGAGCGAATCAATCCACTCCAGTTCTAGCTCAGATAGTGGCAAAGTAATCTCTTGCTGGTAGTCGATAAAATAGCCATATCCAGACTTTTGGTAGACTTCGCTCAGCAATGTTTGAAGTGCGATCGCAGGTTCCACATCATCCTCAGTCAGCGGCAGTGGAAAATCTGGAATGCTCTCCGGCAGATTGAAAGCATGCAGATCCGCAGTAGGCCGCAGACGGGCTCTACTGACCAGAATTCTGTAGTGGCTATCAAAATAACGACACCCTTCAGCCTATTCGCGATCACGGCGCGAAACCACCTAATCTCATCGAAAAGTGTTGTTAAACTCAGCAGGGCAGTCACCCACCCTGCTGGTCTAGTCGGGTAAGGGCGAGTAAGTCGCCTTATCACCCTCCCCTCAGAACCGGACGTGGCACTTACATGCCATCCGGCTCAAGCCTTCTGCGACTCAGAAGGTTGTGTCCATGTGTAGGTGCTGATGACACACTTTGTGGAGGTGGAGTAGGTTTTCAACCCGGTCTGTCCCTCCGTCTGCCACCTTGAGTACATGGTGGGTATGCAGTTGCTCTCCATTAAACAGGTGTTCTTCACAGACTGGACATTGCCAATTTTGGTTCTCTGCTACTTGGTAGTACTTCGAGCCTTTGGCCCAGTAGGTTTTACCTTGCCGGGTCTGACGCTGTTGCCAGTATGTTCTGAGTGTTTGGTCGTCTGGTGATGCCTTGCCCGTAATCTTGACATGGCGTTCGATGGGGATGGTTGCCAAGTGGGTCAGGGAGTAGGTGATAGCCCGACCGTCTCGGCTTACCGCCGAGGCAGTAAAGTACCATTTCTTTCCCCGAAACACTTTGAAGTATTGGTCTACCACCCATCGCTTCCCTTTTCTGGGATGCCTTCTCCTGCACCATTGGAAGAGGGTTTTCCAGATGTAATGGTCGAGGGAAGAGAAGACCTTAGCACTGTTTGCATACCTGTAGTAATTGGCCCATCCTCTGAGAATTGGGTTGAGGTGTCCGATGACAACTTCCGGCTTATGAGAGGGATTGGCTCTAAGCCAGTCTCTGATTCGCTGGAGGAAATCTTTCACCTTCTGTTTTGCTGGGGTAATCAGGCATTTGCCTTTGAATTGTCTGACATTAAATCCGAGGAAGTCGAATCCCTGTTCGATATGAACAATTTTTGTCTTTTCTCGATTGAATGTCAGGCCCCTTTGCTTTAGCCAATCCTCTAAGACGGGTTTGATAGCTTCAATGTCTTCCTTGGAAGGCGCAGTCACAATGATGTCATCCGCATAGCGGATAAATCCATACTTATTGCTCCATATGCGTTTGGTTCGATATCTCCCTGTTTTCTGGTTGAAATTTCGGTATTCTTTTACCTTTTTGAATTGAGATAAAAGGTCTTCTATTCCATCCAGTGCGATATTCGCAAGTACAGGTGAAATGATGCCACCTTGCGCGGTTCCGCTTTCTGTTGGGTGAAACACTTCTGCTTCAATATAGCCTGCTTTCAGCCATTGTTTGATGAGTCCTCTGCCAGGAATGAGTCCGATGGCGTTGAGGATGTAATCGTGACTGATATTGTCAAATGCACCTTTTATATCGGCATCCAAAGCCCAAGTATCCACGCCTTTCCTCAGTCGAGAATGACATTGTTTGATGGCATCTTGACAACTGCGGCCAGGGCGGAAACCATAGCTATGGGCCTCAAATCGAGCTTCCCAGCTCGGTTCTAATGCATTTTTGACAATTGCTTGTGCGACTCGATTTTTGAGTGTAGGAATGCTTAATGGACGACGTTTTTTCCCATTATCCTTTGGGATATAAACCCTTCGAGCAGGGTGGACTTTCCATAAGCAGTAAGCCTGCATCTCATTAACTAGATTGACCCTGGCTTGAGGGGTCAGAGCAACCTGGCCATCAATGCCAGCCGTCTTCTTTCCTCGATTTTGCTGGGTCACCCGTCGCACTGCTAGCAGTAGGTTAGAGTAACTGCGGAGCATCAACTTCATCAGGCTTCTTACCCGATTCCATTGATGTTCCTGAGTCGCACGATAAATTCGCTGTCTTAGATTTCTTACCCTCTTCTTAACGTGTTTCCAGTTGATGGAAGCCCACTCTTGAAGACGGCCCGCTGCTCCGATGTCTGAATTGACTCTATCTTTCACGTTGGTTCGATTTCTTTACGTTGGTTTATCGTTGAAGACCTGTTGGAAGTTAGCTATCTTTCGATACCGGACAAAGTTTGAACCCGTATCTCCCGCATTACCAGGAGCGTTCGCTTTTTCCAACCTCCCTTACCCTCTAGGTAATTGTGTCGTCCTTGCGGTTGACCTACTCTGGTTATCGACCTTTGCCAGAGAACCTATAGGGCTTACCGTGTTCCATGCGTTTGACTTGCGACTGAATTGGGTTCCATCTATACCCCGGTGGGATTATTGTCCTTTCGCTTTGAGCGTTCTGAGACTCATCGCCTACCCACTTACCATTTTGGTTAAGGTGTATCAGCCTGATTTCACCTTTCAAGCCTCACGAGGCTTATGATGATTCACTTGCGTTAACCCGTTTCAGTCTTCCCTTTGCTCTCCATATCAACTTGGGCTGTCAATATCGTGAGCTTTCGTGCTTTGCTTCCCGTCAGTTTCATTACTTACTCCTGGCGTAAGCGGAGTCAGTGACTCTTTTACGTAGGAACAGGGAGAAAGGCTCCCCCGGGGAAGACGGCTTCCCAATCAAATGCGCCATTGGCGCTGAACGCACGACTTTCACGTCGCACCAAAACCGTGCTTGAAGGGTTACCTTCACACGGCTCCTCAACAGCTCGGTGTTTGTCATACACACTTCGCATGAATCTGGTCGTGACAATGTAGATGGAGTAAGGCCAAATTATCCCGTCTGTGGTTATCTCGGTTTCTATCCAGATGGTGGACTTCCATACGGTCATCCGGCCAAAAATACAGTCCGCAATGAGAGCACTGTCCCGATTGGCGTTTCAACAGCTTTGCCGCAATTGAAGTTACCGTTGGATACTGCCTCATTCTTGGACTCCAGTAAAGCCAATCCCCATCATAAGGACTACGACTACCCTGCACCTTGATATGCCGTTTAATCGGCGTTTGAGAGTGCTTAAATAACCGCAGTGAACCTGCGTCATTTCGGGTAGCGAAGACCCAGCCTTCGGTGCCAATAAGCCAGTACTTGCGAGCAATCCAATGTCGGCTCTTGTGAGGATGACGACGATACGCCTAGGCTCGAAGCTTATGGTAGAGCAGATGTCCCAAGTGTCCGAAAGTTACCTTACTACAAGCATTTACATAGTAGTTAGCCCAGCCTCGAATAATCGGATTTAATCGGGCAATTAAAGCAGCCTGAGAAGCTGCCTTGCGGGTTTTGATAGCCTCTCGAATTCGATGAGAATGTCTACGAATCGCTTCCTTGCTGGGCTTGATGATGGTCTTGAAACCTTGCTTAGAGTGGGTTTTACCCACCGAGTATTGGCGAACCTCGTACCCGAGAAAATTAAAGCCCACCCGTCCCTCGTAAGGAACTAAAGTGTGAGTGATTCTCGTTTCACTAGGCTTTAGCTCCAGGCCCATCTCACTTAACCATTGAGAGAGAAACTGTTGGCTTGCTTGCACCACTGCCAGGTCTTTGTGTAAGACGACTAGGTCATCCGCATAGCGGACAAGTGTCGGACGTCGAGCGCCCTTAAACACCTTTTGAAGTCCTACTTCTAATCCATGGAGGGCAACGTTTGCCAACAAAGGGGAAATCACCGACCCTTGAGTGGCACCGGTTGGTGTTGTCTGGAATTGGTCATTATCCAAAACACCAGCCTTGAGCCAGGCCCGAATTTGTCGGGTTAGACTGGGACTGGTGTTGAGCTTCTCACAGAGGGCTTTGTGATCAATCTGGTCAAAGCATTTAGCCACGTCTGTTTCCAGTACGTATTTGGGCTTCTGCGAAATGGCCTTGAAGATCGACTCTATGGCGTCATGGCATGAACGGCCTGGTCGAAACCCGAATGAGCGCGGTTCAAATTTTGCTTCCCATTCAGGTTCTAGTGCTTGTTTGACCTGCGCTTGAAGCGCGCGGTCGTACATAACAGGTATTGAAAGCGGCCTTTTTTCCGTAGTTCCAGGTTTGGGTATCCACACCCGGCGGCTCGGGGCTGCTTTATCTCCTAGTTGGAGACGACCTACCAGCGTCATTCGCTCTTCCGGGGAAAGTGACGCGACACCATCGATGCCTGCGGTTTTCTTGCCCTGGTTTTCTTGAGTGACGCGGCGCACTGCCAAACATTTGGCTGACCACGAGTTCATCATCAATCGTTGGAGTCTGCGGACTGTCTTAACATCGCCACGTTGCGAGGCTTGGTAGATGCGCTGAGTGCAACTTAAAGACTCTTCGTTCTAGCTGTCGCCAGGGAAGTGCCCTCCATTCATACGTAGTCGTCAACTCGTCCATGACTTGTTCATTGCTACTCATACCGCTACCGTCCAAACTGTTGTGTCTCCGTCGGCATATCCTCTAGCTTTCCTAGAGGCATTGGCTTTTGAGACAATCCTGCTATCCTGTCGCTTGCGGGTGGACGCCCTGCTCAAGCCATCGACCACGGCTTGAGAGCAAACAGGACAGTTACTTCGTTCCTAGTTTTCGTTTGGCGCTGACGTTAGGTTCCCACTTTCCGCCGGGTCTTTACGAGGATGCATCTAGGTCAGCAAGGTAAATACCTAGCTCGATTCCCTTTCCCATTTTGGGCAAGCCTGGTTCTCACAACGGAGACCTCCTAATGGAGGATTAATCCCGCGTTGGCTTGGTTTCAATGACGACGGTTCTGGCATGGGTTCAAGTTTGTTAACCTTGGCCAGCTATGCCGGGCGGAGTTCCCGGTCGGGTTCCGAGTGACCGCCTTCTCGACCATGCTTGCTACGCTTGGTTGTCAACCCAATCACAGTGGTTAATGCTGTCACTCCCGCATCAGGAAAGGATGGAATTTCACCATCACGAAAACTAAGTTGTCAAGATTCCATTCGGATTCCTCCTTATGTTCAATCTTGCCAGCTATCCCCAGGCAAGATGCCTGTTTAAGCTGAACGAATCACACACCCAATTTTGAACCACCCCCTTTCCACTCTTCCTCTAGGCACATTTTGCCAAGACCTTTAGCAACATGACCTACATAAGTCAACTTCCCCTAGTGTAGCCAAAGCTGAGTTAGGTTCTTCAGGGACGACTAGCTAAGCGGGTCTTCGTAAGGAGACTCGCCTAGCTAACGTCAGCACGCCTACTACTGGGCCGGTACAAACGCCTGTTCTCTAACAATGTCGTGCACAGCAGATGACAGCGAAAACTCAATAAAGTCTCTCACGACTCCTTTAGGGGCTTCTCTAGTCACCAAATTGAGCTGTCGTAAAATCGGAAACGCGCCCTCCTGAACATTTTCAACAGTAGCTTCTATCCCATTGATAGGTAGCAACTTCAGTGGCATACCGTGAACGATCTGATATTCAGCAGCGCCGATGGAGACGTACCCAATAGCATTAGGATTCTCTTTTACAGTCTGTAGGACTTCATCATTATCTCCAACAACTTGGTCGGGTTTAACCGCATCTGGCTCCAACCCAAAATACTCAATAAATACGCCCCAAGTCCCATGCTTAGCGTTTTTGCTTAGAACGACAATCGGTGCATCATTCCCGCCCACCTGCTGCCAGTTGGTAGTTTGCCCCGTGAAAATTTCCCTAACTTGATTATCAGTCAACTGTGCCACAGGATTGTTGCGATGCAACAACAGGCCAATACCATCTTTGGCAACAGTAAAAACTTGTAGATCGCTCTCCTCCGGTGTCAGCATACGTGAAGCCATGCCGATATCATTGCGCTCTTGGCGCGTATCCTCGATTCCTTTGTTTGACCCGCCTGTCTGAATATCAAAAGACACTTGAGAATGGCCAATTTGGTAGCGTTCTGCGATCACCTGCATTAGTGGAGTGACAGTGCTGGAACCTGTTATGCGCAACTGGGTGTTGTTGTCAGAAGCAGAGCAGGCCTGAGTTATGAGACAAAATAAAAACGTCACTATGGACAGAGTGACCGTTTGCTTTAACTGTTTAGATAGCATGAGCCAGTGCGACGATTGGGTAAGTTGAGTACTCTCAATCTCTATGTAGCCCTACCGCCGGGAAATATAGCACTGAAGCGACCTGTTGCTTCAGTTACACACAGGGTGCGGAATCAACCGTCTGAACAAATGGTCTCGATGAAAAAGCGCATTGAAGAGCTGAAGGGTAGCCTTTTCGGGGCTGGAATCCGCCGCCAATTGGTACTAGGTTATATGACTACAATCGGCCTAGCAGCGGTTGGTATTCAGATGGGGCAGTTGATTGCCTATTATACGGTTGAGCGGTCTGCCCAACAGCGGTTTTATGCTGTCTACCAGTATGGAGGCCACCTGAGCGAACTACAGAGAAGCTTTCTAAAAGCGAAGGGACTAATCGCAAACTATATCCAGCACCCTGAATTGCTAGAAGATTATGACCGCTACTTGCTATTAGGGGCTCGGCAGGTCCAGCATTTGTTAGATGATTTCGTTCTAGAAAAAACCGCACATGGGTCGCTAGCGAGTTTGGATGAGACTAAGTCAAGAGAGTTTCTCGAAGTGTGTCGGACTGCGGGAAGCGATTATGAGCGAGCAATCAAAGTAGCTATTCAATCGCCTTCATCCGGCAACGGTAATACTTTAGGTCGTAATCAGTCACAGACAAGACTGCTAGATTTTGTCGGCGGCGAAGAGAGCATTCAGCTAGAGACCTGTTCTCTCAAACTCGAATCTCTGATTTCCTACATGCAGGAGCAAGTCTTGCGAGCTAGCAACTCTTTGGAGAGCGCCGACCAGCTACAGCAGCGGATTACTCAGTTGACCCTGATAGCGACCCTAGTAGTCGCAATACTGCTAGCGCTATATCACAGCTGGTCCATTACTCGCCCGCTAATGGCCGTTAGCCAAGTAGCCAAACAGGTCTCTAGCGAAGAGAATTTCGATCTACAAGTACCCGTACAGAGCCAGGATGAGATTGGACAGGTCGGCCAGTCTTTGAATGACCTGATTCGGCGAGTCAAAGACTTAATGCAGCTGCAGCAGCAGCGTTCTGAAGAGCTAAGAGAGAAAAACAACCAACTTCAGAACACAATCCAGGCACTACATCAAACTCAGTCTCAGCTAGTTCAGGCAGAGAAAATGTCTAGTCTAGGCCAGATGGTAGCTGGGATCGCTCATGAAATCAATAACCCTATTAGCTTCATTCACGGAAACATCAAACCCTTGGAGGCTTACTTTCAGGACTTATCACATCTGATTGATCTCTACCAGAGCGAGTACCCCCAGCCAGGTATGGCTATTCAGGAACACCAAGAAGATATAGATCTAGACTTTGTTCTAAAAGATGTAGCACTGCTGCTTGAATCTATGAAGATAGGCACAGTCCGCGTACGAGATATTGTCATCTCTCTTAGAAACTACTCCCGTTTAGATGAAGCGACTGTCAAAGATGTAGATATTCATGAAGGACTCGAAAGCACACTATTGATTCTGAATCATCGCGTAGAGCGCGATATCGAGGTCATCAAGGAATACGGTTCTCTGCCCAAGGTTCGTTGCTCTCCCTCACAGCTCAACCAGGTCTATACCAATCTCATTACTAACGCAATTGATGCCCTAGAAGGTCGCCTAGTAAAACAGCTAATCCTTCAAACCCGCGTGCTGCCCTCTATGCAAATCGAGATTATTATTCGAGATACTGGCAAAGGTATCTCGCCGCAGAATCAAGCCAAGATTTTTGATCCTTTTTTTACAACTAAACCTGTCGGCAAAGGTACCGGATTGGGACTTGGCATTTGCATTAAAATTATTCAACAGCATCAGGGAACCATCGAAATCCAATCAGTGGTAGGCGAAGGCACAGCGTTCGTAATAACGCTACCTGCTGAGTCTGGTTTATTTTGAATTGAGTTTAATAGACGCAGAGCTTGACGATCCGAGACTTGAGTTGGATGCCCTCTGTAAGTTTTAGCAGGGGTGTATTTTCTCGAAAGACGGGCTTATCAAGGGTGCTATTAGCCAGCTCTTTTCATAGTACGCTTGACCTTCTCGAAATCTATGAATTTTGAGACCCTAGAAGATCGTGTCTCTTTTTATGTCTCATAACCGCTTTCTAAAAAGGTCTTAGAGACTTTGAAACATGTAGACGGACTGATAAATATGTCTTTGGTCGTTACTGCGATCATATAACGACCAAGCTCAGCGGCTCGATCAAACGTTAGAGTCCGTAGGAGATCAATTCCAAACTGCCTGGAGGAATCTGTCAGGATTCCGAAGCGTAATCTCAATACGGCGTAACTGCTGTCTCTCCTGAAATTCAACAACCGCCACTTGCCGAAACGCACTAGGCTGTACATCAATGTTTGTAATCTCGACAAGGCCAATTGAGTGCTCTAAGTCATAGATCTCAGGTATGAATAGCAGCGTAAAAGGGAAGATCGGTCGGATAATCAGCCGCGATCGAGTGACCGATACTATGAGGCAGTTGCTTGCTCCACCAAGCCGAGTCCACCATGTTTTGAGAGATCGACCAGAAGCTCCCTTCTCTTCAAATACCACCTCGTGTTTTGCTGGTATCAAACCCCTCTTTCCACGCACTTTGCGATAAACAATTGAGGCGACAAGCCAAAATAGAAACCAAGCGACGCCAAAGACGAAGAGTGAATCGAAGTTAGACGCTAGCCACTGGAAAGGTGTCATGTGCAGCACATAATTGAAATCCAACTACATACTCAGCATCAGAGGTAGTAGCTGAGACCCACTACTCTAGATCTTATCCGTCAGTTATGAGTGATCGCATCTGTATCCACGAACCGTACACTCAACTTTTGATACATAACTCTATAAGGTGCGTGCAGAGGTTCAGCCAAACTATTTCTTGTCGGCCCAACTAACTTGAGGACTTCGCATAACAACTTCTTGTTGAGATGATTGAGAGTTCAAGCACAGTGTCATTAACCACCGTTTTGATACAGCTATCTGAGGCAGCAGAAAACGGTGGCTTTCTATGTTTTTGAGTGTGTCAGAACTTGTTTTACTATCTATGCTTCAGTGAAATTCGGCTTTCATAAGTTCTGACACAGAGGCTAGTAAGGATCGAGGATTAAATAGTTGATTCAATTTGAGGAGGGTTAGCCAGGGCGGTGTAATTCCATTTTGGCAAAACGTCATCAAACACAATGCGAATGCTGGCTTTGAGTTCATCAGTCGCTTTCTTCCCAGTTTCATAGACTCGGTCAAGGACGGTTGTAAAAACGCTCAAGCCTGTAGCCGTGGTCGCTGTAGCCATCAGTTCTTTGACAGTATCAACCGTATCGAAAATCACCCCCTGCGTCGCCCGCGTTAGATGCGCAAACAATCGATGTTCAATAGGATTGTACTTAGACGTATAGGGCGGATAGTGAGCGACTCTAATGTCTAGGGTCAGCTCAGCAGCCAAGTCCTGTAGCGCTGCTTTGAACAGATAAGAGCGCGAACTATTGCTACCCCCACCATCACAGGTCAACAGTAATGAGGTGGCCGTTGGATATAGCTGGCGCCCATGCGTTTGCCACCAGTAGCGTAGGGAACCAATGGCAAACTCATGGGTGTCACGAGAGGTGCCAATCTGAACATAGCCAACGTTCTCGGTTAGATCATACAGTCCATGCGGCACTGCTTTGCCCGTTGATAGAGAAGGCCAATCATGGTCGTAGACTTCTATGGGCGCTTGCGTGTAGGTGTGTCCGGCTCGATACAATGGCCCGATTAACTCCTTTTTTTGGTATCCATGCTGATCACTGGCTCACCTGCCGATTGGTAGCTATCAACCAGTTCATGTATTTTCTCAAACTGCTGATTGCGGTTGGGATTGCTACCGGTTGACTTACGCTTGAGCGCCTGACGCCGTCGGAACTGATGATTATCGAGAAGTTGGTCCACCACCGTCACGCTGATGCTAATCTCTTCCTCGTCTGCTAATCGGTCGGCTATTTGCTGACGCGTCAAGTGCGTCCACTTAATCGACTTATCCATCGGTGAACCTGCCGTGTGACGCTCAACGACTCGCAAGAAGGCCGCATCGAGTCCCTCAATCGTCTCGAAAGCACTTTTACGACCGCCGCCAGGTGACCGCTGTCGCTCTTCTCTCATCGCCTCAGGGTCTGATAACTCGGCAATTCCCAACCGGATACTCCCACGCACGCAGCCCAGGACTCGATGGATATAGCTGATGCCCCCATAACCTATCTTGACTGCTTCGATAGCGGCATAGCGGCGACGGTCTTTCTCGCTTAACGACTCATAGTAGCGCTGCATCTGCTCTTCTATTGCGGGGGAGTAAGCGCGGACGGTTTTCATCGTTTGAGCCGAAATGACTAGGTTCTCCTCATTATCAGACATATTGACTCTTTTGTTTAATCCTCGATCCTATGCTCTTGAACTCCATGCGACTAGGAACGGAGCGGATTCGAGAAATTGTCAAATCCCTACGCAATTTCTCCCGACTAGATGAGGCCGAAATGAAACCTGTTGATATTCAAGAAGGCATTGAGAACACGCTGATGCTTTTGGCGAATCGGTTCAAGGCGCAGCCCGGACAACAGGCTATTCGAGTGGTTGAAGCCTATGATCAATTGCCTATGGTAGAGTGCTTTGCTAGCCAACTAAACCAAGTGTTCTGGCATCTTCTGAGCAATGCGATGGATGCTTTGCGGCTATATTATCCGCTACAATCATCAGGCACAAATGAGATTGGGAAAATTCAGATTCGGACCGAAACAATTGAGGGAAATCGAGTCGCAATCTACATTACTGACAACGGTCCTGGCATTCCTGACAGTGAACGTGCCAAGGTATTCGGCCCGTTCTATACAACCAAACCAGTAGGGAGAGGTACTGGCTTAGGACTATCGATTAGCCATCAGATATTTCTAGCACACCAAAGAAAGATGGCCGAGACAAAATGCCGCAGCAACGCGCAAAGCTTGTTCGGAGTGTATCGGATACCTCTAAGGCATGCCGCCCAAAGCGATATAGTAAAACTGTTCTCGAACCCAAGTAAATAGGGAGTTTTCATGCTGCCGCTGAGCATTGCGCCCATGATGGACCGCACCGACCGCCACTATCGCTACTTCATGCGGCAGATAACCAAGCGCACCTTGCTATATACCGAAATGGTAACCAGCATGGCAATTCACTATGGTGATGCAGAAAGGCTGCTGGGGTTTACACCCGATGAGAATCCGCTTGTTTTACAGGTGGGGGGAGATGACCTAGTGCTACTGGCTGAGTGCGCTCGCAAAGCGCAGGCGTTTGGCTACAGCGAAATTAATTTGAATGTGGGCTGTCCAAGCGATCGCGTCAAAAGCGGTAACTTTGGCGCCTGCCTCATGGCGCAGCCCGAGCGCGTAGCAGTGTGCGTGGCCGCAATGATGGCGGCTAGCCCTTTGCCCGTAAGCGTCAAGCATCGAATCGGAATAGATGACCTTGATCGCTATGAAGACATGGTGCGCTTTGTAACCGTTGTATCAGCAACTGGGTGCGATCGCTTCAGCGTCCACGCCCGTAAAGCATGGCTACAGGGTCTTAGCCCCAAAGACAACCGTACCGTGCCACCTCTACGCTACAGCGACGTCTATCGCCTCAAGCAAGACTTTCCTCATCTTAATATTGAAATCAACGGCGGCTTTAAGACGTTAACGCAGGCTAAAGCGCAGCTTGGGCATGTGGATGCCGTCATGATTGGTCGAGCTGCCTACGATACCCCCTTCCTCTTCGCCGAAGCAGACCAAATAATCTTTGGTGAGTCCACTGCGGTACCTACGCGTCAGCAGGTTGTAGAAGCAATGCTCCCTTACATCGACCGTTGGACGCATCAAGGAACAAAGCTGCACAGCATTACTCGTCACATGCTGAACCTTTTTCACGGTCAGCCTGGTAGCCGCATTTGGAAGCGCACCATCACCGAAGGCGCTAGCGTACCAGGAGCAGGGGCTGACATAGTCTCCAAGGCCTTGAGTCACGTGCTGACAGCCGCCGAAATTGCGCAGGGCCATCAGCGCACGCACAACTTAGCGCTATCTAGCGGCAGTTCATTTGCCAGAACAGGCTAGAGACCGCATTAGTTACCACATGCGCCACAATCGGCACCAGCAAATTACCCGTTGAAACCGCGCTAACCCCTAGCAGCAGCCCTACGCCACCTGCCCAAATACCATATGGCCACTGATGAGGTCGGGACACATGCATAATGCCGAAGCAAAGACTAGAGAACGCAATTCCTACCGCATTCATCCCGAATGCAGGCAGCATGACCCCACGAAACAGCAGTTCCTCGCTCATCCCAGGCAACAACCCTATCCAAATGCAGTCTGAGCGCAGCAGCGGTTTTAGCACAAACGCAAGGTAAACGTCTGCGCTCTTGCGGTAGGCAGGCCACAGCCGATATATCAGCGCACTACCTGCCGAAATACCTAGTCCAATCGCAACGCCTAGTCCAATCGCTTGCCATTTCAATACTACAGGCAGTCTCAACGGCTCGAAGAACTGCCAAATGCGAGCAATCAGCAGCAGTATCATCGCTGTTGCGGCCATTGCTACTAGGAGCTCGGTTCGGCCCAATGACTCCATCTCTGGTTGCTCAGGAGAATGTTTTGCCACGCCGATCTCTAAAGACTCTCAACTTTTGGAATGCTCATCATTCTAGACGCTCATCATCCTTTCTATCAGTGCTCTATCGGCATGTTCTGCAGCGTGCCTTAGCCTTACTAGTTTTACAATTGCTTTACAAAAACAGCCTTTTAACCTGCTTTTTGTAAAGCAATTGTTCGACAAGGAGGGTGCGACCCCTCACGGCATAATCCCTGTGTGCCGCTAGATACGTAGTTTCTTCTATGTGCCTACATTCTGCGATCTAGCGAAGCATTGTCTTTATACTACGGTAGAGAGCTCATATTAATTAGACTTTATCTGTATAATTATTTGCTTAAACGTCTGTTGTGATGGTTTTGAAAGGCCTCTCAACAATCAGTTCTGTTTGACGTCCTAGATGTACACAGCTTTGACTAGGAAAACAGTAATACGGCATCCGTACTCATAAAAGAGGGAGTGGTATAAAAACATATAATGCGTTATTTCTGAGTTGCTTCCTGACTCGACTTATTGGAGAAAATTGATACTACCAAAATTGAGGAAAAGCCTCTCATATCAACTTCTTAAGGTGTTATCTACATTGGGATTAGGGGAATTCAATAGTTACTCGGATGTGATGTTTTTAATGGCAGAAGTCGTCTGTTAGCGATGCAAATCGTCTGAGATTGGGGCCTAACGAATTCTTTAGATTTATATAGCCTGCGGAACTTAATTTTTAAGATATGGACAGTTCGACGAATCGATCCTTACCTAATAGCGATGTTGGTATTTATGAGTGTGAAGTACGTCTCAAATTTCGCATCATTGAGGAGCAGCTCACCATGACAAATAAGGAGAAATTAGTGGAGACACTTGTAGATGCCTTTGCCTATGGGAGCGACGAATACTTGGAAGCTATTGATAGCCAGGTTGCTATTCAACAGCTTAAAGACGTTGAGCAAGCTTCTCCAGAGATGCGCCGACAGCTCATTCGTCTTCGCAACTCTAGCCGATTGGCCTAGCTTAGCCTCGGTCGGTGGTCTAATTCGCTGGCCGTATGGCTTTCTTTCGCAAGTCGCTGCATTTTCTATAGCCATCTCACGCGTTTTGCTCTTGCGCTGAACCAAACAACGAAATAGATAGCAGCACTCAGCCTAAACACTTTTTGCAAGTTAATACCGGTTTTTTTGTACAAAGGCTATTAGTTCTGACTCTCAGTCGCAATGGTTCTTCTAAAAAATGTCAGTAGGGTTTGACACACCGCCCAAACTACAGGTATCTTTATAGAGGTCAAAACACATGCGCCCCCATCGTCTAGAGGCCTAGGACACCTCCCTTTCACGGAGGCGACGGGGATTCGAATTCCCCTGGGGGTATGTAATAAAGCGAAGCCCTGTAATGGTTATACTGTTACAGGGCTTCGCTTTGGGCCTATCTTACAGACTGCGGAGCATAAGCTTGTTTCAATGAGATAAGCATTAGTTGCCTACCCAAAAAGCAAAGAGGGATGACTCATTATGAGTCATCCCTCTTTGCATATGCATGAACTGTGGACGCTTTAACGCCTACTGGGCAGCTAGCGCCAGTGTGCGCTGGTGAATGGCTAGCAGGTTGATTGTGAGGTTGTGGCGAATGTGGCGCTCAATCAGGGAGATAGGCATTGCCTTTGGAGGCTTTACGAATAGGTCGTAGGAGAGAAGGGTGGCTTGCTCGTCTTCAGTTGGTTTGAGATGCCAAGCGCCTTCAAACTGCTGGAAGTCGCCTTCTTGCATGGAGAAGCCTACTTTGTACGGGAAGCTTTCGGTCATATCTAGCACGACGCGGGCACAGAACTTTATTTTGAGGAAGCACTGCGCGCCGATTTGCTCAAGGCGAATGCGGCCATCCGTGTGGCTGAGGATTTTGCTGGTGGTGAGACTAGGGATGAAGTCTGCGAGGTGCTCGTAGTCTGTAATGACTTTCCAGACTTGATCGATAGGCTGAGGAATTTCTACTGAGGCAAGGATGCGTCTTTCTTTAGCAGGGCGCTTTTCTGTGGAGATGGTAACGTTTGCTGGCTCGCTGAGCGGCGCAGCGGCCTCTGCTCCTGCGGCAGCCTGAATGTTCGCTATCAGCTGCTGAGCTGACGCAAGGTCTTGCTGCGAGAGGTCTTGCTGTGAAAATGATGTGTTGTGTGTCACAGGCGGGTATCCGACTCTTGTTAAATGCGATCGCGAGATAGTAGGAGACTTTATAAGTGCCACAGTTACAATACCAACGTTTTCGGTGGAAAACCGTAAAGCTATAGCAAAAGTCTATCTAATAGTGAGAGGTCTTTAATGAACAGGCTGTAGACGTGTCGCTTGACATGAAGTGAACGTAGCCTTTAAGCATATTTGCTTATTGCTATTGTAGCGGTTCTAATAGCGTGTGCGACCTCCGCAATCACACCACACTTGTGACGGGTTCTCGACAGGTTCTGTGCCTGCTTTTGCAGGTGTCCTCTGCCCGTGGCAAGCGGAAATAGTAAATTTGTATCTGTAAAGCGTGCAGCCCCTTGCTATACCTGCTATAAACTTCAGTAAAGCGTCTCGCACAGCGGCTGACATGGTTAATGCGGATAACGGCTCAAGATTTTCCTCTCTCGCGAAGTCTCAGGTGATTGGGACAGTGAAGGGCCCTGGCGAGAATGGGAATCAATATCTCTTTATCACGTCGGACAATCGTCAGGTGAAGATTGGCGAGTTTGTGTATTACGAGGTGAGTGGGGTTGACGGCAAGCTTTTACAGATATTGGGTAAGATATCTGATCGCCGACTGAGCGATCACTTGCCAGATCGTATCTTTGCGGACGCCGAGATTAGCCCCGATGCGATCGCAGCCCTCGTCGGCTTCTCGCACCCCAATCCTGAGATCTACGAAGTCACTGTAGATGTGATTGGCTACTTCAACCCTGCCCTAGGCTTCATCAACCCACGCCTTACGCCGATGCCGGGTGCGCGGGTTTTGATTACAGACGACGAAACGCTCAAGCGAGTCGTGAATAAAAAGCAGCCGGGCGAGGTGGGATCTGCTCAGGTTGGTTCTTTGTTGCTGCGTCCCGGTGGTGCGGTGCCGGTGGCGCTAGATGTAAAAGAGCTGGTGAGTACGCACATGGCAATTTTAGCGGGTACAGGCTCGGGTAAGAGCTACACCGCTGGGGTACTGATTGAAGAGTTTTTGCAGCCGTACAATCGGGCGGCGGTGCTAATTTTTGACCCGCACGGAGAGTATGGGACGCTAAGCGAAATGCGAGGGCATCCGGCTTTTGCGGCGGACGATGGCTATGTGCCAGACGTGCGAATTCTGACGCCAGACGATATTACGATTCGCATTTCATCGCTGGACTATCACGATGTGCTGACGCTGCTGCCGGAGATGAGCGATCGCCAGCAGGCCATTCTCAACAAGGCCTTTCTCATCCTAAAGCGGCATAGAAAAGGCGACTATCGCTGGAACGTTGACGATTTGATCGCAGCGGTCAATGAGGCCGACACTGCAGAAGACGACGAAGGCAATATCAAGATTGGTTCTTCAGCGCCTGCTATTGAGTGGAAGCTAGAGCGGTTCGCGAACTCACGATATTTTCACCAGACGAATCATCTGGCCCCGAGTGATTTATTCTCACCGGGCCGGGTGACGGTGCTGCAAATGAATGAGATTAGTCAGGAAGAGCAGCAGGTAATCTGCGCGGCGGTGCTGCGGCAGAGCTATTTGGCCCGAATGAATACGGTGAAGGAAAAGAATACGGCGGGCGATGAGAACTATCTGCCCTATCCGGTATTTACGCTAATTGAGGAGGCGCATCGATTCGCTCCAGCAAAGGAACCAGCGCGCTGCAAGGCGATTTTGCGGACGATTTTGAGCGAAGGACGGAAGTTTGGGCTGGGTGTGGGGCTAATTACGCAGAGACCCGGCAAGCTGGATTCAGATGTGCTCAGTCAATGTATGAGCCAGTTTTTGATGCGGATTGTGAATCCGGTGGACCAGGAGAGCTTGAAGTATGGCGTGGAAGCCGCAGGGCGAGATTTGCTCAAGGAGCTGCCTTCGCTGACAAAGGGGCAGGTAATTATTTCTGGAGCCTGCGTGAATACGCCTGTGATGTGTCAGGTGCGATCGCGACTGACGAAGCACGGTGGCGAGACGATGGACGCGCCGATTGAGTGGCAGAAGCACTTTCAGGGAAGTCGGATGCGATCGCAAGCAATAGATAGAGCGCCAGTTGCTGCAAAAGCAAAGGCGAGAACGCTGAAGGGAATCAGTCTGGAGTGACGCTTCAACTACTGTATCGCTGCCTTCTCAAGTGCCGCCTGACTATTTTGTGCGTAAGACTGCACCCGTTCTGTGGCAAGGGCGTATTGCTCGCTGCTGTTGGGAATTTGAGCCATCAGATCGGATGCTCTTTGCCAACGGGCGGCAAGATCGAGCCATTCGGCAGCGGTGGTAGCCGTTTGACCGTCGGTGGCGGCTTTGTTGGCGATGCGAACGGCTTCGGCAAAGGCGTCGGCAGTAGCTCCAGAGTTGTTGGGTGTAGCGGTCTGTGAGGGTGGACTGTCGGCAGCGGATGGTGGGGTCTGTGGTGTGGTGTCGGCTGCTCTATCACCTGGTTTTAGCTCTGGTGACTCAGTGCTTCCTTCGCTATTCGCTTCGCTGTCCCCACCGTTGTTTTGGGCTGGTAAGGGCGGCAAGTCGGTGTCAGGAGTGTCGTTGATGGCTGTATCGGTGATGTCGGCGGTACCGCTCTGGCGCATCTGAGCGATGTCTTCTCGAAAGATCCAGCCAGTGGCAAGCAGGAGTAGTGCGATGCCTGCGCCGCCGATGAGCTTACCGGTGAGATTGTTTGTATTTGGATCGGGCTCTGTAATGTCGCGAAAGACGGGACCGGCGGGTTTGAGATTGCGATCGCGAATCCACCGTTTAACGAAAAAGGGACGCTTGAGTATGATGATCTCTGACCACAGCAGCGCGTTCTCAGGGTCACGGTTAATTTCTTCTAGCCACAGCAGCTGTTCTTCTTTTACAATTCGGCTGTTGATGTTCACCTTACTAATGCGGCGAGGGCTGATATTCTCTAAAATCTGACGCACCTGAGTGACAACCGTCTGCTTTTCTAGCTGCTCTGTAGAAGCTGCTTCGCACAGGATTTGGAGCATGCCATTTGCGACAACCGCACGGGTGCGAATGCCAACGGCTGCTAGACGTTCGTTCAAGATTTGAATGATGGCGGCAACGCTACCCTGGCGGGCCTGGCCAAAGGTCTCACTAGCTGGGGTGCTCATGGTGGACTTAGCGGTAGATGTGGACGATTTTTCGTTGAACACGGGCGGAGTGGGTTGGCGTTTGAACGGAGCCTAGATGGTGATAAAGATGGGGTCAGGGGCCTCTATAAAAGAGAATACCTGAAATCGGGGCTATCTCTTTTGGGTAGGTGGGCGGTGTCGTTGAAGCGGCGTAAGATCCAGTATTCGGGATTGAATTTGTTTTGGGTAAGGGTTTGCCGATGGGTGCTAGCAAGCCAGAATTCGAAGATGGCGGTGTGGGAAACGGTGATTTTCCAGGTGCGATCGCATCCCATAATAATAGCGATGAGGTGCAGCATGAGCCCGCCATGGGACACGGCCCAGACGGTGTCGTCGGGCGAATGGTTGGTGAGCAGCTGATGAATCCATGCCTGTGCGCGGATTCTCGCTTCGAGGGGAGATTCTGCTTGTGGGACGGGCTGCCATTCGAGGGAGGTGGTGAGGCGATCACAAATCTCAGGATACTGCTCTGTCGCTTCTGCCCAAGTCAGGTTTTGGAAGATGCCTGGATGAATTTCTTGAAGGGCCGTATCGTGCTGGATGGGCACAGTGTGATTGACCTGCTGAAGCGTCTGCTGAAGTGCAACAGCCGTCTGATCCGCACGTAGGAGTGGACTGCTGTAGAGATGCGTCGGTAAGAGCTTGGCGGCTCTAAGAGGATTAGGTGAGTGCAAATCTGCTATTGGAGAAACCTGCGGATCTAGAGCAGGAATAAGTGTGCTGGCGAGATGCTGGGCCTGCTGCTGGCCTAAAGGGGAGAGAGCTGTGGACTGTTGGCCCTCCATACGCCGCTGGGTATTGCCGATAGATTCGGCGTGGCGAATGAGGAGCAGCTTGAGGTATGGCAAGGAGATTTGGCGATAGGGTGATAAATGGACGCTAAGGCATGATATGCGAGATGGTCAACGGTCAACCGACGGCTAAGCGTTTACAATGAACTCATCAAAATTTATGGGAGGATTATGTATCTGCGCTTATATTCTCCAGGTACCCTCAGATTAGAGAGTAGTCTGATGGGTGTGTTTTGCTAGACCTTGCTGTAACGCTGCGTTTTTGAGCCGTTTATTTATGCTGCTAAAGTCAACGACCCGCCACATTTTGATCTATGCGGCAACGATTGAAGATAACGAAATTGTGCCAAGCGATCAACAGCTGACGATTGATGTGGATCCTGAAAATGAGTTTTCTTGGACGGAATCGTCTTTGCAAAAGGTGTATCGAGAGTTTGACCGGCTAGTAGATGACTATGCTGGCGAAGCCTTGACTGACTATAACTTGCGCCGAATTGGTTCGGACCTCGAACACTTTGTTCGTACGCTGCTACAGTCGGGAGAGATTAGCTACAACCTACGTAGCCGTGTGCTGAACTACAGCATGGGCCTGCCGCGTGTGGTTGAAGAAGCAGTTGAAGAAACGGCGGCAAAGGAGTAGTCTGCCTTGACTACCCGCACTGCGCCAGCGCTGTTCCAGCCAGGTGCTTTGGTAAAGTTTGCTTAGTCGGCTTTTTTGAAGTGCGCGTTGTCTGTATTCGATTCGTGAGTTTAGGTTCGTACATTCAGTGATTAACTGCCCTAACCCCAGCTGCAAAACTGCCAACCCTGAAGCGGCTGATGCTTGCCAGGTTTGCCAGTCCGTGCTGCCTCATTACTATCTGTGGGGTGTGGGTGACCTGGTGGCTTCGCTCAAGCCAGGCACGTTGCTAAATCAGCGCTATTTGCTTAAGCGCGATCGCACCTTCCTCGATACAAAGCCTGGCGTCCTGCCAGAGTCTCTGCCAGAGATCCCTGACTTCCTGATGCCCTACCTGCATCTATCAACCTACCCGCTGCACGTACCTCGGCCCTATTCAGTCCTGAGAACGCCTGATAAAGACTACGTGCTGATGCTGGAGTCTTCGGCTCTCTCGATGGCCGAACAGCCAGAAGTCCCCACCCAGCTGCCAAGATTAATTAACTGCTGGGCCGATGCTCCTCCGCTGCGACAGCTAAACTGGCTGTGGCAAATCGCGCATGTATGGGAGGCGTTTTCGGCTCAGCAGGTAGCTGCAACTTTGCTAGATAGCAGCCTGCTCCGTGTAGACGGCTCTATTGTGCGCCTATTGGAGCTGGCTTCACCTTTGAGCTTATCTACAGCGGATGGTGGGAGTGCCAATGCAGCGACTCAACCAACGCTTGTAGATCTCGCTCGCAGCTGGCAGCCATTGGCAGAAAGTGCGCATCAGGCCGTACGCACCTTTCTAGAGCAGCTGTGTAAGGGCCTGGAGCATCAGCAGATAAACGCCGAGCAGCTAGCCGAACAGCTTAGCTCGGCAATGAGCGTCTGCGGCAGCGAGCAGCAGGTAGCTTATGGACTATCGGTAAATACTGACCAGGGGCCGACCCGCAAGCGTAACGAAGATGCTTGTTTCCCAGAGAGCGGTACAGCAACAAAGCTGACGAGCGAGCAAACGAAAGGCGCTCCTCAGCTGCTGATTGTGTGTGATGGCATTGGCGGACATCAAGGTGGAGATGTGGCCTCTAAGCTGGCAATCTCGACTATTCGGCAGCAGATAGAGCCGGTGCTGAGCACTGAGCGATCGCAGATGAGCGCTACTGAGCTATCGCTAGCCATTGAAGCGGCGATTTGTGCGGCGAATGACGAAATTTCGGCGCAGAATGATCAGGCGCAAAGGCAGGCGCGCGATCGCATGGGTACTACTCTGGTACTAGCGCTGGTGAGAGGCCCTGAAGTCTATATCGCTCACCTGGGCGACAGCCGGGCGTATCGTATTAGCGATCGCAACTGTCAGCAGGTGACGCTAGACGATGACGTAGCCTCACGGCAGGTACGCTTGGGCGGTAGCCTGTACCGGGAGGTGCTGGTGCAGCCGGGGTCGGGCTCTTTGATTCAGGCGTTGGGTATGGGGCCATCGCAGTCGCTACGGCCTACGGTGCAGCAGTTCATGATCGATGAGAGCTGTGTGTTTTTGCTGTGCTCAGATGGGCTAAGTGACAGTGACCGGGTAGAGCAGTTTTGGCAGCGCGAGCTGAAGCCGCTAGTCGGTAAGCCTAGTGCGACTGCCCAAGCCGGTCTGCGGCTGGTAGATCTGGCCAATCGCTACAACGGTCATGACAATGTGACGGTGGGATTGCTTAGCGCTCAAGTTGTTAGCGCTTCTGACCGTATGGTGTCAGGAGAGATCTCGGCAGGCGCGGTAGACAAGACCGCTCCGCCTAAGAAGGCAAGACCCATAACAACCCTTCAGAGCGCGACCACGGCGCCTTCTACTCGTGTGGTTTCAAAAGCCGTAGAGCCTTCCACCAAGACCGACGCTGCTACAGCCGACGTCGATACAGCAGACTTACCTCAGCCTACGACAGCTCGGCTGAAGAAAAACAGCAATCGTGGGCTGAAGAAAGCTGGCCTTGCACTCTTATTAATTGCTTTGGCGGGCGGTTTACTCTACTCGCTGTTTCCGGGGCTACGCCAGCGCTTGCGCAACGCCGATGAGCCGCCGCTGAAAATCGACTCCGCCTCACCAACATCTAGCGACGCGCCAAATCAACTGCCTGTCGCTCGGCCTCCAGCTGATATTGCAGTGAGTGGCTACGTACGCATTCTCTCTACTGATGGTCTAGGTATTCGCAGCGAAACCGCAGACGGTGAGGCGAGCCAGCCAGCCCCCACGCCCACGCTTTACCCCACGCTAGAACTGGCGACTGCTGATGATTCTAGGTCACTGACCAGCACGATTTTGACAGGGGGAATTGTGCAGGTGTTGCAGAAGACAGCGCTGGACGATGAGAGCTGGGTACAGGTAAAGCTGTGCAGTATGCCGTTTGGCGAGACGCTTTCAGATGCCCCTACAGAGGATGGCTTACCCAGTGAAGATAGCGCCGATAGTGGTGCGGATGGCAGTAAGACAGACACAGCAGAAATACCTTTTAATCGCCCAGAAGCCATTGAAGCAGGACAGCCTTTAATTTTGGAGCCCGGTCAGGATGGCTGGATGTTGGAAGCAGATTTAGCCGCGATCGCCGCGTCCATTCCAGAGATAGAGAGCAGCCAAAAGGGACGCTGTGAGGTCTGATGCCAGAACAAGATTCCCTCTGCCTGTGGGTGGCCGTCGATAGTTTGCAGGCGCAGCGTGATCGCTTTGCCATCTGGGTGCTACGCGCACCCCATCCTAGTGGACACGTTCATCACGACTGCGAGTGGAGCCCTCAGCTTGCCCAGTCCTGGCAGAACTGGCAGTCAATGTTTTCGCTGCGTGGCCTACCGCAGGTACCGCATATCCCCTCTGCCTACGTTCCTCAGTTTGTATTTGAAAGCTTGGACGTAGAGGGCGATGGCGCCGAAGCGGGTCAGCCTTCTAGCTACAGCAGTCGCTACATGCAGCACCTGGGCATCAGCCTGTGGCAGTGGCTATTTGATGGCCCTATTAGCAGCAGCTTCGACCGCGCCCAGGGTATAGCTATAGGTCAAGATATTCCACTGCGTCTGCGGCTCGAAATTCGCGACCCGGAATTGATTTCAATGCCTTGGGAGATCATGCAGTCTCAGCCGGGCAGCAGGGCGCTTTCTCTCAATCGAAAAATTTTATTTAGCCGCACCAGTAGTGACGTAGATCCCCTAGAGGTAACCTCGCTAGACCACGCGCTAAAGATCTTACTGGTGCTGGGAAACGATAGCCCTAGCGAGGAGGGCGGCCTGGACACTGACGCTGCTAACGAGTTTAAGCCGGACGCGCGGCTTCAGCTTGAGCAAGAGGCTGCTCTGCTCAAAAAAATACTAGAGCAAAGCAGCGATCTAAATGCACGTTCTACAGCTAAGCGACGGGTTGATATGCTTTTGCGACCCACAGCGGCTGAGCTGTCGAAAGCGGTTGAGAAGGGCGGCTATAACGTATTTTTCTACTCTGGGCACGGTGTGCCCGGCCCGGATGGCGGTCTGCTGTTCTTATCGGATGCCACGCTGAGCGGGACAGAGCTGGCGCAGGTGCTAACACGAGCCGGGGTAAAACTGGCCGTATTCAATACCTGCTGGGGCGCGCAGCCCGAAGAAACGCAGCAGCAGTCCTTACCGCGTAGTAGCCTGGCAGAGGTACTGCTACACCATGGTTTGCCTGCGGTAGTTGCTATGCGCGACTCGATTGCAGATGAAGAGGCGATCAGTTTTATTCAGGTATTTGCGCAGACTTTGGCAGAGCGGAAGGCCGTGGATGAGGCGGTTGCGATCGCCCGTCAGCATCTCCTCACGCTCTACCATTTCAATCAGCCTGCCTGGACACTGCCCGTGCTATACATGCACCCCGACTTCAACGGCGCACTGTTACTAAGCGGCACCGACCAAACAACTCAAATCAACGAACGTACCATCACCGGCTTTTCATTGGGCCCGCAGCACGCAATTTTGCGCGATCCAGAAAACCTCAGCAGTGAATGGCCTATCTACAGCGACATTCTACGGATTGGCCGAAAACCCGAAATCAACAATCTGGTCATTTCCGACCCGTGGGTGTCGAGCAGCCATGCCGAGATATTCAGCCGCCGAGTCCCGCCTGAGCAAGCGCAGAACGGTCAGCGCCTGGCCTATGTACTGCGCGATAATTCTCGCTACGGTACGTTTTACAAGCAAGATGGCGTTTGGCTAGAAGTACACCGCCGGGAGGTGGTGCTAAGCTCTGGCATGCAGATTCGTTTTGGCAGTAAGTCGGAAGGACAGCTGTTGGAATTTGTTTTACAAGGGCGTTAGCGGCAAAGGGGCCAAATCAAAGAAAGTTGAGAGAGAAAGTAGCGAGCTGTGCGGAACGGCAAAAAATGCTTCTGTATCCTTTTGAGTCACATACTACAATTTCTGTTGAACAGATAAACGCACTATTATGACTAACTCATCACCGGCTAGCGACGGTACGAAAGACCTGTCGCTGAGCGAAACGCAAGCCGAGCTATTGCAGCGTATTTTGGACCCTGAACCCAGTGCGCCCTGGCTAGCGAGTGAGGCTGCTGGTGAGTATGCAATGCAAATAGATGCGGCAGGCCAAGCGCTCGAAATCTCTGACGAAGAGGCAAAGAAGGGCTGGGAAGGACTTTCAACTCAGCTGAACCAGATTTGGGCTGGTGCATCATCTAGTGCCAAGACCAGTGTGCTAGCTGCGCTGCAAGAAAAGTTTGCTGGCCGACTGCCGAGCGATTATCTGAGCTTGATTAGCGAGAAGGCGCAGCAGGTCGCTCAAAGTGGTCAACCGATGGTGAAGCAGCTGATTAGCTGTGTGCAGGATGGGTTGGATAATATAGCTGAGGCTGATTTGCAGGTGATGGCTCGCCCTATGGCCTTTGCCATGCGCGGTAGCAGTGCTGATGAATTTGTAGAAGTGACTATTCAGTCGATTCGCCAGGGTGAGTGGGAGTCGCTATCGCCGATTGAGCAGGCTCGCTTAAGTTTGGCAGCGGCCCGCTATGCGATTTCGCAAGCAGACATTTAACCGGTATAAGCTTTAACAGGCATAAGCTTGAGAGGGACTAAGTGTTCATACCAATAGCTATTTTTTGGTGACAGCCGAATCTTCATCTGTTTCCCGCTGAGCAAGTGCCGTTCTGATTTGGCCGCTGATAGGGGTGACGATACTAATGAGAATGCCGGTTTTGAAGAAGAATGGAATGATTTCGCTGCTGGTGACGCCGAGCGATCGCGCCGGTTCCCAATGAAACAACAGAAAAGCCCCTATTCCAAACAAAAAGCTGAGGCTAGAAACGCTGAAAGCTACCTTTTTGAGCGTAATGCCCCAGCCCATCCACGCTTTATTGATCAGGTAGTCTAAGCCAACCTCTTGCAGGTTGATCAGGAGCCCACTAATGAAGCCAATGGCGGTAGCCACAAGAATAGCGCGTTCAATCAGCATGAGAATCGTTTTCCTCAAAAGCAGCGTGTACGGCTAGAGCAACCTCCGAGCGTACGGATGTATTCAAAGTGTACAGCCACGGCAAAGTGTGTAGCTATAGCTAAAAGTAGCCTGAGTAAAGGCTAGCCTAAGTAACAGACTCGATCTGTTCTACGAAGTAATCTGTGTTGAGGCCAAGCCGGTCGGCAATGGCAAGAGCCCGTTCGAATGCCTTCAGTGCTTCGAGTGTGTCTCCTTTGCGTCGCTGGATCTGGCCGATTTTGTTGTAGGCATTCATTACACCGTAGTCGTTGTATGCCTGTTGCTCTACGGGAACTAGCAGCGTGTATGCGCCGAGCGCGTCGTCGGTAAGGGCGAGCGATTCGTACAGGGAGCCTAAATCTTTGAGGACCTGGGCGGAGAAGCTGAACTGATCGAACCGCTGGGCAGATTGGTAGGCAGCGCGGTAGTAGTCGATAGCGCTGGTGTGGAGGTTTAGCGCGCGGTAGTTTTGTGCGATCGCCACCATTAGCGCAGGAAGTTCTTCTTCCTCACCTCGTACCTGATACAGCCGTAGCAAGTCCGTTTGAGCGCGCACCGCGTTAGGCAATGACTTTGCGGCCCGGTATGTATAGGCCAACCGTTTGAGATAGTCAATTTCCTGGTCAGTATTACCCGCTGCTTTTGCTTCGTTTAGCAGCGTTAGGTAAAGGTTGGTCGCCTCAGCAAAGTGGAACCACTGAAGGTGAAGATTAGCGAGCGCTCTCTGCCGGTCTATGCGATCTTCCTGCGGAAAGGCTCCGCTATCGCTGCTCAGCAGGATCAGCTGCTCATACACCTCTACCGCAGACTCAATATCGCGCAGGGTTATGAAGGTATCAGCCAATTTACCTAGCGTCGCAATATCCGCCCTTGCCGCTCCTGAAATGAATGAATCTTCCGGTACGCCTACGTCGGTTCCGCCTAGCTGATTTTCTTGCTCTGCGCCTAAAGATGTCTTTACCGCATTCCAAATCTCTCGGGTACGTAAGGTGAGGAGCTGCACATCTACCGATCTTTGCTGTGCCCAGGCGACAGTTGCCACGCGGGCGATTGCATCGAATTCGTTCTTGGCACTGAGTACACGCCTGAGCTGCAATTCTCGTCGCCACAGCGCGAAGGCGGCGTCTGGATCGCCTGCGACTAGTAGCTGTCTGGCCTGCACATCGAGCTGGTTGAGGCTAGCTGCGATCGCCTGCTTCTCCAACGGACTATACGCCCGCTCGACTGGCAGCACTGGCAGTAAAGGATCTCTCGGCCTTTGATCTAGCGGATCGGCTAAAAAGGTCTCCCGTAGCGCCGGACTCACCTGCTGAGCGCGCACGCTAGGAACAGCACTGCCTACGAGTAGCACACCACCCAAAAGCGTACCAAGGCTAGCTTTGAGGATAGATCTGAGCGCTGCTTTGGCAAGGGTGCTGACGCTACGGTTTTCCTGATGTAAGGGGGTGTACACAGTATATTTGCAGAACTTCATGTTTTTTCAAGCGCCCGCAACAATCGCAGCTATCACGATTTTTCACATGCAAAACGAGAAAACGAGCGACATCAATGGGTTTGGCCGCTTTATCCGGGGCCCCGTGTGCGGTAGTCTAGGGATCTTGCGCTGAGATCAGCGTTCATCACCATAGCAAACGCCCGCTAAGTTATGTCTTCTAACGTTGCCACTCGCACGGTTCGGATCGGTTCTCGCAAAAGCCAGCTAGCCCTTGTACAAACTCACTGGGTACAGGCTGAACTCAGCAAAGCCTTTCCCGACATCAATTTTGAGGTCACGACGATGGAGTCTAAAGGTGACAAAATCCTCGACGTGGCGCTTTCTAAGATCGGCGACAAAGGCCTCTTCACCCAGGAGCTAGAAGACACCATGCTTAGTGGCGAAACGGATTTTGCGGTGCACTCGCTAAAAGATCTGCCCACTAATTTGCCAGAAGGTCTGATGCTAGGCTGTGTCACTGAGCGCGAAGACCCCGCCGACGCGCTAGTGGTGCATGAAAAGCACCGAGACAAGCAGCTTGACACCCTGCCAGAAGATGCGGTAATCGGCACGTCTTCTCTACGTCGGCTCGCCCAGCTCAAGCATCACTTCCCCAAGTTCCAGTTCAAAGATATTCGCGGCAATGTGAATACCCGTCTGCGTAAGCTTGATGAGGGTGAGTACGATGCGATTGTGCTAGCAGCTGCCGGACTGAACCGGTTAGATATGAGCGATCGCATTCACCAAATCCTCCCGCCCGACATCTCCCTACACGCTGTAGGTCAAGGTGCCCTTGGTATTGAATGCCGCCAGGGCGACGACGAAATTCTTTCTATTCTCAAAGTGCTAGAGCACACGCCTACCGCGCAGCGCTGCTACGCTGAAAGAGCCTTCTTGCGTGCGTTAGAAGGGGGGTGCCAGGTGCCTATCGGTGTGAACACCACCATCGAAGGCGATACGCTTACGCTCAAAGGCATCGTTGCAAGCCTAGACGGTCAGCAGCTGATTAAAGATGTGGTGACGGGCGCTCCGGCGGATGCGGAGAGTATGGGTAAGGCGCTAGCAGAAAAAGTGCGATCGCAAGGCGCACAGGAAATTCTCGATGTCATCAACGCCCAAAACCGTTCGTAGCGCTGCCCTTTTTGGATTCCTTCAAACAGGGAGCCTCGTACTTACCAAACTATCGGTAGATGCGAGGCTCCCTAGCTGTCTTCTACAAGTAGAAGGCTATTCGTAAAAAGTACAGTCACAAAAAATATGAGAGTCCCTCCCGAAATTACTTACCGTGGTATTGATAAAACACCCGAATTAGAAAGCATGATCGCCGAAAGAATTGCCAAGCTAGAGCAGTTCTATACCCAAATCAGCAGCTGCCATCTGGCCATCGAAAAGGTGCATGACCACCCAGAGAGCGGTTCCCCTTACCGCGTGCGCATCGACATCACCGTCCCGGAAGACCGTGAAATCGTCGTAGACAAAAGCCCCGACAAAGGCGTTCAGTACGCCTCCCTCGAAGCTGTCATCCGAGACTCCTTTGAAGCGGCCAATCGTCAGCTTAAGGAAATGAACGAGCAGCAGCACAACCATAAGCACACTCACATTCCGGGTAAAAAAGAGATTATGCTCGACGAGCTAGAGGCTGAAGTTGCTATCGACGCACCAGCAGCAGATGTGACAGTAGCTGAGTAAGCGCGGGGAGCGGACTCCGCTCCCGCATTTCTACACCCCTACTACAAACTCCTTTGGAGATGTGAAGCGTCAATATAAACTTGAAGTAAGAAGCAGCGATCTTACTTAAGGCTTTATATGAAAATTCTATTTGTGGCCGCTGAAGCCGCACCGCTAGCGAAGGTTGGCGGCATGGGTGACGTGGTCGGCACGCTGCCCAAGATTTTGCGGGCGATGGGTCACGATGTGCGCGTGCTAATGCCCTACTACGGGATATTGAACGGCCAGTTGGACATCCCTTCCGAGCCCATTTGGTGGGGCTATGCGATGTTTAACTCCTTTGCTATTTACGAAACAAAGCTGCCCGATAGCGATGTTCCGCTCTACCTCATGGGCCATCCTTGCTTTGACCCAGACAACATCTACGGCGGCCCCGATGAAGAGTGGCGCTTTCTTTTCTTTTCAAACGGCGCTGCTGAGTTTGCCTGGAACCACTGGAAGCCTAATATCATCCATTGCCATGACTGGCACACTGGGATGATTCCGGTATGGATGCACGAAACCTCAGATATTGGCACCGTATTTACTATTCACAACCTGGCTTATCAGGGGCCCTGGCGCTGGAAGATTGAGCAGGTTGCCTGGTCCCCCTGGTACATGCAAGGCCACAACATAATGGCTGCGGCTATTCAGTTCGCCGATCAGGTGAATACGGTATCGCCTACCTACGCTCAGCAGATTCAAACGGCTGAATATGGTGAACAGCTAGAGGGGCTACTTTCTTTTGTCAGCGGTAAGCTGAGCGGCATCGTGAACGGTATTGATCTCGATTCTTTTGATCCAGAAACGGATAAGAAAATCGAGCATAACTATTCACCCAGCACGCTGTCCAAACGCGCAGATAATAAGGTCGTTATCCAAAAGGAAATGGGTTTAGACGCGGAGCCCGGCAAGTTTTTGGTGGGCCTTGTGAGCCGCCTGGTAGAGCAAAAGGGTATCGATTTGCTGCTGCAAACGATGGATCGCTTTTTGGCCTATTCCGACGCGCAGTTTGTAGTGCTAGGGACAGGCGATCGCTACTACGAAAATCAGCTGTGGGAGCTGGCTGCTCGCTATCCTGGCCGCGCTTCTGCCTACATTATGTATAACGATGCGATCGCCCGCAGAATCTATGCTGGCTGCGATGCCTTCCTCATGCCTTCACGCTTCGAGCCCTGCGGCATTAGTCAAATGATTTCTATGCGCTATGGCTGTGTGCCCATTGTGCGCCGCACGGGTGGGCTGGTAGATACGGTGAGCCACAACGACCCTATCAGTGAAGCAGGCACCGGCTACTGCTTCGACCGCTACGAGGCGTTGGACTTCTTCACCAGTATGGTTCGCGCTTCTGAAGCCTATCGGTTCAAACCGCAGTGGGAAGCGCTGCAAAAGCGAGCAATGAGCGCTAGCTTCAGCTGGGAAAAATCAGCTGTGGAGTACGTCAATCTGTACAGCAAAGTGATGCAGCTGCCCGTGGAGAGTCAACTGCCCGTAGAGTATGGCGGCACACTTAAGGTTTGACCAAGCTTGGTCAGTGTAGGTGAAGAAGACCTGTCGCTAAAAAAAGACCCTAGTTCGCAATGAGCTAGGGTCTTTTTTGTAGGTGTTTTTTGTAATTAGAACGGGCCCGACGAGATTCGAACTCGCAACTTCCGCCGTGACAGGGCGGTGCTCTAACCAATTGAACTACGGGCCCTCGCTAGTGAGGCGAAGCCGGTCGGCTTTCCTCTCAAGGCGATCTCTATTGTGCTGACTTGAGGGCGCTTTGTCAAACAATTCTTTGCCTGTTGTCTACGAGCGTTCTATCTGGGCTTTGGATTGGGCTTTGGATAGAGCAGCCGCCGCCAACCGAACCCACACCACCTGTCGACATTATTGTTCTATTTCCAGAAGGGACTGGCAAATTTTACTAGCCAGTCCTTCACTCGGTAGGTGGCCTGGCAGTCGTCCTCGTTGTAGCGGAGGATGGTGTCGAGATGAGTGCGATCGCCCGTCGCCAACCAGTCGTCATACCAGCAAATCGACTGCGCCCCATTCGCATCTTCATCACGCCACTCAAATCCCATCCACCGCGCCAAATGCTTCAGCGCGTAGCTCTCCACCGGCAGCGCCACAGCATCGACAATCCGCTTATGAATATCAACAAAGCGGATAAGCAGCTGATTGATGTTCGTACCATTGGTACCATACACATTCGCAAGGCGGGCTACGGTCTGCGCCTCGTAGGGGCAAAAGTGATAAATCGGCGCGCCGGGATAGCGATCAACTAGCCCCAGAAATTCAAACCAGGCTTTCTCTTCTTCTTCTGGCGCTTCTGCTAGCAGCGCGTGGAAGGTCTCTTCTTCAGCATCGCTATCGACGACAAGAACACCGTGGAGGTAGATCAAGTCTTTATCAGGAGCTGCTTCAATGTCGAAATAAAGCTCGATATTGCTCGTCGGTACATCGCTGGGCACGAGCGGGAGATAGCCACTGTGCATACGAGGAATAGCCATGTTCCCAGCCGTCGCCTGTGCCTGATAAATTAGCTTTTGTGAGACGTGATGCTCTGTGCCAAGGGCATCTGTGAGATGAGTGGGTACTACGTCAGCCAGGGCTTCTACAGTCGTGAGTCCAAGGTCTACTAGCGTAGGGTAGCGAGTGAGCGTAACCCCAGGCAGAAGCGAAAGATGGTTTGTTTCCTTCGCTTCGGCGTAGCAATAGCTAAGCCAGGGACAGAGGCTACAGCGGTTTCGAGAGATAAATACTTCGGGCGCTTGCGGTGCGTTCATTACTTCGCGCCCGTCGTCTAGCGCTTCTTGCAGCTTGGGCACATAGCGCGCCAAGTTGACGCTGTAGAGCTTTTCTTTGAGAAAAATCCAGGCAGTTTCTGGCCATACGCCCTGCATTTCAGCGAGAAGGTAGGCATTGAAAGCAGCGACGAGCTGGTACTCGGGTTTGGGCTTTTTGCCGAGTTTTACGTTGTAGGGCACGTAGTACCAGTCGCCTAGCCAGGAGTTACCCGGCTGCTTTACCAGTAAGTCTGGTTCTGTACGATAGAGCGTATCGTCTGGTCCTTGTGCAATCAGCACGCCGCGATGAATAGATTCTACGCCTTCGCACATCATGCGATAGGTTGTCTCAGCGCCCGCTTGCCAGTCATATTTTTCGTAGGTGGGTTGGCTGAGCGGCGCAAACTCTGATAAGACGCTTTGCCGATGGTCGGCGCTGTCCTGCCGGAGCTTGGTGAAATAGTCGCTAGGCGGATCTTTTTGACTGTGGTCACCGTATGAGTCGAGGTAGGTGCGGCGACGGCACCGGCGATACTGAAACAGCATACGGTCTGTAAACCACCGCGACTCACCAGTAACCTGTGTTGTACTAGCAGAGTTAGACGCTAAGTTTGGAGGCTGTTGTCTCACAGTAGTTGACAAACGAACCGAGACCAGTAACTACCCTGCTAGCGTAGCGTATTTGGGCTATCCATTTCCTACGCTCGCCTTTGATAAGTCAGCGATATCACATGGTTTTGTCTCTATCTATCAGGACAAAGATTTCGCTAGCGCCTGCTCTTGCACAAATAAGCAGGATGGGATGAAAGATGTATCAAGCTCTTATCGAGCTAGCAACTTGCCACTCAACCGACGCAGCGCCTTTTGCGCCATATCCGCATACTTCACCTCTCCCGCAAAAATCCTCGCCATTGCCCACGTTGCCGACGGCTGACTCACAATCGTGCGATAGCAAAAGCGCGGAGCCGAATAAAATGCCTTTGCTAGCCGAGTCGCCAGCTTCATTTCCTTGCCAATCTCATCTATCACGACCTGGCTGTAGTTCGCCAACGCTTCTTCGTCACCGCTCAGCGCTCGATCTATCGCCTCAGCCGCCTTCACCCCAGTAAACATAGACGGCCGAATGCCTTCCGCCGTCAGCGGATCAACTATGCAGGCAGCTTCCCCTGCTAGCACCGCATTTTGAGTATGCAGCTGCTGATCGCCCTTCCAGATGTACACCGGATGCCCAAACTTTGCTTCTTGAGCGGCCTCTACATCAAAGTCTTTTGCATAGTCCACCATCGGCTGCACAAGGTCATTCCCTCTCCGCTGACCTGGCCTAAATATGCCACTACCAATGGAATAGCCGTCGCTTTTAGGAAAGTTCCACGCATATCCGTTTTTCAGCAGGCCAAACTCAAAACGCATCACGTGCCCATCATCTACAGGCCCCCTCGGCTCAATCTCGATTGCCCCAGTGATGTTCGCCTTACGTGGCTCAAACCCTAGCCACTTCGCCATTGGCCCTCGCCCGCCGTCTGCTGCTACTAGATACTTGCTTTCCCACGTATCGCCTTCACTGGTGCGAACCTGCCAGCGATCATTTTTCCACTCGATACCGGTCACTTTTGTTTCATCTCGCAGCTCTGTACCTACTTTCTGTGCCTGCTGTACGAGGTAGTGGTCAAACTCATCGCGTCTCACCATCCAAACAGGTGCTTTGAGTTCGACTGCGATCGCCTCTCCCCGATTCCACGTATGCCGCACATGCGTCACCTTCTGCGAAATCACCGGCTCAAAGTCAAAATCAAACCATTCCGCCACTTGCGGTGAAACTCCACCTCCGCAAGGCTTATAGCGTGGTAGTGAGGCTTTTTCTAGGATAAGTACGGTGCGATCACGCTTACTTAGATGGTACGCAGCGCTCGCGCCCGCAGGCCCTGCGCCTACAACAATGCAGTCAAATAGTGGCATAGCTCAATCTTCCCTTTCAGTACACAATATCTTCTCTCAATGCACCTCTTTTTACACACAACAGCTTTTAGTGTGTGTAAAAAATCGAAGATCAAAACTTTCTTATGCAGTATATAAGTCTCATGGTTCGCTTATTTGTTTTAGTGGTTCTAAGAAATGCGAAAACGCTATATGTAGCGTAAAATTGGCTGTTTTTTCCAGTTGACTGATTGGTCAGGGATGAAAAAACACAAGATCTATAGCCTCGTTTATTTGTCAATGGCCTGAGAACCTATTGCCTTCGTCATATTTCTGAACCTCAAATTATCTTGAGCGAACCGTGAGTATAAGTCGCTCCCAGTTAATGATTTACCCGGTTGTACTACACAAAGATTCAGATAGTGACTATGGCGTCACAATTCCAGATCTGCCTGGCTGTTTTTCAGCTGGTGGTTCTATTGATGAGGCCCTGCGAGAAGCTGTCGAAGCTGCTGAATGTCATATCGAAGGTCTGTTAGTCGATTCAGAAGATATTCCTTTGCCTATTACGATTGAGAAGCATCAAGAGGCACTAGATTTTGCAGATGGTATCTGGGCCTTTATTGATGTTGATCTGTCGAAGTTGTCAGGAAAAGTACGCCGTGTCAACATCACGATTCCCGAGCGTATTTTGAGCAAGATTGATACTTTTGCGCAAAGTCAAGGCAAAAGTCGCTCAGGCTTGATAGCAACCGCAATGATGGAATACATCTCAGCTCATTCTAAAGCGCTGACACATTCTGAGTAGTTGCTGAGTTGTGTTGCGATTATCTTTAGTCTAGAGAGCACTAGAAAGGGCAGGGTATGGATTCTTTGACTATGATCGCAACTTCACGCCAATCAGCAATACTATTCGCTATCTTGCTCGGTCTTTCACTAGGCACAGTAGTCTCCATCATGGAGATCTCAACAGCACTTATCCGAAGAAAAATAGAGATCACAGAAACTTCGGTGCTAAAATATTTTGCCGTACTGATTGGTGTGAGTGCTTTAGTTGGTTTACTCTACTGTGCTGCGATCACTTTATTTAGTCAGCCGTCCGCAACCCGAGTAGCAAATTTCTCACACAATTTGGATGCCCTGAGTTATCCTCTCTTTCTCGCTGTAACTGGACTCAGCATGCTTAGCCTGTCGATACCTGCTCAGCGTTTATCAAATCGAATTATTAGTCGTTCTGGTATTGAAGATCGCGCTTAGCATTAATTTCTTTCACTAGTCCGATTTCTCAGGGTTCTCGACGGTGGATTTGTAGAGTGCGATTGCACTCTCTCGAATGCTCGTCTGTGCTGGTTCATTGAACCACTCAAACTCTCTCAGTTCATCCGTTCCGTCTACGTTAACTCTTCCGAAAGATTCGTAAACTGGAAAGTAGATCTCAGCGTCGGTATCGCTTCTCTTGTATAAAAAGAGAATATAGGTTGAGTCTTTCTGAACAGGTCGGTAGTTATCCATGCTTTGTACTACCAGGGTTCGTTCATTCCAGTTCTTATGTTCCTTTGGCAGTGCATAGTTTTCGTCAATAACAACAGAGACATACTGCCCCAGTTTAATAACATCGTCAGTTTGCAGGCTGCCTTTTGCTACGCCTTCTACCCTAAAGTCGGTAATAGAGAAATCTTGCTTTGGGTGTGAAGTCGTTTTGGAAGTGTCGCTTTCTTCCAAAGATTCCAAAGGTTTACCAATAACTATGACATCTGCCCGTTCAGCGACTGCTTGAAAGGTAGCTGGGCGAATGAATTCTATCAGCTCAGCTGCGAATACATTGATCGGAAGTGCTTCTCCGCTATCCGCTAAGTAAAAATCCTTTGCAAAATATCGAGGCATGTCATCTTGATGCTCATCAACAGCGGTTTCTGGTGAATTCACTGACCGTATGATGTGCCTACTGGTGTGATTGCAACCTGCTCCCATTGCTAAAAAGATAGCAATTAGCAAACACTGAAAAAGTTTCTGGTTCATAGAAGTTTTCGCTTAGAATGCCTGTCTGCTTCAATCGTTGGTGAGTTTCGAACTGATCTTCTAACCAAACTCTACTGTCTATTTCAGTGAAACCCGTTGCAGTAGCTGAAATTGAAACAAACAAACGAATCGTTCATAAATGCACAAAGCCCTCGCAGGTTTATTACCTACGAGGGCTTTGTTGTTGATATCTGAAAGTTACTAGCTCAGCAATGCATTCGCACGAGAGACGACGTTGTCGATGGTGTAGCCAAACTTCTCCATCACAACGTTACCGGGAGCTGATGCGCCAAAGGTATCGACGGAGATCATATCGCCTTCGTCGCCGTAGTACTTAGCCCAGCCAAAGCTGCTCATTGCTTCAACAACTAAGCGCTTTTTCACTGCTTTAGGCAGTACAGACTCTTTGTAAGCTGCGTCTTGCTCTTCGTATAGCTTCCAGCAAGGCATGGAAACCACGCGTACTTTCTTACCGTCGCCGCGTAGCTTTTCAGCCGCGTCTTCGCAAAGCTGAACTTCACTACCGGTACCGATCAAAATCAGCTCAGGCGTACTGTCCGAGTCAGACATGATGTATGCGCCTTTTGCGACCGCATCGATGGAGGAACCGGGGAGGTTGCGCAGGCCCTGGCGAGAGAAGCACATGAGCGTGGGAGCTTTACGCTTACTGACGGCAATTTTGTACGCGCCAGACGTCTCGTTGCCGTCTGCGGGACGGATGACATAGAGGTTCGGAATGGCGCGCAAGGAGGCGACCGTCTCTACAGGTTGGTGGGTAGGTCCGTCTTCGCCAAGACCAATGGAGTCGTGAGTCATGACGTAGATGACGCCAGCTTCGGAAAGGGCGGAGATGCGGATTGCGCCACGCATGTAGTCGGTAAAGACGAGGAAAGTAGCGCAGTAAGGAATCAATCCACCGTTGTGTAGCGCGATGCCGTTACAGATGGCTCCCATGCCGTGCTCACGTACGCCGAAGTGCATGTTGCGATTTTCGTAAGCGCCTTTTTGGTAGTCGCCAGAAATCTTGAGTTCGGTAAGGTTGGAGTGGGTGAGGTCAGCAGAACCGCCAATCAGCTCAGGGAGAACAGGCGCTAAGGCGTTGAGCGTTTTCTCAGAGTTCTTTCGAGTCGCTAGGGCTTTGTCTTCGGGAGTGTAAGTAGGCAGAGCATCTTCCCAGCCGTCGGGGAGCTTGCCAGAGAGGAAGCGCTCAAACTCAGCGGCTTCTTCAGCGTACTTACTGCGATAGGTTGCAAGCGTATCGTTCCACTCGGACTCAGACTTAGCACCTTTGTCGATGGCCTGACGGTAGCGGCTCAGCGCGTCTTCAGGAATGTCAAACGGCTCGTACTTCCATTCGAGATTGTCACGAGTTGCTTTGGTCTCGTCGGTGTCGAGCATGGCGCCGTGGATACCGCCAGTTCCTGCACGGTTGGGTGAGCCATAGCCAATAGTGGTAGTGACCTTGATCATGGTGGGCTTATCGGTGACTTTTTTGGCCGCTGCGATCGCCTTCTCAATACTATCTAGGTCGGTATTACCATCTTCTACATGCAGCACATGCCAGCCATACGCCTCAAAGCGCTTGCTCACATCTTCTGTAAAGGAAATATCAGTAGAGCCGTCAATTGAAATGTGGTTGTCGTCGTACAGAGCAATCAGCTTACCAAGGCCCCAGTGCCCGGCCAAAGAGCAAGCCTCACTAGAGATGCCCTCCATATGGCAGCCGTCGCCCATGATGGTATAGGTGTAGTGATCGACTACCGTGCAGTCGGGCTTGTTGAACTTAGCTGCAAGATGCGCTTCAGCCGCCGCTAAGCCAACTGCATTACAAATGCCCTGACCTAGAGGACCCGTAGTCACTTCAATTCCTGCTGTCTCAAAGTTCTCGGGGTGCCCTGGGGTGGTAGAGCCCCACTGACGAAACTGCTTGATGTCGTCGATACTGACGCTGTCGTAGCCCGTGAGATACATCATGGCGTACTGCAACATGCAGCCGTGGCCTGCCGAAAGCACGAACCTATCGCGGTTGAACCACTGTGGGTTTTTAGGGTTGTGGCGGATGAATTTGTCCCACAGTACGAAGGACATAGGGGCTGCGCCCATCGGCAGGCCGGGGTGGCCTGACTTGGACTTGTTGACGGCGTCAATAGCCAAGAATCGGATGGAATTTATGCACAGTGTTTCGAGCGATTGAGTTGCGACAGCCATGGCCTTTTATAGTTTGGGGTGAACGACAAAAACAGATGGACGATTGGCCCACTCACAAAAAGGGGCAACGACTCTATATTTTGATATTGATCTCTTGTTTTAGGGTCTTCCTAAACAGAAGCTTAGTCGGTGGTTGCTAAACAAAAGTTTAAGAAGTTTTGTTAGGTCATTATACCTATGAATCTGTAACATCCACGACGGTGCGCGATACCTGCCTTTGATACAGCGTCATCAATCGATGACAGTCGACCAAAGACATTGTGATTTTTACTGCTGCTATTTCCTACGCATACTTTTTGAAAGCCAGGGTGACATTGTGGCCACCAAAGCCAAATGAATTAGAAAGCGCTACATTGACAACTTGCTCGCGGCTTTTGTTTGCAACGTAGTCAAGGTCGCACTCAGGGTCAGGGTTCTCTAGGTTGATTGTAGGGGGTACACGATCGTTCGCAACGGCCATCACCGCCGCGACCCCTTCAATGCCGCCAGAGCCGCCGAGCAAATGGCCGGTCATGCTTTTGGTAGAACTCACCGTGATGTTGTAGGCGTGGTCACCTAGTACCGTTTTGATAGCAGCGGTTTCATTCGGATCATTAACAGGTGTACTGGTTCCGTGAGCGTTGACATAGCTCACCTCTTCGGGCGATAGGTCACCGTCTTTGAGCGCGAGGCGAATGGCACGAATGGCGCCTTCACCACCGGGAGCAAGGCTAGTCATGTGGTAGGCATCACAGCTCATACCGTAGCCCACCATCTCTGCGTAAATATGTGCGCCTCGGCTGAGGGCATGCTCTAGCTCTTCCAAAATTAAAATGCCAGTGCCTTCTCCGAGGACGAAGCCGTCTCTGTCGACATCAAAAGGTCGGCTAGCGCGAGTGGGGTCATCGTTGCGAGTAGACATTGCCCGAGCGGATGAGAATCCAGCAAAGGTAAGAGGTGTAACCGCCGACTCGGTGCCGCCACAAATCATGGCTTGGGCGTAGCCACCCTGTACGAGGCGAAAGGCGTCGCCAATAGCATTAGAGCCAGCGGCGCAGGCAGTAACTGGGCAGGAGTTAGGCCCTTTTGCACCGGTATGAATTGCGGTGAGGCCAGCGGCCATGTTTGCAATCATCATTGGCACCATGAAAGGGCTACAGCGGCTAGGGCCTCGGGTAAGGTATACCTCCTGCTGATCCTCCATGACCTGAATGCCGCCTACGCCTGTGCCGATCATGACGCCAATTTGCTCGGCGTTGAGATCGGTGATTTCGAGCTTGGCATCGGCGAGTGCCTGTTGGCTGCCTGCGATCGCAAAATGAGCAAACCGCGCCGCCCTCTTAGCATCCTTACGATCCATATAGTCGAGTGGGTCAAAGCCTTTCACTTCGCCTGCAATTTGGCTAGCATGCTTCGAGGCATCGAAGGCAGTGACCATACCGATGCCGTTTTTAGCGCTCATCAGCCCCTGCCAGTATTCATCCAGGGTATTGCCAATGGGTGTAATAGCACCCAAGCCGGTAATCACCACCCGCTTTTTCAGCATTCTATTTTCTTCTAACTGTTGTTGTGACTGATTGTCTGACAGGGTTTCTGACTGGGCCATAGGTTTAATAAGGCAACGGAGGGCTTTCAAAACGACCAAAAGGATCGATCAAAAATGGGACCAAACTGCTGAGGACTAACTGTGGATAGCGCCACCAGGCATTTTCCTTCAAACAGCTAGACCGAACGCTTGGTCCCACACGTGCGGCGTACGACTTTTCATCTCCTACACAAACGCCGCGCGTTGACCTTGCCTATGCAACTTTGGCCATGGGAGGGCTCTAGCCATTCTCCTGCAAAGAGGCTTTACCAACGCAGGAGAATCACGGTTGGTAAAAAGCTAGCGATTGACCAGCGGCGCGAACCTGTGCTTAAGCTGCTTTGGATTTGATGAAGTCAACGGCAGACTGCACTGTGCTGATGCTTTCTGCTGCTTCGTCAGGGATTTCGATGTCAAATTCTTCTTCTAGCGCCATCACTAGCTCGACGGTGTCGAGAGAATCCGCACCTAAATCATTCGCAAAGTTAGCGTCTGGCTTTACTTCTGCTTCATCTACACCGAGCTGTTCAGAAACAATTTTCTGAACTTTTCCTAAAATGTCATCACTCATTACTGTACTTACCTTCAAACAGCGTCAAAAAGCGCAAAAACTTGCTCAAACCAAAACAGCAGATTCAATAGCCTAGGTACAAACGCTCAGGTACAAATGGCCGGTGCGCTTTCGCTAAAGTGGCTGCGTCAAGAATCTTTTGTAATTTAAGCTTCATTATCTTATAGGAAAGCGTGACCCCTCCGAATTTTCTGCCTATCACTTCTGCAAGTTTGACTGTCTCTGCCAGTAGTTTTAAGACAAGTTACTGACAATATTACGTTCCATAAATTTTTACCCCTAGATTGAATGACTGGCTTGTGGCTGCGGGCTACACTTCACTTGGGTTGGAGAACCCTTGCTCGCATTTTGGAGTCTATACTTCATGTCTCATTCAGTTAAAATCTACGATACGTGTATTGGCTGCACTCAGTGCGTCCGCGCTTGCCCTACAGACGTTTTGGAAATGGTGCCTTGGGATGGCTGTCGTGCTGGCCAAATCGCCGCTTCTCCTCGTACAGAAGATTGTGTCGGCTGTAAGCGCTGTGAAACTGCCTGCCCTACCGACTTCTTGAGCATCCGCGTATATCTAGGCGCTGAAACTACTCGCAGCATGGGTCTAGCCTACTAGAACCCGCTCGGGACGGCTGATTTTCGGCTTTTTGAAGAACTATTCAATTGAAAAGAATCCCCTGTTGAGATTGTGTTCGGCGGGGGATTTTTTTAGTGGGGAGGTGGGGGATGGGGAATGGGGGATGAGAGGTGAGGCCTATTGGGTTGCGACTTTTTTGACGGCGAGAATGCTGCCTAGGAGTCCTAGGCTGGTTCCTAGGCCTATTAAGGCGATGGGGAGTAGGAACCATTGCTGTGGTGTGAGCTGAAGGCCGTTAATTAGGAACTGGATGAAGGCAGGTTGATCGGTGGTAGAAAGTGATTTGAGGCCGCGCTGAATGCCGAAGAGTAGTGCCCACGAGCTGCCTGCACCAGCGATGCCGAAAGTTATGCCTTGAAGCAAAAAGGGTAGATAGATCCAGTTGCGGGTTGCGCCGACGAGCTGCATGACTTCAATTTCTTGGCGGCGGGCGATCGCAATTAGCCGAATCGTTGTAGTAACTACCGCGATCGCAGTCATACTCAGCAAGCTCACTACGCACAGACTTACCCACCGTAGCCCTTCATTGAGCTCGCGCAGCTGATTGATCACCTCACCCACGTACAGCACATCGTCCACGCCTGCCATACTTTTGAGCGTTCTCGCGAGCTGCGGCACTTGCTCTGCGTCTCTAGCTTTCACCTTCAGCTCATCTACGAGCGGATTCCCTTTAAGCTGCTCTGCCGCGTTAGAGATATTAGATAGCCCTAAATCAGCCGTAAGCTGATTCCACGCCTGCTCTTTGCTCACAGAAGTTACGCTCACTACACCAGGAAGCCGATCTACTTGTGCAATCAGGCTCCCTGCGTCAATACCGCTTTCTAGATAGGTCGAAATCACCAGCTGAGAGCCAAACTGATTCAGCAAGCCTTCCACCTGCCAGCTCACCTGAAGGCTTGTCCCAAACAAAAATAGCAGCACCGTCATTGTGCTAATAGCGGCCCAATTCATCCAACCACCGCGCCTCAGTCCACGCAGCGTCTCTAGCAGTAGATAGTCCGTTTTAAGTAAGGATTTAAGCACAGTACGTCAAAACCACCGATAACCATGAGGGCATTTACCACACATGATTCCCGAATCAAAAAGAATTGATGCACCAAAACACCCCATCCCCTATTCCCCCTCCCCCATCCCTATCCCGAACCCGTTGCGAGTTGTTACAATAGTCAAAATGAATGCACGTTCTAAGAACGCCTTCCCATTCACTTAGCAAGCTTACTTACCAAGAACCCATGGCCGCCGTTATTGAAGTTGAAAAGAAAAAACTAAAGAAACCGCCCCTTTCTATTCACTATTTGGGCGATCGCGTCCTGCGTCAGCCTGCCAAGCGTGTGGCCAAGGTGGATAGCTCACTGCGTGATCTGGTGCGCAAAATGCTACAGACCATGTACAGCGAAGACGGCATTGGCCTAGCTGCCCCTCAAGTAGGCGTGAATAAGCAGCTGCTAGTCGTCGACGCTGACCCCGAAAATGCGGCTGCTCCGCCGCTGGTGCTGATAAATCCTAAAATCTTGGGCTACAGCGATACGCTAGCGACTGGACAGGAGGGCTGTCTCAGCATTCCGGGTGTCTATTTAGATGTGGTTCGCCCTGAAGCGGTGGAGATCAGTTTTAAAGATGAGTCTGGTCGCCCGCAAAAAATCAAAGTCAATGACCTGGTAGCCCGTGTCATTCAGCATGAGATGGATCACTTGAACGGGGTAATGTTTGTAGACCGGGTTGAAAACGCGATCGCGCTCAACCAGGAGCTAAGTAAAAATGGCTTTGCGGTGAAAGACGTAAAGAAGATCAGCTAGGCTCTATATTTCGCTTTTCACATCTCGTTAAACTATCTCAACTTAATTAATTCCTGGAGAAAAACTGTGACCCCAAAAAGCGGTGCATTACTCGGTGTAGCTTGTTTAACTGCGATCGCCGCAGTCGGCTCCATGTTTGAACTTTCCTCTGGCGACCCGGACTGGGGTACCACGCCGACTGCCGTTGTTTTAGGACTCAGCATTCCCTTCTGTATTCTTTCATTCATGGCTGCTGTCAAAGACGCCAGAGCGAACATGGAGCAGTAGGTGATTTCTACCGCTTGCATATAAAAGTTGAAGATAAAAGCCCGCTATCAGATCATTCTGATAGCGGGCTTTTGGTTTTATCCAAGCTGATTGATATTGAGATTACTCATATAGCCAAGGCTGCATTACCGATTCCCAATCGCAAACGCCATCGCCAAACCACAGCTTGATTTCGCTCTGTGCAGTCTCAGGTGCGTCCGACCCATGAATAATATTGCGCCCAATCGTAATGCCGTAGTCGCCGCGAATCGTACCCGGCTCAGACTCTAGAGGATTCGTTGCGCCGATGATCTTACGCGCAGAGGCAATGACGCCCTCACCTTCCCATACCATCGCCACCACAGGCGCAGAAATAATATAGTCAACTAGGCCCTTAAAGAAAGGACGCTCCTTGTGCACTTCGTAGTGAGACTCTGCTAGCTCGCGCGACACTTCCATCTGTTTTAGGCCCACAAGCTTGAAGCCTTTGGTCTCAAACCGGCTGATGATATCGCCCACTATGCCCCGCTGGACACCGTCGGGCTTGATCATAATAAAACTCTTTTCCACGAACTCGTAACTCCTAACAACGTGTTGAAACCTTTCCTATGCTCAGCAACCGAGGTCGCTTTGTAAAGCCTTTCTCGGGCTTTTATAGGCTTTTTGCTTTAAATCGATCACTCGTTCACCGCGGCAACATCGATAGTTTTGATACTTTCATCGCTATAAGCCTTGCCTCGAACCGTTGGAGAAACGCCTTCTGCTGCCGTATTGAGATGATCTGGCTCTGTCTCTAACGGTGACAGCGGCTGCGTTAGCTGATTGATAGCCCTGAGCTGGCGGGCGTTGGCCCATGCTGCCTGGCTCCGCTTATTACGGTTTGGCTGAAGCGGCTGGTTTTTAGCTTTTTCTTGGACTTGCACCGTGTAGGTCCAGGTAATTTCTGCGGGTGTGACGGGTGACTGTGGCGCGTAGCTGTAAATGACGGCAGGGTTAAATATGTAAATAATGTCGTTGTTCACTGTTCTTTCAAAGAAGCCGCCGAAGGCCTGCGCCTGCACGTGTAGATACCGGCGAGCTTCGCGACCATCGATTCGGGTATGCATGGCAAACTCAAGCGAGCTAATGCGTCCCTGACGATAGTCGAGCAGTTCGTAAAACTTTCTGGCAAGGCGGTCTTCGCGGCGCTGCTGAAGCAATATTTTTTGCCGCTGACGTTGCAAGAACCAGTAGCCACCAGCGATGAACCCGATGAGCAGCAGGAGCAGCAGTATAGGCCACAGAAGCTTCAGAAGCCATACGGCTCCAAGGGCTATCATGCCGAAGCCCAGTACCAGGCGAGAGTGGCTTTCTAGTTCAGAACGAGGTGGCATCGCTGATTTCACATCCTACGACGTACAGCACCGATGCTACGGCAGCATGATTACAGCGTTGTGCTCGCGCCTTTCGGTGCGCTTTGGTATTTGCGCCCCTGTACTTTAGTGGCAACGGTGCCGATTGGCTACTTAATTTTTGATAGCCCATCCGCGCTAGCTGTTTCTACGAATGCTCACACTGTTTCTACGGGGGCATCGGTAAAGATTTTGTAGGCCGCGATCGCAATTCTCTCTAGATCATCGTCTAGCAGTGGCGGCCATGACACATCGGCTGCTCGTCCCGATTCAAATAGATTGCGACTTTCGTAAGCGACTAAAAACAGCGCCTGCGCCACCTCTCGGTCGAGACTAGGAGCCTGCTGTAAGCCGTCTTGAAGCACTCTTAGTGCAAGCAGCAGTGAGGTGACCTGTCCTGGCACAGGTGGGTAGCCTCGCCGTAGCCGTCCCAAAAAGGTATCTTCGGTTTCGTTTTGAGGGAGGGTTTGCTCTATTAGCTCCCGGCGTGCGCTCTGAAGGTCCATCGATGCAAGTGCGCCCATAGAGCGCCTACAGAAGTTTTCTAGGGTTGGCGATAATGCGGGTGTGCGAAGCGGGCACTATTGAGCTATCTAATCAAAGCTTGTTGAAGCAATTTAGGCAAGTTTCACAGAGAATTCACGCTCAGTCAGTATATATACCGGCAAGACAAGTAAGACTGTTATAAGCGCCTACTTGTCTTGCCACCTGTGTCCAGTTGAGCCTGCGTGTGTTTGCCCAGTCCGTATTCGCCAGCTCGATTATCTCACTACTGCTATCTTATGGACCCTTTGCCATCGGCTGCTCAGCAAATTCCCTTCGTTGACCTGGCCTGGCAGCACCGGCCAATTGAGTCAGATATCCTGGCTATAGTTGAGGCGACTTTGGATAAAGGGGACTACATTTTAGGCCAATCCGTCGTAGCTTTTGAGAAGGCTTTTGCGGCTGCCTGTGAGACGGCGCACGGGGTTGGGGTCGGCTGTGGAACAGATGCGATCGCCCTTGGCCTGCGAGCTTGTGGCATCGGCGTGGGCGACGAAGTAATTTTACCGGCTAACACCTTTATTGCCACGCTCATTGGCATAGTGCGAACTGGGGCAACCCCTATCTTCGTTGACTGTGAATTAGAAACAGCGCTGCTGGACCTGGACGCTGCCGAACGCGCCATTACGCCCAAGACGAAGGCTATTATCCCCGTCCACTTATACGGACAGATGGTTTCTCCAAAGGGTTTGTTGGATCTGGCTGCGCGCCACGGTGTGATTATTTTTGAAGACGCCGCTCAAGCTCACCTAGCTGAGCGCGAGAGCTACAAAGCGGGGTCAGTAGGGTTTGGCGCAGCCTTCAGCTTTTACCCCAGCAAAAACCTGGGGGCCTTAGGCGATGGTGGGATGCTGGTGACTCAGTCGGCCATGGTGGCGCAGACGGTGCGATCGCTGCGCAACTATGGCGCAACGCGCAAGTACTTCCATACCGATCCGGGTGGAACCAACAGCCGTTTGGATACATTGCAAGCGGGCGTTTTAAACCTGAAGCTGCCGCATTTGGCTGGGTGGAATCGTGATCGCAATAGACTTGCTGCCTACTACGACAAAGCCCTTGCTCCCCTCGTCGACAAAGGACTTATCCCTATTAAAAACGTCAGCGGCGAAGGTCACGTCTATCACCTATACGTCGTCCGTGTGACGCCTAACTGTCCGGTTGATAGAACCGTGCTACAGCTAGAGCTCAGCGCTCAAAACATTCAATCGGGCATTCACTACCCCACACCCTGCCATCTTCAGCCCGCCTTTCAGTCTCTAGGTTACCAGCCCGGCGATTTCCCCCGCGCTGAGGCGCTCAGTCAGGAAATTCTTTCTTTGCCAATGTATCCCGGACTGACCACCGCTCAGATTGATCGGGTGGTTGCTACCGTTGCCGCTGCCATACGCGGAGAAGCAGTAAAAGATCGCAACCAGCAGGCTGTGGGCGTAGATGGATAAAGTAGACAAACGATGAGACGGCTAAAATAGCCCATTTATATAAATCAACTCAGCTAAGTCAACTAAGTCAACAGGCCGCTTTTCAATAAACCCTGGTTTGAATACTGTGCTTACCAATGCTAATTTCTGACGCTAACACTAACGCCAAAAAGCAGCTGCCGCTTGAGGGCATAATTCTAGGCCTACTCGTAGTCCTATATGCGCCGCTGCTTTGGTATTGGGTCGACGGCTGGCTCAACAAAAGTATTAGTATTCAGCACGAGTACTTTAGCCATGGACTGCTTGGCATTCCGTTTGCGGCTTATCTGGTTTGGGAGGAGCGATCGCAGTGGCATCAGCTACCAAACCGCACACACTGGCTCGCCTTCCCACTATTGCTAGCCGCCGTCATCTTCTACAGCAGCGGCCTACTCGACGTCATGAACCTGTCGCTGCCCCTAATGCTAGCGGGCCTGCTCCTGGTTCTAAAAGGCGGCAAAGGATTTCGCCTATACGCATTCCCGTTCGTACTAATTCTGCTCTCTACGCCCACGCAGCTGCCTTACCTCATAGAGCCTTACATCCTTCCCCTACAGAGCTTCATCGCCTCAGTCGCTGGGTTTATCCTGCAACAGCTCAACATCAACGTCACCGTTGATGGCATCTACCTATTCGTCAACGACCAGCTAGTAGAAGTCGCACCCCACTGCGCTGGGCTCAAAATGCTGTTCACCAGTCTGTACATGGGCCTCATCCTCACATACTGGACCGGGCTAAACCGCTCGCGCCTGCGCACCAGCCTATTTTTTGTCGGCATCATCGGCGTCAGCGTTATCGGCAACATCATCCGCAACGCCACCCTTACCTTCTTCCACGGCGCACAGATGACAAAAGCCTTCGACTGGCTGCACGAAAGCTGGGGCGGCGACCTCTACTCCGCCGCCATGCTCGCTATGCTCATCGTCCTCATCCGCCTACTAGAACGCTACGCCCCGGTCTCCCTATCGGTAGCTGGCCCAACCCCTCCCAAAAACATCCCTGAACGTCCATCACCCCCACCCCAAATCCCCCGCAAACCAGACTACTTCTAACCACAAGCGCCCACCTCCACCTCAGCATCCACACAACAACCATCACCCCCATTCCCTATTCTCCATCCCCCATCCCCTAACCCATGTCCTCCCCCGTCCTCTCCAAACCCACAGCCAAAAAGTCAACGATAACGCTGCTCGTTATCGCCGCTTTGACGTTGTTCGTAGCGGTGAGTGCACTGCCTCGCTATACCTCCAGCTGGCCCTGGTCAAGCCCGCTTAAAGTGCCAAACCAGTCGGCTTTACAGTCGATTCGCGAGCAGGGAATTACACTGCCGGGCTGGCTGTCCGAACAGCAGGCAAAGACAAAGCTAGGCGGGGATACCTGGTCTATTCAGCAGCTGTCAGCAGCGGACGACGGACCTTTTGCAGCTGCTTCGCCCTCTACGATTTTCTTGCTCCTGCGCCCGCAGGTATGGGAGGCCGACCAGCCAGAGGTAGAGTGGCTCGATCTTAAAGGCTCACAGCGCTGGGAGACCGATTCTTACCAGTCTCTGCCGTTTGAAGTCTCCGTAAATGCACCGACAAATTCGTCAAATAAATCCGAATCTATCCGGATTAATACTGACTTCTTTCGTGCATGGAGTAAGGAGCAAACTTACGCTGTCTTGCAGTGGTACGCCAGTCCGGTAGGTGGCAGTGCTTCTCCCGCCTGGTGGTTCTGGGCTGACCAAAAGGCGCAGTGGCAACACCGTAAAAGGATGCCCTGGGTGGCTGTGAGTGTCTGGCTACCGGTTGAGCCTTTGAGTGAGGTTGGCCCCTATGAGGCGATCGCAGTCGACTTAGGCAAAACGGTTCATCGCGAACTGTTGGAAACGGTATTCGCCAACGCCTTCTCTGAAGCTTCGACGCCTGTCTCGAAGGGCTTTGCTCCTACAGAGGATCCCAACGTAATGGTTTCAGTCCGCCCACCTAACATGTCGCTCAACGCGTCTTAATCAAGATAAAACCCTAGCCGACTGTAGCGGCGCTCCAATTGTTCCTTTATGGCCCCTACGAATTTTGAGATTTTATTCGACCAACATGAATGCCATAAAGACGTCTAACTGTCCGATTCTTAACACTGAATCTTTGACACTATATTTTAGATGGGTTCGTAAGATAAGGTTAATAAAAGCTTTACCCATAACCTGACGCGCTAAGACTACATCACCTTTCAACCACAGCTGTCACTGTCTTCAGGGTTCGCAACTGTCTTTAACTATTCTTTTTTCGAGCGATTATGAACAACGGTTTATCCAGTATCAATAGCTCAACAAAAGCCTCACCGGTCTTCGGATGGGTAAGACAGTCGGTTGCGGTTGCCAGCAGTATTAGTGTCTTCGCGATAGGTGGCCTAATCGTAAACGTGCAGCCTGTAACGGCACAAGACGAGCTGCCTATGCTGCCGTCGGGTGAAGCGCCTATAGCTCCTCCTGTCAATCAGCTGCCCGCCCAAAACCCTGCAACGCTGCCACCGGTAACTACACCAATTCCTGCCTCTACTTCAGAAGGTGCTGTACCTATCACAGTGCAGCAGGTGCCCACCTTACCGCCCTCATCAGGGCCCCGCTACGACCAGCGGCTGACCACGCCTAACACAGTCGTCAGCCCCTCGGTTCTACGGCCTTCCTTCGAGGAATATCATCTTGGACCTGGCGACAGCATTTTTGTCAGCGTTCAGCGCTACCCCGATCTGAGCTTTCAGGCCACCCTTGACCTGCAAGGTAATATTATCGTGCCGCTACAGGGCAGCGTTCCTTTTGAAGGGCTAACGCTAGCCGAAGCCGAAGCTCAGCTGCGACAGGTATACAACCAGTACGTTGTGATCCGTGAAGAGCGAGACGTAGCGATTACCCTAGTAGCCCGTCGAGGTGTGGAAGTCACTATCCTAGGCGCTGTGCAGCGTCCTGGCTTTTATCCCCTGACCGACCCTAGCGTTGCAACGGCGCTCCTCACAGCAGGGGGCGCTATGCGCACTTCAGACCTGCGCGCCATCCAGGTTCAGCGACAGCTCCGCCGCAACGGTGTCCTGGTAGAAGAGCGGGTAAACGTTGATCTGTTTACGCCCTTAAAAGAAGGCAGTCCTCTACCTGACGTAAGGCTTGAAGACGGTGATGTCATCGTCATTCCAGAGTTAGATCCAAGTCAGCTAGATGAATACGACAGTTACCTGGTTGCCCGCTCTACGCTCGCTCAGCCAGTTATTAACGTACGCTTTTTGAACTATGCAGGCGGCCGCGGTGGCTTGGGTACGCTCAATCTCAACAATGGAAGTTCGTTCTTAGATGCGGTAACGCTGCTAGGCGTCAACCCTGATAACGCTAACCTTGGTGATGTCGCGCTGATTCGTTACGATCCTGAGAGTGGCGAGGCTGTGACTATCAGTATTGACGCAAAGTCGGCAGTTTTGGGCGACATCACTCAAAATCCACCGCTGCAAGACAGCGACGTAATTGTCGTCGGACGTAATCTCATTGGTCGAATTTCCTTCGCACTGCAAACGGTCACTCGGCCCTTTCGGGATGTTATAGGATTCTCAAACTTCTTCGATGATTTTCTAAATGACGGGCTGTTCAATCGTTAGTCCTCAAGACAGTACTTTCAGTTACTACACTCTCTGCTTCCTGTGATCTTCGCCTACTAAACCCTCGAAATGCCATGGCATCCCCCTTCTTAAAACGCTATCTGCTTGCGCTAAACCGCTACAAATGGCCAGCGATGGTGATTTTCCTGTTCATCTTAGGCGCGTCTAGTCTGTATGCCTTTCGGCCAGAGCCAGACACTGAGTATTACTCAGAAGGTGTACTGGTCGACAATTCTCCGCTGGTTGCGTTTTCAAACACCTCTACTCAGGTGCAAACCCAGGGGCTTGGCATTATCAACGAAGAATTACTTCTATCAGGGATTTTGCTAGATGAGCTGTCGGCTCAGCTTGCGACTAGGGGTATCATCTACAGCCCTGCGGAGATTAAAGAAAATACCCGTATCGCGGTGCTCTCTGCCGCCGATACGGATGGAGCATCGGCAACCGGTTCTAAAGTAACCGTTCGCTTTGTAGGGGATGACCCACGAGTGACACAGACGGTGTTGGAAGAAATGTTCCGTGCGATGGTAGAGCTTTCTCAGGTAACGAACCGAGCTCGGCTGCGGGCAATTACCGATGAGCTCAATAACCGTCTCCCTGCAATTCAAGCTGAGCTTCGTGACGCTGAGGAGAGATTAGAAGCTTACGACCGTATTGAAGGCCCCGCAATTCAGGCCTCAATCGACGGTAGTTTGCTGAGCTCTATTGCTGGCAGTCAGCAGCAGCTACGCACCAATCAAATCGCATTGGCTGGTATTGAAGCTCAGATGCGAAGCATTCAAGATCAGCTGGGGATGAATCCTGACCAGGCCTACGCTTCTTCAGCGCTTAGCGCCGATCCGCTGGTGGCTCAGCTGCGAGTACAGATATCTGAAACAGAGACTAGCATGGCCTTGCAGCGTAGTCAGGGATTACGCAATGAGCATCCTGTCATGGTTGACCTGCGTCAAAATCTGGTTGCCTTTAACCAGTTGCTCGATCAGCGCGCAGCTGAAGTGCTTGGTGGCGACGGCACGGTTGCTCCCATTCCAAGTGGCGCGCAGTCGAACCTGGACCCAGCGCGCGCGGCACTCGCTAACCAGCTCGTGAATCTAGATGCGCAGCGAGATGCAATTATCAGCCAGCAGCAGGTGATCGATAGCTCGGCGCGAGATCTCCGTCAGCAGTACTCTAGCTTGCCAAACAAGCAGCTGGAGCGAGGCCGTCTGGCAGAGCAGGTAGGACTGCGACGAGAGCTGTACAGTCGCTTGCAGGGAAGTTTGGTAGATGCTGAGGTCGCCGCGGCAGAGACGGTGAGCAGTTTGTCGGTGGCTAACCCACCTGTGACGGTTACAAGAGAACCGGAGCAGACCTCGCCCTTTATTGTGCTGCTGTCGGGAGCTTTGCTAGGTCTGGTTGTTAGCGGCGGCGTGGTGTATCTGCTCGATATGCTAGATGGTACTGCGCGGACGTCTGAAGAACTCGAAGGCATTTTACAGGCGCAGGAAGTGCCGCTACTGGGCGTTATTCCGGCAATGAAAACTCGCTCTGCTCGTTCGGTGCCTGTGCTCGTACAGCCTGATTCTGTGTACCACGGTAGCTATGAGCGGCTGCTGAGCCGACTGCGCCTGGTGGGTACAGATGAAAGTTCTATCGGGCCACGGATGATTGTGGTGACCAGTACGGCTTCGCGAGAGGGAAAGAGTATTAGCGCTTATAATATTGCGATCGCATCGGCCCGTGCCGGTCGCCGTACCTTGCTTGTTGAAGCAGACCTACGTACAGGCACCAAATCTGAGATTCTGGGATTGGCAGTCGATCCGCAGTCTGTACTAGAGCCCTTACGCTATTACAGCGGGCAGATTGGCAACAGTTTGCAGATGGTCTCTCAAGTAGAGAACCTGTACGTATGTCCTTCGCCTGGGCCTCAGCGACAGCCTGCGGCAATTATCGAATCTAGCGAAATGCAGCGCTTCTTAAAGGACGCCAGATCGCGCTTTGACATGGTGATTTTGGACACGCCTTCGCTCACCCGCTGTGACGACGCGCTTTTGCTCGAAGAGCAAACCGATGGTATCGTCCTGGTTGCTCGTCCTGGTGTCACTGAAAAAGCAGTGCTAGAAGCGGCGTTAGAAGAGCTAGAGCTGAGCGATGACGCCCGGCTGCTGGGGGTTATTGTCAATGCAACCAGTATGAGCGCTGAGCAGCTAGCTTCTGCTGATAGTGATGTGGTTGCAGAGCCCTTTGAGTTTGTCCGTGAGCCTGAGTTCACTCGCAGCAGCTCTTCTGGCCGAATAGACTTTTAGGCTCTGTAGACTTCTAGTCGAGTAGATTGTCACCCGGTTAAATTGTCAGCTGAGTAGATTTCTAATCGGTGCAGGCTTCTAGGCAGTGATTGGCATACCGATTAGCCAATGGTTTGCGTCGTAAGATATTCTGGTCGAAAGGCGATAATAAATCTCGCCCTAGTGCCGACTGCCCTACCTCTATAGGGCATCGGCCTCTTTGAGATATCTTTAAAGGCCCCATGACAACTTATTACTACGTGGCTGCTAGTCAGCGCTTTTTGCTAGAAGAAGAGCCTTTTGATGAGGTTTTACAAGAGCGATATCGCCGATATAAAGCCGAAGAAAGAGAAGTCGACTTTTGGGTGATTAAGCAGCCTGCTTTTTTGGAAGCGCCTGAGCTAGCAGCGGTCAAAGCAAAATGTCCACAGCCATCAGCTGCGGTAGTCTCTACTGATAAAACCTTCGTGACCTGGCTCAAGCTACGCCTGGAGTACGTGGCAATTGGCGAGTTTGAAGCGCCTTCGAGCACGATTCCAGATCCACTGGCTTCTCTAGAGACAGCGGCTTAAGTTCCCTGAAGTGTGGCGACGTGTGAACGCATTCGTACGTCGCGAGTCACTTTGTTTGTTGTTCTATGCGGTTTCTTGCCGATGCCAATAATGTGAGCAAAGTGACCAAAGCTACAAGTCTCCTAAAAATAGGATTTGAAACAGCTCATGTTTTCCATTCGTCGTTTGCTTTGGTCTGTCTGCTTACTGGGCGTCGCTGTAATTGTTCCAGCTAGACCTGCGTCTGCCCAGTCGAGACTACCGGCTTGTCCACCACCTGCTAGTAATGAATATCTACTGCTGGTAAGAGGCTCTTCAGAGGCTGAGCGCGCTCGAATTGCCTCCATACTACCGATTGAGAGTTCGGTCTTGGTGTGTCAGTACACCGATGAAGTGCTGGTACGAGCAGGTGGATTTACTAACCTAGAAACCGCTAATGCCTGGGCTAGCTATATGACGACTGAGCAGGGCTTTGAAAGCTTCGTGTCACAGCCTGCCTCCAATACCGGCGTGGCTACTGCCGGTGGTACGTCACTAACCTATCAGCCTAGTCGCTTAGGCGCTGGGTATGCGGTGCTGGTGGAATATGGATCGCGGCCAGAGGTGGCTACTGCCATAGGACAGCTGGTGCGTCCAGTTGGCCTAGCGGTCTATCAACAGCGAGCCTATTTGCTGGCAGGCTATACGGGTGATGCTGCAACGGCGACGGCAATTTTACAGCGTCTGAGCGATGCGCAGCTCGCAGCGGTTATTGTCGATGCTCAGCAGGTAGTACGTCTGTCTAATTCGGTCGCTCAGTAGTCCGGTCGCGCAGCAGTTTTTTAGACCAATCGTTTTCTAGCAAGTAGCTACAGTATTTAACTAATCGGCGGGAAGTCCCGCGCTCTAATCTCTGATTGAGCGTCGAGATGAAAGCCAGGTGAGCGAGAGCGAACAACCTTGTTTCTTCATGGTAGAATTTATGCATACCAACTGATTAGCAAGGTTTTCCACCCCTCCAAAGTGTTCGTCGAGAAAAATATCACCCTCGAAATGTAACGGTGACGCGACACAGTTTTTTGGAAAAAAGGAAGCTCAGACGATCTATTTCTAAAGTCGGCGGCAGGTCTATGTCGTGGACTATAAACAAACGGCCTGTGGACGGGATCTAGTCGGGGGTTATTACGGCATAACCTAGATAAGACCGGATGAAACAGGAACTTCTCAAAAGCGGTGCCGATTAGATTCTGGTACATGAGCTGAGAAGCCTGCGCTGTACTCGTAGAGTCAGCGTCGGGAGTATGTCACTATTGCTGTATCAACGTTTTAGTTCAGTCCGTTGGGCGCTGACAGCCAGGCGATGATGACACCCAACGCAGAACCTGCAATGACCTGTACGGGGGTATGGCCCAGTAGCTCTTTGAGTCTGTCTTCGTTGAACTCGGAGTGCTCCTGAAAAAGTTCGTCGAGGATTTGGTTGAGAATTTTGGCCTGCTTGCCAGCGGCCTGACGCACACCTGCGGCATCGTACATGACGATGACGGCGAAAACGGAGGTGACGGCGAAGGCGGGGGTGCTCCAGCCGATGGTTTGCCCTACGCCACAGGCGAGCGCTGTGACCAATGCTGAGTGGGCGCTGGGCATACCGCCTGTTTCAACTAAGACTCTGGGGTTGATAGAGCGATGCTGGGCAAATTCAAAGACGAGTTTGAGTGCCTGGGCACTGATGCAGGCTACAAGGGCCACCCACAGTACATGGTTTTGAAAGATTTCGCTGAAGTCCTGCATGAGTTTGGGAGGCGATTGAGTAGGTAGAAACGGGTGGGTGAGCAGTTAGTGGGTGCGGGCGGTGATGTATTGCGCGATCGCAATTAAAGGCTGTGCCCGTTCTCCAAAATCTGCAAGTTCTGCGATCGCTTCTTCCACCAGCTGATCCGCTTTTCTTTGAGACGCTTCCAAACCCCATAGGCTAGGGTAGGTCGCTTTTTGTGCTGCGACATCTTTCCCAACAGATTTGCCAAGTGTTTCAGAAGTAGAGGTAATATCTAGCACATCATCTACGATTTGGAAGGCCAGCCCAATGCGCTGCGCATATCGTTTGAGCCGCTCTACCACCGCTGGCTCAGCGCCTGCTAATATTGCGCCTGCCGTGACAGACACTTCTAGCAGCGCGGCTGTCTTGTGCATATGAATAAACGTGAGTGTTTCTTCATCAACTACCGTACCTTCTGAGGCCAGGTCGACAATTTGTCCACCGACTAGGCCAGCTGCGCCCACTGCTTTTCCCAGCAGAGCGACGACCTGCAATACCTGCGTCGGCTCAGCGCCTTTTGTCTGGGTGGCAATGTATTCAAAGGCATAGGTAAGCAGCGCGTCACCAGCCAGGACAGCCACATCTTCGCCATACACTTTGTGGTTGGTAAGCTTGCCGCGACGGTAGTCGTCGTTGTCCATAGCGGGCAAGTCGTCATGAATGAGCGACATGGTGTGCACCATCTCTAAAGCGCATGCCGTTGGCATCACAATGTCGGTGGCTGCGCCCATCATTTCACAGGTAGCCAGGCACAAGATAGGCCGCAGCCGCTTGCCGCCAGCCATCAGCGAGTAGCGCATGGCTTCGTAAATTTGCTCTGGATACACTACGGGCAGGGATTGATCTAGGGCGACTTCTACTTGGTGGCTGCGATCGCTGAGGTAGTGACTGAGGTTGAAGGTGCTAGGGGTGTCGAGATTTGTGGTCACCATTTGGGGATAGGGGAGGGGGAATGGGGGAAGCGCACTTTACTTTTGAGGGTCTGCTTTTGATGGATAGTTGAAGTGATAGATAGTTAAGGGCTGCTTGATGGTGAGGATGAGAATTTAAGCGGAGAGGTGCATGCGATCGCAGTAGCTCTCAATTGTGTTTTCTAGCAGCATGGTGACTGTCATCGGTCCGATGCCGCCGGGTACGGGGGTGATTGCGCCAGCAATAGGCTCTACCGCAGCAAAGTCTACGTCGCCAACAAGACGAGATTTTGCGGCTGCGGGATCATTTACTCGGTTGATGCCAACGTCGATTACGGTGGCACCTGGCTTAACCATTGCCTGGTCAATCAGGTTGGGGATCCCAACCGCTGCTACTAGAATATCGGCTGAGCGCGTCAGTTCGGACAAATTTTCTGTTTTTGAGTGAGCAAACGTCACGGTGGCGTTGGCTGCTAGCAGCATGAGCCCGATGGGTTTGCCAACCAAGATACTGCGACCTAGAACAACAGCGCGTTTTCCGCTTATCGGTAGGTCGTATCCTGCCATCAGGCGCATAATGCCTGCGGGCGTACAGCTGCGTAAGCCGGGTTCGCCTCTCACCAACCGTCCTAGATTAATGGGATGTAATCCGTCTGCATCTTTGTCTGGATCAATCAGCGCTAGCAAACTGGTCGAGTCTAGATGATCTGGCAGCGGTAGCTGAACCAAGATTCCGTCAACGTCCGGGTTTTGGTTCAGTGCCAGAATCTCTTGTGCCAGCGCCTCCTGTGTGATTTTTGTAGGAAAGTGTTTGCCCAGTGAGGTAATGCTCATTCGCTCACAGGCGCGCGCTTTGTTGCGCACATAGGCCGCGCTGGCAGGATTGTCGCCTACCATCAAGACGGCCAGTCCAGGTGAGCGACCCGTGCGATTTTTCCAGCTTTGAATATCGGCAACGCGAGCCGACTGAATCTGTTTTGCGAGCGCTTTTCCGTCAAGGATCTGGGCCATAATGCTAAAGTACGCTACTGACTTGTGAATAAGTCGCAGTTCTTAATTCTTGAATGCTTGTCTTGAATGCTTGAATGTAAGCACTGAAACCAGATTACCAAAGCACTGTAATAAAAAAGCGCGCCAGAAAAAACGCTGTGGAAGAATGACAGCAGAAGCATGCCTTTTCTGAATCTAAAGTGCATTTTCGCTCTGCTATGAGATTTGCAATGAAAGACGATCTTAGAGACAACAACGCTAGACAAACTGAGTCTAGAAGAAACCGATTGAGTCGACTAAACCGATTGACCGCAGTCGGTTTGACTGTGGCTGGCCTGGTGATTGGCGGCTGTACGATGTCTGAAACGGCGACGGAACCGGGTGTAGATGCGTCGGGCGAACAGTTAGGCGATGTGCCCGGTGCGCAGTCGGATACGCCTCTGGTGCGAATACCTTCTATTCGGCTATCTAGACGGTCTGCGGTGCCGATTGAGTCTTTGATGGCAGATCGCGAGGCGGACAGCGTTGTGGTCTCGGGCACGGTGACGCAGCGGTCGGCTATTTTGAATGGTTGGCTGTACGAGGTGAGCGATGACACAGGTAGCCTTTGGGTGCTGACAGACGGCTCTGAACCTGAGGTAGGCGCGATCGCAAAGATAGAAGGTATTGTTCGCTACGAGCCGGTTGTGGTGGGCGAAATCGACGCAGGCTCAATATATCTAGAAGAGCAGTCCTATCAGCAGGAGAACCAATAGCCTGCATGAGCGTCTATCAAGAGCACGAAATCACGCTGGCCAGCTTTGCCCAGATAGACGCAGAAATAGGATCACATCCATTCACGCCCGCTGAGTATTCAATCGTTCGCCGGGTTGTGCATACCACTGCCGACTTCGAATTCAAGCAGCTGATGCGCTTCTGCCATCAGCCTATTGATGCGGCTGCTAACGCGCTTCAAAAAGGTGCGCCCATTGTGACCGATGTCTCAATGGTGGCAGCGGGCATCGGCACCGTGGTAAAGCGGACGTGGCAGTCCCCAGTTGTTGTGGCTGTGCAGCAGGCCCCAACCCATATCTTGCCAGGGCAAACGCGGAGCGCTGAAGGCATGCGGCAGTGCATGTCAGACTATGCAGGCGCAATTGTTGCTGTGGGCAATGCGCCAACGGCTCTCCTTTCTCTGTGTGAAGATGTTGCCGCCGCAAAGGTGCGCCCAGCGCTAATCGTCGGCTCGCCGGTTGGCTTTATCAATGTGGTGGAGTCTAAACAGACGCTTTCTTCCTTAGAGATCCCCCATATTCTGGTCAACGGTCGTAAAGGGGGCTCAGCGGTCGCGGCGGCTATTTTGAATGCGCTGATGATTTGGACCTGGGATCACTCATGACGCGCTCTTCTAGCCGGACTTCTATTCAGGTTGTGGGTGTGGGGCTGTCAGGAACGGATAGCTTATCGGCGTCGAGTGTAGCGATTGTTCGGTCTGCAACCCTGCTCATTGGCAGTCGGCGGCTTATCGACTCTGTGCAGAAGACGCTATGGGACAGCCCAGTATCAGAACCGCTAACCAGCCGCCCCGAAGTCTGGGTGCTAGGTGACTTTACTCGGACGTTTGATAAGCTGCGATCGCGCTTAGAATCCAATCCTCAAACTCGCGCAGTCGTGCTCGCGACGGGCGATCCGCTGTTCTTCGGCTTAGGTCGACTGCTGCTGTCGGCTTTTCCAGCAGAGCAGCTTATGTTCCATCCGCACTTAAGCGCCATACAGCTCGCCTTTAGCCGACTGAAGCTGCCCTGGCAAGATGCCACGCTAGTCAGCGTGCACGGGCGCGGTGAGTCGCTCTTACAGCGCGCGGTGAAGCGAGGGGATTCTAAAATCGCTGTGCTGACGGACGGTGTGCTAACGCCACAGGCGATCGCTAAGCTAATCTCTGCCCTGGCGCTACCGATTCGCTATCGCCTGTGGGTCTGTGAAAACTTGGGGGGACAAGGTGAGCAAGTGACACTTTATGACCTAGAAAAATCACCTGCATCAGAATTTGCCGCGCTCAATGTGGTGGTGCTATTGCGTGAGCCTGATGTAGATGAGACGGTGACAGATAGCCCAATTTCGACCTTACCCCTAATCGGTTTGCCCGACTCTGTCTTCAAGGGCTACGCTGATCGACCTATGCTGATGACCAAACGGGAAATTCGGCTGTTAATTCTAGGTGCGATCGCGCCGCTCAATCACCAGGTAATTTGGGACGTTGGTGCGGGTACAGGCTCAGTGAGCATAGAGCTGAGTCGACTGTGCCCGCAGGCAAAAATCTACGCGATTGAGCAGACGGCGATGGGGGCGGCGCTGATTGCGCACAATGCTAAAAGGTTAGCGATCGCACCTGTCCATGTCGTACAAAGGAAAGCTCCAGATGCTTTTGAATCTCTACCAGTGCCAGAGCGCGTTTTTATTGGCGGTAGCAGCGGTCAGCTAGTCAGTATTTTAGAGACGCTGCACCGTCTATGTGTGCCTCGAATCGTTGTGGCCCTAGCAACGCTAGAGCATCTCACTGCGCTGACTACGTGGGTAGCGCAGCCTGATATTGCCGAATGCTGGCAGTATCAGCTGACTCAAGTTAATATTGCGCGATCGCTACCTGTTGGTCCGTTAACTCGGTTCTCCCCACTCAACCCAGTCACGATAGTGACCTTGAACCACGTTCATTGTGGTCCCTAGTTGTGGTTCCAAACAAATATGCTGACAAATACGCTGTTAGTTAGTAGAAACGATTGAAAATAGAGAACAAATAGAACGGCGAGCAATAGGCAAAAGCGCTTTTGTAAGAGCGCAATGCTTGTCTTACTCTGAAGTTTTATCTGCCTCTCCATCCATCTGCTCTAGCCGAATGTGCTTGTATCCAAGCTTGATCAGAAACTCATCTCCAGGCTTTAGCCCCATCTCTTGAGTGTACGTAGAGCCAATGACGATTTGCCCATTTTTATGAACACTGACCCGGTAGGTTGGTTCTCGTCCTCTACCGTCTTTTGTCCCTTCAGGACTCAGCGAAATGCCCCTTGCTTCTAAGAGCGCATCGTAAAAATCAGCGAGGTTAGCCCTAATCTGATTATCTTTTGTCAGCGTATAGTAACCACAACCTTGCGCTCGCTCTCTTTTAGAAAGGTGAGCAAGCTCATTGAATTTTTGGAGCAGCGCTTTCCCCTTCAACGGCGCGTTTTTGTCAGCCATAGTCTCTAATGCTTATGCTTAGCTTAAAATTCACAAAAATCCTTATCAAATGCAGCTCATGTTCATGGCTCGTACGGACCGACAAACCATCATATACAATCGTACAAAATGATAGAAATGGAAGTCTTAAATCTATCGTCCAGTCAACGTCTTTCTCAAACCAAAAGCAGACCCGACAAACTTGCAACTGCAAACTTAATGGCTTTCTCCTAGAGTTGCCTCTAGAGAGCCTTCTAACTACATATACGCTATTTTAAGGCACACACTTTTATATAAACGAAAGTTCTACAGTAACTCGAAGCGTTCAATTTATTCTAGATTGTAACGACCATTCTGTTAGTTTGGCTATCCGTTGTAGCAAGTACGTTCAACAACAACGGTATCATTTTCTCAAAAGTTCAAATGCTATGACAGCTAGCCTGCAATATCGAGCTGTACATATACAATTCTCAATAATTTATGTAAGGTGTAAGCTATCTCTATCTACACCAGCAGCTAATATGTACGTCGCCCTATCAACAGCTGAAACAATCTTAAGCAGTAGCTTCAAGTAGAGGCCAGGTAGCAATCATCTGTGAACGCAAAAAAAGCGCAGGCTCTATTAAGTGCGGCTGAGTACGGTCCTTGCCTACGGACTATTTTTAAAACAGTCAGTATATCAGTATGTAGCGTGCCTGAATCTCTGCTGATTTGAATTTATCGCCTACCCAATTGCTCGAACAGAACTAGCAAGCCTGAACAGTCAGCTAGTAACATGAACAAATATAAAGACAACGCTACTAAAGAATTCCTATGAGCGCTCAGATACCTTCTACAGACCCACAGCCTTCCACACCAGATAATGTGGCAAATCCTCAACCTGGCTTTGGTTGGACGCGATACGCCGAGCAGGTCAACGGTCGATTTGCCATGATTGGGTTTGTTTCTCTGGTTCTTCTTGAGCTACTTACAAGGCAAAATTTCTTCACCTGGATAGGTCTACGCTGATACTTTCTCTGTACTGTCTCAACTACATAAGCCTTTCTAACAACTAAAGGATCAGTGCTCCTCAAAACAAAAAGGAGAGACCGATGAATGCTCATCGGTCTCTCCTTCTATGATCTTGCTTAATTTTGCTGTACGGCACGGTTGCCTATGCTAGGCCTGTGTTTGCGCCCTGTTTGCCGGTTGCCAATTCTACTTTCACAATAGTACCGCCCATTTTTTGAATGCGCTGCTGCTCTTTGAACCAGTTATCGTAGGGAACTAGCTTCGTAAAGTAAGTATTCTGTAGCTCGCGCTGAGTTCGAATCCTGGTTTGGCTAGGGACACAGGCAGTGACTCGAAACATTCGCATGGTAATGGCCTCTTTGGGGTATCTAAATCGTTGAGTGTCTAAATTTTGGGCTAAAAAGCTTGTGGGAATATCTTTAACAGCGCAGACACTCTCAAGCGTGCCAACTTTTACCTGAAGGGTCTCTGTTTGTAAGGAGAAGCGCTTCGATGGGAGAATTGGCTTAGTGGAGAACTCTCTAGAAGTCTGTAAAATCAATGCTAACTAACCGAAGCCTCTCAGGGATTAGCCTGCTAAGCCTTCAATTCTCTAACACTCATCTCAGATTTCTAGAGAGGTTTGGACTCCAGTGACGGCTTCTTTTGAGGTAATCACTCACCAAGGTTAAGAAAACGCCAGTGAAAAGTTACCTACGAACCATCATCGAATCCGATTAAATCGAAACGGTTATGCTACTTCTAACTCAAAGCAGACCTAGCTAAGGCCAGAGCAGATGTAGTCGAGGTAGACACCCATTTCTTTACCAGCGTCAGCGCCAACTAGGCTAGCGGTAACTTCTTTGATCGCTTGAATGGCCTGAACGGTTGCACCGACAGGAACGCCCAAGGAGTTGTAAGTCTCTTTCAAACCGTTGAGCACGCGCTCGTCGAGAATGGAAGGATCGCCTGCGAGCATCGCGTAAGTAGAGTAGCGCAGGTAGTAGTCCAAGTCGCGAATGCAAGCAGCATAGCGACGAGTGGTGTACATGTTGCCACCAGGACGAGTGATGTCAGAGTAAAGCAGGGACTTAGCCACAGCTTCTTTGACGATTTCAGCAGCGTTAGCGCTGATGGAGGTTGCGGCGCGAACGCGCAACTCACCAGTTTGGAAATAAGCTTTGAGCTTATCCATGGAAGACGCATCAAGGTACTTACCTTGTACGTCTGAAGCATTAATTACAGCAGTAATTGCATCTTGCATTGGGTGTGCTTCCTAAAAATGGACTTTGATAAGAGTGAACGAATGAGCGATAAGCCGGTGATGTAGAACCTTGGTTAGTAGGCTTTTAGTCACTGAGGACTCACTGCAAGCCGCCGATGACATAGTCGAAGTAAGACGCGGCTTCAACAGCATCATCACCAGACATCATGGACCCTGCAACGCTCTTCATGCAACGGATGGAATCAGCCATTGCAGGAATGGAAGTACCGAGAGAGTTGTACATCTCACGAGCACCAACCAAGCCAATTTCTTCGATAGGAGCAACGTCGCCTGCGACTACACCATAGGTGATGAGACGTAGGTAGTAGTCCATATCGCGAAGGCAAGTTGCTGTCATCTCTTCGCCGTATGCGTTACCACCGGGAGAAACAACGTCAGGGCGCTTTTGGAACAGCTGGTCGCCAGCTGTTTTGACGATGCGCTCACGAGATTCTGTGAGAACCTGCGCGATGCGAACGCGACGCTCACCAGAGGTAACAAACCCCTTAATACGATCCAATTCGCCGGGGCTGAGGTAGCGGGCCTCAGCGTCAGCATTCACGATAGACTTCGTGACTATACTCATTTATGGATTCCTCCGAAAGAATAAACCAGATGAGTTTCACTGGCTCTGTTAAAACAGACAAAAAATCGAACAGCTGAGTTTTTTTTATTCGCGAACGTAAGTTCTTGAACTCACAGCTGATCAGTAGGTAAGCGATTTTACCTATAAGACCAGTATGAGGTCTGACGAGCGGCCTGTTGTATAAACTTTGTTACTTTATTTCGTTTGCTGTATGCGAACACCAGGTCCGAACACGAGGACAAACAAGATAGTGGGCAACAGGGTCTACGCTTTAAGCAAGCTCACATTCCGTCAGTGCTCAGCTACCTTCCGTAAACATTTTCCGGCATTCTGCTTACCTTCTTAGAGGTTTGGCAATATTTCGTAATAAAATTCCTCAGATTAGAGAAAAGCCTTATTGTGCCATTTCTTCTATTGAAGGTTTTTGTATGCACAGGCTGTGCTCAGCTCCAGAAGAGGGCACGCAGAAGAGAGGGACATGTCCGTAAACATCTCTCTCTCTTACATATCTCCTTAGAAGGCTTTTATTGTCTTTCTGAGGTGCGGTTGGTCTTTCCTTTAGTCTTCTAGCGCACCTGCCATCAACGGCATTCTCTCCGAAACAGACGGTGAGACTTTAGACGCTTCGAAGCTAGGGACAACAACATCTGCACTTTGCTTGGTGAGACGGTTGTATAGAATTTCGGTGTTGGGGAAGTTTGCCGCAGGTAAGGTAGGGAACCGGCGATAGGGCACGGTATCTTCTCCAAAGTACTGCGCGTACTCAGGGGTATCTACCAGGGCTCTAATGAACCCACGAATGCCTTCAGACGCCAAGATCTTGTTGTACTTTTGAATCTCGCTTTGGTCTTGAGGCGCTCTACCTAAGAAGTGCTTAGTGCCTAGCTCAATCACTTTCGTGTTGGGATAGGGGGCATAGAACTCTTTGATGTAAAGCTTGGAGCAGCCTAACCCTTCGATGAATTCCTTGAGGTTGATCTCTTGGTTGGTGAGCTTACTTTCTAGCTCAGAGAATTCGTTGCCGTCAACGACATAAGGTGCGATGTCGCGCTCAAAGATTTGACGATAGGCTGCGGCTGCCACTTTTTTGACCGTGGGCTTGTCAAAGGTGGTGAGCTTGAACCGTTTGGTCTGCTCTCGCTGAACGCTAACGCCCTGACGAATGCGCTGACTAACTTCTGGCTGTGGTCGATCTGCTTTGACGGAACCGAGTTCGATGAAGCGAGGCGTGGTCTTTTGCTCGGGCCTTGTGCCAGTCTCTTGAATGGCGCCGACTCTAAGCGATCGCATCGCCTGACCTGCAGGTGTAAGATACCGCTCATAAGGAACCGTATCTTCCCCAAAGCACTCGGTGTACTCCTGCGAATCAATAATGGCATCGATTAGGGCGTAGAACCCTTGCTTCGCACAGACATCGAAGTACTGATTTGTCTCCTTACGACCGTAGGTAGGACGACCGAGCAAACGGCGGTGAATATATTCCACAGCCTTCATGACATAGAGAGAAGTCCAATAGGTCTTGCGGAAGGACTCTGATTTGGCGACAGCCTTTACCAGCTCACGAACGTTAATATCGTCGTTGTTAAAGCGACTTTCTGCAACGCTAAGCTCTTGGCCCGCATATGGCTTACGGCCAAACACCTGACGATAAACAGCGTCGATGATGACACTCTTACTGGCTTCGGAAGACTTGAACACTTTCGCGCCTAGCGAACCAGGAGCCTTTGGCCGCGCGGCAGGGTTGCTGAGCTGGTTGTCGATACCCGCGCCCCGATGAATCAGAATGCGGCGCGTGTCTTTGTTGAATGGCGCTGGGCTATTGCTAGGATTACGAGTTTCTTTCGGGAAGATCGCGCCGAACTGAATTTCGAGCGGATCGTTGCCGGAGCCATAAACGTGCTGATCGGGCAGCGGCTGCTCGTAAGAGGCAAACAGCGTGATGAACTGAGGAATTTTGCGGTATGGAGCGCTGTAATTAAACAGATCTTGCTGTGCGCCCCAGTTGCGACATTCCTGCGCTTCTTGACCAAGGCCACGGATGTAAGGAACGGTCTCTTCGCCGAAGTAGTCGGCGTACTCTTTTGAATCGACTAACGCATCGACTAGAGCCGATAAGCCGCCTTCAGACACAATCGCAAAGTACCTCTGCACTTCTTCTCTAGAGCTAGGACCGCGACCTAGGATATGGCGGAACGCAAGCTCTAGTGCGCGGCTGTTGATGAACGGTTCGTAGAACTGCTTTCTGTATAGCGGAGACTTCGCCAAACGACGAACGAACTCTTTCATTGAGATCTCGCCGTTCTTAACCTTGGACTCCAGGTCAGAAATATCTTGAGAATAAGCCCGCTTGATATCGCGCTCGAAGACCTGGCGATAGACCGCCTTAATGATGTCCTCTTTCTCATTAGATCCGAGGCCTGTCTTCATGGCATAAACAGGACGTTTCTCAGCGGCGTTGTAATAGATCTGAGGTAGCTTTAGACCCTGCACGTCTTTAGAAGCACGCTGTCGCAGCTTTGGCGAGGGGGTAGGGCCTTTGAACTCAGTGAGCATAACGTCGAAGTACTGACGCAGTAGATTTTGAGCTTCGTCGTCGCCTTTGAAGTAGCCGACAGAAGCGCCACGCATGGTCTGAAGCGCAACGATAGTCGCAGGCGTAGAGCAGGCGTTTTCAATGATCTCTCGAAGACCGCGAACGTTCACCTTGATGATGTTAGGATCGCCAGCCACGATGGCATAGGTGAGATAGCGTAAGAACCAGCTCATGTCCCGTAGGGACTTTTGCATGTTGCTAGGGCCGTAGCGCGATACGCTGATGGGTCTAAACCCTGGAGGGGTTACACCTGCGTCAGGATCGTTTACCAGCAGGTTGCGCAGGCCGCTGAAAATGCCGCCCTTGCTGCTTCCACCGCTGCCATTATCGGAGGCAGCATAGGTTTGTGTCCCTAGCTTTAGCGCCTCTTTTTGATCGAGAGGAACACCGCCACGGGTCATTTCTACGGGGTCGTCGACGTTCTTTTCGAGATAGGCAAGGGCTGAGCCACCGGTAAAGATACGGTTGGCCGCCTGGGAGACGATCAGCTCTGAATAGCGCGTGATGGTCTGCGCGATCGCAAGCCTTTTCATGCCAGAGTCGAAGAAAGTCTTGAGTTCACCTAGTTCGGTGCGCTCTATATAGCGGTCTTTTTGTTCCGCCTGGGCAATCGTGGAAGCGGGCAAGGTTTGGTAAAGTTGGGGCCGTGCTACAGAGCTTCCGCCACTAGCTGTCACTGTCATAGGTTCTCAAAGGCTCCCTATATAAGAATTAAAGACTCGTACTCTCAGCCTAGAACGATTTCGAAAGGCAGTTACGGGATTGTTAAGAACCGTATTGTTTACTGCCTACAGACATCTTATTTCTAGATCTAGATAGCTGCTTGGTCTCAAAATCATACGAGATTATCTGCGTTTGCTGAGAGAAACGTGAACCTTTGTAAAGTTTGATTTCTGGTCTCTTGATGTTTAGAAGGTCAACTTGCTGACGCGATTGCCCGTGAAAGCGTGAAACTAGCGGACGTTATAGGCGATGCTAGGAAAACCCCTTTTGCTGAGATGTTCACTGTTATCTCTATCGCTATTTCCTATGGCTGAATCTTCTGTTCATCCCAACATTCCGCTTTCGGGCCCTTCTAGTCAGTCGGCTCAGTCTGAGCCTGTTGACAGCGGCGCTGTGAGTTCGGCGGTGGCTAAGCTGTACGATACGTACCCTTTCCCGCCAGAGCCGCTGCTAGATGAAGCGCCTCCCGGTTACAACTGGCGTTGGCAGTGGCCGTCAGCATATAGCTTTTGTACAGGGCACAAGCCAGAAAGTAAGGCGGTTAGAATTCTCGATGCGGGCTGTGGTACTGGCGTGAGTACAGAGTATCTGGTGCATCTGAACCCTGAAGCTGAAGTGGTGGGAATGGATTTGAGCGCAGGGGCGATCGCAGTTGCGACAGAACGCTGCCAGCGCTCCGGTGCGCACAGAGCTACCTTCCACAACCTCAGCATCTACGATGTCGATCAAATTCCCGGTGAGTTCGACTTAATCAACTGTGTTGGCGTGCTGCATCACATGCCCGATCCGATCAAAGGGATTCAGGCGCTGGCAAAAAAGCTGAAGCCGGGCGGCATATTCCATATTTTTGTCTATGCGGAGTTAGGGCGGCGCGAAATTCAGCTGACTCAAGAAGCGATCGCACTATTACAGGGCGAAAAGCGCGGTGACTATATAGACGGTGTCGCGGTAGGCCGCAGCCTATTTACCTCGCTGCCTGAAGAAAACCGCCTGCGTCAGCGAGAAGAGACTCGCTGGTCGCTGGAAAATCATCGAGATGAGTGCTTCGCGGATATGTACGTGCATCCGCAGGAAATTGACTACAACGTGAAGACCCTGTTCGAGCTAATTGATGCCTCAGGGCTAGACTTTGTGGGCTTCTCAAATCCGCAGTACTGGGACTTAGCTCGGCTGATTGGTGATGATGTGGACTTGATGGCTAGAGCTGAGGCGTTGGGTGATCGCGATCGCTATCGGCTTACCGAAGTGCTCGACCCTGAGCTAACCCACTTTGAGTTTTTCCTGGCGCGTCCGCCTTTAGAAAAGACAGACTGGGCTGACGATTCGGTCCTGCTGAGCGCAACAGTAGAACGGCATCCTTGTATTGAAGGGTGGCCTAGTCGGAGCTTTTTTAACTACGAATATCAGGTGGTTTCGATTACCGAAGCGGAGTTTGCCTTCATGGAAAAATGTGGGGCGCCTGCTGCCGCTGAGTCTAAAACGACGGTGGCTGATGCGCTTGGCGAGCTAAAGCAAGAATCAGCAGGGGGGCTAGAAATGGTGCGATCGCTGCAAAAAAGACAGCTAATCATGCTAGCGCTTCCCAAAAAGTAAAGACGAGCAATCTGGTTAAAACTTTCTGTAATAAGTATTATTGCCATGATATGATTGCCCTTGGCTTGACACAGGTCATCCTTTGTTTTGAACTGATTTGAATAGGCGATAATTCACCTGCTCGACTCACTATTAGTAGATAGGACGTTTAGACAGAGCGTTTGCCACCACTGAATCAACGTGACTTCTGCTGACAAAATGGCTGATATCTCTCTCAATCTCTCGGCGTTGGCTGAGGAAAATATGGGCTCTGCGATCGCTGAGCTAACCATAGCGAAAGAGGCCAAAGCTCAACCTGAAAGCGATGCTGAGACCACAGAAGAGCGTGCTCCTCTGCCACCGGCCTCCGAAACGTCGATGCAGGACTACGATCGGCTCCAGCAAAATTTGCTGCTGCTGACCTTAGCTTTCACCGGTGTGATTTTCTTCATGGTGTGGGGTACATATTCGCTGAATATCGCTCTGAACTATCTAGTAGGCGCTATTACCGGCATTGTCTACTTCAGAATGTTGGCAAAGAGCGTTAGCGGTATTGGTCGTGAAAAGTCCAGCACAAGCAGCGGCAGGCTCGCGATATTTATAGGCGTGATGGTGGTTTCCACGAAGTGGCAGCAGCTGTCAGTTCTCCCCGTCTTTCTAGGTTTCTTGACCTACAAGGCTGCGCTAATTACTTTTGTGGTTTGGACGGCGGTGATGCCTAAGTCAGAGGCGGCCTAGTCATAACAAATACGACCACAACCGACCTGCCCTTTCATCGAACCCCGTATCCAAAGGGCGTGTCGGATGAGATGATAAATCAGCTGGGCAGAGACTAACTGATTCAGTTCAACGGCGTTGTAGCACAGGCGACTGTAGCTGACGCATCTATACAGAAATAGAGAATTAAACGGCGATGCTAAACACCTTTCACCTCTTGAACTCATCGCTTCTAGCCAAGCTAGAAGTAGGCGAGCACTATTACTGGAAAATTGGTGGTCTCAGCCTTCATGGGCAGGTCTTTATTACCTCCTGGATTGTGTGCGGCCTGCTAATTGTTGTCGCCTTTCTGGCTTCGCGTAACGTGCAGCGTGTTCCCTCTGGTTTGCAGAACTTGATGGAGTACGCGCTAGACTTCATCCGCGACCTGGCAAAAGATCAAATTGGTGAAAAAGAGTACCGCCCCTGGGTCCCTTTCGTCGGCACGCTGTTTCTATTCATCTTTGTTTCCAACTGGGCAGGTGCACTCATTCCTTGGAAGCTGTTCCACATCCCCTCCGGTGAGCTAACAGCCCCTACAAACGATATCAATACAACCGTTGCGTTGGCACTGCTAACCTCCCTGGCCTACTTTTACGCCGGATTCAGGAAGCGCGGCCTGGGCTACTTTGCGAAGTATATCGAGCCTACGCCTATCCTGTTACCAATCAACATTCTGGAAGACTTTACCAAGCCGCTTTCTCTCAGCTTCCGACTTTTCGGAAACATTCTGGCAGACGAGCTAGCCGTTGGCGTATTGGTACTTTTGGTGCCTTTATTCATCCCACTGCCTCTGATGGTGCTAGGTTTATTCACTAGCGCAATTCAAGCCTTGATTTTCGCTACTCTAGCAGCTGCATACATCGGCGAAGCGATGGAAGGGCATTGATCCAAGTATGAAAGGCCCTTCGAAGTTCTTTGAGGGGCCTTTCAATAGGCTGAGACGCCAGTTTATAGATGAAGTATCTTCGCTAGCGTCCAGTTTTAGAAGCCCATTGGTTGCGACTGACTTCTTACCGTGTAATGACTCATTCGGTGTGGTCTAGCTTCAACTTCCCGGCCTCTTGAGAGATAGAGACTCTCGTTAATCTCACTCTTGATACGACACTCTAAAATCACAAGGAAAAACATCATGAATCCTACTGTTGCTAGTGCATCTGTTATCGCGGCTGCTTTGGCTATTGGTCTTGCGGCTATCGGCCCTGGTATTGGTCAGGGTAATGCTGCTGGTCAAGCCGTAGAAGGTATTGCACGTCAGCCCGAAGCTGAAGGCAAAATCCGTGGCACCTTGCTACTCAGCTTGGCATTTATGGAAGCACTGACCATCTACGGTCTTGTTGTTGCACTTGTTCTTTTGTTTGCTAACCCCTTTGCATAAGCATGAGATCAGCCGGGCAAAAGTGTAGCTTCTACGCTCAGCCTGGCTTTCGCAATGCCGTTTGCTCTGTATAACTAATAGGGAGTACTCGCTGATATAAAAGCTAGCGAGGACAATAAAGAACATGTGGATGGGACTGACGTTGTTAGCTGTTGAAGCTGTTGAGACCGCTGAAGAAGCGGGTGGTTTGTTTGATCTAAACGCCACACTACCCTTGATGGCCATTCAGTTTTTGATTTTGATGGCGGTACTCAACGCCATTTTGTACAAGCCCTTGGGTAAAGCTATCGATGAGCGTGACGCCTACGTGCGCAACGCCAAAGCAGGTGCGCAGGAGCGTTTGGCTAAAGCTGAAAAGCTGGCCGCTGACTATGAAAAATCATTGGCCGATACCCGCCGTGAGGCTCGTGGTGTCATCGAAGCAGCTCAAGCAGACGCACAAAAGATTGCTGCTGAAAAGCAGGGCGCAGCCCAGCAGGAAGCTACATCTCAGCGTGAGGCAGTGCAAAAGGAACTAGATGAGCAAAAAGCGGCGGCTCTGAGCCAGCTAGAGACGAAAGTCGACGCTCTGAGCGATCAAATTTTGGGCAAGTTGCTGGGTTCAGCAGCGTAAGGAGAAGCGCAAGCCATCACGGCCCGACTGGTTAATTGAGAAAGTTGATCAAAAAGGGATGTATGACTTTGCGCGTGCATAGAAGAATAGAAGAGACGAAGCAGTATAGGTATCGAAAGTGTTAACGCAAGCGTGGGGGCTGCTGGCCTCTGAAACTAAAGGATTTGGGTTGAATTTCGACATCCTCGAAAGCAACATCATTAACCTAGCCATCGTGATTGGCGTTCTTATTTACTTCGGTAAAGGCTTTTTGGGCACTAAGCTCGCAGAGCGCCGCGAAGCAATTGAGGCTGCTATTAGAGATGCGGAGTCCCGTCAAAAGCAGGCCGCTTCTTCCCTAGCTGAGCAGCAGCAAAAGCTGCAAATGGCTAAGAAAGAGGCTGAGCGAATTAAAGCAGAGGCTCAGACCAATGCTGAAGCCGCGCGCGAGGTGGTTTTGGCTCAGTCCGCTAAAGACATTGAACGGTTGAAGGCGTCGGCGGCGCAGGATATTACTTCCCAACAGGAGCGTGTCATGCAAGAGCTGCGTCAGCGAGTGTCGGCGATGGCATTGGAGAAAGTGCGATCGCGCCTTCCCGAAGCTCTCAACGAGGGTGTTCAATCTAAGCTAGTTGACCAAAGTATCGCCCAGCTAGGAGATTAGGAGAAACACACATGAGTACGACGACTTCAGAGATTGCCTCTCCTTACGCTCAGGCCCTCCTTTCTATTGCTAAGGCCAAAGATTCTGTAGACGACCTGAGCCAAATTGCAGCAGATCTTTTGAATCTACTCAATGAATCTGAAGGGCTTAGAGATTTTCTGGCCAACCCCATCACGAGTAAAGACACCAAAAAAGGTGTGCTAAATAAGATCTTGGGTGACGATGCCAACGTGCAAATGAAGAACTTTCTGATGCTGTTGGTCGATAAAGGTCGCATTTATCTAGCTGAGCCGATTTTGCAAGAGTTTCAGAGCCTTGTGCGTGAGCTTAACCAAACGGTTCTTGCTGAGGTTATCTCCGCTGTTGAACTCAGTGACGAACAAAAAGAAACCGTTCGTCAAAAGGTTCAAAAGATGACAGATGCCAAATCGGTAGAGTTGGAAAGCAGGATCGATCCAGACCTGATAGGCGGGGTGATTATCCAAATTGGCTCGCAGGTATTGGATGCCAGCATTCGCGGACAGCTTCGTAGGATTGGTTTGCAGCTAGGTGCGTCATAGTCGCCCCTAGGTTAAGTAGCGGATCAAGCAAAGTATAAAGTGTTCATTTTTTAGTACAAATCGGTAGTTAGTAGGTAGAGCGACTCCTAATGGTAAGCATCAAACCGGACGAGATTAGCAGCATTATTCAGCAGCAGATTGAACAGTACGATCAGGACGTGAAAGCGGACAGCGTCGGTACGGTTCTTCAAGTAGGTGACGGCATCGCCCGTATCTACGGCCTCGACAATACAATGGCTGGCGAGCTGTTGGAATTTGAAGACGGCACCATCGGCATCGCCCTGAACCTGGAAGAAGACAACGTCGGCGCGGTAATGATGGGTACAGGCCGTCAGGTCTCAGAAGGCAGTACCGTGAAGTCCACCGGTGAGATTGCTTCTGTTCCTGTGGGCGAGGCTATGTTGGGCCGTGTTGTTGATACTTTAGGACGACCCATTGACGGTAAAGGCGAGATCAACACAAGCGAGACTCGTCTAATTGAGTCGATGGCACCTGGCATCATTGATCGTAAGTCTGTATATGAGCCTTTGCAGACGGGTATCACTGCGATTGACGCGATGATTCCTATTGGCCGCGGACAGCGCGAGCTAATCATTGGTGACCGCCAAACGGGTAAGACTGCGATCGCCATCGACACCATCCTCAACCAGGCAGACCAGGACGTAATTTGCGTCTACGTTGCTATCGGCCAAAAAGCTTCTTCTGTGGCTCAAGTTGTGGGCGTCCTCGAAGAGCGCGGCGCACTAGACTACACAGTTGTCGTTGCGGCAAACGCCAACGACCCTGCTGCGTTGCAGTATCTTGCACCCTATACTGGTGCTTCGATTGCTGAGTACTTTATGTACAAAGGCAAAGCGACCCTCATCATTTACGATGACTTGACTAAGCAAGCCCAGGCTTACCGTCAAATGTCCTTGCTGCTCCGTCGTCCACCCGGTCGTGAAGCCTATCCTGGAGACGTATTCTTCCTACACTCACGTTTGTTGGAGCGCGCAGCTAAACTCAGCCCTGAGCTAGGCGAAGGCAGCATGACCGCGCTGCCCATCATTGAGACCCAAGCGGGTGACGTGTCGGCGTACATTCCTACCAACGTAATTTCGATTACCGATGGTCAGGTCTTCCTCTCTTCTGACTTGTTCAACTCTGGTTTGCGACCTGCGATTAACGCAGGTATCTCGGTATCTCGAGTAGGCTCCGCTGCCCAGACGAAAGCGATCAAGAAGGTAGCCGGTAAGGTGAAGCTAGAGCTGGCTCAGTTCGATGAGCTACAGGCCTTTGCTCAGTTTGCCTCTGACCTAGACCCTGCAACCCAAGCTCAGCTTGCGAAAGGTCAGCGCCTGCGTGAGATTCTCAAGCAGCCTCAGTACTCTCCTCGCACGCTGCCTGAGCAGGTCGCGGTGATCTATGCGGGTGTCAACGATAAGCTCAACGACATTGACGTTGATCAAGTGGCTGACTACGTCAATGAGCTGATTGCTTATGTCAATACCAGTAAAAAAGCTTACGTGGATGAAATCAACAGTACTAAGAAGCTGACAGATGAAGCGGTTAAGCTTTTGGAAGAAGCCATCACTGAGAGTAAGCAAGCATTCCTAGCTGCGTAGGGAGACGCAATAATAAGGCCGCTAGTGGGATTGAATAGGTCACATTAGCGGCTTTGTGAAGAAACGATTATGGCTAATTTGAAATTGATTCGCGATCGCATCAAGTCGGTCAAGAACACCCGAAAAATCACCGAAGCAATGCGCCTGGTGGCGGCTGCCAAAGTTCGCCGCGCTCAGGCCCAAGTGAACGCGACCCGTCCGTTCGCAGATCGCCTGGCCCAAGTGCTTTACGGTCTACAAAGCAGACTTAAGTTCGAAGATACTACCAACCTGCCTCTTTTGCAGCAGCGTGACACTGAAAAAGTTGCGCTACTTGTAATTTCTGGTGACAGAGGCTTGTGCGGTGGCTATAACTCCAACGTGATTCGTCGCGCTGAGAACCGCGCTAAAGAGCTAAAAGCTGAAGGCTTAGACTTCACCTACGTATTGGTTGGTCGCAAAGCTGTTCAATACTTTGAGCGCCGCAGCCAGTCCATCGAAGAAAAGTACATCGGCCTAGAGCAAATTCCAACAGCGGATGAGGCTGCCAACATCGCCGATGAGCTGCTGTCCTTGTTCTTATCTGAGAATGTTGACAGAGTCGAACTGGTGTATACCAGGTTCATCTCCCTGGTAAGCAATCGCCCCGTCACCCAGACTTTGTTACCGCTGGATCCACAGGGTTTTGAAGCCCAAGACGACGAAATTTTTCGTCTCACTAGCCGTGACGGTCGCCTTACTGTAGAACGTAGTGACGCCCCTGATGTGCAGGTCAGCGAGTTTCCGAAGGACATGCTTTTTGAGCAAGATCCCTCACAGATTCTAGACGCGCTGTTGCCTCTGTATTTGAACAACCAAATCCTGAGAGCATTGCAGGAGTCCGCAGCGAGTGAACTTGCTTCACGAATGACAGCGATGAACAGCGCAAGCGAGAACGCAAAAGAGCTGATGAAGTCTCTTACGCTCTCCTACAACAAAGCTCGCCAGGCCACAATCACTCAAGAAATTCTTGAAGTGGTCGGTGGCGCGGAAGCGCTTGGCTAACTCCCAAGGCCTATGTAGCTTCAAATACTTAGCAGGGTTCTGGCCCTGCTTTTTTGCTTCTTGTGCATTTAACGCAATCCTCAAACGCACGAACTACTCGTCGGGGGCTCTATCGACTAAGCGAACCTGATTATCTTTGACGACGACAGTTACTCTCTCAAGCGGTTGACGAGCGGGGCCCTCAATATTTTGGCCTGCGGCGTCGAATTTAGAACCGTGGCAGGGACAGGCGAATTCTTGGGTGGTAGGATCCCAGGCGACGGTGCAGCCTAGATGCGTGCAGACGCTGCTGATGGCGTAGTTGGCAAAGGCAGCGCTGTCGTTGATGACGAGATAAACGGTTTTTTCTAGACCCTGAGCGGGAAGACGCTCACCTCCTTCTGCAGTTGCCAGTGTCGCTTCTGCTAGATACGCCATCTCTGTTTCATCTAGTGCAGCAACACCTGGAAGATAGTTTTCACACCGAGCGTTGAAGGGATATTTGAGACAGAGTTCTTCAAGGGTGACTTTGGCATTAGCTGCATCACTCAATGGCCACAGCCAGCTAGCGGCAACGGTGGCTGTGCTACTGCCGATGACGTAGCGCAAAAATCGGCGGCGGCTGGATGCTTTTGAAGAAGGCATGGTTGTAGAGTCTGTAAGAGGCTGTCTTCTTTATACAGGAGATGTCAGCAGTTGGGTGAATGGGCTGGGAAAAGGGTCCCTAGAGAACGAAGCTTAGAACCCTTGAAGGAACTATGAATTTGTCGCATGCCAACCTAAACAGTCTACCAATCGGACCTTGTAAGAATTGGCCCAGTTTGGCAGACAAGTTTTGTGCGGTGCGATTGTATTAAGAGGGGTAGGTCTCAGACTGTTCGCAGATTAGCGGAGGGTACTTTTGCTGCGAGTATCCAATCCTTCTAATCGCGATCGCTGAACATTCTCAACAGCTTTAGCTTGGCTATCTAGGAATTCAAGACGTGCTGCTTGAACATTTTCAACCGCTTTGGTCTGGTTGTTGAGGAAGTCGAGACGTGCCGCTTGAATGTCATCAATAGACTTGGACTGGTTATCGAGAAATTCTAGGCGAGCTGATTGAACGTTCTGTACTGCTTTGGATTGATTGTTGAGGAAGTCGAGACGAGTTGCCTGGACATTTTCAACGGCCTTAGTTTGGCTGTTCAGAAACTCTAGACGAGTAGATTGGATGTTTTCAACGGCTTTAGTCTCAGCTGCATTAGCAAAAGGCGCAATCGCAATAGTAGCAGTAGTCAAAACAAGAGCGGTCAGTAGTTGGCGTTTCATGATGGCTTCCTTAAAAATCAAGTGGTTTACTTCAGTGATTTAAGAATGCCATTGGCGCTTAGCGTGCAGCTGAGCTGTGGTTAAGGGCTTCCTGAGAGGCGTAAGCAGGTTGGCTGAATGTTACACAGGATACATTCAGGGCTTTCTCAGAATGCGGAAGTTGAGCTTAATCTAGAAGCTGCTCTCCTTCGCTTTTGTCCTGTAGGACGCTGTAGATATCGACCTCTATAGAGAGCTGATAGATTTCTCTTTTGGATCTGTCAGTACGCTCGGCGATCGCACGGCTAGCTTCGGTACGCGATTGCCCTTGTGCTAGTAAGTTCTTCAACTCAGCAACTATCTCCTCATTGGATAGGGAGTGAGGGCGCGGGGGCGCGGGGGAGATAAGGAGCGTGAACTCGCCCTTTGGCGGGGTGGTTTTGTAGTGGGCGATCGCATCTTCAACGGTCCCTCGCCAAAATTCCTCGTAGCGTTTGGTAAGCTCACGGGCGATCGCAACTTCCCTTTGCGCACCCAGTACAGACTCCATCTCAGCTAGCGTCTTCAAAATCCGATGCGGGCTTTCATAGAAAACGGCAGTACGCTCCTCATTTTTAAGTGCTTCTATTCGAGTTTTGCGAGACTTTCCTTTCACGGGTAAAAAGCCTTCGAAGGTGAAGCGATCGCACGGTAGCCCAGCCGCTGCAACTGCCGCTACTACCGCTGAAGGTCCAGGAATTGGTACTACGGTGATATTTGCTTCCACACAGGCGCAGACCAGTTCGTAGCCAGGGTCAGAAATACCAGGCATCCCAGCGTCGGTGACAAGTGCGATCGCCTCTCCTCTTTCCAACCTTGCAATTAGCTGCGGGATTCGCTGCTGAGTATTGTGATCGTGATAGCTAATCTGCGGCGTTTTGATTTGAAAATGCTGAAGTAGTTTGCCTGTATGACGTGTGTCTTCTGCGGCAATAACGTCAGCTTGCTTAAGCACTCGCAGCGCCCGAAAGGTAATGTCCTCTAAGTTTCCAATAGGTGTTCCGACCAGGTATAGCGTACTTGGCGCTAACGGCTCAGAAGCTTTTGCGGTTGTGTCTGAGTCGAGATGGATCACTGGGTACAGGCCGCCTAAAGAAGCATGGAACAAGAACAATAAGCTATATAGTGAAAATCCTATCAGTATGTCGATTTTCTCTAACGCTGCAAATGCCTAAAGCAAAAGGATTATTTATCGGGCTGACGACCTTAGACTGTATTTATCAGGCCGACCGGCCACCGGCTGCGAATGAGAAAGTGGTTGCGCTCAAGAGCTTGATGGTGGCAGGTGGTCCGGCAACGAACGCGGCGGTTGCTTTTGCGCAGCTAGGCCGTAAGAACCAGGCAGTTCTGTCTTCGGTATTAGGTGAGCATCCGTTGAGTACGCTGCTGCGCGAAGATTTGCAGGGTCAGGGGGTGATGCTAGCTGACCTGGCTGTAAGTCGATTAGAGCCGCCGCCAGTTTCTTCAATTGTGGTATCGGCAGAATCGGGTGAGCGGGCTGTTATCTCACGCAACGCTGCTGATATGCAGATCTCAACCGATCAGCTCTCAGAAAATATTCTCGATGGCGTAGATATTGTGCTGGTCGATGGTCATCAGATGATGGTGAGCGCGCAAGTGGCTCAGTGGGCTAAGGCAAAGCAAATTCCAGTGATTGTCGATGCAGGCAGCTGGAAGCCAAACTTTGAGACGGTGCTAGCTTCGGCGGATGTGGTAGTGGCATCAGCAAACTTTTCTCCACCGGATTGCGAAACTTTAGACCGCAGCGATGGCGCGGCAGCGTTCGAATATTTAAGATCGCAGGGCGTTAGCAAGATAGCGATTACTCAAGGCGCAGATCCTGTTCTATATTTTGATGCTGAAGGCGAGAAAGCAGGGTGTGTCGAAGTTCCTCAAGTACGCGCAGTCGATACGCTAGGCGCAGGCGACATTTTTCATGGGGCCTTTTGTCATTTCTTCCTCGCGCATACGTTTGAAGCGACTCTGATGAAAGCGAGTCGAACGGCGTCTTTTGCCTGTCAGCACTGGGGTACTCGTGATTGGACGAAGATTTATCGAATGGCAGACGATGATGCATCGGATGAAGCGCGCGCAAATTAGTCATAGGCCTTCCTGGTGATGATAGGCACTTGCCGTAGACTAATTAAGGTTGATACTGAAGTTGGCAAGCTATTGCGGCTTTTGGGCAACCTTGACCGTCATGTGCAGTTAGTTCGAGAGAGAATCTATGGCCTTTGAGACAGAGAAAAAAGTTGCGATCGCAGCCGCTACAGCCGCCGCTATTGTTTGTGAGCAAGTTCGCAAAACTATGGTGCCTGAGGCCATCGAAAAGAAAGACAAAAGCCCGGTAACGGTTGCTGACTTTGGGGCGCAGGCGGTTGTGTGTAAACACTTGCTAGAAGCGTTTCCCAATGATCCTGTGGTGGGCGAAGAAGATGCGGGTGAACTTAAGACGCCTGAGATGGCAGAGCGCTTGCAGCAGGTGACCGACTATGTGAAAGAAGTTGTTCCGGATGCAACGCCTGAAAATATTACGAAGTGGATTGATCATGGCAACGGCGCAGTGGCTCCCCGCTACTGGACGCTTGACCCTATTGATGGCACCAAGGGATTTTTGCGTAAAGATCAGTACGCAGTTGCCCTCGCGATGATGGCTGAAGGCGAAATTAAGGTAGGCGTACTGGCTTGTCCGGCGTTGACTCTGAAGCTCAAAGACGGGGAAGCAACGGGTATTTTATTCGTTGCAGTGCGTGGTGAAGGCGCGACTATGCAGGCGATTCACGATGGCACACCTGAGCCGATCAAGGTGACAGGTTCAGACGATAAGGAGCACTTTCGCTTTGTGGAGAGTGTGGAGTCTGGGCATGGCGACCAGAGTTTGCAGAGTGCGATCGCAAAAGCAGCAGGCGTCACCACCGAGTCTATGCGGATGGATTCTCAGGCCAAGTACGGCGCAGTCGCCTCTGGCAACGCGGTCCTCTACTTACGCTTGCCCTCTCCTAAGTACCCTGGCTACCAGGAGAAAATCTGGGACCACGCGGCGGGCGTTATCGTCGTTGAAGAAGCCGGTGGCCGCGTGACAGATATGTACGGTGAGACTTTGGACTTCTCTAAAGCCGACCGACTCACCACCACTGGCGTTGTCGTGAGCAATGGCGAAATTCATGACAAAGTTCTTGAAGCTTTGAAAGCCGCTGGTTAAAGTCAACGGCTCAAAACGCTGCCTGGACATAGCGAGCATCGTCCGATAGCTAAGCGCTTTAATTAAAGAGGTCTAGTCGTAAGATCCTTACGACTAGACCTCTTTAAGTTTGCTGTTTGAATCTCTTTTCCTATCTACACATCCTGAAAAGGCAAGAATTTTAGACTACTTGGATAACCAGGATCCCTATTCTATTGAGCGTCAGCACCGCCTTTCGAATGCTACGCTTTAACGGCTTCTCGCTCAGTGGCTGGTGATTCTTCATCACTATTAAGCGCTGCTCTACCCAAGCCAGGTAGCAACTTCCTTGCCATATCTGGGCTTTCCTCAAGCAAGAACTGGAGAAATGTTTCGGCAACGACGGAGAGCTGTTTGCCCGCTATATGAGCAACGTACCAATCGCGCTCAATAGGGAAGCCCTGGACGTCTAAAATGGCAAATTCGCCGGAAGTACCTTCGGAGATGATGGTGTGCTGAGACAGAATGGAGATACCAAGGCCGCCTGCGATCGCTTGCTTAATCGCCTCATTACTCCCTAGCTCTAAGCTCACCTTCACACTAATATCGTTTTCCTGGAACAGCGACTCTACTGCCCTACGCGTACCCGAACCAGGCTCACGCATAATAAAGCGCTCATCGTTGAGCATTTCAAGCGGAATGTTTTTTTGACGGGCCAATGGGTGACTGGTAGGTGCCAGTACAATCAGCGGATTTTCTAAGAAAGGGTGAATGTTGAGATCGGGTGTATCGGGCGCTTGGCTAATGATATACAGCTCGTCTTCGTTAGCCATCATGCTCTCGCGCAGACCCTCGTGATTGGTCACCCTAAGCGAGATATCTATGCCAGGAAAGCGCTTACAGAAAGGGCCTAGTAGCCTCGGCACAAAGTATTTAGCGGTGGTAATTACTGCAAGCCTCAGCTGCCCTTGCTTCATTCCCTTAAGATCTGCAACAGACATTTCAAACTGCTCTAACCCGTTAAAGATTTCTTGACAGGTGGTAAGCAGCTTTTGTCCAGCTTCTGTGAGGTACAAGCGCTTACCAATCTGCTCAAATAGCGGTAGGCCAACGGCTTTGGTCAACTGCTTTACCTGAATTGAGACAGTGGGCTGTGTAAGATACAGCTCCTCTGCCGCGCGTGTAAAGCTCCCATGGCGAGCAGTGGCTTCAAAAACTTTGAGCTGGTGGAGCGTTGCATGAATCACAGCTTGAAATGCCTCTATCGTTAGTAATACCAAAGCTAATGGCGCAACTTCTTTGCACCACTTTCAGCGACCAATACAAGCCGACTTCGCGATCTCTTATAGAAATAAGTCTATCAAAGAATGAAAATTATGCTGACAAATTCTATGAACGTATGGTTGGCTTTACTTCAGTAGATGAGTGATTGCCTACTGCTGAAGCTCCTAACATTGGCTCAACATTGGCCCAACACTAGAAAGAGCGCTACGAAACTATCAGGCAAAAACAAAAAAGCATGTGTCCTTTGTAAGTAAGACACATGCTTTTGCCGTATTGAAGCGATTCTCTGTCTAGAGTGAATAGTTTTTGGTGAAATAGAGCCTGAACGTGACGTACCAGCGAAACGCTCGAAGGCTGAGGTCCAACGACCCCAAATTTCATAAACATTAGCTTCTATATGAGTTGCGACGACGGGTGCTGCCAACCAGTCGGCTGTACGGTTCAATTAACCAAAAGCCCTAGCTCATAGTGATACTAGAAGCACGTGGGTCGTCTTGACGTCTCGTAACTTATGTTAAATATTGTAACTTGGGTTTGTTAAAAGTTGTTTACATCGCTTGACCAGTTGAATAAGAATTCTCTGAAAAACTATCTATGGGTATATCTAAGAGCCTATGCCGGTTTACTTTTTTTGGGGCGCGGACGAGTTTCGTTTGAAGAGAGCGGTGGCGGGACTGCGCGATCGCGTCTTGGACGAAAGCTGGGCTAGCTTCAACTACGATCACATTACTGCCGAAGCCTCTGACGCGCCGATGCAAGCGCTAAACCAGGCGATGACGCCGCCTTTTGGTATGGGTAAACGGTTCGTGTGGCTAGCCGATACCGCAATTGGACAGCGTTGCTCGGAAGCGGTACTAGAAGAAATGACGCGCACGCTGCCACTGGTCCCGGAAGCGACGGTGCTGCTATTTACGAGTTCAAGTAAGCCGGACGGGCGGCTAAAGTCGACGAAGCTGCTGAAAAAGTATGCTGAGGTCCGCGAGTTCGCGCAGATTGCGCCCTGGCAAACCGATCAGCTCTTAGGCCAAGTGAAGCGAGTGGCAGGAGAGATGAACTTGCGCCTAAAACCTCAGTCGGCGGAGCTGCTGGCAGAGGCGGTAGGTGCCGACACCCGCAGGCTGTACAACGAAGTAGAAAAGCTGAGTCTGTACTGGAGCGCCAAAGGTCAGATAAAAACGGAACCTTTGCCGCCAGAGGTCATTACTCAGCTGGTAGCAGTAAGCACACAAACAAGCTTTCAGCTGGCGGAAGCGTTGATTGCAGGTAAGACGGACCAGTCGCTGAGCCTGGCAACCGACTTGCTGACGAATAACGAGCCTGCTTTAAAAGTCGTGGCGACGCTGGTGGGTCAGTTTCGCGCCTGGCTGTGGGTGAGCCTGATGGAGCGGCAGGGCGAGAGAGATGTGAAGGCGATCGCAAAAGCTGCCGAAATTAATAATCCCAAGCGCGTTTACATTCTGCAAAAGCAGGTGCGCGGCTGCTCACCCGCGCAGCTTCAAAAAGCACTTTCTTTACTGCTTGCGTTGGAACTTGGCCTTAAAAGAGGAGCCCCAGAGCAGATCACGCTGCAAACCAAGGTAATGGAAATCGCCAGCTGCTTTTGCCGGTAGCGAGCGGTTGTTGCTTCGCAGAGGGAAAGGCTATGCTGCCCTCGCATTTGTTCGTATTATCTAGCTAAGGATCGAGGATCTAATAATAGGCACAATTTCCCGAGCCCTCATCCCTAAGTATTTCGCGTGCTCAAAGTATGTGATAAGAGATTACAAAGATAAAGAACGGGTTATTGTCATGGTTTTAGCGAAAGAATCGCGTCGCATTAAGCTTGCGCTAGTTCTAGGTGCGTTCACCTGTGCTCAGCTAGGTCTTTGGCTCTCCTCACGTTATATTCCAGCCGCCTACGCCCAAGACTTTACAGAAGAGGCCATTACCAACTACGCCCGCACCGTACTTGATATTGAGCCTATACGCTTAGAGGCCTACGCAGCGGCTAGCGATATCCTATCAGCGACCGACAGTGAGGTAGACATCCTTGACACGTCGCTAAGCTGTACCGGCAACCGCCTGTCCGACATGCCAGATATTCCTCGATCTGCGCGGGTAGACCTCCGTACGGTGCTCATTACTTTCTGTAATGCGGCTAGCCAAGCCGCCGAAGCTAACGACCTCACACCCATGCGGTTCAACGATATTACCGAAGCTCATCGGGCCGATTCGGAGTTAGCTGAGCGTATTCAAGCAGCTATCAGAGAGCTGTAGCGCTGTATGAAACAGTTATTCGGTTTAGTTATTCGGTTTAGTTATTCGGTTTAACAGAGGACCGGTTTGCCGGAGGGCTGCTGAAGCCTATCTGCTAAACTCTTTCGACGGGTCTTCTATTTGAATGTTGTCAAGAAAGTTCTGCCTTGAGCGTTACACTGGTGTATCGCCCCGATATCGTTTTCCCGCTCAGCAGCGCCTGCTTTCTTATGCAATTTATTGACCAAGCTGAAATTGAAGTAGAAGGTGGCACAGGTGGCGACGGCATCACTGCTTTTCGCCGAGAAAAGTATGTTCCTGCCGGTGGACCTTCTGGTGGTACAGGGGGTAAAGGAGGCTCTGTTGTCCTCACAACAGACACCAATTTGCAAACTTTGCTGGACTTTCGCTACGCCCATCGCTTTCGCGCTGAAGACGGCAAGCGGGGCGGTACGAGTAACAGAACCGGTGCAAACGGCGAAGACTTGATTATTGAAGTCCCCTGCGGCACCCTAGTTTACGACTTAGATACTGATGAAGTGATTGGCGATTTGACTGAGCCTGGACAGCGTCTTGTGATTGCACCTGGTGGTAAAGGTGGCTTAGGCAACCGTCACTATCTCAGCAACCGCAATCGCGCGCCCGAAATGTCACAGCGTGGCATTGGTGGGATGATCCGCAAAGTCCGTTTGGAGCTGAAGCTGCTTGCAGAAGTCGGCATCATCGGCTTGCCCAATGCAGGCAAGTCGACCCTCATTTCTACCCTTTCAGCAGCAAAGCCAAAAGTCGCCGACTATCCTTTTACTACGCTCATTCCAAACCTTGGCGTCGTTCGTAAGCCGACAGGTGACGGTACTGTATTCGCCGATATTCCAGGTCTCATCGAAGGCGCGCACGAAGGACAGGGGCTCGGCCACGACTTTCTACGCCACATCGAGCGCACCAAGCTGCTGCTCCACCTTGTTGATGGCACCTCGATAGACCCTATCGACGACTACAAGGTTATTCAGCAGGAGCTAATGGCATACGGCAAAGGACTAGCCGACCGTCCACAGATGCTGGCTATCAATAAAATTGACGCGCTGCTAGACGAAGAAGTCGATGAAATTGCTGACGAGCTGACTCGAATTACAGGTGAAAAGGTCTTTCGTATCTCAGCTGTCAGCCGCCGAGGCACCGAAGAACTGTTGCAGTCTATCTGGCAGCTGCTGGACGAAACGAACGCTGCGCTGAAAGCCGAAGCCGAGCAAATGGCACAAGCCATCATTGACTTCAATACGCCAGCATTGCGACCCTCTCTTTCATCTTCTATTGATATTTAGCGATATTTAGGAACTGGACGTGGTTCAAGATCCGCTAGTCGATGTATGGAGTGAGTCGTGAAACTGTTGAATAGGGAGCCGAATAACAAACTTAGTGCCCTCTCCCGGTGTGGAATCACAGGATATTGTTCCGTGATGTTTCTCCGTGATGATCTGGTAGCTGATCGATAGTCCTAAGCCAGTCCCCTTACCAACGGGTTTTGTCGTAAAGAATGGATTAAAAATGCGATCGCGTACAGTTTCTGACATTCCATGTCCGTTGTCTGCGACAGCGATTTGTACCGAGTCATCTATCATCTGAGTCGATACCCAAATGGTGCGCCCAGTCGTATTAGTCTGATGGGTATGTCTGTCTTCTAGCGAGTCAATTGCGTTTGACATCAGGTTTACAAACACCTGATTCAGCTGCCCGGCATAGCATTCTACTAAAGGTAGTTGGCCGTAGTCTTTGACTACCTCAATCGCTGTGCCATCTGATGTAGCTTTCAGGCGGTGTTGCAAAATCAACAGCGAACTATCTAAACCTTCGTGCAGGTCAACTGCCTTGAAATCAGCCTCATCTAAACGAGAGAAGTTGCGCAGAGACAGAACAATTTGGCGAATGCGCTGAGTACCCACTTTCATCGACTTTAAAAGCTTTGTTAGATCTTCGCTTACAAAGTCGAACTCGATATCTTCTAGAAGCATCTCAATCTCTTCAGGAGATTGAACATGGTGCTCTTGATAAGCTTTTATGACTTTCAGTAAGTCCTGTATATAGGTGTCAACGTGGTTGATATTGCCATGAATAAAATTAACGGGATTGTTGATTTCATGAGCAATTCCTGCCACAAGCTCTCCTAAAGCGGCCATCTTCTCGCTTTGAATTAGCTGCACTTGAGAAGCTTTGACTTGAGTAAGTGCGGCATTGGTCTGTTCGTTAGAAGCTTCTAAAGCAGAAAAGGACTGCTGTAGCTGCTCAGACATTTGCAAGAACGACTGTGACAATATATCCAATTCATCGCCTTCTACGTCAGCAGACCTGAGTGGTGTCGAGGCTTCAATCCTCTCTTCTGCTGGGTTCAATCGCCGCGTCCGTTGAGCGTCAGATGCTATCAGCTTCTGGCATTCAAGCACTAATGGCTGTAGTCGGCTATTGAGATCGCGTACAAATGCTACTACCACTACTGTCAATAGTCCGCCTACTCCTAAGACGCTACTGAGGGTAATCAGCAAGATACGACCGACGACAGCCCATTTTGGTACCGCAGCCATCATCATCCATCCTGTAGAGTCAAGACGCTGGTAAGCCCAGTAGGTATTATCTATGCGCACTAAGCCAGAATCTTTTTCCCTCACTTCTGCCCAAATAGACTGAAGGGTAGGAATATCTGTAGCCTTCACCCTATTCTTTGCCAAAGTTGTATCAGGCGGATAACTCAGCAAATTTCCGTCTTCTGTGAGCAGCACAAAATAGCCTTGCTGATTAACAACAGGGTGGTTTAACCATTCATTGATGGCAGTTACATTAACGTCTGTACCCGATATTCCTAGAAGCGTTTCCTGGCTATCATAGAACGGCGTAATAAAGCTGGTCATTGTTATACCATGCCAATCGAACGGCTCCATCCAAACACCTGCTCTCGCTTCGACCGGAACTTTGTAGTAATCCTGACTTAAATAGCTGTCGTCCTGATGTAGATCAGAATAGCGAACATCTTGATGGGGTGATGAGAGTAATTCTCCTATTACTTTAGAATCCTTCTGATCGGGATAAAAGTAGGGAAGAAAGCCTTGAAGATTCGGCACGATTTGAAAGGGAGCTTGACCAAAATAAACCGACATGGCTAAGGCCGGACGATGCTGAAAAAGGCGGAAGACTAAACTTCGATAGCTGTCTAGGTCAGTGACTCCAATTTTCTTCATTTCCTTGACAGTATCTGATAGCGCAACTGTATAAACCTCTGTTTGCAAGAGTTCTTTTTGAACCAGTATGGTCTGGGTATGTAGTTGACTTTGGATCTCGGATTGCGCAGATTCTACTAGTACTCCGTAGAACAAGTAAGACGTACTGCTAAGGCTAATTAGAGCCGTACACAATACCCCACACAGCAAGCGAGAGCCTAAAGAACGCAGCCGAATTTGTGGGCGCAGCCGTAACATAAGTAGCTTTAGATCCATCAAGGGGTTGCTTCAAACAGCTAGAAAATCTATCGGCGGAGAATACATGCCTAGGGATAGAATTCCCGAGATGGGGCCTTTTGCTCGTGCGCCGAGGGTGTGGCTAGGGCTTAACGAGAGGATGTTTGCAAGTTGGGACTAAGGCTTTACTCTGACCAACTATTTCAATGAATCTCAAAGCGTTAACGCTACCTGTCGTGAGATTATGGAAAGACGCGATAGAGAAAAGCCATGAAAGATCTGATTAAAGGGCTGCGAGAGTTTCAGAGCAGCTATGTTCCACAGCACCAGGAACTGCTCAAAGAACTGTCCCAAGGTCAGCATCCGCGCGTTCTATTCATCACCTGTTCAGATTCTCGCGTACAGCCAGAACTCATCACCCAGTCGGATCTAGGCGATCTTTTCGTCATTCGCAACGCTGGTAATATTGTGCCTCCCTACGGGGCTACCAATGGCGGCGAGGGTGCAACGATTGAGTACGCTATCAAGTCTCTAGATATTCAGCACATTGTTATCTGTGGCCACACTACCTGCGGTGCGATGAAGGGCCTACTGCAAGTCGGTGAGCTAGAAGAAAAAATGCCGCTCGTATACAACTGGCTAAAGCATACCGAAGCGACGCGTGAGCTGGTAGAAGAGCACTACAGCCATCTGCCTAAGGCGGAAAAGCTGTCGACGCTGGTTGCCGAAAATGTGCTGACACAGATCGACAATTTGAAGACGTATCCTTCTGTGCGATCGCATCTCCACCGCAACGAAGTCCAGCTCCACGGCTGGATCTACAACATCGTCGACGGCACCGTCCTTACCTACGACCGCGCTAATCATACCTTCGTCACTATCTCCAACTCTCCTTATGCAGATTCAGAAGAACAGTCCATGGCTGGCCGAGGAAATGGGTCGTCGAGATTGGCACAGGGACAGCGCGATCGCATCTTCCGGGGCTCTCCTGCCTTCTACAACAGCTAACCAAAAGCGCCCTATCAAAAACCAACTATTCACTAGAAAGGCCTCTAAGCAAGATAGCTTAGAAGCCTTCTTAATAAGCGATAAGTTCGACAAGCGATAAACGGGTGCTGTTTACACCAGCGCGACTTCTTCCTGCGGCGCATTAAATGTTCCCGAACACACGATGCCCTTACTCACATCGAGCGTCACAATCGTGCCATTGCGGATAATCTCCGTCGCCCTCTCCACCCCTACAATCACCGGAATGCCCAATCGCAGTCCTAGCACCGCCGCATGGCTCGTCAGGCTAGCGTCTTCAGTGATAATGCCACCCGCCCGGCGAATCGCATCCACATAGTCTGCACTCGTTCGCGGCACTACCAAAATCTCCCCGGTATGGAAGTCCTGAATCGCAGCCGTATCATGTGCAATTCGAGCGCGACCGCTCACAGAACCTTCGCCAACGCCCTGGCCTTTGCCAAGCACAGCGGTGACAACCTCCACCTTAATCAGGTCCGTCGATCCAGAGACCCCCTGCAAAGTGCCTGCCGTCATCACCACCAGGTCGCCATCGTTTAGGAGACCGTCTTCTTGCGCAACGTTCATCGCCGCCTGGAAGGTTTGCCCCGTAGAAGGTAAGTCAACAACTAACAGTGGATTAACGCCCCATACCAGCTGTAGCTGCCGAGAAACGTCAACCAGAGGCGTCACCGCCAAAATGGGCGCTTTCGGCCTGAACTTAGACACGTTGCGAGCAGTGGCGCCGCTGCGAGTCATCGTCATAATTGCAGAAGCCCCCAGCTGATTGGCAATCTGTCCCACCGCCTGACTAATCGCATTGGGAATAGTATGAATCTTACTTCGATCTTCTATCAGACGGTTCATCTGCTCTTGCTCAGTGCGCTTAGCAATACGCGCCATCGTTGCCACAGCCTCAACCGGAAACTCTCCTACCGCTGTCTCATTCGAGAGCATGACCGCGTCCGTACCGTCAAAAATGGCATTGGCAACGTCAGAGACTTCTGCTCGAGTCGGTCGAGGGCTCTCCACCATACTGTCAAGCATTTGCGTCGCGGTGATTACCGGAATGCCCAATCGATTTGCAGTAGCAATGAGTCGCTTTTGCAGCACCGGTACATCTTCAGCCGGTAGCTCCACACCAAGATCACCTCTCGCTACCATCACCCCATCAGATAGAGATAAAATGGCGTCCATCTGCTCAATGGCCTCATGCTTCTCAATCTTGACAATTACAGGCACCCGCCGCTTAGTCGAGTTTTGAATGATCTCTTTTATTTCCAACACATCCTGCGGGTTGCGCACAAAGCTCAAAGCCACCCAGTCCACGTTTTGATTCAGGCCAAACTGAAGGTCTTTCTTGTCTTTGTCTGTGAGCGCCTTAATAGACAGATATACGCCTGGAAAGTTGACGCCCTTACTATTAGAAAGCTTACCGCCCACCACCACCTCGCAGATAAGGTTATGGTTCTCCATATCCTTATCGACTACTCTCATCTCTACTTTGCCGTCATCGAGCAAAATAGTGGCCCCGTTTGGAACCTCTTCTACTAGAGGCTCGTAGGTGACAGAGCTTTCTTTTATCGTGCCAGGAATCTGACGACTCGTTAAGATAAAGCTGTCACCTTTCGCGAGATGAATGGAACCTTCTTCAAAACGGCCCAGTCTAATCTTGGGGCCTTGCAAGTCTTGTAGGATGCCAACCGGCTGCTGCAACTCAAACGAAATTTGACGGATAAGCTGAATATTTCGACGGTGGTTCTCCTGGTCACCGTGGGAAAAATTAAGCCGCAAGGTGGTAGCCCCCGCTTCAATCAACGCTTTAAGGGTTTCAGCATCTTGAGTAGCTGGGCCAATAGTCGCGACGATTTTAGTTCGGCGCAGGGCAGGGCGCGCTGGTGGAACCTTTCCCAGGGAAAATCGCATACGTTTATTAGTGAAAATACAAGGACAAAAGCCTGCTCAAACGATACCATTGCGAGGCCCTATCAACGGCAGTTGGTATCTAACAAACCCATCCTTATTCAGTGAGATAAAAGACTAATTGAAAGCGCTCAGCGTCGATTCTCGTAGCAAATTCTCGCTCAAGAAAGAAAAATGGAAAAACTAGTGCTGCGCAATGGTGTCGCTGAACGCAAGATAGCGAACATAATCTTCCTAGGGAGGATAGAGTACGGCTGAGAATGCTGTACTTTTATGAGGCGATTCCGGTTATAGCTGCTGTGGAAAGCTCAATACTGCTCGAAAATCGAGCTTATCAACGAGCAAGTGTAGCGACTCAACAAGGACGTCACAAAACTTTATTATTCATCTCAGGTAGCGTATACTACCGAAGACAGAAGAAAATTTAAAACGCGGTGTGAAGGAGCGAAAGTATGGTGTCGGCGGCAGTAGAACCCCTAGTGGTTACCCGACGAGTCCCTAAGCGGTTTCTAGATGCCGATGGTGGTGTCAGCCCCAATCTGCTGATTTTTTGCGGGGCCGTTTCATTAGTAACTATCTCAACAATCGGTTACTTTCTTTGGCACTGGCCAAGCTGGTGCTGTTTTGCTTTAAATACGCTGTCTCTGCACTTAGTGGGGACGGTCATCCACGATGCGTCTCATAAGTCAGCTCACAGGAACCCCACTATAAATGCGGCGCTTGGTCATGGCAGTGCGCTGATGTTGGGTTTTACCTTTCCAGTATTTATGCGAGTGCACTTACAGCACCATGCCCACGTAAACGATCCTGAAAACGACCCAGACCATTTTGTGTCGACTGGCGGTCCACTTTGGCTGATTGCGGCTCGGTTTTTCTATCACGAAATCTACTTTTTCCAGCGCAAGCTCTGGAAGAAAAATGAGCTGATGGAATGGTTCTTAAGCCGGTTAGTGGTTGCTTTGTTTGTATACGCGGCCTGTTACTTTGGATTTATTGACTACCTGTTCAACTTTTGGTTTTCTCCAGCACTGGTAGTAGGGCTAGCGTTGGGCCTGTTCTTCGACTACCTGCCACATCGCCCGTTCAAGGCACAGAACCGCTGGAAAAATGCTCGCGTCTATCCCGGCAGCATTTTGAACTTTCTCATCATGGGTCAGAACTACCACCTCGTTCATCACCTGTGGCCTTCTATCCCCTGGTACAAGTACAAGCCTACCTATGAGCTAATGAAACCTCTCTTAGACGAGAAGGGCTCTCCTCAGTCACTAGGACTCATGCAAACCAAAGACTTCTTAGGTTTTATGTACGACTTGTTTTTGGGCATCCGTTTTCATCCCAAGCCGAAGAAAGATGCTTAAGGAAGAAGATGCTTAGGTAGCTGTGTACACATTGTGTAGGCCGAAAGTACACAGGCAATATAGTAGAAAAAGCCCCACGTAATAAACGGTGGGGCTTTTTCTATACATGCTATTTGGTGGGTAATGAGGTTAGGTTGCTACAGCAGAATCGGCTGTCGTTGACCTGAGTGAGAGTAGTTCTTTGGGTGAAGCGATAAGCCTAATGGTTGCGCTTTCTAGCTCACCTGTAGGCGCTATCTCGAACTGCCAGTTCACATTCACCTGAAAGACCATTGCTTTCACTTTACCTATCACTTCAACTTGCCATTGGTCAGCGTCTTTTGAATGGACATTCCATTCTTGAGGCTGTGCGTGCATATCGCAAGCTTGCTTGTTCAGATAGCTCAGAATACTTTCTGAGCCTACAATAGCGCCTTCAAACGGTGGAATAAGTTGACCCGATTCAGCAAACAAAGCAGCTGTTTGTTCAAATGCTGCCTGGTTGAAGGTTTCAAAATACCGTTCAACCAGCTGACGCGCTGATGCTTGACTGATACTCATACCTACACGCCCATATCTACAACGCAGTAGCGTAAAAGCGTGATCTGTTGGTTAAAGTCGAGCGCGGTGACTTTACTAAAGGCCTGAGACGTAGCACCAGACATTTCGTAGTCGTCGGGCACAGGGATAACTTCGCCTGCGGCCATTGCTTCTGCTAGCTGATACCAGAACAGGAGTTTGTTGTCGTCAGCAAATGCGCTGTAGGCTTCTGTTGCGTCTGTGCCCTTGTGATCTACAAGGTTACGCATGAAAGCCATCTGCTGGCTTTCTTCCATACCTTTTACTTCGTCTAATAGTGACTGGGTAAATTGCTCTTCGGCTGCGCCGGGTGCTGCGGGTGTGACGGAGCCGCCCATGTTGTCGTAGAGCACCCAGAGAAGCCCTAGCTTCTCATCGGTAGTGAGTGCCTCAAACGCTGAGAGTTCTTGCGCGATATCGCTAGGAACGTTGGAGGTCTCACTAGCCTGTGATTCAGTGACCATATTAAATTCTTCCTTACTGTTGAGTGAATACACTGATAAGCGTATGGGCTTGGCAGTAAGTCACTACAGCCTCTCAAGAGGGAACTTATTGAAGGGTGCTTCTTTCAAAAGGATTATTCGGATATCTAAATGCTAGCCGTTGGATATGAGTGCTGGGTATCGATATACAGAGGAAGGCTATGCGTTTGCCGCTAGGCATCGGACGCTAGGCAGAGATCGGGGCGTAGCTTTTGTGCGCCGCGCAGGTAAGCGTGGTTTACAGCAGGGGTGCTTGCGGGTAGATAGATATGGAGCATGAGTCGGATACAGCGAGGCAGTGCGCCTTCCACATGCATTTGCTGTACGTCTATGAGAGGGACGCTGTCCCAGTTGGTGCGTTGGCGGGCGATCGCAGCTGGAAACACCGCGTCCAAATCCCGGGTTACCGAAAACGTCACACTCACCATACGATCAGGGTCTAGCTCGTTGCTAGCTTCGACAGCGTCGAGCAGCTCGCTTACAGCTGCTGCCATCGCCTCTACCGAATTTTCGGGAACTGTCGTCGCTCCTCGAATAGCTCGAATTTGCCAGTCCGTTTGCCTGCCCACAGCACGCTCTTCCTTTGCTATCTCTGATTCCCTATTTAACCATCATGGGCGGCTGATATATCCATAGGGGAACGCCGCTAGTCGCGACTTCAAAGTCCAGTCGAGCGAGGGTCGCAGGCATGTGCGCTGGCAGCAAATCGAACGCCGATTGGTTTCCTGGCAATAGCTTAGAGAGCAGTGGCTTTTTCTCTTCAAAGGTGTAGCATTCCGCTTTGTCAGGATCTAGCCCGCCTAGCTCAGCAGCCCAGCGCCGCGCATCTTCCTCCGTGCCAAGTCTGTCAACCATGCCAAGCGCTAGCGCCTGCTCACCGGTAAACACTCGGCCATCGGCAAACTCTCTCACTTTCTCTTCGGTGAGGTTTCGCCCTTCGGCCACGGTACGCACAAACTGGCCGTAGCTAACGTCAATTAGCTCTTGCAGGATCGTCTCCTCCGCAGGCGTCAGCGCTCTGTCAAAGGCCAAAATGTCTTTATAAGGGCCAGACTTGATTACTTTAAAGGAGACGCCCACTCGCTCTAGCAATTTTTCTATATTATTGCCGCGCAAAATGACACCGATAGAGCCGGTGATCGTGCCCGGATTAGAGACGATATGATGAGCGCCTACACCGATGTACACGCCGCCTGAAGCTGAAATGTTGCCATAGCTGGCAACGATTTTGACCTTGTCTTGCAGTTTTCTAAGTGCGCTGTAGATTTCCTGAGAGTCGCCGACGGTACCACCGGGGCTGTCGATGCGCAGCAGCAGCGCCGGAAACTTCTTTTCTTCAATTTCCTTGAGGGCCTCCAGCACTCGCTTACGGGTTGCGCCTGCGATCGCACCCAAAATCTCAATTCGAGCAACTTGTTTACGATAGCGAGGCTTAAAAGGCCAAATCATGAAATCTCAGGGTGCGCTGGGCTTAACATTACTTTAGAGTAAGTATACGCCTTGCCACGACCGCAACTGCTTTTTAACAGCTCGCTTCCTTCACCCCGCCACACCCAATGGACCCTCGCCCTGCGACTGCTTCAAAAACCGGTTCCGAAACCGGCTCAGACGCCACTGTTAAAGGCATTGACAAAGGCGTTGATCTACCCTCTACCGATGGTGAGTCGTCAGCAGAGACTCTAAACATCCCGGCGCTGACGTCCGCCGAGAAGCTTTTAACCAATCCGCTGGTGTTCATTGCGCCCTTCTTTTTATGGGGCACTGCGATGGTGGCTATGAAAGGCGTCATGGATGAGACCAGTCCTCTGTTTTTAGCCAGCGTACGGCTGTTGCCTGCTGGCATTTTGGTGGTGCTTGCTTCTGTGTGGCTAGGGCGCGCGCAGCCAAAAGGCTGGAAGGCCTGGCTATGGATCAGTCTGTTTGCCCTTGTAGATGGCACCTTATTTCAAGGCTTTCTGGCTAAAGGTCTAGAGCGCACAGGCGCAGGCTTGGGCTCTGTGATGATCGATTCGCAGCCGCTAGCCGTAGCGATTATGGCTCGCTTTTTGTTTCAAGAGTGGATTGGGCCTCTGGGCTGGTCGGGTTTGCTGGTGGGGCTGCTCGGTATTAGCTTTATCGGCCTACCAGACGATTGGGTTCTGGCGCTGCTACAGGGCCACTGGTTTGACCTAGAACCCGTCATGGCTTTCGAGCAAGAGCTATGGACCGTTTTATTTCAGCAGGGTGAGTGGCTGATGCTGATGGCGGCGCTCTCAATGGCAACTGGCACCATCTTGATCCAGTTTGTGGCCAAAGAAGCTGACCCTGTAGCAGCTACAGGGTGGCATATGATTTTAGGTGGACTGCCACTGATTGCGGCTTCGGTGATGGAAGAGTCGTCTACCTGGCAAAATGTGTCGGCGGCTGGCTGGCTAGAGATTGGCTATGCTACGGTGTTTGGCAGTGCGATCGCATATGGCATCTTCTTCTTCCTAGCAGCGCAGGGTAACCTCACTAGTCTCAGCGCGCTAACGTTTCTAACGCCTGTATTCGCACTGCTTTTTAGCACCTTGTTTCTAGCAGAAAGCCTCAGCACGCTTCAATGGATCGGTGTTGGCCTAACGCTTGTGAGTATCTACCTCATCAATCAGCGGGTTCAGCTAGGCCAAAAGGTGACTCAGCTGCTAGCGAGAAAAGACTAGCGATGCATCAAAAAAAGTACGTAAACTTAGCGCATAATCACGTAAAGAAGCGAACAACTCAGTATTGTATGTACCGTACAGAATGAAGCGTTGAGATAGGATACATTCAAAACAGATTCGGTGTAGCTACCGCTGGCTGTACCTGAAAGCCATCAGTTTACTATCACACTAGAAGAATCTTTATAGCTATGGGGCATTCTACTGCCAAGTAGCTAATGATATGTAGCCACCCACTGAAACTAGCCTGCTCGTCCGATTTTGCGGTAAGGCAAGCTGTATCTCTTTCAGGGTTACTCAAAACTGAGGTCTGCCTTTAGTGAGGTCTCTAGATCCCTAGAACACAGCAGGTAAAGATAGCGATGATTCGGCGTTCAACATTAGTATTTCTCACCTGCTTGGGCGCGTTGGGTGCTCCGGCTCTATCTACACAAGCTGCGGCCACACCAGCGTCGGCCCTGATGGCTCAAGCTACAATTGCTCAAGCTACAATCGCTCAAGCTACAGAAGGAGCCTCTGCCAACGTATTGTCCATTGGATCTAGAGGGCGAGCTGTCAGAGCACTGCAAACGCGTTTGCAGGAGACAGGGTATTACAGCGGTTCAGTCGACGGCGTTTATGGCGTAGGCACTCTGCAAGCCGTCGTTGCTTTTCAAGAAGACCAAGGATTTGAACCCACTGGCAGATTAGACGATGCCACCTGGGAAGCGCTAGAAGCTTACGACCCTGCTGCGGCCAATGGAACACAGCAGAGTGCGCCCGGTGAGCCAGTAGCCCCTGCATCACCAGCATCTGCTCCGGCTGGAGATATTCCGCCTACTGGTGAACCCGCTGCTGCGGACGCGGCTACTGCGGATGCGAGCTCACCAGGCGTCACCAGGACATTGGGTCTCGGTATCGGCCTAGCCGCTCTATTAGCGAGCTTTGGGGTTGGTTTTTTCATGGCCAATCGGAGTAGGTCAGAAGGTGAAGATGAGCTAGCAGCCGGTGAAGAATGGAGCGCAGCGGGTGTTCCTGCTACCAGCAGCGGTTCAATTGTACCTAGCACCGCTCCTGCTATCAGCGGCGGCGATGCTTTTGACAATGGCACCGCGATCGCGACGGTGCCTGTGGATGCTCGCGGCAGCCAGCTGGGTAGCGTAGCGCCAATGGCCAGAGCCGATATCTTTGAGGGTTTGCTCAAAGACCTACACAACCCCGATCCTCATCAGAGGCGCAAGGTAATTTGGGAGCTGGGTCAGCGGGGTAATTCTTTAGCTGTGCAGCCCCTGGTCGATGCTATGGTCGACGCCGACTCTAAGGAGAAGAGCCTGGTACTAGCAGCGCTTTCTGAAATTGGCATTCGCTCTTTGCGACCGATGAACCGCGCTCTGGCTATTGCCTTGCAAGATGACAATCCTGAGGTTCGTAAAAATGCGATTCGCGACCTCACGCGGATTTATGAACTGGTCGTCCAGATTAGCCATATGCTCGGCAATGCTCAAGAAGATGAAGACCCCGAAGTTCGCCAAACGGCTTCTTGGGCGCTAGAGCAGCTCAACCGCATTCGCCAAACGCAAGATGTCGATTCCAATATGCGATCGCTACCTACCAACAGCCCAAAAACCAATAGATTCGCGCTCTAGCACGTGCGCCTGCTGCTGCTGTCTACACCCGTTGGTCCTCTAGGCTCTGGCCTCGGCGGTGGTGTAGAGCTAACGGTCGCGAATTTGGCAAAGGTACTAACGGCGCTGGGCCATCAGGTGAGTATAGTGACGCCTAGAGGCGCACAGCTAGAGCCTTTAGGGCTAAGTACCAGTACGATTCAGGTGGTTCAGGTTTCAGGTTCTTTGCAGTCCACCGCGCAAACTCAGGGCCGCTTATCGCCTGTCGTTACCAGTTCCGCGCTAGCAAATATTTGGGACTACGCCCGTCAAATGCAGTCACACTATGATGTGCTTGTAAACTTTGCATACGACTGGCTGCCGTTTTACCTAACGCCTTTCCTTTGGGTCCCGGTAGCTCACTTTGTCAGCATGGGTTCGCTAAGCGACGTGTTGGATGCGGCGATCGCACAGCAGTCTAGCGGCTTTCCAGGCTCGCTTGGTGCCTACACACTTTCACAGGCTAGAACCTTTGCGCCTCTCGTCCCCCTCTCCTGCTGGCAGATTCTAGGATGCGGGCTGGACCTTACCCAGTACGACTATTGCGATACGCCCGGTAATGCGCTGGCCTGGGTGGGACGGATTTCTCCTGAAAAAGGGTTAGAAGATGCGATCGCTGCGGCAACTATCGCCAGTCAGCCACTGAAGATATACGGCAAGTTAGAAGATGTGGCCTACTGGCAGAGCCTTCAGCCGCTGATAGATAGCGCGACTGTCTCTGTGGACTACTGCGGCTTCTTGCCAACAGAGCAGTTGCAGCAAGCTTTAGCACCGTCACGTGCTTTGCTATTAACGCCGCACTGGACAGAAGCTTTTGGCATTGTGGCAATTGAAGCAATGGCGTGTGGAGTGCCTGTTATTGCCTATCGGCAGGGGGGACCCGCAGAAATTGTGCGCTCGGGTGAAACGGGATGGCTGACCGCGCCGCGTGAGGTGAGTGAGCTAGTGAGTGCGATCGCCAAGATAGATGACATCAGCAGATTGGCCTGTCGTCGCCGGGTCGAAGCGCAGTATTCACTACTGAGCTGGGGTAAGCGCTTCGAGCAATGGCTCACGCGATTGGGACAGAGTAAAATGAGAACAGACCGCTAACCCGCGATTTTGCCCGCATGATTGCCCTTACTTCCGAAGAGATTGCTCAGCTCAACGCTCGCTTGGCTGATTATCCAGAGGCGCTAGTGGCGCTACGAGAAATTGAAGACTGCGATGGCGATATCGAAGATGCAGCTATCTCCCTAGCGCTAAGGGCCGGACAAGAGCCAGATACAAACGAACAGTGGCTCGCCGGATTTAGTAAGCGGTATCGGCATGTTGCCTGCCAGCCGCAGTTTCGTCAGTCGCTGATGGACGCTCAGCCCGGTACGCTAGTGAATTATCTTACTCAAGAGACAGACTGCCCTACGCTATTGGCAACGCCTGTCGCGCTCTACATTATGAAGTCAGGTGTGGCGTCTTTTTGTCATAGCTTCGACAACAGCCGCGTTTGAGTTCCATGTTCGATAAAGGCCGTCTGACAGATGCTCAATCAGGGTTGCGACAGTGTGGCTTCAGCAGCCTGGATGTGTTTGAGCAGTCCCAAGTCACGAGCGACTTCGTTACTTAGCGACGGATTGTTGGGATCGGTTTGCAGCGCTTTCTTGAGATAGAGGTGGGCTTTGTGAAACTGGCCCTGGCTAATGAGCTGTCGGCCCCAGCGCTGGTACACAATAGCCTGCCACTGGTTGATTTCGGCATCGGCAGGTAGGCGATGGGCGAGGCCTTCGACCAGTGCGATCGCCCGAGGGAATTTCTGCTGTCTGAGTAAATCCCTCAGCTGATCATAAGCCTCTTTTTTTAGCTCAGTATCTTCTTTGGTAGACGCTGTAGAGGCATCTGCTACCTGTGCTGATGCGGCTGTTTCATCAGCCGCCGCTGGGTGAGTCCCTGCGGTTGCTGCTGGTTCGGAAGTTGCTTGCGTTTTTTGATCTGCGGTTTGCGGCGCGGTTTGCTCTGTATCTTGCTGAAAGTTGCCGAGCCCTAGCTTTTCAAGAGTGCGCTTGAGATCTTTAAGATTCAGACGCTCAGTCTGCTTACTTGAAGCATCGCTCTGTGCTGTCTGACTTTGCGGCTGCTCCTTTGTTTTAGCGCTATCTTCTTCTAGCTGAAGTGCTTCACAGAGCGCGGTGTAGGCCGTGTTGATCTGAATAAATCGTTCAGTGGCCGCCTGTCCGGGATGAACGTCCGGATGACACTGCCGCACCAGTCGACGGTAGGCCTTTTTCACATCGCTAAACGATGCACTACGACGGAGTCCTAAGGTGCGATAGTGGTGGGCCAGTTTCATGTCAACGCAGGCCAGCCAGCGTCAGGCTGGAGATCGTTTAAGCGTATGCTATAGAATTTCTACAGAGTTTCTATAATTAAGCGCAGCCACCTAAAAAGGAAGCTGCGCCAAAATTATAGGAGATTTCTCCCGTATGTACATCTACGATGTGGAAATTGACCGTTATCCAGGCAATCGCTCTTCAATAACGCGATCAATTAGGCCGTATTCTTTAGCTTCAGCTGCAGACATGAAATAGTCGCGATCGCTATCCTTCTCAATCTCCTCAACAGACTTACCCGAATGCACTGCCATCAGCTCATTCAAGTCACGGCGCACCTGCACAATTCTCACCGCCTCGATCTCAATATCCGTCGCCTGACGTCGGCCCACCCCACCCGAAGGCTGGTGAATCATAATCCGTGAGTGAGGCAGCGCCAAACGCTTCCCTTTAGAGCCAGCGTTCAGCAGAAATGCGCCCATACTCGCCGCAAGGCCAACGCAAATCGTCACCACTTCCGACTTGATGTACTGCATGGTGTCGTAAATTGCCATGCCTGCGGTAACTGAGCCGCCAGGTGAGTTGATATATAGATAGATTGGCTTGGTTGAATCTTCTGAATCGAGATAGAGCATGTAGGCAACGATGGCATTGGCGATACCGTCATCGACTTCTTCAGTCAAGAAGATAATGCGCTCACGAAACAGCCGCTCGTAGATGCTGATCCACTGTTCGTAGGTGCCGCCAGGAAGGCGATAGGGGACACTGGGGGTTCCAATAGGCATGGCGTTTGAATAAGTGAAATAGGTGAATAATGGCGGTCGGCTAGGGCAGGCACTGCCTACCGTATCTGAAGTTTGTAAAGGAATTCAGTCAGCCGCTTTAAGCAGTTGCTACAGCAGCGGTGTTCAAAGCTGGCGTTTCAATGACACGATCAATCAGGCCGTACTCTTTCGCTTCTTCGGCAGAAAGATAGAACATACGCTCCATATCTTTAGAGACTTTGTCTACTTCTTTACCCGTGTTATCTGCCAAAATTCGCTGAATGAGCTTGCGTTTCTCTAGCACTTCAGCTGCTTCTAGCCCAATATCTGTCGCCTGACCGCGCGTCATCGTCTGTGGGTGAGTTAGCGCAATGCTCGTATGTGGCAAGGCTGCTCTTTTTCCCTTGACGCCAGAAGAGAGCAATACCGCTGCCATCCCATAGGCTGTGCCCATACAAATTGTCATCACTTCCGACTTGATATGAGCGATGGTGTCGTACACAGCTAAGCCAGCGCGGATAGAAATCATTCCAGCTGAGGCATCTGCCTGCCCAGACATGACCGGGTCACCAACGGAGTTGATGTACAGATAGATAGGCTTGTTGTCCTCAGAATCTAAATACAGTAAGGCTGAGACGATGGAGTTGGCAACGCCATCGGTCAGCGGCTGATTGAGAAACAGAATGCGCTCTTGGCTCATGCGCGTATACACACTGACCCACTGCCAATTTTGGCTTCCAGGTAGGTTGTATGGTACGCGAAGAATTCTATCGACGGACATACGCTTACATAACCCCCACTGGCATGGCTGTAGGCAGCTCTTTCGTGCTGGTCAGCACTCGATCAATCAAGCCGTATTCTTTGGCCTCTTCTGGCGTGAGGTAGAACATCCGGTCTGTATCTTTGCTGAGCTTATCAACGGGCTGACCCGTGTTGCTCGACAAAATGTCTAAAAATGCGCCTTTATTAGCCAGCACTTCTTTCGCTCGAATTTGGATATCAGTGGCCTGTCCCTGCGCGCCTGAACGACTTTGGTTCAACACGATGGTGGCGTGAGGCAAGCTAGCCCTTGAGCCTTTTGCACCCGAAGACAAAATCATGGCAGCAGTACCCATCGCCTGACCGAGGCAGATAGTGTGCACAGGTGGCTTGATGTACTTCAGTGTGTCGCAAATAGCGAAGGCTTCGGTTTCAAAGCCGACGGCGTCACCCGTGTACCAGGAGGTGCCAGTGGAGTTGATATAGAAGAAAATAGGCTTATCAGGATCGTCAAACTCTAGATACAGCAGCTGAGCGATGATTAGCTTTGTGACGTCGACACCCATCTGACGCTTAAAGTCGTCGGAGGAGACTAGCGGCGTGCCCAAATATACAATGCGCTCTTTGAGCAGCAGGGATTGTAAATCTGGTGGGGGTGTTTTGTAGGCCATCGCGCCACCGCCATAGGGAGCTTGAACAGCCTTGATAGGAGAACTCATAGGGACTTATGCTTGCGGTGATCTGTGTAACTGATGCTATCCATAGTAGCTTGCGAGCGAACGGCCTGCGCCGTCCTAGATTGGTGGTTTGTGGCGGATAACCCCACCTTTTTGCGGAACGATAGCTCTAGGGGGTGATGCTACTAGACCCGCTCTCCATCCAAAATATTCAAAGCGTCTGATGTTTCGTTCGAATACTGAGGACTAGCTATATTTTAAGGATAGAGATACCCTCTCAAGAATTGTTAGGAGACTAGGCTGAAGATGAAAGTTGATTTGCAATGGGCCTTTAGTGACGCTCACCTTCCTTCGAACCAGCCAAATAGCCAGCGGCAGCTATCGGTGTCAGTATCGGCGAGCGGTGAAGGCGCGCAAGCGCCTCTAAACCTCTGCTTTGTACTAGACCGCAGTGGTTCAATGATGGGCATGCCTCTGAAAACGGTGAAGCAGGCGGCGCATCGTATTATTGATCGGCTGACGGAGCGCGATCGCATTTCAATCATATCCTTCGACCATAAAGCCGAAGTCCTTGTTTCCAATCAGCTTGCTACCGATCTCCCCGCTATCAAAAAGCGAATTGACGGCCTTAGAGCAGGCGGCGGTACCTGCATTGACGATGGACTCAAGGCGGGTATAGAACAGCTCGCAACCGGCAAAGAAGATCATGTTTCTCAGCTGCTATTACTGACCGATGGTGAAAACGAGCATGGCGACAATGCAAGAGCGTTGAAGCTAGCTAACGTAGCGACCGGCTACAACCTGACGATCAACGCCCTTGGCTTTGGTGACCACTGGAATCAAGATGTGCTAGAGCAGATTGCTGATGAAGGTAGCGGTTCGCTGAGCTATATCGAACATGCAGAGGAGGCGATCGCAATCTTTGGCCGCTTATTCACTCGTATGCAGTCTGTCGGCCTCACCAACGCCTATCTCAACATTGAACTTGCAGACGGCACTCGCCTGGCTGATCTTAAGCCCGTTGCTCAGGTACTGCCAGAAACTGTAGAGCTACCGACCGTACAAGAAGGCAATCAGGCAATGGTGCGCATTGGTGACCTGATGAAAGAGCAGCCCCGTGTGATTTTGCTGAACTTATACATTCCTCAGCTACCGGAAGGCACCGCGACTATCGGTCAGTTGCAGGTAACCTACGATGATCCGGGGCTAGGCGCTGTGGCACAGCGGACTGAGAGCGTCCCGATCGAGATTGCGGCGCAGTCTGCGTACACGCCGCAAGTAGATAGCGGTGTGCAGCAAAACATTTTAACCCTAGCGAAATACAGACAAACGCAAATTGCTGAAGAGAAGCTGAAAGCAGGCGATCGTCAGGGCGCGGTGACCATGCTGCAATCGGCGGCAAATACGGCAATTCAGATGGGCGATAAGAATGCAGCGACAGTGCTACAGCGAAATGCAACTCAGTTGCAGGAAGGGAAAGATTTGTCTGAGCGCGATCGCAAACAGACCCGCATCGTCAGTAAAACGCAGCTTCAGTAGTGCTAGTGCACGATAGAGGGCAATATGGCAGAAAAATTAGATACGAAAGATGCCACAAATAAACTTGGCGTGGAACGATTCAAACAATCGGCTTCGAACCTATCAGCTTTCTCTATCAGAGACTGATATAGACAAGAAGACTAATATTGGCCGAGACCAGCAGCAGTGCGAGCTTTGGCTAGCGCACAGCACAGTGTCTAGAGTCCATGCTGAGGTTAGCTTCAAAGCTGAATGGCAGCGGTTTTATCTGCGGAACTTAGCTGCTAATAACCCGGTACGAGTAGATGGCGGACTTTTGGTTGACGGGGAAGTGGCGCTTTACGAAGGAAGCATGATTCAGCTAGGTCAAAGACTCCTTCAGGTGAGCGATATTGTAGTGGGCGATCTACCTGCTCTAGCTCAGGTGCAAGCTCACAGCCATCCGCTTTACAACGCCACGCCAGCTTCTTCCGTCCCGCCTCCACCTGTCCTGCCCGTTCCGCCCGTACACAGCCACGAGCTATCTCAAACGGCACCAAATTCTGGTCAGCCTCATCAGAATGCGGCGCCACAGCTGGTCTGTCCTAAGTGCCAAAATCTACAGGCGTTGAGTTTGCGAAACTCTAATTGTCCGGTATGTGGACATTTCCTGGCAGATGCTTCTAGTCGGTACTTTTTTTAGGAGATGATCCAACGTAGAGTGCTTAACTCTGCTGAATTGGTTCAAAACTGATTCGTTCAAACTGGTTTGTTTAATATCCGATTGCTGCTGAGCCATGCCTACTAGTCCCCAGACTGTTCAACTAAGCTGGATCGACCCGAGCACACAAGAGCACCGGGAGGCGCTGCTGAATCTGCCGGTCACGTTTGGGCGGTTTTTGGATCAAATGCCGCCAACGATCCAGGGGCAGCCGGTCTCACGGATGGTGCTCCTTCATCCTAGGGTGTCTCGCTATCACATCTCAATTGAGTGGGTAGATAGCCAGCTTGTCCTGACGGACCAGAATACTTCTAATGGCACCTATGTAAACGGTTCGCGGCAGCAGCGGTGCGCTTTGGCTGAGGGCGATCGCATCCAAATCGGCGAAGTCTTCATCCAGGTGCAGCAGGTCCCAAACGCTCAACCGGTTCAACTACCTACCAGCTATGGCGCTCAGACAATCTATCCAGAATCGAATTCTCCTAGCGCGCCGCCGCCCGCAGCAGTCTCACAGGTAGCGCCCGTAACCCCAACGCCTCAACCCAGATTTCCACCCGCTGCCTTTCGTGAATCTCAAGTCGTCTCCATCCAATCCTTAGCGCAAGATGGCTACTTCACGCCGGGGCAAGATGAAGTGTCTTATGCCGCATTGGGCGCTGGCTTGGGTAGCTATATCTGGGTCGATTACCTGAGAGTTTGCGGGGTCAAACCCTATCAAATTATTGCCTTGGGCACTCAAGACAAGCCCTATGCCAAGTACAAGCAGCTGTGTTTGAATTCTCAGATCCCGCTGAATGAGCGGCTGCGGTCAAACTCTGACTCCTGCCCGGATAACATTTGGGGCTGGCCAAGCTACGCGGTTCGCGAAGCCTGGCGGTCGTTCCAAAAAGGACAAATCCCGCAAGCGCTTGGACGTCTGTGGCAAGTATTCGCTGAGCCTACGTTTTCTGAAACCTATACCCCTCGCGCTGATAACGTATTCGACTCAATCGACAGGGAGGCCAGGCGCATTGGCTGGTCAGATATTTATCGCTACGGCAGTATTCGCTGTGTGCGCAAAACAGACGATGGACGGTATGCGATCGCCTATTCCAAAGGCAAAGGCCAGTACGGCTACATCGTTGCCAAATACATTCATCTGGCAATGGGCTACCCGGGCATTCGCTTTCTAAAACACCTTCAGCAGTACCGAGACAACAACCAGGATGCTAAGTCTGTCGTCAACGCCTACGAGCATCACGATCATGTTTACGAGCACTTAGAAACGCAGGGGGGCCGCATCGTCGTGCAAGGTCGAGGGATTGTCGCCTCGCGAATTTTGCAGCGGATAGATGAGGCGCGTAAGAACTCTCGGCAGAATATTGAGCTGATTCATTTGATGCGATCGCCCAAGCAACCTCACGAAGGCAACCGCTACGGTCAGGCTCGGCGCTTAGTTAAAAATCACTGGGAATTTCAGCCCTTTAACTGGCCCAAAGCCTGTTGGGGCGGAGATTTGCGAGATTTCTTAGAGAAAGCCAGCCCGGAGGAGAGAAAAGCGCTGATGAAATCCTGGGGTGGCACAACGACCGCCGATAGAAAAGACTGGCAGGCGCTAGTGGCCAGAGGACTAGAACAAAAGTGGTATCGCCTTCTATTTGGTAGCGTGCAGGCAGTTTCGAGTAAAGACGGCCAGCTGCAAGTGACCTATGGCGATTCTAGTCAGCCATCTGCGTCACAGCAGTTTACGCAGTCGGCAGATTTTATCGTCGATGCCACCGGTCTATCTGCTGCCGTCACCGAAAACCCACTGCTAAAAGACCTCATTCAGTGCTATCAACTCCCCCTCGTAGATAAGAACAGTCTTCAAGTGTCCAACGAGTTTGAGATGACTGCGCTGTCTTCTGCCGATAATCGCGCTCAGCAAGCGCCTGGACGGATGTACGCAGCTGGTGTGACAACGCTAGGGGGGCCCTATGCCGCGGTAGATAGTTTTCTAGGCTTGCAGTATGCGTCTTTGCGTTCGGTAGAGCACCTGATAGACCTGCGAGCAGAAGGCCTCAAGTCCTTAGGTCCGATACGTTCTTTTTCCCAATGGCTGCGCTGGGTACTGAATCAAACGCCCTAATGTGTTACTCGAATACTTTGCTGCTGAAGACATAATACGGAACTGATGCTATGACACCCACACTATTAGGCCGCTGGCAGACGCGCCTGTTTCTGTTTTTTACGGTTGGGGTGTTGTTAACCTGGCCGTTTGCGATCACGCTAGAAGGATCTTTCTTCCCCATCCTGTTCTGGATCATGGGGTGGGGCTTTCTGTGGGACTGCCTATACACCTTCATCCAAAAGTTCCGTTGGGACAGAGATTGGCCTGCTGCCTACCAGCTGGCTGCTGGCATCTGGGAAGCCCTCTTCCTTCTAGCGTTGATCTACAGCTTCGGTCTATTCGGCACAGACTATGGCGACTTCTCACTGTTCTGGTTTGTCATCCACTATTCAACCGTATGGCTAGGAATATTCTTAGCCTCACAAGTACTTATGAGACTGCTGTTTCCCCAGTGGCGCTTTCGCGGTGGCCGCTGGTTCTAGGTCATTAGGTTTAAAGGTGTCTAACCCGGCTCAGCAAACATCTGTTTCATCATGTCCACATCTGTGGAATCTGTTGTAGCCTACTTCATCACACTAAGAATCCAAATTGAATCCAAATTATTGAGGGTCCTGTACAGCGCACAGGTACGCTTGGTCCTATCCTATCGGTATACATCCGTGATCCAGACGGCAATCTTGTCGAGGTAGCCAATTCCCTACATGCAGATTCACATTGAGCCGTTTACAGTGCATAAGCGTGTGCCCCTCACAATTAGCAGAGGGACAACAGCCGGTTCCATCAACCTGTGGGTACGGATTGAAGCTGATGGTATTGAAGGATGGGGTGAGGCGTCGCCTTTTGCAATTGACGCTGATGGGCAGTCTACTGAAAAAATCACAGAAGCGCTGGCGTCGCTGGTGCCGGTACTAGCTGACTATCATCCGCTTCAGCAGCAGCAGATTGAGGCTGAGCTATTAGAGAGAGCTGTATGCTCTGCTGCGCGGGCGGCAATAGACGTGGCTTTGCACGATTGGCTAGGGAAGCGAACCGGCTTACCGCTCTGGCAGCTGTGGGGACTCGACCCTGCGCGTATCAGTCCGACGGCTGTTACGGTCGGTATCAGCTCTCCCGAAGATGCAGTGGATCGACTGAAAAAATGGTGCGTTCAGCAGCAGGTTGCTTCTGTGAAAGTGAAGCTGGGTAGCCCGGCGGGTATATCTGCTGACCAAGCAATGTTTGAGGCACTGCTGCCTCACGTTCCCAAGAGCGCTAAAGTCAGCACTGATGCCAATGGTGGCTGGGGACTAGAGGATTCTTTAACGATGGCGCACTGGTTGGCAGCGCGTGGTGTAGTCTACTTAGAACAGCCGCTATCGGTTGAGAATGATAGTTTGCTGCCTGAGCTGTTTTCGCGATCGCCCCTACCCATCTTTATTGACGAAAGCTGCTTCACCAGCGCCGATATTCACCGGCTCGCTCACTGCGTACACGGTATCAATATCAAGCTAATGAAAGCAGGTGGTTTGAGCGAGGCCCGGCGAATGATTCACACTGCTCGGGCCTGCGGACTACAGGTAATGTTTGGCTGTTATTCAGATAGCGCAATTTCAAACACGGCTTTAGCGCACCTTTCTCCGCTTGCTCATCATCTTGATCTCGATAGCCATTTCAATCTTAAAGACGATCCGTTCCTGGGTGCGCAGCTAAAGGACGGTGCTCTTGTTCCTAACAATCTTCCCGGACTAGGACTCTCTCGCTATGCTGAAGCCTGATGATCGCCTTGCTATTTTTTTGCACAATGGCCTGAAGGGCAGTAAGGGCAAAACAGGGGTTGCGCTGCTGCGCTATAGCCCAAATGAAATTGTGGCGGTGATTGATGAGACGTCAGTCGGTGAGTCGGTGAGAGCGTTGACCGGAGTAGATCGTGAGGTGCCGGTAGTGCGATCTGTAGAGGAGGCGATCGCGCTTAATCCCACTGTCTTAGCAATCGGCCTGGCCCCTTCTGGTGGCGTCTTACCAGAACCCTGGTACGCAGAAGTTAAGCGAGCTGTAAAAGCTGGACTCTCCGTGATGAATGGCCTCCATACCCAAATGAATCAAGATCCTGAGATTCAGGCGTCTGTTCAACCGGGACGATGGGTCTGGGACATTCGTAAAGAGCCAGCAGGATTGACTGTTGGCGGCGGCAAGACCAGGCTTTTGAGGTGCGATCGCGTTCTCACTGTTGGTACAGATATGGCCGTTGGCAAAATGTCGACCAGCATAGAGCTGACCAGAGCTAGTAAAGCCAGAGGCCTAAAGGCCAAAATGATTGCTACCGGTCAAACGGGACTCATGCTAGGCGAAGACGGTGTTGCCTTAGATGCCGTCAAAGTCGATTATGCCACAGGCGCTGTTGAGCAAAGCGTCCTGCGCCACGGCGACAATCAGGATATTCTCTTCGTAGAAGGTCAAGGCTCGCTGCTCAACCCAGGATCAACCGCAACACTACCTTTACTCAGAGGAGCGCAGCCAACACACCTCATCCTGGTACATAAAGCCTGTCTTACCCACATTCAGCACTTTCCCGACTTCCAGATTCCCGCTTTATCTAAGGTTGTCAACCTCTACGAATCTACTGCTAGCGCCGGAGGCACTTTCGCTTCTGCGCCTGTAGCTGGTATCGCCCTCAACACATTCGGTCTCGACGAAAAAGAGGCCCGTCTCGCCATCGCAGCTGCTTCCGAAGAAACCAATCTGCCCTGTACCGATGTAGTACGGTTTGGCGCTGAGCCTCTACTCACCTCGATTCTAGGCGAGCCGTGATATCTGAGAATTCAACTATCTATCTTGGCTTCTTCAAACGATAGGTGATGCGACCCTTTGTGAGATCATAGGGTGTTAGCTCTACCTTGACGCGATCGCCCGGCAGAATCTTGATGTAGTTCCGGCGAATCTTACCCGAAATGTGGGCAAGCACATTGAACCCGTTGTCGAGATCAACTCGAAACATAGCGTTAGGCAACGATTCTGTAATCGTCCCCTCCATTTCAATCAAATCTTGTTTAGACAAACTAGCAGTTCCTCAATTTATAGTTAAAGGTCAATTTTGCGGATCGGTGCCAAATCAGAAACTGGCAAATGAAAGTAAGCAAGTGAACACACCGCATATCACAAGCCTATCAAATCTCAGAAAATCCTGAATGAGCGATGCACTGAAAGTCTTATCACAAAGCAGTCGCTAACTGGCAGCCTTGTCACGTTGAACGATGCTATCGAGTGCTTCGCTGACCTGCTCCATCTCCTGATTGCCGTCTACAGACACAAGCTGTCCTAGGCCTGTATATAGCTCAATCAGAGGCTCAGTTTGCTCTCGATACACCACCAGCCGGTTGCGAATCACATCTTCTTTATCATCATTGCGGCCTCGATCTAGCAGGCGCGATACGAGTACTTCGTCCGGTACTTCTAAGTTGATGACGTGCTCACAGCTTTGTTTAATCTCTTCAAGCAGTTCGTTCAAAAACTTTGCCTGCTCTACATTGCGTGGAAACCCATCTAGCAACCAGCCGTTAGCGGTATCTGTCTGGCTGAGTCGCTCACGAATTAAACCTAATATCAGCTCGTCTGGGACCAACTCCCCGGCACTCATAAACCCTTCGGCTTTTTTCCCTAACTCGGTTTTAGCCTTGACAGAAGCTCTTAAAATGTCTCCAGTAGAGATGTGAGGAACACCGCAGCGCTTGCACAAAACCTGCGCCTGAGTTCCTTTGCCTGCCCCAGGTGGTCCCAAAAAAATCAATCTTGTCATTACTGCTTCACCATACCTTCGTACCGCTGAGAGATAACGTAGGTTTGAATCTGCTTTGCGGTATCAATAGCCACACCCACTAAAATCAACAGCGAAGTTGCACCAAAGCCCTGAAACGTTTGTACTCTCGTCGCACTCTCCACCAAACTCGGTACAACCGCAACCAGGCCTAGGAAGATGGCACCTAAAAAGGTCAGTCGATTTAGCACTTTGCCAATATAGTCTGTCGTGGCCCGACCAGGACGAATTCCAGGGATACTCGCACCCATCTTTTTGAGGTTACGAGACATGTCTTCGGGGTTTACAACCAGCGATGCATAGAAATAACTAAAAAACACAATCATTACTAAGTACACCAGAATGTACAGCGGTGACGAAGGTCTAAAGTTGGTCGCCATGAACTGTCTAATAGATTCGTTGGGAACGTAGCCCACCAGCGTAGCCGGAATGATCAGCATCGAAGACGCGAAAATGATAGGCATAACGCCACCTTGGTTCAGGCGCAAAGGTAGGTAGTTACTCTTTTCGAGGTAGAGCTTACGGCCGACCTGACGTCGTGCTGACACGATAGGAATACGACGAGTGCCTTCTTGTACGAAGACAATGCCAATGATGGTAGCAATGAAGACAAGGAAAAGAATGACAATACCGCCGATTGTGCTGCGATCGCCCGTCTGAGCCAAATCAATCGTGTTGCCTAGCACCCGAGGTAAAGAGGAGACAATATTGAGGAAAATCAGCAGCGATGCACCATTTCCCAGCCCTCGCTCGGTAATCAGCTCACCTACCCACATCACAAACATAGAGCCTGCGGTAAGGGCTATCACCGTTTCTACAACGAACGGCACCCCAAAATCATAGGCAAAGTCTCTGAGGATAAAGCAAGAGAGCATCGTGCTTTGCAAAATGGTCCAGCCAAAGGCAACATAGCGAGTAACCTGAGAGATTTTGCGTCTGCCCGCTTCGCCTTCGTTCTTCTGTAAGTCTTCTAGTGCCGGAATCGCCGCCGTCAGCAGCTGCATAATAATCGAGGCATTGATAAACGGTAGAATGCCTAAAGCAAAAATACCGACCAGGGATAGTCCACCCCCGCCGATAATGTCTAGGAATCCAAGTACGCCTCCGCCTTCGTTCTGCACATAGGATGAAAAGGCGGCCCGGTCAATCCCAGGCACAGGAATGTAAATGCCTAGCCGCACTAGCACCAACAGGCCAATAGTGACCAGCAAACGGCTGCGCAAACCAGCAGCCTGGGCCATCTGTAAAAATGTCTCTTGGGCGCTGGGCGACCTGCCTTGACTTACAACCATAGTGTTAAAAAAAGTATCTCTCTTCAATGATAAAGGGAGTAGGGAGCAACGAGCAGTAAATAGAGGCCTCCTCGCAATTTCTTTTTCTCAATACCTGACGATCTATCAAGCGTTGAGAAAGAAAATTGGAAAAACCTATTTACTGTTACGAGCTTCCTACTCCCTATCGGGGAATTAGAGGATGACTAAACGATCTCGCAGCTACCGCCTGCCGCCTCAATCTTTTCTTTTGCAGACTTAGTAAAAGCGGCCGCCTTTACGTTGAGTGCTGTAGAGACTTCGCCATCTCCTAATACTTTCAAGGGACCGTCATTAGAGGTAAGAATACCTGCTTCTAACAAGGACTCCATACTGACATCGCCCGCTGGCAAGTCGGCCAGACCTTTCACATTAATCACGGTATATACGTTTTGGTTAACGATCGTGAAGTGCTTTAGCTTTGGAATTCGGCGGTAAAGAGGCAGCTGGCCCCCTTCAAAACCGGGCCGGGTACCACTACCAGAGCGAGACTTTTGACCGCGCATACCGAAGCCGCAGCTGGCACCTTGACCCGCTGAGATTCCCCTGCCCTTACGCGTGCGGCGCTTTTTAGAGCCTGCTTTAGGCTTCGCATCTTCTAGTCTCATCTCGTAATAGTCTCCTGGATGTCGTCAAGTAAGCAGATATTTAGATTAAAGCTGCTCACGCGTACAGCTTTTCAATAGAAATGTCGCGTTCTTCGGCCACGTCTGCAAGCGTTCTCAGTGAGTTGATCGCTTCTGCTGCCGCGCGAGCATTGTTAAGGGGGTTATCAGAGCCTAGCTGCTTGGCCAGAATATTGCGAACGCCTGCTAGCTCTAGCACAATGCGAACGGCGCCACCAGCAATTACACCAGTACCAGGGGCAGCCGGACGCATAAATACGCGAGCGCCGCCAGCTCTACCAGTTGTAGGATGAGGAATAGAATAGGCCTTATTCAAAGGCACTTCTACGAGATGCTTCTTGCCATCTGCTACGCCTTTTTTCACCGCACCGATAACGTCGCTGGCTTTACCCACGCCTACACCGACTTGGCCTTTCTCATTACCCACCACTACAATGGCGCGAAAGCTCAGCTTTTTACCGCCTTTGACAACCTTGGTTACGCGACGAATTTGAACGACGCGCTCTTTCCACTCGGACTCTTTTTCCCGATTCTTACTTTTCTTTCGACGTTGTTCTGCCATGAATTTATCTGTGCCTTCTGCGGGCGTTGCTAGATTTGGAGTGATGTGTACAGGTTCAGTATTCGCAATCCTTGAAGCTGCAAACCTAGAAGCTGCAAACTTAGAACTTCAGGCCTGCTTCACGGGCCGCATCAGCCAAAGCCGCTACTCGACCATGATAGAGCTTACCGCCCCGGTCGAACACAACCTGGGAGATGTCTTGTGCTATGGCGCGTTCGGCAATTAGCTTACCAACGGCCTCTGCGGCTTCTTTGTTGCTGCCTGTCTTAATATCAGCGTCTTTATCTAGCGTTGAGGCCGATACCAGCGTTTTGTGCTGAGTATCGTCAATAACCTGCGCATAGATGTGCTGATTGGATCGGAAGATCGCCAGCCGAGGACGTTCGCTGCTGCCTTTCACCCGACGACGAACGCGTGCGTGCCGACGGCGGGTAGATTCTCTACGGGTTGCTTTCATCGTTTACTTACCTGCCTTACCTGCCTTCCTTCTAACCTGCTCGCCTAAGTAGCGAACGCCTTTACCCTTGTAGGGCTCAGGGGGACGTGCTGCTCGCACTCTAGCCGCAGTATTACCAACGACTTCCTTGTCAATGCCGGTCACGGTTACGCTAGTATTTTTCTCTACTGCAAAGGTAATACCTTCGGGCGGGTCAAACTCTACAGGGTGAGAGTAACCAAGCGCCATCACTAGCTTGCTACCCTGCGTAGAAGCTCTGTATCCAACGCCTTGAATCTCTAGCTTTTTCTCGTAACCTTTATCAACACCTTCGATCATATTGGCGATGAGGGTGCGCACTAGGCCGTGACGCTGCCTGGCATTTCGCGATTCGTTTACGCGAGTAACGACAACTTCTTCGCCTTCTTGTACGAAGGCGATCTCAGGTGGAAATTCTCGCGTGAGCTGACCTTTAGAGCCTTTTGCCGTAACAGTCTGACCATCAATAGTGACGGTAACTGCTTTGGGTATTGGCACAGGCTGTTTGCCAATTCTAGACATTTGACTTCTCCTGCGTGGATGGGTAAAGAATTAATAGATGTAGCAAAGGACTTCCCCACCAATGCCTTGCCGACGAGCGTCTCGGTCTGTCATGACGCCGCTGGAAGTTGAGATAATCGCAATACCAATGCCGCCGAGAACTCGGGGCAGTTCTTTACGGTTGGAGTATACTCGCAGACCGGGCTTGCTGACTCGGGAAAGTTTGCGAATGATAGGCTGACGTGTCTTACCTTTGTACTTCAAGGTAATTGTGATTTTGCGCTCAATGCCTTCGCCGCCATCAACAGAATCAGCAATAAAGCCTTCTTCTTTGAGCACGGTTGCAATGCTACGCGTCATTTTGGTCGATGGAATATCGACGGTCTGATGTCGCGCTAGGGTAGCATTCCGAATGCGCGTCAGCATATCTGAAATTGTGTCGTTGGACGCCATAATCCTCTTTTTTGCTACTGCCTCAATTATCTCGGAAGGGCATGCCCAGTTCCTTCAGAAGGGCTCTCCCTTCTTCATCGGAATTGGCGGTGGTGACAATAGTGATGTCCATACCGCGAATCTGGTCAACGCTGTCGTATTCAACCTCTGGGAAAATCAGCTGCTCGCGCAGACCCAGAGTGTAGTTGCCTCGGCCATCAAAGCTACGAGGGCTAACGCCTCTAAAGTCTCTAATGCGGGGCAGTGTTAGGTTAATTAGTCGATTGGCAAAGGCGTACATCCGCGCTGAGCGAAGGGTTACCTTCACACCAACGGGCATACCTTCACGAATTTTGAAGCCTGCGATCGCCTTCTTTGCTCTCGTCACAACCGGACGTTGCCCGGTGATGACAGCCAGTTCGCTGATAGATGATTCCAGTGCTTTGGCATTTTGAGAGGCTTCACCAAGACCACGGTTGACCGTAATTTTGGCCAGCTTGGGAAGCTGGTGGGGATTGGTGTATCCAAACTGTTCTTTTAGCTTGGGTACAGCCTTCTCCAGATAGAGTGTTTTGAGTGAGTCGGCCATTGTATCCTCTTGGAAAGATAGGTCCCTGGGCTTGGTCAGGGTGTCGTGCTGCTGATATTAACGGGGCAAGCTGTAGTGGAATTTCCAGAAGAAAATCACCAGAACTATCTGCTTGAGTGACGATTGATTAGCTCTAAAACTTTTGCAGAAGCCTAGCGGTAGCTAACAGGCAGTGTCGAAGGCGACAAAGATTTGATCAGCTGGGCTGAGCAAGCTGCCTAGTTTTCTAGAACTTCGCCGGTTTTTTTCAGCATGCGTACCTTGCGACCATCATCAGTGATGGTGTAGGCTACACGGCTGGCCACCTTTTGCTTGGTGGAATACAGCATGACGTTCGAGCTGTGAACTGGAAATTCTTTGATCAGAATTTGGCCAGATTCACCTTCTGCTTGGGGCTTCACGTGCTTGGTGCGCATGTTCACACCCTGCACGATCACTTGAGAAGTCTTTGCGTTGATGGCGACTACTTCGCCAACTTTGCCTTTGTCTTTGCCAGCGATGACTTGGACGGTGTCACCGGTACGCACGTGCATCTTGAAACGTTTTCCGGCGTTTTTATTTTTGATGACCACTTACAGTACCTCCGGTGCTAGTGAGACAATTTTAGTAAAACTCTTATCGCGCAGTTCACGAGCAACCGGACCAAATACGCGAGTACCTCTCGGGTTGCCGTCTGGGTTGATGAGAACAGCAGCATTGTCATCAAAGCGAATACTCATGCCGCTGTTGCGACGAATGCCTTTGCGAGTACGAACGACAACTGCTTTAACGACATCCGACTTTTTAACGCCCATGTTAGGGAGTGCGTCTTTGACGACCGCAACGATAACGTCGCCAACACCGGCATACTGCTTGCGTCCGCCGAGGACACGAATGCACATGATTTTACGTGCGCCGCTGTTGTCGGCTACGTTTAAATAGGTTTCTTGCTGAATCACGGGTTAATCCTCGCCTTTAGCTGCTGCTTTTATATGTCTGAAGAACTGAGGATGTCAGCCACAATCCATCGTTTGGTGCGGCTCATGGGACGGGTCTCGCTGATCTTCACGCGATCGCCTTCCTTGCACTTATTTTCCTCGTCGTGCGCTTTGTATCTTTGAGTCCGCACCATAATCTTGTCATACTTCTTGTGCTGAACGCGAGTTTCAACCGCGACCACCACTGTCTTATCCATTTTGTTACTGACCACAAGGCCAATTCTCTCTTTTGCTGCCATGGTTGTTTAAGCCTCCTTCTCCGCTGCCAACTCTCTTTCTCTTTCTATCGTCATCAGCTGCGATAGCTTTCGGCGATTGTGCTTGAACAGATGAAATCCGGTCTCTAGCTGGCGAGTTGCCTTCTTGAATCGGAGGTCGAACAGCTCACGCTTGGTATCTGCGATAGCTGCCTTTAGCTCGTCATCGCTAAGTGCTCTAAGCTCTTTAATCTTGACTAGTGCCATTGTGATTTAACCCTCCTCGCCTTCTTTCGCTATGAACTTAGTCTTGAAGGGCAGTTTGAAGGAGGCGAGCCGCATTGCTTCTCTTGCAATCTCTTCAGAAACACCAGCAATTTCAAATACAACTCGGCCCGGCTTAATCACCGCAACCCAAAATTCAGGGTTACCTTTACCAGAACCCATTCGGGTTTCTGCCGCACGCATAGTTACAGATTTATCGGGGAAGACGCGAATCCAAATCTTACCGCCCCTTTTGATGTAGCGAGTCATCGCTCGTCTGGCGGCTTCAATTTGGCGTGAAGTCATCCAGCAGCACTCGGTTGCCTGAAGGCCAAACTGACCAAAATTGATCTCGTTGCCTCGGTAGGCCATGCCTCGCATCCGACCGCGATGCTGCTTCCTAAATTTTGTTCTTCTTGGGCTCAACATGATGAATCACACCGGAAAATGGTGAAATAAAGTAGTGAAATAAAGTAATGGCGATCGAGCAAAGTATTAAGAGTCGCTGTTGGAGCGATCATCAAACTGCTGACGACGGCGGGGTTGGCGGCGGCGAGGCTGAGCCTTAGCCTCTTCAGGCTGATTCTCTTGCCCGGGAATGACTTCACCTTTAAACACCCAGCACTTGATACCTAATATGCCGTAGGTGGTTTGAGCGGTGCGGTAGGCGTAGTCGATGTTGGCACGCAGCGTGTGCAGCGGCACTCGACCTTCGCGGGTCCACTCAGTTCGCGCAATCTCTGCGCCGTTGAGTCGACCGCTGACCTGAATTTTGATGCCTTCGACACCAGCTCTTTGAGCCCGTTGGATTGCCTGACGAACAACCCGACGGAAGGAAACTCGGCGCTCTAGCTGCTGAGTGATGTACTCGCAGATCAAGCCAGCATCGGCGTCAACGCGAGCTACTTCTACGACGTTGATTCTAATTTGACGACTATCGTCTTTAATTTTCTTTTGCAGACCGACGCGGAGTGCTTCGATGCCTGCCCCTCCCCGTCCCACAACCACACCAGGGCGTGCGGTCCGAACTTCTAGATCGATTTGATCGGCTTTGCGCTCAATATGTACTTCAGAAATACCTGCATTTGCCAGGTTTTTCTCGACGTACTTGCGGATCTCATGATCCTCTTTGAGAAGTTCGGGATAACGGTTTTTGTCGGCATACCAGCGGGAGCGGTGCTCCTGAGTGATGCCAAGACGAAGACCGATGGGGTGAATCTTCTGTCCCACTGATGTACTCCTTAGATAAGAACGGGTGAAAGGGTTTGAAAATCAAACAATGAAAAGCAGATTGGCTTCGGTGTCCGAAAAGCCACAGCTGGACTATTCCTCGGTGCCGGGAGCTACAGCGATCGCAATATGACAAGTCGGCTTGCGAATCTGAAAAGCTCGGCCTTGCGCACGAGGGCGAAATCGCTTGAGTACAGGGCCTTGGTCGGCGTAAGCCTCACTGATGTAAAGGCTAATGGGGTCTAGGCCGTTGTTGTGCTCTGCGTTGGCAACCGCAGAGCGCAGTACCTTGAGAATTGGCTCACAGGATTTGTAAGGCATAAACTCAAGCATAATCAGCGCTTCGCGGTAAGAGCGGCCTCGGATTTGATCGAGTACGCGTCTTACTTTACGAGGAGACATCCGAACGAACTTCGCCGTTGCCTTTACTTGAGAATCTGAATCGATGTCAATCATAGTGCTGTTAATCCTTTTGGAGGCCTCCTCTTAGCGCCTTGCCTTCTTGTCGCTTTTAGCGTGGCCACGGAAAGTCCTAGTAGGTGCAAATTCACCGAGCTTGTGGCCTACCATTTGCTCGTTGATAAAAACGGGAACGTGCTGACGACCGTTGTGCACAGCTACCGTATGGCCGATGAACTGAGGAATAATGGTCGACGCTCGAGACCAAGTCTTGACGACCTGCTTTTCGTTTTTAGCGTTGAGCTTTTCTATTTTAGTAAGAAGGTGGTCTGCTACAAAAGGCCCCTTCTTGAGGGAACGAGACATACTTTGTACCTGAAATCAGTATTGAATGCTTGCTGAAAGAATCTAATTAAGCGCCTATGCGTTGCGTCCGCCACGTCCACGTTTTGAAGAGCTACGACGACGACGCACAATCAGTGAGTCACTGCCTTTTGTCTTCTTGCGAGTTTTATAACCCAACGCGGGCTTACCCCAAGGTGTAACCGGACCGCTGCGACCAATAGGTGCACGGCCTTCACCACCACCGTGTGGGTGATCAACCGGGTTCATCACACTACCGCGAACTTCGGGCCTACGACCTGCCCAGCGCTTGCGGCCTGCTTTGCCCAGTGTAAGGTTGCGGTGCTCCACATTGCCGACTTGGCCAATCGTGGCGTAGCACTCGCGGCGAATCATACGAACTTCACTAGAAGGTAGTTTCAAGGTGACATAGCCACCTTCTTTTGCTACTAGCTGTGCGCCTGCGCCTGCTGCGCGAACCATCTGACCACCTTTGCCAGCAACAAGTTCGACGTTGTGAACAGTTGTACCTAGAGGAATGCGGTGAAGGGGAAGCGCGTTACCCACTTCAAACGGCGCGTCTTCACCCGAGATAATTGTGGTGCCGACTTCTAAACCCAGCGGATGAAGAATGTATCGCTTCTCGCCGTCTGCGTAGTTAACCAGCGCGATGCGAGCGTTACGGTTGGGGTCGTACTCAATCGTAGCGACTTTGGCCGGAATGTTGTGCTTGTTGCGTCTAAAATCGATCTCGCGATACAGACGCTTGTGACCGCCACCCCGGTGGCGACAGGTGATCACACCACGGTTATTACGCCCTTTAGGACGATGAACTGAGTAGGTAAGTGACTTTTCTGGCTTATCGGTTGTGATAGTCGCAAAGTCGGAAACGGTACGCTCGCGCGAACCTGGTGTTAATGGTCTGTAGGAGCGAATGCCCATGGCTATAATCTGTCGCGTTTACTTAAAAAAATTCTTTCGTCAGCTGTCTAACAGTGAGCCGATAACTCAACCGCAATCGGCTTAACCTATCTAGACATCAGGGAAGAGGGTAATGCTATCGTCTGGAGCTAGCCTTACTACTGCTCGCTTGTAGGCAGCGCGGTGACCGATAAATTGGCCCACCCGGCGCTTTTTACGAGGAGGGTTCTGAGTGCTAATGCTGACGACTTTCACGTCAAACAGCTTTTCAATTGCACTCTTAATTTGAGGCTTAGTTGCTCTAGGGGCGACTTCAAAGGTGTACTGATTGTTTTCTAGCGCGATAGTCGCTTTCTCTGTAATCAGAGGTCTGCGAATAATATCTGGAATATCACGCTCGTCAATTCGCTTACTCACCGTATACCTCCTGAATCTTCTCTAGAGCAGAGGCTGTCACAACAAGGTGTTCAGCGTGCAAAATGTCGTAGATGTTGAGGTTGGTCGCATCAATCATCCGCACGTTGGGAACGTTTCTGAGTGAACGATAAACATTGTCGTTACGTTCGCTGAAGACCATCAAAATCTTTTCGTCAGTTTTGATTCCCCAGCGATCAATTGCTGCTAGCATCTCTTTTGTCTTGGGCTGGCTGAGCTCGCTAGCAAAGTCTTGAACCACAATCATACTGTCTGCGCAGCCTTGAAACGCGGTACGAAGAGCCAATCGGCGCTCCTTGCGGTTCATTTTGGTGCTGTAGTCACGAGGCTTGGGGCCAAAGATGACACCACCACCTCTCCACAACGGAGAACGAATAGAACCCGCTCTAGCGCGGCCTGTTCCTTTCTGTCTCCAAGGCTTGCGGCCACCGCCTCGAACTTCGGCGCGGGTCTTACTAGAAGCAGTACCCTGGCGACCGTTATTGATTTGGCGAACGAGGGCCCGATGCACAATGTGCCCAGCGTTTTCTTCTTTGGCAACTTTGAGGTCTAGGGTCGCTGTGCCAGCGTCCTCGCCTTGCCAATTTTTAATTACACAATCAACCATGATATTTCGTTCGGCTTATAAATGCCTTGAGCTGATGCCCTGAGTTCTCTGAAGTGACGGAAAGCTGCTTGATAGGTCAAGAGCCGACTGTTTCAAAGCTTCGGACTGTCTGCGTTTCTAATCTACTTTTTGGAACTACGACCACCGATTGCTCAGTGAGCCTCTTCCTTTGCTTACTGGCCAACAATATTGGCAGGAATGATGTTGAGTAGGGTGCCAGCTTTACCTGGAACGCCGCCTTTCACCAACAGTAGGTTGCGATCGCTATCGACTCTCACAACACTGAGCTTGCGCACAGTCACTTTCTCTCCACCCATACGACCTGCCATCTTTTTACCGGGGTAAACGCGGCCAGGAGTCGTACCAGCACCGGTAGAACCAGGTGCGCGGTGGTTTTTGGAGCCGTGGGACATAGGGCCTCGGCGGAAGTTGTTCCGCTTTTGGTTGCCAGCAAAGCCTTTACCGATACTGATGCCGCTGACATCAATTAGTTGGCCTGCTTCAAAACGATCTGCCGCAACGGCCTGACCAATTTCAAATTCGTCTGCGTTATCGACGCGGTACTCGCGAAGGTGACGGACGGGCGATGCACCAGACTTTTTGAGATGGCCAAGTTTAGGACGATTTAGCGCCTTCTCCTTGACTTCTCCATATCCAACCTGCACAGACGAGTAGCCGTCTGTCTGTTCTGTTTTGATCTGCGTTACTACGCAGGGGCCAGCTTGAATGACGGTCACAGGAATTGCATTACCCGTTTCGTCAAACACCTGGGTCATACCAAGTTTGGTACCAAGAATACCGACAGACACTAATCTGAGTCTCCGTTTCACGACATCAAGTCCGGCCCTAAGAGTCTCCTCTTTCTGGGTAGGACTTAGATACAACACAACCAGCTGACAGCAGCAAGTAAAGACGCAGCACTTCTTCCCTTTGACTCAAAAAGCCGAGAGAAACCTGCGATCAAGAATTACTCTGCCAAACCACACTGGAAATCAATCGATAGGTCTTTGTGCTAGAGACTCAACCGTTAGCCGCTGTTGGACGGCGTTGGGAGTTCTAACGGACCATATCTTTTCGCCTTGGACTGGGAGGAATTTGTGACAGCTTCGAGAAATTGTACAAAGACCTTAAAGTGCAGGTGCTATCAGTACAAATTACTTCGTAAGTCAGCAGCTTTCCTCTAGTATCCATTTTTCCGGCGACAGTCTTTGATTATACATGCTTTCTTGCCTGTGTCTAGCCTTTCTTTCAATATGGCCAGACCAGCTGATTTAGCTTTCTAGGGCTAAATTACATGCTATCGAAGTTGCGCGCCTTCTTTTAGAGCGATTTACATAGTACCTCAATACATACCGATACGGAACATCTCCGGCGACTGGCTGTAGTAACTGAATTATGAAGTAGGATATTTGTGTTTAGTCCACACGTTTGTACCTCTTTCCTATGGCACTGCTGGCATTTAACAAATTTACTCGTGACTTAGAAAAAGCAGGTGCCTTGGGCGTTCGGATGCCTTTGGAAGGCGGTCATGAAGGGCGTTACCGTCGCCGCGTGAGAACGGCTGGTTACGATTGCGCTCACATGTCTGCTAGAGGCTTGGGCGATTTGTCGGCCTACCTGTTAGATGTACATGGCGTGCGGCCACCTCACCTTGGTAAGAAAAATATGGAGGCTTCGGCGGTGGGCGATCGCTACTTTATTCCCCCCGTCATAAGCTATCGCCTGCAAAGCCTTTCACCTAAGTCAAAAGGACTGCTGCTCTGGCTTATCGAAGGCCATATTCTATCTAGTCAGGAAATAGAATTTTTGGTCTCCTTGCCTTCTATTGAGCCTCGCGTGAAGGTCGTCGTTGAAGTTGGCGGTGAGCGCGCCTTCACCTGGTTCCCACTAAAAGAGGCCGTTGCGGCTTAGCTTGATAGCGCCTTTGAAAGGAAAACTGAAAGAACCACGCTTGAACAATTCTCCCCTGCAATCGCTACAGTCCGGGTCTTGGGTGAAGCTGATTTGTGGCGCGAGCTATCAGGACTTGCCTGCCGTACGGAATTTAGCTTTGGCCTACACCTTGACAGGTGTGGACTGTATTGACGTGGCGGCAGATCTGGCGGTAGTGGCAGCTGCAAAAGAAGGAATATTGGCAGCACGCCAGGTTTTTAATCGATCACCTCAAGATTTTCCAATTGCTCAGTACGTTCAACCTCTGTTGATGGTGAGTATGAGCGCAGGCGAAGATCCGCATTTTCGGAAGGCCTGGTTCGATGCAACGCGCTGTCCGGGCGACTGCCCTCGCCCTTGCGAACAGGTTTGTCCGGCGGCGGCAATTGATAAGACGGGTGTAGTGAGCGATCGCTGCTATGGCTGCGGACGCTGTCTACCTATTTGCCCGCTGGGATTGATTGAGGAGAGGGCCCAACCAACTGCTATGGATGCGATCGCCCAGTCCGCTCTTACCCAGATTGATGCACTCGAAATCCACACCCAGGTCGGTCAGCTCTCTGCCTTCGAGCAGCTCTGGCAAACCATTCAGCCTTGGACTGGTCACTTGAGTCTGATTTCAATCAGCTGCCCGGATGGTGCGGGTTTTATTAACTACTTAAGATCATTACAGCAAGTCATAGGTTTTACGGGTCAAGCTTCGGAACCCGCTTTGATTTGGCAAACCGATGGTCGACCGATGAGTGGTGACATTGGTAAAGGTACGACCCATGCAACGGTTCGTTTGGCTCAGAAAGTGTTGGCAGCCAACCTACCTGGCCACGTTCAGCTAGCAGGAGGTACCAATGAGTACACGGTTCTTAAACTTCGCGAGCTAGGGCTTTTACGACAGCCAAATCCTAATAGTACAGGGGCTCTGGCAGTCTCTGGGATCGCCTACGGGAGCTATGCTCGGCGTTTGCTTATGCCAGTTATTGAACAAAACCATTATCTTGAAGAGGTACCCCAAGCCTTGCAGAAGGCTGTGGCGCTTGCTGACTCTCTCGTAATGCCACTAAAGCAAGCGGTTAAGTCTTGACGGATACATCACTGCTGGCATGTTTGCTGCAATGGTTATCAGCCAAGTACCCATATCTTTCTGCATGGGTCTCCCGTATTACACCCGTTCTCTATGGCGAGCCTTAACAACGAACAGTTTGACAGTAGTTTTTCGGCAGAGAGAGATTCTGCTAGATTCAGCCCTGCTCCAGCAACGCATTCTCAGGTAGCTCCGCCTGAGGTAACCGATGACTTACCGCAGCTGCTAGCAATTCTGCCTGGATACATCCAAGAGCAGTTAGAAGATCACGCTAACCGGGATCAGCTCATAGAAGTGATTTTGGATTTGGGCCGCCAGCCCGAAGCTCGCTTCTCAGATGCCGTAGAGTACCTATCCGATACGCCTGTTTCTAAAGCTGACTTGCAGCATTGTATTGATCGTGTGGGTCACTTTGGTGGCGATAACCGTGCGGGTTTAGAGAAAACGCTGCACCGCATTAGCGCCATGCGAAACCGCTCTGGTGAAATTATTGGCCTGACGTGTCGAGTAGGCCGAGCGATTTTTGGCACGATAGGTATGATTCGCGATCTGGTAGAAACAGGTAATTCTATTCTGATGCTGGGTCGTCCTGGCGTGGGTAAAACGACGGCACTTCGAGAAATTGCGCGTGTGTTGGCCGATGACCTGATGAAGCGCGTGGTGATTATCGACACCTCAAACGAGATTGCTGGTGATGGCGATATCCCGCATCCGGCGATTGGTCGCGCTCGGCGTATGCAAGTAGCAAGCCCTGAAGAACAGCACCGGGTGATGATTGAGGCAGTAGAAAACCATATGCCTGAAGTGATTGTGATCGACGAAATTGGCACGGAGCTAGAAGCGTTAGCCGCTAGAACCATTGCTGAACGAGGTGTGCAGCTGGTGGGCACGGCTCACGGTAATCGATTGGAAAACTTGATTAAGAACCCAACGCTCTCCGACCTTGTCGGTGGGATTCAGTCGGTAACGCTAGGTGACGATGAGGCCCGCAGACGAGGCAGTCAAAAAAGCGTACTAGAGCGCAAAGCGCCACCTACGTTTGATATTGCGGTGGAGATGCTGGAGCGGCAGAGATGGGTCGTGCACGAAGACGTATCCAATACAGTGGACTTTATCCTGCGAGGGCGAGTGCCGGGGCAGCAGGTGCGATCGCTTGGCCCGGATAATCAGGTCATCATCACAGACGAGATGCCCGTAGATTCTTCGCTAGCGACGCCGTCTCTCCGCTCAGACAAAAAAGGGAAGCTTCGTGCGGGTAGTTTGAGAGCTCAGCCAAGCCTTGGCGGCTGGCGCACCTCTGGCAAGATGAGGCCACCTGTCACGCCTCTAGGTTCAGATTCGTTCGGCAAGCGAGTTGCACCGTTGAATTCTCTGAGCAATCCACATACGGTGAGTACGCCTGCTACTAGCCAACGGCTGGATGATCAGCTGCGGTTTCAGTCCCTGTTGGACGATTCTTTACTACAGATGCCGCTTCCCTCCGACAAAATGGCGCAGGCCGCTGACGATGACTACTCCGAAGGTGAGGACGACAGCGACATCGCTCGGATCTATGCGTACGGCATCAGCCGTCAGCAGCTAGATCATGTGGTGCGATCGCTCCAACTCCCTGTGCAGTTCACAAAGGAATTGGCCTCTGCTGACGCGGTGTTAGCGCTGCGATCACACATTCGCAATCACTCCAAGCTTAAGCAAGTTGCTAAAGCGCGCCAGGTACCGGTGTATACCGTGAAGTCAAACAGTATTCCGCAAATTACGCGATCGCTCAGACGGCTGCTAGATCTAGACGATGATGGCGACATGCTAGAAGGCGTTGACCTAGAGCTCTTTTCTCGCAGTGGCGCAGACGATGAGCTAGAGGCATTAGAAGAAGCCCGGCTAGCGGTAGAGCAAATTGTGATTCCGAAAAGCCAGCCGGTAGAACTTTTGCCGCGATCGCCTAAAATTCGCAAGATGCAGCACGAGCTAGCCGAGCACTATCGACTGAAATCTTTGAGTTTTGGAGATGAGCCTAATCGACGGCTCAGGATTTATCCCGCATAACGATCCCCCTCTATCTATCGGCCTATTGTGAGTGCCCCCTCATCAGATAGACTGTCACATATGTTCACGCTCTTAGCAGGTATGGCGAACGGATCGCTCAACCTCGAACCCCTATGAAAAACTTATTGTCCCGTGTGTTCGCTCTGATGCTAGTAGCCGTTATCGGCCTTACTGGCTGTAGCGCTGTTGGTCCTAGCGATGGCCTCTCCGGTAACTATTCCGAAGATACAATTGCAATGATCGACAGCCTTAGAGAATCAATCGCTCTGCCTGCTGATGCTCCTGACAAAGCGCAGCTTCAAGACGAAGCCAAAGCCAAAATTAATGGGTTTGCCTCTCGCTACCGTCGCGACACAGCCGTTTCCAACTTGAGCTCCTTTGCAACAATGCGTACGGCTCTCAACGCGCTAGCTGGTCACTACAGCTCTTACCCCAATCGTCCAGTTCCTAAGAAGCTGCAAGATCGTCTAGAGCAAGAGTTCCGTCAGGTGGAAGCTGCCCTCAAGCGTGGCGCGTAGGTGTCTTTTAGGTGTCTTTATAGAGACACTTTGAACGAATAACGTTGTAAGGCGTATTCGTAGTTGTCTAAACAAATCTGGTTTGAACAACTCAATAGAACGTAAGTAGGGACGAGCTAGTTTTGTTGGCTCGTCCTTTGTCTGTGAGGCTGTTTCAGCCATCCCGCTAGATTGGCCGAGCAAAAGTCTGTGTCGGATGTTGCTCGTTGCCTGTATATTTGGTAGGATTGCAAACTGTAGTAAATGAGAAGCTTAAGGACATGAAAGTCCGCGCATCTGTTAAGAAAATGTGTGAAAAGTGCCGAGTTATCCGCCGTCGTGGCCGGGTAATGGTTATTTGCCCTAACCCCAAGCACAAGCAGCGCCAAGGTTAGAACGAATCGGTATCTGCCGATAATTTAGGCGTGTGGCTTTGCTGCTCCTTAAATTCGGTGATTGTAGAGATCTTTGATTTATTAGGATCGCTCGAGTAAATTTTGATAGTATTGTTTGCTTACATCTAGCTGCTGATAGGAGATGTGAGCTGCATAAACAAGGGAGAAAGAATCGGTGGCACGGATTGCGGGCGTTGACCTGCCTAGAGACAAGCGGATTGAAATCGGCTTGACCTACATCTACGGTGTAGGCCTCAGTCGGTCTCAAGAAATTATCAAGAAAACGGGCGTTGACCCCAATGTTCGCGTAAAAGACTTGGCCGACGCAGATGTTATCAAGCTAAGAGAAACTGTCGAAGGTGATTACCTAATTGAAGGTGACCTTCGTCGTCAGGTGAACATGAACATCAAGCGATTGATGGATATCGGTTGCTATCGTGGTCGTCGTCATCGCATGGGCTTGCCCGTACGCGGTCAGCGCACACGGACAAACAGCCGAACCCGTCGCGCCGGTAAGCGAACTATCGCTGGTAAGAAAAAGCCACCTCGCAAGTAAAGCCTCGTGGCTAGAGAACTTAGCGTGATGCTGATGTCTCACTCCCCTTTGGCTAAAGTACGCGCACTGATTACCCTGTACGGATGCACCTTTTAGTTTGCATGTTGTTTCAGTATCAGTTCGCGTTTTTGTGTGGGAGCGTGCCTACAGTGCAACTGCATTTGAATTTGTCCACTTAGATGTGGCTAAGAAGGCAGCTAAGTGAATTAAGTAAATTAGTAGAAGAGGAGGGCGAGTCCTCACCACCTGCAAAGCTTAGGTAAATAACTCGCAGACGATATTCCTTTGGACAACTTGGACGATTAGACATGGCAAAACCCATCCGCAAGACCGGGCCCCGCAAGCAGAAGAAAAATATTCCTAATGGGGTCGCTCACATTCAATCCACTTTTAATAACACCATCGTGACCATCACCGATGCGAGCGGTAATGCGGTGTCTTGGTCATCTGCGGGTGCTAGTGGATTTAAAGGCGCTAAGAAAGGTACTCCCTTCGCAGCGCAAACGGCTGCCGATAGCGCTGCGCGCCGCGCTATTGACCAGGGAATGCGTCAGTGCGAAGTGCAGGTAAGTGGCCCTGGGTCTGGTCGTGAAACGGCAATTCGAGCGCTACAAGGTGCAGGCTTAGAAATTACGCTCATTCGTGACGTAACGCCTATTCCTCACAATGGTTGCCGTCCACCTAAGCGTCGCCGCGTCTGAGTTTTAATCAATATTAGAAAATCCGTCAAGATTGAGCACCTAGAGAGGTTAGTGAATGGCACAGTTTCAAGTTAATTGTGTAGAGTCCATTGTTGAAGATGACCAGAGTCAGTACAGCCGGTTTGTGATTGAGCCTTTGGGGCGATCGCAGGGAACTACGGTCGGCAATGCCCTGCGCCGGGTACTGCTGTCTAACCTCGAAGGCACGGCAGTTACTTCTGTTCGTATTGCTGGCGCGAGCCATGAGTTCTCTACAATTCCTGGCGTTCGCGAAGATGTCTTAGACATTTTGCTGAACATGAAGGAGACCGTACTGAAGAGCTATTCAGCGCAGCCTCAGATTGGCCGCTTAGTGGTACAAGGACCGGCAAAAGTTACCGCTGCTAACTTTGACTTGCCTTCGGATGTGGACCTTATCAGCACCGACCGCTACATCGCGTCTGTTTCAGCTGGTTACAAGCTAGAGATGGAGTTTCGAATTGAGCGGGGCAAAGGTTACCGTGCGATTGACCGCAGCCGTGAGGAAACTGGCGGCGTGGAGTTTATGCAAATCGACGCGGTCTTTATGCCCGTACGCAAGGTGAACTACAGCGTTGAGAACTTTATCGATGCAGAAGGCAATCGCAAAGACCGCCTGAACATGGAGATTTGGACCAACGGTTCTTTGACGGCTCAGCAGTCTATGAGTGAAGCGGCAGCGCTGCTTGTAGATATGTTCAGTCCACTCAAGGACGTCACGCTTGAGCCCAAGCGCGATGAGGACACGAAGGAAGAAGATCCTACGTACCAGATTCCTATCGAGGAGTTACAGCTGTCTGTTCGCGCATACAACTGTCTTAAGCGGGCGCAAATCAATGCGGTTTCTGACCTGCTCGATTACAGCCAGGAAGATTTGCTGGAGATCAAAAACTTCGGCCAAAAATCTGCTGAGGAAGTAGTCGAAGCGCTGCAAATCCACTTGGGGATTATGCTGCCGCTCGAAAAGCCAGCTAAGTCCGTATAGAGAATTTTCTCTAGATGTCTTCTGGCGTCTGGGGACTTTGCTTCTTACTTTTTCAGTTCATACTTTTCGTTTCACAGTTAGGAAGGAGATAAAACAATGCGACATGGTTGTCGTGTAGCAAAGCTGGGTAAGGCTGCTGACCAGCGAAAGGCCTTGATGCGATCGCTCACCACAGAGCTTATCCGCAACGGTCGAATCAAAACTACTGAAGTGCGTGCAAAAGCTGTTCGCTCTCATGTAGAGAAGATGGTAACTCTTGCTAAGGACGGTTCCCTGCCAGCTCGTCGTAAGGCGCTAGGCTACATTTTCGACAAGCAGCTCGTCCACGCGCTGTTTGAGCAAGCCCCCGAGCGCTACGCTGATCGCAAAGGTGGCTACACTCGCATCGTCCGCACGGTTAGCCGTCGCGGTGACAATGCTCGTATGGCTATTATTGAGCTGACATAGCTTTACTGGCAGCGCTTCATTGATAGATCCGTTGGCTCAATCTTGTTCAACCCCTGCTCTTTCGAAGCCTGGTGCATTTTCGAAAGTGTCTAAACAACTGAACAATGTGCCGTTTGATAAGCAGCACACTCAGCGTGTGGCGCTGGTGATTCAGTACAAGGGAACCAATTTTAACGGCTGGCAGCGGCAATCGTCTGAGCAAAATGTGCGTACAGTGCAAGGAGTGCTCGAAGATGTGATCGCTTCTGTCCTGGGTTCACGTTCCGCTATCGTAGGTGCAGGCCGCACAGACACAGGTGTTCACGCTGCAGCGCAGGTTGCTCACTTCCACGCGCCAAAGGTTATTCCCGCCGAGCGCTGGGCTGCTATCATCAACAATCGACTCGCTAGCGATGACGTTGTTATTCGTAGTGCGGCGGCTGTTGCTGATGACTGGCATGCACAGTTCTCCGCCGACTGGCGCAGGTATCGCTACACCTTTTACACAAATCGGTATCCCAACCTGTTTGTTCAGCCCTTTGTATGGCACTACTACTACGAGCCACTAGACGAAACTCTGATGGATTCCGCTCTAAGTGATATAGTCGGCTATCATAACCTGGCTGCGTTCCACCGCACTGGCTCGGATAGAACTCATTCATGGGTAGAGCTACAACAGGCACGGTGTAGCCGCTCAGACGATTTTGTTCGAGTTGAGCTCCAGGCAAAAGGCTTCTTGTACGGCATGGTTCGTCTAGTGATGGGTCTGATCACTCAAGTCGGCAATCAGAAGCTGTCTCCGTCAGAATTTAAAGATATCTGGCAGAATCAGCGCCGCGATCTGGTAAAATTTAGTGCTCCCCCTCAAGGCCTTTGTCTGTTACGGGTTGGCTATCCAGATTTTCCCTTTGAGCCTGAGGCCTGGGTCGACACTCATCCTCAGTTTTTACTCTCTTCCGATTTCAACTTGTAGCTAATTGGCGGGAAGCCTCGCGCTCTAATCTGGGAGTTGAGCCTCCTGATAGCCAGGGACGGCGATGCCTCGCGTAGCGGAGAGTGAGCCGCCCAACTACGGTATGATAGGAAGACGGCGATTGTGCTGGTGATGGAGTTGACCGACCCGTAGGCTCAGGCCGCAAGTCCCCCGTTTCCTTGTTCGCAAAAACAATCCGTGCCTTGCATGTTGTCCTCCTTCGGGAGCTGCCCGCTACGGTGGATGAAAAATTGAAACACTGTCGTGGGATGTCAGGCGGTGTATAAACTTATCTCGGGAAATGTTCGAGCAGTAGCTTGGAGTCACCGAGGAAGCCCGCGCTGTACAGCTTGCTGTCAGTGCCGGGAGTATGTCACATAAACAAGATTCACGACGACCACGGTACACTTTATGTCCACTAAAACTACCCTTACTCCTGTTAACGAAATCCAGCGCGATTGGTATGTGGTAGATGCCGCTGATCAGCGTTTGGGTCGGCTGGCTACAGAAGTTGCACAGGTGCTACGCGGCAAGAGAAAAGCCAACTACACCCCAAACATGGACATTGGTGACTTTGTTGTCGTTGTAAATGCTGAGAAAGTCGTAGTGACAGGCCGCAAGAGTGAGCAAAAGCTATATCGCCGTCACTCTGGCCGTCCCGGCGGTATGAAGACCGAAACCTTCAACCAGTTGCAGGCTCGCATTCCTGAGCGCATTATCGAGAAAGCCGTCAAGGGCATGCTGCCTAAGAATACGCTGGGTCGTCAGCTCTTTACTAAGCTAAAAGTCTACGCGGGTCCTAACCACCCTCACACAGCGCAAGGCCCAAAAACTTTAACTGTCAACACTACTTCTGGAGCTAAATAAAACCATGGCAGACCAATCTGATCGCGCTGTATATTGGGGTACTGGACGTCGTAAGTCGTCAGTTGCTCGCGTCCGTCTGGTTCCAGGCAGTGGCTCGTTGACAATTAACAAGAAGTCTGGCGAAGAGTACTTACAGGCGAATGCCGCTTACTTAACAGCCGCTAAGGCTCCTTTGGAAACGTTAGGCCTAGAGAGCGAGTATGACATCCTAGTGAACGTACGCGGCGGCGGCCTTACTGGCCAAGCTGACTCTATCAAGCTTGGTGTTGCGCGTGCGCTGTGTGTGCTTGACCCTGACAACCGGATGCCTTTGAAGACTGAGGGCTACCTTACCCGTGACCCTCGCCAGAAAGAGCGTAAAAAATACGGTTTGAAGAAGGCCCGCAAAGCTGGTCAGTTCTCGAAGCGCTAAGGTCCAATCTCTTCAACAATATTTCAACTACATTCTTTTCTTAGAACAATGCCAAAAGCTGATATCCATCCTGAGTGGTACCCCGAAGCCAAAGTGTATTGCAATGGCGAGCACGTTGCGACGATGGGCTCTACCAAACCTGAGCTAAACGTCGATGTATGGTCGGGCAATCACCCTTTCTACACGGGCACGCAAAAGATTATTGACACTGAGGGTCGCGTTGAGCGGTTCTTGCGTAAGTACGGTATGTCTACAGAGACTGAGACGACTGAAACTGCTGCGACTGAAGGCGACGACGCTAAGAAGTAGCCGATACAGTTCGACAATAGATCCGAGTGGCATACCCTTATGGGTGGCTACTCGGATTTGTTTTTGGCAGTTTTTAAGCAATTGATACTCTCACTTGGTGGCGACTATGGCTGAAGATTATTTACTACAAAAATTAGAGTCGGTAGAGCAAACGTTTGACGAGATAACTCGGCGAATGGCAGATCCAGACGTGGCTAGTGACCCCGGTGAGTTTCAGAAGGTCGCTAAGATGCGCGCTTCTATGGAAGAAACCGTGCAGACTTATCACAAGTGGAAGGAAACTGAAGAAGAACTCAAAGGCGCAAGGGAGATCTACAAGGAAGCTTCTAGCGATTCTGAGATGAAAGAGATGGCTGGGATGGAGGTCTCTGAACTGGAAGAGACCATGGACGAACTAGAAAAACGGCTGAAAATTTTGCTGCTGCCGCGCGATCCGAATGATGACAAGAACATCATGTTAGAGATTCGAGCTGGGACGGGTGGCGATGAAGCCGGTATTTGGGCCGGTGATTTGTTGCGCTTGTATAGTCGGTATGCGGAAGGTCAAGGTTGGAAGGCGAATCTGCTGAGTGAATCGCGGGCGGATATGGGCGGTGTGAAAGAAGCCGTTATCGAAGTGCAAGGCGACCAGGTTTATAGCAAGCTGAAGTTTGAGTCTGGCGTACACCGAGTTCAGCGGGTGCCGCTAACAGAGTCAGGCGGGCGAGTGCATACCTCTACTGCGACGGTGGCGGTGATGCCTGAAGTGGACGATGTGGAGATTCATATCGACCCAAAAGATATTGTGATGACGACAGCGCGCTCTGGGGGCGCGGGGGGTCAGAATGTGAACAAGGTTGAGACGGCTGTGGATTTGATCCATAAGCCGACAGGGATTCGGGTGTTTTGTACGGAGGAGCGATCGCAGCTGCAAAACCGTGAGCGCGCCATGCAGATTCTGCGCGCCAAGCTGTATGAATCCAAACTGCAAGAGCAAAAAGACGAGATCAGCGACCTGCGTAAATCACAGGTAGGTTCCGGCTCTCGCTCAGAGAAAATTCGCACATACAACTACAAAGACAACCGAGTTACGGATCATCGTTTGAATCAGAACTTCTCACTGCCTGCCATCTTAGAAGGCGATATTGAAACTGTGATTCAGACCTGTATTTCTCAAGATCAGCAGGAACGTCTAGAAGAGTTAGCAGCTTCTACGTCTGAGGTAGTGTAGCGAACTGCATTCTGTGTGTTTCTAAGTCAGCGTACAGCAGGTAGGGCTAGGGACTTACGCTTTTCCTCTAGTGCTGATTGAGAGAAGCGCGATACTACGACCGGGGCTACCTGATGTGATCGCGTGTAAGACTGCTTTCTCACTGTCTCTCTGGCGATAGGCTCACTCACTACGGGGCTACTCACGGCACTCTGGCCAGTGTCGGCTGTTGTTTGCAGATAGTTAGAGAGCTTATTGAGAAATGTCTGGCTCACCTTGGCGGGCGCAGGCCGTTTTCTGGTGTTGTGCGATCGCATGAAATTCACCATAGGAACCTCACTTGCAAGCCCTACAAAAATCAGCCGAAACCCAATTTTTTGAACATCTAGCTTGGGTAGCGGCATTGCCTTTGCAATATCAGCTAGAGATTTTCCTGATTCTGCTAGGCTCAAGACCATTTTCTCTTGAGAGTTGAGCCGATATCTTGGAACATTTCCCTCGGCTGCTTTCAACCCAGAATCTAATTCTGGTAATTTTTCAATCAGCGTACTCCAAGACTTGATCATACGTAGGCTAGGCAGCGTAATATCAGTCGCCTGGATTTTAACGCCAGTCATTTCCAGATAGGGGAAGGGATAGTCGGGGTAAAAGGCGAACCTGACATTGGGCGACTGTAAAAGCACACAGGTACTGTTTAGCACCTGGGAGGAAAACAGAGACTGTAGCTGTCGAACTGTAAGTATAGTCTGCGCTTTTAGATACGCTCCCAACGCTACTTTAGAAGGACATTTTCGCAGTAGTCGCGGCAGGATAGATCCTTTAATCAAGCATCTGCTCTGTAGAAAATTTATTAGACCTAGCCCATCCAATCGCTGTGATGTCGCAACCAGGTTGCCATTCTCAAACCAAAAGTAGTGCGGATCTCCTTCTAAGTCTCTTCCGAACAGAGTTTTCAGAGATAAACGCCCACTTTGCTGGCTATCCTTTATGAATTTAAACAGTTCAGGCAGAGAATATTCAGAGGTTTGGCCTTGAAGTAGCATGGGCGTTTTGCAGCTTCCTAGTTATAAGGTTTCTGATAGCACTGGTAGTACTTTGAAGACGCTGTACTAGCCAAAAAAGTCTGTGTAGAGGGACAGGTAGAAGCAAAAACGAAATATAACAAATAAGCAGAAACAGCTAAGTATTACTACTCAACTAAGTATATAGATCAAATAGTAATGTAAACAAGAAATGCGAAAACTTCACAAACAGTGAGAAAAATATAGAGATTGCACAACTTTTTTATAAAAAAGTTGTGATGGAGAGCTGACCAGTCAAATGTTGGGTGCTTCTACGACAAACAGCAGATCCTTGTAGAAAGATCTGCTGTTTGCCTCAGCTATTTTGCATCGCTACTAAGCGTTGCAGAAAGCTATGCAGCTACTGATAAAACGTATTGCTGTACCAGCGCGCTCAGCGCCTGGGTAACGGAGGCTGGCTCAGTTGCGTTCAGTTCGACAAAGGTTGGGCGCTGCGCCGACTCTGGAAAGCCCATTGCGATCGCCACATTATCCGAACTCCAAGCATCGTCACAATCTAGATGCGTCAGGCCCACAATCATCGGCAGCGCTACTCGCTCACTCATAAATTGATAAATCAACTGAGCTTTGCGAAACGTGGCAGGCCGGTTAGCGGGTACTAGCAAAATATAGGCGTGAGCTTTGCTAATTAGCTCCTCCCACATAAAGTCAAACCGATCTTGTCCGGGAGTACCGTACAAATGCAAGGCCATATCAGGACTAAACTGCAGCCGACCAAAGTCAAAGCCCACCGTCGTTTTTTCTTTTAGCAGCGATGTTTCGTCAGTCGCCTGACGATCTGTATCTACTACATCAATTTCGCTAACGGCTCGAACAAAAGTAGACTTACCAGCGCCTACAGGCCCTGCCACCACTAACCTCATTATTTCCATGACTTTTTGTCTGGGCGTCTGTGCCTGATATCGCTGTCTTTGTCCTGTTGCAAACTCTATCCAAGCGCTATCTTAAGCTCTGCTACAGACCGCTTAACCGCTAATTGCAGCAATCCTTGCTTTGCTTCAGCGCTCGCCATCACCAGCAAAACTGCGTCTTCCCCGCAGCTAGTGAGCATACAGTAGCCCAAATCGCTCTCTACAAGGACACGGCCAACGTTTCCCTTCTGCAATTCTTCTCCGATGCGTTCGCCGATCGAAAGCATCGTTGCAGCCATGGCCGATACCCTTTCCTCATCCATATCGCTCGGCAAGGTAGAGGCCAAAGGTAGCCCGTCTAGTGTGACAAGACTAGCACCTTCAATCTCAGGACTATTGCTAATAAGCGATTGCAGTAGCATCTGTATTTTTTTAGTATTTGGAATCATAGGGCTGAAATCCTCAAGTCAGGTTTTGACTGTGCTGAAATTGCTAAATAGAGTATGTAAGGTAAATGCAGCGCTAAAAAATCGTTAAGTAGAATAGATATGTAAGGTAGATGCAGCGCTAAAGGCTTGAATATGATCGCTCCAGGCGGCTGTAAGAATTATCCTAGCGGTGTTAGCTGCACTACATCGTGAGTACCACCGCGTAAAACCGAATCGACCTGTCTGCTTCTCAATCGCTTCCCGGTGACTTCTTCTAGCACACCCTGTACCGCACCCATCGTATAGGAAAGTTCTCTAGACGAACCTTGGTCTTCATCTGCGGAACAAACCGTTTCTCGGCAGTAGATCAAAATCCGACTCTCTTCAGTCGATTCAATTTTATCGATGATACATAGCCGGGTGCCATTAACACCCAAGGCATTATTCATTAGCTCAGCAATCTCATTGAGGTTACCACTTACGTTGGACAAGTTCAGGTCTTTTGCGAGCTGTTTACCACGCGATCTACCTGCCGCAAGCAACGCGATCATGGCTGCTCGCTGACCTAGAGCATCTTCTATCCCGATAATCAGGGCCCTAAAGCAGATGATGCTGTTGAAATCTCCCAACTCTTTTCTCAATTTGTGCTCGTCTGGCATGGTTTCACCTCCAATAAATCTACGAATCCAGGCGGTTAAGTGACCCATTCTCTTTGGCTCAAGTGATGTCTTAAGACTTTACGTCCTCTAGAATTGACGAGTGTTCAGGCAGCTGCTTTCCCTATTGACATTTCCTCCTGTCAATATATAGCAAAGTGAGAATCCATCCGCACTTTGCGAGTTACTTAGCTCATGTTCTACAGAGCTTTCAGTCGATGTCTACGGAGATTTTCAATGGATCTACTGCTATCTGCGCTGTTTGACGGGTGGACTGGCGTTGTTAAAATCGCGATCACAGCCCCCATCATGTATTTCGGTGTCGTTATTGCTATCAGAATTGTCGGTAAGCGCTCCACGTCCCAGATGAATAATTTCGACTGGGTCGTAACAGTTGCCATCGGTGCGCTGACGGCTTCGGGCATTGTTTCAGATAGCGTTACGGTGCTTGAGGCGCTAACGGCGATCGCCACGCTGCTAGGTTCTCAGTATTTATTAACCAAAGGCGTTTTTGCTTTTGATAAAGTCACAAAGCTAGTGAAGTCGAATCCTACTCTACTGGTCGATAATGGTCGATTTGTTGATGAAGCCATGAGACAAGAACGAGTCACCAAATCTGAAGTGATGTCGGCGCTGCGCGGCCAGGGCTTAATCAATGTAGAAGAGGCTAAATGGGTCATTCTTGAAACCAATGCTACTTTCAGCGTGATTCCTAAAAGCGATCGTGACTTCTCCAATGCAGAGTTTGAAGCAGTCCCAGCTTTTCAAAAACCAGCGAAGTAACTGCTGTTCTCCCAGTCATATTCCTCGCTTGCACAGTTCACTTGTTCTACAATAAACGCTTCGATTCGACCTACCGCGTTCTTTGAACCTATGCCGAAATTCTTACATGTTTCTGACGTTCATCTTGGCTTTGATCGCTACGACAGTAAAGCTCGAACGTTGGATTTCTTCTTTGCGCTAAAAGACGTTTTTGAAAAGTATGCAGTAGGCGCGCAGGTCGATTTTGTTCTCATTGGCGGTGACCTTTTTGAGCATCGCAATATTAAGCCTGCCATTCTCAACCATGCGCAGTACTGTCTGAGAATTCTGAAAGAGGCAAATATTCCGGTGCTGGCGATTGAGGGTAATCACGATAATGCACCCTATGGAACGAAGTCAAGCTGGCTGCGGTATTTGTCTGATGAAAAGATGCTGAAGCTGCTGGAGCCAGGAAATGTGAACGCGGGGGAGGCTTTTTATTCACCTTGGGATGAGGAGAACAATAGAGGTGGCTATATTGACCTTGACTGCGGTGTAAGGGTTTTAGGATCTAGCTGGTATGGGGCGGCGGCACCACGAGCGATTGAGCAAATTGCAGAAGCATTGGGTGAGCTACCGCCCGCACCTGGGCCATCTGTTTTGATGTTTCATCATGGATTGGAAGGGCAGATTGCTCGCTACGCAGGGGCCTTGCGCTATCGCGAGATGTTGCCACTACAGAAAGCGGGAATTGATTATCTGGCGCTAGGTCATATTCATAAGAGCTATTCAGAAGAAGGCTGGATCTTCAACCCCGGGTCGATTGAGGCCAATAATGTAGAGGAGAGCCAGTTTGAACGGGGCGCTTTTCTCGTTGAGATTGATGAAAAAGGAAAGATTACAGCTGAGCTGAAAACGGATTATGAGCAGCGGCCAGTTGTGCGGCTGACGCAGAAGATGCGGACGGGAGACGCGATTGAATCTGTTGAGGAAGGTGCGATCGCACTCATTGAAAAAGCCATCAAGTCCAAAAAAATCGTCCCCGACCAGCAGCCCATCGTAGAGCTACGTATTACCGGCACCGTAGGCTTTGACCGATTGGACGTAGATATCAAAGGTATTCAGAAACAGCTGCAAGAGAAGTGTCAGGCGCTGATTTTCTTGCTGCGCTACGACGTAGATTCGGCTGACTACGCATCTCCCATTTCAGAAGATGCGAGTCGGCTAGAAGTAGAGCAAGAAGTATTCGCCGACTTACTGTCGGCAAACAACGTCTATAAAAAACGAGCAGCACAGCTAGCCGGTGGACTAATCGATCTTAAAGATCGACAGATGGATGGTGAGAGCGAAGAGAGTTTGTATCAGCTAGTGGAAGCGCTATTAGAAACAAGCCCGTGAGTGAACGCTTGAATTAGTGAATGAAGATTGCTCGCTGCTGCCACAGCATCCAGATGCCGCTGATGCCGATAAAGCCAAAGACAGCGGTTTGAAACTGAGCTGCACTCATCTTCTCTAAGACTTTTCGGCCTAGCCAGTTTGCAGGAAGCGCCGCGCAGCCAATCACTAGGCCATAGCCGACAAGGTCTGGAGTCAGAACGCCTAGCGTGGTGTAGGCGATGATTTTGATGACGTGAGTCAGTGTGAGACTAGCCGAACGTGTGGCGACCATGCGCTCTTTCTCAAGGCCGTAGCTGAGATAGACAGGGTTTAGTAGAGGGCCAGTGCTGCCGACAAGGCCAGAGGCTACTGCGTTGCAAAAGCCAAGCGGGAGAAAGTGCCAGGCTTTGAATTCGAAGGTGGGTAGCTTGACTAATTTTCCAATGAGGATGGCGACGCTGTCTTTTAGCAAGGCGTGTAACACCATGTATATGAGGGCGATCGCAACGAAAATCTGCAATCCTTCTGCCTCTACTTGCGTAAAGGCATAGGCACCTAGTACAGAGCCCAGTACTACACCTGGAATCTGCCAGAGCGTAATCGACCAGTCGATGTGTTCCCAAAGTAATGTGATCCTTTGCACATTGCCCATTACGCTCCCAATTGTTAAGACGGGCGCGACAGAAGGAGCACCTAGCAGAAGAGTAACGAGCGGAATTAGAATGAGCGGGCTACCACCGCCTACTAACATGCTGACGAACCACGCTATGAAGCTAACGGAAGAAAGCAAAATTAGAAGTGTAACGTCGGTCATTAGTGAAGGGTAAGACGTGTAAATAGAGGGTGGTAAATAAGCTTACTGATATCTTACTTAACCGTTTCTTAATAATACTGGGTCTTGAGTGCGCCTGCGAATGGGTAATAGCCACAATGACTTGCCAGATGACTTACCAGATGACTTGCCAGATGACTTGCCAGATGACTTGCCAGATGACTTGCTAGATTTTTTGAAAATTTGCGTACCCTAGCCACATGCCGCTATCTCTTTGCGCTTGTGCAAACTCGCCTATGAACTCAGCAACGGATTTAGAACGCTTGTTCAAAACAGGCATTGCGGCATATCAGCAGGGTGACTATGAGCGAGCGATCGCAACCCTCTCTCAGCTCAAAACCTGTAAAAGCAGCTCGTATCGCGCTAAAGCTAGCATGGGATTGGTCCGCGTATACATGAGTCAACAAAACTGGCAGCAGGCCAAAACGCTCTGCCAAAAAATAGGTGCTAGCTCGCGGCCTTCCTTGCAGCAGTGGTCGCAAGAGACCCTAGATAAAATTGCCCAGCGAATGACAGCAGCCAAATCTGCGTCCGCTACGAGCAGTGGTTTTCAACCTATCGACGACGGTCACAGCTCAGGTGTAGAAAAAGTAGCCACTGGCTTTCAACCTATAACAGTTGAGGATAATTCACCACTCATGGATTGCACTCAAACCAGGCAACGGCGGTAGCACCACCAAGACTTTCGCAGCGTTCAGCGCCTCTGTCTTCTATTGCGCCTTCTGCACCGAGTCCAGCTGAAAGCGTGTCTATGTTTCACTATGCCTACCTCAATGGTGAGGACGCAGACGATGCAGATAACAACGCCAACCCGCAGGCTGAACAGCCCGGTGTATCGACCACAGCTGAACCTACTAACGGTTACACGTGGCCCTATGCGAATCGGCTAGATAAGGGACGTGCCCTTGGCAAAATAAAGCGCACACAGCTGTGGCTTATGCAAATTGGCGGTGCGATTGCGTTCTATCTTCTGTTCCGTACCCTGATTCATCGTGTGGTTGCAATGCTCAATGGTTATTTGAGCTTTCTAGACGGCATTTTGCCTTTCTGGGTGAGGTCGTTGCCAGATGGACTAAGAGAGGTGACCTGGCCACTCTTGATCGCGATGGGGGCAGTTATGATTGCATCTCCCTGGCTATGGGATTTGTGGCTACGCTTTACGGCTAATCGACGGACGTTTTCGATCAGCACTTTGCGGTTGCATTCAGCCGAAGCTGCTACCCTCATCAATCGCTACTGCCGTCAGCGTCGATGGCCACTGCCTAATCTGCACAAGCTGCCGACTGACATTCCGCTTATCTTCTCCTACGGTTTTTTGCCACGAAATGCAAGGCTTGTCATTTCTCAGGGCCTGCTCGATCAGCTAGAAGACGATGAACTCGCTACGCTCGTTGCCTACGAACTGTCTCGTTGGAAAAGCTGGCACTGGCCGTTGCTATCTACCCAGACGTTGATAGCAATGGCAGTGCTGAAGGTGCATTGGCAGCTAGCGATGTGGGGAAATCGGCAGAATACGATATTTAAGTGGGGTGTAGGTGCGATCGCAACTCTGCTCTACGCCGTATTTTGGCTAGCCAGATTGCCGGGTGTAGGTATGGCTCGGGTACGTACTTACTATGGTGATCGCAGCGCCGCTGAAATTACAGGTAATCCTAACGGGCTCGCAAGAGCACTGGCTAAGCTTTCTTTTGGTCTTGCTGCCAGTATCGAACAGCGAGGTTACACGCCGATTGAGATAGAAGGTCTACTGCTGCTACTACCTGTTGCTACGGACTTATCGCGTCAGCGAGTCTATGGTCAGGTGCCACTTGCACAGCTGTTTGCCTGGGATAGTCAAAACCCTCTGAGAGCATGGATGAGCATCATAGATAGTCATCCACCTTTGGGCGATCGCCTGCGGCTGATGATGGCCTACGCTCAGCATTGGAAACTGACCCCCGAAATTCAGCTGAATGCGCCTACTAGAAAGAAAAAGGGAATGTCTGGACAGACCTGGCAGCAGCTGTGGACTCAGTCAACGCCCTATGTTGGGCTGGTGCTGGGGATAGGCGCAGGTCTGCTGCTGCTGGCGGTAGGTGCGATCGCCGCTGAGCTAGAGTGGGCGGCGCTAGATTGGATGCACAAAGACACGTCCCTCTTTAACTTTTGCTGGCTGCTAGGTGTGAGCATTGGCAACATTGTGCGAATCAACCGATTTTTTCCTGATCTTTCTTTCTCAATGCCGTCTTCTCAAGACCTTGCTCACTGGATGAGTGACTCAGAGCTGTTGCCCGCTAGCAGCCTGCCGACCAAGATTTCTGGCGAGCTGACCGGGCGGCCCGGCGTAGCTAACTGGCTAGGACAAGACCTGATGCTAAAAACCTCTATCGGTCTGATAAAGCTGCACTTTTTCTCGATGATAGGGCCGTTAGGAAACCTGATAAATCGGCAGAAAACGCCTAGGATGCTGATCGGTCAGACGGTTCAGCTGTTGGGATGGTTTCGCCGAGGCAATTGGCCCTGGATAGATGTCGACAAAATTCGATTGAGCAACGGCACCCTGATTCAGGCTGGCCACCCAATTCATTCACTGCTTTTAGCTGCGATCGCACTACTCGCAGGACTCTGGATATTAATCGGTAACAGCTCGTATGGATAGTGGCAGTAAAGAGAACCAGCAAGGCGATCATGACCGCAAACTATTCCTTCTACTATTCCTCTGGGCGTAGACTGTGAAGAAATGTTGCGTGTCTCAATCAAAGGATGCTACATTCGTCGCAAGAACTCAAACAAACTGTCTATCTGCTCAACTGGGTTTCAGCTTTTGAACTGTTTCTCACTATTGAGCCGGGCATGGGTTCTCCTACTCTCAACACAGCAACTGGGTCAGTCGATTTATCGGCTGGCTTTTTATTTTGAACCAATTTTATTTGAAGCTAATGAGTGTTGTCTGACGCCTACCCGTTTCAAATGGCTTGTAAAACGCTGACGAAAGTTACTGCATACGTCTCCTCACGTTCTCTCTTGATCGTTGCGTGGGACTACTGACATCGTGATATTTTAGTAGAGGTCGGTTAAGGAAATTAGTCCTACAGTTTGTCTGTTTGTGGTTGTCCGTTCGCGAAGTTTGTCGCGCTGACAATCGTTTCCTTCAGTTCGCTGTTGCAGCTTCCTTATAAGACTCATCACATCCGTTTTAGAACGGTCCTCACTGGGCTTGTTCTACAAGAGATTTAGCCAATCTTTTAGACAGCATTGTGATAGAAAATTTTTCATATACCTACAGGTAACATCTCAAAAGCGTTCTGTTTTCAATGCTTTTGACGCTTGTTGTTGAATTTAAAAGTTAGAGGTTGTTCTCGATGTCAGTTCGTTTATACTTTGGCAATTTGCCTCGGAGTCTAGAGCGCGAAGAATTTGAAGCTATTTTCACAGAAGAAGTTGATAATTTGGTTTCGGTTAAGCTAATTTCAGACCGGAAGACTGGCAAGTGTCGTGGGTTTGGCTTTGTCACTGCCAAAGACGATGCGATCGCAGATACGCTCGTTGAAAAATACAACGGCTTCACCCTGCAAGACGCCACGCTAAAAGTCGAAAAGGCTATGCCCCGTACCGAAAAAGAAGGTGAGTCTGACAATAGCGCACCTGCTCAGCAGCGTCGCTCTAAGAAAGGCGGCAATTCTCGTCGCGGCAGCGGCAACAATGTCGTCGTTGCAGAATCACAAACCGCAGCGACAGGCCCCGATCCTCGCTGGGCACAGGACCTAGCCAAGCTCAAAGAAATGCTAGCCGCGCAGACTACACCGTCTTAGTTGGCCTTCCATTCAAAACAAAGACGGCATCTTGAATATTCAAGATGCCGTCTTTGTTTTGGTGTGGTTTTAGCCGTATGGCGCTTAGGAAACAGGGCTGCGTTTAGGAAATGCGGGCTCGAATAAGGGCCTGCGGTAGGCAGAGAAATTTTCGAGCTTTGGGCACAAAAGCCCGGCGGTTGAAGACGTCGTAATCGTTTTCAACAATAACGTCTAGAATTTTGCGATAGAGCATAAGCGCTGCCCACACCGGCCAACGTGCGTCTGGATGGAGACGGCCAATGCCGCTCTCTGCCTCCTGGTAGTACTTAAGGGCACGCTGAATTTGAAAGCGCATCAGTGCTCGCCAGCGATCGTCGATGATACCGTTGAGTAAGTCTTCTTCGGTGTAGTCAAACAGTGCTAGGTCTTCGAGCGGTAGGTAAATGCGACCGCGCCTGGCATCTTCGCCAACATCTCGCAGGATATTGGTGAGCTGATTGGCAATGCCCAGCGAGATAGCTTCGTCAATCGGCGAGATAGCGGGATTGGCCTGCATCCAAGGCGCTGTGTTGAGTTCAGGGTCCATGCCCATAACCACTGTAGACATCAGGCCAACGGTGCCTGCAACGCGGTAGCAGTAGAGCTTGAGATCTTCAAAGGTTTCGTAGCGATCGCGTACTAGGTCCATTCTCTGCCCCGAAATCATATCCCTAAAAGGCTGGATATCGAGTTCGTAGCGGCTGAGGGTATCGACCATCGCAACGTCTAGATTGTCTTTTGGCTTGCCAGCAAAGAGTGACTCTAGCTGGGTCTCCCAGTGATCTAGCGTACTGGAAGTTGTGAACTTGGCCTGGGGACCGTCTACCAGTTCGTCGGTACGGCGACACCATACATAAATGGCCCAAATTGCTCGGCGCTTCGCCTCTGGCATCAGCAACGTTCCCATGTAGAACGTTTTGGAGAACTCTGCCGTTATCTGCCGACATCGCTCGTAAGACTCCTGAAGAGGCACAAACTTAGGTGCGAGCGTTGTTGAAGGGTGAGTCAGTTGCAGCATCAATGCCTCAAACTGGAAAAAATGAACAATAGTGGGAGATCGAAAAAAGCGACGTTTTGACCCATCCGAAATGGATTATCCGTGCTCATCAGCGGATGCCGAGCGAATCACTGTTAATACTGTATACGTCAACCGCATCGCAGGGCTAGCGCTTGGCGTTATCACCGGCTAGCGACAACATGCTGTTCTCGATAAGAACGTCACCCAGTTGAGCCGCTGATTGCTGAAAAGTGATCGCTTTTCAGCAGTCAGTAGTTCCTCTATTATATGTTTCAAAGCGTTACATTTTGAAATGAACCTTAGTTTCTCTAATGCGAAATAGGGCTCTTAGCGTGTTTTATTCTCCTGTCCGACTCTCTCTGTGCTCTACCTGCAAAGGTGCTCAAACGTTTATCTATGCAAAAAAATCATCTCGATTTATTCTCTTTGCTTATAGAATTTCGCGGTTCGTAGTCCCGTGTTTGGGGGTAGAGCGGGCTATCATAAGAACCTCGTAAGTGGATGTTTTGTAGTCACATTTTTGTGAGTGCAAGTCAGCTAAAAACAAACGAAATGTGAATTTGACTTACATAGACTTATATAAGAGAGCCTCTGTTTGCTGGTGAATTTTTAAGGGCCGCAAGCTTGGCGGGTCGTTTTAGATAGGCTGGTTTTAGATGTGTTTTTGTAGCAAGGCTTAGTTGATTAAGGGGATACACCATGACAAAGGCAAACGTTGATTTTTTGCAGCAGAGCGATCGCGCGATCGCAGCCATTATTAGCAAAGAGCTGAACCGTCAGCAGACGCACCTAGAACTTATTGCCAGTGAAAACTTCACTTCTCCAGCGGTAATGGCAGCGCAGGGTTCTGTGATGACCAACAAGTATGCAGAAGGTTTGCCAACTAAGCGCTACTACGGCGGCTGCGAATTTGTAGACGAGTCTGAGCAGCTCGCAATCGATCGGGTGAAGGAACTATTTGGCGCGGCCCATGCCAACGTGCAGCCTCACTCTGGTGCGCAGGCTAACTTTGCCGTGTTTTTGGCGCTGCTACAGCCGGGTGACACAATTTTAGGGATGGACCTGTCTCACGGTGGGCACTTGACTCATGGCTCGCCTGTTAACTTTTCGGGCAAGTGGTTCAACGTAGTGCACTACGGCGTTAGCAAAGAAACCGAGCAGCTCGACTTTGATGAGATTCGCAAGGTGGCGCTAGAGCATAAGCCTAAGATGATCATTTGCGGCTACTCAGCCTATCCTCGGACGATTCACTTCGACAAGTTCAGAGAAATTGCAGACGAAGTCGGTGCATACCTTATGGCAGACATTGCTCACATTGCTGGGCTCGTAGCGACTGGTCTTCATCCCAACCCGCTTCCTCACTGCCACGTTGTAACGACTACCACTCATAAAACCCTGCGTGGTCCTCGTGGCGGGCTGATTATGACCAACGACGTTGACTTAGGCAAAAAGTTTGACAAGGCTGTCTTCCCAGGTAGTCAGGGCGGTCCATTGGAGCATGTTGTTGCTGCTAAAGCTGTTGCATTTGGCGAAGCGCTGCAACCCGCCTTCAAAACCTATTGCCAGCAAGTGATCGACAATGCGCAGTCTTTGGCCGCTCAGCTACAGAAAAGGGGTATTAAGGTCGTTTCTAACGGGACGGATAACCATCTGGTGCTGCTAGATTTGCGCTCTATTAATATGACCGGCAAAATTGCGGATGCCTTGGTAAGTGAAGTCAACATTACAGCCAACAAAAACACCGTACCGTTCGATCCAGAATCTCCTTTTGTCACCAGCGGTCTGCGCCTGGGTACACCCGCGATGACCACACGCGGTATGGGCACAGATGAATTTGTCGAGATTGCTAACATCATTGCGGATTGTCTGATGAACCCGAGCGATAGTGCGGTAGAGGCAGACTGTAAGCGACGGGTGAGTGCGTTGTGCGATCGCTTCCCACTCTATCCACACCTGAATGTAGCTGAGCCCGCACTGGTATAGGCCTTTGGATCTAAAGTTTTAGCCCAGAGCAGCCTTGAGCTGAAACCATACGCAGGTGTTCTAAGCGAAACCTCATCAACAACCCCTTAAGCTTCGGATGTATCGCATTCGAAGCTTTCTCTATTTTTAGCGCTGCTTTTTCCGTGTGCCTTTTGTCTTCTGCCGCATCTGCCAAATGAAATGAAACGTTGACCATTTTCATGCTTTAGAGTAGATAGTAAAGAGGTATACTGTCGCCGAGTAGGCCAAAATCTCACCTCTTTCTCTAACGTTTGTCTTCGCGCCGTTCTTTAGGCTTTAAGCCCAGGCGTTGAAATCGGTAGAACAACTGAATTTGTTATAGAAAGAAGGGAACAATTTTCCTGAAGAATCATATGCATGAATTCAAGTAAGGCAACTTGAGTTTGTAACAAGGTCTAGTAAATTAACCGGACTTTGTCTGGAGCCGCGTAGCGATTTTATAGCCCACCCTACAAATAGTCTGTCCCGATGGCGTTCCCGCACTATCATCTGATTGCATTCATCATTTCAGCGACGGTTGTCTTGGTTTTGACCCCAATTGTTCGCAAAAAAGGATTGGCGAGTGGCCGAGTAGATATGCCTGGTGGTCGCAAAGTACACAGTCAGCCGATGGTGAGGCTAGGCGGCGTTTCTATTTTCTTTGGCGTACTGATTGCTCTCTTGAGCGTGTGGACAATCGGCGGTTTTGTCAACGGAAGCGGGCAGCCGCTAACAGGCGCTTCTGAGTCTTCTATCTGGGGCGTGACCCTAGGTGGGCTGGCCTTCTTTCTGATTGGTTTGATTGATGATTTGTTCGGTTTATCGCCCATCAGTCGATTGATTATGCAGTCGAGTGTGGCAGCAGTCGCCTGGTCAGTCGGTGTAGATATTCGATTTTTGACGATTCCTTTCTTGGGGCTAACGCAGCTACCCGTTTGGCTGAGCCTAATCGTGACTATATTTTGGCTGGTTGGTATGGCCAACGCAATTAACTGGATTGACGGTCTAGACGGTTTGGCGGCGGGCGTTTCAGGAATTGCCGCTGTTGTCATGATGATTGTGAGTCTATACATGGGTCAGCCTGCGGCGGCGCTAATTGCTGCGGCCTTAGCAGGTGGTTCACTGGCTTTTTTGAAATACAACTTCAACCCTGCTCAAATATTTATGGGCGATGGGGGCGCTTACTTTATCGGCTTTACGCTAGCGGGCGTCGGTGTAATTGGCTTGGTCAAAGGTGTGACAACTGTTGCGGTGCTTCTTCCCTCGCTGACGCTGGCTGTGCCTATCCTGGATATGTCGGCGGTTATTTTATTGCGGTTGCGTCAGGGCCTGTCGCCCTTTGTTGCCGATAAGCGTCACCTGCATCACCGTCTGCTAAATGCAGGGTTTTCTCACCGCTTCACGGTTATCTTTATCTACGTGTTGGCGATTTGGGTTGGTAGCTTAGCGATGGCTTTTTCTGGACTGCGGGCGGGGATTCCCTTTGTGTGCGCTTCTACTGCGCTGTTGAGCTATACGGGATGGAAGGCGGTTCAGTACGCTAAGTAAGGTTGTAGCGAATCAACTTCAGTAAAGATGCCTCTCTTTCTACGCCCCATATGAACTCGCCCTCACCGCTGCTTGCAACCAAAAGCGCCGAAATCATCTGTGTAGGTACAGAACTGCTGCTAGGCGATATCTTGAACGGCAATGCTCGCTATCTGGCTCAGCAGCTGGCCAGCTTAGGTATCGCTCATCATTATCAAACGGTTGTGGGCGACAATCCTACCCGGATCAAGCAGGCGGTTGCGATCGCCTGTGAACGCGCTCGACTACTCATCTTTACAGGTGGACTGGGTCCTACGCCCGATGATTTAACCTTAGCTACCCTGGCTGATTTTTTTGATACCGATCTGTCGGAGCGTCCTGAACTGGTCGCTGACCTTAGCGAAAAATTTGCCCGCCGTGGCCGCGAGCTGACGCCTACTAGTCGCAGACAGGCTCAAATCCCTGAAGGAGCGGAGATTTTGCCTAATCCAGTCGGCAGTGCGCCCGGTGTGATTTGGGAGCCAAGAAAAGGGCTGACGGTAATGACTTTTCCAGGCGTGCCTTGGGAAATGAAGGTGATGTGGAAGGCGACTGCTGTTCCTTACCTACGTTCTAACGGCTGGGCCAAGGGCGTCATCCATAGCAAAATGCTGAAGTTTTGGGACATGGGAGAATCAACGCTAGCTGAGAAGGTAGCGGCTTTTTTGGATGCTGAGAACCCCACAGTGGCAACCTACGCGCTAGGCGGTGAAGTGAAGCTACGAATTTCGGCCAAGGCTGATTCGGTGGCTGAGGCGAATGCGCTGATTGATCCTGTAGCCGCAGAGATTCGACAGCGGACGGGGAACCATTGCTACGGGCAAGATGATGACACTATGGCGGCTGTGGCGGGCACGCTGCTCGCTGCGCAGGGGCAGACCTTAAGTGTGGCTGAGTCCTGTACAGGTGGCGGGCTGGGACAGCTAATCACGGAAACGCCTGGTAGCTCTAGCTACTTTTGGGGCGGTATCATCTCTTACGACAACCGGGTGAAGCAGGGACTGCTAGGCGTAGATGGCGAGGTGCTAGCGCAGCGAGGAGCGGTGAGTGCGCTAGTGGCGGAGATGATGGCTGAAGGGGTGCGCGATCGCCTCGGTACAGACTGGGGGATCAGCATCACTGGTATTGCTGGGCCCGGTGGCGGTAGTGAAGAGAAGCCTGTGGGCCTTGTGTATATTGGCCTTGCCTCAGCAGCGGGTACGCATATTCAAAAGCACGTCTTTGGTGACACGCTCACGCGCGCGCAAATTCGACAGCGGAGCGCGTTGAGTGCTCTGAACTGGTTGAGAACTCAGCTGCTCGGGCAAATTGGTGGCGTAGACACAGCGGTTTAATTTTTTGTTGGGCTAGCCGTTGCGTTGGGCTCTGTGCCTGAGCACTTTATCCAATCTTGATACTTATGGCTTTGGGTTTTCGGTAGATTCACAGTCTAAAGAAATAAAGGAAATTGCGTAAATTACCTTGCTGGTCTCATTGATCATTACTCAGGATTGGTTATTATAAGTACACAACGCACGTTACTGTAACGTCCCGTTTACATGACGCTGCGATTCCCCAGATTTGTCTGTGACTTATATCACGATTACTGGGTTTTGCTAAGCAGATGAGAGGAGCAATCTAGCTCATGGACTATATCGATCAGGTGCTCGAAAAGCTTGGAGAATGGGTCGACAAGGTAGTGGATGCCTTGTTTGGGCCTCAGACTCAGCCAGAGCACGAACTCATTCCTATCCCAGTTGATGATCGACAGCCTCGCGGCCGCCGCTAATTTGCTAGCAGTTGTCTGATGTTGGGTTAGTGCAATCACTAACTGAATTCTTGGCGGTTGATTTACCTCTGCTTACCCGCACGACAGTTGGCTTAGCTATGCTAAGTTTGACTGTGCCATGAGTGAGTCGGTGTCTTGCTAAGTATTCTTGTCTTAAATGGTCCCAACCTTAATATGTTGGGCAAGCGGGAGCCGGAAGTATATGGCTCGCAAACGCTTGAAGATATTAACAAGCAGCTCAGTCAAACTGCGATCGCACTGCAGGTTTCCCTAACTTTTTATCAGTCTAATCATGAAGGTGCCCTGGTGGACCAGATTCAAGCTGCTTTGAATCTCCACCAGGGCATTTTGATTAATCCGGGTGCGTACACCCATACCAGCGTGGCGATTAGAGACGCGATCGCAGCCGTCGCCATCCCCACAGTAGAAATTCATTTAAGCAATATTCATAAGCGCGAAGCCTTTCGCCATCATTCCTACATTGCGCCAGTTGCTGTTGGTCAGATCTGTGGATTTGGCGCGGATAGTTATCGATTGGGTCTAGAAGGCTTGGTCGCGCATTTGCAGATAAAATAAGCGCATCCCCTTCGATTTTCTTTTGCCTTATGGTTGCTGCATTCTCTGCAAAGCCGATTGCCAAAACCCAACCCAAAATCAAATTTCTAAAGACACCAACTTCCGAGGCGTGGGTAGAACAGGCGATTGCAAACATGGACACCATTTTGCTTGACCATGCGCAGTGTGAGCGCAAGGCGGCAGGTACAGCGATTCAGATGATGTCGCGCTATCCATCGAGCGTGGAGCTGGTACGGGAGCTGACTGCGATCGCCCAAGAAGAACTCAGCCATTACGATCAAGTTAATAACTGGCTCGATCAGCGAGGCGTTCCTTTGCAGCCAGTATCGCCGCCGCCTTATGGCGCAGGGCTGAAAAAATGCGTTCGTCGGCAAGAGCCTGACCGTATGCTGGATTTGCTGCTGGTCTCTGCGTTGATTGAAGCGCGTAGCCATGAACGCCTGGGTTTAATCGGTGAGCATTGCCCAGATCCAGCACTCGCGAAGTTTTATCGGTCGCTGATGGCCTCAGAAGCGCGGCACTACGGCAGCTACTGGGTGCTAGCAACCACCTATTTCAATGTCGATTTGGTGAATGAACGCCTGGCTGAACTAGCAGAGCAGGAAAGTAAACTTTTGAGCGTGCTGCATCTGGAGCCTCGTATTCATAGTTAGGGAGAATCACTTGTGCAGATTCAGTTCAAGGACTTTTTGATTCGAGATTGGGTGGCGAGCGATCGCGAGTGCGCAGCTAATGTGGTGAAGACTGTGCTCGAAGAATATGGACTAGGCTGGGAAGTGAGCTGTGGTGGCTGTAGCGACCAGGATGCGGTTGAAGTAGAAAAGTACTACCAGCAGACGGGCGGTGAATTTTGGGTGGTAGAAGCCCAAGGAAAGATTATTGGAACGGGTGGCTATCATCCTATTGAGCGCGGCGACAGTGCAGTTGAAATTCGCAAGATGTATTTGCTTCCTGAGGCGCGAGGATACGGGCTAGGTCGATTTCTGCTAGCACAGTTGGAACAAGCAGCGGCAGATAAGGGCTTTGGCGAAGCTTGGGTAGAGACGGCAACAGTGCTAAAAGAGGCTGTCGTGCTGTATGAGAAGAACGGCTACCGGCCAATGAGCGGGGTAGACACAGAGCGCTGCGACAAGGTTTATCGCAAGGTTCTATAGCGCTTGAATCGTACTGATGGTAGCGTTTGTAAAGAAGGGGTTTTGCCATTGCGCCAACAGATCTTCATAATGATTGTGATCTTCGTTTTTGAGGACTGTATCTGTGGCTTCAATTAATGCCTCGCCTACGAAGAATTTCTTCGTGGACATGCTCACTCGCGATATTGATCTTAAGGACGCCATCCTTGATCTGTTAGATAACTGTATTGACGGTATCCAGCGATCGCTCCGTGACGAAGACCGTTCTAGGACGCCTTACAAGGGCTTTTGGGCCAACATAGAACTCTCTGAAACCAACTTCAAAATAGAAGATAACTGTGGCGGCATTCCGCTAGAAGTGGCTCAGCGATACGCCTTCAGGATGGGCAAGCCAAAAGGCATCTCCGACGATGACGATATTTTTACGATTGGCACCTACGGCATTGGTATGAAGCGGGCCATCTTTAAGATGGGTCAGTCGGCGGAGGTTTATTCACAGACGGATAATGATGCTTTTAAGGTGATCATTCAGCCGGACTGGCTAGCGAGTGACGATAGCTGGGATTTGCCGGTAGAGGCGATTGAGCGTTCTACAGATGAGAATGGGACATTTATTGAGATTGATCAGCTGCGCCCAGAAGCGGCCAAACAGCTGGGGTCGGATTCTTTTCAAAATGACTTAGCCAATGAGATAGAAGGGCTGTATAGCTATATTTTGGCGAAGGGATTTGAGATTGTACTCAATGGTGAGCTGATCGAGCCTAGGCCAATTGTGTTGCAGTGGGAAGGGCTAAGCAAGCTGAAGAAAAGGGATACGGAGGCGATCGCGCCCTACCTTTACGAAGCCACTCGCGAGGATGTAGAAATCAGCCTAGCGGTAGGTCTTCGCCGTAAGCTGCCAACCCATCAAGAAGTTGATAGGGCTTCAGAACGCACACGTACTAAGCGAGACGATGCAGGATGGACGATTGTTTGCAATGACCGGGTTGTTGTCGCTAATGACAAAACCATTCTGACGGGCTGGGGTGAGTCAGGCATTCCTCGCTATCACCCTCAGTTCATTTCCATTTCAGGGATTGTGCACTTCAAGAGTACAGACGCTCGGCAGCTGCCGATTACGACAACGAAGCGCGGAATTGATGCGTCTTCAGAGCTGTATCTGTATGTAAAGGAGCGAATGCGAGAGGGCCTGCGGCTATTTACGTCGCATACCAATAAGTGGAAGCAGGTGACGAAGGCGCGCAGTGAACAGCAGAAAAGTACGACGAAGCAAAAGCGACCGAAGTTGGAAACGCCTGCTGCGATGTTTGAGCAGGTGAAGACGATAGACGACAGTGAGTCGACACAGAGTGGCCATAAGATCTGGAAATCTGTGAAGTCAGACACGTTTGAAGTGGAGCGGCGCTATATTCCGAACTTGCCTTCACCGCCTGAACTGGCTCAGACGAAGCGGATTAGCTTTAATCAGCCGATTGAGGATATCCGGATGGTTGGTGAGTTTCTGCTAGACGACCCAGACTGCTCGCCGTCGGCGATTGGCGAGGCCTGTTTTCAGACAGTCTTGGATCAGGCGATGGATGAGGAGTCTTAAGATCGAGTCCTTAGACATTCTCGCTCATGCGATTATAGTAGTCTACGATCGAACCATTATTTTCTTTGCGATTTGTCTTCGCGATCGCACCTAGCACAGGCGTCATCTCAGCATCTTGTAGATTCTCTGGCTTGCTCCAGGAAAAAGGTGCCTGCTTCGCTGCCGACATCCACAGCAGCTTTTTCGCCCGCGTCATCGCCACATACAGCAGCCTAAATTCTTCGGCTCGTTTCAAATTACTAGCCTGCTGCCACGCTGTTTCGATATCTGGAACGGCAGCAGGTTTACTATTTTGAGCGTACGCCGCGTGAGTGTACGCTCGAAGCTGAGCGCGGGCCACTTCGTCAAGCGAGAACTGACCGAGGAACTGCATTTGAGGCGGTATCCAGGTTTCTCCAGGAAGGTTGCGTTTGTGCAAAAACGGTAGAAAAACAACGTCCCAGTCGAGACCTTTGGCTTTGTGCATGGTCATTATCGTCAGGCGACCGGGGCGGGCGTATTGCGATTCGGTTTCTTCAGCTTCTACGGCTTGAAAGCGCTCGCTGCCAAGGAGTTCTTGAAGTGCGTTCAGCATGGCGGTGAGCGTGCTGTCCTCCAAGGTCTGCTGCGCGATGCGGGCGGCAAGCTTATCGGCGGTGGCAAGTTCGCTTTGGTCGTAGCGAAGGGTAAGGCCAAGGAAGGGAATGAGGTGATATGCCGGGAGTTCTAGCCGGGCACGCAAAAGAGAGGCGCAGTATCGACGGGCTTGTAAGGCGGCTGGATTTGCCGGTGGAAGGTCGAGTGGGCCAGGGTAGAGAAATGTTTCGGGGCTAGTGGCAAGCGGGTTGAGGTCTTGAGTGGGAATAAGCTGCCGAGAGACGAGGACGCGTAGCGCGGCTTTGATGTTGTCAGGGGAGTGGGGGCGCTCGATGAATTGGAGCAGTTCAAGCATTTCGCGAGGGATGTGACTTTTGCGATCGCGCGCTCCCACATCATAAATCTCAATCCCCTCTGCTTCTAGGTCAAATCCTAGCTGCGTCGGGTCTGCCAAAATCTCGCGGATGAACTTACCCTGACGCCCCTCGCGCACCAATATAGCCATGCTGAGCTCTTTGTCTTCACTGAGCGCAGCTAAGACCCGTTTTGCCAGCTGCCTGACTGCTTTTACGGTGGTTTCTGGACGAACAATTTCTACGCCGCCGCCAATCTGAGGTGGGTTAGCGTTGGGCTGCGGATCGTCTGGTCTTACAGCCAGAATGTCTTGAGTCCGAAAAGGGTTATTGGGACTGTTTTTGTTGACCCAGCGGAGGGTGAAGTTGGCGGCTTGCATGATGCGATCGCAGCTCCTGCCGGCCTGTTCAATCGTGGCAAGCTGCCCGGTTTCCTGGCAGCGATCGCAAAACTGATTGAAAAACACCGGGTCCGCAGGCGTAAACGTTGAGTTGATCGCCTGGTTTGGATCGCCAACCCGCACGATATTCAAAGGCTTGCTCGCATCTTCTGGGTCACCTGCGAGCACCTCTAAGAGCTGCGTTTGTAGCGGCGACGAATCTTGCGCCTCGTCTTCAAAAATGGCAAATACTCGGCTCTGCCACAGCCGACGAATTTCAGGCGCTTGCAGTGTTTTGAGCGCTGCCAAAATCATGTCGTCATAGTCGATCATGTTCTGCGCTATTAGCCGCTGCTGATATTGCGCGTATAGCCCTGCCGCAACCACAACGACTGCATAATCGGGCGAATCTTCCGGTGTGCCAATCACCATTCCCTGCGCAATCTCCATTAGCGCTTCCGGCAATAGACCCGAGCTTTTAGCTTCATGGATGACGGTATAGGCCAGATCTGGCAACACTTCTGTCCGCAGAACCGTTTGTCGCCGCAGTCGTTCGGCTTCTTCGCCATCGAAGTCTTTTTGCCCTTCGATAAGCTGCTGATAGGTCAAAGGATTATCCATAATCCACTGCTCTACAGCGGCGCGGATTAATCGGTGGCTTTGAGTCGGTGAAACGAGTGTGGTGCCTTCCGAGTCCATAGCCGAAAGGTTGATGCCAGAAATTTCTGAGTGACGAGTGGCGATGTTGAGCGCTAGGCCGTGGAGTGTGTGAACGACAAAGCTATTTTGCGGTAGAGAAAGTGCTTTAAGATGCTGGCGAACTTTGGCCTTAAGGTTGGCGGCAGCAGAACGGGTAAAGGTGACTAATACGAGCTGTTTGCGGGCGTGAAGCTGGTGGTGGGCAATTGCGATCGCAGCCCCGGCTGCCATTCCTGTGGACTTTCCAGAACCAGGCACTGCTGACACTGCCAAAGGCCCGGACCGCCACTGCGCCAACGCTCGCTGCCCAGGCCGCAAACTTTCGGTCAAAGCTCGAATCTGAAGCGCTCTGTCAGCTTCTATCTCAGCTATCTTTTCAGCGTTGGATTGATTTACTTCGCCGTTGATGCTTTGCGAGTCGATACTTTGTGGCGAGGTGACCATATCGTGTGGAGGTGAGCTACACAGTTGGTACAAACGAACAAACTCTTCGTCAAGCAAATTGTACAGCACCTATCTAAGCGCAGTTGATTCAACGAATCAACTCGCCGCGTTTAGATAACGCTACCCTACGCCTTAACGCGCGCTGTTTGCCACTGATTTGGAAGCCGTAGCCGCTGCGAGATGATTGTGCGCAACGAAACTGAGCGAGCCTCTTCGACCCACAGCAGTGGACTGATGCTAGCTAGTCGTACGAGTGCCGATAGGACGAATAGACCCGTGATGCCGATGCTAGGAATTTCTGCGAGAATGCCGCCGAGGGTGGTGCCAAGTGCGCCTGCGGTACCAATGGTGGCAGCTGCGATCGCAAAATACCCTGACTGCCGGGCTGGTGGTGCTAGCTCCATCTGAATGTTTGTCGTACTCAGCTCTAACGCTGCAAACGTTCCCCCCTGTATGAGGTGCAGTAGAGGTAGCAGCACCCATACTGACAGTTCACTGCTATCTGCATATAGCCACAGCAAAGGACTTAGCGCTGTGAGCAGACAGTTCACCAGTAGCACAGGCCGATTTCCGATGCGGTCAGCCAACCGGCCCCAAAGCGTAATCATCAAGAAAAAAGCGCCGTAAACAAGTCCGCTATACAGGGTTACCCACTGGACATCCAGCGCCAGCGTATCGAGCAGATAAAAATTGAAAAACGGTTTGCACAGACTCAAGCCAAAGGTCCAAAAGCCCAAAAACAGGATGAGTTTCAAGAAGTTACGGTCTGCTAGAAGGGTGGTAGTGGCAGTATTCGGTAAATTTTTCGCTTCCTTCGGTGCCTCACGCAACCCAACACTGTCTTGCTTGCTTCGTGCCTGACCAGTCACTCGTCTTTTATGCGTTTCCGCTTCTGCCTGCGGATTGACATCGCTAATCCAAAACTGGAACCCCAAGCTTACCAATCCCATCACTACAGCGATTACCAAAGCCACGCCGTAGCCTTCTATCTCACCGCCCATCCAGCCAGACACCATCCAGCCGCCAATCGGAATTGTTAGCAACGCAGTCAAGCTAGAAAGTGAGCGACGCAGGCTGAAGTAGCGGCCTCGAATCTGCGCAGGTACCAGCACCGCCATCCAACTCATCCAAGAAGCACTGCCGATAGAATCGAGCATGTTGCTAAGTGCCAATACCGCCATCGTCAGTAGTGTGAGGCTATGCGCGCTTAGGCTATTTTGCCCGTAGAGGAAAATACCGCCCGCTGGAAGCAGCCACAGCAGTCTCGAAGCGCCGTAGATCCACAGGCAGTAACGGTGGCGACTGGTCGTTTTCTCGGAGAAGTATGCACCTACGGGCTGCAACAAGTGTGCCAGCATAGGAATAGAGGTCAGCAGCCCTACTTCAAACGCATCTGCACCTAGGCCCAGTAGAAAGTTACTGATCAGCACCCCTCTGACAACATTCTCAAATGCTGAGGAAAAAGCGCCATCTAAGGTAGAAGCTCTAAGGCTAGTGCGAACTTCAGACTTGGAGAATAGAGATTCTTTTACAGTGTCATTTTCTGTACGGTTTGGAGCGGGCGAGCTAGAGGATGAGATGTGTAGTGCTGCTTCTGTGTAAGGCGCAGAAGCAGCGTCAATCTGAAGAGAGGTCATCCGACTAAAAACCTATTTATAGAGACAGACAAAAACTGTTGGAACAACTAAGCAAAAGGATTTGAAATCTGACGGTGTAGGCCGTTCTAGGCTCAACAAAATCTATATTTCTTTACACATCTTAAGACGGTTCTTGATTAAAAATCTCGCGTCGAGATCAAATCCACCTTTGGGTTAGTCATCTTGAAATAAGAATGGCTAATAGGTATGGACGCCGTAGGGTTACTTCGTTCTTATTGTGGATGACTGCTGTGCGATCGCTTAATCACTTGATGGGCTCTTTAGCCGTCCTCTGCTGAAATAAGTTCTTGAGAGTGGAGCAAGACAGAGGGGTAGGCAAAGCGTCACGCTGTGACGCTTTGTGTAAGTAGTGCCAGCTGAAGCGTTGTCTGTTTATTTTTTGGCTCTAAATCGTCACATATCGCTGCAAAGGGTTAGGTGCATGCTGTTTTGGGTCAGGAGGGTAAGCTATCAAGCAAGCTGGTGAGTGCTGTATATAGTGGGCGAGCTGGTAACTGTCCTAATGCCTCTGGGTAAAAGGAATGTCTCTTCTAGGCTGGTAGACAGGAACGCACTTTCAGGAACGCACCTTACAAGGCACCGTGTTTGGGGCCACGCACGATGCTTCACAGTCGTGCTGACACAAGCTTTGAATAAACCCGCCTAAAATGGATAGGGCGATTATTTTGCTTGACTCGGCAAAAAACTGTAGCGAACCGGGTTATCCCACATCTACACGTCAGGGAACGAGAGCAGCTGTGATTCAGGAATTTGGCATATCTATTACGGCCGTTGGTGGCGACCAGTATCTGGTGCGCACCGAAAAGGTTGTAAAGGGCGTACAGCTGGCCGAAGAGAAAGTACGCTGGCCTATTACTCAGTGGCTAGAGCAGACGAAATCGCTCATGCATGACCCGCTGCTAGGTCTGCTACAGGGGCAAAAGAATCGCGCTATTCCCACTCGCGCTGGCGCTGGTCGTCGTCAGCTAAATGGCGAGTCTCCAGAGCTGGCAACGCTGGTACAGCTAGGCCAAACCCTGCACGACGAACTATTCAAAGGGCAGCTGCATGACAGTTGGGTAACCGCCCAAGGCGTCGCCCAAAATCGTCAGGACTTACTGCGTCTTAGAATTGGCATTAAGGATACTCGGCTTCAGCAGCTGCCCTGGGAGGCGCTGCATGCAGGAACGCGACCTCTAGCGACCGGCACAGACGTTATTTTTTCCCGCTATATTCTCAACCGCAGGCAGGAGCATTCTATTCCTCAGGCTAAAGCTGTCGGTGCTGCGCAGGTACTGCGAATTTTGATGGTGATTGCCTCTCCAAACGACCAAGAACGGTTAGAGCTTAAGCAGGAAGCGCATCATTTACAGTCGGAGCTACATCCTGACGTAGTAGAGCCTAACGATACGCTGGTAGATGTTCAGCTCAAAATACTGGAGCAGCCTGGACGCGCTGAGCTGACGCAAGAGCTAGAGCGGGGCAACTACCAGGTGCTGCACTACGCTGGCCACAGCAATTTGGGCAATGCTGGGGGCGATCTTTATCTGGTGAGTCGACAAACTGGCCTGACGGAGCGGCTTAGCGGTGAAGATTTAGCTGGGCTACTGGTGAACAACGGTATCAAGCTGGCTGTTTTTAATTCCTGTCGAGGGGGCTATAGCTCTAGTTCAGAGGAGGGATGGCAAGAGCGCAATTTAGCGCAAGCTCTGGTCAATCGAGGCATGCCAGCTGTTATTGCTATGGCTGAGCGAATTCCGGACCATGTGGCTATTACCTTTACTCAGTTGCTGTATCGCAACCTTAAAAAAGGCCAGTCAATTGACTTGAGCCTCAATCGAACCCGTCAGGGTTTAATTTCGGCTTACGGTTCACATCAGTTCTATTGGGCGCTACCAACGCTTTATATGCATCCTCTGTTCGATGGCTACCTGGTTAGAACATCGGACGACTTAGAAAATTCTAGCTTGCTTGATTTGGCGAATGATCCTTTTGGTGATTTGCTTTTTTCTGAGCCTGGCCTAGCAGAGATTGACTTACCAATGCGTCAGTCGTCTCCGCTTTTGCCCAAGAGAAATATGGCTGTTGTAAGGCCGCATCCCGATTCGCTAGCAGAGTCAGGTCGCCTGAAAACGGATAGGACACCTTATGCAACTCGCTCAAAGTTTGATGAGACAGCACCTGTGAATGATCCAGACCTAGTTGAAAACAACGATGTCAGCACTACAGATGCTGTGGTAGAAGACGTCTTAGTACCAACAAGTTCGGTGAATGTAGAGAGAGATCTGAGCGTGTCTGATAACCTGGAAACGCCAGAGGGATTGGAAACACCGCAGAAATTCTATGGAGAACCCTCAGCAGTGCCTACGATGCCAACTATAGAAATGTCAGGAGAGAAATCGACGGGGAAGTCAGTAGAGCGTGCGGCTGAAAAGAAAGACGCGCCTGAGCTAGTCGGTGAACGCTTGATGCGTAGTCATACGCTCCATACAAAGCTATTAACCGGACCTGGCATTGTGTCTGCCGTACTGCTAGCGCTATTGGGTGTGACGACGGTGGTTTGGTTGGGGCGATCGCGCCAGCCAGTCAAAGTTGCGCCTGCTACAACCTCAGAAATTCTCAATGGCGTTGGCCTACCGGCTCAAATAGAGATTGCTCTAAATCAGCGAGATTTGGACGCGGCGGCACAGCCTGCGAAAGTGCTGATCGACCAGGGCGACTTTATTGAGGTGATTGAAGCGCTTGAAACCGCTGATTCAGACCAGCAAGAAGACGTAATTGTGTCTTTCTTTAAGGGCAGAGCGCAGTGGGGGCTGGTAAAGCAGGGTAGCTCAGACTATTCTGCGGCAGATGCTATGCGCTCGTGGACAACGGCACTAGAGAGCGAATCGGACTGGATGGAAATTACGATGGCGCTAGGGTTTGCTCACTACGAGACAGGACGACCTCAGCTAGCGCTAGCGGCCTGGGAACGCGCGATTGAGCTCGCTGCACGGCAGCCAGAAGCCAAAGCCGCCTATTTCTCCAATCAAACCTACAAGGATTACGTGCTTAATGCTAAAGCTGGCGTGGCGATGGCAACGCGATCGCTCTCTAAAATTGAAGCCGATCCTACTGTGCGCAATGAACTGCTAGCCCAAGCGGAAGACGCTTACCTTGAGGTGATCAACGCTGCACCAGCTGAGTTTCGCGCTAAGTCGCTAGGCAGCAACTGGCTGTGGCTAGGAAGTGCGATCGCTGACTGGGACGCCACCAAAAAAGAATTAAGCGTAGCTGTAGGCTCTTAGCAAACGCTCGTATACAAATCAACCAAAAACGTCGCTATCCTAAATGCAGATAGCGACGTTTTTAATCCCTTCAAATTACGTAGTGTTAGTCTCTTCAGGTTCGTGAACGCTTGACTACAGTACGCGCTCTTCTGGTACGTAAGACATCACCCAGCAGCGCTCAATATGGCGCATCTTTTTCTGCCGCCAAAATTTTCGAGGATTGACAATCACGGTACTGTTAGCTTGACCAATTGGCTGACTAAGATATTGCCATAGAGGAAAGTTCGCGTGAGAAATAGCAGTCGTCATAGCAGTTGTAAAGGTAACGAATGGACTAGGGATAAGCGGGGGGAGCAAGCAAAGGCTGAAGTGATACGCTTACCTACTAATGATTGTCAATATGATCCTCTTTCTCCCTCCGTAGAACTACCTCAATTGATGGGTCCGCTACTATTTGCTTGGCGAGCGATCGCCTCTTCTGCCAAGAATCTCGTATTTTCAGCCACGCGAACAATGGCTACAAAGCTTTCTAGCATCCAAATTGCCTACTTATTACCTACCGCTGTTTTTATATGGCTCTTCCCTCTCAGTCCGCATCGCAGCTACCGGTTTCTGACCTGGACTGGGCTCAGTTCGCAGAGAGCCTTTGGCCTGTTGAAACCATATTAGAGCCTGCTCAAGTCGCTAAACTTTCTAAAGATTACTACTACTTCAGTCCCATTCTAGCGGCGCAGCTCGCGGGCAAAACAGGCGACCTTGTAGCGCAGCCTAAGACAGAAGACGAAGTTCTCTTGGTCGCTAAAGCCTGCGTTGAACGCCGGGTGCCGCTGACTGTTCGAGGGGCAGGCACCGGCAACTATGGGCAGGCTATGCCGCTCTCTGGTGGCGTCATTTTGGATCTCAGTGGAATGAGCGCGGTGAAGTGGGTCAAGCCAGGCAGTGCCTGCGTAGAGCCAGGTGCAAAGCTTGCAGCGATTGATCGCGTGACGCGCCCGCAGGGTTGGGAAATTCGGATGGCCCCTTCTACCTATCGGACGGCGACGATTGGGGGCTTTGTGGGTGGTGGTAGTGGTGGCGTTGGCTCGGTGATGTATGGGCAGCTAGCGGATCGCGGCAGCATTCAGGCGGTGCGTGTGGTGACGATGGAAGACGAGCCACGGGTACTTGAGCTGCGCGGTGACGAGGTGCAGCAGGTGAATCATGCCTATGGCACAAATGGCATTATCACTGAGCTAGAGATTCCCTTGGGACCGGCTTATCCCTGGGCCGAGGTGATTGTTGTTTTTGACGAGTTTATGACGGCAGCGCGGTTTGGGCAGACGCTAGGCGATGCAGACGGCATTATCAAAAAGCTGATTAGCATTCATGCCTGGCCAATTCCTAGCTATTTCAATGCGCTGCAAGATGCCTTGCCTGAAGGTAAGGCCGCAGCGCTGCTAATCGTTTCGGAAGCCGACTTGCAGGCTCTATGGTCTCTGGCTGATGAGTTTGGTGGTGTGGTGACCTACGAGAAAGATGCTCAAAGTATGGGCAAGGGAGCTGCGATCGCAGAATTTACCTGGAACCACACCACGCTGCACGCTCGCAATGTAGACGAGAACTTAACCTATTTGCAAACGGTGTTTCCCTACGACCCCGAGCTAAAGCTGCTAGAGCATATGTATGAGCATTTTGGCGATGAGGTGATCATGCATTTGGAATATTTGCGATCGCACGGCACCATTCTCCCTGCTGCCCTTCAGCTCGTGCGCTACACCACCCCCGAACGCCTCGCCGAAATCATCCGCTATCACGAAGAACAAGGAGCCTTCATAGCCAATCCTCACACCTACCTGCTCGAAGACGGCGGACGAAAGACCATCGACGAAAATCAGCTCAAGTTCAAAGAACGAGTTGATCCTTACGGTCTGCTGAATCCCGGCAAGATGAGAGGCTGGATAGAGCGTCACGCCCCACGTAAAATAGCTTCTTAGAAGCAGTCGACCAGGATTATTTCAGCAGCTCGTCTACTGCGACACTAAATCCTTGTAATACCAGCTGCGTTTTTGCGATCGCGCCAGCTCTAAACGTTTTCTCTCCCTCCGCTGTAACAACAACGACCCGATTGTTCTCAGGAAAGATAATCCAAACCTCTATACCGCCTGAAGCCAAGTACTCGTCCGCCTTCTTGTAAACGTCCTCCGCAAAATCTGAAGGTGAGACAACCTCTGCACTCAACGGAAAACTTTGTGGCAGCGTTTTGGGCTCACCGTATTTCTCAAGTAGCTCTTGAGTAAGATAGGCTACGTCAGGCTTTCTACCTTGATTCTTAGTTTGACAGGGTACTTCTGTATATACTTCGCCACCCAGTTCACTGTTTGTCTGATAGATTGCCCACGCAGTGCTCAGACGTCGTTGAATTTTGCTATGTGTCAGCGTCATTCCAGTCTTCTCAATCAGCTGACCGTCAACCCATTCCGTTCCCTCTAAGGGTGTCTCTAGCCAAGCTTCTAATGAATCTGGTTTGGCAACTTCAGCCTCTTCAGTAACAGGCTTATGTGTGGTTGTAACCATAATCTACGCTGCCACTGCTTCTATATTTCTAGTGTAGGTCAATCTTTTAGGAACGCTACCAGCTGCTCTAGCTTCTCCCAGGCCGCGCCACTCTTGATAACGTTTTGAGCCTGCGCAATGCCATCAGCGCAGGCTGACTCAAACGTATCACCCTGTGCACGTCCGCCTACTTTAAGTGCTAGCGCAGCGTTCAATGCCACTGCGTCTTGTTGCGCTTGAGTCCCTTTGCCCTGAAGCACATTGCGTAGAATAGTGGTGTTTTCTTCCAACTCACCGCCTCTAAGCGCTTCTAGCGGTGCAGACGCAAGGCCAAACGCTTCAGGATTCAAAACTTCTTGTGTGAGCGCGCCACTGCTGACGACCGAAACGTCTGTGGGCTTGCCTAAGCCTGCTTCGTCCAATGTTTCTCTACCGTGCAAGACCATTGCCTGTTGCATTCCTAAGAATTTTAAGGCCTCGGCCATGGGTTCAATGACGGAAGGATGGTAGACGCCGATGACCTGACCGGTAGGCCGAAGGGGGTTGACGAGCGGGCCGAGAAGGTTAAAGACGGTGCGGACTTTGAGTTCGCCGCGTAGGGGGGCAACAGCTTTCATGGCCGGGTGCCAGCCTCGGGCGAAGAGAAAGGTGACGCCGACTTCTTTGAGGGCTGCTTTAGATTTTTCGATAGGGGCCGCGAGGTCTACGCCGAGGGCTTCGAGGACGTCTGCGGAGCCAACTTTGCTAGAGGCGGAGCGGTTGCCGTGCTTGGCAACGGCAATGCCTGCTGCGGCGGCAACAAAGGCGACAGCGGTGGAAATATTGAAGGTGGAGGAGCCGTCGCCGCCTGTGCCGCAGGTGTCGATACGCGGTGAGGGCAGTTCTAAATCTGCGGTGGTGCCGCCGAGAGATTGCCCTTGTAGGACGCGGGCCATGCCTGCAAGTTCTTCGCCCGTGACGCCTTTGCTTTGGATGGCGGTGAGGATGGCGCTAGAGAGGATAGGGGATAGAGATTCGGTGAGCCAGCCGTCCATGAGGGCTTCGGCCTGGGATTCGGTGAGCGATCGCTTTTCAATCAGCTGTTGCAATAGCTGCGGTCCGTTAAACTCCACATGCTTCGTCGTAACCATAGCCACACTCCCTATCCAAACAACATTCAGTCAACCTCATCTATCAAATCACGCCGCGAGAAAATCAGGATCACTGACCTAACATCTGTAACTTATACAGGCTGGCATAGAGACCATCCTGTTCTAACAGCTCATCATGGCTGCCCTGTTCAATGAGCTGTCCTTGCTTCAGCACTAAAATTCTATCTACGTTGCGAATGGTAGATAAACGGTGAGCAATGATGATGGCCGTACGGTTTTCGAGAAGCTGATCGAGCGCTTGCTGAATAGTCGCTTCGGTCCCAACGTCCAGATTTGCAGTGGCCTCATCAAGCACTAAGATGCCAGGATTGCGGATGGCCGCACGCGCAAATGCTAGGAGCTGCTTTTGTCCGCCAGAAAGGTTGGTGCCGCGCTCTCTAAGCGCAGTGCTATATCCCTGCGGCAAGGCTTCGATGAATGAGGCGACGTTAGTTTGTTCGGCAGCTCTTTGCACTTGCTCGAAGCTGTATTCTTCTCCGAGCGTAATGTTGCGCGTGACATCGCCAGAGAAAAGGAAACCGTCTTGCAAGATGATAGCCATGCGATCGCGCAAATCCTGCTGCGCAATCTGACGAATATCCACCCCGTCTAGCAAAATCTGTCCTTCGCTCACGTCGTACAGCCGACACAGCAGCCGAATAATCGAGCTTTTGCCCGCACCGGTTGGCCCTACTAGCGCCACTTTTTCGCCAGGGCGAATAGTAAAATCCAAACCCTTCAATACATAGTCATCGGCTTTATAGCCAAAAGAGACGTTCTTAAACCGAATTTCTCCTGGAATAACAACATCGCTGCCTTGGAGCGTCTGAGCAGATAGCTCAACCGGATTTTTGGCATCGCGGATTGCAATAGGCTCGTCCATTAGGTCGTTGAGCCGCTCTACAGCGGTAAGGCCCGCTTGAATCGCGGTAAATTTATCGGCGAACTGACGAAGGGGATCGAACAGCTTTTGGGCAAAGAGAATGAAGGTTGTGAGCTTACCAATCTCAAGGGCTCCACCTGTGACCAGAGAACCACCAAGCGCAAGAACACCTGCGATCGCTGCCAGCGCAATCCACTCCAACGTTGCCGACACCGCCGAATCATAAAAAATCGTCTTGTCAATCGCCTCAACATAGCGCGTGTTAATCGTCCGAAACAGCTCCGAATTAAACCGCTCGCGTCGAAACAGCTGCACCACATCAATACCGCTGATATTCTCTTGCAGATTGGAGTTAAGTGCCGACAGCTCCTCACGCGCCACATAGTTCGACTTGCGATACTGCTGCTGAAAATAAATAATCAGCGCCGTAATCGGCAGCAGCATGCAAATGAGCATCAGACCTAGCTGCCACTGCTGCCATAGCATCGTCCCCATTAGCACCAGAATTAAGAACAGGTCGCTGATAATGCCAATGGCTCCTGTGGAGAACACATCGCCTAGCGCATTGACATCGCTAGTGAGCCTAGTAATCAGACGTCCAACCGGGGTGCGGTCGAAAAACCCCATAGATAGCTCTGTCACATGCTCAAAAAGATCGCCGCGAATGGAAGCCGTGATCTTTTGACCCACTTTTTGGATCTGATAGCTTTGCCAGCCGTCAAGGGCAAGGCGAATTGTGATCGCAACCAATAGCCCACCGATGATCCAGTTCAGCCCGGTCCGCAGATTCATCTGGGCAAGAATGTTCCAAACGTCACTTTCTTGCTTAATTAGCGAAATGGCCTGACCAATCAGAACAGGCTGTAGTGCCTGGGCCAGCGACAGGGGAACTAATAGCAGCATCGGAATCACTAGCTGCGCCCTGTTTTGCGTAATGTAAGGCACTAGCCGCAAAAACAGCCGCCAGTCGCTCTTAAGCGTGCGCTCTTTTCTTGCGTTGGCATCAGGCCGAGATGGAGTTGTAGAGGCAGATGCCATTGAATGAACTCTTAAAAGGTTTGGACAAAGGAACTAAAGCAGCGGCTCAGGCCGCTGCTTTTTCGTAGGCAGCTTCTTTTACTTGATGAATGATATGGCTTAAGCCGTCTTTATTCAGCCGGTAGCTAAGCGGATGGGCGATCAGTCTAGCGGTGCTCTCGTATAGCGTTTCTAGCTCAGTGAGATTATTTTCTTTGAGCGTACGACCTGTAGAGACCAAATCGACAATCGCTTCAGACATGCCGGTAATGGGCCCAAGCTCAACAGAGCCTGAGAGCGGCACAATCTCGACCGCAATATCCAACGACTGGAAGTACTGACGAGCGCTATTAACAAAGGTAGAGGCTACTCGGCAGTGAGGGGGCAGATCGATCGCTGAGCGATATCCACTATCGCTAGACACCGCGACCGATAGATGACACCCGCCAAATGCCAGATCGGCAATTTGTGCAACCTTGGGCTGACGCTCTTTAAGGACGTCATAGCCCACAATTCCTAGCTGAGCTTGACCGTATTCTACGTACACAGGAACGTCTTTAGCCCTTACCAGCAGGCCTCTAGCCGTGCCGCTCCTATCCATGAGCTGTAGCTGCCGAGTGCCGCTTTCTAAGAAGCCGCTAAAGTCCAATCCGGCTGCCTTGAGCAACTGAATACTTTCTTTGAGGAGTGAGCCCTTTGGTAAAGCAACCGTAATCATAAGTAGGCAAACAATGAAGTTGTAATAAAGAAAAAAGCCGTCGTTTTCCGTATGATCCGATGTGCATAAAACGAATGACCATTTGAAATGGTACCAATTCAAAACACGATACGGAGGGCCTTCTGTCGATTTCCCCAAGCTGATATAGCCAAATACGGTCAAAAAAAAGATATGTACTGATTGCTACACGCAAGCAGTGCTAGTGAGTCAGATCACATTCAAACTCTGCAAATCTGCGTATATATGTAGGTGGAGTTCCTGAAACATTGTGAGCGGGTGTATCAAATGAAAGTGAAGGCAGGTGAAATCCTACAGTCTCACGAAGGCCACTATTACCGCGTACTCGAAACGACTCAGTGTAGCGTTTCGCTACAGCGCGTAAATGGCCAAACTATCTTTGCCTGTCGCCCTGAGTATATTGCGTTGAACTTTTTGATTCCTGTTGCTGAAGCAGCCTGATAGGAGGCTATTGTGTTAGGCAACAGCAAGTTCGTTTCCAGTGTAGAAAATTAAGTTGCTTGATTGAAGAGGTTCAGCCCTGGGTTGACCTCTTTTTATTTGCGTGCTTTTGTTTGCCGCCTTTGCGCACATCCTTGCAGACTAAAAAACAAACCAAGGATCTATCTGAGGGAGATTTTGGGCATAGGGCCGACTGCGGCGGCGGCGGCTTCGAGTGCGATCGCTACATGGGTCCAGTGAGTCCCTCCCTGGCAATACACCACATACGGCTCTCGCAGTGGTCCATCGGCAGACAGCTCAGAAGTGCTGCCATCAATGAATGATCCACCGGCCATCACCAGCTTATCGTCGTAGCCTGGCATCGCAGCAGGTACTGGGCTGACATACGAATCAACCGGAGAATGCTGCTGTACTGCCTGGCAAAAAGCTACCAGCTTATCTGCGCTGCCTAGCTTAACCGCCTGAATGACTTCTCTTTGCTGGGCGCTAGCAGGCGGATTCGTCGAGTAGCCCAACGCCTCAAACGTTTTAGCAATCAAGTAATTTCCCTTCATTGCTTCTCCTACCATCTGCGGCGCGAGAAAAAGCCCCTGGTACATTAGTCTTCCTTGCTCTAGCGTTGCGCCACCGCTGCTGCCGATCCCGGGGGCAGTTAGGCGGCAGGCGGCGGCTTTTACTAGCTCGGCTCTACCTGCTATGTACCCGCCGGTTGTGGCGATAGTTCCACCGGGATTTTTGATCAAAGACCCTGCTATAAGGTCCGCGCCTAGTGCTGTTGGCTCTTTGTCTTCCGTAAATTCTCCGTAGCAGTTGTCGACAAAACAAATTGTATTTATATTTTGCCGCTTAACTAATTGTATAATTTTGTTAATATTATGAATGCTAAGGCTAGAACGCCAGCTATACCCACAAGACCTTTGAATTAGAACGAGCTTTGTCTTCTCATCTATTGAAGATGTAAGCTTTTCAAAATCAACTTCATTGTTTTCAGTGAGTGCTAGCTCTCGGTAGCCGATGCCAAATTCTTTGAGGGATCCTTGCCCGCTGCCACGCGTGCCAATGACTTCTTCTAGAGTGTCGTAGGGTGGCCCTGCGATCGCTAGCATTTCATCCCCTGGCCTCAGGACGCCAAAAAGCGCACAGGCGATCGCATGCGTCCCAGAGACAAACTGTACTCTGACCACCGCTGCTTCTGCTTCTACGATTTGAGCAAACACTTTATCTAGTGTATGTCTGCCCAAGTCATCGTGACCATAGCCAGACACGCTAGAAAAATGGTGAGCTCCCACCCGGTGTGCTTTGAAAGCGGCTAATACCTTTGCCAGATTCTTCTTCACCTGCAAATCAATGCTGTAGAAAATTTGAAGTGTACTTTGGTCTATCTGCGTAGCCGAGTGACTGGTTTTACCATCAGGCCCAAGCGATTTTAGGTTGTCCGATCGATTCATCTGTTCTTCCAATAGGCTCTTGAAGTCGTCATTGGTTTCATCTAACTTAGATGTTGCCATTGGCGCGTACGCGCCTTAACGTTTTGCTCTGAGATTCTAAATGACTATTGCAAGATCAACCGACCGTCCTCTCAATTGGCCCATCATCTTGTTTATGGTGGCCATTCATACAGGAGCCCTGTTTGCCCTACTGCCTGCTAACTTTAGCTGGAGCGCGGTAGGCGTGGCGTTTCTACTCTACTTCATCACTGGCTGCCTCGGAATTACCCTTGGATGGCACAGACTGATTGCTCACCGCAGCTTTCGCGTACCCCAGTGGCTAGAGTACTTCTTCCTACTGTGCGGCTCTCTCTCCTGTCAAAGTGGCGCGATTGAGTGGATTGGCTTGCACCGTCACCACCATGCCTTTTCAGATCAAGAAGAAGACCATCACAACTCAGGTCGTGGTTTCTGGTGGAGCCATATGGGCTGGCTGCTGCACGATGTGCCTGCCAAGTCCGAGATTCGTCGCTTTACGCAAGACATCAACGACGACCCGGTCTATATCCTTATAGATAAGTATTTCTTGGCGCTACAGATTGCGCTGGGCGGGCTGCTCTATCTGTTGGGCGGCTGGTCTTTTGTCGTCTGGGGTATTTTTGTTCGCCTGGTGGTTGTTTATCACTTCACCTGGTTTGTAAATAGCGCAACTCACAAGTTTGGATATCGTTCTTACGAGTCGGGCGATAGATCTACCAACTGCTGGTGGGTTGCGCTCTGTACGTTTGGTGAAGGCTGGCACAACAACCACCACGCCCATCAGTACTCTGCTCGTCACGGCCTGCGGTGGTGGGAACTCGATGTCACCTGGCTGGTGATTCGTAGCCTTCAGGCAGTAGGCCTCGCTGACAAGGTAAAGCTAGCGAAGTAAAGCTAGTAAAACACCGATAGCATTAGCCTTTATTTGTGTAGAGGCGGTCATACGACAGATCTAATTTAAGCCCCTAATCCTGCTCTAGGATTAGGGGCTTAGTTGCGGAGAAACTGCCCTATCTAGTCGCCATAGAAGATTCTCTGATGTTCCCGCATGATGCCAACGCCGATAAGTCCACCGCTCATCCTCTTTCTGTCGGAAACGCCCAGCGCTATCTCGCTGGTGTGTTTGGCATTGCGAATAAATTGGGGTGAGGTGTTGATGTATAGGGAGGCACTACGGCAGCCTGTCGTAAACAGTCTACTTTCGCCATAGTCGGCAGTGACAATGCTATCAGCGTGACCGCTACTGTGTTTGTTGATCCATCTGATAGCTTCAGCGGCGTTTTTAACCTGTCTGAAGGCGATAGTTCGCTTCAGGTAAGCCGATCCCCAGTCTAGGGGCTCTGCAATCTCAAAAGCATACTTTCGAATCAGAGCGCTGTCTGCTTTCAGTTTAAATCCCTTGTCCTGAAGACGATTCCACAGGCGAGTAAGCGTGTTGTCGCTATGCGCTTCGTGCAGCAGCACCTTTTCAATTCTATTGACGGCGTCGGGCGTACCGGTATGGCTGCTTGTAATCATCTGATAGACCTGGTCGACACTGCCACTAGCAGACCAGTACAGATAGCAGTTACCCATCCTTGAAGGAATGACGGGAATAGTAGCCGACTCTACGACTTGATCTACTAGGCTAGGTCTACCGTGAGCAATAACTAAGTCAATATCAGCGCACTGGGCTATCTCTAGGCGCGAAACGTCTGTAGGCTCTACCGGGAAAATAAGGTCAGCGCTAAAACCTACGTCTGTCAGCGCTGTTTGTAAAATGCTGGCGATGATTTGATTGGTTCGGCTAGCTTCGCCGCCGCCTCTAAGTGCGATCGCATTTCCCGTACGAATGCAAAGGCCCGCTGCAATTACACCCAAGTCGGGAAAAGCCTCATAGATAAACCCAACTATCCCCAGAGGGCGAGAAGGTAGGTAGCTGCCGTTGTTGGTGAGTCGAGGCTCGGCGGTGCCGACTACCGCAAGCCGATGAAGGATATCAGCTGCTGTTTGAACTCTTTCGGGCGTGAGCTTTAGCCAATCAACAACAAGCTCTGGAACGGCCATATCTCGGCTGATTTCCAGATCCAGGGTGTTGGCTTCCAAGATATCGTCTTGATGCTGGCTAATGGCATCGCCCATCGCTAATAGCGCTTTGGAGCACCGTTCAGTCGAGCCAAGCTGCTCAGTCGCCTGTCGAACCGTTGTCAGAGCTGCCGAAAGATCAAATAGAGATAGGGTCATTAAGCTAGCGCCGCAGTACCACCCAAAACATTACTACCAAACTCAACAGGATTAAAGCTCTTGTTGCCAAAGAGAATTCTGTAAGCGCAAGTAGCCTCCATCCCAGCCATAGAAAAACGAACAGGATGCCTGCTCTGTTCCACATAGAGACATCGCTGAGCGTTGAGCGCATGGCCTTTTTGTTGAGCAGCCAGTGCTTACCGTTCCAGGTCCAGGTACGCTGGCGAGGGTAGGGCGTTGTCAGCTTGCCGATAGTATTAGGTTCTGCCTTTAGCTCGAAAATTTGTTTGCAGCGATCGCAGCCCCACGCCTCAGTTAGCGTAATCGGAATTAGCTCACCCTGCTTACAAGATGGGCAAGGATAGCTCTGATCGAGATCTAGCTGATGAGTTTCTTTGAGGTGCACTGGTCGCTATATCCAACTCAAGACTAATGCTATGTAGCAAAAGATAGCGTATCTGGTTCAGTAGCGGCGACTTAAAAATCGCTCGCTTGAGAATATTGTCTGAACCTTCACGCAATTAGCTTATCCACTGCGAATAGAAGGCCTCTATCCGTGGGCTTCAGCACGCTATTTTGAAGACCAATTTTATAAGCTGCCACTCCCTAAAGCAAGCACCTTGCGAGATACTTCTACTCTAGCGAACCTGCTACTCATTTTAGAAAGCGGATGAAGAGATTCGAACTCTCGACATCGACCTTGGCAAGGTCGCGCTCTACCACTGAGCTACATCCGCATTTTTTAGACTCATACCACTATCTCAAACGTAAGCGCAGTTGTCAACCGATCTTGACCGAATACTTTTGGAGCGAATACCTTTTGAGCTGAGTCAATATCAGCTTAATTCTACTTCACCAGCTACCGGTTCACCAGCTACCGGCAAAGCCGTCTGGCGGCTTCCCGCAAGGCTTCCTGCAAGGCTTCCCGCGTTGCTACTATCTATAGTTGAGTGCGACTGCCCGCTGCCTAGCTGCGGCATCAGGCTAGCCATTTCCAACGCGCTCATAGCGTAGCTCCATCCCAAGTTACTCTTAATGCCCGCTCGCTCCAAAGCCTGCTGCATTGAGTCTGTGGTCAAAACGCCAAACACAACAGGAACGCCTGTCTGGAAACCAATAGAAGCGATGCCTTTAGCCACTTCTGCTGCTACATAGTCAAAATGAGGCGTATTTCCACGAATTACCGCGCCTAAGCAGATAATAGCGTCGTAGCGTCCGCTGAGCGCTAGCTGCCTGGCAACCATCGATACTTCAAAGCTACCTGGTACCCAGGCGTAGTCCACTTGCGTACCGGTTGGCTCAACGTCGATTCCATGACGCTTTAAACAGTCTTGAGCCCCATCTAGTAGTTTGCTAGTCACCAGATCATTGAATCGCCCAATGACGAAAGCAAACTTCATTGAACTGGTCTGAGTGAAATTGCCTTCGAAAACTGTCATATGGTTTTTAGAACTTGAGAAATTTGACTGGAAAAGATTGACCCAAAGCACGAGTATCTAGGGTCTATATGCGATCAGACCCTAGAGACTTATGCTTTGTCAATTCATCTTGATAGCTTAAACAAATAGCTTAAACGACCAGATAGTTTAGTCCGCCGACTAAAACAACCAGCACACCCCAAACGATAGATCCAAGGAAAATGAGCCGCTTAGACTGATCCCAGTTGCTGGGAGACGCGTAGGCTACCGGTACGCCTATGATCATGACAAAAGACCAAAGCACCAACACGAACAGAGCCAGCTGAAAAATAACAGACATGATCTTTGTACTCTCAAAACACTATTTATTTAATAGAGGCCAGCAGCGTTCAACTGCTGAGATCCTATATGAGTACGCTATCAAAAATCAGTGCTCTTGCCAAAGCTCAATTGGAAAAAACTTTTGAAAAACTTCGGCTTTTGTTTTGGCTTGTAGGGGCGATGCGAATTCTATGGCAATGCAAAACGCTTTATCTGCGATGAGAGAACCTTCTTCTAACGCGATCGCACAATCGTGTATGTCTTCGCCCGTGCGCACTGTTCCACTCTCAATGACTATTGGCGAGGCCCAGAAAAGACTACTGCGCTATGGCCACACAGCTCTTTGCGTTGTAGATGCTGAGGATAAGCTGTTAGGTATGCTCTCGCGCCGTGATGTAGATATTGCTGTTCGTCATGGCTTGAGCCAGGCGCCTATAGCCACCTGTATGAATGTGCCAGTAAAAACGATTGAGCCCAAAACGTCGCTCGCAGAAATTCACGCGCTGATGGTGACTTATGATATCGGTCGATTACCGGTACTCTCTGAGAATGTCCTGGTAGGAATAGTGACCCGTAGCGACCTGTTAAGGCAGCTCAGTGCCATTGATAGTCATGATAGTCAGGGTCAGTTACCCTACGAAACGGCTTACGCCCGCTCAAATATTCAAATGATTCCGTCTGCTGATGTGTTGTATCAGCATCTAAAGGAACGCATCGCCGTAGTTTGGCCCGCGCTGATGTTGATTGCTGCCGCTGCTAAGGAAAAGGGATGGGCTCTCTATATGGTGGGAGGCGCAGTCCGCGATCTGCTGCTAAATATGCTAGGTCAGTCCTACCCTTTGACAGATATTGATCTGGTTGTAGATGGCGCCCAGCCAGGAGCCGGGGGAATACTCGCTGAAATTATTCAAGCTCGCTATCCGCAGGTAGCTGTTCGAGTCTACGGCGAATTTCAGACAGCAACGTTGTGCTGGCCAATCAGTGAGCCAGTGAACTTCTCGGTAGATATTGCAACCGCTCGCACGGAGTTTTATGCCTATCCCGCTGCGAACCCTGAAGTGGAAGCCAGTACGATACATCAAGATCTCTATCGCAGGGATTTTACAATTAACGCAATGGCGCTGCGGCTAGACGGTATATCGACCGAGGGGAATAGCTATAGTGCAAAGCGATTGCTCGACTTCTTCGGCGGGTGGATAGACTTACAGCAGGGCTCAGTAAGGGTAATTCACCCAAATAGCTTTATTGAAGATCCAACCCGTATTTTTCGTGCGGTGCGCTTCGCGGTGCGGTTGGGCTTTGAGCTATCGCCTCATACTGAGCAGCTCATTCGCTATGCGGTCGACAGTAGTACATATGCAAAGCTTCAGAACGGTACTCAAAAGGTGCCAGCGCTTCAGTCTCGCTTGACGACAGAGCTGAAATATTTGCTCTCTCTAGACAGATGGGAGGCGGCTCTAGCTGAGGTAGAGCGCGTTGGCGGATTGAGCTGTATGCATCCTTCTATGGCGGTTTCACCCGTACTGTGGCGTCAGCTCAGGCGAATGGTGCGGTGGCATCAAAAGTTTGCGCTAGATCAGTCCCGCTGGCTGCTGCTGCTGTCGCTGTTGATTGCTCAGCTGCCGTCGGTTGAGTGCGATCGCGTCACCACCATGCTCAATTTAGATACCGCTAGCCAGCACCGACTAAAGCACCTACATAAGTGGGAAGAGACCTTACTCGAGCAGCTGACCCATATTCGACAGCCCAGCCGCATCTTTAACTATCTCCAGCCTTACGCCAAATTTGAACTGTTGTTAATGGCCGACCGTCACCCCTACACACTTGGTCCTCACATTTGGCACTATATATTTCACCTCTCTCGCATGCCGCCTCTCATAAACGGTGGTACCCTAAAGCGGCTTGGCTACCGGCCTGGCCCTCAGTTTCGCGAGATTTTAACTGCCGTCCATCAGCGCACGCTCGACGGTGACCTCCGCACAGCCCAGTCAGCAGAAGCCTACGTACTAAAGACCTATCCTCGTGATGACCAGTAGGTTGGTGACAACTCTCAGTAAGAATCTTCCCTTATGTCCCTATCACCCTTCAGTCGAGATAATAGGCCGTTGCAGTCCTCATCACTGTCAACACAGCTAGCCCGTTCTAAGCCACAGCCAAGTGCATCGCTAACGCTCTCTCAGGCGCTAATCATTACTGCCGGGCTCGCTGGCTTGATTGGGTTGCTCAGTGGGGGCATCATGCGATTTTCCCTCTCTAGATCGTCAAACGCTCGGTTCTTGAGCCCTCTGCAGACCTTTCCTACCCTTGCCAACCGATCGTCAACAGCTTTACCTATCTCCAGACCCACTGACCCTTCTACACTACGTAACAGAGCAGAGGAAGACGCTTTAAACAGCTGGGGCGAAGATGCCGACTTGAACTGGGAAACTGGGCGTGATTTTGGCGAATTTAGCTCTGAAGGGTTCACAGAGCCATCGCGCTCAGCTGAGTTGGAAAATGCGGAAAACCTGGAACAGTTCTCAGAATCGGCAGGTGAGTCGATAGGTATGTTTGCCGCGCCGAGTAACTTCGACTCTTTTGCTAACAGGGTGGAAGGACGCGATCGCATTCGAGAAGATCCTCTAAAATCACTCAGCCAGGGCCCACTGCTCAGAAAAACGGAGCTGGACTTTCCCTCTACAGACGACGCGTTTGTAGATGACGAAAGCTTTTTTCGAGAAAACCTTTCCGAAGAGAGATTTTAGCCAGATCTCGCAATCTCAATAAAAAACTAATTTCGCCCGTTCTAGCAGATGCTAAGGTTTTTTGTAAGTTTGGGAAAGTGCTGTCACGAGAGGCTTATAGGCCAACGAATTGCTTGAAGATGCATAAAAAAGTGTAGTGCTCACTACGGCTTGCTATATAAGCTTGGTAGATAGTATCTACTAGCCGTATATCTGCTAGAACGCCATAAGGGTGTTTATAATCGTTAAGTACAAATGTCTAATTTCCTACGAGTGATCTTATGCTGCAAGCATTTTTTGTCGGGCGAGCGCTAGCAGCCGCTGTAAGCGAAAGAGCTGAGCACCTCTTAAGCGACGGCCTGAGCAAACTGGGCAAGTTTGATGCTGAACAGCGAGAATATTTTCGTGAATTTACTGAAGAGGTCATGACTAGAGCTGAGCAAGAACGCTCCGCCGCAGGCGCTCCCCAGACAGCTACGGCTACGCCAACTATGCCAGGTACCGATGATTTGCAGGCGACCATTGACAATCTCAGAGCTGAAATTGCTCAAGTGAGAGCCGCTATCCAGCAGTACCGCCAAGACGTCTAGCGCTGAAGCCTACAGGCACGATGACACAAGTTCTTCTGCCTGCTAAGTTCTTCTGCCTACTGAGCGCTATCCGTTTTTAAAATTTCTTTTTTATTCCAGGAAAACTGAGTGTCTGCTGTATCTAGAGAAAGTAACCTCCCACCTTCATCAGATCCGCAGATGTCTTCTGTGCCTTCTAGTGAAGACCATCCTCATCAGAACGGTCATTCTGATCGTTTCGGGGATCATAGTGACCTACCAAGCGAGGCAACAGAGGGCTCAAAGAACGAAGAATCCCCTTCCTCGAGTAATGGCGTCAATGCTTCTACGGTTCCGTTCAAGGTGGTCGTCAAGCCATCTTCTTCTGAGCCACCTTCTATGGCGACTGTTCAATCTCCATTTATATCGGCTGAGGCAAACGGTATTCTGCACAGAGAAGCCGTTGTTGAGGAAGCTCACATTGCTGCTCCAGTCGCTATTCCTAGCTCCAAGCCAAATCAGTCAATGCCTGAGGCTGTTTCGGCTGCTCCTAGGGCGGTTTACAGCGGTAACACCTACAGCGACGGTGACTATCGTTGGAACAAAGGAACGTATTCTCGCCCTCAGCGATTTATTGATATTTGGTCGTTCGTACTTAAGCTGCTGAGCAAGCGGTGGCTGTACAACAAAGCGTGGAGCTACGGCGGTTCTATTACTCCCGAGAAGCAGACTAAGCGCCGCCGGGAAATTGCCGTTTGGATTCGCGAAACCTGCTTGAGCCTTGGGCCAACGTTTATCAAGATTGGTCAGCTATTTTCTACCAGAGCCGATCTCTTCCCGATTGAATACGTTACGGAGCTTTCAAAGCTTCAAGACCGGGTGCCTGCTTTCGGCTACGAAAAGGTTAAAGAAACGATTGAGAAGGACTTTGGTCGTCCCTTAACAGAGCTATATCATTCGTTTGAGCCCGTGCCTATCGCCGCTGCTAGCCTAGGACAAGTGCACTGCGCTCAGCTGCATTCGGGCGAAGAAGTCGTTGTTAAAATCCAGCGACCTGGGTTGGCCCGTCTATTTGAGATCGACCTGTCTATCCTCAAAGGGATTGCGCAGTATTTTCAAAACCATCGCGAGTGGGGTCGTGGTCGCGATTGGATGGGCATTTATGCGGAATGCTGTCGGCTACTGTGGTTGGAAATTGACTTTCTTCACGAAGGTCGAAACGGTGACAAGTTCCGTCGTAACTTCCGAGGGGTAGAGTGGGTAAAAGTGCCGCGTGTGTACTGGCGGTACACTACGCCGCGTGTGCTGACGATGGAGTACATGCCGGGCATCAAAATTAGCCACTACGAAGCGCTAGAGTCGGCAGGGCTAGATCGAAAGCGGTTGGCTAGGTTAGGAGCGGAAGCCTATCTACGTCAGTTGCTGACCGATGGTTTTTTTCATGCGGACCCGCATCCTGGCAACATAGCAGTCGATCCAGACGGCACGCTGATTTTTTACGACTTTGGCATGATGGGCCAGATCCAGCAGGTCACTCGCACTCGGTTGATGGATACGTTTGTGGGTATCGCGCAGCGAAACGCCGATATGGTAATGTCAGCGCTAGTTGAGCTGGGCGCACTGGCTGAAATCGACGATATGGGTCCGGTACGTCGCTCGATTCAGTACATCTTAGACAATATGATGGACAAGCCGTTCGAGGAGCAATCGGTAACGGCTATCAGTGACGATCTGTATGCGGTTGCTTACGATCAGCCCTTTCGCTTTCCGGCGACGTTTACGTTTGTGATGCGAGCATTTTCCACCCTTGAGGGGGTTGGTAAGGGGCTCGATCCAGAGTTTAACTTTATGGAAGCTGCTAAACCCTACGCGACAGAGCTTATGACAAACGGTATGCCTGGTGAAACAAACAATGGTCTTTTTGGCGAAATTAGTCGGCAGGCCGCCAAAGTGGGGACTTCTGCGCTGAGCCTGCCTCGCCGCATTGAAGATACTTTAGACCGATTAGATCGCGGCGATATTCGGGTGCGGGTGCGTTCAATTGAGAGCGATCGCATCATGCGTCGTAACAGCAACCTGTCGCTAGCCAACAGCTATACGCTCCTAGTGGGTACCTTTACGCTCTCAGCAACGCTGCTACTAATTTTTGACTACGTGTGGCCTGCGGTTGTCATGGGCGTTATTGCCGCTCTCTCTGGCATTGCGCTGGTTCGGCTACTTCGACAAATTTCTAAAGCAGATAGGATGCCTTGATAGACTGTTGCCTGCTCTATATGTGATGTGATATTCACTGCTTGGTTGGCACAGATGCTCAAATCTCACACATGAGCGACTTCACGACTGGTTTGATGTTTGCGGGCCTGACTGATGTCGGGTTGCATCGTTCTGCTAATCAGGACAGCTACTACATCTCGCCACAGGCCAATCTATTTATCGTCGCAGATGGCATGGGTGGTCATGTGGGCGGAAAAGAAGCGAGCCGTCTGTCTACTGATATTATTCGCGACTATATTGCTGAGCATAGAGAAAGTGACTGCTCTTCTGCTGAACTGTTACGAAGGGCTATCTTTACTGCAAATGATGCGGTTCTTGCCGATCAGCGCCGACATCCCGACCGAGCAGATATGGGAACCACGGTAGTTGCGCTCATGGTTCGAGGCAACCAGTTTTGGTGCGCTCATGTGGGCGACTCTCGTCTATACCTTTTACGCGAGAGCGGCTTTACTCAGGTGACGCAAGACCATACCTGGGTAGCCCAAGCTGTAAAAACCGGTGAACTTTCGTTCGACGAGATAGCTACCCATCCCTGGCGACATGTACTTTCGCAGTGCGTTGGCCGCCAAGATTTAAAAAGGGTAGATGTGCAGCAGCTAAAAATTGAGCCGGGTGATCGCCTACTGCTGTGTAGCGATGGCTTGAGCGAAGAACTCTCTAGCGACGCAATTGTTAGTCATCTACAGTCCGCTCAAACGTGTGAAAGCGCCGTTGCTGCTTTGATTGCGGCAGCTAAAGTGAAAGGCGGTCGAGATAATATTACGGCGATCGCACTGACCATTCGCGATTCTCCTAGCCTTCCTTCCTGATTGTTCCTAATGCTTGCTTTTCGGCGCTCATTTGAGGCTTTCCGTCTTTGGGAATGAAGCTTATTTCGTAAAGGGGTGATACTGTTTTAGTGACCCTATTCTGTCAGGCCCTTCTAGAGCATTTAGTCGGCGCGATTTTATGTTTAAGCGAGCACTTATTTGTACTGATTTTTCAGATGGCATTCAGCGTTTAGCCAATTTCGTACCTGATTTGGCTAAAGGTGGATTGACTCATCTGGTGTTTTTTCACAACGTACCGTTGATGACCTCTCGGGAAATTCCCTGCGTTGATGAAGAAAAGGTAAGCGAAGCTCGTGAGATATTATCGACGGCGGAAGCTAACGTACCTGATGGGACAACGGTCGAAATTGAGATAGCTTCGGGCCGAGCCTCTGAAAATATAATCCGCGCGATAAAGAAGCATCAGCCCGATATCATTTTCTCAGGAATGCCCACTCGCTCGGCGCTGAACGAGCAGCTCTTTGGGAGTACTACGAAGACATTAGCCGAAAAAGCAGATGAGCCGATTCTAATTCTACGTCCGCAGCTAGTCTCCACTTTTCGCGAGAGCGAGCTGGCGCAACGCTGTCAGAATCTTTTTAAATACGTGCTCATACCCTACGATGGCAGCAGTAGCGCGAAGAAGCTGGTGGGCGAAATTAAGGCGCAGCTCAAGTCAGACCCTGACGGGGCGCTGGAAACTTGTCTACTCAGCGCTGTGGTGGATGATGGCGGTAGATATGGAAGCAATAATCCTGAAGCCGATGCGCAGAGAAAGCTTGACGAAGCCAAAGCTGAGTTAGAAGGACTCGGCAGCGAAATTCTCACTGAGGTACGCGTTGGAGATCCGGTTGAGCAAATTTTGAAGTCGGGCGAGGTTCACGATATTAGCGCGATCGCTGTTTGCTCTGGCAAAGGTAAAGGCCTTTTGAAACTGACCGTCCCTAGCTTTACTAGCGCAATTTTAAGGGAGTCATGGCACCCGATTGTGCATTTTCCTCGCTTGAAATAGGTGTCTCGGGTTCTCTGGGCCATAATTCTTAAGATCGTCTAGAACCATTGTCTAGAATCCTAAAGAATCGTCCATTCCCGGCTGTGAGTCGGCGTGCATGGCTTCGAAGTTCATCAATATCTTGGGCTTGAGGTTACTTTCCAACTCTCGCTTGAGCAGGTTTTTACTTTCCTGAAGCTCGCCAACAGCTGGAAAATTACGTGCGTTTGTGACCCATTCCTGTAGTAGCTTTAGCTGGCTGGTTGCAACGTTGAGCGTTTTCACGTAGATGCAGGCGTTGGGGGCTTCTTTTGTGAAGAATAAGACACGGTATCGATGGGTTTGGGCTAGCTGCCACAGCATGGCTTGAGAGGTGGCGGATTTAAGATCGAGGTAGCAGGGTAGCCATCGAGGTCCGTCTGCTTTGCTGTAGAGAGCCGTGAGCCACAGCACCATAGGATGAGGTGTCATGGTACACATGAAATTGTTGTAGCGTGTGTTTCGACTACGATTGGTGATTTCATCTGTGCCCATCATGGCCCATAGCGTTGGGATAGTCTCGTTGCCTTGGGTGAGGATTTTAGGAAACACGATTTGCGCGACGGGCATTTCGGCAGGCCAGGTTTGTTCGAGATAAAACTGATCTTCTGGTTTTGTCTCTAGATTGTCCTCTGGCAGATAGGAGGCTTCCGGATGAGGAGCTGCTGGCTGAGTTTTTTTCTTCACCACGGGAAGCTTCGATAGCGTGGTGTTAATTCGCTGAGAGATTTGGAAGCCTGAGCCGAACCGTTTCTCTAGCGGAGCGATCGCATCAATGATATCGCTGATAGTGCTGGGCCGATCTTCGCGCTGCTTTTCCAGGCAGGCCATCACTACATCATCTAGAGCTTTAGGCACCTTGCGCGTAATAAGGGACTTGGGCTTAGAGAGCCGATGCACCTTGTACCAGCTGCCAAACGTGTTGTTCTTCGGCTTGACAGGCAGCTCTCCAGAGAGCATTTGGTACATCATCACGCCCAGACTATAAATATCTGAACGGTTGTCTAGCTCCCGGCCCTCCATTTGCTCAGGCGAAGCGTAGGCTAGCGTGCCCATAAAGGTTCTGGTCTGTTCGCTGCCTGCTTGCATCAGCTTGGCAATGCCAAAGTCCAAAATTTTGACCAGCTCGCCCATAGAAGGATCTGAGGTGACCAGAATATTGCTAGGCTTGATGTCTCGATGAATAATAGGCACCATATCGCCCTGTACCAAAATGCCACTGTGGGCCGTTCTGAGCCCCAGTAGAATCTGACGGACTAGGCCCAAGAATCGAGGGACCGGTAGCGGCTGCTTCCTAACGATTTGGCCAATGTTGTCGCCTTTTAGATACTCCATTACGTAAAACGGAATTTCGTCTTCGTTGACGCCGTAGTCGGTCACGCGCACCACGTGCATACTTTTTTGACCCAGCTGCGCACAGGTCATCGCCTCACGCAAGAAGCGTTCTCTCATATCTTCGTTAAGCAGCGTTTGGGAGAGAAACTTAACGGCTACAGGCACACCGCCCAGCAGCGAGTCGCCCGCCAGGTAGACTTTGCCCATAGAGCCCTGCCCAATGGACTCTATTAGCTCATAGCGATTAGAAATTTTACGACCAGTATTAGGGTCTGTCATTACGACTGGCGAACGATTTCCGCCTCCATGGTGCTAGTCAGATAGTGGCCCAAGATAATGCCGCTAGAGAAGTGATAGCGATCGCTGCTAACTTGACGTAGCGTTTCAAATCCTGTGCAGCGCTGCTTGTCTTTGCGTCCCCAGTAGCGCTGCACAATCGACTCGGGCGAAATCCATCCTTCGCCTTCGACCTGATCCAGTTGGCTGTGCTGTAGCACAAAGGTGTACTGACGCTCGTGACTAGTCATTCGGCCGCGCGATTGCAGCACCATGTCGTCGTGGTCGCCTTCTGGAAATGAGAGTTTCGTGGCAATCATGAAGCAGTCTTCCTGTTTCCAGGCCACCAAAAGCTTTCCTTTCACAGGAGTAGGCAAAGATTCTCTGGTTAACCAGTTACCTTGCAGTTTCCAGCGACCAGGCTCAAGTAAAAAGCTGTGGGGCACAACGTCATTCCCTCTCCGCGATGAATGTTGGCGGATACTCGTAGCCTAGGATGCCCAGTTTGGACTACGGCACAGCTTCGATGGGGAAGAGGGAGGGGATGGGGGATGGGGGATGGGAAATTGGGGATGAGAGCTGTTGTGGGCTATGGCTGCCAGATTTCGCCGAGGAGGTTAGGGCGGGAGGCGCCTGTGACGCTGGGTAGATTGTTAGGAATGTTGTGGTAGCGCCAGTAGGCCAGGATGGCGAAGGCGATCGCTTCTTTGTAGTCTGCGTTTAGCTGTTTGTCGTCGGTGGTGCCGACCGTGGTTTTTGGTAGGCGATACTGTAATCTGCTCATCAGGTAGCAGTTGCGACTGCCGCCGCCGCAAATGAGGACTTTGGCAGGCAGCTGAGGCAGAAACTGACGGTAGCTTTGCTCGATGGTGGCGGCTGTAAAGTCTGTGATAGTGGCAAGAAAGTCTGTGTCGCTGAGCCGGTGACTTTTGGCGTCCTGATAGCGTTGCTCGGCGTAGGTGGCGCTAAAGAGTTCACGCCCTGTCGACTTTGGCGGCGCAAGGCTGAAAAAGGGCTGCTGTAGCCACTGCTCAATGAGCGTTTGGCTAGGGTCTCCTTGGGCTGCCCAGTCGCCGTTTTGATCGTAGGTTTTCTTCCCCACTGAAAGCTTTGTGACAGTCCAATCAATGAGGGCGTTGCCTGGTCCTGTATCCCAGCCTTTGATTTGTGCGGGCGGCGCTCCTTGCTTGTTCCAAGGTGGCAGATAGGTAACATTGCCGATGCCACCAATATTTTGAATGGCTAGAGGATGAACTGGATCGCTAAGCAGACAGGCATCAATAATCGGGACGAGGGGTGCTCCTTGCCCACCGAGAGCAATATCGGCAGCTCGGAAATTGCTGATGGTAGTGCAGCCAGTAGTGGCGGCGATGGCTGCTCCTCGACCTAGCTGCTGTGTGTAGCCTAGCGCGCCTGGTTTTGGAGGACGGTGGTAAAGCGTTTGCCCATGCGAGCCAATGAGATCAACAGTAGAAAGATCAATGCCGAGAGCGTAGATAGCCTGGATGAAGTGATGAGCGATCGCATCGTCTAGCTCGGCTAAGTCCGCAAGCGTGATCGGCTCATCGGCACACAGAGAGAGAATATGCGATCGCACATCATTCGAATAGGGATACGTAACCCCCCTAATCAACTCCACCGTCACCGCATACCCTTCCCCCGATACCTCCGTCAGCGCCGCATCGATCCCATCGACCGACGTCCCACTCATCAGCCCAATAATTCTCATCCAGTACCTCCCCCAAACTCACTCCCCCATCCCCTATCCCCCATCCCCCAACGGCAGAATGCGAAGTCAGACCGGCAGCTTATCAATCCCCGTATTATCCCCAATCACCACCATCAAGCTCCCAGCCTTAAGCCGCGTAACCGGACTCGGGTTAATAATAAATTTGTCGTGGTCGTCTTCCTTGGCATCTTCTTTGCTGATAGCCATCAGCGTGAGGCCGTAGTGATTTCTTAAATCAACTTCCATAATGGTTTTGCCATGAAAGCTCTGAGGCACCATGACCTCTACGATGCTGTGGTCAGGATCCAACTCAAAACGATCAAGAATGCCAGGTCTAGTAAGTGATCTTGCTAGCTCACAGCCCATCTCGTGTTCTGGAAACACCACGTGATCCGCGCCCACCCGCATCAGCAGTTTTCCGTGAATTTTAGAAGATGCCTTTGCAACAACATTTGATACGCCAGCTTCTTTCACATTCAGCGTAGTGATAATGCTCTCCTGCACGTAGTTGCCAATCGCAACAATCACCGTATCAAAGTCAGGAATACCTGCTTCTACTAGCGCAGAGGGTTGTGTGGAGTCGAGCTGCACAGCGTGGGCTGCGATTTGATCTGTCAGTACCTGCGCTACACGGCTCTCGTTAGAATCTATACCCATCACTTCGTACCCCATGCCGTGAAGGGTAAGGCAGACGGCTCGGCCAAATCTGCCAAGACCAATGACTGCAAACTGGCGATTGGTGGCTCGCAAATTCTTAAAAAACTTGAGGGACGAGATATTCACAGGCTTCGCAATCGCTCATTCAAGAAGTATTTATGCATTCTACTGGGTCTAGAGATCCTCTCGCGCGCAGATTTCTACTCATAGAAAGACAATACGCAATCCATTTCTTTCTTTGATACGCTAGCTAGATGCTTCCTCGGGATAGGTACGGACGTGAACATTCAAATTGGTCGTGGCAAAACAGCCAGGCGCGCATACGGAATTGATGAGATTGCCTTGGTGCCTGGAGCCAAAACACTAGATCCACAGCTAGCAGACGCCAGCTGGCAAATCGGTGGGATGACAAGAGAAATCCCCATCATTGCCAGTGCGATGGATGGCGTGGTCGATGTGAAGATGGCTGTCGAGCTGTCTCGTCTGGGCGCTTTGGGCGTTGTGAATTTAGAGGGAATTCAAACCCGCTACGAAGACCCTGAGCCTATCCTCGACCGAATTGCTAGCGTGGGCAAAACTGAATTTGTGCCGCTTATGCAGGAGCTTTACTCTCAGCCCGTCAAAGCTGAGTTGATTGAAAAGCGCATCTATCAAATCAAAGAGCAAGGTGGCGTTGCCGCTGTGAGCCTAACGCCTGCTGGTGCCGTTAAATTTGGTAAGACAGTGGCCGATGCTGGTGCCGATATGGTGTTTGTGCAGGCGACTGTTGTCTCTACAGACCACATTTCTCCAGAGTCGATCACGCCGCTAGATCTAGCCGACTTTTGTAAAGAGATGCCCCTTCCAGTGCTATTGGGTAACTGTGTGACTTACGACGTCACGCTCCAGCTAATGAAAGCTGGAGCCGCAGGCGTACTGGTGGGTATTGGTCCTGGTGCGGCCTGTACTTCTCGTGGCGTTTTGGGTGTGGGCGTTCCACAGGCTACTGCTGTTGCGGATTGCGCGGCTGCTAGAGACGACTACCAGAGGGAGTCGGGTAAATACATTCCTGTTATTGCTGATGGCGGCTTGGTGACAGGTGGCGACATCTGCAAGTGCATCGCATCTGGCGCGGATGGTGTGATGATTGGTTCTCCGTTTGCTCGGGCAAAAGAAGCGCCGGGGCGTGGGTTTCATTGGGGTATGGCGACGCCCAGTCCTGTGCTACCTAGAGGTACACGTATCCAGGTTGGAACAACCGGTACACTTAAGCAAATTCTGCGTGGGCCTGCTCAGTTAGACGACGGTACGCACAATCTACTCGGTGCGCTACAAACCAGCATGGGGACGCTAGGCGCAAAAACACTGAAGGAAATGCAGCAGGTAGAAGTTGTGATCGCTCCCTCACTACTGACCGAAGGAAAGGTCTATCAAAAAGCTCAGCATTTAGGCATGGGTAAGTAGGTATAGGTAGACAGACAGACAGACGTCGTTATCCGTACATCAACGGATCTTGTTAAGATAGATTTCCTAAGTTAATTTTCGTCAAAATACGCAGAATTACGCAATTATCGCTAGGAAAAGATCTGTTGCGTCGGTTAAACTTTAAGACTTGTCTCTGATAGCGCTTTAATGTGGTGGCAAATCAAGAAGAGTCTTCTACAATATAGGTGAAGCGGAGACGTAAGTTTCCGTTCACTCCTCACACCAAACCCCGCTCAAATCTTCGGATTTGGGCGGTTCCTTTTTAGGCAGTATTTTGAACGCTGGTTTAGGTGTGATCGCGCTTTTTCTATCAGACTTCGTCGCTATGTCTATTTTCACGAAGAAAAAGCTTTGATAGTTCGTTATAGATACGTATAGATACATCGCTATCTATTCAATCCGTAAGAAATCTGTAGTGTCCAAAAAAAGGTGACAGATTTTGGCTATTGTAAGATCAGCGTACATGAGTGACTAAGGATTTTTAAATAATGTCAGCCTCACAGGTCACAGATTCGACATTTAAGCAAGAAGTTTTGGAAAATGAGGCCCCGGTCCTTGTAGACTTTTGGGCTCCCTGGTGTGGACCCTGCCGTATGGTCGCCCCCGTCGTAGATGAAATTTCTGAACAGTATGATGGCCAGGTTAAAGTCGTCAAGGTCAATACCGATGAAAACCCAAGCGTAGCTAGCCAGTATGGCATTCGCAGTATTCCTACCTTGATGATCTTCAAAGGAGGACAGCGTGTGGATATGGTCGTAGGTGCAGTGCCTAAAACGACTCTAGCTAACACTTTGGAGAAGTACCTCTAGGACGACCTCTATAAGATCTGATCAATCTGAAATAGAACAATCTAAACCAATAGTGCTGATGGCGACGTTAATCTAGTGCACCGCTGCCCAAACTCGACAACTATTGCGAGGTAGCTTAACGTTTAGCCTGCTCGTACTCAACTATAGATAAAAATACAAAGGCTCTGGCTCTCGCTAGAGCCTTTGTATTTCCTATACTTTCATCGTGCGTTTCTCACAGGCTGAGTTAGTGGCCTGTTATGCTGCTGACGGTAATTTCTTTTTTGCTAGTTATGGCTTCTCACTCTTTTGCTAGTGGTAGTTCTAGTGTTAGCAGGCAGCACGAGCAGCTGCGTGCTGATGTTCTAGAAGTACTAGACCAGTTACCGGCTATAGAGAACGGTGAGCTAGTAGCGCAGATCCTGGAGACGCTTGTTCGTATGGCCGGTCAGGAAGCTGAGCGGCTGGATTGGAAGATTTTAAGCTACTCGCTGTTGGATATGGAAAGTGGCTTCAAGGCGTTCTTTCCCTATCGGCATACCAGAAAGATCACAGTGTTTGGCTCTGCTCGAACGCCTGCCGACTTGCCTGAATATCGTATGGCCGCTGAGTTTTCGCGGCGAGTTGCTAAGCATGGTTTTATGGTAATGACCGGTGCGGGCGGCGGCATCATGCAGGCTAGTAATGAAGGTGCTGGGCGCGATCGCTCTTTTGGCCTAAATATTCAGTTGCCCTTTGAACAAGGCGCAAACCCGGTAATTACTGGTGACGCCAAGCTGATTGATTTCAAGTACTTCTTTACGCGCAAGCTGTTCTTTCTAAAAGAGAGTGACGCGATCGCCCTTTTCCCAGGCGGGTTTGGTACACAAGACGAAGCCTTCGAGGCACTCACGCTCATGCAAACGGGAAAAGCAGGACCGCTGCCGCTGGTATTAATCGACAGACCCGGTGGCGACTACTGGAAAAGCTGGGACTACTACATCCGCAATCGTCTGCTAGATCAGAAGTTGATTAGCGCTGACGACACCGGCCTGTATCACCTCACAGACAGTATCGACGACGCGCTAGAGTCGATTGATAGCTTTTATCGGATGTATCACTCTAGTCGCTATGTGAACGGGCAGCTAGTGATTCGGCTGAAGGCGCCCCTGTGTGCGGGCGGTATCGATCAGCTGAACGACGAGTTTAGCGATATTTTAGTGCGAGGAACTATTCGAGAAGTCTCAGCTTTCGATTCGGAGCGAGGCGATGAGACCGAATCTTTACCTCGACTAGCGCTGTACTTCAATCAGCGCAGCCTTGGCCGTCTTCATCAGATGATTCGCTATCTAGGCAACATTGGTATCTCCTGCGAGGCCGTTCAGCATCCTGAGCAGAAATAGAGCCTTCCGAGCATCAGAGCTTTTTGGGTGAACAGAACTAGCGGAGCCCTTCGAGTAAACAGAACTAGAAAGACAGCGCTGTTAAAAAGTAGGAACCCCTTTAAACGACTATCCGCTCCCACCGAGAAAAGCAGACTTGCAAATAGCAATCGTACTTTTCTCATGTGGGAGCGGTCTAGCTGGATCTTCAGGTCAAAACCAAACTGCTGGAAGGAAACCTAGCAAGTTAGCTTCAACTGATGTCAAAGCTTGCTCTAGAGAACAGCCCCAGCACACAGCTGGTTTACATCAACCTGGAGACCCACTCGTATATCACCAATATTCATGGGCATCACCTCCTGTATTCCTGAATGGATTTGTGTGTAGTGTGTAAGTGAACGAGTCACTTGTAGATAAGATAGCACGCCTTTCATATAAGTGTGTGTAATTAAAAAGGGACTTTTTTCTTAGCGTCTCTACCGCTCTCAAAGTCTAGTTCTTTCAGTTTCTTCAAGATGCGGGTGAAGTACTCCTGTAAGTAGTCTTCTAAGGTTGTAAGTTCTGACCTGTCGATACCAAACGTTTCATAGACCTCGTCCATCGGTGCATCCATGGTGTTGCCGCTAGCACTAACCTCAGTAAACGCTAGGCGGTCGGCCAAGTCCCACGTCCATTGGAAGAAAGCAGCCACGTTGCGAGCGCCTCTTAGCAAAGCTGGAGGCATATTAGAAACGTTTGCGTTTTGCTCAGAGAGGCGCTCGCACAGGCGAATAATCTCGTAGGCACCCCAGGCACGCACGCCAGCCAGTGGAAACGTCTGATTCTCTGCTTCGGGTAGCTTTAATGCCTTCACCGCAAACTTTGCAATGTCTTGGCTGTTCATGTAGGCAATAGAGCCAGCTTCGCCCATGACCCAAACAGACTGACGCTCTAATATTGGAATTGCATACTGGCCAACCAGGCCCTGCATGAAGCCGCAGGGCCGAAAGATTGTGTAGTTGAGTCCTGATTCTTTTAGGAAGGACTCTGCGCACTCTTTGATCTCCATCAAAGGCACACCTGGGTATTCACCCGCACCCAAAATAGAGAAAAAGATAAACCGCTTTACGCCTGCTTCTTTGGCGGCTTTTATTAGAGCGACTTTTCCATGCCAGTCCACATCGTATATCCCTTCTTTTTCGGCGGGTCGTGATGTAGAAGCGTCGATGACTCGATCTACGTCTTCGAAGCAGGGTGGTAAACTATCGGGCCCAGTCAGGTCGGCTTTGACCAACTGAGCTCCCCATTCCCTAAGGAAGCTAGCCTTCTGAAAATTTCTAACTAAGCACTTTACCTCGTAGCCTTCGTCCAGGGCTCGGCGAACAATTTGCCTTCCCAATGTGCCAGTTGCGCCAACGACTAATAAGACCATGAGGTAAAGTAAACAAAACTTAATATGCTTCTCAGTCTAGCAGAAGTCGTTACAGCAACGACTTCTCTACTAGCCAAACTCGTTCAATCAATAGCAGCCTACTCTTCGCTGCCTTGCACCTTGAGCATGAGAAAGCCAATGCTAAGGCCTACCAAAATCATGCCAAAGACTAAGACTGCGGTTGAGAAAATTTCGCCAGCCATTTTTCGCTATCTCCTAATTTTTATACAGAAAACTCCTGTTAGGAAAAGGCTCTTAACAATTAGAAAAAAGACGGCCTAAACAAGAATTTTGAAGAAAAGAACCCCTGAAGAAGGCTGAGCCCGCTAGCAGTTACCGATATTTTAGAGCGTTTTGGGTCTTGACCATAGATTTTTTGTATTGCTCTCTGCTCAGCGGCTAGGCCAATGCTCAAACCGAAAGATTAGAATCTATAGGATACTCTTAGCGCTCTTATGACCTCTGTCTCTGCACTCACCGCTTTTCCTACGTCTGCGCAAACCAGCAATCGCAACGATGCGACAACGATTGCAGCGCCTGACTCAAGATCTGATCATAAGCCTCGGCTAGTGATGACAATGGGTGACCCTGCTGGCATCGGGCCTGAAGTTGTTCTCAAGGCGTTGAGCAACCCTAGCTTTGAGAAGCAGGCGGAGATTACGATGATTGGTGATCGCAAGCTCTTAAACACTATCTATAGCCGTATCAAAGCCCAGACCCCCGAGAGTCCTCTGAGAGATCCAGATACTCTAAAGTTTATTGATATTGACATAGATCAGTCCGTTGCCGCAGGTGTTGTCAGCGGCGTAGGTAACAGCAGCAGCGGAGAAGTTGCTTTTCGTACTTTGGAGCGGGCGATCGCCCATACTTTAAGAGGCGAATTCGACGGCATTGTCACTGCGCCCATCGCCAAATCTGCCTGGCTCGCCGCTGGACACCACTACCCCGGACAAACCGAACTGCTCGCCGAAAGGTCAAACACGAAACGCTTTGGCATGTTATTTGTCGCTAAATCACCTCGAAATAAGTGGAGCTTACGTACATTACTCGCCACAACACATATTCCGCTGAAAGCGGTACCGCAGGCGCTGACCCCAGAGGTGATGACATTGAAGCTAGAGCTGTTGATTGCGTGTTTGCAGCGGGACTTTGGTTTGGGAAAAGCGAGAATTGCGATCGCAGGACTCAATCCCCATAGCGGCGAGCAAGGCCAACTCGGGCGAGAAGAGCAAGACTGGCTCATCCCCTGGATAGAAGCTCAGCAGCAACGCTTTCCTCACATCCAGCTAGAAGGGCCTGTCCCACCAGACACGCTTTGGGTTCAGCCAGGTCAGGCTTGGCATAGCGATACTAAGCCCGGTAAAGGTCAAGCTCACGACGGCTATCTAGCGCTTTATCACGATCAAGGACTGATTCCTGTAAAGCTTCTCGCCTTCGACTTAGCGGTTAATACGACTATCGGGCTTCCTTTTATTCGGACCTCGCCAGACCATGGGACAGCTTTCAATATTGCAGGGAAGGGCATTGCCAGGTCACAGAGTACGGAAGCTGCATTGGAGCTGGCAATAGAGCTGACAACGCAGAGGTTACTGCAAAAACAGATAGCCGGTTAGATGTAGCCGAATGCTAGAACCCATTGGTCAAAACAAACTTAGCTGATCTGGCGGTTGCGCTAGTCCCATCCAAGGCAACGGTGGAACCATTACTCCCGCCATCTCTAACTGCTCCTGAAAATACCGAGCTACCATCGGTGACTCTATCTCCATCGGGCAGTGCACAAAAAAATAAACCTGCTTCCCAACTGCTAGCCACTCACCGATCTGAGCTACCCATCTGGCCAGATAGTCGTGATTTTTCATCAGCTGAGGATGGCTGATGTAGCGGACAATCGCAAAATCAGCAGTCACTTCAGGCTGTAACGGCACTTTGGGCTTCCGCCGATTCGATTTCAACTGCGGGTCGGCATCTCTCTCTTTCTCCCAGTCGTACATGATGCGCGAGTCAAGCAGGACTCTGCCGACGCCTAACTGAGTCAGCAACGCCATCAACCGCTCAGCTTGAGGCTGACGAAACCAGTCTAGATGGCGGACTTCTACCGCAATCGGCGCGCTCTGCCGAGGCCATGCCGTCAAGAACGCAGCTAAGTCGTCGAAGGCGGCTGGGCTATAGCTTGGAGGTAGCTGCGCCATGACCGGACCTAGGCGATTACCTAAGCCCTGCATCAGTTTCAGAAAAGATAGTGCCGCCGGTAGATGGGCCATCAGCGGCCCTTCGTGTGTAATGGTGCGCGGTAACTTGGGGCAAAAACGAAACGTCGGCGGTGTGTGGTCTACCCAGCGCTGCACCATCTCAGCTGAAGGTACGGAATAAAACGTCGTGTTGCCTTCTACTGTCAGCATTCGCTCGCTGTACAGTTTCAAAAAGTCCGTCGGCTGGCTCTTGGCTGGATAAAACGTCCCTACCCAATCCTTGAACGCCCATACCGCACAGCCCACCCGAAAATTGAGCATTCTTGTAACCATTGTCGAAAGTAACCCACGCCTTATCATTCAGCTGTAAGAATCTAGGTCGTGGGTATTTATATAGTAGAACTCGCCTTCCGCACTTCCTACTCGTTACATAACCATGGTTTTTCCCCACATTCGTTCAGACTGGCAGCTTCTAGAACATCAGGCTACCGCAGAGGCAGTCTTTTTTAATCGTAAAAAGTCCAGACGGCAGTTTTTGAAAACGGCGATGGGTATAGGGATTGGCGTGGGTGGCAGTATTGCTTTGGGGAGCTGTCGGCCTGCTTTGAAAGAGAGCGATCGCACCGAATTTGAAGCTACCTTGGGCCGCAAACTTCCCGGCATCCGCACGAACCCCGCATTCAAGACGATTGAAAACGCCGATATCACCGAGCAACAGTTCGCTAGCCGCTTCAATAACTTCTACGAATTTGGGGGCACCAAAAATATTTGGCGCAAAGCCCAAGATCTCCCTAGCGAAGATTGGAAACTGACCGTTGGCGGACTGGTAAACCAGCCGAAAACCTACGACGCAGACGATTTACTAAAGGTCTTTCCGCTTGAAGAACGTATCTATCGCTTCCGCTGCGTAGAAGCATGGGCCATGGTCGTTCCCTGGCTAGGCTTTCCGATGAGCAAGCTGATTGAAGCGGTAGATCCTAAGCCGGAAGCAAAATTCGTTCGCTTTGAGTCTTACTTTGATCCAGAAGTCACGACCGGACCCGGCGTATCGCTCAATAGCTTGCCATGGCCCTATCAGGAAGGGCTTACCATCGAAGAGATGGCCAACGAGCTAGCGTTCTTTGCGGTAGGTGTGTACGGACGGACCTTACCAAAGCAGCATGGCGCACCGATTCGTATGGTCACGCCTTGGAAGTATGGATTCAAAGGGGCGAAGTCCATTGTCAAAATTGAATTTGTCTCTGAGCAGCCTGCTACTTACTGGAATACCGTTGCGCCGAGCGAGTATGGATTTGAAGCCAACGTAAATCCGCAGGTGCCACACCCTAGATGGTCACAGGCTCAGGAGCGACTGATGGGTGAGGGCAACGACTGGGATTGGAAAAAACAGCCCACCTTTTTGTACAACGGTTACGGTGAGTATGTAGCGAAACTCTATAGCTGACCTCAGCAGCCATTTCACCATGCACGAACATATCGCAACGCCGCACTATCCTGCTGTAGTCTGGGCTTTCAGCTACCGAGACATGCAGATAGAAATCACGACTACCTGGCATCACGATCAGCAGATCTATTCGGCTTGGGTGAACTACGCCACGGGAAGCGCGGTGGCTGTGCCAAGAGCAGAGAGTCGAGAAGTCGCGATCGCACAGGCCAAGAAATGGATTCACACCCATTTCGATTGGCACCCATAAAGACTACTTGGTTGGTAAAACTACGGGATCCGGACGAAGAAAATATTCATCCTTCTTGATACGTTCCCGTAATTCCATGCAATTACTCAGATACAGACATTACACATCGGGAACTATAGGAGCACGCCAACGGCAGCGCAAACCCCTATTTACTATGGAATGCGCAGCCATGCGCCTTACCATCGTACCGACAGGCCATGACGACTCACACCTCCAACCATGCATCCATTTTTCATCAAATAGCCACTTTCTTTGTCAGCTCCGACGCTGTCAAACTCGACAGTAAATTAGAAAATAGCCTACAGCCTACAGAGGGTGAAGTCATCACGCCGCTTCTTCCATTAGTCCACTTTCTCGACGACGTTACCGATGGTGAAGAGCCTGCCGACCTAGCACTTACAGATCTCATTCCATCTGGACTATCGGCTTTTGACCTGCCACGCTGCGAGCAGGTGCTCTACGAACAAATTGGACCTAGCTGCCTGATCAATGCCTGCCGCCTAGAAGACCGTCCTCTCACAGAAGCCGAGCAGGAAACAGCAGAACTTGTAGAACTAATTCCTGTAGAACTCAGTAAGCTTGATGTTGCTCGAACGAAGGCTGCGATCGCGCTGAAAGAAAATCGACTAATGCCTGCGCCTCTACCGGACCTAACTACCCTGCAAAGAGCGAACAGCACAGCGACACCAGCCCTTCAGACAGCAGCATAAAGCCAACCGATTAGAACTGCCGTAAGAATCGCAAATCACTGCTGTACAGCCGACGAATATCGTCAATTTTACTCTGCACCATCGCTAATCGCTCAACGCCTAGGCCAGCGGCAAAGCCCGAATATTCTTCAGGGTCGCAGCCCACAGCCTTGAGCACATTGGGGTCAATCATGCCGCAGCCCATTACCTCTAGCCACTGACCCTGCCAGCGCACATCCACTTCAGCAGAGGGCTCAGTGAACGGGAAGTAGCTAGGACGAAAGCGCACCTCAATATCGCCAAACAGCGCTTCTAAAAATAGCTGCACGGTCCCACGCAGGTCTGTAAAGGTAATGTCTTTATCCACCGCAAAAAATTCTATTTGATGGAAAACGGCTGCATGGGTCGCATCGACAGTGTCACGCCGATAGCAGCGACCAGAGGCCAGTACCCGCATGGGTGGCTGGTTGTTTTCCATGTAGCGGATCTGCGTATTGGACGTGTGGGTACGCATCAGCTGACCGCCCGGTAAGTACAGCGTGTCTTGCATATCGCGGGCGGGATGATCAGGCAAAAAGTTCAGCGCTTCAAAGTTGTAATAGTCGCTTTCGATCTCCTGGCTTTGGGCTACGGTGTAGCCAAGGCCTACGAAGATATCAGTGATTTGATCGATAATGCTGTTGATAGGATGCACCCGACCCTGCGGCTTATACACACCAGGCATGGTGACATCTAGCGTTTCAGCTTCGAGCTGCGCTTTAATTTGAGCCGATTGCAGCTCTTCTTTGCGCTGGTCTATCTGTGATTGCAGCGCGGTTTTCGCTTCGTTTGCTAGCTTGCCGATCTTGGGTCGCTCTTCTGCTGAGAGCTTGCCCATACCGCCCAAAACCTTGGAGAGGTCGCCTTTTTTTCCCAGATACTTGACACGGACTTTGTCGAGGTCTTCTAGGTTAGCCGCAGCGCTGATATCTTCGGTGGCGCGTTGCTGAACGGCCTGTAGCTGAGATTCAATTTCGGATGATGACATGGCGCTGATGGCTGTGAGGTTGATCTGTGAGGTTGATCTGTGAGGTTGGGCTGTGAATTCGAACGGTGAAATCAACCCGTGAGGCTGAGTATCGCTAGGAAGACAGAAACGCAAATTAGTCTATGTTAACCTGCCTGTGAGGTCTAGACACTGGCGTTTTTTAATATCCAATGAACATACTCGTAAGCAACGATGATGGCATTTTCGCATTGGGCATTCGTGCGCTTGCCAATGCACTAGCCACAGCTGGCCACACCGTTACAGTAGTCTGTCCTGACCGCGAACGTTCTGCTACCGGTCATGGGCTCACTCTACACAGGCCGTTACGAGTCAATCAGATAGAAGACGTATTCAATCTAGAAATTACGGCCTGGGCCTGTTCAGGCACCCCTTCAGACTGCGTAAAACTAGCCCTAGACGCGATTCTAGATAGTCCGCCAGATTTTGTCGTTTCAGGGATCAACCATGGAGCAAATCTTGGTACCGACGTGCTGTACTCAGGGACCGTATCGGCAGCGATGGAAGGCGTATTAGAAGGAATTCCATCGGTCGCCATGAGCCTAACTAGCTTCGCGCATAAAGACTTTGAGCCCGCTGCCGACTTTGCCGTTCGCCTCGTAGCCCAGCTCGAAAAGCAGCCTCTGGTGCTACCAATCTTGCTTAATGTAAACGTTCCACCTGTTGCTGCCGCTGAACTCAATGCACCAGTTGTCGCGCGTCAAGGCGTTCGCCGCTACTTCGACCAGTTCGAAAAACGCGTGGATCCTAGAGGAAAAACGTACTATTGGTTGGCTGGAGAAGTCATGGAAGAAGGTGATGCAAATATATTGTCGCTGCCAAACGCTGCTCCGAATGCTCTCGAAAAGGAAGTCACCGCCGTTGGTCAGCAGTTTATGAGCGATGTCCAGGCCATTAAGCGAAACCACATCACAATTACGCCGCTACAGTACGACCTCACTGCATACACAGCGCTTAACTTTGTTGAGACCTGGATGAAAGGCATCGAGTAAGCCGACTGGGAGTAAGCCGACTGGATGGGCTAAATTGTGACGCACCAAACCATAAACCGAGCGATTTGCCTTAAGCGCTCTACGAGGTCGAAATCGCTCAGTGTCTAGAATCAGATAAAACTACAGACCTGAAAGATTTCCTCAGCGAGAATATGACTGGGAAACTGTTTCCCGATGAAAATTTACCTGGTAAATTTACGTAGTACTGCTGAGCAGGAAAAACTTGGTGATTCAGTGATAGATATTGAGAAAGCACGAGTCTGAACGATGTCTGAACTAATGGTGAATGGACTAATTCGCTTTTCTGCGTAGAAATAGCTAGTGAATCAAATCCAAGCCATAAAACGTGTCACAAAACAAATGTAATGCGGTCCACAGCGCAAGCTAGGCATCTAGCTTGGGCATTATGCAAGAGGTTATTCTATTTTCTTTCGAGCAAAAGTATCACAGTATCAGAGTAAACACATCTAATACTGATAGCTGTAAGAATAGATAGTCATTATCTCTAAAACCACTTCACGTAGAGCTCATGTCAGATCAGCAAGGTCAGTTTTCGATATGCTTTTGGGGCGTCCGGGGAAGTGTTGCTTGTCCAGGTGCGACGACAGTTCGATACGGCGGCAATACAGCTTGCCTTGAGATGAATGTGGCCGGGCATCAGCTGATTTTTGACGGCGGTACGGGCTTGCGTAACCTGGGGCAGAAGATGCTGGCGCAAATGCCGGTAGATGCGAATATGTTTTTCACCCATTCTCACTGGGACCATATTCAAGGGTTTCCGTTCTTTGTTCCGGCGTTTGTTGCAGGCAATAAATTTAAGATTCACGGCGCGATCGCACCCAACGGCTCCACTATTGAGCAGCGTTTGAACGATCAAATGCTGCACCCAAACTTTCCCGTCCCGCTGCAAATTATGGGCGCAACGCTTGAGTTTTGCGATATTGAAGTGGGCGAAGTTGTTAAACTTGGCGACGTTGAAATTGCCAACGCTATGCTCAACCACCCTGGCGAAGCCGTGGGCTACCGGGTCAGCTACCGAGGTCACCACGCCGCCTACATTAGCGATACAGAGCATTTTCCTGGAAGACTCGACGACAACGTCCTATCGCTAATCCAAGATGCCGATGTCATGATCTATGACTGCACCTATACCGACGAAGAGTATTACGACGAGAAGAATAGCAAAATTGGCTGGGGACACTCCACCTGGCAAGAGGCTGTCAAGCTAGCCAAAGCAGGCAACGTTAAGCAGCTCATCATCTTTCATCACGATCCTAGCCACACCGACGACTTTATGGATGATATTGCGCGGCAAACCTCGATTGCGTTGCCCGGAACTATCGTTGCCAAAGAAGGCATGGTGCTAGAACTTATTTCTGAAGAAGAGGCCGCTAGTTATCAGTCTGCTAACAAGGAATTATCCATTAAAGAATCACCTGTTGCCGCAGCTGTATAGCCACAGCTCGACTACTGGCCTATTCGCTGGCTTATTTATCAAACCTCCACATCCACAGCGTCGCTATATGTCAGAATGTAAAGCGTGTGGATTACTTCTTCTCTTGAGGCGGCAAAGACCCCTACGAATATAGCGCTGGGCAATTTTGACGGCGTGCATCTAGGTCATCAGCAGGTGATGGCCCAAATTTCGTCTGGAGGTGCTCAAATTCGTAATTACCAGTCTTTGGATGCCTTTCACGATGGGGTTTTGGCCTCTGGCTACAGCCGTCTTTCCCTGGCTGCTGGTGAAGTGAGCGTTGACTTATCCTCCTCACCGCTGTCTGTAGAGCCAGAGCTTCCACCGTCTGGAGCTTATTCTACCGTCGTCACATTCTCGCCGCATCCGCATGAGTATTTCTCAAGAACCGCACGGCCTCTACTGACACCTGTCGCCGAAAAAGCCTGGCAGCTCGCTCAGCTTGGCATTCATCAGCTGGTAATGCTGCCGTTCAATCAGGCACTTGCGGCGCTCAGTCCTAAGGAATTTGTCGAAAGTATTCTCATTGAGGGGTTGAGCGCACAGCGTATTAGCGTCGGTAGCGATTTTCACTTTGGGAAGGGGCGTAGTGGCAATGCGCAGAAGCTGATGGATATTGCGGCAAAATACGGTGTCCCGGTTATTCAGGTGCCGCTGAAGTATGAGAATGGTGATCGCATCAGCAGCTCGCGCATTCGCGCAGCTCTGCAATCTGGTCATCCAACCATTGCCGCTCAGCTGCTAGGTCGCCCTTATACCCTCACAGGCCAAGTCGTGGAAGGAAAACAGCTTGGTAGAACCATCGGGTTTCCTACAGCCAACCTCCAACTACCAAACAAAAAATTCTTACCTTGTACAGGCGTTTATAGCGTGCGCATCTACGGTGTGCCGAACGCTGACTTGGAGCCGCTCAAGGGCGTTATGAATATTGGTCATCGACCTACCGTCGACGGTCAAACCCTTAGTATAGAAGTCCATATTCTGAACTGGACTGGCGACCTGTATGGCCAAATGCTTACCGTTAGTCTGGAGAGCTTCGTACGCCCAGAGCAAAAGTTTGACTCGCTAGATGCGCTAAAGTCTCAGATTGCTAGAGACCGCGACGTTGCAGCCGCCTCGCTGTAAAGATGTTTAGGCGGTAATCAATCTTTCACCTGCTCTTAATCTGATTTCACTACCTTGGTGGGCAGAGAAATTTTGATCTACCGGGAAATATCTACTGCTATGAGTCTAAAGCGTCGGAATTTTTTGCTGTTTCTGGGTGCTGCTGCGGGCTCCACAGCCTTGGGAAGTTTCGGCTGTCAGTCGACAACACCCGATGTGACCGGTGGCGTAGCCGAGGGTGGTACAGCTGGTGGCGAAGTTTTAGGTGGTGGCGCCTTAAACGGAAAACCTGTTTCTGCTGGGTCTCCCTTCAAGCCGTTAAAGAGCCCTATGCCGTATGAAGCTATCAGCATCAGCGCGGACAGGCAGCCGTTGGAATATGCTCAATATGCGCTGCAAGACGATATTGTGCTTCCCGATGGCTTTACTTACGATGTGATTGCTTCGTGGGGAGACCCGGTCGGTGACTCACGCTTTGGCTACAACAACGACTACTTGTCATTTATCCCTACGGGGCCTGATGAAGGTTATCTAACCGTTAACTTTGAATACATCAGTAGTGGAACCTGGCAGCAAACCTATCAGAAAGTTACCGGTAAGTCGTTACCGTTTGACGCAGTGACACAGGCGCTCAAAAAGCTAGAAGATGAAGAAGTTGATGCGTTTTCGCTGCCTGATAGCAATCCGCTGAAAGGACAAGTTGAACAAATTTCTAAGGAAGCTCTAATAGATCAGGGTTTAGGTGTGATTGCCGTTCGCAGGGAGGCAAGTGGTCAGTGGATTCGCGTCCAGAAAGAGACTGATCGACGCGTCTCCGGGATTGCTGGCCTTGAAGATGGTAACTACTTGAAATCAACAGGTCCAGCAACGTCTGTATTTGTAAAGGAGAATGTGCAGGGATACTCGGATGGGCTAGGTACTAAGATCATTGGGACATTCGGCAACTGCGCAGGTGGGACTACACCCTGGGGCACCTCGATTAGCGCTGAGGAAAACATTCAGTATCAAGTGCCGGAAGCGGTGTACGGCGATGGTTCTTCTTTTGAACCTGCGAAGCAGCCTTTCGGGGCTGGGTTCGACGGTCAAGGAAATGTGTTCGGCTTGGCAGGCAATAAGTACGGCTGGATTGTAGAGATTGATCCGAGCGATCCGAATGACTATGGGACGAAGCATACGTGGATGGGGCGCTATCGGCACGAGGCGGTCGGGATTCGAGCGGAGGCTGGGAAGAAGCTGGCGTTTTATTCGGGGTGCGATCGCCGAGGCGGCCACGTCTATAAGTTTGTTAGCACTGGCACCGTCACCGACCCTACAGACAAAGTTAACTCGCAGCTGATGACAAACGGCATGCTCCACGCCGCTAAGTTCAACGCTGATGGCACCGGCAGCTGGATACCGTTAACGCTTAGGACACCTGTAGACCCAGCTTTGCCCAGTACAGTACTGGGTGGAATGGTGCCTCTGCCGAAGCGGCCTGAAGGAGGATTTGAGAAGGTTGAGGAAGATGCGATCGCCGCGCAATTCAAAGAAAAATTCGCCACGCTTGGTGACCTCTACACTGGCACCAACACTCAAAAGCAAGGCGCTATCCTCATCGACGCCCACTACGCTGCCAACGCCGCAGGTGCAACTCTCACCGCCCGCCCTGAAGACACCGAAGTTGCCGCCGATGGCACTTTATTTATCGCCTTTACCTCTGGCGCCCCCGGTGGCGATGGTGGCCCAGATAAAACTGTTTTCGTTGGACCCAACAGCGAAGAGGACTACGAGGCTGGATGGGTGATGAAGGTGACTGAGGCAGACAACGACCCTGCTGCTATGACCTTTATATGGGAGATGTTCGCGGTTGGTGGAGAACCCACTGACGGTGGACTCGGATTTGCTAATCCTGACAACCTGGAGTTCGACGCACAGGGCAATCTTTGGGTCGTGACGGATATATCTACCGGCGCACACAATAAGGCTATTCCCAAACGGATTACCGAAGAAGGCCAAACCCTTCAGGGGGAAGACATGCTAGGCGTATACGGTAACAACTCACTCTGGCAGATTAAGCGAGAAGGTGAAGGCGCGGGAGAAGCCAAAATGTTTGCCTACGGTCCTATGGAATGTGAGCTGACGGGTCCATTTTTTACAGAAGATGACACTACGCTATTTCTATCTGCACAGCATCCGGGGGAGCGAAACGGCACCCGCAAAGGCCTGGCCAGCGAAACCAGAGAATTTGAGATGAAAACAACCGATGGCAAGACGTTCTTACAAAAGCGAGACGTCCCACTGGGATCTAACTGGCCAGAAAGAACAGCAGATGCGCCGCCAAAACCGTCGGTTGTAGCGATTCGGAGAACTGAGGTAGGGACAAGCATTGTATAGAGTTAGTGCTGAGCGATCGCTATGATGATTAGCGACTCCTTTTAAGCTCATTATCATATGTCTCTTTCCCAAACCCTTTGGCAAGCCAATCAGGATCTAGCTAAAGCCTCCTTACAAAATCCGTTTGTACAAGGCATCGGTGACGGCTCTCTGCCACAGGAAAAGTTCGCTTACTACGTCGGGCAAGACGCCTTCTTTCTAGAAGCTTTCGCTCGTGCCTACAGTATTGCCGCAGCCAAAGCACCAGACTGGGAGAGCTTTCAAACCTTCCATCATCTTGCAGAAGGCGTTCTGCAAGAGCTAAATCTGCACCAGAGCTACGCGCAGTCGTGGAACGTCGACATTAAAACCGTCAAACCCGGTAGCAGCACTCGCCAGTACACAGATTTTCTCCTATCTACCGCCTGGAGTCAGCCAGTGGGCATTACTGCTGTCGCAATGTCTCCTTGTATGCGGCTGTATGCGTACATAGGCCAGTCGCTAGCAAAAAGTGGCAACCCAACCCACGACTATCAGGATTGGATTGCCACCTACAGTAGCGATGAATTTGAGCCTTTAGCCAAACAGCTAGAAATAATTGTCGATCAGTATTCTCCTGATACTGCGTTAGCAAGATCTACCTACCGCTATGCGATGACCTGCGAGCGAGACTTTTTTCAAGCTGCTTGGGAGCTGTAAATCAACGAATAAAATCTACTTCTCTTCAACGTACATTTCAGGCTCAATCGCAAAGTTATTCATGCGACCAGAATCGTCAATGACATAGCCGTCAGTTGTCTTAAGATCGCTATCTGCTTCGCTAGCTTTTGCCGCTTCAATATCTGATTGATCTTCTTCGGGCGTACCGCCAGGAAAAGTTCTAGTCCCTTCGGGCTGCACAGCTCTACCGACTGCTTGGGCAACCTGAACAGCCTGCTGGTCGCCAGCAGCGCCTTTACCAGGTTCAGCACCTAATTTTATATTTTCGTTTTGTTCGGTCGCCATGTAGCGGCTCCTTTTACTTATCTATGACATCATCAAATGTAGAACTCACTTCTACACTTATGGGTCTGTCATCGGACTAATACGGGCACTGTCGATAGAAAGAATTTCTGAAGTGAAAGTTAGGGTGAATGTGAGAGAAGGCCGGTCATGAGCATCACTATCACGGAAGAGATTGTTCAGCTGTCGTCTGGGACTGATATCGTCTTGCGTGGTCAAACCTGGGCGGACTATGAAAGCTTACTGGAGAGGCGAAGTCAGCAGTGTACACTCAAAATTTACTTCAATTCGCTCACAGGGGAAATTCGGCTGATGGCTCCTTCGCCAAAGCACGGTAATCGTTCCGATGCTTTATCGGATTTGGTCAAAAGCCTGTTGAAGTATCAAGGAAAAGATTGGCAAAGCTTCGACCCTATCACTCTGAAAAAGTTTGACGAAGCAGGCGTTGAGCCAGACACCTGTTTTTACATTGAGAATCGTCAGGCTATTTTAGGTAAAGAGAAAATTGACTTAGCTATCGATCCACCACCTGATCTGGCTCTGGAAGTCGATTTGACCTCTTTTACTCGGTCGGAAGACTACCAAAGCATTGCTGTACCAGAACTTTGGATTTACAAAGGTACCACGCTCAACATCTATCTCTTTGACAATGATCGTTACGTCTCTGGCGACGACAGTGTTCTCTTCCCCAAGCTTGAAGTGAAGCGGTTGATTCCTCAGTATGTAGAGCAGGCGTGGCTAGAAGGCGTTAGCGTTGCAGTCAGAGAATTTGAGAGAATACTCGCGATGCTAGGCCAAGCGTAAAAACTTCAGAAGGCTCAGCGTCAAGGGACCTACGAAAAAACGAGGAAATCATTGATGGCATGGTTTGTCAAAATAGAGAAAGGGATTGTCGACAAACCTAGATTCGATCAGTTTGTAGGTGCGCATGTCGTCTATGTAAAGCAGCTGATTGAACAGGGTCATCGAGCCCGAACCGGCTACTGGGCTGAGCGCGGAGGCGGTATGCTAATTTTCATGGCGGACTCAATGACAGAGGCAAAGGCTATTGTGGAGGCAGACCCGCTAATTGCTAACGACTGTGTTGCTTATGAGCTACACGAGTGGTGCATTGTCGCTGACTAAGTCTACGTCCTGTGAACCTTTCTTTAACCTATTTTCCCTCTCTCAAACTCGTTCAAACGACTCACTTCATGGCTAAATCGACTCAAACCAAATCGACTGCAAAGACTGGTGGCGGTATCAAAACTGTGGCTGATAATCGCCAAGCCCGCTACGAGTACGAAATTTTAGAAACCTACGAAGCGGGCGTTGTGCTGACAGGAACTGAGGTGAAGTCCATTCGAGAAGGTAAAGTCAACCTGCGCGATGGCTACGCCAACGTGAAGCGGGGAGAAGTGTGGCTCCACAACGTGCACATCTCCCCGCACAATATGACGATTTTGGCTTACAACCATGAGCCAAGACGAGTCCGTAAGCTGCTATTGCATAAGCAAGAAATTCGTAAGCTTATTGGTCAGGTGGAGCAGAAGGGCCTGACGCTGGTGCCGCTGAAGATGTATTTGAAGGGTGGACGGGTAAAGGTGAGCTTCGGGCTCGGGCGAGGGAAGAAGCTACACGATAAGCGCGACAGCTTGAAGAAAAAGCAGGATACGCGCGAGATGGCTCGTGTTATGAAGTCAGCTAACCAATAGGACAGATGTAATGCCTATCCTACTGGGGTAGCAGTGGCCCGGTCGATGGTATCTACAACCTGTTCGTAAATCTCTTCTGCTTCGCTAGCTGAGTTGCCGATGCAGGTGAGTCCTAGCTTGCCGTGTTCGCTTAAGCAACCCATTAGATGAAACACGACGCCGACGCCGTCGATAGAGCTAAAGTGCAGTTGCTCCCCCATAATGATGTCCATCAGATCGTTGGGCAGTAGGCCGCGATAGCTATCCTTTTGCAGATTGTCTGAGGCCCGGTAGTATTTAGCCTGGCCGTTTTTGGTGTAAAACTTACCATCGTTCAGGTCGTACGTGCCGTTGGTCAGTAGTTTTAGCGCCATGAAAGGGTGTGTGGTGCCGCCCTTACGCAAATTTATTTCAATTGCCTGTAGGTCCCAGGGCTGATCTTGGTTTTCGGGCTGATGTACCGCGATAAAGTCGACGCTGTAGCGTTCGAGCGCGCCCTTTGCGGCTAAGTTTTCGCCTACTTTTCGACCCATCTCTTGAAGTGCGAGCCGGTACGAATCATCGGCAGGGAAAGTGCAGCCAAGAAAAATTTGACCGTCAGGGCCGCCGAGAACCTGATCGTGCGTGGAGAGGATTTCGACGTCGCCTCTGGGGGTGACGCGGCCTTGGACGCTGGGAGAGTACTTTTCTTCGCCTTCTATAAAGGCTTCTGCGATCGCACCTAACTCCTCAATCTTCTGCTCAAACGATTCCCAGCTTTCGGTAGCGCACTGAAACCCTAGCTGAGGAAAGGCCGCCTCAATCGCCGCTGCTCTATCCGCACGGTTAGCCTTAGCCGGTGCGACATCTACTAGACCCGCTAGGTCAAACAGGGCGTTTCCCTCTCCTGAAAATCCTTCATTCAGTTTGATCACAACACGCTTTAAGTCAGGCTGCCGCTCCCAGAGAGCAGCCGTAAAATTCGCCAGCTCAGACACGTCGTGGGTTAGCTTGCTGCCGTCAGGTAGCGGAATGCCGCACTCTTCGAAGATTTGACGACTACCGCCTTTTGTTCCCCAATACAGCAGATCTGGATCGACGGCTAGCAATGGCAGATCCAGCTTCAGAGCTAACTTTTTCTCCACCTCGGTAGAGTTGTAACAGGTCATGTAAGCCTCGTTGGGCTTGATTTTGTCTTTTATGCGGCGGATAAGACGAGGGCGATCAAGGATCTTTTCGGTGAGCGATCGCATCGAAGAGTCGTAGGTGGAAAAGAGATCGAGGCGATCGCGCGCATGAGAACTTGGAATGCCCGGCAGCAGCTCTAAGTAGTAGTCCACAATGCTCGGGTGCAGTGGCTGAGACGTCACATAGATCAGCCGAGTTTCTGGGTTCCTCAGCCGAATCAAGGAGAACAGCAGCCGCTCCTCATAGTGATGTACGCCCTTCACCTTTCTCAGCTCCTCCTGATCGAGGCTCAAGGAGGGCACCACTAATATCTGCCGAGGACTCCGGTCAAAATCATCAATTGACTGCCAGCGGTCTGCCAACTGTGCTTGAAGGTGTGCAAATCGCTCCTCAATCGAACCCTCTACCTCGATACTAGGGTCATGGATGGGTTGAGTTTGGCCCAAAACAGCTTCTGCGATGGCCATGGAGCGCTCCTTTTATTTATCAGCGGGTAATCAGTAGGGATCAGCAAATCTTACTTCAAAGCTTAATACGCATTAGCCACAGCACTTTACGTCGAAAGTCCAAAAAATGAAATGATTTCACTTCCCTCCAATAAAAAAGCCAATGTGACTATAAAAATCACATCGGCCTGGTTCACTTAGGAGAGCTGAAAGTGGAACGCTACAAACGCTGCTTAACCCCTTTCTATGGATCAGTCTGCAAACTTTGCTGCGGCTGCAAATACACGATCATTTGCTCTACGCCACGCTGAATTCTACGAGTAACGGTCATCGGGCTAACGCCAATCCGCTCGGCTACTTCCTTACGGGAAAGCCCTTTGAAGAACACAAACTCAATTGCAGAGCGCGTTTTCTCTTCGAGCTGATTCATTGCTCGCTGGATTTGCTGACGGTCTTCTTCAAGGCCCTGCAAGAGCTGGTAGTGAATATCTGGCAAGGTGTCACCTAGGGTAATGCTGGAATCAATTTGGTGGCAAACTGTCGCATCTAGGCTCAAAGGCATACGGTTCTTGTTTGCTAGCTTTACCTGACGCCATTCCTGGACCGATACAGATAGTGCTTCTGCCATCTCAATATCAGAAGGCTGGCGACCGTATTGGCGAATAAGTTCAGCCTGACGCTTTTGGCCTTCTTTTTGAAGATCTTGCCAGCGACGGGGAATCTTGACTGTAGTGCCGCGATCACGCAAGAAGTGAAGCATCTCACCGCGAATGTAGGGCACTGCAAAAGAACTAAAGGCACAACCTTGACCCGGATCAAAACGCTCGATAGAACGAATCAAGCCAATGTAACCAATTTGCTCAAGATCTTCGTAGGGCTCAGCGCACTGATGGCTGACCCGGTGAGCAATCTTACGAACAAGACCCGCATTGAGACGTACTAGCTGGTTACGGAGCTTAACAGAACGGTCAACCTTGTATTGCATGAGCAGTTCCATGCCGCGAGATCGAAGTTGCGCTGACTTAGAAGATTTAGTGGAAGAAACCATATTTATTGCAGCAATAACTGCACCGAAGCGATGTTGCGTGAATTAAATTCATTCTCGGGAAGTGGCCCTGCTCTCACCATCGTTGAAATACGGTAGTCGCCAAAACCGCATAGGAAAGACGTAAGCGGATACACGCACAGCACCTTAGAACCAGCCTGACGGAATAATTTTGATAGTCTTTCTGACAGGCGATTTCAGCGTTTACCTTCCGTATTTATACGAATAACCGGCTAAGCGACGGACAGCTTCTTTTTTTCTCTCAATACTTCCCAAGCAGCTGAAAAAAGCTCAGCAACTGCACCGCATTTCTACGGAACTTGTATCTCCTTTTACAGCAGTGCTTCTCTCGGTCACTACCCCACTTGCCTAGCTCCAAACAAAACCTTCAGCCCACTTAGAATCAACTCAAGTCCATAAGAGAAGAAACCCGTAATCGCAAAGCAATGCGGAATTCAGTACACTCTAAGCAGCTAAATTTCACGAGAAAATTCAACTTAAGAGCGTACTATCTATGAGCAGCACCAGTAACTTTCGCCAGGCCATTCAAGATGCCAAAGGGCAGTCTTTAGTCGGCCCTAATGTAATCGCCAATGCCCTCCCCTTCGTGGGTGGCGGCCTTATCCTCACCGCACTGGGCACGTTTGGTGGCCTTAATGTGCTGAGGACCAATCCCAGCATTTTCATGCCCACCTTCCTTGCCGCAATGGTGGCGCAAATTGCGCTCTTCTTCTTTGCCCAGAACGTCGCAAATAAAGGCAACAATAGCGTTGCGCTGCCGCTACTGGCTACCTACGGTTTGCTGTCTGGCTATACCCTTAGTGGGCTCGTCTCTGTTGCCCTTCAAAGTACTGGCGTCGGTATTCAGGGCGTCGGCTTTGCGGCGCTAGCCTGCGGACTCACTTTTATTGCCGCTAGGCCTATTGGCTCCAACCTGTCAGAAGAAGACGGTATGGCCCTGTCCAAGACGGTTCAGCTTGGCATTATGGCGCTGGTTGTTGTCGTTGTCGGTCAATTTGCGCTCAGCTTCTTCGGTCTATACGCACCAAACTTTATAGAAATCGCTATCTCTGCAATCGGTGTTCTTCTATTTGTAGGCGCAGCGGTTGTCGACTTCTTTGTGCTGCCTCGCACCTATACCGACGACCAGGCTCTACCTGCGGCCCTTTCGATGTACCTCACGTATATCAACCTGTTTGTGTTTATTCTCAGACTGTTGATTGCCTTTAACAGCAGAGACTAGGGTCGCTGTAGCGCTACCATAAAGCCTTTACGCATTAGTGATTGTGTGATTGCTATTCCGTAATCCTCTCGACACTGGCCTCTTTTCCTTTTGATAGGGAGAAGGGGCCTTAAAATGTTTAGATACCGTTTCCAACACATTTTTTACAGATGGCCTATGTTTGATACCGTCACTCTCAAAAAAGAGCTAGAACAGCTCTCCGAGCGCCTGGGCAAAGCTCAGGAATATCTTTGACGTACCCGCGCTCAATGCCAAAATTCAGGACTTAGAGCAGATCTCTGCTCAGCCAGACTTCTGGGACGATCAGGCTAGCGCCCAAAGCCAGCTGCAAGAGCTTAATGACTACAAGTCCAACCTTGACCAGGTGAAAGGATGGAAAACGGGACTAGAAGATAGCGGAGCTATTTTAGAGCTTTTAGAGCTGGAGCAAGACGACGCGCTGCTTAATGAGGCTGAAACTACAGTCAATAGACTCAACCGCGAGCTAGATCAGTGGGAATTACAGCAGTTGCTGTCTGGTCCTTACGACAAAAAAGGAGCCGTCCTCTCTATTGATGCAGGTGCAGGCGGTACCGATGCGCAAGACTGGGCTGAAATGCTGCTGCGAATGTACACCCGATGGAGCGAGCAAAACGGCTATCGCTTCACGCTTGTTGAAAAATCTGACGGTGGCGAGGCGGGACTGAAATCAGTCACTGTTGAAATCGACGGTCGCTACGCCTACGGCTACCTTAAAGGGGAGAAAGGCACTCATCGGTTGGTGCGTATTTCACCTTTCAATGCGAATGGTAAAAGGCAGACGAGCTTCGCAGGTGTAGAAGTGATGCCGATTCTTAATGAAGAGGTGAAGCTCGATATTCCCGATAAAGATCTAGAGGTTAAGACTTCTCGCTCGGGTGGTGCAGGCGGGCAAAACGTGAACAAGGTTGAAACGGCGGTGCGGATTACTCACCTGCCAACGGGGATTTCGGTACGCTGTACGCAGGAGCGATCGCAGCTGCAAAACAAAGAAAAAGCCATGGCGCTACTCACCTCTAAGCTGCTCGTCATCGCTCAAGAGCAGCGCACTCAGGCTATTGCAGACATTCGCGGCGACATGGTAGAAGCCGCCTGGGGCAACCAAATCCGCAACTACGTCTTTCACCCGTACCAAATGGTGAAAGATCTGCGCACAAATGTAGAAACCGCCGCTGTTACTGACGTCATGGATGGTGAGCTAGAAGAATTCATTCAAGCCTATCTGCGTCAGGAAAATCAGCTAGTGCAAGAGAGCACCGTGTAATCTAAGCACCGTGTAATCTAAGAAGATAAACTGCACTAAGTGGACGCTGCTAAAAAATCCTTTGTTCTTTCAAAAAAACTAGCACTATGAGCACTGAACCATCGACCCTCGTGACTGAGCCTTCTGAATCAGCTCAGCCTACTGCCAAAAAATCTACTCTAAACGAACCTGCTCCTAGCTTTATCAAGCTTGCCATGCGCAACATGGTGAAAAAAGGGGGCACGTCCCTCTATCACTTCTTCCTTTCTTTCGTCGGTCTGCTGGGTCTGTTCGTTGGCTTAGCCTATCTCACTCGATAGTCTGCTCACTGCTATGGAAACCACAGCCCTACAGACCAACGCTGCTAGCCCAGAGACAAAACTAATTCAGGTAGAAATCTTTGTGGATGGTGAGGCGGTTGCACAAGTCCCCAACCTTACATCAGTCCATTATCAAGCCTGGCTTCAGCGCTGGGTAGCCGAACTCGATCCTCAGCTATCTCCCATAAACGCCTATGAAGTCGGTCTGCGGCTGACAGACGACGCCGAAATCCAACAGCTTAATACCGACTACCGCCAGCAGAATAAGCCTACAGATGTCTTGTCCTTTGCTGCGCTAGAAACTACCTTGCCTGGATCAGACTCTCTATATCTAGAGCAGCCTATTTACCTGGGCGACATCATTGTCTCTGTAGAAACTGCCGGTCGACAGGCTGCTAAAGCGCAGCGCCCATTAGCACAAGAGGTCGCGTGGCTTACTGCCCACGGTCTGCTACATCTACTAGGCTGGGACCACCCAGATGAGGCCAGCCTTATACAAATGATTGATCGGCAAGACCACTTACTCAGTCTTGTGTCATTCTCCTGAACTCGTACTATTCTTCTGAAGTATGAACTGTGAGTGCGCCTACTCCTACTGACACATCCCTTAAAGAAACTGTCTCACTCGACGTCCCTAATCAAGTTACGTTGACGTATAAACTGGGCAACGTTGACTTGTAAAGTAGCGGTCTACCACTGGATGGAAAATAGAGCGGCCTTCAATCGGGCGGCCTGTCATCCTCTTGTAATGATGCAAACGAGACCCATTTTTGCGTATGTTCTTCCGCAATAGCCAGTATTCTAAAACCAGTAAGCTCTCCCGTCGAAGTGCGCGCCTTCGTAGCCAACAGCCTAACCGGATTAGTCGCCAGATTAGTTACCCCCATCGTTCTTCTTACCGTCAGACAATGCCTTCCGAACTTCCGCCATTGTCAACTTCTGAAGTCTCTGCCGCGCCGCTGACAAAAGAGCGATCGCAGTCCTGGCAAATTGCACCCAACCTCTTCACTAGCTTCAAATACGCCTGGGCAGGTATCTCCTACGCTTTCCAAACCCAGCGCAACTTTAGAATTCATACCGGTGTAGGCACTATTGCCCTTTTGCTCTGTTGGATACTGCGCGTCAGCAACGTGGAAGTTGCCATCGTTTGTCTCACATGCGGCGCGGTGCTGGTTATGGAGATCTTAAACACGGCGCTAGAGTCGCTGGTGGACCTTACTGTAGGACAGACCTACCACGAACTCGCTAAAATCGCTAAAGACTGCGCAGCTGGGGCAGTTCTGATGGCGGCAATCGTCGCGCTCATCATTGCTATTCTGATTTTTGCGCCCCTACTTTGGACTCAGCTAAACATATACCTCGCCGCGAGTGCGAGCGTAACAGGCGCATAATAAAGTAGAAGGCATACAGTCTATACCTTCTACTGCAAACAACCGCCAGCAACGCCTGCTCTGGCTTTGGCCCATGATTATTGTTATTGACAACTACGATAGTTTTACCTATAACCTCGTACAGTACCTGGGAGAATTAGGGCAAACCATCGATATCGCTAAGGATATCGAGGTTTTTAGGAATGATCAAATTACGTTAGAAGAGATTGTCGCAAAGCAGCCAGACGGTATTGTTATCTCGCCTGGTCCAGGAACGCCAGACGATGCAGGTATTTCGCTTAAAGTCATTGAAGAGCTAGGACCTACGTTCCCTATTTTAGGTGTGTGCTTGGGTCATCAGAGCATTGGACAGGTTTACGGTGGCAAGGTGGTGGGTGCCCGCGAGCTTATGCACGGCAAAACGTCTCCGGTAAAGCACAACAATATGGGCGTGTTCGCAGGGCTGAGCGATCCGCTTACGGCAACGCGCTATCACAGCCTAGTGATTGATGAAAAGAGCTGCCCAGACGTGCTAGAAGTGACGGCATGGGTAGAAGACGGCACTATTATGGGGGTTCGTCACCGAGACTATCCTCACATTCAAGGTGTGCAGTTTCATCCGGAAAGCGTGCTGACAGAGTCGGGCAAAATGCTGCTGAAGAATTTTTTGATAGATATCAAAACAGCCGCTCAATAACAGTCGCTCAACAAAACGTTTAGCTGATGGGCCGGTACCATCTGCACGAACTGGCCTATTTTGGCCGTGCTGAATGTCACGTCATGGGTGAGGATGGGTAAAACCCCCGTGGAAGAAATTAAGAACATCATGAATCGGCGAAACCTTCTGAAATACGCTGGCGCAACGTTTGCAGGCACGCTTGGCGTAGGACTGGCTTCCAGATATCAATCTGTACAGGCTCAAAGCGGACCGCTGACGATTACAGCGCTTGGCCACACCTCGTTTTTATTTACAGGTGGCGGACAGCGAATTTTGGTGAATCCCTTTAAGGCGATTGGCTGTACAGCAGGCTATGCGGAACCAACGGTGGGTGCGGATTTGGTTTTGCTTAGCAGTCGCCTGTTTGATGAAGGGTTTTTGAGCGATCGCTACGCCAGTAGCCAAGTTATCGACGAACCGGGTGACTACACTATCAATGGCCTATCGGTTCAAGGCGTCAGCATGCCTCACGACCGGCTTAACGGTCGTCGGTTTGGTACGAATGTAGCTTGGGTATGGAATCAAGCGGGCGTTAACGTTGTGCACCTAGGCGGTGCGGCAGCTCCTATTTCTATTGAAGATAAAATTTTGATTGGTCGCCCAGATGTACTGCTTGTGCCCGTCGGCGGTGGGCCCAAGGCCTATACGCCAGAAGAAGCGGTAGAAGCGGTGCGATCGCTCAATCCAAAGATAGTCGTTCCTACCCACTACCGTACGCAGGCCGCAGATGCAGATACTTGCAACATCGTTGGTGTCGATGAGTTCGTTGCGCTAATGTCTGGTACCCCGGTCACTCAAGGTGATAACACACTGAGTGTAGGCGCTAGCAGCCTACCTGGCACTATGCGGATCGAAGTTTTGAGCTATGCTTTTTAAACCAGCTTTCTTAGACTAACCCCTCGAAACCAACACATGCAGAGCGAATATCGCCAGCGCCGCCAAGCTGTGCTCAAGGCCATCGGTCAGGGCACAGCTATTTTTTGTAGTGCTCCTACAGCCGTAATGCACAACGATGTGGACTACCTCTACCGGCAAGACAGTAACTTTTTCTACCTCACTGGCTTCAACGAACCTAACGCGGTAGCAGTGCTGGCTCCTTCCCACGAAGAACATAAGTTCGTTCTCTTTGTGCAGCCAAAAGATAAAGAGAAAGAAACCTGGAGCGGCTATCGCACGGGCGTAGAGGATGCAAAAGCAAAGTATGGTGCCGACGAAGCCTACCCGATTGAGCAGCTAAACGAGAAGCTGATGGAGTATGTCGCCATTGCGCCACGGCTTTACTACCACTTTGGCCAAGACCGCGGGTTCAACGACCGGGTGATTAGCCTATGGCAGAAGCTCCTTGCCAAAATGACGAAAAAAGGAACTGGGCCCGTTGCTATCGAAGATTCTAAGCTGCTTATGCAGCAGTTTCGGCGTATCAAAACGCCCTATGAAGTTGAGCAAATTCGTAAGGCGATCGCCATCAGCGCGGAGGCTCACAATACCGCCCAAGAAATCACGAAGCCAGGCATGTACGAATACGAAATTCAGGCTGCCATCGAAAATATTTTCAGAAGAGAAGGCGCATTAGGCCCAGCCTACCCGTCTATTGTGGCAGGTGGGGCAAACGCCTGTATTCTGCACTATGTAGAGAACAATCAACCGCTAAAAGAAGGCGATTTTCTGCTAATTGACGCAGGGTGCGCCTATGAGTATTACAACGCGGATATTACGCGGACGTTTCCGGTAGGCGATCGCGTCTCCAAAGAGCAAAAGATAATCTACGACCTCGTACTTAAAGCCCAGCTTGCTGCTATCGAAAAAGTGCAGCCTGGCCTACCGTTTAACGAGTTTCACGATGCGGCTACTAAAGTCATCACGACAGGCCTCGTCGAACTAGGTCTGCTAGTGGGCGACGTAGGCACGCTCATAGAAGCGAAAACGCACAAAGCCTTCTTTATGCACGGTACAGGTCACTTCCTGGGCTTGGACGTGCACGATACGGGCATTTTGCGGAACCCCGACAAAACCTGGAAGCCTTTCGTCCCCGGTAACATCGTCACAGTAGAGCCCGGCATCTACATTCCGCCTAGTTACGAACCCGTAGAAGGGCAGCCTCAAATCGAAGACCGGTGGCTCGGTATCGGCGTTCGCATTGAGGACGATGTACTGGTTACCCAAGCGGGCAATGAAGTTTTGACCGCAGCGGTACCCAAAGAACTGCCGGAGCGGGTACTAGCAGCTACCGCCTAACTTTGCCAACGCAATTTACGAAGGGAATGACTTTTGCCCTAAAAGTTTGAAGTTCCCTACAACTTTACGGATGGCTCACCCTATCCGTTGAACTACGGAGTAGGATGCACACAGGCTGAGGGATCTACGTAAAAGAACGTGTTCACTTGTTATATATGCTCAGGATCCGGGCATCATATGTAGACGGAACACCGAGAAATTACCTAAGTTTTTTCTGTCTTCAAGTCAATCTTCATCCATCGCACTTTCTAGATTTACACTTTCTAGATTTACAAAGTGCTGACAAGCCTTCACAGTACTTAGGAGAAGGAATTGTTAGTGAATTCATTTGGTATTGAGGACACACACTGTGAGATTGCATCGTCTGCTGCCTGGTCTGTCTTTAGTAGGCGCGCTATTGCTAGCACTGCCTGCGGAAGCAGCAAGGCTTGAGTTCTGGCGATTTGACCCGCAAGAGAACCGGCTCACTTTCACCACCGACGACAGCATTCAGCCCACCGCACAGCTTTTGTCCAATCCTACCCGGCTGGTTATCGACCTTCCAGGTACCACACTACAAGCGCCAGAAAGCATCTCTGTAGACGGCGCTATTCGAGAAGTTAGCGTCAGCGAGCGAGATGCGGAAACCACTCGACTGATCGTTGAGTACAATCCAGGCTACACCGTTGATCCCAATCAGGTTCAGGTGCGCGGTGAGAGCGCTCGTCAGTGGACTGTACAGCTACCCGACGCCGTTGAAATGACAGTGCCTAGCCAGCCTGTTGTCAGCCAGCTAGCGGCGGAAGCTGTGGCAAATGCACCTGTCGTTCGCAGCCCCAGGGCCGCTCAAAATGTAGTCAGCAACAGACCTGTACAGGGCGCTCGCACTCGTATTCAAGGCATCACAACGACCGCAGACGGGTTCTTCATTCGCACCTCTGGAGAAGACCCTACAATTGATGTCAGCCGCTTTGAAGAAGGCAACCAGCGCTCTATCTCTCTAGAGTTTGATCAAACTTCAGTTGCTTTAGGCCTGACAACCTCTCGTCTACCCAACGACCGATACAGTATTGACAGCTGGCGAGTGGAGCAGGTGTCGGCTGAGCCTGCTCGGGCTCGAATTACGCTAGCGCTAGGGGAAGAAAGTCCTGACTGGGAGATTACCACTACACCAAGCGGCATTGTTATTTTGCCGAAAGACGTTTCCATTAGCAGCGTCCCCGATGCTGGTGGTGAAGGTGCCGACACGGGGACTACCGTGGCCAGTACTCTCCGCCAACCCGCTGGGACTCGGCAGGTAGATACAGGCGAGCTGCCAACCCTACCTAACGGCCAATTTACGGTTGTGCTAGACCCTGGGCACGGTGGACGCGATCCTGGCGCAGTCGGCATCAATGGTCTACAGGAAAAGCAGGTCGTCAACGATATTACGCCGCAGGTGGCACAGATATTGCGTGAGCAGGGTGTGAATGTAGTGCTCACTCGCAGTAGTGATGTAGAAGTTGACCTTGCGCCTCGCGTTCAAATCGCGGAGCAAGCAAATGCCAGCATTTTTGTGAGCATTCATGCAAATGCCATCAGCATGAGTCGCCCAGATGTGAACGGTCTAGAAACCTTTTATGCCTCAGACGCCGGACAGCGGCTGGCGAACACGGTGCACAGCACTATTTTGAGTGAAATGGGTCTGCGCGATCGCCGTGTGCGCAGCGCCAGGTTCTACGTCATTCGCCGTACGTCTATGCCCGCGATCCTGGTCGAGACGGGTTTTGTGACGGGCGCGGAAGATGCGCCAAACTTGGCTGACCCTGCCTGGCGTGAACGGATGGCAGGAGCGATCGCACGAGGCATCTTACTCCACCTCCAACGCGGCCTCTAAGCGTGGTAGCTTTGATCCGCGCCACACTTACTGTTTATATGCAAGTACGTAAAACATGTTTACGTGGACATATTAGATATTTGTGACAGAGACATAGAGTCGCATGAGTTAATACGATTGACTTAGAGTCCCTAGGTAGCTATGGAATAGCGGCGATCGCTGAACCCGCCCATGCAGAAAGGCTTCATGACGGTTTTCTTTCTCTTACAGGTAGATTTGGAGTGCTCTAGTAGGCCGCTTCTTGCAATTCAAAAAACTGTCATAAGGCGTTGTGCAATAGTAGAGGCTTCTGTTAGGATTTCACACAAGTCTGAGAAAGTAACAATTGCTGAAGTTCACTGAGCTCGCAATCTGTTTTTCCTAGGCGGAGGAGTTCACCTATCACTTTTAATACTTGCGAGCTGTCCCTTTGAAACTCAGTGAGCAAGTTATAAAGCTGATAGCTGATTCATTTACTAGGTGTGAAGGAATTAAAAAAATGACAAATTGGAAAGCATTGCTTGCTGCACCCGCAGCCCTAGGCGCCGTCTTCGCTGTTTCTGGTAACGCTGTTGCCGCAGAAGCTATTGAGACTGCTGCGATTGAGACTGCCGCTATTGAAACTGCAGAGATTGGCGAAATCAGTTCAGACATCGTTGTTGCTGAGCCCATTGAGCTAGCACAGGTAACCAACGTTTCTGAGCTATCTGACGTGCAGCCTGGCGACTGGGCCTTTACCGCACTTCAGCGCCTGGTAGAAGAGTACGGTTGCCTAGAAGGCTATCCTGACCGCACTTACCGTGGTAACCGCGCGTTGACTCGCTATGAGTTTGCTGCTGGTTTGAACGCCTGTTTGGACGTTGTCATTCAGCTCATTGGTACTGATGGCCTGGATGAAGTTCGCCGCTTGCAGGAAGAGTTTGCAGCTGAGCTAGCAACCATCCGTGGTCGCGTAGACACTCTAGAAACTGACGTTGCTGAGCTAGAGGCGAACCAGTTTTCTACTACTACCAAGCTTCGCGGTCAGCTAGATGCGCATCTGGTTGTGCCTTTTGATGACGCTGACTTTTACGTTGATCCCCTCCCACTGCAAGGTCCTTCTCAACCTGCTACGTCCACTAACTTTGATGGCGGTGGCCCAGAAGCCGCGACGTTTGAGTATCGTGCCCGGTTGAACTTTGACACTAGCTTTACCGGTGAAGATAGACTGCGCATTCGCTTGCAGGCAAGTGACGACGCTGGCTCTATGAGAAACACTGAGGGTGGTCTGGCTTTCCAGAGCGGCAGAGGTACTGCTCAAGACAATATTCGGTTGGATGATGTTTATTACAGCTTTCCTGTAGGCAATCGCATCAGTGCAATTTTGGCTGCTAACAGTGTTGTCACAGACGACTTTGTAACGAGCACCATTGTCCCGTTTGATGGCCCTAGTGTGAATGACGCAGGTGGCCCTCAGTTCTACGACCTGTACGATGGCGGTAGTTCTTTCGGTGCAGGTGTCAATATCGCCTTCTCCGATAACTTGATCCTTGACCTGGGTTACTCTACAGATAACGCTAACAACAGCACACCCGGCGTAGGTGGCTTTGATAACGGCTACAGCTATATTGCTCAGCTCAACCTGTTGACAGACGGCTTTCTAGATGCAGCGATTGCCTACATTGACGGTGACCAAGCAACCACCTTTGACGCTATCTCGGGTAACCTCCTAACCCTAAGCCCTGAGTACACACTTGCCGGTTTGCTGAACCTGGACTTTGGTGGCTTCCAAGTAGGTGGTCACTACGCGTATACTCCAGCTGCTGGTGTCGATGGTAACCTTGACTCCTATGGTGGTGGCGTTGCGTTCTCTGACTTCTTGGGTGCTGGCAACCAACTCGGTGTCTATGGTGCGGTTTCTCCTAGCCTGATACGCGATCCTCTTTTGGTGGAAGCTTACTACGAAATCAACGTGAATGAGTTCTTCACCTTCACACCTGCGGTGATCTACGCTGATAACGATTCCGGTAATGCCGACGACACCAGCTTGTACGGCGCGGTGCGTGCAAGCTTCAGATTCTAAAACGAACGAAATTTAGAGTGAGCTGGGTTTCTGATTCACTCTAGAGCAAATGTTTAGAAGGGGCTTCGTAAATACGAAGTCCCTTTTTTATTGTCTGTTGTGACCGCACGTCAAAGCAGATAATGCGCAATCCCCACTGTGGAACCGGTGTATAATGACTATTCGTTCCCCCAATGGGTCGCACCTGTGGAATTATCGTGCAAGAGTGAGTACGCTTTGCTGGCTTTGATCGAGCTGAGCTTGCATTACAGTAAAGGCGACCCGTTGCGCATCTGTCAGATTGCGACGGAGCAGGGCATTCCGGACCGCTATTTGGAGCAGCTATTGGCTACGCTGCGTCGGGGCGGGTTTGTGAAAAGTCAGCGAGGGGCGAAGGGCGGATACTTGCTAACGCGTGAGCCTTGGAAGGTGACGCTGCTGGATGTGGTGAGCTGTATTGAAGGCTTTGATGCGAAGGCGAGAGAGATGAAGTCGCCAAAGACGACAGAAGGTGCGGTGGTAGGAGACGTGTGGCAAGAGGCTCGGCAGTCGGCAGAGTCGGTGTTGGAGGGCTACACTTTGCAGGATTTGGTGGATAAGCGGAACGCACGGCAGCAGGTGGATTTGATGTACTACATATAGAAGAAGAGAATCCTTGTGAAAATTGCTAACAGTATTACAGATCTGATTGGGCATACGCCGATGGTGCGACTGGGCCGGATTCCGGAGGCGGAAGGCTGTGTGGCGGAGATTGTGGTGAAGCTAGAAGGGATGAATCCGTCGGCTTCGGTGAAGGACCGCATTGGCATCAGTATGATTGAATCGGCTGAGATGGCGGGCGATATCACGCCTGGCAAGACCACGCTGGTGGAGCCAACTTCTGGAAATACAGGCATTGCGCTGGCAATGGCGGCAGCGGCAAAGGGGTATCGGCTGGTGCTGACGATGCCGGAGACGATGAGCTCTGAGCGGCGGGCGATGCTGCGAGCGTTTGGTGCGGATCTGGAACTGACGCCGGGAACCGAAGGAATGAGCGGCTGTATTCAGCGGGCAAAAGCGCTAGTAAATGAGCTGCCGGATGCCTACATGCTGCAACAGTTTGACAATCCAGCGAACCCGGCGGTTCATCGACGGACGACGGCGGAAGAGCTTTGGCAGGATACGGAAGGGCAGCTCGACTTTTTGGTAGCGGGTGTAGGAACCGGTGGCACTATTACCGGCGTGGGTGAGGTGATTAAGCAGCGAAAGCCGAGCTTTCGAGTGGTGGCGGTGGAGCCGGTGAATAGCTCTGTGCTCGCAGGCGGAAGGCCAGGCTCACATAAAATTCAGGGCATTGGAGCGGGGTTTGTGCCGAAGGTGCTGAGGCAGGATTTGATTGATGAGGTGGTACCCGTGAGCGATGATGAGGCGATCGCATTTGGCAGACGCCTGGCCAAAGAAGAGGGCATCTTATCTGGTATATCGAGCGGCGCAGCGCTATGTGCGGCGGTAAAAATCGCTAAGCGGCCTGAGAATGCTGGCAAGCTGATTGTGATGATTCAGCCGAGCTTCGGTGAGCGCTACTTGAGTACGCCATTGTTTCAAGATCCTGAGCCTGTAGGATCGTAGGCAAGATGTTTATAGATGGGCGGTGGTCGCGGTAAAATATTGCGATGGTGAACAAACTTCGCGTAGACATCGATCACTACAAAACGTTAGGCATTGCGGCAGGCTCGACCCAAGCGCAAGTGAAACAGGCGTATCGGAAGCTGGCGAAGCAGTTTCATCCCGATAGCCAGCCAAACAGTACAGATACTCAGGCCGCGACAGACAAAATTGCGTCGGTAAACGCAGCCTATGAAGTGCTAGGTGATGTACAGCAGCGGCAGCGTTACGATGTTGAACGGCAGCTGTTGGCTAAGGAAAAGCTGCGTGACCGCGCTGCTCGCACCGTAGATTCTCACGCTCAATATAAAAACCGCCGACGTAGTCCCGGCAACGCTATCACGATTGAACAGTGGCTACGGGCTGTGTTTAACCCTACTGATCGATTGATCGGCAAGATTATTAAGCCATTGAAGGCAGAGGTGCGATCGCTCTCTGCCGATCCTTTTGATGACGAGCTAATGGAAGTCTTTCAGCGCTACCTAGAAGAATGCCAGGAGAGTCTGGAGAAAGCGCAGCAAAAATTCAAGTCAATGCCGAACCCAGCAGGTGTCGCGAGCGGAGCTGCGAACCTGTATTACTGCTTGAACCAGCTAGAAGATGGAATAGAAGAGATTGAGCGATTTACCTACACGTATGACGATAGCTACTTGCATACTGGGCAAGAGCTATTCCGAATCGCAGCCGGGTTGCGCAAAGATGCAAAGGCAGAGATTAAGGCGGTTTTGTAGTCGGCTGATCCACGAAGCCCGTACTATAATGGTTCTTTCGTCTGTAAGTGCCTATTGCTTAGGCCTCTCCTGCTATGGCTCTTCCTATCGTCGCTATAATCGGTCGCCCAAATGTGGGCAAGTCTATGTTTGTGAACCGGTTGGCAGGTGGGCGGCAGTCGATTGTGTACGACGAGCCTGGGGTGACGCGCGATCGCACCTATCAGATGGCTTTTTGGGGAGATCGTGAATTTCTGGCAGTAGATACAGGTGGACTTGTCTTTGATGACGATACGGAGTTCTTACCGTTTATTCGTGAGCAGGCGATGGCGGCGCTGAGTGAGGCGTCAGCAGCAGTCTTTGTTGTAGATGGGCAGCAGGGGCCGACTCAGGGTGATCGGGAAATTGCTGCTTGGATGCGATCGCAAAACGTCCCGACTGTTTTAGCTGTCAATAAATGCGAATCTCCTGATGAAGGGGTCGTGCAAGCCGCTCAGTTTTGGGAGTTGGGCCTGGGTGAACCCTATGCGCTATCAGCTATCCACGGTAGCGGCACGGGCGAGCTGCTCGACGCGCTAGTAGAGCATTTGCCGCCGACCGATGAGCTAGAAGAATTAGAAGAGTATCGCGTCGCTATTGTTGGCCGTCCTAACGTGGGCAAGTCGAGTATGCTCAATGCCTTTGTAGGCGAGGCGCGATCAATTGTGAGTCCGATTTCGGGGACAACGCGCGATTCGATTGACATGGTGGTGACGCGTGGTGAAGGCGACAGCCAAAGGCGCTACCGGCTGATTGATACAGCGGGCATTCGTAGAAAGAAAAATGTGGATTTTGGTCCTGAGTTCTTTGGAATCAACCGAGCGTTCAAAGCGATTAAGCGAGCAGACGTGGTGCTGCTAGTGATTGACGCGCTAGATGGCGTCACTGAGCAGGACCAAAAGCTAGCGGGACGGATTGAGGAAGAAGGCCGCGCCTGCGTGATTGTGGTGAATAAGTGGGACGCGGTTGATAAGGACTCGCATACGATTTACGAGTTCGATAAAAAGATTGAGGCGAAGATTCACTTTTTAGGCTGGGCAAAGCGGCTGTATGTGAGTGCGCTTACCGGACAGCGTTTGCCAAATATTTTGGACGCGGTGGACCAGGCGGCGACAGAACATCGTCGCCGGGTGAGTACGTCGGTGGTGAATGAAGTGCTCGAAGACGCGGTGAGCTGGCATACGCCGCCAACGACGCGTCAGGGCCGACAGGGGAAGATTTACTACGGGACGCAGGTGAAGGCACAGCCGCCAACGTTTGCTTTGTTCTTGAACGATCCTAAGCTGTTTGGCGAGAGCTATCGCCGGTATATTGAGAAGCAGTTTCGCAAGAACTTAGGTTACGATGGCACGCCAATTCGATTGATTTGGCGCGGTAAGAGCGTGCGTGATGTCGAGCGCGGCCACTCTTCGAGCTCTGGGCCAAACCGGGCTACAAAGGTTCGGTATTTGGGCTAAGGCGTCAGAAGTTAATGGATTTATTGCGATCGCTCCCAATTGGGCTTTATTTGGAAGAGCCGGTAACCTGGCTGCACAAGATAGATGCGCGGGTGAAAGTAGCCTGGCTACTGAGCTTTTTGCTGGCTCCGGTGCTGGCAAGCTCTCCGTATAGAATTGCGATTGTGGCATTCTTATTGCTGCTGACGGTGAGCGCGCGCATTCCACTGCGGGTGTGGTGGCAGCAGATGGGTTGGCTGATCCTTTTTGGCACGGTTGCTACAATACTCCTTTTACTAGCACCCGATGGTATTGCGGTATCGCAACAGCCGCGCCTGCCGACCGCAGACATGCTGCGCAGCTGGCCAGAAGGACTGACGCCGCCAGAGATACTCCCGTCGCTGCCGTCTGCGACAAGCTATCGCTACGAAATCGTAGATTGGCAGGTTGCAAAGATAGGACCGCTGAACCTTGCGGTTCACATTACGCAGCGATCGCTCCGATTGGCCATCAAAATCAGTACGCTGCTGTTCACGCTGATCTACGCGACGACTTTATTTTTGTTAACGACGGCCCCTGAAGAAATCACAGAGGGTATAGAAGATTTGATGCGGCCCCTGAAGTGGATTGGGCTACCGGTAACGGAGATTGCGCTAACGCTGACATTGGCGCTGCGGTTTATTCCGCTGGTACTAGAAGAAGTGCAAAACCTAGTGCGCTCGGTGCGAACGCGAGCGATCAAGTGGAAGAAGCTAGGCGTACGCGGGGCGATTCAAATTTGGCTGATGGTGTCTGAGCGACTGATTGAGAATTTGCTGCTGCGGGCCACTCAAATTGCCAGCGCGATGCAGGTGCGCGGCTTTACCAGCCCGAATACGCATCGAGTGGTATGGCATAAGCTGCGGCTGCGCTGGTGGGATTGGCTGGTGCTCGGTGGGCTCGGTGTGTTTTGGTGGAGCCGTATTGCGTATGGCGGTGTGGCCTGACGAGTCTATGGCTCAAGAGGAATCTGTAAGGCTAGAGGGTGCTGCGTTGAATCCTTGTTTACGGTATTTTTGGCGATCGCAGCCTCTACACAACAAGTCGGGATCCGCCATCTTTGAGACTCTATTCCTGTCAGAGGCGTCTCGATCTGGTACGGCGGGAATCGCTACTCTATTAGAAAGTCCTGCCGCTTCTAACGTAGGCTACGAGACGTCTCTGGCGCGTTACTCCATTTGCACAGGTCCTCCTAGAGCGGCGTTGCAACTTCAGCTATGGACGCCTAAAGTCGGTGACATTTTGCCTTTATTAGATCAGTTAAGTAAGCAAAAGCCGCCTGCTATTCAGCTGATGGTAGGTGAGCTAGAATCGATTCCTGCTGACCTGCCTTTTATAGGCGGCTGGCTAGGCTGGCTAGGCTATGACCTTGCCTGGGAGATTGAACAACTGCCCTGGCTAAAAGATGATTATCTGCCTTTTCCGGTAGCTTTTTGGTATGAGCCCGCAGAATTTGCGGTGCTTGACCACGCTGCGCAGCGGCTGTGGCTAGCGGCAGATACGGCGGAAGGTGTGGATCGGTTGGCTCAACGGGCTTCGCGACAAGACGGCGAAGATACATCTGTGGCAAAGACTAGATCCTGGACAACAGAGCATCTGATACTCGAAACCGAAGAAGCTGAATTTCGACGGGCCGTTGAGAAAGCAAAGGCTCATATCCGCGCAGGCGATGTATTTCAGGTCAACCATTCTTTGCGATTTCAAGCGCAGACGACCATGCCAAGCTGGGAGATTTATAAAACGCTGCATGCGATTAACCCCTCCCCGTTCGCAAGCTACTGGCACACGCCGTGGGGATCAGTCGTGAGCTGCTCTCCAGAGCGACTGGTGCACTTAAAAGATCAGATTGCCCAGTCGAGGCCAATTGCAGGAACGCGTCCCAGAGGAAAGACTCCTGTAGCGGATATGCAAAATGCCCAAGCACTTTTAGACGACCCCAAAGAGCGAGCCGAACACATCATGCTGGTTGACCTAGAGCGAAATGATTTGGGCCGGGTGTGCGAGTGGGGCAGCGTGCAGGTGGATGAGCTAATGACCATTGAGCGCTATAGCCATGTCATGCACTTAGTGAGCAACGTAATGGGTAAGCTGTTGCCAGAGGCTGCTGTCGCTGAGCTAGTGGCGGCCCTTTTTCCGGGTGGAACCATCACAGGCTGTCCGAAGGTTCGCTGTATGGAGATTATCGAAACGCTAGAGCCTGTGCGCCGCAACTTATTCTACGGATCTTGCGGCTATCTAGACCGGCGAGGGCGGCTAGATCTCAACATACTGATCCGGACGCTGTTGCTGGAGGCGAATGCTGATGAAGGCGACTGTTCTACCTATACAGTGTGGGGACAGGTGGGCGCTGGTATTGTTGCTGATAGCCAACCGGCAAAAGAGTGGCAGGAGTCTTTGCAGAAGGCAAAGGCACAGCTACTTGCTCTCGGACTGTCGTTTGTTGAATTCTGAATAAAATCTGAATAGCGGATAAAACGCTGTAAACTCAGTCATAGAGAATATCGTGGGCGGAGTGAAAACACCGGCCGTATCGTCATAACGCCTGTTATGTTTTTTTCAAAGTCCACATGAGTAACGAAAACTATCTGAACCATCCGAACTTTGGCCTGCTATTTCGAGTGTGCCTGGTGGGCAACGGCCAAGAACTGTTCGCAACACTATATGCGCATCGATTGTTTTTTCTGGTAACTAACGATGCAAGCGGTCTCTCCTTTGACCCTATTGGACGAGTAGATGCTAAACAAATGATCGACCAGCGCCTGCGTGTGATTCGTCGTACGGGCGAGCAGACGGAATACGACCAGCTCCAGAAAACGTACAAGCAGGCGTTTTAGGCTATCGCCTCGAAACTGCGCCTTATAGCCGTACCCAATGTCGATGTCTAGCCTTGATACGAGCGCGTCTGTAGATTTGTCTGCGCGTCTGACCAAAATTCAATCTCTTATTCCTCCAGGCGTTCGGCTTGTTGCGGTCAGTAAAACTTTCCCAGTGAGTATTATTCGAGCTGCTTACGTCGAAGGCATCCGTGATTTTGCAGAAAATAAGGTGCAAGAAGCGCTTTCAAAGCAATCCGACCTGGGCGATCTTACGGATGTGACCTGGCACTTCATCGGTCATATCCAATCGAACAAGTCGCGCAGGGTGGTTGAAAGCTTTGACTGGATTCACTCAGTAGATAGTTTGAAGCTTGCAATGCGGTTGGATCGTCAGGCCGCTGAGCTAAACCGTAGGCCGAACTGCTGCTTGCAGGTGAAGCTTTTGCCCGATCCAAACAAAGACGGGTTTGAAGTCGATGAGCTGATGGTCGCTTTGCCTGCGCTAGACGAACTAATGTACTTGAATATCTGCGGGCTAATGGTGATTTTGCCCTATGGATTATCGCCTGTGGCGGCAAAAGCAGGTTTTGAAAAGGCCAGGGCACTGGCTGAGCGCATTAATCAATCGGGAATGGTAAGTATGAGCCTGACGGAGCTGTCGATGGGAATGTCTGGAGACTTTGAAGCAGCGATCGCAGCTGGCGCAACTATGGTTAGAATCGGCAGCGGTCTTTTTGGCCAGCGGTAAGCGCAGGTGATTGAGAGCCGATCGGTGACAACTAGCAAGGGCCGTTGCCAACTGGTGAAAATTGACACTGGCCTTTTTTACCAACGGTGATACTCTGTATACAGATTTGGGTAACGGGTCAAGAAATATAGCGTTAAGAAAATATACAAAAAAGACTTGACACATTTCTCGAAGCGTGGGGTAATGCATTTGAATCTAACTCACGAGTTAGATAAAACTAGGTTGTTATCTCCGGCAATCCCTGGTAATCAAGGCGTACACAAGTACGTTGGCGTTCTGGGTAGGGCTCTGTGAGCTAAGGCAAAATAAGGTGTCTACGGTTTTAGAGATCGTTACTACAACAGGCGTTTTCAAATGGCTGTATTCAGCATTTGTAGGCTTTCTGTCATCAAAGGTTTCTATATTCTGAATTTTTGATGTCTTACGGCTGCTTATCTAGCTGAGTTCGTAGATATTTCGAGGAAATTCTAGTTTTTATTGCAGCGGTGCGTGTTACTTTTATGTGCGCATCGCCTTTTGCCAAGTCGTTAATGTCGTGATGGAACACAAGCTATGAGCGGTCTTTTTGGAAAGATAAAGGACTTTGTTGGATTGAACGATCCAGCTGACTATGAATACGAGTACGAAGAAGTAGAAGGCGAGGATTATCAGAACCTCTACGAAGAAGAGAGCGATGAGCCGGAAGCTTTAGTTCCTCCGATGCCAGAAGAAGAAATTCGCCCTGCGCGTCGTCGTATCCGTGAGAGAGTTTTGTCAACCGAATCTGGAATGGTTTCAATGAATAACGTTATTGGGATGCCTGGTGCAATGAACGGAATGTCTGAAGTGCTGGTGATGGAACCACGCACCTTCGAAGAGATGCCTCAGGCGATTCAGGCACTGCGTGAGCGTAAGTCTGTCGTGCTAAACCTCACGATTATGGATCCCGACCAGGCTCAGCGTGCGGTTGACTTCGTGGCAGGCGGAACCTACGCCATGGATGGCCACCAGGAGCGCATCGGTGAGAGTATTTTCCTCTTCACGCCTAACTGTGTTCAGGTGAGCATGCCTTCTGAGGGCGAAGATGGCTTCACTTCTCAAGAGCCTATGACGCCTTCTCGTCAGTCTGCACCTACGCCTGCGTGGGCAACTGAGCAAATCGCTCGTATGGCGTAAGCTGCGCTGACAGTCGCTGACTTTTTGGGTTGGCGCTCAGCTCTAAAACGGCAGGCATTTCGCGGTATGCTGTGGGTGAAATTTACCAGAGCAATTTTACAAAGTGTCTGTACGACTTGGCATTATCGGTGGTGGGGTAATGGGCGAAGCGCTGTTATCCCGCCTTCTTTCCCAGGAGCTGTATTCAGCTGGGGAGGTTTTGCTAGGTGACCCTTCTCTTGAAAGGCGTCAGGGTTTGACCGAGCAGTATGCGGTTCAGACGACTGATAGCAATCGGGAAGTTATCGAGGCTAGTCAAACTCTACTTTTAGCGGTTAAGCCTCAAATTTTTGAATTTGTTGCCAGGGATTTTCGGGAAGCTCGCTGCGATCGCCCGCCCTTGGTTATTTCTATTTTGGCTGGGGTAACCCTTGCGCAGCTTGAAGCGGCTATGCGAAGCTGGCCCGTTATCAGAACGATGCCGAATACGCCTGCGACCGTGGGCGCGGGGATGACGGCGATCGCCATAGGCAGCCACGCGACAGCAGAGCACGCCGCGCTTGCGAAAGAAATGTTTTCGGCGGTCGGTCAGGTCGTTCAGGTGTCAGAAAGCATGCTGGACGCGGTGACCGGGCTATCAGGATCGGGGCCTGGCTACGTGGCAATTGTGATAGAAGCGCTAGCCGACGGTGGAGTGGCAGCGGGACTGCCGCGTGCGATCGCCAATCAACTGGCCACGCAAACCGTCTTAGGGACCGCACAGCTGGTGCAACAGACGCAGATGCATCCAGCCGAGCTGAAAGACCGGGTGACAAGCCCTGGCGGTACGACGATTGCTGGTATTGCTCGCTTAGAGCAGTCGGGACTGCGTTCAGCGCTGATTGAAGCTGTGCGTACGGCAAGTGAGCGATCGCGTGAGCTAGGCAAGCCATCTCCGTAGAGCTTGACTGGCTTAGAACCATCTTGGCTGCGAATTTTTAAGACTATCGGTAACCTCTGTATCTATGCCTCCAGAAGATTCGACCCCCTACGAAGACAGCAACGCGCCCGATGATGCGAGGACCGGAAGTAGACCTTCTAGCGATGTGCCGTTGGGTCTACAGCGCTCAGACCGCAGTGGGTCTGGGCTGTCTGGGCTGTCTGGGCTGTCTGCTTCTAGGCCTAAAAGCGATACGGGACTATCTTTTTCTGCGGGCCAAGAGGCAAACCGGGAGAGCAGCACTGAGCTAGGAATTGATCAGCTGGTGCGTAAAGGCCTGCAAGATCTAGAGCGGCAGCGCCGTGAGCTTCAGCGTGAGATAGAGCAGCTAGAGCGACGCAAAGAACGCCTGGAAGCAGAGATGAAGACGAGCTTTGCCGGAGCTTCGCAGGATGTTGCAATTCGGGTGCAGGGCTTCAAGGACTATTTGATCGGCAGCTTGCAGGATTTGGCGACAGCTGCTGAGCAGATCAATTTGGTGTCGCAGCCGACAATAGAGCCACCTTCGCCCACGCCGCCTGTCGCTGCGCCGAATGACTCAGGGCAAGGTGGGGTGGCTTTTGCGGCTCAGCGGTTTTCTGAACAGCGCGATCGCATTTACAGCCTGCTAGATCAGTACCGCACCCGCCCTGACTACTACGGCCCGCCGTGGCAGCTGCGTCGCACCTTTGAACCCATCCACGCGGATCGCGTCTCTAACTGGTTTTTCACTCAGGGTGGACGCGGCTCTGTGAAGAGTGTGGGCAGCCGTTTGCAGAACGTGCTGGTGGCCTCTGCTGCTATTTCTTGCCTGTATGCGATCTATGACCGGCGAATCTGCGTGCTGGTGCTGGTGACGACGCCAGAGCGCTTAGGCGAGTGGCGGCGCTGGCTGCAAGATAGTCTGGGTGTTGCCCGGTCGGATTTTGGGACAAATCGCGGCATTATGCTGTTTGAATCGTCGGAGCCGATGGCACAAAGGGCAGAGAGATTGCTCGATAGCGGCAGACTGCCTTTCTTGATTATGGATGAGGCAGAAGATAAGGTGAGCCTGTCTTTGCTGCAATACCCGCTATGGCTAGGATTTGCGAGAGATCCAGAGAATCCGTCGAATGATTATGACTATTACTAAAGGACGGGGTTTGAATAATTTGGCTATTTGGACTCGGTAATTTTTCTTATGACTGGTTTGTCGGTAACAATCGCGCTACTTGGCCTCTTAGCAGCCTACTTGCTAGGCTCAATTCCCACTGGCTTTTTGCTGGTGAAGGTACTCAAAGGAACAGATATTCGTGATTATGGCTCGGGTAATACCGGGGCAACGAATGTGTTTCGAGCAGCTGGTAAGGTTCCTGGCACTGCGGCTTTGGTGATTGATTTGCTCAAGGGTGTGGTCGCTGTGCGGCTGATGGTGTGGCTGACAAGCGGGGTGCGATCGCCCCTTGTGAACGCGCTAGCAGAGAACTCATCTGAACCAAACTGGCCGCTGTGGGCCGCTGTGCTATGTACGCTCGCTGGGCTGTTTGCAGTCCTTGGCCACAGTAAATCGGTATGGTTGGGCTTTAGCGGCGGCAAGTCGGCAGCGACAGGTTTGGGCGTGCTGTTTTCGCTAGCTTGGCCGGTGGGTTTGGGCGCGGTGGCTGTGTTTGGCGTAGCCCTTGGCATTTCGCGAACGGTTTCTGTTGGCTCGATTGCAGCGGCGCTGTCGGCAGGGGTGCTGATGCTCGCGACGCAGCAGCCGCTGCCCTACATTGTGCTGGCGCTGTTTGGCGGACTCTATGTGGTGCTGTTGCATCGCGGCAATATCTCTAGGCTAATGTCAGGGACAGAGCCGAAGACGTTTGGCGGCTAGAGGATTAGCGCTTAGACTTCTTTGCCGGGGCAGTGCGCTTCTAGGCGCGATCGCAGCTCAACTGGATCAAACAGCACGGGCAAAAAGTGAATACTGTTGATCTCCTTGAAGTAAAACAGGATAGGAACTGCTGGCCAAAATACCTTCCAGGTTTCCCACTCAGCGTAAGGAAAAGTTTTAAGCAGATTTTCTTTACGGCGTACTTCTAGGGCTGTGGGTGTGAAGAGGAGCCGAATAGTAGTGGTTTGGTATAGCAGGAATAAGCCGAGTATTGCGAAGATACTGCCGACAAGCGGCTGAAGAAAGAATAGCGGAACAGACAGGATGACGATGCTTGCAGGGAGCTTGTAGCTCGGCTCAAGCGTAGTCGTGTTGGTTGTCGTAGTTATTGTCATAGTAAATGTGCCTTCTTTAATTGCCGGTAAAGGCACTGCCAGTGCCCTGAAACATAACCCACGATAAGAGAAAGTTCGAGATAAAGATTGCCAGCAGTGAAGTGACGACAGCCGTGGTGGTAGACTGTCCAACCCCTTTAGCACCCCCAGAGGTCGTCAGTCCCCAGCTAGAGCCAATGACTGCAATCAAAACGCCGAAGATAAGTGCTTTGATCAGCGAACTTGCTAAGTCCCAAATGTTCATGAAATTCCTCGCGGAGCTCAAAAACACAGCGGGTGGGATGTCGTAAATCGTCGTGGCTACAATGAAGCCGCCCACCATACCCATGATAAATGCAAGGATATTGAGCAGCGGTAGCATCAGGGCGCAGGCAATGACTCGGGGAATGACCAAATAGTCAATCGGGTCGCTGCGCAGCATCTGCAACGCGTCGATTTGCTCGGTGACTCGCATTGTGCCAATTTCGGCGGCAAAAGCTGAGCCTACGCGTCCGGCCAGGACGACAGCTGTGAGAACCGGCGATAGCTCGCGTGCAAGGGTAATCGCTAAAACGCCGCCAATGGCCGTTGTTGCGCCGAATGCAATGAATTCACGAGTGACTTGAATTGTGAATACCATGCCGACAAAAAGTGCCGTGACCAGCGCAATCAGCAGCGATTCTGGCCCAACAGATGCCATTTGATCCACTGTGTTACGGCGGTGAATCGGGCGAGAAATAATGTGAATTAGCACCTGCCCACCTAGAAAGATAGCAGCCAGCAATCGCTGCGCCCAAAGCCTAAGATTATTGGGGACAAAGGAACTACTCATAAAAGGCGTGCAAGGGTAAGGCCGAGAGGCGGCGTTTGCTTTACCTTATTACATTTTCTTGGGTCTGATGAACTGAACATCGTCAACAATTGCCAGATGGGCTGTTGAGAAATCGAAGGGCCATTCCTCAACAGCTGTAGCGGTCGTTAAGGAAATGTCAGGTTGTCCTTTGGTGGCTTTAGTGGATAGCCCTGAAAATCAAAAAAAACCATATGCTAGTAAGCAGTGTTTTGCAAATAATAATTCTTCATAGGTGCTATGGGTTTTCGTCATTGTCTCGGTCTTCTTCGAGACGTCTCCTATTTGTTTCGTAGGATGTTTCATTCTCCCAAGAAAAAACTAAACGCACCAAACTCGCTACAGCGCAGCCGATTCGCTCTTAGAGTGGCGGCGGTAGCGATGGCTAGCTGGCTATATTTGGGGGCGTTCCCACCTGAAGGCGCCTTCGCCTTCGCACCGTCAGCCTTAGCTCAAGGCACCTCTATTCAGCCGTATCTAGACCGCGTTGCTGAAGCTGTTACCGAATTTACCCTCGATAACGGCATGAAGTTCATTGTGCTAGAGCAGCACGAAGCGCCCGTTGCCTCAGTTATGCTGTATGCCAACGTAGGTGCCTCAAACGAAAAGGATGGCGAGACTGGGATTGCTCACTATTTAGAGCATCTGGCTTTCAAGGGCACTACTCGAATCGGGACGACGAACTATCCAGCTGAGAAAGCTGCAATAGAAAAGCTAGATAAGGTGTTTGATGAGCTGCTAGCGGCAGAAGAAGCCGGGGACCAGGCGGCTATTACAACGCTGACCGAACAGTTTGAAGCGCTGCAAGCCGAAGCCGCTTCCTACGTAGAGCAAAACAAGTTTGGCCAGATTATTGAGCAAACTGGTGGCACAGGTCTCAATGCCACGACCTCTGCCGATGCAACCCGTTATTTTTACAACCTGCCTTCTAATAAGTTAGAGCTGTGGTTCTCGTTAGAGTCTGAGCGCTTTCTCGATCCGGTGTTTAGAGAATTCTACAAAGAGAAGGAAGTTATTCTCGAAGAGCGCCGGATGCGCGTAGACAACTCTCCTATTGGTCAGATGGTAGAGCGCTTTTCAGAAGTTGCTTTTACCGAGCACCCGTACAGACGTCCGGTGATCGGCTATCAGGAAGATCTGCGAAAGGCTACGCGAGTACAGATACAAGAATTCTTTGATCTGTACTACGGCCCTAAAAATTTGATTGCTGCTGTTGTCGGCGATGTAGACCCGACGCAGGTAGAGCAGTTTGCACAAGCGTACTTCGGTCGATATCAATCTCGCACTGAGCCGCCCGAGCTAGTGGTTGATGAGCCTGCCCAAACTGCGCCACGCGAATTCACCCTCGAACTCGCGTCTCAGCCCTGGTACTTGGAAGGCTATCACCGCCCTGGTATCAACGATCCAGACAGCGTGGTGTATTCCATGATTAATAGCATCCTGGTCGGTGGCCGCACGGCTCGCCTGTACAAAGCGCTGGTAGAACCTCAGATTGCGCTAGACGTTGGTAGCGCGAACGGTTTTCCTGGCGACAAGCAGTCTACTGTAATGCTGCTATACGGTTTGACTGCGCCGGGCAGTACGTTAGACGATCTGGCTGAAGGCTTGGAAGCTGAGCTGACTCGACTAAAGCAGGAGCCCGTAGACGAATCTACTCTAGAGCGGGTAAAAACTCAGGCGCGAGCGGGGCTTCTCGGTCAGCTTGACTCTAATCAAGGAATGGCTAGCCTGCTGACGGAGTACGAAGCAAAAACCGGCGACTGGCGCAATGTATTTAGAGAGCTTCAGGCGATTGAAGCGGTGAGCGCTGCGGATGTGCAACGCGTGGCCAATGAGATGTTTCGCACTGAAAATAAGACGGTTGGTAAGCTGATTTCTGCGGATGCTCAAGCGCCGTCTGCTCCTGCTGAGGAAGGCGCGGCTGAAGAAAGTGAAGAAGGGTAGTGCTCGTCAATTATTTGTTGTTTTAGTCGTATGAAGTCATCTAAGGAATTCATGGGTTTACTTTCACGGCGGCTACGTACCCGCCTTCTGCCATTCTTTTTTCTGATTGCTGCAACCTTTGCCATACTGCTCACCCTTTACTGGGCAAAACCGGCTCAGGCGATCGCACCAAAGCCCTACGAGGATCTTGTTTTTCCCCCGCTCGGTGAAATCCAAATTCCCGACTACGAACGCTATGAGCTAGAAAACGGCCTGGTCGTGTATTTGATGGAAGATCACGACCTGCCGTTAATTGGAGGGTCTGCAACCTTTCGCACCGGTTCCTATTTGGAGTCTTCTGAACAGGTAGGGTTAGCGGATATTGCCGGTGAAGCCATGCGCTTAGGCGGTACGCTCAACCACTCGCCCGACAAACTCAACGAAATGCTAGAGCAGCGCGCGGCCTCTGTCGAGACTTCGATTGGCACGACCGCAGGCAGCGCTAGCTTCTCAACCCTGACAGAAGATTTAGAAGACGTTTTCGGCCTGTTTACAGACGTCATCACCCAGCCTGCTTTCGACGCTGAGAAAGTAGAGCTGATCAAAGGTCGCACGGCGGGCGGCATTGCTCGGCGTAACGACGACCCAGACGATATTGTTTCGCGTGAGTTTGGCAAGCTAATCTACGGCGATCAAAGTCCCTATGCACGCCTGACTGAGTACTCTAGCCTAGACAACATCACACTCGATGATGTAGTGGGCTTTTACGAGCAAACTATCGCGCCCGAAAATACCATTCTGGGTATTGTGGGCGACTTTGACCCAGAGAAAATGAAGGCGCTGATCAATGAGCGACTAGGCGAGTGGGAAGGCCTTCGCAATGACAACATTGCCGCTCCGCCAGAAGGTGCTCAGCAGGCGTCTGGTGTTTTTGTTGTCGACCAGCCCCAGCTCACCCAAAGCACCATTCGTATCGGTCACATTGGCGGCGAGCTGAGCAGCCCTTACCACGCTTCTATGGCGGTGCTCAATGAAGTCCTCAACGGTTTTGGCGGCAGGCTTTTTAATGAGATTCGCTCGCGGCAGGGCCTGGCTTACAGTGTGTATGCCTTCTGGAGCCCTCGGTACGACTACAATGGCTTGTTTATTGGAGGTGGCCAAACTCGCTCTGAGGCGACGGTTCCCTTCATTCAGTCGATGTACGCAGAGCTAGAAAAGGTGCGTCAGTCTCCGATTAGCGAAACGGAGCTAGCCTTTGCTAAGGATTCTGTTCTTAATAGTTTTGTGTTCAACTTTCAAACGCCGAACCAGACGCTCTCTCGGCTGATTCGCTATGAATACTACGACTACCCTTCTGACTTCGTCTTTAAGTTTAGAGACCAAGTAGAGAGCGCTACAGCGCAGCAGGTGCTAGAGGCAGCGCAGGCAGTTTTAGACCCTAAGAAGCTAATTACTGTGGTAGTAGGCAATCAGGCAGCTATTACGCCTAGCTTGGATAGCTTAGGCACTGAGATTACGCCGCTAGATGTGAGTATTCCAGACCCTACAGCCTAAGGGCGATCGCTCGAAAGGAATGTTGTAAGCAATTAAGAAGCCCCAGCCAGAAATGACTGGGGTTTCTGTTTTGACATATTAAATTCGAATGGCTCAATCGTAGACGCCAAACCGATAAGTTAGCCAGGAGTGTTGCCCGATAGATGTGATCTTGGTCCCTATCGATCCTCAAAGCTAATGCTGGAAAGCTGATATTGGTTGAGTTAAAAATAAGGGAACAGTGCAGTGTGGTCTGAAGATAAACTCAGTCGCTCACAACCTCTCAGAATTATTGACGAGAGTGGTGAAGGCAGAAAAGCCGTTGCGATCGCTGAGATCTAAATAGCCAAAAGTGCATACTCACATCCATCAGAAAATCTACAGCTATGAAAATTGCTCCTTTCAAAATCAAAAAGCTACAGCTCGATGCGTCTCGACGGCGAGTAAGTGTAGAGCCCGTTGATAAACGCTCGCCATCGAGTTTTCCTGCTTACTTGGTCGTAAGTACCGCGCCGCACAATATTGATGAGGAAATGCCATCGCCGCCTTCTATGGCAGAGACGAAAAAGGGATTAGCTGCGATCGCAACTGACCTGCATCGCATCCAAAACGATCCAACGATCACCAGAGCGCCAGAGCTTGTCATCGCTGTCCACGGCTACAACACTGAAGAAAAAGGCATTCGCGCCTGGTACAGCGACATCTACCGCTATATCTCTCAAGACGATCAGCACATTCGCAATCGGCGAAACCTCGTTTTTGTCGGCTATCGCTGGTCGTCGGAGCGGGTATCGGCAAGGCCCTTGCACCTGTGGCAAAATTTGAGGGCGCTGCCGGATGTGCCGCAGACGCTGCTGGCGATAGGTCTAGTATTTATGCTCAGCTACTGGGGCTGGTCTTTCTTGTGGGAGCCGCTGTGGCGAAATCATTGGACCGATTTGATAGGATCTGCTCTCCTGAGCGGCGCAGTTGCAATCTCGATGGTAATTTTGACGCTGCTGCTGCTGCGGGTGACAGTCTACTTTCGCGATGTGTACCGGGCTATTAACTTTGGCGTGCCAGATTTAACGGAACTGGTGCGGCAGATCGATCAGGCCGTGATTGATTTGCGCGTGGAAGACTTGCGAACTCATTATTCAAGCTACAGCGACGCTATGCGACAGGCCCAGCGCCTTTCACGGCACGAGATAGCTGGAACAACGCAGCCTATTCCGGAAAAGATAAAGCTCAACTTTTTGGGCCACAGTATGGGCGGTCTGGTTATCACCAACGTCGTGCGCATTCTGTCGGATGTGTTTGATCGTCGATCAATCGCGCAAAATCCCGTGCCTGACATTGGCAATACGCTGAGATTGGGCCGTTTGATTTTGGCTTCTCCAGATATTCCTATTCTCTCAATTATCTCTAGCCGTTCAAACGGTTTGGCCTCGTCTCTACGCCGATTTGAAGAGGCCTACTTATTTAGTAACGAAGGTGATTTGGCCCTACGGCTAGCGTCTACGGCGGCCAACTACATCTCTTTCCCTAGCAGCCGACAAAATCACGGACACCGTCTAGGTAGTGTGGCGCTTACTAATAGCGCCTATAAGAAGGGCATTTTGAATCTGAAGGCGCTGCGAGAAAACTATCCTATGTCGTGTCCGCTAGGAGAAGCGATCGCAGCCGACGATATTGATATTTTGAGCTGTCTATACATCACCAATACCTCTGGCAAAGGCGATGGCTATCTTTCTTTAGGCGAGCTGTTTGCGCGTGAGCATTTGAAGTTAAGACAGCCTAGCCTAGCCGACCTGTTCACCTTTTTTGACTGTACAGACTATAAAGACTTCAAGCTAGTGCTCGACGCCAACGGGCGACGGACCAAATCGGCGAAAGAAGTAGGGCTGCTTACGCGCGCTAAGCGCAAAAAGAACCTAAACCTTTGGGACTATACGGAAATTATCTTCGACTGTCTGCGTGGCAAGCTCGATGTTCACGGTGGTTACTTCCACGGTGAATATAGTCGCGAGCTGATGTATCGTCTTGCCTTTCTGGGGTTTGAAGATATGCTGAGTGTCGTTGTACCTTCAGAGCCTAACACTGCCCCTCACCTTGAAAAAAACCTATCTGTGCTCGATCAGCAGTTCATCAGCAAAGGTATTCAGGTGTATCTATCGCCTCTGCGCTACCGGGTGAATGTGCAGGGCGCAAGCATGTATCATGCCAAAGAAGAAATGATGCAAACAATACAGCCTGAGCCACTTGCCGAACAGGTACAGGAGCAAATTATCAGTGAGTCGATGCAGAGATCAGCTCCGCTAGCAAGCTAGAGATTTCTTCAGCGCGGTTCATTACCATGAGGTGTCCGCTGCGCTCTACGGTGTAGTCGGGTGTGACAAAGCGGAAGGGAAAAATGCGATCGCGCCTCCCATGTATATGCACTATCGTCTCAGGCACCTCGTCATTTTTCCAAACAACAACTTTGTGTAGAGCCCACTTCAAGAAGTGTGGATCGGTCTCGACTAAGACTGTTTTTAGCAGCGTTTTTTCCTCTGTTCCTTCAGGCGTAAATAGCCAGTAGGCCAGCCAGTAAAACGCCCATAAAAGACTCTTGAAAGGTACGATACGATGAATCGGTAGTATACGAAACATTTTGAAGTAAAACGGCACTTCGGCTCTGTTCTTAACGCTAGAGAGCAAAACGACTCTTTCTGTCTGAATGTGTTTGGCAATTTCAACGGCTACCATGCCGCCAAAAGAAAGCCCAACGATAAACGGATTCTCATCTTCAATCTGCATACTTAGCCGCTTAGCGTAGTCTTCAATCCTTTCTCCCCGCTCTGGGTCTACCCACCGAATGTGCACAGGTCGGTAGCCGTCGCAGCGTAGCCATTGAAAGATCCTTTCATCTGCGCCTAGTCCGCTAACAAAGTAAATCGGCTTAAGGCTACCGTCTGTGTCTTCGGTCAGCTCTACAGGCCGAGTACCGCCTGCGGTGTTTTGACTAATTAGGTCATCCATAGTGGGCGGTGTGTAGTGCAAGTCTCAATTTGTGGCTATTGTATCTCGTAAGCTAGGGATGACCCACAAGAGAAAGGCTGAGTGGTTATGAGTCTAAGACTTTATTTGTTACGTCACGGCGAGACGACCTTTAGCATGAGCCGTGGATTCTGCGGCGTTCTAGATGTTGATTTGACCGAATACGGCTATGAAATGGCGCAGGCATTTGCCGATGAGTATAAAAATCTGTCGTGGGAGGCGATTTATTGCAGCCCTCTGAAGCGAACGCAGGCAACAGCTACGCCCATCTCCAAAGCAGCAGGACTAGATCTCACGATTCGCGATGGATTGAAGGAGGCCAACTACGGCAAGTGGGAGGGTAAAAGCAAGGAAGATGTTCGGCGCGAGTTTGAAAGCGACAACTATCACTGGATGACAGAACCCGCTTGGAATGCGCCAACGGGCGGAGAAACGGCGGTAGAAATTCGTAATAGGGCATGTCTGTGATTGCTGAGATAGAAGAGAAGTACAAGGATGGCAATGTGTTGGTGGTGTCGCATCGCACAACACTGCGCATTGTGCTGTGTAGTTTGCTAGGAATTGATCTAGGTCGCTATCGTGATCGGTTGGACTATCCGGCGGCTTCGCTGAGTATAGTGAAGTTTGGTAAGTATGGGCCGCTGCTAGAGCGAATGGGCGATCGCGCTTTTATGACAGAGGAACTACGTGAGCGAGAAGGTCACAAGTAGCTACAGTCAAATATATAAGCAAGAATTAGATAATATCTAGCTTGTTGAAAGCCCTCATCCCCTAGTCCCTCTCTCCTGGGAGAAGGGGCTAGGGGATGAGGGCTTCCGATGTATGGATAGCAAAAGGCTGCTATATAGATGAAAAGCTAGATCCCAGTCGCTAGGGGCTCGGCGGTCAATATCTAAATTTGGACGAATGGCCGGAAGCAGGTTTATCAATTCTAAGGTGCTTTTACCGAAGCGATTGAAGTCGTTATGGCAAGGAACCTTTGTAGATTCTGAGAAGGTTCTTAGGAGCTGGTTCCATTTGATGCGGCTGTTGGTTTCATTGATTTGGCTGAGTGCGATGCCTTTTTTGTACTGGTAGAAGCGATCGCACACCCTCAACACAATCTCTCTTCCCGGCAGATGCAAATCAACAACCTGAGCATAGTCTTGCACTTTCTCCTTGTGAACTGTTTTACCCCAGCTGCCAAGATCAACAACCTGCTCAAAAATCGGTAGCTGTCCGCGTACCTGCTGAGAGACTTCTGACCAGTCGAAAGAGATCTTTCCAAGCTGCCTGCTAGCGTTCTTGCAGATGACGGCTGGCTGAGGAGAGAGCGTTTCAAAGTGGCTGATCTGAAAAGTTTGTAGCGCTTTAATGTCGTTTACTTTTGTACAGAATGCTGAAGCATTGGTGCTAGCTAGCTGCTGCTGAAAATAGCTCAGTTCGCCCCAGCTGCCAATACGGTGAATGCGAAAGCCGCTGCTCGGCAGTTTCATTCGAGCGGTGTAGGGATCTATGGAGAAGACTTCAGCGATGGCTGTGATCGCACTCTCCCGATTGACTTCTGTAGGCGCTGCAATCACCAAAATCGCCAACTCCTGCGCGCCACTAATCGACCGCACTTTCTCTAATTCTGCTTCCTTCTGTGCCTTTTTCTGCTGCCGAACGCGTTCAATGCCCGCTCTGGCCTGACTGATAATCTTACGGTTAGTACTTTGCTGAAGCAGTTTGGTGTAGTTCTTCTCGGCGGCTTCTAGTCGATTAGTGTGCTCTTGTATCTGCGCCGCGTAGAACCGTAAGAGAGTGTTTTGGGCATCGTTTGCCTGCCACTGCTTCAGGAGGTTGCTGGCTTGTTTGTAGTTGCCAGATGCGATCGCAGCTTTTACTTGAGTTTCCATAGCACGTCGGCAGAGCAAAGGACTGATACGGCCTAGTTTTCCCGTTTGTGCCCGTCCTTTCAACCGCAGCTTTCAACCGCAGATAGACGACAGCAAATTCAGCTCGGCGTGGCTCATCAACCAAGCTCAATACCTTCGATAGAGGTTCTAATCTAAGTTCAAACTTACGATCTCCAGACAAATCACTTTAAGCGTGGCTTTTTATGGCTGATGACAACAAGGTTTTAACCAATGCGGCTGGCGTTCCTATCCCGAACAACGAAGTCTCTAAAACAGCGGGCAAATACGGCCCTGTGATGATGGATGACTACGAGCTGCTAGAAAAGATGGCTCATTTCAACCGTGAGCGAATTCCCGAGCGTGTTGTTCACGCAATCGGCGCAGGTGCCTACGGCAAGTTCACCGTAACAGAAGACATCACACACCTCACCAAGGCAAAGCTGTTTGGTGAAGTGGGCAAGGAAACTGATATCTTCGCACGATTTTCTACAGTTGCTAAGTCAAAGGGCGGCTCTGATATCTATCGCGACCTGCGCGGTTTTTCGCTTAAGTTTTACACCGAAGATGGTAACTGGGACATGGTGGGCAACGGCACGCCTATCTTCTTTATGCGCGACCCGATGAAGTTTATGGACTTCATTCGCTCGCAGAAGGAGCACCCCGAAGCGAACTGGCGACAGGATGAAATGTGGTGGGACTTTTGGTCTCAGGTGCCTGAGAGCCTACATCAGGTAGTGTGGCTAATGGGCGATCGCGGCGCACCAATGGGCTGGCGTCACATCAACGGCTACGGTAGCCACACCTTTAGCTTTATCAATGAGCAAGACGAGCGCACTTGGGTGAAGTTTCACTTCTTGACCGATCAGGGTATCAAGAATTTTACCGAAGAACAGTGGCAGAAAATTCAAGGCGTAGAGCCTCGCTGGGCGACCAAAGACATGTTCAAGGCCATCGACGAAGGTAACTATCCTTCGTGGACCATGTATATCCAGACCATGACCGACGAGCAGGTTGCTAACTTCAAGTGGAACGCGTTTGACCTTACAAAAGTATGGCCTCATGGCGACTACCCGCTGCAAAAGGTTGGCCGCTTTGAGCTAAACCGTAACCCTGAAAACTTCTTTGCTGAAGTAGAGCAGGCTGCGTTCTCTCCTGGTAATATGCCGCCTGGTATTGCGGGCTCTCCCGACCGTATGCTGCAAGCGCGCATCATGTCCTACGCTGACGCTCACCGCTATCGTCTGGGCGTAAACTACGACAGCATTCCAGTGAACAAACCTCACAAGGCCGAAGTCAACTCGCCTTACCGCGACGGCCAAATGCGTGTAGACGGCAACTATGGCAGTCGCCAGAACTACCACCCTACAGAGTACAAGTATCCTGAAGCCGACAAGCGCGCTGAGGTGCCCCAGTATCCTGTAGAGGGGATGGCTGGCCGCACTGAGCTAAACGCACCCGATCACGCAGACCAAGCCAAGATGTACTACAACATGCTGAACGATGGCGAGAAAGATCGCCTGGTTCACAACATCGGCGGTAGCCTTGGCAAATGCCGCGACTCTATCCAGCAAAGGCAAATTGCGCTGTTCCGCGAGATAGACGAGAACTTCGCAAACCGGGTGCAGACAGCCTGTAGCGAGATGACGCCACCTAAGCCAGAGCCTAAGCCTGCGACTGTATAGGTTCAAAACGGCAACGTTAACTGGTGGATCTAGTCCGCTAATTGACGATTAAGAGAAAAGGGTGCGTACAACGTTTGTACGCACCCTTTTCTCTTAAGCAGCTTGATAGAAGTTCTATCGCGATTTTATAAGTCTTTTAATTTGTAGAGTGCATAGTAGAGTGCATAAGCTAGCTGTATCTGAAATAGAGAGCAAGTAGGAGTATCTCTCCTAATAGCTTTCCGCACTTTGCTGTGCCTGCTCTGTATTTGTTCATTCGCCTATCACTTGATGAAAGTCCTAATGAAAGCTCCAAACAAAACTGAGCCAAATTCAGAATTTTTAGACTGTTTTGCTCTCGCTCTTATAAAGTGTTTGCGCGATCGCCTGTTTCCAGTCTTGTCTCATACTTTTTCTTTTCTGTTCGCTCATGCTTGGCTCAAAGCGTTTACCCATCTGCCATAGCTGTATCAACTCTTTATGATCTTTCCAGTAGCCAACGGCCAACCCTGCTAAATAGGCAGCGCCGAGGGCCGTTGTCTCGGTTATCTTTGGCCGCACGACTGGAATGCCTAGAATATCTGCCTGAAACTGCATAAGTAAATCATTGCCAGAAGCCCCACCGTCAACACGTAGCTCCACAATATCTATTTGAGAATCTTGTCGCATTGCGTCGAGTACGTCGGCGGTTTGGTAGGCGATGCTTTCTAGTGCGGCGCGAGCAATATGCGCTGAGGTAGACCCGCGTGAAAGGCCGGTAATTGTACCCCGAGCGTAGCTATCCCAGTAGGGCGCACCCAAGCCTACAAAGGCTGGCACAAAGTATACGCCGCCTGTATCTGGAACGCTACAGGCAAGCGCTTCTACATCTTCGCTGCGTTTGATGATGCCTAGCCCATCTCGTAGCCACTGTACCACCGCTCCTGCGATAAAAATGCCACCCTCTAAGGCATAGGTCACTTTACCGCCGATGTTCCAGGCGACGGTGGTTAGCAGTTTGTTGTTTGAGTCGACGGCTTCTTCTCCGGTATTGAGCAGCATGAAGCAGCCGGTGCCGTAAGTGTTTTTTGCCATGCCCGGCTCTAGCGCTACTTGGCCGAAGGTGGCGGCCTGCTGGTCTCCTGCGATACCTGCGATCGCAACCTTTGCCCCTAGTAGCTCCTCAGCCGTCGTTCCATACACCTCGCTAGAGCTACGCACCTCCGGCAGTATGCTGCGAGGAATATCTAATAGCTTCAGCAGCTCGTCGTCCCACTCCCCCGCGTGAATGTTGTAGATCATGGTTCGGCAGGCATTGCTCGCATCGGTGATGTGCAGTTCACCGTAAGTAAGCTTCCAAATCAGCCAGCAGTCGATAGTGCCAAAGGCTAGCTCGCCTCGCTCTGCTTTCTCTCTAGCGCCTGCAACGTTGTCGAGTATCCACTTGATTTTGGTCGCGCTAAAGTAGGCGTCTACCACGAGACCTGTCTTCTGCTGAAAAAGGGCTTCGTGACCCGCCGCCTTCAGCTCATCGCAGTAGGCCGCCGTGCGTCTATCTTGCCAAACAATGGCATTGTGAACCGGGTCGCCTGTAGCCCGGTCCCACACGACAGTCGTTTCTCTTTGGTTGGTGATCCCAATCGCAGCAATGTCGCTAGCTTCAATGCTTATTTGGGCTATGGCTTCGCTGGCCACCTCAATCTGAGAGGCCCAAATGTCGTTAGCATCATGCTCTACCCAACCCGATTTTGGAAAGATTTGCCGAAACTCTTTTTGAGCTTTTGAAAGAATCGCGCCCTGCCGGTCAAATACGATGGCTCTAGAGCTAGTCGTTCCTTGGTCTAGCGAGAGAATGTAATCTGCCATAGATGCTTAAGAGCAAAGTGCTGAATATTATAGAAGTCTAAGCTGCCGTTCGCTTTCTTCTTCTACTTGTAATATTTCTGCAATGTCTGGTGCAACGATAGCTTTGTCGCCATGCGGATCTTGGTTGAGAAGACCTTGGGCGGCTTCTAGGATATCGGGAGCGATCGCGCCCAAATCCTCTCTATTATCCAAATAGCTCTGTAGCGCGCTCATCGGAGAGAGCGAACTATCTACGCCTAGCTCCGGCAGACGAGGCCGCGACAGCTGACTCACCAGCTCCGGCTGAACAGTGTAGCTGTGCGCGGCGCGCAGCGACTCACCCACTATAGCGCTATCAATCTCTTCTGCCTGGTCTGTGCGTAGCTTATAGATCAGCCTAATAACTTTCTCTTCTATCTTCTCTTTTTCAATCGCCTTAAGTAACGCTTCTTGCGCATTTTCTTTCTCCGTCAGGTCAACTTCTAAGGTCTTAAATACTCTTGCTGGCAGCGTACAGAACTCGGCGGTGGCTCTGCCTTTCTCTAGTTCCAAAAGAATATAGCCTTTGTCTTCTTTCTCTTCGCTAAAGTCCACCCGTTCAATGCTGCCAGGATAAATTGCTAGAGGAAATTTGCAAACTTCCTGGTATCTATGCACGTGGCCTAGCGCAATATAGTCAAAGCAGTCTCTTGCTAAAATCGCCATAGGAACAGTGAACCCTTTGCCTACTGCCAAAAAACGCTCTGCGCCATAGCGCGCGGTATCGGTCATCAGGTGAGCTAGCAGCACAGTAGGAATAGTGTCGTCAAGCTTACGAATTTCGCTTTCTAAAACAACGCTCAGCCGGTTGAGCAACAGCTTGCCGACCTCTCCCATAGAGAGTCCTTGCGTCTCAGGGCGAGTAAGCAGCGTAGAGCGGGTGAGCCAGGGCAAGGTCATCACCTGCACAGGGCCACTTTTGGTTTCTATGCGATGCGTGGTAAGCGTGTCACCCACGATGAATCCGGGCACGCCCAGCGTACGGTAAATGCAAAGACTAGCACCGCCAACGCCCTGAGAGTGCTGATCGTGATTGCCAACGAGCAGCACGGTGGGGATACCCGCCGCGACCAAGCGACAAAATTCGCCTGCGAACGCCTGCTGAATGTAAGGCGGCGGGGTGGCATCAGGGAAAGCGTCGCCACCAAAGAGAACCAGATCTACCTGGTTTGCGATCGCGCTATCCACACACCTTTTCAGCGCCAGTGTAAAATCCTCTAGCCGCGTATTTATTCCCGTCTCTGGGTTGAGACGCCCGTGGCTAAACCCACTCCCCATATGAATGTCAGACAAATGCAGAACCTTCATAAGCACGTGTATGTGTGAAAACTCAAATATCGAGACAAAGCGAAATTGACAAACGCATGACTGCGCGACCGATTACAGTATATTTGTTCTGATATAAACCTACAAGCGCGTTAGCTCTGATCGCTGCTGTGTCAAATTCAACGTTTGTGTAGCCGTCTGTTCTCTAGGCGTCTATTCTATTGACCAATAGCTCTCTATGTAGTGTGCGTTGGTAGTGTGCGTTGGTTCACCCAACCCCAAATGCATACGCTCGTTTCTATGTCTAAATCTATCCCTCAACCCACTTCTGAACCTGTCCCTCAAGCTGATACTGTTCTCGCTTCAGCCGACCCCTCAGATGTCGAATCGCCGCCGTCTGTTGTACCGGTGCAGCCTGCTGCGGTGCCCAAACTCAGACCCTATCAGGTAGAACTAATCAACGATCTGTACCGTGAGCTGAACGAAGGCTACAAGCGGGTTGCTATTATCGCGGGAACAGGCGCAGGCAAAACCATCATCAGCGGGCAGATTTGTGCGCATGCCGAAGAAGCTGGTAAGCGGCTGATGTTTTTGGTGCACCTGGATGTGCTGGTGGGCCAAACTTACGAAAAGATGAAGGCCTTTGGCCTACAGTGCGGTTTCATTAAAGCAGGTTGGGAAGAGAATCGGGACGCGCCTATTCAGATTGCCAGCATTCAGACAATGGCTAAGCGCCGCTGGTGGCAAAAGTGGCCTGCCGATGTCGTTTTTTACGATGAAGGGCATATCACTCTCTTTAGCCAGGTCGGCAAAAAGGTCATGCTCAAAACCCACGCGAACGCCGTGCATTTGGTAATGACAGCGACGCCGCTACGGTTGGGAAAAGAACAGCTCGGAGACTATCTCGAAACGCTGGTTTCTTCGCCTGTACCCAGTGTGCTGCAAGATATGGGCTATCTCTCGCAGATGAAATACTACAGCATGCCGCGAGATAGTATGGCGAACTTAGAAGCGGTGAAGACGGCGAGAGGAGACTATGATGAGAAAGATTTGAAGAATGCGTGCGATCGCACAGAGCTGGTTGAAAAGATTGTTGAAGAATGGTTTCGCATCGGCCACAACAAACGAACCATCGCATTTTGTGTTGATATCGACCATGCTAACCACGTTGCCGAACAGTTCCGCAAAGCTGGAATTACGGCTGATACAGTAGATGGCAATACCTCTATCCAAGACCGAAAAAAGCTATATCACGCGCTAAAAACAGGCGAGCTAATGGTGCTGACTTCCTGTAATGTCATCAGCATTGGTTTTGATGAACCCAGCGTAGAAGTTGGCCTGATGCTGCGCCCAACCAAATCGAGCGCAATGCACTTCCAGCAGCTAGGCCGCGTAATGCGTATCTCTCCGCATACGGGCAAAGCGTTTGGCATTATTCTCGACCAAGCGGGTAATTTACAGCGGCTAGGATTTCCAGAAGATGTAGCAGAATATAGTCTTCCTACCAGACAAGCCTCAACCGGTGGTGGCGGCGTGCCCCCTACCAAGCCCTGTCCTGCCTGTGGCCGAATTGTTCTCTCTTTTATCGTGAAGTGCCCCGACTGCGCCCATAAGTGGATTAGCGAACGGCCTATCAATACAGAGAATATGGTCGAGATTTACTCCAATGACCAGGCGCGAAAGATTCGCGATGTACCAACCCTGATTGAGCTATATCACGGTCATCGCCGCCGCGCCTTTAAGCGCGATCGCTCACCTAGCTGGGCCGATAGAGCATTTTACGATCAGTGCGGTAGAGAGCCCAACTCTAGCTGGTGCTACGGCTCTCTGTTTGGATCGCGCCCTACCTGGGATGAGCAGCTGGCAATCGTAGACTATCTCTACGATAGTGCCAAACGTGGCGGCGGCAAAACCGGCGAGTGGATTATCAATGAATTTGAAAAAGAGGTCGGTCCTGGCTCCTGGTTCAAGATATCGCAATACAAAAGTCAGCTAGGCAGTAGACGCTAGAAAGCCGTGCTACCTAGCTGAACACGAAAACAGGCCGTTTGATCAGTTCTACGCTGATATGGCTACAGAAGGTTGGACCCTTGACTCGACTCACCAAGCACAGAGCTGCTTACTACATTTTGCGGTGTTAAAAAGAGCGCTATAAAAAGGCGCGCTAAAATGAGAGTGCCAAGAGCAGCAGGCACTACGTACTCTACTACTGAGCTAGGCTGGCGATGAATGTTCTATTAGTGCATGGGCTTGGCCGCACGCCACTATCTCTGTGGAGTATGGCCAACGCCCTGGAGAAAGCAGGACATACCACCGAATTATTTGGATATACAACGCTATTCGAATCTTTTGACGATATTGCTGCTCGGTTGCGCGATCGCCTCTCTACCCTTTCTACCCTTGGACCCTACGGCCTAGTCACCCACTCAATGGGCGGCGTTCTCACCCGCGCCGCGTTAGCAGTTGTCACTTTTTCTCTCCCCGCTCATGTGGTCATGCTTGCACCGCCAAACGCTTCTCCACGAGCTGCCCGCATTGCCAACCGTCTTCTTCCCTTTCGTTGGTTCGCCAACCAAAGCGGAGACAACATGGCTAATCCCGCTTTCTACACCCAGCTGCCCGCTTTGGATTGCCCATATACACTCATCGCAGGTACCCTTGGTCCTACTGGCGCTTTCAGCCCCTTCGGGGAAGAACTCAACGACCTGATAGTCGGCATTAGCGAGGTTCGCATGCGTCCAGAAGATCCCATTGTTCAAGTCCCCGCTCTCCATTCTTTTCTAATGAATCGCAATGACGTTCAGCAGGCAACGATTCGAGCACTAAGCTGACGCTACTTTGTTTCCGTTGTCAGACCCGCACTTTCTGGTAACCCCAGCATAATATTCATGTTTTGAACGGCTGCGCCAGAGGCTCCCTTGCCCAAATTATCCAGACGGGCAATGAGCAGTGCTTCTTGGGTGCTGTCATTGGCAAAGACAAACAGCTGGACTTCATTAGTCTGATTGGCCAGCTTTGCCTCTAAGAAATTGCCGTCTCGCAAGTGTCCTTCCCCTTGATACGGCATCACTGTTACAAAAGGTTCGTCGCTGTAGTGCTTGCTCAGCGTTTCATAAATCTGTTCTCCGCTCGGTGGATTCTCCATACTCCACAGCGGTAGCGGCACCTGCACCACCATGCCCTGCTCAAAGTCTCCTACCGCAGGAATAAACAAAGGCGCGTGGCTTAGCCCCGAGTAGCGCTGCATTTCTTTGACATGCTTGTGCGCAAACTTCAGCCCATACGGGCTGTAGGGCGATTTTGATTCTGTTGTATCTTCAGCGTGGAACTGTTCGTACTGCGCAATCATCTTCTTTCCACCGCCAGAATAGCCAGAAATAGCGTTGACCGTAGCCGGAAAGTTAGCTGGTATAACGCCTGCCGACACAAGCGGTGAAACAACCGCCACAAATCCTGTGGGATAGCAGCCCGGATTGCTTACCCGCCGCGACGCCGCGATCTTTTGTCGCTGCTGCGAATTCATCTCAGGAAAGCCATACGCCCATTCTTCAGCAGTACGATGGGCCGTACTTGCATCCAAAATCTTAGTATTCTCATTGTCTACCCAGCTCACAGCCTCGCGAGCCGCATCGTCTGGGAGGCACAAAATCGCGACATCTGCGGCGTTGATGATTTTAGCTCGCTCGGTGGCCTCTTTTCGCTTCGCAGGCTCGATGCTAATAACTTCTAAATCATCTCGCTTCGCCAAGCGCTGGTAAATCTGGAGCCCAGTGGTGCCTGCTTCTCCATCGATGAAAACCTTCGGAATTCCCATATGCCAGCCCTCTTCATTGCATGTGATACCTGCTATAAGAGCTTAAGCGAAGAAACGTCCCCTTTGCGAGTAGGAAAGCGCCTAGCTAATCATCGCAGAGCGAATCCTCATCGGTTCTGGTACCGGGTGCTGCGACGCTTCATTGGCGGCAACCCAAGACTGCTCGGACTTTTTTTGCGAATTAATTTGGGTGTTCTCCGAGGTCGATTCATCCATTCCGACGGTTCCTGGCATGGAGATTTGGCTATCTACTTCTGGATAGAGGATTTGGCACTCTTGGAAGATAGCATTGGCAATAGGGGAGTACTTGGCTTTGCGGTTCAGCCTTTGCAGAATGGTTTTGAGTTTGTCCTGTAGCTCTTGCACGCTAGAGGTACTGTTGTGTACACCCTCAATCAAAAGAATAGTGCTCATTTGTTCCACCTGTCGGCTGTCGTTTTCCCAGCTGTCGTAGCATAGGCAGTACAAGAGCTTTTTGGTCCGTACCGATTCGTCTGTTTTCTCAAGCTGAATAGCAATATCTTTATAGAAGGCAATCATGGGATTTTCGAGCAGCTCTGCGGCGGCTACTGCCGCCGCGTCTGGTGTCTGAAAAGTCCCTCCGGTGAGTTCTTTATAAAATTCGCGTAGGCTGCTGACAATAATATTCGCAACCTTCGTGTACTCTTCTTGGCGGTTGAGGGTGGCTACAATCTGGTACAGGCTATGGCGGCATTCTTCTATCGTGGTGTTGCGATCTGTCAGCGATTCCAACAGCATTTTGAGCGCAACGCCTTCTAGTATGGTGGAGTTGTTTTCCCAATAGGCCTGATGCGTACCGTACAAAAGCTTTTTAATACGGCGACTGTTGGGGTGTGCCGACAGCTTCTTAAGCGCGGCGTTTAGCGGTGTGATGGTTAAAGGCGAAACAGCTTCAGTGGTGTCTTCTCTAGACTGAGGGCGCATGCCTTTTGGCCATACGTTATAGGCTGCTACGCCTTCTGAGATGTTTTTGAGCGATAGCTTGCCGATGTATTCCGCGTCTAGCTCCAGGCGCGACTTTACAACGTCATACACGACTTGAGACATGCAAATCGCACCAGCTTTGGCTTCAGACTCTAGCCGAGCGGCGATGTTGACACCTGTGCCCATCATGTCTGTCTGGTTGAAAAAGATGTCGCCTAGGTGTACGCCTACGCGATGGGTGAAGTGATCTCCACGCTGCTCACTTTGAGCGAAGCCGATGAATGTCTTTTGCATCTCAACTGCACAGGCCGCCGCCTGTACTGCGCTGACGAAATACATCAGCACGCCATCTCCTACAGTTTTAAGGATTTTCCCTTCAAAAAACTCGCAAAGCTCGCCGATAAGCTGAATATCGCGGTTGATCACCGATAGGGCTTTGTCTTCGTCTTGAGACATGCGCTTACTAAAGCCCACTGCATCTGTAACCACGATGGCTGCCAGCGTTCTCTGTATTTGAGGATGCACAGGGGTATTCATAGAAATGGGCGCTGCTTTCTGATAACCTAATTTTCCCGAATAGGCGCAGGAGTATTCATCTGCTACACAGCGTAGGCGTAATCTACAAAGGCTTTCCCAATTCTTTTATTAAAGTCGTCGAATGCACTGAATTTTGCACAGTGCCAATAGAAGGCCTTCTGTAGAAATTTATAGGTAGTTCATTTACGGATGAAGGTCGATTGGTGTGCTGCGGCAGCAAACTCGTTAAGATATGGCTCTAAAGTTTGGCTTTTTGCTGGCAAGTACGCTGTGAGTCAGTGCTCTGCTAGCAGACACGCTGCCAGCAGGTGTTGTTTTGACTCGGTAAAACCATGATTGATTTGCGTAGTGATACGGTGACGCAGCCTACGGCTGATATGCGAAAGGCGATCGCACAGGCTCCGGTAGGTGACGATGTACTAGGTGATGACCCCACGGTGAATGCGCTAGAAGCCTACGTGGCACAGCTACTCGGTAAGGAAGCAGCGGTGTATATGCCGTCGGGCACGATGACAAATCAGGTGGCGCTGCGATCGCATACTCAACCCGGCGATGAAGTTCTGTTAGAAGCCGAAGCCCATATCTACTACTACGAGGGCGGTGGCCCAGCGGCGCTTTCAGGTGTGAGCTGTAAGCTTTTGCCTGGAGAGGGCGGTGTATTTACAGCGCAGGCAGTGGCAAAGTCGCTGCGACCTCACGATCCGCATTTTCCCCGAGCGCAGCTGGTCTGTGTGGAAAATACGCACAATCGCAGCGGTGGGCGAATTTTTCCTTTAGAGACGATCCAAAAGATTGCGCAGGTGTGTCAGCAGCAGGATCTGCGGCTGCATATGGACGGCGCTCGCTTTTGGAATGCCTGCGTAGCGACGGGGATTTCGGAAGCGGACTATGCTGCGCCGTTTGACACGGTGAGCGTTTGCTTCTCGAAAGGATTGGGTGCGCCTGTGGGTTCGGCGCTGGTAGGGACAGCGGCGCAAATGATGAAGGCGAGGCGCTTTCGTAAGATGTTTGGCGGTGGAATGCGTCAGGCTGGGATGATGGCGGCAGGGGCACTGTATGCGTTGCAGCATCAGCGCGATCGCCTGGTAGAAGACCATGAAAATGCGCAGCTGCTAGCTCAAGGTTTGCAGGGGATCAAAGGCGTGGTGATTGATCCAGCAGCGGTAGAGACGAATATTGTGAATTTTGAGGTCACTGAGCGCTCGGCTGATGAGGTGGTAAAAGAGCTAGCTCAAGAAGGTGTGGCTGTATTAGCGACGGGACCGCAAAAGATTCGAGCAGTGACGAATCTGATGGTGAGTCGGGAGAATATGAAGCGGGTAATTGATGCGATCGCGAAGTGTCTCCGATAGCAGAGGAGTGAAGGTACCTACGAAGAACGTGAAAAGAATTCTAGGCTGTGAAAATAACATTCAAGAATGTCATTGAATCTATTTTGTGCAGTACTTTGCTAGTAGCAAGGTGCGACTGTACCAGGGTTTGAATTCATGGTTCGCAATTTTAAGATTCACGGTTGGCATTTGCACAATGTGCGAGGCGATATTTTTGGTGGGTTGACTGCTGCAATTGTAGCGCTGCCGCTCGCCTTAGCTTTTGGTGTGTCGTCTGGTGCAGGCGCCGAAACTGGATTGTACGGTGCGATCGCAATTGGGTTTTTTGCCGCACTGTTTGGCGGCACGCCCTCGCAGATTTCTGGGCCAACCGGCCCTATGACCGTAGTGATGGCAACAGTATTTGCTGGGCTCAAAGCTAAGTATCCAGATATGGGCTTGGACTTGGCCTTTACGGTGATCATGCTAGGCGGACTCTTTCAAATTGGGTTTGGCCTGCTGCGGCTCGGTGAATATATTACGTTGATGCCCTACACGGTCATTTCCGGCTTTATGTCCGGGATTGGAGTGATTATTTTGAAGATTCACTGCAAGAAGTGCCAAATGTAGTGAGTGACACTAACTGGTATGCGTTGCGCTTGGGTCTGCTAACGCTGGCAACTGTGTTTGGGATGCCAGCTCGGCTAAATCGCATACTGCCTGAGCCTTTAGTAGCGCTAATTGTGGGGACGGTGGTTTCGTTGGCGATCGCAGCCGATGTTTCCCGCATTGGCGATATTCCTAGCGGCCTGCCCGAAGTTCACTGGCCTCGGTTTGAGCCTACCGCAGTTAAAGACATGCTGGGCTATGGCCTGGTGCTCGCTACGCTAGGATCTATCGACTCGCTGCTCACGTCTTTAGTCGCTGACAACATTACGCGATCACAGCACGATTCAGACCGGGAGCTGAATCGTTCAGGGAATTGGTAATATGCTGTCGAAGTTTGTCAGTGGGCTGACTGGGGCCGGAGCGACGATGCGCACGGTGATCAATGTAAAGTCGGGTGGAAAAACGCCGCTTTCAGGAATGGTCCATGCGGGCCTGCTGGCGGCGGTGCTGCTGGGCGCTGGTGCGCTCACTGAGAGAATTCCGCAGGCGGTGCTGGCGGGAATTTTGATTAAAGTGGGAATCGATATTATTGACTGGAGCTTTTTGAAGCGGGCACACAAAGTGTCTTTGAAAGCCGCTGGGCTGATGTATGGCGTACTGTTTTTGACGGTCTTTGTGAACCTGATTACAGCCGTAGCAGCGGGTGCTTTTGTGGCCAACTTGCTCACGGTGAAAAAGTTGACCGATGAACAGAAGCAGCATGTGCAGGCAATTACCACATCCGCCGATGAGTCGCTTAGCGATGAAGAGCGCTTACTCTTAAAGTCTGTGCAGGGACGGGTGCTGCTGTTTCGGCTAGCAGGTTACAGGCTTTGCAGCAGGCAACCAGAGAGCTTAATGCTGTAGGCAGTCCTACCAAAAGACCAGCACCTGCCGCTATCTCTGCCGCGTTAGACGAAGTTGTTGTAGATCATGTTGTAGCTCATAGAAACGAGCTAAATACGCCGCCGAGCGATGCCCGAACGGCGGATACTTCAGAGCGCCCGGCCAAGGCTAAGTGATAGCGGGAGGTTACTAAAGATATACAGAGCGATGCCTGAGATGCTTAGCCTACATCAGCAGCACTCCAGGCATGGGTTGCTTTAGCAATTCGCTGTCCATATAGCTTCGAGAAGGTTAAATCGCCCTCATTCACGGTATCTTCGTGACCGCTACCCATTACGCCCAGGAAAGATCCAAGGCGATTGACTCCACTCTCAGGGTCGGGCATTTTCGCTGGACTGATCCAAACCATGCCGTGCTGTGTGGCAAAGGTAACCAGGTACAAAAGCGTGCTTTGCTTGTCGCCGCTAGGTGAACCTGAATGGGTAAACCCACCGGCAATTTTATTCTTCCAGCCCTGTGAGAACCAGATTTCGCCCGCGCCGTCCATAAAAGCTTTTAGCTGTGCGGCGACGCTGCCCATGTAGGTTGGCGAGCCGAAGATAATAGCATCGGCGCTGCTAATTTCGGCTAGCATGTCTTCGTCTTTCCATCGACCGCCGTTGAATTGCTCATCGGCGATCGCATACAGTTTCGCACTCGTCCCTTCAATCGAGTCCGCGCCTTTTGCCAAAGATTCTGCCATGCTTTTGGTGTGGCCTTCTACTGAAAAATAAACGATTGCAACAGTTGTCATAAGTTTTGAAATGCGTGAATTTGAACGTGATTTTGGACCTGTGAGCAAGCCCCCCTTAAAGTAGCTTGACTATTTTCATTTATCGAGGAGGCTTGGCAGATATAGGTCTTTAGGGTGAGTGTTTTCCTATATCATCCCTGTTTAATGCAAAAGTTAGTTACCCTTACATCCGTTGTTTTTTTTCGGATAGGCGTTCTTATGCTCAACTACTCTTTCCTTTTCTTAGTGATTGCTGTTATTGCTGCTGTGCTTGGCTTTGGTGGCATTGCTGCGGGCGCTGCTAGCATCGCTAAGATTCTGTTTGTCGTCTTCTTAGTTCTGTTTGTCGTTTCATTCTTTATGGGCCGACGACCCACTCTCTAGATTCAAATTCGGGCCCAGAAAGGTGCATCTTCCTGTTGAAATAGTTTAGAAAAATATAGTCTGAAAATAACGACCACGCGCTGGGTCTTTTAAGACTTAAGTAGAAAAGCTAATCTAAAGCGCTACTCGCACAAAAACAGTCGTTTTGCAGCTCTGGTAAACGCTACATAGTAGAGCTGATTGCGCTCTATAACCTTGCGATTGAGCATCAGGTTTGGTACGTCTACAAATACGTCTTGAAAAGTGGAGCCCTGGCTCTTGTGTACGGTGAGGCTATAGGCGTAGCTGAGGTCGTGAAAGAGCTCTTTGTAATCCCAAAAGGCCATCCACTGCTTTTTCTCAGAATAGTCGGAGAGAATGCCTTTGAAGCGCTGCTGTTCGTCTTCGTGCAGGACGCGGAGCTTCCGCGCTTGATTTTCATCGGTTTCTACTTCTAGCTCCCACACGAGCCAACCTTCAAATCGCACCAAGCGAGCGTCTAGCACTTCGCATTCTTCAGAGGTTTGTAGCAGGATACCGTCGCGACCTATGCAGGCGGTTTTGGCAACCAGGCGCTCGCCGGGCACAAACCGCGCTGCTTTCTCTCCGTATATAGCTGCGCGGATCTTGTTGTTGAGGTATTGGACTCTAGCGTTGGTGTAGGCCAGCACGCGGACCTGGTCTGGATTTTGGTTGTAGGCGTCACTTTTGAAGGCGCGCAGCATGAGTTTTTCCCAGTGGGATTTTGGTAGGGTGAAGATGCCTTCGGTGTTGGCTTCGTTGCGATCGCTCGCCGCCCTGGGCATGCTAGGCCGTTCCAAATTCGTGCGTACGTCTTCAGCAATTAGGCCAATAGCGCCGCCGTAGCGAATCACCTCTGTAAGATCGCTGCGGTCATAGATAAAGTCGAAGCAGGGTGACTTTTCTTCGCCAACGGGTGGTAGCTGCGCTGAGTCACCTACAAATAATAGCTGCGTACCCTCTGTGAATCTAGAAACGGAGCTAACGAGGAGTTCCCACATGTCCTGGTTGATCATCGAGCATTCGTCGACGACAACGAGATCGTATTCGGTAGTAAGATTTTTGCGATCGCGGTCCGGCTCAAACTTCTGCCCGCCTGTTTCCTTGTCGATCACAGGCTTTAGGCCCAAAAGCTTGCAGCAGGTCATACAGTCAACTTCACAGCCCCACCGGTAGGCCATCGCTTGCAGCACCTTAGTTGCTTTGTTGCTCAGCGCGGTCAGCGCAATGGGCCTACCGTCGTGCTGCTGCTGCAATCGGGTAATGAGCGCCTGAAGCAGCGTGGTCTTCCCTGTGCCTGCGTAGCCTGTCAGCAGATAGATTTTGTCGTCACCATTCACAAAAGCTTCGAGTGCCTGCAAAGCTTCCCACTGCTGTCGGCTCAGTTCTATGCCGGGCAGCACTTCTGGAATCGCCTCTGCGATAACGTCTGGGGAAGCTTCTAGAGCATCGTCGGTGATGGTAGCGGCAGACTTCGACATAGTAAAAATGTTCTGTTGAGCTATTTTAGCAGTGATGCTGAGGTCTAGTTGCTATCGTTCAGCACTTTCTAATATCGAAATATAGCGAGTTTGCTACTCTTTATAGTGCTGTAAATTATAGTGCTGTAAATTTACTGTTTGGACTCGCCCTATGTATGTGTCACTTGCCGCTCGAATTTGTCTAGCGCTTATCTTCTTGAATTCAGGTATCAACCATCTCACAGGTTTCTCAGGATTTGTCTCTACGATTGCGGGTAAAGGTCTACCGATACCAGGGCTGCTAGCGGTAGGGAGCATCGTATGTTTGTTAGGGGGTGCGTTGTGCTTGCTACTAGGCTACAAAACAAAGATAGGCGCAGGGCTACTCATTCTCTTCTTAATCCCAACGACCTTATTTTTTCATCCGCCAATCGGAGAATCTAGTGACCTCACAGGTTTCTTAAAAAATCTGGCGCTAATCGGTGGACTGCTAATGACGATTGCCAACGGACCAGGACTAATGAGTGTAGATGCTCAGACAAAGGCTTCCTGAATGGTTAAGGCGAACGGCTGTTTGCATCGTGAACTAGGGATAAGAGATGAGCGAACGTAAGCAGTGCTGGTGCGGTTCGCGCAAGGCATTTTCAAGCTGCTGTGAACTCTATTTGACGGGCGCTGAGCTAGCACCCACAGCTGAAGCCTTGATGCGATCGCGCTACAGCGCCTTCTGTACTCGCAGTGTCGATTACCTGATTGCAACTCACCATCCTTCGGTGCAGGATGCGAATGAGCGTGCAAGCTTGAGCCGCAATGTAAACAGTACTCGGTGGATAAATCTGCTGATCGTAAAAACTCAGAAAGGCCAGAGAAAGGATAAAACAGGTCAGGTTGAGTTTGTGGCCGCTTATCAGCCGCAGCCCTTGCAGCCTATTGCGGTGACCGTTCAACCCTCCGATGCTTCCCAGCTTCATGAAAACTCTCGGTTTGTTCGAGAGAAAGGACGATGGTTTTACGTAGATGGAGATATGCTGCCTTTGTACCAACCCAAGCGATCGCAATCCTGCTGGTGCGGTAGCGGCAAGCAATACAAGCACTGCCATCTATCCCGCCTGCTTGCTTGAATGATTTTGCTCAGACGAATTTTCCTAAGCAATCTTGTTTAAATGCCCATCCCGCTAAGCGTGTTGAGCAGTCGCGATAGCGCGCTCGTAACGCTAGGGTGCTCTGCTTCAAACTGCTCAATTAGCGTTGGTAGCGTCTGTAGGTTAGCGTCCTTGTGCTCCGTTTTCTCTGGATATTGCAGCTGATTTTCCAGTTCGCCAATCAGTGAAAGCAGCTTGCCCTTTACCTCGCTGTCGGGAGTATCTAGCTGATTGATTTCGGCGTGAAGTGCTTCTATTGACTGGTTGATCGCTTCATTACTCATGTGTTCTTCCTTCAGCCTGGTTCCGCAGTTTGGCTGCGCTTATTACTGTGCTTATTGTAGAGCTCGTCTGTCTTACTAGGTGGCAGGTGCTTCGTACTTCTTCAGACGGGGGCGTCCGAAGCGTGAAAGGCGAGAAATGTGTATTCTCTGATACAAAGTGTCGCTACTCTCGTTGATACTTTTGATACATGGAATTGGCGGTCTTTATTTAGCTGCGAGGGCTTGGGCTTGTGGGGCAAAACTTCTGCTATGTCGTCACCGATACCCTTAATAAATGTCAGGGATAGCTCTATGCTGGAAATGAAATCACGTTTGGCTCAAAGGTCTATGGCAATTTCTACCCAGTATCCAGTGATGGTCATTGGTGGGGCAGAAGACAAGACAGACAGCTGCGACATTCTGAGAGCTTTTTTTGAAAGCGCTGGGGGTGATCTTGCGACTATCGGCATCATTCCGTCCGCTTCTCGCGAGCCGACAATCGTGGGCGATCGCTACTACCAAATCTTTACGGCTATGGGTGCTCAGCAGGTTCAAGTCCTCGACATCCGCCATCGAGCCGAATGCGACGAACCTCGCTGGCTAGACATCCTAAACGGGTGTAGCGGCGTTTTTATTACAGGTGGCGATCAGCTGCGGCTGCGCGATTTGCTAGGCGGCACTCGCATTATTGAGGCGATTAAGACGCGAATCGAAGCGGGTAATACTGTGCTAGCCGGGACCAGTGCTGGCGCGGCGATCATGGGTGAAGATATGATCGCTGGCGGTAGCAGCGGCGAATCGCCCAACCAAGGACTGGTTGATTTGACGAACGGCTTAGGCTTTGTTCCTGAACTATTGGTCGATCAGCACTTTCACAACCGCAATCGGATGGCACGGTTATTGAGTGCGATCGCAGCTCACCCCGACCGACTAGGCGTAGGCATCGACGAAGATACCTGTATAGCTATTGCGGGCGATGGTACCTTCCAAGTCTTGGGCAAGGGAACTATCACCGTAATTGACCCTGGAAGTCTTACACATACGAACTATGCAACAACAGCCGAAACATCGCCTTTAAGTCTTCACAACCTTAGGGTACATGTATTAAGAAAAGGTGATTGCTACGATTACAAAAACCGAGCAGTTTTGCAGTTTCAGGCTTGAATTTTGAGTCACTATAGTAAGTGATTTTACCGGCTGGATACTGTTGGATATTGGAGTCGTTGGCAGCTTAAACTTGAGTTACTAACCCAATGCATTCCTTTCTGTCCTCTTTAATTTTTTAGAATAGCTAGCAATTAATGTTTGGCTAATGCCTATAGGTATTTCCACTGTCTTGCTGGTATTAGCTTTTAGTTTTCAAGTCTGCCTTCGGTTGCTTTCTCTCGTATCTATTCTCCTGGCTTTTTATTTTGCGGTCTTCCGCTTTTGATTCCTGTAAAGAGTCCATCAAAGAGCCCAGCTTCTACCCACGCTTACTGGTCGCCCTAAAACTATGAAAATTCTAAAAACTCAGACGCTTCGCGGTCCTAACTATTGGAGCATTCGCTACGACAAACTAATCGTAGCTCGCCTAGATTTAGAAGATCTTGCCGAGCGACCTTCTAACACAATTGACGGCTTCTATACTGGGCTTGTAGAGACATTGCCAAGCTTGATCGAGCACTTCTGTTCTCCAGGGGTGCGCGGCGGCTTTTTGACCCGGCTGCAAAACGGCACCATGATGGGCCATATCGTAGAGCATGTAGCGCTAGAGCTACAGACGCTCGCCGGTATGCACGTTGGGTTTGGGCGAACCCGTGAAACGGCAACGCCAGGCACGTATCAGGTGGTCTTTCAATACGAGAACGAAGAGGCTGGTCGCTATGCTGGAAGGGCCGCCGTTCGCCTGTGTGAAAGCATTATTGAAACCGGTAGCTATCCGAGCAGTGAGCTAGAAACAGACCTGGCAGATTTGCGTGAGCTCAGAGCCGCTGCGTCGCTAGGCCCAAGTACTGAGGCCCTAGTTCGTGCGGCAGAGGCGAGGAATATTCCTTTCCTGATGCTGCCCGTGCGAAATCTAATTCAGTTTGGCTATGGAATACATCAGAAGCGGATTCAGGCTTCTCTGACTTCGCACAGCAATATTTTGAGCGTAGAGCTTGCCTGCGATAAAGAAGGCACAAAGCAGATGCTGGCAAATGCAGGTATTCCCGTGCCGAAAGGGAGCGTGGTTTATTCGCTGCGAGAGCTAGAAGACACGCTCGACTATCTAGGCGGCTATCCGATTGTGATTAAGCCTCTAGACGGCAACCATGGCCGGGGTATCACGCTAGAAATTCGCTCCTGGGAAGCGGCTGAAATTGCTTATGACCGAGCGCGTCAGGTTTCCGACGGGGTGATTGTTGAGCACTATTACCAGGGTAGAGACCACCGCATTTTGGTGGTGAACCACAAGGTGGTGGCGGTAGCAGAGCGAATACCTGCCCATGTCGTAGGTAATGGTAAAGACACGGTTCAGACGCTGGTAGACGTAGAGAATCGGAATCCGAAGCGCGGCGATGGTCACGATAATATTCTGACCAAAATCCAGCTGGATAGAACAACCGACAAGCTGTTAGAAAGCCAGGATCTAACGCTCGATACAGTGCTAGATGAAGGTGAAGTTTGCTATCTCAGAGAAACGGCTAATCTCAGCACAGGCGGTACAGCAGTAGATCGCACCGATAAGATTCATCCTGAAACTATTTGGATCGCTGAGCGCGCGTCCCGCATTATTGGTTTGGACGTGGTAGGGATTGATGTGGTCACGACAGATATCTCTAAGAAGCTGTCGGTGGCAGATGGTGTCATTGTTGAGGTGAATGCCGCGCCAGGCCTGCGGATGCACGTCGCGCCTAGCGAAGGGCTCGCACGCAATGTGGGCGCACCTATTTTGGAAATGCTGCTGCCTTCCGACCAACCATCGCGCATTCCGATTGTGGCGATTACGGGTACCAATGGCAAAACGACGACGACGCGGCTGACGGCTCACATTTTCCGTCAGGTATACAATACGGTGGGCTATACCACGACGGACGGTATCTACATTGGCAATAACCTGGTAGAGAAAGGTGACACCACAGGTCCGCAGAGTGCACAGATGATTTTGGAAGATCCGACGGTGGATATGGCTGTGCTCGAAACGGCTCGAGGTGGCATGCTGCGCTCGGGTTTGGCCTTTGATCGCTCTGATGTGGGCATCGTGCTAAATGTAGCTGCCGATCATCTGGGTATTGGCGATATTGATACAATTGATCAGCTCGCGAAGCTGAAGGCTGTGGTCGCTGAGTCTGTGCACGATGATGGCTATGTGGTGCTCAACGCTGACGATGAGCGGGTAGCGGCAATGGCCAAGCGGGTGCGGGCGAAGGTAGCGTACTTTTCAATGGATGCGAAGAATCCTTTGGTGCGATCGCATCTCAAGAGCGGTGGCATTGCCGCCGTCTACGAAGAAGGCTACATCTCGATTTTGCAGCAGGACTGGCTACACCGAATTGAAAGAGCCGATCGCGTGCCGGTGACGATGGGAGGCCGCGCGCCCTTTATGATTGCCAACGCGCTAGCTGCTAGCCTCGCGGGCTTTGTACAAGGGGTAAAAATTGAGCAAATCCGCACAGCGCTGCAAACCTTCCAGCCTTCTGCGAGCCAAATTCCGGGCCGGATGAATCTCTTCGATATGGGCTCATTCCACGCGCTGGTAGACTATGCGCACAACCCGGCTGGCTATGAAGCGGTCGGTAGCTTCGTGAAAAATTGGCCAGGGCCTTCGGTCGGTGTGATTGGCGCACCAGGCGATCGCCGTGACGAAGATTTGATTGATCTTGGCAAGCTGTCGGCCAGTATCTTTGATCAGGTGGTGATCAAAGAAGACAAGGACACGCGTGGTAGAGAAGTTGGTGTGGTTGCCGATTTGATTGCGCAAGGCATTGCTGAGCAGGAAGCGGCTGCGGGCGAACTCTTCTCTTACACTATTCAGCTAGATGAACCGGAGGCTGTGAATTGGGCGTTAGACAATGCGCCTGATAACGGTCTGGTGGTGATTTTGCCTGAGAAGGTGAGCGATGCGATCGCGATAATATCTGCAAAAGGCCCGGTCTCCGAAGGCTTCTCTATGCCTGCTAATGCCGATGAGAACGATGCTGAAAGCGTAGACACGCTAGCGGTGAAGTCTACGGCGCGAGTGCCGAACAAAGCGATGTCCTTTCAGATGTCTGGTCACTCTGGCTCGTCTGAAGGTGCCTTGTCTGAGGTGAGAACAGCTTCTGATTTGCAGTCTTTAAAGAAGTCAGCGCCTGCGCCTTCTCTCTCGTAACGGTCTGATGTTGTAACGTTCCAAGGCACACCGCTCACTCAGGCGGCGGTGGCTTATAAAATTTGGCTTACTCTTAAAGGGTAATCGTTAAAAACGAACTATAAATTTGCTATAAATAAACGCTCTCGACTGGTTTTGAGAGTCGTCTAGGGCCGCGTTGTTTTACTGTGTTGTTTTTGCTAGTGCAAAAAACTGTAGGAGATTTCTGATGGTTGCTAATGCATTACGGCCCACGGTGAGTGGGTCTGCTCGTTCTAACTACGAAGAAAAAACGCAGGCAATTGCTCGCCAGCTGCTAGCAGACAGTCGGGAGAAGCGATCAATTTTCTCCAAGATGCGCGATCAGCTGCGCTGGGATGACAAGCTACTGGCCTGGACGATGGACAACCCCGGTCTGCGGGTGCAGATGTTTCGGCTGATTGACTGCTTGCCTGCACTCACAACCAAAACAGAAGTTGCTAAACACTTTCAAGAATATTTAGGTGATGCCAGCGTAGAACTGCCGCAGGCGCTCAAGGGACTGCTAAACTTTGCTGATCCAAGTTCTGTGCCTGCCCAAGTAGCCGCGACGACCCTTTCTGGCGCAGTAGAAACCCTCGCTCGCAAATACATTGCGGGTGAAAATATTAAGCAGGCGCTCAAGAGTATAGAACAGCTGCGCAAGCAGTCGATGGCCTTCACAATGGACTTACTCGGTGAAGCGGTTGTCACCGAAAAGGAAGCAGAGGCCTATCTAAACCAATATCTAGAGCTGATGGCTCAGCTGACAGAAGCCTCTAAGCGCTGGCCTAAAGTAGACAGTGTGGATGCCGCCGAAGGAAAGCCTCTGGCAAAGGTCCAGGTTTCGGTGAAGCTCACGGCGTTTTATTCGCAGTTCGATGCGCTCGATGTAGAAGGCTCTGAGGCGAAAGTAGGTGAGCACATTCGCACGTTGCTGCGCCGGGCAGAAGAGCTGGGTGTGGCGGTTCATTTTGATATGGAACAGTACCGCTACAAAGACGCGACCTTAGCCGCGCTCAAAAAGCTGCTGCTGGAAGAAGAGTTTCGCTCGCGCTCAGATATTGGCCTAACGCTGCAAGCTTACCTGCGCGATAGCTATCAAGATTTGAAAGGTATCATTGAGTGGGCCAAAGAGCGCGGTACGCCTGTGACCGTGCGCCTGGTGAAGGGTGCCTACTGGGACCAAGAGACGATTACGTCGCGGCAAAACTACTGGCCAACGCCGGTTTACAACCACAAGTCTTCAACCGATGCGAACTTCGAGCGGATGACGCAGCTGCTGCTAGAGAGTCATGAGTATGTGTATGCGGCAATTGGAAGTCATAATGTGCGATCGCAGGCCCTTGCTATGGCTATTACTCAATCGCTGAATATTCCAAAGCGCAACGTAGAGTTTCAGGTGCTCTACGGCATGGCCGATAACCTTGCGACCGCCCTTGTTAAGCAGGGTCATCGTGTAAGAGTTTACTGCCCTTACGGTGATCTCATTCCAGGGATGGCCTATCTAATTCGCCGACTGCTGGAGAACACGGCTAACAGCTCTTTCTTGCGTCAAAGCTTAGAAGATCGTCCGGCAGATGAGCTGCTGGCAATGCCTGAATGGGGCGATGGTGATGCGGATGACGATGAAGTAGTGCGATCGCCTATCGCCCTGCCAAACGCTCCGGTGACACGACTCAACATCTCTCCAGATACCGACTACGCCCTGCTCCAAGAGCGAAAAGCTGCAAAAGAAGCGATTGACTCAATCACGCGGCAGCTAGGTAAAACCTATCAGCCCTTGATCGACGGTGAATATGTTTCTACGGAGGCGACGGTTCAGTCGCTGAATCCTTCTAGACCGGCGCAGCTAGTGGGGACAGTAGGGCAGATGAGTGTGGCGCAGGCAGATGATGCGATCACAGCTGCAAAAGCGGCTTTCAACGGCTGGAAGCGCACCCCTGCCAAAGAGCGTGCCAGCATCATTCGCAAAGCAGGCGATTTGCTAGAAACACGCCGCCATGCGCTAAATGCCTGGATGATGCTCGAAGGGGGTAAGCCCTTGCATCAGGCTGACGCGGAAGTGTCAGAAGCCGTAGACTTTTGTCGGTACTATGCCGACGAGATGGAAAGGTTGGACACTGAAGTTGTTTACGATGTTGCCGGTGAGAGCGATCGCTATCGCTATCAGGCCAAAGGCATCGTACTCGTCATCTCTCCTTGGAACTTCCCACTGGCAATATCAACCGGGATGACCGTTGCCGCGCTGGTTACCGGCAACTGCACACTGCTCAAGCCTGCTGCTGTCACGTCAGTGATTGCTGCCAAACTCACTGAAATTTTGGTAGAAGCCGGTATCCCCAAGGGCGTCTTTCAATACGTTCCCGGCAGTGGCTCTACCGTTGGCGCCCACATGGTGAAGCACAAAGATGTGAACATGATTGTGTTCACGGGCTCACAGGCTGTCGGCTGTCAAATATACGCAGACGCCGCCATTTTACAGCCAGGACAAAAGCACCTGAAGCGTGTTGTCGCCGAAATGGGCGGTAAGAACGGCATTATTGTCGACGAAAGCGCAGACTTAGATCAAGCCGTGCAGGGCGTTGTCTATTCTGCTTTTGGGTACAGCGGCCAAAAGTGCTCTGCCTGTTCTCGTGTGATTGTTGTATCTTCCATCTACGAGACCTTTGTTGCTAGGCTGGTAGAAGCAACAAAGTCGCTGAACGTTGGCGACGCGATGGAGCCCAGTACCAAAGTCGGTCCTGTGATTGACGAGGCTGCTCAGAAGAATATTCGTGAGTACATTGCAAAAGGGAAAGAAGAAGCTACCCTGGCTCTAGAACTTCCTTCTCCTGAGCCCGGCTACTTTGTTGGTCCCGTCATCTTCACTGATGTAGATCCGCAATCTACTATTGCCCAGGAAGAGATTTTTGGTCCCGTGCTCTCAGTGATAAAAGCGAAAAACTTCGACGAAGCGCTAGCGATCGCTAACGGCACGAACTACGCGCTGACAGGTGGCCTTTACTCACGCACCCCTTCCCACATCGACCGCGCCACCGAAGACTTTGAAGTTGGCAACCTTTACATCAACCGCACCATCACTGGAGCTATCGTCGCCCGTCAGCCCTTTGGTGGCTTTAAGCTCTCAGGTGTCGGCTCCAAAGCTGGCGGCCCCGACTACCTCCTCCAGTTCCTCGATCCCCGCACCATCACCGAAAACGTCCAGCGTCAAGGATTTGCACCCATTGAAGGTGTAGACTCATAGCTGAATTGAGGCGTTGAGACGCTGTTGCGCAAACCAATCGCATCTTACCAACCGCATCTCATAGATTGAAGTTGGGATGAGCGAACTGGTAGCCAGTGCCTTTGACTTTTGCATTAGACACGCGAACGTTTTTGCGTGTGCTAGTTTGGCTCTCGTCCCAGGTAACTGGCTCTAGTCTGTGTTTGCTGCATATCCGATCGATTAAGGATTTTACGGTAGGGACTTCTTCTTGCACAAGGTTATAGATACCGGAGAGCTGTTTTCTTCTTACCCAGTCAATGCCGCTGACGATGTCGGTGAGATGCACCCAGTTAGTAGCTTCTTCTCCTGTCCCAGGTCTGGTTGTGCCTGCGGCGCGGCTGTAAATTTTTTCTAGCGTTCTGTCTGGGCCATAGATGCCGCCGAGTCGGAGCACGCAAACTTTGTGCTGAGGCGATACGGCTGAGAGTAAGACCTCTTCAGTTTGCCCTATTATTTTGCCGTTGTCGGTGATAGGCATAGGCGGCATGAGTTCTGTGACCCATGCGCCGTTGTGCTGACCGTAGACTGAACAACTGCTGGTGTAAATGAGCTGCTCGACGGGCGTATTTGGCAAGATGCTGGCCATTGTTTTCGCGGTGTTGAGATAGGTGTCAGTATAGTTAGCACCGCGTTTGGAAGCGACACACAGCAGTACGATCTGGCGGTCAGATAGGATGGCTTTGATGCGATCGCCCTCCTTCCCATTCAGCACTTCCACTTGCGACGCAATTTTTCTTAGCTCATTTACTCGCTCCTCACGTGTCGTCGTCACTAGCACGTCAAACCCTTTTGCCTTCCAGAGCTGAGCCACTGCTGAGCCCACGTAACCACAGCCAATAATGGCAACCTTCATAGAAATCCTCTACATACTGCGCCCTTTGATTATCCAATGAAAAGGCGATGCTAAAAGCTCCGCCGGAACACCGGGACGCCGTCTGGACCCTCATCCCAAAAATGAGTAAACTCACACAGAAACTGGCTCTGTATGGGCTGGGTATTATGAGACGTGGTCGTCACAGTACGACCAAACAACTACGCTATCTCCTATCGGTGCGCTACTACCCAACGCCATGAAAATCACTACAACTGCCGATACCTTTTTTAAGGCGATGCCTGTCCAGGCATCTCAGCTAAAAGAGAAAAACTTGCCCGACCAGCTAGTAAAAGTAAATGCTGGTACCTCTTTAGATATTGTTGACTACTTCCCGCACGAAGGCCGCCCAGACAGCACTGCTGACGACCACGTCTTTGTTCAACTTGCTCAACCTATCAGCGGCTATCAGGCTATTCGCTGGTTTGTGTATGGTCTGCACGCTCAGCTAGAGGGCACAGAACCCGGCAACAATCCTAAAGACAAGGCTGCTAAAGTTCCGGCCAACGTAGGCTCAGCCGCAGAAACGCCTACCGCTGAACCTATCGACTATGGTCCAAAAATCTCCATCCCAGGCATTAGCCGCCGTGTTGGCATCTATGAGCCGGTGTACTTTGAACCTGCTATGTGCAACTTTACCTGGGCCGAACTTACGAAAGGCGGCTCTCGCATTCCGGTAAATGCTACTGTCACTCAGCGAATTGTTCGACTATGCAAGTATATGGACGAGGTACGCACGTTCTTAGGATCTCGTCCTATCCGAATTACGTCCGGATACCGAGACCCTATTAGCAATCGTCGGGTTGGGGGTGCGCGCAGATCGCGGCACCTGTCTGGTGACGCCGTTGACTTTTGGGTCGAAGGCATGGATGTGGTTGACGTCTTCTACAAGCTCAAAGACTATCATCCGAGAGGCGGTCTCGCTGTGGGCAACGGATTTGTCCACTTAGACTTACGTCCTGGCTCTCCTGCGCGATGGACTTATCCAGGCGGGCCTCGTGTGAGCCTATGGTAGTTTCTGTTGATCAATCCAGATAACGTCAGATAACGTCTTTACCGTAAGAAGCTTGCGTACTCTAGTTTTTCACTGTGGCGCAAGCTTCTTTTTTGTAGCGGTGTGCAGATGCATGTATAGCGACTAGGACGAGACTAGTCTGTAGCGACTATCTCCCTCACAGATGGGCACTTTAGGAAGGGTAATTGCCCTCTGGTTCTCTGGTTATTCCTGTGGCTGTTAAGATTTTGCGGAGGTTGTTGAACGGTGGGTCAACTACCGAGCAAAACCGTTTGATAGAAAAACGACGGACAATTCGCGACTGTAGTCTTTTGAGTGCGATCGCATTGAGCAGTGCCACCGCAGGCACTCTGCTTTTGCTTAGTCAGCTAGGTTTTTTCCAGCCGATGGAAATGAGAGCCTTTGATCTCTTAACTCAGCTGACCGTTCGGTACGATAGCTCGCGTGACATAGATAAAGCTAACACTGATGAAGTCGGCACTGAGACTCAGCCAGGCGACGATAAGGCTACCAGTCGAATTGTCATTGTTGCAGTTACCGAAGAAGACATTCAGTTGCAAAAGCGGTGGCCCTTGTCTGATCGAGTTTTTGCTCAGGTATTAGATCGGCTACAGCAGCACACGCCTCAGGTCATTGGCCTAGGTATTTATCGTGACGTTCCCCATTCGCCCGGCACAGCATCTCTGGCTACGCAGCTTCAGCAGGATAATGTTGTTACTATCACCCATTTAGATCGCTTGGGCGATGTGGATGTGCCTTCTCCTCTAAAAGTACCAGAGAGCCGAGTTGGCTTTACTGACTTTGTTGTAGACCCGGATGGCGTCGTGCGGCGCAACTTTATGTTTGCTGCGCTAGGAGATAGGCATTTCTATTCTTTCTCACTGCGGCTAGCTGAGAAGTTCTTGGGTAGGCAGGGTATTTCTGTGTCCGTCGACTCGGATGCACTCAATCTGGGTAAGACTCGCTTTCCCCATCTAGCCTCTAATTCTGGTGGCTATCAGATGATTGGTGCTGAAGGCTACCAGACGCTGGTCCGCTACCACCCTTCAGAAAGTATTGCCCGGCAGCTTACCTTGAGTCAGGTTCTTTCTGGGGACTTCGAGCCAGGATGGATTGATGGCAGCGTCGTCATTATTGGAACGACCGCGCCCAGTCAAAAAGATCTGTTCTACACACCGTTTAGTTCTAGTCCAGCGGAATCGCTGGTCACACCTGGCGTGGCCCTCCATGCTCAAATGACCTATCAGCTGCTTAGCTCAGTATTAGATGGGCGATCGCTGCTGACGAGCTGGCCTCAGTGGGGAGAATACCTTTGGGTCGTAGGCTGGGGTATAGGCGCGGGGCTGATTGCCCGGCGCTTTACGCATCCTGGTGCGCTAGTGCTGGCAACAGGCGCTGGCCTACTGGCGCTTTCGGCGGCGACGCTGGTCCTGTTTGCCAAGTCTGTTTGGGTACCGATAGCGTTACCAGCGGTGACGTTTACGGTGACTGTGGCGAGCTTACTGGTATATCGGGAGTTTCGCAAAAGTTTTTACGATTCTACAACTGGCCTGCCTAATCGGGCGCTGGTCATTCAAGATTTACAGCATCTGTTGAGACCGTCTTCTCAGGCTTCTGTAGCTGTGATATTGCTAGATATCGATAAGTTTAAGGTGTTTAATGAGAGCTTTGGCTTTCAGGTAGGCGATCGCCTGCTACAAATGATGGCAAAGCGCATTCGGCAAACTACGCCAGCAGACGCAAAAATTGCTCGCATCGCAGGCGATGAATTCGTCGTGCTGTTGCGCAATCCATCCGGGCAAGAAGCGGTCCTTTCCCTTGCTCAAGTCCTGACTCAGAAGATGGCAGAACCTATTACATTGCCTAAAACACTGGGCGGGCAAAAACTGTTCCCCACCGTCAGCACCGGGATTGCCTTCAGCTACCCGCAGGTGGCCGATAGCTCAGCGCTCAACGCTGAGGATCTATTGCGGGACGCACAAACGGCGGTGTCACGAGCAAAAATACAGGGTAGAAGCCGCTGCGAGATTTTTGCCCAAGACATGCGGACTCATCTGTCTACTCAGCTGGGTTTAGAAGCGGATCTAAGAGAAGCCCTATCGCGTCGGGAGCTGTTTTTGTGCTATCAGCCGCTGATTTGTTTAGAAGATATGACACTAGCTGGTTTTGAGGCGCTTATTCGCTGGCAGCACCCTACGCGTGGGCTTATTTCTCCTGCGGAGTTTATTCCAATTGCTGAAGATACGGGCTTAATTATCCCGATTGGTCAATGGGTGCTAGAAACGGCGTGCCAGCAGACGCAGAGGTGGCATCAGCAATTTCCGGCGCGTCCACCTTTTATCAGTGTCAATGTGTCGGGGCGTCAGTTTGCTCAAAAAGACCTAGTGCAGCAGATTGATCGAATCTTGAGAGAAACAGGCCTTAACCCAGTAGATTTGAAGCTAGAGCTGACTGAAAGTGTGGTGATGGATGATGTTGAAGCTTCGATTGATGTGCTTTTGCAGCTGAAGGCGCTTAACTTACAGTTGGGTATTGACGATTTTGGGACAGGCTATTCGTCTTTGAGCTACCTTCATCGGTTTCCTCTCGACACGCTGAAAGTCGACCGTTCATTTGTGATGGAAATGGAAGCACATGATGGGACCGCTGAGCTTGTTAAAACGATTGTGGCGCTCGGTCACAATTTGGGAATGAATGTCGTGGCTGAGGGTATTGAGACTGTCAGTCAGTCGGCAGCGCTGCGTGCTTTGCGATGCGATTATGGTCAGGGGTATCTGTTTGCTAAGCCACTCACCTTTGACGCCGCGAGCGATCTTTTGCGCAATCCTCCTGTAGATAAAGTGTTGCCCCGTTCTCCAGAGTGACTTTGCTGAGTGAGTGGCCTAGGCCTAGTTCAAGTCCGTTTGTACTGTGGTTTCGGACACTTCTACGACGGCTGCAAGCCCTGCCAATGCAATCAGCTGCTCCCATTCTGATGCGATCACCGCATCGGTCGGGTTGCTCTGGCGTAGCTCATCCAATATAAGAGCAGCGTCATGCCACAAATTAGCCTGCTGATAGAGCATTCTTGCCTGCATTAATGGATTCACTTCGCTGAGTCCAGCAATTTCTGCACTATCGATTGACTGTTGGCTTATCCATGCTTCTCTGTCTACCCGGCGAATATTGCCGTGGACAACAATGTCACTTGCTCTTTCTGTAGCTTCTGGAATGATAGAGAAAAACCAGCTGTAAGTTTCATTGAGTGTGAGTGCTGGCATTGTCTCATTTCTAGCAGTATCGAAGCTAACAACATCACCCTCGCTGTCAATCTGGAATGAACTCTCGTACACTACGTTGTCTTGTGCGTTTCTGATAACCAGTTCGCCCGTTTGCTCAGTCACCATTGCAGGGACATAAAACATGAGCGTAGGTCGTTCGGCAGTGGTGACGCTAAGGTTGTTAGATGGCGTAAGTGCGGCTAAGTGAGAATCCTTAGATCTAAAAATTTGTCCGCCCTGGCGGGTTCCTCCCCCTAATCGTCTACCGGGTAAACCCTGGCGAAGACCCTCACCGGTTTGTTCGGATTTGGTAAGTGATGCTTCTGTTGTTTCTGCAAAGGCCACAGGCGTAAGTGACCCGATTTGTAGCAAGCTGCTCAAGCAGACAATTGTAGAGGCACAAGCGATATTTTTGATAGTCATAGGGTTTAGCTCAGGCGTAGTTTTGGGTGGAAGAGAACTTTAGGTGAGACGCTGTTTTCTTATGCTTCCACTACGCACGTAATACAGCTACGAAAGTGTAGAAAAACGCAGGTGTTTTTTTGATCTTTTTTTGGATTCTAGAGATGAATTGTGTCATGTAGTGAACGGCTCGAGTATCTAGCTCGTGCGGCTGATAGCAGTGGTGTGGAGAATGTTGTAGCATTCCTATGTTGTTTTCTTACTATTGCATTGTAAGAACAGGCGATAGCCTACATAAACGGGGAAGATACCTAAGCCAACAGTAAAGTAAACACCAAGCTCTATGACTTTTTTACAATCACAGAGAACATATACCGAAGCCTAAGCAGTACTTTCCACAGGCAACAAGATTTGCCAATGTCTACATAGCCATAATGTGGAGATAGGTACAAGAGTCACATGTATGGCCTGTGTGATGTTCTAGCTAGACCTAAGACGCCTGTACAGCAAAATCAGATGGGTTTTGGTCGCGGCGGTGCCTAATGGGAATCGGTGGACCCTGCTGATCTCCAGCAAGGGCAGCGGTTGCTTCTAAGGCGGTGCGTAAGTGCTTAGCGGCGTAGATGGACATGTCGCGAGGGACGTTGATGCGATCACGCAAATATCTCAGTGCTACATCACTACCCGCTGGTGGCTGGCAACGCTCTCCTGTCATCAGATGAGTCAGTGCGCAGCGCAACGCTTCATCAAAGACTGTCTCACTTACGGGATTTACCCGTATCATCTTCTCTCTGTGCCTGATAACTCTCTGTAGTGCTTCTTCCTTAGCCGTCGTGGGTTCCGAATAGGACACATCGGGAAGCCCAAACCAGGGACCTTCGTCCACCCGGCGTTGGTTTTGCCTGGTTTGTGGGCTATCGTTTTCGTAGCAGCCACCCATTTGTGGCGGAAGATCGTGCACATGGGTATGGAAGTCGCTTTGTGTGCCTCTGTACGTTTCACGACTCTCCATTGCCTCAAACCAATCGGATAGCCTGGGGTTGTCTTCCCGTAGGGAATAACCTTTGTAGTAGTAGAGGCTGGCATTCATCCGCTCTACATAAGGGGTGAAGATAACATCTGCCGTGCTGAAGTCCGATAGGAAATACGGTCCAGGCGTTTGGGCCAAAGCGTTTTCTACCTGCTGCGCGACTTGAACAAACTGGGCCTGATTGGCCTTCTCCTGACCAAACCAGCCGCCCGGCTGACAGAGCCAGCCACACCATGCTCTAAAGAGCAATCTTTCTAGCCGCCGAAGTGGCAGTACATCTGGATCGGTCATTCCTTTGCTCAGAGGTCCAAAAGTATTTTCTAGCGCCATCAGAATGTCGTCACTTTCTGTAATGATGCGCCCGTCTAGGGCCAGTGCTGGTAGCATGCCAGAAGGAACAATCTTTTTGTACCACGCTTCTTTTGTTCCATAACAAAACATGGTGACTTTCTCGATGCGGTAGGGGATTCTTTTCTCCTCTAGCCACAGCCATATTTTTTGACAGTAGGGGCACCAGGCATGGTTGTCCCGATATAGCGTTACGCGCACGTCTGCTTCTGTCTGGCCGAACAGACGTAGCCTCGCCTGTGCATTGGTCGGTCCATTGACAGCATCGAGAGAAAATGTCGTTAGGTCTTTGAGCTGGAGCCACGTAAGCGGAGAAGCCATATGAAATTGGGGAGATAAAACAGCGATAACTACTGACTTTGAAATATATTTTGAACCATTTGCTTGCTGCATGATGCTGAGGACCTATCGAGTTCAGCCACTTCAGCTTCGCTCAGGTGCCAACCAAGGGCTCCTGTATTCTGCTGCGCTTGAGATAAATTTTTAGCTCCAGGAATAGGCAGCGCTCCTTTACAAATGCACCAGTTGATAGCGACTTGTGCCATGGTCTTGTTCTTTTCGGCTGCGATCGCCCGTAAACACTCAAGCAGCGGTTGAACGCCAGACAGTATGCTGCCGAGAGCAAATTTTCTCAGACCCCGAGGCAGATCAGACTTTTGAGCGTATTTGCCAGTGAGTAGTCCAAGCGCTAGAGGGCTGTAGGCAATGAGCCGAATATCTAGCTCGTCGCAAACGTCTTTGAGCCCAAGCTGTGTAACCGGATAGGTAGAGAGTAAAGAGTACTGTACCTGCAAGGTGTGAATCTTGATGCCCTGGTTGCTCAGCCGCTGATGTGCCCAGCGTAGGCGCTTTGGCCCGTAGTTTGAGAGGCCTACGCCATCGGCAGTCCCCTGCTGACAAAGGGCTGCTAAGCCGTCGAGTAAAGGACCTTCTTGAAGCGGCAGGTAGTTGGCAGTAGACCAGTGCATTTGCACTAAGTTTAGATGACCTAGCCGCTGCGCAGAGGCCTCGCCTGCGGTGACCATTGACTGGCGTGTAAGCCGCCAGGGATAGGGGGCTAGCTTAGTTGCAAGGCAGATATCTTCCTGGTTTGGTCCAGTGTAAGCAGCTTTGAACTGGCCAAGCAGCTTTTCGCTCTGACCGCTGAGCCTACCGGTACCGTAGGAGTCGCCTGTGTCGAATAGGGTGACGCCATGGCTAACGCAATGGTTGAAGACCACATTAAGATCGGCGTCCATACTTTCGGTGTAGTCCCACAGGAGACGATTGCCCCAGGCCCAAGTTCCGCAGCCCATGAGTGGGAGGGAGGGAAGTGTACGTGGTGAAGCGGTAGAAACCATGAGCAAGGCGTTTAAGAATGCGGTCTAGACGATACAGTATGGAATGGCAAATACGATCAGCTGGTGCGCTTGAGTATTTTCTCACATCCTTTGACCGCTGTAGCCCTTCAAGTGATGCGGTGTGCTGTTTTAGATAGCGTTAGAAGCTGCGCCGAAAAATCCGCATAGAAAAAAGGAGATGACTCACATTTGAATCATCTCCTCTTTGTGTTCACGCGAACGTTTGAAAATTAGTTTGGCTACCGAAAGAAGCGATCGCTTCTTTTAGAAGCCGTGGTCGGAGCTGACTGAGACGCTGCACCCGGCGGTATGATTGCAAGCAGGCATAGTGACTTGCACCGAGAAGGTGCCATCGTAAGGCGCGGTGACGATGGGAAAAGGGTCGACAGCGTCGTCAGAATCGACCAAAACGCCTATCTCGGTGTACAAGAACAGATCCAGGTCTGAGCAGTCTTCGTCACAGCTAGCATAGATATCTTCTCCTTCTAGAAAATAGCCAGTGACGGTTGTTTCAGCATTATCGTTGAGCCAAATGGTTCTATCTTGTGCGAATGCGGGACTAACGATGCCAGCTATCGCAACAGAAGCGCAGGCAAGAGTAGTCGCGATACTGCGAACATTCAAGAAGGAAGCCATAGTGAAATTTCTCCAGTTAAAGTTGTTAGAAAAGAAAATAGGCAAAACTAGAAATTCGCAAGACGATATGGATCTTTTGTAAATCTCTTTTTGTTGGTGCAAAGCCGAAGCACCTTGTCTTTCAACAGTTTGCTTTTGAACAGTTTGTTATGGCTTTGCTTCAACTGTGTTCAGCTTGCCTTTCTGCTGGAAACAACTATCACTAGACAATGAAAAATGGGCAATAAAGTGAATAAATCAGCAGGCTTCTCCGCAGATACTTAAATAGATGTACGTATAAGTATGATATGGAGTTTTTTGACGCTGACATGTCTGTATCTCTCTTGTGATAGGAGTTCTACAGCCTAGCCAAATATTTATTTTTGTTCTTTAGACGACTTCGAGAACAGAAAATATTGCTCTGCAACGAGTAGTTAAAGCTTCTGTGAATATCAGATTCAGTGAGCTTGTTCAACTGTCTGTACGTATACGGAGAGACCGTATCTCGAATCCTACAGAACTATCTATGGTAAAGGAGAAATAGATAGGATAATACTGCTAGAGTTGCGCTAGTGAGACTCAGACGACATAATTAGTTTTGTTGGTCTCTCACTGTTCGTAGATGCGTTCTGACCGGTACGCGAGCAATACATGGAATAATGCTATGGAACGATGGAACGAGCTGATAGCGGGCTATGTGTTAGAAAACTTGAATGATGAAGAATCTCAGGAACTATCGGAGATACTGAAGCGTAATCCTCAGCTGCAGTCGGAAATTTCGCGATTAAGGAATACTGCTACGATGAGCTACCTACAGCGCTTAGAATGGCAGTCAGAATCTTTGAGTACTGGTGCAGAAGGGTGGACAGATACCGTTCACCCCATGTCCGGTATTGAGCCTATTGAGCCTACATTTCCGGAGGAAAGACCGCTGCTTGAATCCGTAGCCAAGTCAAGCCATTTTTGGGAACGTTCTACGCTGGCCAAAGATGCGTTCTTTCAGCGAACGAGCCTTTTGGGCTGGTTGATGGCTTTGGCTTTGATTGGCATAAGTATCGATAACTGCCGAGTTCGGCGTTTGCTTGCGATCGCACGGGAGCAGATTTTGCACTTTGAGCCTTCCGCTGAATATCAACCGGGCGGCGTGGAGTAGATGATCTAATAGAATAAGAATGTTTGATAAGAGACGAGTCGCTAGCTAGGCCCAAAACTATGGATGATTCTTCAGCTGCTGGTAAAGACATCTCTGATAAAGACCCTTCTGGTACAGAGCTTGCTGCTGCCGACACTGCTGCCGAAAACACAGTCGGAGAAGAGGGCAAAGAAAGTAGAGAAAAGAGCAAGCCAGACGAAGCAGAGCCAATGAAGTCGTCTGGCCGCTTTACCAATCGACGTTTGCCCTGGCAGGACAAGCTGCCAGCAGGAACGGAAGATGCTATTGGCAACGTGGTCGAAGGTGCAATCGAGCTTTGGCAGCAGGCGATCGCCCGGCTAGGTCGATCTGGGCTGACTCAGTGGTTACCGACAGATGCAAAAGCGCTGCAAAAAGCCTACGCTAGCGCTCAAAATAAGCTGACTCAAAATGTGCTGGAAACCTTTAGTGTGGGCGATGCGCAGGTAGCTGAGATTTTGGCTCGAGTCCGCGCTGAGCTTCCCACGACTGAAGCATTGCTCATCGGCAAGCCTCAGGCCGGAAAAAGTTCGATCGTACGTGGGTTGACAGGCGTATCGGATGAGATTGTAGGACAGGGCTTTAAGCCTCATACGCAAAATACGGCTCGCTATGCCTACCCGTCAGAAGATTTGCCGCTGTTAATCTTCACCGATACGGTCGGTCTAGGCGATATTACCCAGCAGACGGATGGCATTGTTCAGGAGCTTTCTCAGGAGCTTGCCTCACAAAGCCGCTGCGCTCGAATTCTGATTTTGACGGTGAAGGTTACAGATTTTGCGGTAGACAACCTGCGTCAGATTGCTGAGCAGCTGCGCAAAAAGCATCCAAACGTACCGTGCCTGCTGGCAGTGACTTGCCTGCATGAGCTCTATCCGGCTGAGCAGGAAGACCATCCGCCTTATCCACCCGCAATCGACGAGCTACAGCGAGCCCTTGATGCGCTGCGCTCGTCTTTCGAAGGCTGTTTTGATCGGTCGGTGTTGCTGGACTTTACGTTAGAGGAAGATGGCTACAGTCCGGTGTTTTACGGTCAAGATGCGCTGCGAGATGCGCTGGCGGAGCTGCTGCCGACAGCAGAGGCAAAGGCTATTTACCAGCTGATTGATGACCAAGAGGCGACGAGCGCCCAGCTAGGAAGCCTGTATCGTGATGTGGGGCGGCGCTATATCTCTGCCTTTGCGGTAATTGCCGCAACACTTGCGGCGGTGCCTTTGCCCTTTACTACGATGCCTGTGCTGACGGCACTGCAAATTTCGATGGTGGGACTGCTAGGTCAGCTGTATGGGCAGAAGCTGAGCCGGTCGCAGGCCGGTGGGGTGGCAAGTGCGATCGCAGGTGGCTTTTTCGCGCAGGCGATTGGCCGTGAGCTGGTGAAATTTATCCCAGGGTTTGGCAGTGTGATTGCGGCGTCTTGGGCAGCGGGCTACACGTGGGCGCTAGGGGAGGGAGCCTGCGCCTACTTTGGTGACCTGATGGGTGGGAAGAAGCCGGATCCAGAAAGAATTCAGCGGGTGATGGCGGATGCCTTTGAGGATGCGAAGGCGCGGTTCCGAGAGAGCTAAGGCTACTTGCTTCGCTTGAGTCAATGACCGTTGATCTTTAGAATTAGAAGGGTATTAAGAAAAGCAAAAGTTTTTCGCAGACAAACACTAGGAGGAAATATGGCTGAGCGCCCTATCATCGTCGGCATTGTGGGCGATAGCGCCGCAGGTAAAACTACCCTAACCCGTGGCATCGCACAGGTGCTAGGTGAGGAGAACGTTGTAGCCATTTGCACCGACGACTATCACCGCTACGACCGCAAACAGCGCGCCGAAATGGGCATCTCCGCCCTCCACCCCGACTGTAACTACCTTGATATCATTGAGCAGCATCTGCAAGATCTGCGCAACGGTCGAGCGATTCTGAAGCCGATTTATAACCACACTTCTGGCGAATTTGATGCGCCTGAGTACATCGAACCTAAGAAGTTTGTGATTGTAGAAGGTCTATTAGGCTATTCCACCAAGGCCGCTCGTGATGCCTACGACGTGAAAGTATATTTGGCACCGCCTGAAGAGCTGCGGGCTAAATGGAAGATCAAGCGTGACACTCGCAAGCGAGGCTATACCGACGAGCAGGTGCTAGAAGCTCTGCGCAAGCGTGAGCCCGACTCTGAAGCGTTTATTCGCCCTCAGCGCCAATGGTCTGACGTAATTGTCTCCTTTATTCCACCTTCGGATGAAGGCGATGAGGGCAACGATCTTTTGCTAGATGTGAAGCTAGTATTACGCCCTACGCTGCCTCACCCTGATTTTACTCATCTTCTAGACGACAAAGGCAACGACCTGGGCAATGCCATTCGTCTGCTTTTAGACCGCGACATGGGTAAGCCTGTGGATGTGCTCTCTGTAGATGGCCATGCTAATGAAGCGCAGGTGCAGCAGCTAGAGCGAATCTTGTGTAGTGAAGTACCTTACTTAGGCCAGTTCTGTAGCCTGGAAGGCAATAAGGATGTGGGTAAAGTTGTGGGTACGACGGGGGAGACGCTGCAAAGCTATCCTTTGGCATTGACGCAGCTGCTGATTACCTATCACATGCTCAAGGCTGTAGAGCGGACTCAAAAGAACACGAAGTAGGCTCGGTCCACCCCTTTCCCTCCTGGGTTCTCTTGGGGTGGAGAGGGGCTCTGAATTTGAGACATCT